>NZ_DATDJO010000027.1:0-43933 GCF_036520495.1 Povalibacter sp. | reverse complement strand
CAGCTTGATGGAGGAGCTGGGGCTGATCTGCAAGCAGCCCGGCAGCCATGCCTACAAGCAAGCCACGGTGGAGCGGATCGATATACCGAACCACCTCAATCGTCAGTTCGCGGTTGATGCGCCGAATCAGATCTGGTGCGGCGACATCACCTATGTCTGGGGTTCAAGGGGGTTGGCATTACCTGGCGGCCGTACTCGACTTGTTCACGCGACGGGTCTTCGGCTGGGCGTTCTCGACACGCCCCGATGCCGACCTGGTCGTGCAAGCGCTGGAGATGGCCTACGAGCAGCGTGGTCGGCCGCAAGGGCTGCTGTTCCACTCGGATCAAGGCGGTCAGTATGCGAGCCGGAAGTTCCGACAGCGCCTGCGGCGCTATCGGATACAGCAGAGCATAAGTCGTCGAGGAAATTGCTGGGACAATTCTCCGATGGAGAGGCTGTTCCGCAGCTTCAAGACAGAATGGCTCCCGTCCGCGGGTTACATGACGGCGCGGGAAGCACACCGGACATCAGTGAGTACCTGATGCACCGATACAATTGGATACGGCCGCATCAGTTCAATAACGGACTGGCACCGGCTGTTGCAGACGAAAAACGTAACGCCGTGTCCGGGATGACTTGACCACTACAGTTCGGCTTCAACAAGGTTCGCTATCGCGGCTTGGCGAAGAATCTGCATCGGTTGCAGGTGACGTGCGCCCTGGCGAACCTGTTCAGCGCTCGAAAGCATCTGCTGCGAGTGGCGACATGAAGATGCGCGGCGTCCAGGCGCACAGCGCGCCCCAGAATTCAGCCCAGAGGCTGCATCCACCGACCCCAACTTTGCTCTGAACGTTTTCAGTCGCACAGTCATCCGCCTTGGCGGCAATTAATCAGACCTTCCTTAGATCGAATCGCAAGATCGCATTCAACTAATCTTGTGAATTTCCTACGTGAGTATCGATCCGGGGGTGTCACTATGTTGTTGTCAACGGGTTTTCTCCTTGCGGTGGGCTGTATAGCGTCCCGTCCCGGAGGATGGCGAACAAGACATCGCAGCGCCGACGCGCGAGCGCGATGAGGGCCTGATTGTGGCGTTTACCTTGGCTGATCTTGCCTGCGTAGTATGCCCTCGAGATCGGGTCGCGCAGCGCTGCGAAGGCCGACAGGAACAGCGCGCGCTTCAGTTGTTTGTTTCCCCGCCTGGACGGATGCTCGCCACGGATGGAAGAACCGGAGCGTCGTGACGGGCGCAAGGCCTGCGTAGGCCGCCAGATGAGCGGCCGAGGCGAAGGCCCGAGTGGCTACATCGATCAGGAGTCGGGCGGCGGTCCTGATGCCGACTCCTGGCATGGTGGTCAGGACCAGATGAAGAGGGTGTGCAAGTACCCGTTGCTCGAATTCTCGGGCAACGTCCTCGCGCTGACGACGCAGCGCCCGCCGGCGCTGCACGTTCGCGAGCTCGTCGCGCGAGGAGGGTTGGGGAATGCGTTCATCATGACGGCATCTGGCCAAACGCTGCTGGCCCTGTTCAGGCGGCGTATTCCGGACATCGTCACGGCCATGCACAGCGCCGTCCGCCGCGACCTCGCGTCGCGCGCGAGTCCACGAGCAACCGCGGAGTTCTACGCTGAACTGCCGACGATCGATTTTTCACGTGACATCTTGCCTGGACGAGAAGCCTATCTGCGTGTGCTGTCTGCCGCAGTGTGGATGGGCCGATGTAGGGACTTCGCATCGCGTCGCACGTGCGCTGCGCTAGCAGCCGCAGCGCGAGACAGATCCGGAGTCCGTTGGAGAATCTGACCATTGGAGCCTCGCCGCACAGCACGAGCAGCTGCAACGCGTGGTTGCACGCCGACGCGAGGCGTCCTAGTCCAGGACGGTGTTCGAGCCGCCCGAGCCAACGCGCGGCTTGGGGCTGCGTTCCGGCAGCACGGCAAAGCGTGGCATCTGCTTAGGCGACCCGTGGATCCTCTCAGCTACGTCCGCACTCGAGCCGATGACAATGGTGACCTTGGTATCTCATGCGTACAGAGTTCTCGTTGGCAAATGGAGAAGGGCACCCAAGTGGCACGATCGAAGCTCCGAACAATCCTTGTGGCCGTCGCCGACGCAGCGAGTAGCCGAGAGCCGGCCATGGACCGGGGAGCGCAGCTTGCGAAAGCGACCGGTGCACGCCTTGTACTCTTTCATGCGGCTTTTGATTCGGCGCTGAGTGGGCGGCCGTTCTTCGACTCCAAGCGGCTTGCGAAGTCGCGCGGCTGGTTCGTGGCCGACCGGATGCGATTGCTGGAACGGCACGCGAACTCATTGAGAGCAGGCGGTCTTAGCGTAGACGTCCGTGTCGTTTGGGAAGAGCCCGTGCACGAAGCTGTCGTGCGCGCAGCGATCCGCGAGAACGCGGACCTCGTGGTGGCGGGGAGACATGAACGTCGTGAGAACCGTCCGCCTCAGTTCCGCTTAACAGACTGGGAGTTAATGCGTTTGTGTCCTCGGCCGCTGCTTGTGACCCACGCGATGTCGGGTACGCAGGCATCCGGCGTCGTGCTCGCAGCGCTGGACCCGACGCACGCAAATGACAAGCCTGCGAGTTTGGACATATCCATTGTCCATTCTGCGGCCGAAATAGCGGTTACGCTTGGTGTCGAGCTTCACGTTGTGCATGCCATACCACCCAGCGCATATCCGCTCGCCGTAACAGCGGCGGAGCGTAAGCGCTTCGACAAGCGCACGCATTCTCGAATGGAACAGCTCATCAGGAAGGCCGACGCTGATGTGAAGTCTGTGCACTTCGTGCACGGCAGTGTTGCCAAAGGCTTGCCAGAATTCGCAAGCACGCTACCCGCTCAGATCCTTGCGATGGGCATCATCAGCCGCCGATGGATGGAGCGCTTCGTCATTGGCGACACGGCTGAAACCATTATTCGCGACGCCCCGTGCGATCTACTGCTGATCAAACCTGACGGCTTTCAGCTGCGGCTCGGACGAACTCGCAAGGAAACTGTGGTGCTCCCCAAGGCAGCGGCAGCAGCACGAGCCGGAACGGCGCAGGCAAGCAATGCTCGTAAAGCCATTGTGCGCACAGGAGTGACTCAGGCGCATGTAGGGGCATCTCAACCATAACGTCAGCTCCGGATACGGCTCTGGACTGGAGGGCGAACATGAAGCCGGGCCGCACGATTCTCGTTCCGGTCGACGGCTCGGAGTGCTCAAAGCGAGCGCTCGAGTATGCAGAGAAGCGAACTTCCAGTGCTGGCGCCTCGCTTCTTGTCCTCAACGTGCAGCCAGTCCTTCCTCCAAGCCGGTTTGTGTCTCGCGCGATGGTCGCTGAGCACCAGAAGCGATGTGCAGATGAGGCTCTTAAATCGGCACGAGCATTCTCGGGCGACGACAATGCAAGGCAGATGTCCGCGTGCAGATCGGCGACCCTGCAACCACCATCATTGCGTGGCAAGAAGCAAGCACTGCAGCGAGATGGTGATGGGCAATAGCGGTCTCGGAGGCATCGCCAAGCTGCTGCTGGGTTCGGTCGCCGCCAAGGGTCATCCAGCTAGCGCCTTGTCCAGTCACGGTTGTGAAGTAAGTTCCTTGTCCAGCGTATGCAATGAGGGGGGCACATCATGCGTCGATTCCAGAACATCCTGTATGTCACTCGTGGGACCGAGGGCGAGACTGATTCTCTGAAGCAAGCACTCAGCTTGGGTCGGAACAATGCGACCACGCTGCAGGTTGTCGCTGTCTGTCCAATGCTCCCAAGAAGCTCGGCGAGTATGAAGTTGGCTACGAAGCAGTGCTTGCCGATCGGATCTGGGCATTCGTCGCCAGTGGTCAGGCTGAATTGAAATTGGCAGCCGACGAGGTTCGTACTATTGTAGCGGTGGAATGCGGAGGCACGCCTGCGGTACGCATCGTGCGGCGCGTCCTGCGCGATGCGCATGACCTGCTGATCAAGCAGGCCGAGCAGACCGAGCGCGGTGTTGGTTTTCGAGCGCTCGACATGCAATTGCTGCGGTTGTGTCCATGTCCTGTGTGGTTGTGTCGTCCGATCAGTCGTCACCGGACTGAGATCCGAGTTGGCGTCGCGGTGGATCCGCAGAGCATGCAGCCGGCTGGTCGGGATCTGGCGCTGCAGCTACTGTGGCTGTCGAGATCACTTGCTGACACCTGCAGCGGGGATCTGACCATCATTTCCTGCTGGGATTTCGAGTTCGAGAACTGCTTGCGCCACTCACCTTGGGCGAGGGTTCCGGAAAAGCAGATTGACGCTGGTGTAGCGTCCGCCGAGCGCGACGCTCGTGGTGCGTTGGAGGACTTGATTCATGAATCGGGTACTACGGGGCAAAGTCGCGTGCACCACGTCAGGGGCCGGCCGGACCAAGCCATCCCGAAGTTCGCCGATAGCCTGCAGCTCGATATCCTCGTAATGGGTACCGTGGGCAGAACGGGCATCCCAGAATTCATCATCGGCAACACTGCCGAGAATACGCTCCGGGAGATACGGTGCTCGCTGCTCGCGATGAAGCCCAATGGGTTTGTTTCGCCCGTGAGGGCATATTGAAGATATGGATATGGGCAAGGCTGCGATCGAAATGACCAAGCAGCAGGCGTCGTGGCATGAGAGAGCGACAGCCGAGGTGCTGGCGGAGCTGAAGGCGGCGTCGCGCGGCCTTTCGCAGTCAGAGGCGCAGAAGCGCCTCGCCGTGCATGGTCCGAACCGCCTGCCTGAGCCGCCCAGGCGAAGTGCGCTCAGGCACTTCCTGCTTCAATTTCATAACATCCTGATCTACGTCCTGCTCGGTTCCGCAGTCATCACGGCTGCAATGGGCCATCTCGTGGATACGCTGGTGATTCTGGCGGTCGTGATTGCCAACGCCATCATCGGTTTCATTCAGGAAGGGAAAGCAGAGCGAGCAATGGACGCGATTCGCCACATGCTCGCGCCTCATGCATCCGTAATGCGCGACGGGGAGCGTCGAAGCGTCGACGGCGAGACGCTCGTGCCCGGTGACATCGTTCTTCTCGAGGCGGGTGACAAAGTGGCGGCCGATCTGCGGTTGCTGCAAGCGCGCGGTTTGCAGGTTCAGGAGGCGATTTTGACCGGCGAGTCGTTACCCGTCGAGAAGCAAACCAATGCTGTCGCGGCGAGCGCGCCGCTCGGTGATCGCTCTTGTCTCGCATTTTCCGGGACGCTGGTGACTGCGGGTCAGGGAATCGGCGTCGTCGTCGCAACGGGAGCGGCCACAGAGATAGGGCGGATCAGCGGCCTCCTGTCGGAAGTGGAAATGCTGACGACTCCACTCGTGACGCAGATGGGCGTGTTCGCCAAATGGCTCACGATTCTGATTCTGCTCATCGCCGCTCTGCTGCTCGTCTTCGGTTACTTCGTCGAGCATCACGAGTTCTCCGAAATGTTCATGGCCGTGGTCGGACTCTCGGTCGCTGCGATTCCCGAAGGATTGCCGGCGGTGCTGACAATCACGTTAGCGGTCGGCGTGCAAGCGATGGCGCGTCGCAATGCCATCGTCCGAAGGCTTCCCGCGATCGAAACCCTCGGCTCGGTGTCGGTGATATGCACGGACAAGACGGGTACGCTCACTCGCAACGAAATGATGGTCGCCTCAGTCGCGACTTCCTCCCATCTTTTCAATGTGGAAGGAGAGGGCTACGAGCGCAGCGGCGCCATTAGATGCGAGGGCGTCGAGGTGAACGGTCGCGATCACGGCACTCTGCAAGAGCTCGCGCGTGCCAGCGTTCTCTGCAACGATGCGGCCCTTCGTGAGCACGAGGGCGCCTGGACCGTAGAAGGCGATCCCATGGAGGGCGCGCTGCTCGCCTTCGCCGGCAAGGTGGGTCTGGACGATCGTCATGACCGCGCCGTCTGGACGCGCACCGATGCGATTCCTTTCGATGCGAGGCATCGGTTCATGGCGACGCTGAACCACGACCACGAAGGCAATGGGTTCGTTTTCGTCAAAGGTGCGCCTGAGCGGATCACCGGGATGTGCAATGAACAGCGAGCCGCGAAGGGAGATACGGAACCGCTCGACGCCGCGTACTGGCATGACAAGGCCGAGATCATCGCTGCACGAGGTCAGCGCGTTCTGGCGTTTGCCATCAAGCCGGTCGCTTCCTCGGACACCGTCCTGGAGCATGCGGATGTACACGGCACGTTGGTGCTGCTCGGTCTGGCCGGGCTGATCGATCCGCCGCGCGCGGAAGCGATCGAAGCGGTGGCGCAATGCCACGAGGCGGGTATCCGCGTGAAGATGATCACTGGAGATCACGCTGGAACCGCTGTTGCGATCGCCCAGCAGATTGCGCTGAAGAACCCTGGCAACGTGTTGACCGGCGTCGAGCTCGACCGTATGGATGATGTGGCGCTCGCCGCCGCTGTGGTCAATACAGATGTGTTCGCGCGGACGAGCCCTGAGCACAAGCTTCGCTTGGTCATGGCGCTCCAGTCGCACGGGATGACTGTGGCAATGACGGGCGACGGCGTCAACGACGCACCGGCGTTGAAGCGAGCGGATGCAGGCATCGCAATGGGCAAGAAAGGTAGCGAGGCGGCGAAGGAGGCGGCCGAGTTGGTGCTGGCGGATGACAATTTTGCCTCGATCGCCGCCGCAGTTGGCGAAGGCCGCACGGTTTACGACAACGTCAAGAAAGTGATCAGCTGGACGCTGCCGACGAACGCAGGCGAAGCAACGACCATCATCGTCGCGCTTCTATTCGGCATGACGCTGCCGATAACGCCCGTGCAGATCCTCTGGATCAACCTCATCACGGCCATCACGCTCGGCCTTGCACTCGCCTTCGAGCCCACCGAACCGAACACGATGCGACGCCCGCCACGCGCACGCAATGAATCGTTGATCACCGGCGAGCTGGCCTGGCACATTGTGTTGGTCTCGGCGCTGTTCCTGGCTGGTGTCTTCGGCATTTTTTCCTATGCAATGGACCGAGGTTATTCGGTTGAACTTGCCCGGACGATCGCCGTGAACACGCTGGTCGTCATGGAAATCTTCCACCTGTTCTTTATCCGCAACATCTACGGCACATCGCTAACGTGGAGCGCCGTCAAGGGAACGCGCGTGGTTTGGATAACCGTTATTGCGGTTACACTCGCGCAGTTCGCAATTACCTACCTGCCGCCGATGCATCGTGTATTTGCCACCGAACCGGTACCGCTGTTCGATGGTCTCTTGATCGTCGGCGTCGGGGTGGCGTTGTTCGCTGTGATTGAGACGGAAAAGCAGATCCGTCTGCGTGTGCGAGCAATGAAGGGCGGGGCGAGCACGGAAGGTGCCGTTGACGCGCGATGACGCTGCAAACGACGAGCAGTCACTGCGACCGATTCGCCGTCGCGCCGGTCTGTGTTGGAGCGGAGCCGGATGTGCCAGAAGTGGCCTCGCAAATCTGAACAGCAAAACGCGCTCGGTTAAGTAAGGCCCTGCGGTTTCAAGCTGCCTGCGCGAGCGGCAGCGATTCAAAGTACACGGCATCGGGCGTGCGCCGGTCAAGCGCCGTATGCGGGCGGCGCGTGTTGTAGAACTGGAAGTAACGAGCCAGGCCGCTGCGCGCCGCGCTGACGCTGTCGTAGGCACGCAGGTAGACTTCCTCGTACTTCACCGACTTCCACAGCCGCTCGACGAACACGTTGTCGCGCCAGCGGCCCTTGCCATCCATGCTGATACGGATGCCGTGCTGCTTGAGCACACTGGTGAACTCCAGGCTCGTGAACTGGCAGCCCTGATCGGTGTTGAAGATCTCAGGTGTGCCGTACGTCGCTAACGCTTCCTCCAACGCCTCGACACAGAAGTCGGTGGTGAGCGTGTTCGACAACCGCCAGGAGAGCACCTTGCGCGTGTACCAGTCGATTACAGCCGCCAGGTACACGAAGCCGCGCGCCATCGGGATATAGGTGATATCGGTCGCCCACACCTGGTTGGGCCGATCGATCTGCAGTCGCCGCAGAAGATACGGATAGATGGTGTGCTCCAGATTCGGTCGGCTGGTGTTCTTCTTGCGGTAAATCGCCTCGATTCCCATGCGCTTTATCAGCGTCGACACATGCCGGCGGCCAACCGCCTGAGCTTCCGCATTGAGCAGGTCGCGCAGCATGCGGCTGCCGGCAAAGGGATGCTCCAGGTGCAGCTCATCGATCCGGCGCATCAGCTGCAGATCGCGCTCGGGCAAGGGGCGTGGTTCGTAGTAGATCGCTCCGCGTGACAGTCCGACCAGCACCGCCTGACGCACCAGCGGCAGCTCATGCTCCCGATCGATCATCGCTTTGCGCTCGGATCGCCGATGCGACCGAGCGCGCCGGCTAAAAAATCGATCTCCAGTGCCTGTTGGCCGATCTTTGCGTGCAGTTCCTTGATGGCCGGCTGCGCAGTTTTCTCCGCACTTGCGCCGAACGCCTCCATCGCTCGCTCGAGCAGCTGCGTCTTCCATTGCGTCACCTGCGTCGGGTGCACGTTAAAGCGTTCGGCGATCTCGATCACCGTCTGCTGGCCCTTGACCGCTTCCACGGCTACTTTGGCTTTGAACGCCGGTAAATGATTGCGTCCGGATCTCTTGCTCATTGATGCTCCTGAATTCCGGCGATATCTTCGCCGACAAGAGCAGAGCCGTCACTTAGCCGGCTGTATCAAAAAGCGGGACCACCTCTGGTGGATATGGACAGGGATGTTGTACGCGGCAAAGAAGGACAGTGACGCCCGGATAGCATCACCGGAAACACTTCCCACAGCTTCCATCAACGGGAAGAGGGTGACTTTGGGTAGCTCAATAGCAGACATGTCACAACGCAAGTAGTCCTCAAGGGATGCACCACCCATCACACTAGGGTGCTTTGTTGCCTCCACCCACCGTGTCCAGACCCTAGCAGCCAGCGCTACAGCCAGTGGCCTAGAGGTGGTCCCCAGACTGATATGAATCTCACCCTTGGGGGAGAGGTGCGACAGGTGGGCAGGGATGACAAGCCTGAAAGCGTAGATACCGGACGGTCTACGGGAAAGGTGCTGGCTCACGTTTGGAGTACTCAGTTGGAGTACCGCGAGCCAGTTAGCCTAAGTCATTGAAAACATTAAGCTGGTGCCGGTGGAGGGCACCGCAATCTTTTCGAATTGAGGTAGGAATCATTGAGCTAGCGTTTCGTCGTTCCGTGATACCCCTAGAAATACCCCGACCGAGTTCGGTCTTGGCCGGGCCCGGGAAATTATTCCATGGGCACATTTCTGAAGCCAGATGCATGCCGGCAACGATCAAGTGATTCGCGCATCCGCTTCCCAGCTCACTTGGCCCTGGCAATGACGATCGACACCGTCACTCGTCCGACCGGCGGCTCGCAGCCTTTGTCGAATCGTACGTTTGGACATCGAATTGCGAAGCTGCTGCGCCGGCGCGCCCGCAAGCAACCAAGGTTGGTCTTTCTCGCACAATCAACTGTTCTTCGCGCCCTCGAGAATCCATTTCATCGCTCGCTGGTATTTGTTCAGCTGCACATCTATCACGAAGGCGACGAACACCGGACCACGTGAGGCGGCGACATACGGGTGAGTAGGCCGGGGCATTGCAGCCCCAGCCCCTCGCAGAACCGGACATGAACCTCTCGGCTCATCCGGCTCCCGTCATCGAGCCGCGGGGATAAACCCCAGATCCCAATGCACGAACGATTTCGGCGCGCGTTCGGCAAGCCGGCCAAGCGCCCGTGCGGCGCGGGTTACCCCGCGTGCAAGGCGCTTGTACTTGCGTTGCATCCAGCGCACCAAGTAATCGTTCACGTGCCGCCACAACGGCTTCATCGCCTTCGCATAGAACCGACCGTAGTAGTTCGCCCAGCCACGAAGCACCGGACCGAACATCTTCGAGAGGTCGCCCAGCGTTTTGTCGCACTTGATCTGCAGATGCCATCCTCACACCGTTTGCCGCATGGCCTTCATAGCCTCGC
This sequence comes from Povalibacter sp., assembly GCF_036520495.1. Classification (GTDB taxonomy): domain Bacteria; phylum Pseudomonadota; class Gammaproteobacteria; order Steroidobacterales; family Steroidobacteraceae; genus Steroidobacter. The sequence continues at coordinate 33,999 of NZ_DATDJO010000027.1, read as the reverse complement.
GGCTCACCGCCGGAGAGAAGTTCACATAGACCCGACCATATTTATCCACCGCCTTGCGCGGTCGGAACGTGTAGCCGAGAAAGGTGAACTGGACCACGGGGTACTCTGCCTTCCGATTGACATCCTGGCAGTACACGATCTGCGTTTTCTCCGGATGCAGTTCGAGCCCGCACTCGCGCAGTCGCTCTCCTAGCTTCCTCAACACCAGCTTTGCCTGCGCTTCGCTTTGGCAATGAACAACACCATCATCAGCGTAGCGGCAGAACCGCACGCTCTGAAGATGACGGCGCATCCAGACATCCATCGCGTAGTGCAAGAAGAGATTGGCGAGCAGCGGACTGACGACACCGCCTTGCGGCGTCCCTCGTTCTCGCGCTACCCGCTTTCCTTCGATCTCCATGGGCGCCTTCAGCCATCTGTCGATGTATAGAAGAACCCATGGAACGCTGCAGTGCTTTCGTACCGCTCGTAGAAGAAGTTCATGATCAATGTTATCGAACAGACCTTTGACGTCGAACTCGACAACCCAGTCATATTCCCAGCATCGCCGCCTCACCAGCGCCACCGCATCCAGAGCAGAGCGCCCCGGCCGATAGCCAAATGAGTTGCAATCGAACACCGGCTCGAGCTGCGGCTCGAGGACCATCTTGACCACCGTCTGTGCGACTCGATCGGCAACTGTCGGCACGCCAAGTATCCGTGTGCCCCCGCTTTTCTTCGGTATCGGTACCGCTTTCACTGGCGGCGGAAAGTAGCTGCCAGAGCCCATCCGATTCCAAAGCTTGTACAGGTTGTCGCCAAGCGTGCTCTCAAACACCTCGATCGATTCCTGATCTACTCCGGCGCTGCCGCCATTGGCCTTGACCCGCTGGAATGCATCCCAGACACGTCGCTTGGAAATGACGAACGGCCTTGTCATTTGCCTCGGCTCCTCCTGCTTGCGCAGTTGGCCTGAGCATCTGACTCGATGATGCGATCCCTTCGCTCCATCACCATTACGGTGACTTCATCGCTACTACGAATCGCTCCGTCCCTTGATCGCGCCTCGGTACTGTCGGCCTCGCGGGTTACGCTTGTGCCTTTCCCTTGCCATCGCGATCGAAGGTTCCCGCAGTTCCACATAGGAGCCCGAACCGAGCTGGCGCTGCCTCTATGCCGGATGTCGCATGGCCAATAGGCAGGCTCCCGCCATGCTGCTCCCGGATTAACTTCAACGTCCGGGTTCGACATCGTTTGAGCACTTTCGACAATTGAACGGCAGTTCACTGTTGTTCGCCTTCTGCGATTCTCACCTGATGCCTTACGGCACCTTTTCCGCAACGCTCACGACCAGAGCTTTTGACTCCAGCCGCTTGCGGTGGTTTGCAACCTGCTCCTGCAAGCCGGTTGCGAGAGGCCTGTTGTTCTCCTTAACTACATCTCTCATCTCCTACGCCGCTTGCTGCGGCACACTGAAGTCTGCCACCCCACAGCTGATTCGGACGCTCGGCCGTGAACTCGCGGTTGACCAGGTCCACCGGCCGCACTGCCACCTCATCCGGAATCGTCGTCTTGAAGCCCGCGGCCCGAACCACCCCACGCAGCCCCAGATCGCGCATCGTTGTTGGCCCTGCGCATGGGTTCCCCTGCTGCGGTATCTGACCGGTGCGAGCCTTCTGGAATCCACGGCATCTAACTTCGCTGTACCGATTGCGGATGCAGCCAAAACCTACGGCGAGAGACGCTCGCCGATGCTGCAACCCGCAGGGCACTGGCGGATGGACGGTTATTGATGCAAGAGTAGCCGCTTCAACTCTCGCGCTGGGACGATATCGATTGGTGTTTCTGGAATAAGTGCGTCTTGCTGTGCCAGCAACAACGGCTATATACGCTGAGATGGCACAAGATGGCTCTCGTTCATCGCTACAAATCGAGAAAGATAGCGCCATCTGTCCGACATATGAAAATTAGCAAGAAAAAATTCTGGCCGGGAGCTGCGTGACTCCAGTGTAGAAACGGAATCGTAGAAGTAGGCGAAGTTGATGAGCAAGTGAGGGTGCCGGTGGATTAACGTGCTTCTAAAGTTCATCGACGCGACGACTGCGTGCGTCAAAACCCCTGTGTTTTTAGGATTGTAATGGGAGAAGGATGCTCGAAGTGCGACACGCTAATCGCCCGCCATTTCTGCGCGGACATCTTCCGCAGCGGTTGCTTATCTACAGACTTGCATAACGAGACCGTTGTTAATACAATCTGAATTGTCGTGCATGGCTGCGTGTTGGCCGCGTTGGGGCGAGGAATTCAATGAAGGTCGAAAAGCTCCCGCCGATCCGCACTGCGTCTCGGGCGAACGATCATCCTTATCTGGGCGGTCCGTCGATGCCACTACACGAAGTGGGTAGCACCCCGCGACTTGCCCGTGCTCGAACGCATGCAGCTGACTGGCATCAACGGTACGTCCTTGCGCAACACCGAGAATCATGTCCATCAGTTGCTCGCCCGGTATCACCCGTTCGGCTGCGACGACCTGATTCACGAGACGATTCCCGCCGCGACCATGCGAACTATCAACCGATTCGCGGCGCAGGCGCTGCTGAGAAAGGCTGACGCAGAACGAAAAGATCGCTGTGGCATCGAACTCATGTATCCGCGTCTGGTCACAACCTGACAACGAACCACTGCGCGTCTTTCCAAGACCAACAAAAAAGAAGGGGGGTATGACATGACTATAAGGCCAATCGGTTTGTTCTCCGCTCTGGCGGTGCTTGCTTCCAGCAATAGTGTTTTCGCCAAAGGAGCCGAGGGTTACACCGCCAGAGCGACCCTTGAAGAAGTTACGGTCACCGCGAGGAGAAGGGCCGAGAATTTGCAGGATGTTCCAATATCGATAGATGTGTTTTCGACAGCGGATATCGAGGCCAAATCGGTCACCAGTCTGCGAGAATTATCCGCGTTTACTCCCAACTTCAGCATGTACAACAACGGCAACGACGGTGCTTTGACCTCAGAAGTGTTCATGCGTGGTATAGGCAATACGATTGGGAATTCGGTAGGCGGTCCGGGTGTTGGCATTTACCTGGATGGTGTTTATCTGTCTACGCAGCAAGCGATCGATCTGGGGTTGATGGACCTCGAGCGGGTCGAAGTATTGCGGGGGCCGCAAGGGACCTTGTTCGGAAGGAACACCGTCGGCGGTGCCGTGAGCTTTGTCACCGCGCGACCTACGGCGGATTTTTTCGGTACCGCGGAGGTAACTTTCGGGTCGTATGATCGATTAGACGCCAAGATCAATCTGAATGGGGCACTGATCCCAGGCAGGTTGAACGGCAGGATCGCGGTGGGAACGCAGAACAAGAGTGGGTATGGCAAGGTGCTCGATTACTCCACGGGAAGGAAGATCGATGAGATGGGTGACAGGGACAGGATCAGCGGCCGGGTCTTGCTCGACTGGATACTGTCAGACGATATTTCGATCCTGTTCTCAGCTGAAGCAATGGACCTTGATGAGAAAGGCACCGTACGGACGGTTGGGTCCTTTACTCCAAATTTCGTCCACAACACTTTCAATGCCGTTTTCAGGCCGGTTCCGCCCCTGAACGCGGGCATCGTGCCCAGGGACGTCTTCACCACCTATGGGCCTGCAAATAACTTCAACAAGATGGATTCACTGGGTGGTTCCGTGACGCTCGATTGGAGCCTCACTGATGTTCTGTCGATAAAGCTGATTACTGCTTATCGGGAATACACCACCGCTTTTGGGGTGGATTTCGATTTCAGCCCACACAATATTGGCAGCGTAATCAACTACACAGACCAGGAGCAGTTCAGCCAGGAATTTCAGCTCAACGGGGCGTCATTTGATGACAGACTCGATTGGGTCATGGGGCTGTATTCCTTTTCCGAGAAAGTCTCCGACCCTTCAGATGCGAGAATTTTCGAACCGCTTACTGCTGCTGGGCTCATTGCGGATTCGAGCTTCAGAGTGGATAGATGGTCAGACAACAAGAATCTCGCAGCCTTCGGCGAAGGGACGTTCGCGATTACGGACAAGCTCAATTTCACAGCCGGGCTTCGTTATACGGTGGACAAACAAGCAGGCACTCATCAGCAGTCGGATATACAAGATGGCGGCTTTGATTGTGCCGCCTGTCTGGCTCCGCTCGGTGGCAAGACCCGCACCAGCGATTGGACCGGGCGTGCCAGTGTCGCTTACAAGTGGAATCAGGATGTAATGACATACGTTTCCGCAGCCCAGGGACTCAAGAGCGGCGGTCTGACACCACAGGTTACCAGTCCGGTTCGTGATGAACGACTCAAGGCTTTCTTGCCGGAGCATGTCTGGACCTATGAGCTGGGCACAAAGTCGACCTTGTTTGATCGTCGCCTGCGTCTGAACGCCGCGTTCTTCTACAGCGACTATTCCGATATCCAATACTCTTTCAACTACACATCGATAGTGAATGGGACCATCGTTCCGGTGAAACTTGCCTCGAATGCACCATCAGCGGAAATCAAAGGGTTTGAGGTCGATATGCTGCTTGAGCCGGTGGAGAACCTCACGTTCACCGCCGGAGTAGGGCTCACTGATGCGAAATACACCGAGGCGGATGCGAGGGGTGGGCCGCTGAAGCTGGATAGCGAGTTCGTGTTTACTCCGAAGTGGTCTTATGCGCTGGCAAGCGAGTACAAGATTCCCACTGCCTGGGGCAATTGGAGTGCTCGCGTTGACTATGCTTGGAGGAGCAAGGTCTATTTCGAAGTACAGAACACGACGAATCCCATGCTGCAGCAGCAGGCATACGGAATCGTGAATGCAAGGATCAATTTGGATCTTTCCGCGGGCTGGAGCTTGTCGGCATTCGGGACGAATCTCACGGATGAGCTCTACATGTTGTCAGCGTATTCGCAGCCTGGTCTCGGCCTGAATGCATTGTTCCAGCCGGCAATACAAAGGGAGTGGGGTCTCACAGCGAAATATAGCTTCTGAGTCTTTTGGAAATCGAAGTTGTCCTTGGTTTTGTAGGATCGGGAACTTCGCTGGCCTTGGGATTGCTGCCGAACAGTGATTCCGAGGCCAGTAACCAGGCACTGATGACCGGTGACTAGCTCAATGCAGCTAACTAGACATCTGATCATCAAGGCGGGGAATGGTTGAAAGTGTTTGCTTGATTGCAGGCGCTCATTTTTCGTTCTTTTTCGAGCGCGCCAAGTCATAGGAAAGTCCATGTCTCAACAACCTTTTGAAGGCCTTAATGTCGTTGAATTCGGTCAGTTCTTGGCGGCGCCGATCGCGGCCCAGCTGCTTGCCGAGGGCGGAGCAGCAGTCGTCAAGGTAGAGCCCCTCAGTGGAGACCCTATGCGCTCGGCTAGTTCGCTGGGCGGCGGGGAGTCGAGACACTTTATTCGCTGCAATCAAGGCAAACGTTGTTTACCTTTGGATCTGAGTAAACCAGCTGCCAAGCCTGTCATTGAGGCTTTGCTGAGCAAGGCCGATGTTGTTCTCATGAACTTTCGACCCGGCCTTGCAGAGAAAATGGGTATCGCGCCCGAGCAGCTTCTCAAGCGTTTCCCACGACTGATCATTGGTTCGGTGTCGGGCTATGGGAATGCCGGTCCCGAAGCGAGCAGTGTAGGTCAGGACATCGTGCTCCAAGCTCGTAGCGGGCTGATGGCGGCGAATGGCCGCATGATTGACGGTCGCCCGGCAGCATGCGATAGCGCCAGTGTGGATACGATGGGCGCTGTAACGCTCGCGTTCGGGGTGAGTTCTGCGCTGTTGCGGCGTGAGCGAACGGGCCTGGGAGGTGTAATAGAAACGAGCCTGCTGCAGGCGGCGGTGTCCATGGCGAGTACCAGTACGAGCGCACAACTGACCAGGTTGGACGAACGTGATGCGGTAGAGCGTGCCCAGATGCTCGAGCAACTCGCCGCCAAGCGGGCACAGGGCGCATCCTACGCGGAGCAACTTGAGTCGATACAGGCAACCGAACTCACGCTGCTGAAGAAAATGAAGAATGTCTATTACACGACGTTCGCTACTCAAGATTCGTTTATCGCTGTCGCCTGTGGAAGCCCCTCCTTACAAACGAAGTTCATCGATGCACTGGGTATCGTTGATGCCAGACGTGCCGCCGATTTTTCCGGAGACTTGCAAGCGCATTACACAAATCTTGCGTCACAAGTCGAGAACATGTTGGCAATGCAACCGAGCGACCACTGGGTCGCGATCCTCCGAACCGCTGGTATCCCTGTTTCCAAGGTGTACCTGCCGATCGAGCTGTTTGATGACGAGCATGTGAAAGCCAACAAGCTGTTTCATAGCTTTAAGCATCCAGTGGTTGGTGCGGTAACGGTCGTGGCACCGCCGCTCAACTTGGATGAAGATGGCTTTCGTCCCGCTCCGCCGACCAATCCATTCGGTTCGGAATCCGTGAAAATACTTCTACAACTCGGATTTTCAGAGAAAGAAATTGCTGATCTGATGGCCGCAGGTATCTCCCATAAAGGGTTGTGACCTGTTCAAGGCTCAAGATAAGTTTCGCTAATTAAAATTATTGTAAGGGTGTACTCAAATGGGCTCCGAGAGAATCAGTTACACGGTAGACGGGAAGATCGCGACTGTGACGCTCAACCGGCCACCTGTGAACGCTTTGACTCACAAGGACCTTGATGCATTTATCGACATCATTACCGAGGCGGACAAGGACGACGGCGTCCGGGTGATCGTCATTACGGGGGCTGGAGACAAGACCTTTTGTGCCGGTGCTGACGTAAATATTGCATTGGGCGGCGGGAAACATGAAGAACGGTCCGCGGAGTTTGTCGAGCAGCACAAAGAGGAACTGAAATCCAAAAGTTATGACTATCTCTTATGGTCGCCGGAAGACAGGTTGAAAGAGGTCATCCGAAGGTTTCTGATGGAGGGGTTTCCGCTGCATCACATCGAACTGCTGCAAAGGATCAACACCCCGACCATTGCTGCCGTCAATGGAGCTGCATCGGGCCTGGGTTGTGAGATTGCCTGTGCGTGCGACATGAGAATCGTCTCCGAGAAAGCCCGATTTCGTTGGCCATTCGTCGGGACGCAGGGGGCGACACCTGAAATAGCACACTGGTTGCTCCCACGGTTGGTTGGTCTGGCCAAGGCTTATGAATTGATCCTTACCAGCGATATTATCGATGCCAAAGAAGCGGATAAGATTGGGCTGGTGAATAGGGTGGTGCCGCATGAGCAGTTGATGAGCGCCACCATGGAACTGGCGTCCAAGCTGGCAAACAGACCTCCCTTGGCAGTGAAACTGGCGAAGGAAGGTATTCGCTGGGGCATCGAGATCCCCGCCGAGAAAAACAAGCGGTGGGGCAACCTGGCCTGGGAGTTTTGTATGGGAACGGCGGATCATCGAGAGGCCGTCGAGGCGTTCCTCCAGAAAAGAGAGCCCGTGTATAAGGGTAAGTAGACGGGAACCGATGACGTCACGTTTCTGAACCATCAGGGAAAGCGTTACAGAGGCCGACGAGATCTGCAGGGCGCAGCGATACGAGCGCCCCTGCATGTCGCGTACACAGGCCTTGATTACGAACGAGTTCGAACCGAAAGCAGATGAGGTGAGCTGCAGACAGCGTGACGCCTCGATAGCGGTTTTGAATCCGCTATCATCTAGCGGAATAGACATAGAGAAGCGCTGCTTGGTGCGCAGCGGTTCGTCCACGAGCTGCAGATGTTGCGGGCGTCAAACCGATGCGCTCACCAGAGCATCGTATGCCAGTCGACTTGCATTTCAAGACCTACTCAGTGACGATCGTTGTACCCTCGACCCGGAATCGTCATGATCGAACACGCCCTTACGCAAGCAGCGCAGGTCCCGTTTCGCCGGACCTACTTCCCTTCCGCTCGCATGGACGTGGAACGGCGCTCGGACGGTACTCTGATCGTGCGGGCCGCGACCGAACTGCAGGCTTTCGTCCCCAATATTCCCGCCGAACTCGCATCCTGGGCTCGACGCATTCCTGAACAGACTTACCTTGCACAGCGGCCGACGGCTGCGGCGCCATGGATACGCCATACCTACGCTGCCACGAAGCGTGACGTTGATGCGGTCGCTCAATGGCTGCTCGATCTCGAGATCGTTCCGGAGCGTTCGGTGCTCGTCCTGTCCGGCAATTCCATTGCCCATGCGATAGTGAAGTACGGTGCGATGAGTGCGCGCATTGCGCTTTGTCCGGTGAGCGTGAACTACGCGCTGATGGGAGGCGACTATGGGCGCCTGAAACACGTGATCAGGCTCGTACGACCAGCCGTGGTCTTCGCCGAACAAGCAGCGCTGTATCGCGCCGCGCTCGAGAACGTGGACTTCGGCGACGCGGTGATCGTGACCGACGATCCGAAGCTCCTGCGCCGACCTGCCGTCGCGCTGAGCGAGGTGCTGGCCACGCGTGTCACGGACGCGGTAACGACGTCGATCGAAGCGATCGATCCCGATGCTCCTGCGGCCTACATGATGACCTCCGGATCGACCAGCTTGCCGAAGGCAGTGATCCAAACCCAGCGCATGATCGCCGCGAACCTAGCGCAGGGGCGGCAGGTGTTCGGCCAAACGGCTGGCTGGCACGAGACCATGCTCGATTGGCTGCCGTGGAATCACGTCTCTGGCGCGTTTACCAAGATGGGAGTGCTCACCAGCGGCGGCACTCTGTACATCGACGGCGGCCGGCCGATGCCGGGGAAGTTCGAAGAATCGATCGCGAATCTGAAGGAACTTGCCCCGTCGTTCTATGTGAACGTACCGATTGGCTACGCGATGCTAGCCGATGCACTCGAGAGCGATGCGGAACTGCGCGAGCGCTTCTTCGGCGGTGTGCGACTCGCGCTGTATGGCGGTGCCGGGCTGCCGCAGGCACTCTACGATCGCTTCCAGGAGCTCGCGGTGCGCACGATTGGCGAGCGGATCTTCTTTACGACCGGCTACGGTGCCACCGAGACCACCAGCGGCTGCATGTCGATCTATTTCCCGACCGAGCAGGTCGGCATCGGCCTGCCGATGCCCGGAGTGGAGGTGAAGCTCGTACCGATCGCGTCGCGCTACGAAGTCCGTATGCGGGGTCCGATGATCACTCCAGGATATCTCGGTGTGGCCGGACGCGAGATGTTCGACGAGGAGGGTTTCTATCGCAGCGGTGACACTGCGCAATTCCACGACGACAACGACGTGCAAGAGGGCCTCAAGTTTGCCGGTCGGCTCGCCGAAGAATTCAAACTTTCGAACGGCACATGGGTCTCGGCGGGCGCGCTGCGAGCCAGGCTCCTTGAAGCGTGCGCGCCGGTGTTGTCCGACGCGCTCATCTGTGGCGAGCATCGCGCGTACGTCGCCGTGCTGGCGTGGACGAGCGACGCAGGTTGTCGATCGATCGCCGGCGCTGATGCGCAATCACCGGTGGAGGTGCAGAGTGCGATTGCCACATTCCTGGCGCAGCGCCTGGCCACGTTCAATGCGGGCCGGGGATCGAGCGCGAAGATTCAGCGTCTGCGGCTGCTGATCGAGCCGCCGAGCATCGATGCTCATGAAGTGTCCGACAAGGGCACGATCAATCAGCGAGTCGCACTGGAGCGCCGCTCGCAAGACGTCGAACAGCTCTACGCCGATCCACCCTCCGCAGGGACGCTCTATGCACTCGAATCGAACGCAACATGAGCTGATGAATCTCTCGGCGGCCATGCATTGGCCGCTGGTGAACGGGTAAACAGAGGCAGGCACACTCTAAAGGGTGCCTTCGCGTGTGCGTGAGGTCGAGGTGCTGCCACGACGACGCGATCCATGACCGCGGCGGCGGGTATCGCGGGCTGATGCAGGAATGCGCACAAAAAATCGAAGAGATCGCGAGCGTGTCCACGCGGATGGATCATCAGCTGCTTCGCCACGAAAGCCTTCGTCGAATAAATGACTGCGCGCGCTGAAGGCGCCGTTCTAACTTCGCGCGCATTGATAGTGGGGATGCGAAGGTAGGCACGATCACTCTGCGGTGATTGATTGATCGTCTTGTCCTCCTGTCCAAAGAGGGCGTGATCCATGTCGATCTATCGACTTGCATATCAAGACTATCTGAAATACATTCTTGGCCATTGTGCAGACCGTGTGTCGGTTGACGTTGGCGCGAGGAATCCGATGAAGATTGCGAGAAATTCCCGTGAAGGTCGAAAGGAATCCATGAGGCTCGAAAGGGATCTATGAAGATCAAGAAGCTCCCACTGATCCGGACCACGCTGCGCACCAGCGATCATCCGTATCTGAACGGTGCGTGGACGCCGTTGCACGAAGAAGTCACGGCCTGCGACTTGCCCGTGCTCGAAGGCAAAGTACCGACCGACATCGACGGCGTGTACCTGCGCAACACCGAGAATCAGATCCACCAGCCGCTCGGTCGTTATCACCCGTTCGATGGCGACGGCATGATCCATCAGATGGATTTCCGACCCGACCATGTGAGCTATCGGAACCGATTCGTACGCACGCGCTGTCTGCAGGCGGAGCAGGATGCGAACGGATCGCTGTGGGGCGGACTCATGGATCCGCCGGGCACATCGCGCCGTCCTGGCTTCGGAGCGCACGGCAGTCTCAAGGATTCATCGAGCACCGATATCTGCGTGCATGGCGGCGTTGCGCTGTCCACCTTCTATCAATGTGGCGAAGCGTATTGCATGGATCCGGAGACGCTCGACCCGCTGGGCGTGGCGGCCTGGGCGCCGCTCGATGGCGTGTCCGCGCATGCGAAAGTTGACCCGCACACCGACGAGTTGATGTTTTTCAATTACTCGAAGCACGCGCCGTACATGCACTACGGCGTCGTGAACAGGCACGGCAAGGTAACGAGCTTCACGCCGATCGAACTGCCGGGACCCCGGCTGCCGCACGATCTCGCAGTTTCCGCGCATTACTCGATTGTCAACGACCTGCCAGCGTTCTGGGACGAAGAGCTGCTGAAGCGGAGCATCCATGCCGTGCGCATGCACGACATGCCATCGCGCTTCGGCATCCTGCCACGGCATGGCAAGGGTGAAGAGGTGCGTTGGTTCGAAGCCAAGCCAACGTACGTGCTGCATTTCCTCAACGCCTACGAAGCCGGCCACGAGATCATCATGGACGGATACTTCCAGGAGAATCCGAAGCCGCCTCCGTACGAACACGCACCGGCTGGCTACGGTCACATGATGGCGCATCTCGACGAGTACAGCTTTCGCTCGCAGCTGCATCGCTGGCGCTTCGACATGCGCACCGGCAAGACACGCGAAGAGCCGCTCGATGATCGCGTCCTCGAGTTCGGCACGATCAATCAGCAGATGACCGGTCGTCCCTATCGATACGTGTACAGCTCGCGCGCCAAGCCCGGCTGGTTCTTGATGACCGGATTCGTCAAGCACGATGTGGTCACTGGCCGCTCGTGGGAGTTCAATCTCGGCGACCAGCAGTATGCAAGCGAAGCGCCGTTCGCGCCGCGCATCGGCGCCACTGATGAAGACGACGGCTATCTCGTCAGCTTTGTCACCGATGAGAAAAAAGGCACGTCGGAATGCATTCTGCTCGATGCGAAACACATCGAAGACGGTCCGGTCTGCCGCATCGGTTTGCCGCACAAGATCTGTAGCGGAACGCATGCCCACTGGGCAAGTAGACCGTTCGTTCGCACCTGATCCATTGATCAAACGCCGTTAATGTTCACCGGGTATTGCGAGGAAAGAAGATGTCAACGCAAGAAGAAAGAAGAACTCTGTATTCCGTTGAGGATCATATCGCAACGATCACGATCAATCGTCCACCACACAATGCTTTGACACACAAAGATATCGCGGAACTAACCGAGCTGGTTACGGAAGCGGACAACGATGACAACGTCAGGGTGATGGTGCTGACTGGGGCCGGCGACAGAGCCTTCAGTGTCGGTGGAGATATTAAGACGCTATTCAAGAAATCCATCGAGGCTCGCGAAAATGCCGGTGTCATGGATGCTCAGACTCATGAAGAGCTGGACTTGAAAGGCGCCGAGTATCTCTTCAAGTCGACCGAAGAGAGCCAGAAAGAGCTGCTCTACATGAATCTCATGAAGAAGCACAGGAATGTTGGTTGGGTACACAATCTGCTGAGAAGCGTTCATACGCCGTCTATCGCCGCTGTAAATGGCGACGCAGTCGGACTCGGATGCGAGATTGCGCTTTGCTGTGACATCAGAATTGCTTCAGAGAACGCCAGGTTCGGCGAGGCGTTCGTCAAACTGGGGGTTACACCGGAGATGGCCCTTTTCCTGTTGCCAAGGATAGTAGGGCTGTCGAAAGCCTATGAAATGGTACTGACAGGCAGTCTCGTCGATGCTGCAGAAGCGTACAGAACAGGCATCGTGAGCAAGGTGGTGCCTCAGGACCAGCTGATGAGCACGACGATGGAGATGGCTGCCAGAATTGCCAGTAATCCTCCCGCGGCCGTGAGAATCATCAAGGAAGGTATGCGTCAGTTCCTGAACGTCCCATTGGAGGAACTGCACGTCTTTACGCGTACTGCATGGCAACTGTTGGACAGGTCCGACGACTTTAAAGAGGCCGTAGCCGCTTTCACAGAGAAAAGAAAGCCCGTCTTCACTGGGAAACTATAAATAGACCGTTGCCAGTGAAAGCCGATCCGGTGGTCACTTGCGACGCAATCGAACGGCATGAAATCGGGGGGCATATGACTATTAGGCCAATTGGTTTTCTCTCAGTTCTCGCGGTACTTGCAGCCACCGATGGCGCGAACGCCGCCGCTGAAGAAGAGGGTTACAGCGGCAGAGCGGTCGAAGAAATTCTGGTCACCGCCAGAAGACGAACCGAGAATCTGCAGGATGTGCCGATATCGATCGATGTCTTCTCGACAGCCGATATCGAGGCGCGATCGCTCACCAGCCTTCAGGAGCTGTCGCAGTTCTCGCCGAACTTCAGCATGTACAACAACGGCATCGATGGTTCGTTGACGTCAGAAGTATTCATGCGCGGCATCGGAAATTCGCTGGGTGGTCCGGGTGTGGGCATTTATCTGGACGGCGTTTACCTGTCTACGCAGCAAGCCATTGATCTGGGCATGGTGGATCTCGAGCGGGTCGAAGTATTGCGTGGACCACAAGGAACCTTGTTTGGAAGGAACACCATTGGCGGAGCCGTCAGTTTTGTCACAGCCAGGCCGACAGGGGATTTCTCGGGCAGTACGGAGGTGACCGTTGGTTCATTCGACCGTTTCGACGCCAAGCTCAATCTGAATGGGGCACTGATCCCTGGCAGGCTGAACGGCAGAATTGCCGTGGGGACGCAAAAGCGGGATGGCTATGGCCGAGTACTCGATTATTCGACAGGTAAGAAGATCGATGAAATGGGCGACAGGGACCGGATCAGCGGCCGTGTATTGCTCGACTGGACGGTGACGGACGACATCAAGGTCCTGTTCTCAGTGGAAGCGACGGACATGGACGAGAAGGCCACTGTGCGGTCGATTGCGGAATTCAGACCGATATCCTTCCACAATCTTTTCAATGCACGTCTCAATCCGCAGCCACCCGTTGATCAGAGCCTCTTGCCGCCGGATATCTACAGCACCTACGGCACATATCGTGGCGGCAGAGACAATTTCAATTACATGGACTCACTGGGCGGCTCCATGACGGTGGACTGGAGTCTCAGTACTGACATTTTCATAAAATCGATTACCGCCTGGCGAGAATACGAAACCGGCTTTGGGTCGGATCTGGATTTCACCTCGCACGGTCTTGGCGCCGGGAATAACTACACTGACCAGGATCAGTTCAGTCAGGAATTTCAGATCAACGGAGCTTCCTTCAATGATCGGCTTGATTGGATCCTTGGGCTTTACTATTTCTCCGAGGACGCCTTCGATCCGTCAACCGCGTACGTTTTCGTACCGCTTACGCAAGCTGGGCTCATCCCGGACTTGAGCTCTGAGCGCGAACGCTGGTCAACGAATGACAGTTGGGCGGCATTCGGAGAGGGCACCTATCACATTACGGATAAGCTCAGTGTCACAGGTGGTCTTCGATATACCAAGGATGAAAAGACGGAATCCTATCAGCAGATAAACATCTACGACGGCAGCTTCATTTGCGCTTCCTGTACGACTCCGCTCAGTGGCGAGATGAGCATTGGCGATTGGTCCGGGCGTGCGAATGTCGTGTACAAGTGGAACGACGATATCTCGACCTACCTTTCCGCGGCCAGGGGATTCAAGAGCGGCGGTCTGATCAATTCGGTTACCAGTCTGAGTGATGTTCTCAATAGAGACACACTCAATGCATATCTTCCAGAGTATGTCTGGACCTATGAGCTGGGGATGAAATCCACCTTGCTGGACAATCGCCTGCGTCTGAATGTGGCAGCGTTTTACAGCGACTATAAAGATATCCAGTATTCGTTTACATACATCAGGCCGAGCGGCAACAACCTGGTTTCAGTCGCAGTTGTCTCCAACGCACCAACGGCGGAAATTAAAGGGTTTGAGCTGGAAGCGCTCCTTGAGCCGGTGGACAACCTGACACTTAGCGCCTCAGTGGGGTTCACCGATGCGGAGTATAAGAGCGCCGACAGGCGGGGAGGGCCGCTGACGATCGACAGCGAGTTTTTGTTCACGCCGAAATGGTCCTACACGCTATCAAGTCAGTACAAAGTGCCGCTGGACTGGGGCAGCCTGACTGCACGTCTCGACTATGCCTGGAAAGACAAAGCCTATTTCGAAATACAGGACACCACTAACCCGCTGCTTCAGCAGCAGGCATATGGGCTGTTGAATGCAAGGGTCAGTGTGGACTTCCCATCGGGCTGGAATGTCGCGGCGTTCGGCACCAATCTCACCGATGAAGAATACGTGCTGTCCGCTTTCTATCTTCCAGGTCTTGGCGTACCTGCGATGCGTCAACCAGCGCTGCCAAGGGAGTGGGGCGTGGCTGTGAAATATAGCTTCTGACCGTTTCTCGATTCGCTACGGATCGAAGCTAGGCGCACAGGCCGGTTATAGCCATAACCGGCCTATCGAACTAAAACTAGAAGAGACAAGTACATGAGAGCACAAGACGACCAACGTATGTTCTATGGGTGGGTCAACGCCGCCATATTCTTTTTCGTGTATCTGGCGTCAATGGGGCTGGTGGTCTACGGCTACAGCGTGATCTTTCCGGCGATGGTGGCGGATTTCAATTGGAGTCGCGGCAGTGCTTCGATTGCCAACTCAATTCATCTGTTGGTCTTGGGATTTCTGGCGCCGGTAGTCGCGATTGTTCTCAAGAAACTGGGTAGCAAGACGACCATCATCCTTGGTCTCATCGTGCTGCTCGCAGGGATGACTCTTCTTGGTACCGTCACGACAGGAATCGTGCCCTGGACGATCATCTGGGGTTTCATCGTCCCCATCGGTCTGGCTTTCGCCGGCCTGGTGCCCATTCAGCTCAACGTCATGCAATGGTTCAGCGTGAAACGGGCGACCGTCCTGGGTTTAGTGATGACCGCAGCACCGGTGGGTGGCTTCATTGCACAGCCGGTCTATACCTGGTTTATGGAGCACGCGGGCACGTGGCGAGTGGGCTGGCTGGTTTCTGCCGCGTTGGCGGCTGTCGCATTGATCCTCTCCTTTTGGGTGCGGAACAAGCCGGAGGATGTGGGGCAATACCCGGACGGCATCCGTCCCGAAGAGGCCAAGAAAGCAGGAGGACCGCAGGTGCGGGTTGCTCGGACTTATCGCACCTCAACACCGTGGACACCCGGCGAGGCGTTCAGAACGCGAACCCTGCGTTTCTTCCTCTTGACGTTCGTCACCAAAGCCATGGCGCTCATGTTGATACTTTCCCACGGCGTCTTGCATCTCACCGATGTCGGGCTGACGGATATGCAGGCGGCCTATGTGCTCATGTCCGTCCTCATCGGGAGCGCGGTCATTCGCTTCCCTATGGGGTGGGTGGGCGATCGCATTGAACCCCGCTGGGTGATCAGCGTATCTATGGGGCTCATGCTGTTGTCCTTTCTCGTGATATGGCAAGCCCCCGCCTTTGTCATCCTGATGGTCTGCGGCCCGATTTTCGGCGCGGCATTTGGAGCGAGCCTCGTCATGGACACGACGATGCTCGGAAATTATTTCAGCCCGGAATCCTATCCAAGCATCATGGGGATCGTCTTGCCCGTCGTGACGCTATGTATGGCCGCCGTGCCAACTGTTTCAGGGTATATCGCGGATCAGCAGGGCAGCTATGAGCTTGCGTTTGTTTTCTGTGCTATCGGGCTGGTGATCAGCTTTATCTCCAGTTTTCTCCTGTCACCGCCCCACAAGAGTATTGCGCCGGCTGTTTGAATCCAATCGTCAGTGCTTGCTTCGGAGAAGAAGAGATGTCTCAGCAGCCTTTCAAAGGCCTTAATGTCGTTGAATTCGGGCAGTTCGTGGCGGTGCCTGTCGCGGCTCAGTTATTGGCCGATGGTGGTGCCGAGGTCGTCAAGGTAGAGCCCCTCAGTGGCGACCCTATGCGCTCCGCGGGTACGGTGGGGGGGGGTGAGTCGAGGCACTTCATTTGCCGCAACAACGGTAAGCATTGTCTGCCTCTGGACCTGGGTAACGCGGCTGCTAAGCCGGTAATCGAGGCACTCATAAAAAAGGCCGACGTCGTCCTGATGAATTTTCGACCGGGCCTTGCAGAGAAGATGGGGATTGCTCCCGGACAACTCCTTGAGCGTTATCCACGCCTAATCATTGGTTCGGTGTCGGGCTATGGCAACGCCGGGCCCGAAGCAAGCAATGTGGGTCAGGACGTGGTGGTTCAGGCTCGTAGCGGGCTGATGGCGGCGAACGGCCGAATAATTGACGGTCGCCCCGCCGCCTGCGAGACCGCTAGTGTAGATACGATGGCTGGTGTGACGCTCGCGTTCGGTATTCTCTCGGCGTTGTTGCGCCGTGAGCGAACGGGCGCAGGTGGCATCATAGAAACGAGTCTGCTGCAGGCGGCGATGTCCATGTCGAGTACGCAACTTGCCAAGGCGGATCGCGATGCAGTGGAACATGCCAAGATGCTGGAGCAACTGGCTGCCAAGCGGGCGAGCGGTGCATCTTATGCGGAGCAACTTGCATCGGTTCAACCGGCCGAGCTTGCGCTGCTGACGCGAATGATGAATGTGTATTACACAACGTTCGCTACTCAGGATTCGTTTATTGCGATCGCTTGTGGAAGCCGTTCCTTGCAGACAAAGTTCGGCGAGGTGCTGGGCATTGTTGATGTTGGGCTTACCCGGGACTTTGCTGGGGATCGGCTGACGTACTACAGCAACCTTGCGTCACAAGTTGAACAACTGATCGCCCGTCAATCGAGCGACCATTGGGTCACACTCTTGCGAAAGTCCGGCATTCCCGTGTCCAAGGTGTATCTGCCGATTGAACTTTCCGATGACGAGCAGATCAATGCCAACAAGATGTTTCATAGATTCGAACACCCGTTGGTTGGTGCGATGACTATCGTGGGGCCGCCGCTTAGCCTGGATGACGATGGTTTTCGTGCGGGTCAGCCAACCAACCCACTCGGTTCAGAGTCCGAGAAGATACTGTTACAGCTTGGTTTATCGGAGCAGGAAATCAATGGCCTGATGGCAGCAGGTATCTCGCATAAAGGGCTGTGACCCTTCCGTTCTAGTTCAACTTCAGATAAGCGACAAAAATTGATGATTCGCAGCACACCGGCAAGAATCGAAGAATGCATGCGCCTGGGCTGGTGGAGCGGCCGCACCGTCGACGACTTAATGCAGGAAGCGGTGCGCCTGGCTGGCGATCAGGAGGCTTTGGCGGACCCGCTGAATCGTCCTGCCCTGATCGGCAGTCCGTCACGACGGTTGACCTACACCGAACTTGACGCAGAGGTGAACGCCCTTGCGGCCGGGTTTCTCGGCCTTGGCCTGCGCAAGCAGGACGTGGTTGCCGTGCAGCTGCCGAACATCGTCGAAGCGGTCGTTATCTTTCTTGCCTGTGCCAGACTCGGCCTGATCTTCTGCCCGGTCTCGATGCAGTTCCGTTCCCATGAGCTGCGCTATTTGTTGACCAAGTCATGCGCGCGCATCGCCATCACAGTGATCGGGCTCAAGGATTCGCGGCCGGCCGAAGCAATCGACGCACTGCGCGGCGAGGTCGGCACGCTCGAGCGGGTGATCACTCTCGACGGTGTCGGCGGTTTTCTGGTCGCCGGCCAGTTGCTGCGAGGCGAGCCGGCGCTGCTGTCCGGTCACCTCGCAACCTTGCAAGTGGATCCGAACGATCTGTTGACACTGTGCTGGACGTCGGGGACGGAGGCCAGGCCGAAGGGTGTGCCCCGCAGCCACAACCACTGGATCGCGAACGGTGAAGTTTGCGCCGAAATCGGCCAAGTGCGTCCAGGCGATGCGATTCTGAACCCGTTCCCGATGATCAACACCGCATCGATCGGCGGCATGGTGATGCCCTGGCTGATGAATCGAGCGCGGCTCGTGCAGCATCACCCATTCGATCTGCCTATCTTCCTAACGCAGCTGCAGGAGGAGCGCATCGCATACACCGTCGCGCCGCCCGCAGTGCTGTCGCAGTTGCTGAAGAACGAAGCACTGCTTGCGAATACCGATCTTTCCTCGCTGCGCTCGCTCGGTTCGGGATCGGCGCCGCTCGCGCCCTGGATGGTCGAAGGCTGGCAGACCCGTCTCGGTATCTCGGTCGTGAATATATTCGGCTCAAACGAAGGTTGCGCGCTGTTCAGTTGCGCCCAGGATCTGCCGGATCCGCACGATCGCGCACAGTACTTCCCACGTTTCGGCGTCCCGGGTCTGGAATGGTCCTCGCCTTTCTCGGCCAAGGTGCGGACGCGTCTTGTCGATCCAGTGACCGAAGAGGAGGTGACAGAGCCCGGACAGCCCGGCGAGTTGCGAATCGACGGTGCGATGCGCTTCGACGGCTACTGGGATGAGCCGGAGCTGAATGTGGCGGCGTTCGACGCCGCGGGATACTTTCGCTCGGGCGATCTGTTCGAGATCGCAGGCTACGGCGCCCAGCGCCGCTTCTATCGCTTCATCGGCCGCGCGAAGGACATCATCATCCGCGGTGGAATGAAGATCTCGCCAGCGGAGCTCGATACGCTGATCGAAGGCCATCCGCAGATCCGCGAAGCGGCGTTCTGCGGCGTGCCGGATGATGTACTGGGTGAGCGCGTCGGCCTGGCGGCGGTTGCCAAACCCGGTGAGACAGTGACGCTCGACAGCGTCGTGAGCTACCTGCGCAAGCTGGACGTGGCGACGATCAAGTTGCCGGAGTATCTGCAGATCTTCGATGAGCTGCCGCGCAACTCGCTGGGCAAAGTCGTGCGTCGAGACCTGCCGTCGCGGTTCAAGCAGCGCGAAGAGTCCACCTGAGCCGGGGCTTCGCTTCGCTATCGTTTGTAGTGCTGCGATTGCGTGCAGATGATTCGCACCTTGGGCCTGCAGCAGGATTTCGATGGTCGAGCAGGGAGTGAGTGAGGCGCGCTGCGCTCCCGGTTTGAATCGGTGCACTCGATGCTAGGAAGTCGCTTCAGTCTTCGGCTTGCGCGCGATCGATGGTGGGAAGGTCACGTCGTGCGGATCAATGGCGGCATGGCAATGACTGCAGGTGACCAGGGCGCCGAGATACGTGCCGCAGGTCTTGTGGACGATGCGCAGATTCGGTCCGCCGCTCGGCGCGAGCCAGCGATCGCCCCACTGCATGAGCAGCAACGCGTGCGGGTACAGGTCGCGGCCCTTCTCGGTGAGACGATACTCGAAGCGCGGGGGGCGATCCGAGTACTGGCAGCGCTTGAGGATGTCATGCGCGACCAGAGTGTTGAGGCGGTGCGTGAGGATGTTGGTGGCGATCTCGAGGCCGCTCTGTATCTCGTCAAAACGTCGCAGGCCGAAGAAGGCAGCAGACAGGACTAGCGGCATCCAGCGATCGCCGAGGATGTCGGTCGTTCGCACGAACGCGTCATTTGCGCCGCGATGGTTGTCGACTGTGATCGAGGAAAGGCGGCGAAAGCGCGGTTTTGAAGCCTTGACACGGCCCGAGCCGGCGACCACTTCGTACGACGTGTCCTTGAGCTCGATGTGTTGCTTGCAACCCGAGCAGGTGAGATCCGGCTTCATGGCATGTCCGCAAACGTTGTGTCGCAGATAGCTCGGAATGCCTGCGCCGCTCGGCCCCCAGCGATGTTCCCAGCGCCAGATCACGAGCGTGACGCCGTAAAGGCTGCGACCGCGATCAGTGAGTCGGTACTCGAAGCGTGGCGGCGACTCGGAGTAGCGCACGCGTTCGAGCAGGCCGTTTTCGACGAGGCCGTTCAGTCGGCTAGTGAGTGTGGAGCGCGCGGCTCCGCTCAGGGTGCGGAACTCCTCGAAGCGATGCGCACCTTTGAATGCGTCGCGCAAGATGAGCAGCGTCCAGCGATCGCCGATGACGCTGAGCGCCCGTGTCACGGAACTAGCTGCAATGATCTTGGCGCTGGTGGGCATCGTACGACTTTAAGGGCAGGGCTGCTCGATGGCAACGGCACATCAGTGCGGCGCCGTACTTTCGCTTGCGTCGGCGGAACACAGGATTCGCTTCAATGAGCGCTGGGTGATCGTCACAGGCACGGGCAAGCATAGCGCTGTGATTGAGTGGCTTATTGTTCAAAACGATCCCGGATGGACAGGTGGCCTGTTTCAAGCGTGATCCAACCAATGGCGGCCGTATCCGGGATGCGGATCTGTGGCGCTACACGAGGCTTTAGAACTACTTGGCAATTTGAAACGCAAGCAGCGTTCGGGCCCGGACCCCATAGGCGAACGCCAAAGTCCACCGGATTTCCCTCCGCGGCGGTACCGATCGTACGGCTGCGTCGGCCAGCTCCCTCAAGTCGCATGACGCGATTACCCTTGGGATCATTATGCAATTGCCCAGTGGATTGCACTGGGCGACTCGCCGGGATCTTCCTCGTCGGATCAAGGACTAGTCGCGACTTACGACCAGGCTGACGGTCGTCGTCGCGCTGCCGCCGATGTTCAGGGTGGCGAAGTTTCGCGCGCCTTCAACCTGATACTCGCCGGCCGTACCGGTGACCTGCTTGAAGCAGTCCAGAGCCATGCGCACGCCCGTTGCGCCGACTGGGTGACCGAGCCCGATCAAACCGCCGCTGGGATTCACGGGAATCCGGCCGCCGATCTCGATGTCGCCAGCCTCCACCGCTTGCCAGCTCTGTCCCGGCAGCGTAATACCGAAGTGATCGATCGCCATGTATTCGGTGCTGGTGAAGCAGTCGTGCGTCTCGATGCCGTCGAGGTCCTTCACGTCAGCAAGACCGGCACGGCGGAAGGCGTCGGTGATCGCGCCACGCACGTGTGGGAACACGTACGGTTGCCCTTGGCTCGCCTGCACTTTCGCGGCATAGGTGATCGGCGCCGTGCGATGGCCCCAGCCGCGGATGTAGGGGAACGCATCGATGCTGATGCCGAGGCGCTTCGCATGCTCTCTCGCTTTTTCCTCCGAGGCGAGGAACACGATCGCTGCGCCGTCAGTGATCTGGCCGCAATCCTGCTTGCGCATGCGCCCGGCGACGGTCGGGTTCGCAGTGTCGTCCGCGGTGAAGCTTTGCTGGGTGAACGTCCAGCGGCGCGTCTGCGCATTGCGATTGCGCCGGCCGTTTGCAAAATTGATCTCGGCAATGCGCGCCAGGTGTTCCTGCTTCAGCCCGAAGCGGCGATCGTACTCGTCGGCAACGTCGCTGAAGACGCTCGGCCACGGATACCGCACGTTCTCGTATTCGTGCCCGCTCCACATGGCTGGACCGCCGATCAGCTGGGCGGCCTTGTCGCCTGGCACGTTGCGCATCTGCTCGACGCCGAGGACGGCCGCAAGACCGTAACGCCTGGCCTCTAGGTCGGCCGAGGCCGCCAGAATCGCAAGGCTGCCGGAAGCACAGGCGCCTTCGTGCCGGGACGCAGGAATGCCGGCGAAAGCCGGATCGCTCGCTGCGAACAGACCACCGAGATGGCCCTGCTGACAGAACAGTTCGGCGGCGAAGTTACCGACATGCGCGACTTCGATCTGAGTCGCTTCCAGGTTGGCTTCGACGAGGCCTTGCCGGATCGTCTGGCGCATGCCGTCGGCGATCTGCATGCCGTTGCGCGCCCAGTTTTCGGCGAAGTCGGTCTGATAACCACCGAGGATATATACCTTCGTCGTCACGTCCGTTCTCCTGTTCTTGCTCTGAGCGCGCACCGCGCTCGCGGTCATTTCAAATCACTGCACGATCGTGGCCACGGACTCGACGCTGCCGATTGCCTGCAGTGCCTGGTCGCAGGCGCTGCAATGGTCGAGCTCTTCGGTCGTGCGGCAGTTCGCGAGGAGCATTGGCGCGGCGAGGACCGGCAGCCGCAGGCAGGGAGAAGTCAGGATCGCCACGGCATTCACCGCAGGCGCTTGACCACCATGGCCGCTCCGGCACCGGCGGCGCCGCTTGCCACCACCAAGCCGGTCGTCGCATCTCGCGCCTCGAGGACGTCGAGCAGCGTCGACAGCAGAATCCCGCCGCTGGCGCCCATCGGATGACCCTTGGCCATGTGACCGCCACTGACGTTGACGCGCGCAGAGTCGACGCGGCGGTCACGCAGAAACTTGGCGATGGTCACTGCGAAGGCTTCCATGAACTCGATACAGTCTATGTCGTCCAGCTTCATGCCGGCACGCGCGAGCGCGCGATCCATCGCAGATAAGCCGGCCAGCAGAGAAGTGTGCGGATCGCCCCCCGCTTCGGCATAACTCACGATGCGCGCACGGGGCTTGAGCCCATCGATCGGCCCGGCGACGAACGACAGCGACGCGCCATCGCAGATCGGAGGGGCGTGCGCGATCGTGTGCCGATGATCGATGCGGCGGTGACCGAGCGCATCGGCGTAGGCTCGCGCGAGTTCGCCGAATGCCGGCTGCATCGCGGCCAGCGATTCCGGCGTGGACTGCGGGCGCACGCATTCATCTTTGGCAAGCGCGACTGCACCGTCGGCGGTCTTGATCGCGATGCGCGATCGGTTCAGGGCGCTGCTTGTCTCGGCATGCGCAGCACGGCGTTGCGATTCGAGCGCGAGCGCATCCATCGTCGCACGATCGATCTGCTCCTCTTCAGCAAGCCGATCTGCAGCGAGCGCGACAGGAAGGTAGCGGGTCCGGGCCGCGAACGTGGCATCGGTGTAGTAGTCCGCGGCGTCCGCCATGAACGGCACGCGCGACATCATTTCGACGCCGCCGGCGAGTACGCGTTGCGCTTGACCTGAATGCACCAGCGTGGCGGCCTGGCCGATCGCGGTGAGACTCGAGACGCAGTAATTATTGAGCGAGCAGACACTAACGTCATCGGGAAGACCGCTGTGCAGCTTCGACACGAGCGCAATGTTTCCGCCTTGAGCGCCGATCTGGCCGACGCAGCCGAGTAGCAGGGTGTTGGCCGAGCGTACGACGCCGCCAACTCGGTCGTCCAGAGCGACGACTAGCTGCCGCACGAGTTCCTGCGGAGCATGGCGAGCGAGGGAGCCGTCGGCGCGCGCTTTGCCGCGCGGCGAGCGCACAGCGTCATAGACGTACACCGAAGAGATCATGTCGTTAGTCGTATCGGGCAGCGACGGCCCACGTGGCGAGAAGTCCGATCAGGTTATCACCCGTCAGTCTCGTAACGCAAGTAACACGCTGTGCTGCAATTGAGCTGCGATTGCAGTCAGAACCACTCTGGTTTCATGCTCAATGTCCTTTCATTGAGACTACGCAACAGCGCGAACTGAGCCGCGGTCTTCGGTAGCTCCCACTCGGAGAACCAGTGACACGTCTGGATCTTGCCGTCGTAGAAAGCCTTGTCGTCGGCTGTAAGCGGTTTCGCACGAGCAGCGACAACCGCCTGTCGCAGCCAGATCCACGCGACAACGACATGACCGAAAGCTTCCAGCAATACGCTCGCATTGGCTTGCGCCAGCGCTGCTTGTTCGCGGAGCGCTGCGCTCAGGACAGCGACGGTGGCCACCGTGTCCTTGACTGAAGCGCGCAACGCATCGGCGCACGGGCGCAGCGATTCGAACGCGCCTGCTTCCGTGAGTGTCGGTTCGATGTGTTCCACGAATTTCTGCAGGGTCGCGCCATTCTGCAGTTGCAGTTTGCGAGCGAGCAGGTCCAGCGCCTGGATGCCGTGAGTACCCTCGTGAATGGCATTGAGACGATTGTCGCGATAAAACTGCTCGACAGGATACTCGCGCATGTAGCCATAGCCGCCCAGCACCTGGATCGCCAGGCTGTTCGCTTCCAGACACCATTGAGCGGGCCATGACTTCACCACCGGCGTCAGTAGTTCGAGCAACAAAGAGGCATCGGCTCGTACCGATTCACTGTCCGCGGATTGTTGATCGTCCTGAAGTCGCGCTGCGTACAGGCAGAGGCCGAACCCGCCTTCGACGTAGGCCTTCTGTGCGAGCAGCATGCGCCGCACATCGGCATGTTCGATGATCGGTATCTGCGGTCGTGATGGATCACGTGTGTCGTGACTGCGTCCCTGCGGTCGTTCCTTCGCGTAATCAAGCGCCGCGAGGTAGCCGCGATAGCCGAGCATCGCGGCATTGGCGCCCACGCCGATGCGGGCCTCGTTCATCATGTGGAACATGGTCGCCATGCCCTGATATGGCTGCCCCAGTAGCTCGGCGTAGCAATCACCGCGCTCCCCGAACGAAAGCATTGTCGAGGTCGTGCCGCGCCAGCCCATCTTGTGCAGCAGCCCCGACAGAGAGACGTCATTGCGCGCGCCTCGTGCACCGTCATCAGCTACGCGGTACTTGGGGACGATGAACAGAGAAATTCCTCGGGTGCCCGGGGGAGCGCCCGGGGTTTTCGCCAGCACGAGATGCACGATGTTCTCGGAGAGTTCGTGATCGCCTCCCGAGATGAAGATCTTGTTACCGTGAAGTCGATAGCTGCCGTCGGGCTGGGGTAGCGCCATCGTGCGGATGTCGGCGAGCGATGAACCGGCCTGCGGCTCGGTCAATGCCATGGTGCCGAAAGAGCGACCGCTGCGCAGTCCTGTCAGATAGCGTGCCTTCTGCTGTTCCGTTCCGAATCTCGCAATCACATTCGCGTTTGCCAACGTGAGCATCACGTAGCCGTTCGTGCCGACGTTTGCAGCAGCAAACATGAAGTGGCAGGCGCTGGCGATCGTTCCTGGCAGCTGCATTCCGCCCAGTTGGGCGTCGTGTTGGGCAGCGAGAAAGCCGGCATCGACGTAGGCATCGAGTGCCTGCTTCACCTCGGGGATGATGCGCACGTGTCCGTCTGCAATCTCCGGCTCACGTTCGTCCGCGTGGCGATTGTGTGGCGCAAACTTGTCGACGGCGATGCGGTGCGCGGCATCGAGCGCGGACTGGAAGGTCTCGATGCTGTGTTCAGCGTAGCGGGCGCGGCCGGTCAGTGCTTCGGAATCCAGCACTTCGAACAGCTGGAAGTGCAGATCGCGCAGATTGATGATGCGTTCACTCATCAGGCCGGCACCTGTGCTGAGCATTGGGTGGTCACGTTCAGCTGTTCACGGCAGCGTATCGCCCGAGATCGGGCCTGCCGATCGGGTTGCGATGAGCCTAGTCCGGACGTGTATGCGAAGTTCATGGCTGCCTCGATGATGGAGTCCAATGTTGTGCAATTTTCCAGGCCAGCTTCGCGAGCGGACGCGCCTGACGTGCGGTGTCGATCGCGGCGGCATTCGACGCGTTGCCCTGCCGTGCCCGTGCGGCGACACCCTGAAGAATGCTGACCAGTCGGAACATGTTGAACACGATGTAGAACTCCCAGTCCGCCGTGGGGATGGCCGGGCGACCGATACGCTTGAGGTAAGCTGCCACGAACGACGCTTCATCGGGGATGCCGAGTCCTGCGCAGTCGGTGCCGTACAGCCCGTCGAGGAGGGTTGGTGGCATTCGCCAGCGCATGCAGAAGTAGGCGAGATCTACCAGAGGCGGCCCGAGCGTCGATAGCTCCCAGTCGAGTACGGCGAGGATGCGCGGTGTCGTCGGGTCGAATATGACGTTGTCGAGCCTGAAGTCGCCATGCACGATGCGGACTTCGTCGTCAGCTGGAATGTACTGCGGCAACCAGTCGATCAGCCGTTCCATCGCGTCGATGCTCTCGGTTTCGGCAGCCCGATACTGGCGCGTCCAGCGAGCGATTTGTCGCGCGACGAAGTGCTCGCTGCGGCCGTAGTCGCCCAGTCCTGCAGCGACCGGATCCACGCCATGCAGCGATGCCAGCACGCGGTTCAGTTCGTCGTACATGGCGGTGCGTTGCACGGTCGACACGTCTGGCAGACGCGCGTCCCAGAAGATCCGCCCGGAAACGAACGACATGACGTAGAACATGCTGCCGATCACGGCGTCGTCTTCGCACAGGGCATATGCATGGGCGACGGGTACATCGGTGCGCGCCAGCGACGAAATGATGCGGAACTCGCGATCCACGGCATGGGCCGATGGCAGCAGGATGCCCGGTGGCTTGCGGCGCAGGACGTAGTGCCGGTCGCCTGCGCTCAGGTGATAAGTTGGATTGGATTGGCCGCCTGAAAATTTCTCGATGCGCAGGTCACCGGAGAAATCCGCCACGTGTGCGCGCATCCATGCCGCGAGTCGCGCAGGATCTGGCATCGGCACTGTCATGCGATTGAAGCGCCGCCGTCGATCGCCAGTGCTTGCCCCGTCACGTGCCGCGAGGCGTCCGAGGCCAAGAATACCACCGCCCCCATCAGGTCATCGTCGCCGCCAAGCCTGCCGAGCGGTGTGCGTGCAACGATCGAGGTACCGATGTTTTCGAGTAGTCCATTGGCGAGCTTCGACGGAAAAAAGCCCGGACAGAGGGCATTGACGCGGATGCCATGCGGTCCCCATTCGCAGGCGAGTGCGCGCGTCAGATGCACCACGGCGGCCTTCGATGCGTAATAGGCCACGGCTTTCATTTCCATGTCGACGCGCAGCGAGGAGACCGAGCCGACGTTGATGATATTGCCGCGCTGGCGCGGGATGAAGCACCGGTTGGCGACCTCCTGTGACAACAGGAACACGCTCCTGGCGTTGAGGTTCATGACCTTGTCCCAGGCTTCGGTCGAATGCTGTGCGGCGGGTGCGCCCCAGCTCGCGCCCGCATTGTTCACCAGAATGTCGATGTCGCCATAGCGTTCGACGACGGCGTCGACGAGCGGTCGCAGCTGCTCGGTTTCGCTCAGGTCGTTCACCACGGTGAAGGCGTTGATGCCGGCTGCGGCCAGTTCGGCCTTGGCTTCGTTCAGCTCATCGGCCTTGCGCGCGCTGATGGCGACCTTGGCGCCCATTTCACCGAGCGCCCGCGCGAGTTGTAGGCCGAGGCCACGGGAGCCGCCGGTGACGAGCACCGTCCTGCCCTGGAGTTCGAACAGTTCGCGCAGCGCCATTTCAGCAGACCTCGAACAGACCGGCGGCACCTTGGCCGCCGCCGATGCACATCGTGACGACGACGTACTTCACCCCGCGGCGCCGGCCTTCGATCAACGCATGGCCCGTGAGCCGTGCGCCACTCACGCCGTACGGATGGCCGACGGCGATGGCGCCGCCGTTGACGTTGAGCAGTTCGTCAGGAATACCGAGCTGGTCGCGGCAGTACAGGACCTGGCAGGCGAACGCCTCATTGAGTTCCCACAGTCCAATGTCGCTGATCTTCAGCCCATGCCGCTTGAGCAGGCGCGGGACGGCGAACACCGGACCGATGCCCATCTCATCCGGTTCGCAACCGGCGATAGCGAAGCCACGAAAGATGCCGAGGGGTTGCAAGCCACGCTGTTCCGCGAGTTTCGCGTTCATGACCACACATGCAGAACTGCCATCTGAGAACTGACTAGCATTGCCCGCGGTGATCACTCCATTCGGCAGCGCCGTGCGGATCTTCGCGACACCTTCATAGGTCGTGTCGGCGCGGATACCTTCGTCGGCGGCGATGGTGACCTCGCATGTGCCGAGCGCGCCGGTGTTCTTGTCGACCACGCCCATGGTCGTGGTCATCGGAACGATTTCATCGTTGAATTTTCCGGCCGCCTGAGCGGCTGCGGCGCGCTGCTGGCTGCGCACGCCGTACTCGTCCTGTGCCTGTTTCGGAATCGCATAGCGCTTGGCGACCGTTTCGGCTGTCTGCAGCATGCTCCAGTACAGCGTCGGCTTGTGTTCGACGAGCCAAGGATCGCTCAGCATGTGGCTGTTAATTTCGTTTTGCACGCAGGAGATGCTCTCGACGCCGCCCGCGACGATGGCGGGCGCCTGTTCCAGGATCACGCGCTGCGCAGCCATCGCGATCGTCTGCAGGCCGGAGGCGCAAAAGCGGTTCACCGTCACGCCGCCGGTGGTGATCGGCAGGCCCGCCCGTATCGCGATCGTCCGCGCGATGTTGCCGCCCGTCGTGCCTTCGCCAAAGGCGCCGCCCATGATGACGTCTTCGATCTCGTCTGGGTCCAGGCCTGAACGCGCAACGGCATGCTGTACCGAATGCGCGCCAAGCGTCGCGCCGTACGTCATGTTGAAAGCGCCTTTCCAGCTCTTCGCCAGTGCAGTGCGCGCGGTGGAAACGATCACGGCATCGGTCATGGAAAAGTCTCGACTCAGTTGAAAGTCCGGCCTTCCGCGGCCAGGCGTTCGATCAGGGGGGCTGGTTCCCACGCGGCGTTGTCGTCGTCGGCGGCGAATCTGCGCAACGAGCGAACCACATCTGGCAGTCCCAGCTGATCGGCGTAGTGCATGGGTCCGCCACGCAGTGCGGGAAAGCCATAGCCGTTGAGAAAGACGACATCGATATCGGACGCACGCTGCGCAATGCCTTCGTCGAGGATGCGGGCGCCTTCATTGACCAGCGCCAGAATGCAGCGAGCCACGATATCGTCGTCAGCAATACGGCGCGGTGTCACGCCTTTGGAGGCTCGATAGCGATCAATCATCTCGGCGGTGACAGCATCCGGAATCGGATCGCGCTGCCCGCCTTCGTACCGATACCAGCCGGCGCCGGTCTTCTGGCCGAAGCGGCCGGCCTCGTACAACGGGTCGGCCACCGAACTGAAGTCGAGATCGGGCCGTTCGGCCGCGCGGCGCTTGCGCGTGGCCAAGCCAATGTCGAGTCCGGCGAGATCCATCATGCGGAACGGACCCATGGCCATGCCGAATTTCTGGAGTGCGGTGTCGACCTGCTGCGGTTGTGCGCCAGCGACGACCAGGTCGTGCGCGGCCACGAGGTAGCGTTCAAGCATGCGGTTGCCGATGAAGCCGTCGCAGACGCCAGCCACGACCGCAACCTTCTTGATCTTCTTCGCAAGCTGCATTGCTGTGGCGAGAACATCCGGCGCCGTCTTCGCGCCACGCACGATCTCCAGCAGACGCATGACGTTGGCCGGTGAGAAGAAGTGCAGCCCCAGCACATCCTGCGGGCGACTCGTCAATGCGGCGATCCGGTCGACATCCAGATACGACGTATTCGATGCCAGGATCGCACCCGTCTTGCAGATCTTGTCGAGCTGTCGGAACACTTCCTGCTTGGCGTCCATGCTTTCGAACACGGCTTCGATCACCAGATCCGCGTCAGCCAGTGGCGCGTAGTCGAGCACCGGCGTCAGCAGTGCCATGCGCTGGTCGAGCTGCGTTGGCGTGAGTTTGCCTTTTTTGAACGAATTCTCGTAGTTGCGGCGGATAGTCGCCACACCGCGATCGAGTGCTTCCTGTTTGACTTCTAGGAGCACGACGGGAATGCCGGCATTGAGCAGATTCATCGCGATGCCGCTGCCCATCGTGCCGGCACCGATCACCCCGACGCGGCGAATCGGACGCGTAGCGGTGTTGCGTGGCAGATCGGCGATCTGACCTGCGGCGCGCTCGGCGATGAAGTTGTGACGTAGCGCAGTGGACTCGGGCGTCCGCAGCAACCCGGCGAACAGCTTGCGCTCGTTGGCGATGCCTCCGTCGAAATCGTATGTCGCCGCGCCGGCGACGGCTTCGAGGCAGGCGAGCGGTGCGGGGTAGGGGCCTGCACTTGCCCGCACCATGTTCCGCGCGAACTGAAGGAAGGCTTCTGCATTCGACCGTTCCACTGGCAGGTCACGAACGCGCGGTGGTGGCCCGGCGAAAGCTGCTCGTTCGCGGGCCAACGGGAGTGCGCGTTGCAGCAGGTCATCGCCGTTATCGATGATGTGGTCGAACAGCGGAGTGCCTGCAAACTGGCTTGCGGGGACCACGGCGCCGGACACAATGAGATTGAGCGCCCGTTCGAGACCCACCAGGCGCGGCATGCGCTGAGTGCCGCCGGCACCCGGCAGCAGTCCCAGCTTCACTTCAGGCAAGGCGATCTGCGCGTCAGCGCGTGCGATCCGGTGATGGCAACCGAGCGCCAGCTCCAGCCCACCGCCCATGCAGGCGCCGGCGATGGCAGCGATCACCGGCTTTGGCGATGCGTCCAGCCGGTCGATCAGTGACAACAGGTTGGGGTGGGCGAAGACCAGGGGTGTCCCGAACTCAGTGATGTCGGCGCCACCTGAGAAGGCGCGTTCCGAACCAATGATCACAACTGCGGCAATGGCGGGATCGTCGATGGCGCGATCGAGGCCGGCCGCCAGCTGCTGTCGCAGCGGAAATCCGAGACTGTTGAGCGGTGGACTGGTGAGCCCGATGACCGCGATTGCGCCGTGGGTTTCGTAATTGATGTGGTTCATGCCAGTGCTGCGAAGAGTCGACCTCGGGGTGGCGGTGCGCCGGAAGATGACCGCTATTGCCGGGCATTATGTGTGGGGGCATCGATACGCAAGATGCTGTGGGCGACGACGGCTTACCTTTGGGCGCCAGAACCTGCGTACGTTGCCGAGATGATCGTGAGACTGCTGTTCCGATTCGACCGGCAGTCAAGATCCTGATGTGCGTCGATGCACACGATCGAGGTAGGAGATGGCACACGGTGATGCTTGGCCCGACGGCTTCAATTCAGGATCTCCAGTCGCTAGTATGGAATGTGCGACCCGAGCGAAGCCGTTCGCCTCGGCGCGGGGCAAGTCGCCGCGTGGCACGCTGATGGTTGTAGCGAGTCACGGCGAGGTTGTTGGTCGAGGCTGCCGCTTACATATTCCGTGAAAGCGGGCTGCGTACGGTTTGCCGCCCATGAGGATTCATAGTGAATGCCGTTTTCGTTTCGCAGCCGTCCACGCTTGGCAGCTGGGTCAAGGCATTGCGTCGATGCCTGGACGCGCAGGGCGTTGACAGTGTAAGCCTGATGCGACGGGCAGGCATCGAGCCGCAGGATCTCGATGATCCTGAGATGCGCCTTCCCGTAATAGATGTCGAGCGCTTCTGGTCGCTGGCAGTGGCTGCCGCAGATGATCCCTTGTTGGGCCTCCGAACGGCGAGCTATGTGTCGTCGACCTCGAGTCATGCGCTCGGCTTTTCCGTCAGCGCGAGCAGCACGCTGAAGGAGGCGTTCGAACGCATCGCCCGCTACAGTGTCGTGGTGAGCGACGCCGCTGAATACGAACTCGTGCGACGCGGCGGGGAGTATCAGTTCAGGATTCACTTCCGCAGTGGCTGGAAACAGGTACCGGAGCTGGTCGACATGATCGTTGCGCTGTACGTGCGCATTTGCCGCGCCCATCTCGGCCGCGATTTCTCCCCGCGACGAATCGAACTGCGTCGTTCGGTACCGTCCGATGAAGCAGGTTTCGATCGAATTCTGCGCTCACCGGTCCGCTATGCCTGTGCACAGGATCTGATCGCTTTCGATCGAGCTGCCATGGAGCGTCCAACGGACAGTGCCAATCCCGTGCTGGCGCACCATAACGATGTCATCGTCCAGAGAATGTTGCTGCGTCTTGGGCAAGCCAACATCCGGTCGCGGGTGCGCGCCGCTCTGGCGGATCGACTCGAGCTCGGCGAGCCCGCACAGCAAGACGTCGCAGGCCTGCTCAACATGTGTTCGCGTACGCTGCAACGTCGACTGTCAGATTGTGGGACCAGCTACAAGGAGTTGCTGGACGACACGCGGCGTGAACTCGCGATGTCCTATCTCGGTGCTCAGGGCTACTCGGTCAGCTGCGTGACTCATCTCGTGGGATTCGCGTCCAGCAGCAGTTTCACCCGTGCCTTTCGACGCTGGACGGGTCGCTCTCCAACGGACTGGCGAGAGCAATGGAGAGCAGGGGCGGCGAACGAAGCCTGACATCGTCATTCGTCACCGGTGCGATCATGGTGACTGGCTGTGGGAATTGAGCTTGAGCAGTACGCCATGCGGATCCCGCATGAACACCAGAGTACGGTCTGCGGGGGGGGGTGTTGTTGTCAGCTGGTTTTCTCTTACCGATGTCGTTGGTGATGAAGAAACGGATTACAAGCTTCCACCTGCTGAATGCACCTGCCCGGAGAATGGCCAATCGACACTGTGCTGGGGATCGCCCAGTGGGCCGCTGCGAAAATCGTTGTCAGACTTCTGCTACCTCATCCTGTCTAATCCTGACTCGATCTGATAGTTATCCGGTTCTCCGGTGTCTATCCGCCGCCTTCTTCTCCAGCGCCGCTAGCTGGCGTTTGAAGATCTGCGGTCCATGTCGCAGCCACACCGAACGTACGCTCGTCGGACTGCAGTCAGGCTTCCTGGCCACTCATGTTCTTTCGCATCTCTGGCTCGATAGAACGCATCTCGCGACACACCCAACACGGAAGGGGGGCTGCTCAGTCAATGGAAATCCCGCGACTGCACTTGCAGTTGCCCCAGCCAGTCACTGCGGTTGTAGAGCGATTTTGCAATGAGATGCATCACGCCGCTCTCGCGCTGCAGTTCGCCGTGAACTTCCAGTAGTTGAGATGAAAGAAACGCGGAGCGGTAGTCCTGCGCGACGCGCGACCAGACGATGATATTTACGTCTCCAGTTTCATCTTCGAGTGTCATGAACGTCGTGTTGTTTGCCGTCCCGGGGCTTTGCCGGACGTTGACGATGCCGGCGAAACGTACCGGTCGGCCGGTGGGCGCGCTCTTCAGCTGTTCGGCGGTCAGAATATTGCGTTTCAGGAATCGGTCCCGCAGCAAGGCGAGAGGATGGCGGCGCAGGGTCAGGCCCAGACTTCGGTAATCGGCCGCGATGTTCTGGCCTTCCGTCGGAGCGGGCAGTAAGGGGGTGGCTTCGGGAACCGGCGCACTCTCGAACAGAGGCAGCTCGACATCCACACCGGCAAGTGCCCAGGAGGCCTGATGACGCGTGCCGGCAAGTGAAGCCAGTGCATTGGCTGCGGCGAGTGCTTCGAGATCCATCCGATTCAATCGCGCACGACGGGCGAGATCCTGCGGGTCAGTGAAGGCGCGTTCATTCCTGGCACTCATAAGCCGCTGTGCGCCGGCTTCAGAAAGTCCTTTCACCAGCCGCAATCCCAGCCGAATTTCCGCTGCGCTCGGATCGCTGCCTTCCAGCGTGCAATCCCAGTCGCTGATGGTGACATCGACCGGATGTACGCGCACGCCATGACGGCGCGCATCGCGGATCAGTTGTGCGGGAGCGTAGAACCCCATCGGCTGACTATTGATAAGCGCGGCGGTGTATTCGGCGGGGGCATGACACTTGAGCCAGCTGGTGGCGTAGGCGATGAGCGCGAAACTCACCGCGTGCGATTCCGGAAAGCCGTACTCACCGAAGCCCTGGATCTGACGATAGAGGCGCTCGGCGAATTCATCGGGGTAGCCGCGTTCGCGCAGACCATTCAGCAATTTGTCACGAAAGCCGCCTAGATTGCCGGTGCGTTTCCAGGCGGCCATCGCCCGACGTAGCTGATCGGCTTCGCCCGGCGTGAAGCCGGCGGCGACGACGGCGAGTTGCATGACCTGCTCCTGGAAGATGGGCACGCCCAGCGTGCGTTCGAGCACGCTGCGCACCGCTTCGCTGGGATAGTCGATCGGTTCGTGTCCTTCGCGACGGCGCAGGTAGGGG
>NZ_DATDJO010000026.1:0-221819 GCF_036520495.1 Povalibacter sp. | reverse complement strand
TTCGAAGCCAAAGCGGTGAACATCGAATGTTTGGGTCGAAATATTCGTAATTCGCCGGTGCAGTCCCGCCCTCACTGACAGTTACCTGCCAGCCGTATTCACTATCACGGAAAGCGAGACGGAATATCTATATTGGGTCGATACCGGTCGTAGGCGGAAGTTGGCTGCGATCGTTCTCATCAACGCTTCCGCGTAACGCGGAGGGACGCGCATCCGCTCGATACCCCATGCTGTGATAGCCTTGCGGCCATGAGTACCGTGGACGCAGCACGCGAATTTGGTATCGACCTGAGCCTGATCGAGGAGAGTCTGCGCCTCACTCCCGAGCAAAGGGCAATCCAGCACCAGCAGGCGCTGGAACTGGCGATGCAGATGCGGGCAGCCTATCAGTCGCGCCAGGCAAGGGCGGAGAATGACGGAACTGAACAAGCTGTTGCAGGCGCTGTGCGACGCTGAGATCGACTTCGTCATCGTCGGTGGGTTCGCGGCGATGCTGCATGGCTCGTCGATGCTGACGAGGGGCCTCGATGTTTGCAGCGTACTGACAGATGCGACGGTCGCAAAGCTGAGAACCGCGTTCCGCGATCTCCACCCCATACATCGCCAGACCCCGCAGCGGCTCTCGTTCCTGGACAACCCGGATCCAGGCGTGCCGCTCAGGAATATCTATCTGCAAACCGATCTGGGGCCACTGGATGTGCTCGGCTCAATCACCGGACTGGGCAACTTCGAAGAGGTTCGCAGGAATGCGGTGCGCTTCGAAATATTCGGCCGTCAGGTGGGTGTGATGTCGATCAACGACCTGATCAGGGCGAAAGAGGCGCTCGGTCGTCCGAAGGACATCCTGATGGCGCAGGAGCTTCGGGCAATCATTGCCGCAGGAAAGATTGACTAGAACCTATCTCAAAATCGGTAGCGAAGCGTTTCTTGCCTCAACTGGCGTTCACACCAAAGAAAACGCTCGAGCCTTGTTCCAGGCGGTGTCGTGGCGGCCGATTGAAGCGTTCTAGAACATCAGTAGAAATGTCGCGCCCGGCTGCAGGCTGCGGACGTACCGTACCCGGCCGCCCATTCCGTGAATGAGTTGCCGGACCACGGCGAGCCCGATGCCTTGCCCGTTTTCACGCGTGGTAAAGAAGGGCAGGAAGATCTGCTGTTCGAGACCTTCCGGAACTCCCGCACCATTGTCACGCACGCTGATCAGCATCCGGCCGCCGCGTCCCAGCTTCGCCTGGATCGCGAGCTGCGGTTCAGCCTGCGCTGCCGTGGCGTTCTCGGCATTGCTGATGAGTGCCAGCAGGGCCTGCTCCAGCTGCCCTTCGTCAGCCATGAGGCGAGCGCCTGGAGAGGCGATCTCGAAACTGACGGTTCCGTTGCGAGCCCTCCAGCGCGCCTCGATCGCCGCCCGCAGGCGTGCGAACAACGCACCCAGATCGACAGGAGTCATGACAGGCGCGGGCCACTGGGCGATCTGTCGATAGGAATCCACGAATGCTGCGATGTGCGTCGTGCGCCGGCCGATGGCGTCGAGCGCCGTTCGCAGATCGAGAGTCGCGTCCGCATCGTCCAGCAGGTCGAGCGCGGTCTCGCTGAGGCTCTTGATCGGTGTCAGCGAGTTCATGATTTCGTGGGTCAGAATCTGCACGAGTTGTTGCCGCGCCTGCATCGACTCGGATTCGAGTTCGTTCTCGATCGGTGTCAGCGCCACGAGCCACTGTTGTTCGCCTTCGATCGCGAGTGACTGGCGATGGATCTGCCAGCGTTCAGGCCCGCGCTCGGTGTCGAGCGTGATCGCGTCGCGCGACGCGCGGCTGCGCAGCATTTGCGTGAACTGATGGGTGTCCCGGACGCCGCCGTTCGCCACGAGGCGCCGTGCGCGACTGGTGACCACCTGCGGTTCCTGTTCGCCTTTGATCAGCCACAACGCGATGGGGAGCCGCTCCAGATAGAGCGCGGCGAGTGTGTGTTCATCGAGCGTCGCGGGCCGCGGCTCGAATCGTGGTTCGGGCGTCGTCGCATCGGTACGGCGATGTGCTCGCGCCAGCGGCCATCCCATAATCACGCCGAGGCTGCCGAGCAGGGCCGCCGCGGCCCAGGTGCGCGACGAGTCGGCGGCGATCGCTCCGAGCACACCACAGGCGCACCACAGCACAGAGGTTGCAGCGAGTCGCAGTCGATCAGAGACCATGCTTTTGGAGTCGCCGATACAGCGCAGCTCTCGACAGACCCAACGCACGGGCCGCAGCACTGAGGTTTCCCTGTGCGTCCGTCATCGCTCGCAGCACCGCGGCACGTTCCTGTGCTGCAAGCGGCTGCGCTGCCGGCGCTGAGCTGCTGGTCGCATCTGATATAGGCCCCGACTGCGTGCGCCTTGCATGCTGCAGGGCGTCGCGACAGGTAGCGACGAGGCGCACGTTGTCCCAAGGCTTGGTGATGAAGTCGTAGGCGCCGCGTTTGACGGCACGAACAGCGAGATCGATGTGAGCGTAGGCCGTGAGTGCCACGACCACGGGCGGCGACGCGGTGGCGTGAATTTCATCCAGAAGCCGCAGTCCCTGTTCGCCATCGGTCCGACCGGGGGCAAAGTTCAGATCGAGCAGCAGCAATGCAGGCTGCAGGCGCTCGAGCGCACCGAACAGCTCGACCGTCCTGCGAATACAGAAGACCGGCGCCAGTCGCCGCTGCAGCAGCAGTTGCGCCGAGAGTCCGACGTCGGGGTCGTCATCGAGGACGAGGATCGGAGACTGCGGCGACGCCACTTCCATGCGCTGCATCATCGCAGCGTTCCCGGGGTCGATGCCAGCGAGGTGTCCGGAAACGAACGGTGGGCTTGGCTTGCCCGCTGCCCATGATCACCCTGTATGCGCATGCATGCCCCGGAATCACTGCGGTTGTCGTCTCAGGAGGGCGCGAGTGCTGTCAGCGGCGCCGCCATGGAC
Organism: Povalibacter sp.; assembly: GCF_036520495.1. Classification (GTDB taxonomy): domain Bacteria; phylum Pseudomonadota; class Gammaproteobacteria; order Steroidobacterales; family Steroidobacteraceae; genus Steroidobacter. Next base: position 218,880 of record NZ_DATDJO010000026.1, on the reverse strand, counting down.
AGAGCGTTGCCGCAGCCACCGACGTGGCTTCGCTATTCGAAGCATGCCGTCCTGACCGCGCTGGTGCTCGGTGCGGCATTCGTTGCCTGGCGTCAGCCGGTGCCGACGCGGGTGGTCGATTCGCCGCGACTGGCGGAAGTGAAGTTCGGCCAGTTCCGCGACGAAGTGGCCTTGCGCGCTCGCGTCGAACCGGTTCGATCGTTCCAGCTCGATGCGATCGAAGCAGGTCGGGTCGAGGCGGTGTTCGTGAAGGACGGCGATCTGGTCAATGCCGGCGACCCGCTGTACCGGCTGCAGAGCGGCGAGATGGAACAGCAACTGCTCGCTCGCCGCGCCGAGGTCGCGCAACAGCTTGCCAACGTTTCGATCGAGCGCAGTGCACAGGCCGCGAGCCTTGCGCAGAACCGTCGTGTACTGCTGCAGCTCGAGGCGGACTTCCACACTGCCGACTCGCGATACCGGCGCACAAGAAAGCTCGCCGAGGCGGGCTACGTCTCGGCCATCGACTTCGAAGACATTGAGCTCAGGCGGGAGACTTCCGCCGAACTGCTCGAACAGGTGCGACGCGATCAGCGCGAGGAGGCGCGGATCCGCCAGGTGTCGATCGAGGAGATGGCGCGCGCTGTCGAACAATTGCAGTACGGACTCGCTGCACTGGAACGCGCCCAGGAGCGCCTCGATCGCAATGCCCCGATGGCGGGGCGCCTGACGGGATTCCAGGTTCGCGAGGGAGCCAGCGTCAGTCCCGGCGACCGGATGGGCCGCATCGACGATCCGGACGGGGGCGTGCAGTTCGTGGCGGAGATCGACGAGTACTACTTGTCGCGCCTCAGTAATGGCATGGAAGCGACGAGCAATCTGGGGATGCTGAAAGTCACGCAGGTCCTGCCCGACGTTCGCGATGGCAAAGCCCGCGCCGTATTGCAGCAGGCCGAACCGTCCGCAGTGACGCAGTTGCGTCCCGGTCAGAGCGTCGACATCCAGTTGCAGATGGGGGATGCCGTGCCAGCCCTGCTCGTGCCCGATGGGCCCGGCGTGCAATCCACCCTTTATGTCCGCGAAGGCGATGAACTGCATCGCCGCACGGTCCGACTCGGCAGGCGCGGCACCGGATACGTCGAGGTGCTCGGCGGCCTGCGGGCCGGCGATGTCGTGCTGACTTCCGAACCCCCTTCCAATGCAGAGAGGCTGGCACTGCCATGATCGAGATGCAGCAACTGACGAAGCGCTACCGCGGCGGCGATGTCGAAACCACTGCGCTGAACTCCATCGACCTGCAGATCGATGCCGGCGAGTACGTGGCGATCACCGGCCCTTCCGGGTGCGGCAAGTCCACGTTGCTCGGCCTGATGGGCCTGCTCGACGCGCCGACGTCGGGCAGCCTGCGTCTCGATGGTCACGAGGTCGCTGGCAAATCCCAGCGCGAGCTGGCAGCGATCCGCCGCGATCGCATCGGCTTCGTGTTCCAGAGCTTCAACCTGGTCGACGATCTCACGGTCGAACAGAACGTGCAGCTCGCCCTGCGCTACGGCAGCCTGCCGGTGTCGAAGCAGAAACTGCGCGTGGCCGAAGCCCTCGAGCGTCTTGGTCTGTCGCACCGCGCCCGTCACCATCCCGGTCAGTTGAGCGGCGGCCAGCAGCAACGGGTCGCCATCGCCCGCGCCATCGCTGCACGGCCGGCGCTGCTGCTGGCGGATGAACCGACCGGCAATCTCGACAGTGCGCACGGTCATGAAGTCATGCGGCTGCTAAGCGAATTGAATGCAGAGGGCGCGACTCTCGTCACGGTCACACACAGTGCTGAGCATGCTGCGCTGGCCTCGCGGTGCATTCGCCTGCTGGACGGTCGCGTGCTGGTAGATGCTCACGCGGATCTGGCGTCATGAAGCCGTTGCTGGTCGATGCCTTGCGGAATCTCAAAACCCGCCGCAGCCACGCACTGATCGCCGCCAGTGGACTGGCGCTTGCGATGGCCGCCTGCGCACTGGTGGCAATGACGGCGATCGCGTTGCGTGCAACCGATCCGGCCACCACGGACCCTGACCGCATCGTACTGCTGGATTTCAAGGGCAACCTGCCGGATCAGCAGAACGCCTGGTTCATCGCCTCGCCGCTCGCGTTTGGTCCGATGCTCAAACAATCGGGCGCGCCGCTCGATCACATCAGTCGGGTGGCTGGCAGCGGGATGGAGATCCGCCACGAAGGGCGTCAGTGGCCGGCGTACCTGCTGGTTGCCGACACGGATGCCGTGCCGCTGCTGGGGCTGACGCCGCTGCACGGCGATCTGAATGCAGCACTGACGCGACGCGACGGGATCGCCATCACCGTCGATGTCGTGCAAACGCTCTGGGGCGATCTGTCGCCCGCCGAGGCCGTCGGGAAAAGAATCGAAGGCCGCGGCGAGGAGGGAGAGTTCAACGCGTTCACGGTCATGGCGGTGTTGCCGAATACTGATCCGCGCAGTCCGCTGTTCAATCCGAATCCCTGGATCGGCGGCGCAATGGCCATGGTGGGTTTCGATTCACCTGCGTCAGTCCCGCGCGAGCATCAGGAAGCGATCTACGCGGTCAATGGGCAGGTCTTCGCGCGGCTTCGTGACGGGACCAGCGCCGCAGAGATTGGCGCATGGATGCGTGAGGCTTTCGTCGCCAACCCGCGGTACGCGCAGATTCCCGCGGAGTGGAAGACCAATCGCGAGGCCGCTTTCTTCCGTGCACTTCCTCTCAGCGACCTGCCATTCAAAGGCAGGACCAATGAACGGCGCTGGACGGTATTGCGAGCGGCGGCGATCGCCAGCGTGCTGATGCTGTTGCTGGCAACGTTCAATTGCATGAACCTGCAGACCGCCCATCTGCTGCAGCGCCAGCGGGAAACGGCGTTGAGGCGCAGCATCGGTGCTACCGGGGCCCAGCTCCTCATGCTCTGGACGATGGAGGCGTTCATCGTGATCGCGCTGTCGGCCGTGCTGGCGATGGTCCTGGCGTGGTGGATGGCGCCGGCATTCGCAGCGCTGCTGCAACTGCCGCCGGGCTTTGTGTTGGGTCCGGTGCCGGGCAGCGTACTGGGCGGTCTCGCGATAACGGTATTGCTGCTTCTGCCATTGGTCGTTGCGTTTCCGGCATGGCGAGCGTTGCGCAATCCGCCCGCCCCGGGACTGCAGGGCCGCACCGCGAGCGAGGGTCCGTGGGGACGTCGCGTCCGCCAGTCCTTGCTCTGCCTGCAGTTCGGCGGCGCCATCGTGCTGTGCGCCATGGCCGGCATCCTCGCGGCGCAGCAGTTTCACCTCATGCACGCCGACCGGGGCTTCGAAACCCGCAATCGGGTGTGGTTGATGATCCATGCGAACCCGGAACGCCTTCCCGATCTCTCAGAATTCCTGAGCGCGCTCGGCCGTCATCCGGACATTCTTGATTGGGCCTCGACCGACAATGCTGCGGGGCTGCCTACCGACGGAATTACCGATCTGCACGTGAGTCGATCGCAGCACAAGCAGGTCCTGCGCGTGATCAGCGTTTCACCAGGCTTCTTCGCAACACTGGGAGTGCGCATTCTCGCGGGTACGCCGCGAGCGGGCAGCGGCGAGACCAACATCGTGATCGACGAGAAAGCCGCCAGCGCACTGGGGTTTGCCAGCGCGCAGAACGCAGTCGGTGAAATCATTCGAGGCGGCGGCGACTTCCTGCAGGAAGGTTCGGAGGAAAGGCGCATCGTCGCTGTCGTGAACGACTACAAGATGGAATCGGCCCGGGACGCCAGCATGCCCAAGGGTTTCATCGTCACGGACCAGCCGCTCTGGGACATCATGATCCACGGAAAGAACGCCGCCACGCTGGCGCAGACCGTCGGAGAGATCTGGCGCGAATCCGGGCCGCCGCTCGACTACGACGTCTGGACGCTGGATCAATCGCTCGCCTGGACCTATCGCCAGGAAGGTGCGTTGGCCATGCTGCTGGGCGCGCTCTCGTTCCTCGCTGTCTGCGTCGCGATGCTGGGTGCATACACCCTGGTCGCCGACAGTTTGCGCCGTCGCCGCATGGAGCTCGTGCTGCATCGCCTGCACGGTGCGAGCGATGCGGCGATCATGCGTCAGGCCGCCAGCGAAGTCGCAGTCCCGTTCCTGATCGCACTGCTGATCGGACTGCCAATCGCAGTGTGGCTCGGGTTGCTGTATCTGAGCGGCTTCGTCGACAGGTTGGATCCTACGACGGGAATCGCGCTGCCAATTGTCGGCGCTGTGATTGCGACCCTTGCGATCACGACCCTCGCAGTCTTGCGTCATCTGCGCCGCGCAGCATCGTGGCAGCCGATCGAAGCATTGCGATAGTCGCGAAGAACCAGTGCGGTGTCCCGTAAGTTTCTTTCCGTTCGTCCATGGAATCTCAGCGCGAACGGACAAGAACGAGTTAGTCACCAGACGACTAGGCGTCTGCCGCGGTCACGAATCCCGCGTCGTGGTGGAAGTCGGGTTTGCCAGTCGGGTGCTGCAACGCCCAGTAGTACGTCGCCCCGTCCGTGCCCTTCAGCACGGCCGACAGCGCCATTCGCAGCGGCGAATCCGGGCACTCACCACTGGCGATCAGCACATCCAGACGCAGGCGATCAGTGTCGCGCTGGCACAGAATCCGCGGTGGTTCGCCCATTTCCAGTTCGACCATGCCGGCCCGGTAGTGCTCGAAGCGATAGGCCGCCCAGTTTCCGGACGGCGAGAAATTGAATTCGTCATAGAGTGTGGCATTCCCCGGCTTCAGGAAGATTTCGCAGCAGGTTTGACGCCACAGTTCGTCCGTGCGTGCGGGCAAGGCCGCAGGCGCAGGGATCACCAGACGATCGATGGCGCCGCGCAGTTCATAGCTGCAATACAAGCCGCCGCCGTTGCGCCGTTCGACGCTCACCTCGAGTGCCTCGATGAACGGACAGGGCGTGTTCGGGTGCGGTGTCAGGTTGAAGGTCTTCATCGGTCAGGCGACGGCGTGCGTAGTGAGCGTGACTAGTGTGCTTGAATTTGCGGGCAGTATCCCGCGCGCCAGCGACGCTTGCAGTCAGAAAATATTATCGCTATTCCCGCATGTCGGCATCACGGAGGGTCACATGAACTTCTTATCGATCTCTTGCCGTCGTGCGTCCTCGCAGCGTCGGCCGACCGTCATCGGGGGATGACATCGTTGTCAGGCGAGCCGAGCGTCACACTTCCGCGCTGCCGATTTCCGCGGCGACGCGCGTCGAGGGTATGCTGCGGTCCCAACAGCTGATCGTTTGAATCGGCTTCGGCAAGACGGACCTTGTGCGCAGGCAATGCCTTCCAAGTATTCCATTCATCCCGATCAGAACCTGATTCGTCAGACCCTCTGGGGAGCAGTCACGGCTACGGATCTGCGCAATCTCGCCGCAGCCACGTGGGCCGATCCTACTCATCGCAAGAAGCTCGACATCCTCGCGGATCTGCGCGATGCCCAGCTCCACATTCCTTACGACCAGATGGTCGAATACACACAGTTTCTCAGCGGTCAGAGCGAGATCGGGCGGCAGGCCATCGTCGTGAGCCGTCAGCTGGAGTTCGGCATGGCGCGCATGTACGAGCAGCTGACCGAGCATCGCGTGTTGCGCGAAGGTCTGCGGGTATTCTTCTCCATGGAAGAAGCCGAGAAATGGCTGGCGCAGGACAGGCGCGACGCCACAAAGCCGCCCTCGTCTTGACGCAATACGCGGGTGTGGGATTCTTGGCCCATGAAACCCCGGACCCGTGTCAATCATCCGCCTGCCGTCAAGATTCCAGACGACAACCGGCCGCTGGTGGCGCCGATCTACCAATCGGTGAAATTCACTTTCGACGATGTCGCCGAGTCGCAACGCCAGTCGCGCGGAGAACGCGAGGGTTTTCAGTATTCGCGGGTGTCGAACCCGACACTGCGGCAGCTCGAGCTGACACTCGCCGAGTTGCAGGGCCGCGATGCGTGCCTGTTGGCGGCATCGGGCATGGGCGCGGTGAGTCTCGCCCTGCTCGCGCTGTGCCGGCAGGGCGATCACGTCGTGCTGTTCGCGGAGTCCTATCAGCCGACGCGACATGTCGTGCGGCGCGTGCTCTCGCGGTACGGCGTGCGGCACACGGTGCTGTCGATCGAGGACGGCGATGCCCTGGAAGCGACCCTGGCCGCCACGCCGACGCGCCTGATCGTTTTCGAATCGCCGACGAATCCGGTACTCAAGATCGCCGATATCGAAGGCATCACGGCCGCAGCACGCCGGCACGGTGCGCTCACGGTGCTGGACAATACGTTCGCCGGTTTCCACAACCACGGCCTGTACGACATCGATGTATTCGTGCACAGCCTGACGAAATACGCTGCCGGCCACGGCGACGTGATGGGCGGCGCGGTGATCGCGAACAGCGAATTGATCGACACCATGCGTGGTGACGGCGTGGTCCTGGGCGCAACGCTCGATCCACATTCGGCGTTCCTGATCCAGCGCGGGTTGAAGACGTACTTCCTGCGCTACGAGCGGCAGTGCGAGAACGCACAGCAGATCGCGCAATTTCTCGCGTCGCATGCGGCAGTCGCGCGAGTGTCCTATCCCGGCCTGCCATCGCATCCGCAGCATGCTCTGGCGACACGGCAGATGCGCGATATGGGCACCATCGTGACCTTCGATCTCGACAGCGCCGTATCCGCGCCGGGTTTCGCCAATGCGCTGCGACTGTTCGCGATCTCGGCCAGCCTCGGCTCCACCGAGTCGCTGGTGCAGCCGGGCCAGCTCATGATGCCGCGCGATCTCGATGCGACACAGCGCGCCTGGGCAGGTATTTCTGACGCGACGATCAGACTGTCCGTGGGTATCGAAGACTGTGACGACCTCATCGACGATCTGACACAGGCGCTCGAAGTCCACTGAACGTCCGGTCCTCGACCTTTGGTTGAATTCTCAGCGACCAATGCGGCGCGCACCATCGCGCCATGCTGCAAGGGACGTCCATCACTGATCTGATCCAGCGCGCCGACGCCGGTGACAGTTCAGCGCTGCTCAGCGTCTTTGCCACCTGCTACGACGATCTGCGGCGGCTCGCTCAGCATCGCCTCGCCTGCAATTCACCGGACACGCTGCTCGACGCAACGACGCTTGTGCACGAGTCCTATCTGCGGCTGGCCAGTGCACGTGCACCGCACATCGTCGACCGCCAGCACTTTCTTCGCTACGTCGGCCACATCATGCGTTCGGTGATCGTCGATTTCGTGCGCGAGCGCCTGACGCAACGACGCGGAGGCAAGGCGCTGCATGTGGCGTTCAATGGTCAGATCGACGAGAGCGACATGGCGGACGAAGCACAGGTTCGGCGCTTACGCGACGCGCTGCAGGATCTGGCGAAGGACTGTCCGCGCATGCGGCAAGTGATTGAGCTGCGCTACTTCGCCGGTCTGACGGAAGGGGAGATCGCGAGAGTGCTGGGCGTCACGGGCAGAACCGTGCGTCGCTATGGGGAGAAAGCACGACAGGTGTTAGCCGGGATGCTCGCTTCGAACGATTGCAGGATGATGTAAGCGTCACAGTTGCGGATTCATTCGTCGGTGCGTGGTCGTCAAGCCATGTTCCGTTCAGCTCTGCCTGTCATCATTGGTCCCAACCACACCGTCACATGGGTAAGGATCGATGACACGCAGTTACTTCACCGCCACGGCCATCACCATGAGCATCGTCGGCGCCCTGATATCCGGCGCGGCGAGCGCGCAGAATCGCGACCTGGGCGGTGTCGGCATGACTGTGTTCGCCGATAGCAATTTCAACGGCAAGAATGCGACGCTGCGCGAGCCGGTTGCGAACCTGCGCTCGATCGGTATGAACGATACGATCTCCAGCCTGCGTGTCGCTCCCGGCGAACAATGGGAAGTCTGCGTGGACGCGGATTTCAAGGGACGTTGTACCGTGGTGTCCGGCGAGGAGCGCGATCTGGGGCGCGTGTCGTGGAACGATACGATTTCTTCCGTGCGCCCCTTGCGCAGCAGCGGCAGTGGTCCTCGTCCTGGCCCGCGTGACCCCTACATCGTGCTGTTCGATCAGCGTAACTATCGCGGCAATCCGCTGAACGTGAGCTCCTCGCAATCCGGGCTGGGCCAGTTCAACGACCGCGCGCAGAGCGTTACCGTTGGCCGCGGCATCTGGGAAGTCTGCGAGCACGCCAACTTCGGGGGTCGCTGCGTCACGCTCAGTCGCAGTTCGCCCGACCTCGCTGCGCAAGGATTGCCGTCGCGCGTTTCCTCCGTGCGGCCGGTCAATGGCGGCGCCGGTCCGTCGCGACCACCAGGCAGTGCGTCCATCGTTCTCTACGATCAGCTCAACTATCGCGGTGCCGCCGCGAACTACGACGCCGAGGTGCGCGACGTGGGGCGCTTCAACGATCGCGCCCAGAGCGTGACGATTGGACGAGGCACCTGGGAGCTGTGCGAGGACAGCGATTTCCGCGGCCGGTGCATCACGTTGCGCGACAGCTCGCCCGACCTGGGCAGGCAGGGAATGTTGCGACGCATCTCTTCGGTGCGGCCGCTGCACGCGCACCCCCGCTGACCAAAGGTCACGGCGTGTCCTGCTGACGCTCAGGAATCCGTTGTCTCCATTGGAACCAGCCAGTGGAGACAGTCATGAAAGAGCTTTTCCTCCTGAGCGCGGTGGCGTTGTCGATGTTCACCCTGACCGCCGCCGCAGATCCCGAGAAGCGCAACACGGTTATTCGCAAGCCCGCGGCACAGCAGGTCACACAGAGCGAGACCGCACAGCCGCCCGCAGACACAAAGATTGTGGTCGCTGAGCGCGACCAGGAGCCCAAAGCCGTACCCAACGGGCCCTGGAAGCCGAGGAAGGATTGAGCAAGGGCTGCTCGGCGCTGGACTGCTGGGCCGTGGGCGAGAGAACAGCGGTTCTGTTCCGATTCTGGCCAGCAGCCCAGTGCCCAGCCGCCTCAAGCCCGCCAGCACTTCAGTACCAGTCCGGATCAGACTGTGCGTTCCGTTGCTACTCCTGAGAGAAATGATCTCTCGTCAATCTGGAGTATCTGCAATGTCGAACTTCAATCGGATCCGCGCGTCGCATCGGCGTGCGCTGGCAGCGGTCGTTGCGGCGGGAGTGGGGTTGCTAGTGAGCGGGATAGCGTCCGCAACGCCGCCGTCGACCGTGGTGGGAACCTGGTCGATTCTGATCGACCAGACGTACGCCACGCTGACCATCGACAGTCAGGGCGGGCCGGGTGGTCCTGGCGGCAGCGTCTGTCGTGTGATTCTGGGATCGCTCGGCATCGCGCCGGTGCGTGGTTACTACTGTCAGTCCACAGGACGGATTCACTTCCTGCACAACAATGTTGCCAGCGGTGTGACAGTGCGCGACTTCACAGGGAGCGTGACTGCGGCAACGGCGAACTCGCCGGCGCAGATGGCCGGGACATTCAACGTGGTGAATGTCGCCTTCGGACCATTCGGTGAGTATCCGTTCTCGGCGACGAGGTAGGAGGAATAGGCCTTAGGCTTGAAGCAAGGCCCTCCTGTTGGAGGGCCTTTGCTTTTCTGGCTGGAGCCTGGCGCCTGGCACCCAGGGAGGTCTGATTAATTCCGTTCGTGCTGAGTTTATGACTGAAAGGAATCCCGCGGGATGACCGCAGGGAATGGTTTATCCATCGAAGCACATCCCGAAAATAGTGCAGCAGTGTCAACGGTGCAGCGTTCACCCTTCGACCGGGTTCTGGGCGAACGGAGAATAAATCAGAGGTTCCCCAGGGCCTACTTCCGCCACAACCAGAGGATCAGTGACAGAACGACACTGACAATGATCATCGTCGTCAGCGGCATGAAGAACCGGAAGCCGGGCCGGTCGACGACGATGTCCCCGGGCAGTCGCCCCAGCGGGATTTTCGACAGCCACGGCCACGCGAGCCCGATCAGGGCCACGAACAAACCGATGCCGATCAGGATGCGTTGCATGGATGCGAGTGTATCGCCACCACGTGTCTGGTTCATGCCCGATCCTTTGTAGGTGTTTGACATCTGCGACCTTCGGGCAGATTGGCGGCGGCAAGGTCACAGCATTCTGCATCGGGTGCACAATGCGGGTCATGGAAACGGCGCCGGCCCTGACCGATCTGATTCGTCGCGCGGAGAGCGGTGACGCCGGTGCATTGCAGTCGTTATTCGATGCGGCGTACGCCGATCTGCACCGGCTGGCGCGCATCCGACTGGGCAGCAACCGTTCCGGCGCATTGCTCGATACCACGGCGTTGGTGCACGAATCCTATCTGCGCTTTGCCGAAGTCGGGCAGCTGCGGCTGGAGGATCGTCAGCACTTCATGCGCTACTCGGGTCATGTGATGCGCTCCGTCATCATCGACCTGGTGCGTGCCGCACAGGCGGAACGCCGCGGCGGCGATGTTCGACATGTCACATTGAATTCGCAGATCGATGACAACACGGCAGGCGCCGACGAGATCCTGCGTGTGCACGAGGCGATCGATGACCTCGCGCAGTACGACCCGCGAATGGTGCAGGTCGTGGAAATGCGCTATTTCGCCGGCATGACCGAGGCCGAGATCGCCGATGCATTGGGTGTGGCGGAGCGTACCGTGCGACGTGATTGGGAGAAGGCCCGCGTGTTGCTGGCCGAGGCTCTGCGATAGGTCGGTTGACGGATCGGCGCCTGTTTTACTGCAGGACCCAACCATGCCCTCTGATACCTCCCCGGACGAGAGTGCCAGCATCAACAGGCTGCTCGATGAGGCACTGAGCCTGCCGGCGCAGCAACGCGATGACTGGCTGCTGCAGCTCGCGCCAACGCATGCGGCGATCCTGCCGCGATTGCGCCAGCTGTTGCAATCTGCAGTGCAGCTCGAAGCGGACGACTTCCTCGCAGTGCTGCCGCAGATTCCGCTGCCCGCAGGCGGCAGTGACGCGGCACTGCGTTCGCTGGACAGCGACACTGTGGTCGGCCCCTATCGATTGCTCCGCGAGCTGGGCAGCGGCGGCATGGCAACGGTGTGGCTCGCGCAGCGGCTCGACGGAATGATCGATCGGCCCGTGGCGCTCAAGTTGCCGCACGCGACATGGCGCGGAGTCGGGCTCGCCGAACGCATGGTGCGTGAACGTCAGATTCTCGCGACGCTGACGCATCCGAACATCGCGCGCTTGTACGACGCGGGACTGACTGACGATGGCCAATCGTTCCTCGCGCTCGAGTATGTGGAAGGCCGACCCATCGATCTGTATTGCCAGGAAGAAAACCTCGGACTGACAGCGCGGCTGCAACTCTTCAGTCAGGTCGCCTCCGCCGTGGCGTATGCGCATGGCAAGCTCGTCGTGCATCGCGATCTCAAGCCCGGCAACATTCTGGTGACCGCAGAAGGGCAGGTGCGCCTGCTCGATTTCGGGATTGCGCGGTTGATGGACGAAGGTCAGGTGAACGAAAGCCGCCTGACGCAGCTGTCAGGACGAGCGCTCACACCGGACTATGCGTCACCCGAGCAGATTCTCGGCGAGCCGCTGTCGGTTGCCTCCGATGTCTATTCGCTCGGCGTCATTCTCTATGAACTGCTCACGGGAACGCGGCCCTACCGGCTCAAGCGCGATTCGCGAGGCGCACTGGAAGAGGCGATTCTGCGGGCAGAGCCAGCCTGCCCCAGCGATGTAGCCACGGGTCCCTGGCGTAAGTCGCTGCGCGGCGATCTCGATACGATCCTGCTCAAGGCGCTCAAGAAGAAGCCCGAGGAACGCTACGCGACCGTACACACGCTGGTCGAAGATATCGATCGGCATTTGTCGGGCCGGCCGGTGCTGGCGCGGCCGGACAGCACCTGGTATCGCGTTCAAAAATTCGCGGCACGCAACAAGCTGGCCGTGGGAGCGGTCAGCGGAATCTCTCTGGCGATCCTGGTGGGTGCTGCGCTGGTCCTGTGGCAGTCACGTGCCGTGCGAATGGAGAAGGCCAGGGCGGACGAGGTCAAGGACTTCATCGCTGCCGTGTTTCGGGAAGCCGATCCGACGCAGGAACAAGGAAAGGTGGTCTCGGCACCGGAGCTGCTGGCACAGGCCGAGCGCAGGCTCAATGAACGCGCCGACGCCGATCCGTACCTGCGGCTCGAACTGCTCGCCATCATTGGCGAAAGCCTGTTCGGTCTGCAGCAGCATCAGGATGCTGCGCGAGTTCTCGAACAGGCCGTGCAACTGCAGGCGGGCGCGGACAGCCACGACCCGATGATGGACGCCCGGTTGCGATTGGCGCTGTCGCAGTCATACGAGTACCTGGGCAGGAACGATGACTCGCTGGCTTCGCTGAACCATGCGCTTGCGACATTGAAGCAAGCGCGCAACGAATCGACACCGCTGTTTGCGCGCGCGAAGTTACAGCAGGCCGCGTTGGGTATCGTGTTCGCGGACTACGCGCTGGCGGAGAAGTCGGCGCTCGAAGCGATCGATGCGGCGTCGCTGTCGCTGGGCAGGAAATCGGCTGAAGTGGCCACAGGCCTGCAGCAACTCAGCCATGTCTACACACTGACGCAGCGTCGCGAGGAGGCCGTAACGCCGGCGCGTGATGCCTACCGGCTCATGCTGGACCTGCATCGACAGGATCTTGCTCATCCGCGCGTGATGGAGTCTTCCCTGTACTACGCGCAGGCGCTCGGTGTCGTAGGCGATTTCGATGCGTCATCGGCGCTGTTCCATGCCACCGCCGAACGCGCAGCTACGGTTTTCGGACCGGACAGCCGCTCAGTGGGCGAGGCCTTGTCGGCGACTGTGCCGACGGACATCGAGCGCGGTGACCTCGATGGCGCGATTGCAGATGCCCGGCGTGCAGTGGAGATTTATCTCAAACAGGCGGAGCCGGGTTCCGTTGCGCACACCGGCCGTGTCCGCAAGCTGGGTGCAGCATTGCTCGCCGCGCGTCGCACCGAAGAGGCCATCACCCAACTCCGCGAGGCGATCCGCCTGGCGACGATGGCAGGCGCAGATCTGGAGGCGCTGCATGCCCGCAGCAGCCTGGGCCTTGCACTCGGCTACCTCGGACGTTTTTCCGAGGCGGAAACCCAGCTGCATCAGGTGCTGGACCATGAAGGCAACGTTGGCGCGCGTGCACGACAGTTGGCGATGCGCAATCTCGGCACTGTGCTGCGACTGCAGCGCAAGTACGAAGAATCCAGGCCGTGGCTGCTGAAGGCAGTAGAGGCAGCTTCGGTCCATCGCGGTCATCGCGGTGACCTCGCACATGCGCAGGCAGAGGCAGGGTGGGTGGCGCTCGAGTTGCGGGAGTTCGAAGCAGCAGACACTCATTTCAGCCGCGCCGATGAGCTGTTCAGTGACGTGCAGAAGCAGCACATGACCCCGGCACATGCCGAGCTGCTGGTCGGTCGTGCGAGGCTCTTGTTGCAACGGGAAGACGCGCGCGCAGCGCTGACCCTGCTGCAGCAGGCCGATGCCTTCTGGCGGAGCTTCGACGCGACCAATCGCTCCGCGGGCGAAGCCGCCGCATGGCTGGGTCGTTCCCTGTCGATCCTCGATCGACCTGTTGATGCGAGGCAGGCGCTACGACGCGCCGAACAGATCCTCGCTGTCTCACCCATCGAAGGCGATCGTGTTCTCCTGAGTGCCGCGCAGATCCATTGACCTTCCGGGCAGCGCGCCGGACTGATATCGCTGGCCGGATTCTCCGTCGCGATCCGTTCTCTCGGATAAGCACCCCGGCTTTGCATGGCAAGGCAGGTTGCGATCGGTCGGTGGCGAGAACGATCTGGCGGAGAAGGCGATGGGACGATGGACAGAGTGGTTGGCGATGTGCCGGTCACGGGCCAGAACAACGACTTCTCTGACTTCGCCATTGCCCGCTATGACAGCAATGGTTCGCTCGATCCAGGTTTCGGCGCGGGCGGCAGACTTGCAACGGACATTGGCGATGGCACGAACACGGCCCGCAATGTCGTTGTGCAGTCGAATGCGATGATCGTCGTGAGTGGTGAGCCCATCGGTACATTCACCGGGTCCGATCACACCGACGTCGCGCGCTATGACGCACGGGGAGTTCCCGATCCGGCTTTTGGCGCTGGCGGCCTGCTGACGCTGAGCGGCGCGCGTGTCGGCGAAGGCCTGGCTGTGCAACGCGATGGCAAGCTCGTATTGGTGGGCGAGGTCGAAGTCGCCACGCCGCCGGCTACGCGAACACAATTCGCAGTTCGCCGCCTGAATGCCGACGGTAGTCCCGATACCAACTTCGGCACGGCTGGCATCGTCAGCACCCCATTCACCGACAGAGGAGATTCGGCCCGGGCGGTCACGTTGCAGGACGACGGCAGGATTCTGGTGGCCGGCGCGAGTTCCACCCAGACCAATCCCGAGTTCGCACTCGCGCGCTATAACACGGATGGTTCGCTCGACACGGCATTCGCTGGTAACGGCGGCGGCCGGCTGACGGTCGACTTCTTCGGTTTCACCGATATCGCAGAGAGCGTCGCGGTGATGACTGACGGCCGGATCGTGCTCGGTGGCTTGGCGCGAGACAATGTTGATGGGTATGGGGTCGCGCGAATTCTGCAGTGATGAGCTGGTCGCTGGCCAACTGGTCAACCGGCTGACTGGCCCGATAGAAGGAAAGAAGCGGGGCTGTGCGCCTCTCATCGCTGGCCAGCCGACCAGTTGGCCAGTTCGCCAATTGGCCGGCTGCGAGTCACTCAGCCACTGCTGAACACCCTCACCCGATGCCGGTGATAGGGCAGCACTTCCATCACATCGCCCTCGGCGAGCCGCTGCTGGATCCCACGCCACCAGTCGGCGGTCAGGATTTCGCCGTGGACTTGCAGGAAGATGTCTTTCAGATGCTGGTCGAAACCGAGGAACTGCATGAACGTTTCGGGGAAGACGTCGTTGTCGTTGACGTGGTACCAGGCTTCCGCGCGCATTTCGTCTTCCTCGTGCCGGGCCTGCGGTATATCGCGGAACCGGCAGTCGGTCACGGCGCAGAGTTCATCGTAGTCGTAGAAGATCACGCGGCCATGGCGTGTGACGCCGAAGTTTTTCAACAGCAGGTCGCCGGCGAAGATGTTGGTGACCGCCAGGTCGCGAATGCACTGGCCGTAATCCAGCACCGCGCGCTCGGCTTCTTCGCGGGTTGCATTACGGATGTAGAGATTCAGCGGCGTCATGCGCCGCTCGATATAGATGTGATCGATGACGATCTCGCCGTCCTCGAAATGCACTGTGTTGGCCGCCTCGGTGCGCAGTTCCTCGCTCACGGCCTCCGAGAACCGGGCGCGCGGGAATTTCAGGCGTTTGAATTCCTGCGCATCGACCAGCCGTCCGGCGCGATCGTGCTTGAACACCATCTCGTACTTCTGCAGCACTTCTTCGCGTAGTACGTTCTTCGGATAGGCGAAGCGGTCGCGGATGATCTTGAACACGACGTCGAACGAGGGGAGGGTGAAGCAGATCATCACCAGCCCTTTCTCGCCCGGCGCATGCACGAACTGATCGGTGCTCTGCTGCAGATGCCGGAACAGTTCGCGATAGCGCTCCGTCTTGCCCTGCTTGGCGCGGCCCAGCACGGTGTAGAGCTCGCTGATGGGCTTGCGCGGCAGGATGGTCTTCAAAAACACCACCGCCTGGCCGACGTGCGGCAGGTCGGCGTGGAAATAGGAGCGTGTAAAGCTGAACAGAATGCTCACACTGCTCTCATCCATCATGACGGCGTCGACCAGGACGCCGCTTTCAGAATTCTTGAGGCTGAGAACGAACGGCCGCATCCAGCCCTTGCCCGCAATCCGGCCCACGATGTAGGCGCGGGTCATCTGGTAGAACGGCACGCGGATGAACTCGATCTTCTCGACTTCCAGCGGCGGGCGCGAAGCCACCGCATCCGCTTCGCATTGCCCACGCACTTCGTTCGTGATGATGCGCACGCTGCGGTCGAAATCCAGATACGGCGTGCGGAAGCGGAAATCCGCCAGCACCTCCTCGAACAGCAATTCGAGCGAGCCGCGATTCACGTAGAGGTTGGTCTCGATCTGATTGCGGATCTCGCTGATCGGATCGAGATCGAGCGCGACGAATTCCACGGCGGCATCGACACCCACGGTGCCGAACGTCTGGCGCGTCACCGAGTTGAAGAACGTCTTGTCGAACTCGCGATCGGGAAAAGCCTCGATCAGTTCGGTGAAGCGGCGTTTGACGCTGCTCCACAAGGCACGCTCCGCGACATCGTCGGCGAGCCGCGTGAGCATCTGCGAGACAGCGCGGCTGATGCACTTCTCGTACAGCTCGATGCGCTCGACGGCATCGCGCTGGCTGCCTTTCCAGTCGCGCGCTTCGAACCGCTGCGGCGCGCGCCGCGTGATGGCACGGAACTCTGCGTTGTAGTTGGCGAAGGCTTCGACGAGGGCCGCCGCGCACCCTTCGACGAGAACGTCGCGGGACAGGGTGGGGGTGGTGGCGGCGGAGGACATGGGGGAAAGGTACTAGGCCCCAGGCCCCAGGCGCTAGGCCTGAAGCAGGATTGCGGCAGTCCGGGGTGAGTTTCCCGGGGCACAAACGATTCGGGGCGCTTGCGCGCCCCGAATCAGCCAGTGCCAGGCGCCTCGCAATCATCGGATCCGTGGTTTTCTGTGGGGTCCGACTTTAGTCGGACATCTGAGGCACAGGAATTGTCCGGCGGCCGGACCCACAGCGGAATGCTGCGCAAACGAATCGGGGCGCTTGCGCGCCCCGATCCTCACCTCTGGCCAGCTTGCCAGTCAGCCGGAATCACAGATTGCGGATCATCGCATCCGCGAACTCGCTGCACTTCACTTCCGTCGCGCCTTCCATGAGACGGGCGAAGTCGTAAGTGACGGTCTTCTGACCGATCGCCTTGTCCATCGCGCTGATGATGGCGTCGGCTGCTTCGGTCCAGCCCATGTAACGCAGCATCATTTCGCCGGACAGGATCACCGAACCCGGGTTCACCTTGTCGAGGTTGGCGTACTTCGGCGCCGTGCCGTGCGTGGCTTCGAACACCGCGTGGCCCGTGACGTAGTTGACGTTGCCGCCCGGCGCGATGCCGATGCCGCCGACCTGTGCGGCCAGTGCATCCGACAGGTAGTCGCCGTTCAGGTTCATCGTCGCCATGACGTCGAATTCTTCCGGACGCGTCAGAATCTGCTGCAGCGTGATGTCGGCGATCGCATCCTTGATGATGATCTTGCCGGCCTTCTTCGCTGCATCCTGTTCTTCGTTGGCAGCCTTCTCGCCCTTTTCAGCCTTGGTGCGTTCCCACTGATCCCAGGTGTAGGTCTGCTCGGCAAATTCCTTTTCGGCCAGTGCATAGGCCCAGTTACGGAATGCGCCTTCCGTGAACTTCATGATGTTGCCCTTGTGCACGATCGTCACGCTCTTGCGCTGGTTGGCGATCGCGTACTCGATGGCGGCGCGGAACAGACGCTCGGTGCCTTCCTGCGACACGGCCTTGATGCCGATGCCCGAGGTGTTCGGGAAGCGGATCTTGGCGTACTGCTTCGGGAACGCTGCCTTGAAGGCTTCGAGGAACTTCTGGTTGTCCGGCGTGCCGGCTTCGAATTCGATACCGGCGTAAATGTCTTCGGTGTTTTCACGGAAGATCACCATGTCGACCTTGCCTGGGTTCTTCACCGGGGAAGGCACACCCTTGAACCAGCGTACCGGACGCAGACAGACGTACAGATCCAGCATCTGACGCAGCGCGACGTTCAGCGAGCGGATGCCACCGCCGATCGGCGTGGTCAGCGGTCCCTTGATGGAGACGAGGTATTCGCGGCAGGCCGCGACGGTTTCGTCCGGCAGCCAGGTGTTGAACAGGTCATTGGACTTCTGGCCCGCATAGACCTCCATCCAGTGAATCTTGCGCTTGCCGCCATAGGCCTTCTCGACCGCGGCGTCCATCACACGTACGGAGGCGCGCCAGATGTCCGGGCCGGTGCCGTCGCCTTCGATGAACGGGATAATGGGTTGATCCGGAACGGTGAGCTGGCCGTTCTGGATGGTGATCTTCTGGCCCTGGGCCGGCACGTTGAGTTTGACCGCTGTCGACATCGACGGAACTCCGATAAATCTTGAGGGAAACGCTGATCGAAAGGGGAATTTCGAGGCGCTGGATGATAGCAGACGAGCCCGCCCAAGGGCGGGCTGGCGGACTGGCCAACGGGGTCTGCTGGACCGCTCGCCGGAAAAAACTTCCTGCTGCAGCGGAAAAGTGCACTGCACCGATGTATCTCAGCCATTCCCTCACTCTGGCCAGCAGGCCGCTGACCAGCGCCTTCTTCAAAATCCCACTCTGGCCTCCACGCCTCCAGCCGTGTTTTCCAGCCGGATATCCCAGCGATAGCGCTCGCAGATGCGGCGTACCAGGTACAGGCCCATGCCATGTCCGCCCGGATGGGTGGTGAAACGGCGCGTAGGTTTCGAGGGATCGGCGGGCGGCAGAGAACCGGCATTCGACACGCTGAGTTCGCGGCCCTGCAGCCGGCAATGCACATTGTCGGCCGTGCCGTGCTGCAGGGCGTTACGCACGATGTTGCCGATCAGCATGGCGACCATGCTTTCGGGGGCCGCGACTCGAACGGCATCGCGCCGATCGATGGCTACGCTGATCTTCTTGTGCGGCGTCACGCTGCGCAGATCCTCGACGACTCTGAGCAGCAACTGCTGGATCTCGCAGCCCGAGTCACTGTCCCGCGCCGCTCGTTCCTCGCGCGACAGCGTCAGAAGCGCGTCGGTGAATTCAGTCATCTCCCGCACGGCCCGCTGGATGCGACCGAGGGCGTTCGCGGTGGCGGGACGATCCACCATCTGTGCTTCGAGCAATTCCACCGCGCCTCGAATCACCGCCAGCGGAGTGCGCAGCTCATGGCTCGCGGTCGCCGTGAACGACTGCTCGCGCTCGACGAAGCCATCCAGTCGTTCCATGTAGCTGTCGATGGAGCGTGCAATGGGCTCGAGTTCGTTGCCGGCGAACTCGGCGCCGATGCGTACGTGACGCTGACCGGGGTCGATGTCGGTGAGCCGGTTCGCGAGCGCATTGATGGGTTTGACCAACCGGCCGGAAATGCCGAATGCCGCCCAACCGGCGACGGCGACGATGCCCACCACGCCGAACGCAATGATGAGGATGGCGATCAGTTGCTGTCGCGCATGCGTCGTGACGTCGTATGTGATGTAGAGACGTCCGAAATCGCCGTCGCGCACCAGCACATCGAGGATGCGGCCTTCCGAGCGCACGCGATGCATCTCGCCGGGCCGCAGCGTGGCGATCCGTCGCGGCAACTGGGCGAAGTCACTGGATCGGTAGATGCTGAGTCGCGCCGACCGCAGCGGTTCCGCGCCCCGATCGATGCGCATCCGCTGCTCATAGTGGGCCAGTTCCTCGGAGAGCAGGTCGTAGGTGACGTTGCGCTTGAGGCGCTCATCGGCCAGCACCGACCACGCAGCAAGCAAAACGCCGGCAATGGCGACGAGCGCGATCATCGTGCCCGCGATGCGCGCTCGCAGACTCAGTCGTGCGAGCCGCTCGCTCAGGTCACGGACGAGGCGGATCCGGCGAAAGTCGATAGCCCGTGCCATGGATGGTGTGCAGAAGTTTGACTGGGAAATTCTTGTCGATGGCCGTGCGCAGGGCGTGCATGTGGGCACGCAGGAAATCACCTTCCGGCGCGCGATCGCCCCACAGCTCGTGTTCGAGCTCTGCGCGCGTCACTACGCGGCCGCTGTGTTGCATGAGCACGGCCAGAATGCGCCGGGTGGTCGGATTCAGCTTGATGCGTTCGCCGGCGCGCTCGGCTTCGAGCGTATTGAGATCGAACTTCAGATCGCCCACCGTCAGCACCCGCGGGGTTTCCGGCGCACTCGCACGCCGCACCAGGGCTTTCAGTCGCGCATCCAGTTCGACCAGGGAAAACGGCTTGACCAGGTAGTCGTCGGCGCCAGCCTCGAACCCCTCGATCTTGTCCTCGAGCAGGTCTTTCGCCGTGAGCATTAGGATCGGCACGCGTGTATGCCCCGCCTGACGCAGGTTGCGACAGACCGTCAGACCGTCCATGCCCGGCAGCATCAGATCCAGCACGATCGCGTCGTATTCCTCATTCAGCGCGAGATCGAGACCCGTGTTGCCATCCGTCGCATGCGCAACGGCATCGCCGCGCGCGCCGAAGTATTCGGCGATATTGTCGGCAATGTCTCGATGGTCTTCGATCAGCAGCAGCTGCATGGGTGGATTGTGCAGGAAGGATGGCTCGTTGCGCGAGCAGGAAGGCCGTGCGGCAGGTGGGCCGCGAAGCGCGGCAGGCGGGCCAATGGAATTGGCAGGTCGATGAGAGCGATATTCAGGGCGAGGCTTTATTGGCGGGGATGTTTTTTCTGACAACGGTGATCAGTGCCGAGATTCGTCGCGCAATGATCTTTGCGTCGTGTCTCAGATCGGCAGCGACGCTGCCTTCGAGGTAGCCGATGTCTTCGATCGCGTATAGCTGCGAGCGCAATTCGCCGACCGATCCTTTGGCTATTGACAGAAAGTACGCGAATTCCTTGCGGCTGCCGCGCTCACAACCTTCAGCGATGTTCGACATGACCGAGATCGCAGCGCGGCGAATCTGGTCGCGCAGTCCTCGATCTCGTTCAAATGCCGCGCTGTTCGATGTCTGGTAGATGCGCGCTGACAGATGTCTTGCGTCATGCCAGACGCGTAACGATTCAAAGGATGTATGAGCCATGAGCCGTCCTTGGTGTTGAATGATTCAAACGCATGATACTGCCGACGGGCTTCTGACCTGCCGACCCTGTCGGCCTGCCTGCCGCCTCGCGGCCCGCCTGCCGTACGGGCTCCCTTGCCGCGAAGCGGCCTCAGGACCGCCGATAGCGTGAACCGCCGATACCGTGAAAGGGGTCACAGAACTAGCGCCAGGTCGCTGAATCACAAAACCGACACACAACTGTCAATCGCGCGCAGCACGGGAGGGGCAAAGTGCGCGCAGCAACCGAAGCGAGGTGATTGACATGGCCTCCGCGAGAACTGAAGAACTGTTCCGGCGTGTCGATGCGATCGAGTACGGCTGGTGCCTGCGGTTGAATCGCAGCTGCAGCGGGCGGCGCGTTCGCGAGCTGTTCGCGACCGTGAGCCGTCTCGGTGATGGTGTGTTCTGGTACACGCTGGTGCTGTCGCTGCCGCTGATCTACGGCCAGTCGGCGTTGCTGCCTGTCCTGCGCATGGCCATCGTCGGCTTCACCGGGCTTGCGTTGTACAAGTATCTGAAATCGCGGCTGGTGCGCGAGCGGCCGTACATTTCGCTTGCCGGCGTCGTGCCCGGCACGAAGGTTCTGGATCGCTACAGCTTCCCGTCCGGGCATACGCTGCATGCCGTGAGTTTCACGGTGCTGATCACGGCGAGTCATCCGGAGCTGGCGTTGCTCTGTGTCCCCTTCACGCTGCTCGTGGCAATGTCGCGTGTCGTTCTGGGGTTGCACTACCCCAGCGATGTGGCTGCAGGCGCGCTGCTCGGCGCGAGCCTGGCTCTGGCCAGCATGGTGCTGATACCGTTCTGAGATCGACCGCACGAGTCCAGGTCATCTTGCAGGTCAGGGTTCGTCTGACATTCTCGCGCTTCGCTGACGTTCGACTGAAGTCGAACCCACAGGGGCGCCTGCGAGGGTGCAGAGCATCTTCTGTTCTGCGACGGGTCCGGCTTTCCCATGGAATTTTCTTCGGTTATAGCCGGACGACGCGCCGAAGGCCGCTGCTTCGCTGATTCGACTTCAGTCTCCGGCCCGGATTTCGCCTGACGCCGGGACCGATCACTGTCCATATGGCCGATGGCCATTCGTCCTCCGGGGTAGCAGGGACTACACTTTCGTAGTCCTGTACTTCGGGGGCGACCATGTGCCGGAATATCAAGACCCTTTTCAATTTCGAGCCGCCGGCGACGCGGGAGGAGATCCACGCCGCCTCGCTGCAGTTCGTGAGAAAACTCAGCGGTTTCAACAGTCCGTCGAAGATCAATGAAGCGGCCTTCAATCGCGCCGTCGACGAGGTCGCGGCTGCGGCGGAGGCATTGATCGCGTCGCTGGTTACGACCGCCGAACCGCGCGACCGCGAGGTCGAGGCGCAACGTGCCAAGGCCCGCTCCGTCATGCGCTTTCCGCCATTGCGTCAGGCCTGATCCGTCGGCGCGACTTTACGAATGACTCAGGGGGACTGCCATGTTCGCTGGTAATGCCTATTCCTCCCTGGCGAAAGCGGCGGCGCGCTTCACAGGCAGGCCTGTCACGTTCCTGCTGGCCATGCTGGTCATCGTCGTCTGGGCGATCACCGGTCCGCTGTTCAAGTTCAGCGATACCTGGCAGCTCGTGATCAACACGGGTACGACGATCGTGACCTTCCTGATGGTGTTCCTGATCCAGAACACGCAGAACCGCGATACCGAAGCGATGCAGGTGAAGCTCGACGAACTGATTCGCGCAACGAAGGGAGCGCACAATGCGCTGCTCGATCTCGAAGAACTCGATGAGAAGGCGTTGATGGTGTTCAAGCTGCGGTATGAGGCGCTTGCCACGGAGGCGCGCGGGGCGATCGCGAAAGGCCAACTCGATACGGATACGCCGGACACCTGATCGGCCATGCCCCGCCGCGTTCTCCTCGTCTGTGTCGTGCTGCTGGCCTGTGTCGGCTGCGACCAGTTCACCAAGTCGATGGCAAAGACCTATCTGCCACGCGAAGAGGCGTGGTCCTATCTTGGTGATACCGTGCGTCTGCAACTGGCGCACAACTATGGCGCGTTCCTGAGTTTGGGAAACTCTCTGTCGCCGGGCTGGCGACAGGCGCTGCTGTCCGCGGGTGTAGGCGTCGTGCTGTTGGGTTTGCTGGTCTACCTGTTGGGATGGAAGAACGTGAATCCGCGCAACGTCGTGCCGCTGACGCTGATTCTCGCCGGCGGCACCGGCAACCTGATAGATCGCATCGCCTATGGCGGCTATGTCGTCGACTTCGTCAATCTGGGCATCGGGTCGTTGCGCACGGGGGTCTTCAACGTGGCGGACGTGGCTATCATGACGGGCGTGATATGGCTGCTGATCGTCGATTTCATGATCAAGCCGCGCGACTCGAAGCGCTGATGCTGCAGCTCATGTGTATTCTTGAACAGGGGAGGCAGAGTGCAATTCATCGACTGCAGTCTTGAGTCTCACGGCGCGGAAATCCTCGACATCCTCAACGACGCCATCGTTCACTCCACCGCGCTTTACGACTATCGGCCGCGCACATCGGACAACATGACGGGCTGGTTCAACGCCAAGACGGCCGGTCGATTCCCTGTCATCGGCGCGACCGACGAGCGCGGCGCGCTGCTGGGCTTCGCAAGTTACGGGACGTTTCGCGCCTGGCCCGCGTACAAATACTCCGTCGAACATTCCATCTACATCCACAGAGACCATCGCGGCCGCGGCCTGGGCGTGGCGCTGATGCAGCAATTGATCGAGGCGGCCACGCGACAGGAGTACCACGTGATGGTCGGCGGCATCGACGTCGCGAACGCAGCCAGCATTGCGCTGCATGAGAAGCTGGGCTTCACACACGCGGGAACGATCCGGCAAGCGGGATTCAAGTTCGGCCGCTGGCTGGATCTCGCCTTCTATCAGCGCATTCTCCAGACGCCGGTAACACCGGTGGATGGTTGAAGCTTTTCGATGTCCTGTCAGGCAGGGAACTTCCAGTGCGTCGCTCGACCTAAGAGCCCGTACTGAATCGACCGATTCCGTACGCGGCGCGGGGACGACCCCACGGTGCCAGATCTTCAGGGGACGACCCCGCGTCAATCGCCGGGTGCACTTATGTCTCCTCATCTTTCCTGGTTGCTGTTGTTGCTGGCCGGCCTCTTCGAGGTCGCGTGGGCCGTCGGGCTCAAATATACGAATGGCTTCACGCGTTTCTGGCCGAGCGTCGGCACCGCGGTGGCGTTGATCGTCAGCATCGGGTTGCTGGCGGTGGCGCTGAGATCACTGCCGATCGGTACGGCTTACGCGGTGTGGGTCGGCATCGGCGCGGTGGGAACGGCGGTCGTCGGCATCGTCGCGTTCGGCGAGTCCGCGAGCCTCACGCGCGTGCTCAGCCTGTTGCTCATTGTCGCGGGTGTCGCAGGTCTCAAATTCAGCACGTCGTAGGTTCGGGCGGATCGCGAAGCGCGTTCGCTGCGTTAGAGTGATTGCATGCCGACACCCCGGGACAATGACTCCGACGCGCGCAGCGCGCGGCGCTTCCTGCTTGCGCTTGGATTTTTTTTCGCGGGGCTGGCCATCGCATGCCTGGCATTTCCATCGTGGAATGTGCCGGGCCACGCGATGCCGGTCTGCGCCATGCTGGCAGTCACGCTCGTCGGCTTCGCGCGATTCGTTCCCGATGCCTGGGTGCGGCGACTCGAGAATATATTCATCGGCTGGCCATGAATCGCCACGTGATCGCGAGCTGCTGGGCGCCGCGATGATCCGACCGGGCTTCAGCAACTATTCGATGGCATGGTGGCATTACACCTTCCATTCACGCAGCGCGCCGTGCAAGCATCAGCCGATTCCGACGCTCGCCGCCGCCTGTGCGATGCGCATCGCTGCCTTGGGGCGCGCATACATGCGTTCCAGGTACGCGCGTAGCGTCGGGTAGTCATCGAGCAGTGATTCCATCGTCGCCCAGTCGAGCGTGTACGCGAGCACGAAATCGCCGACCGTGACCGTATCGCCGACCACGAACTCGCGGCCTTTCATGTGTGTCTCCATCACTGCCGCCATCCCTTTGAAATCGCGACTTGCGAGTTCCACGTCCTGCGGCTGGCGTTCTTCCTCGGGGTAGAGAAACGTATTGCGGGCAATGCGCCACAGCGGCTGCTCCAATTCTGTCGCGGTGAAGAGCAACCAGCGATACAGCTCGGCGCGTTTACGCAGGTCCGTCGGCAGAAACTTCTTCTGCGGATATTTTTCGGCGAGATACAACACGATGGCCACCGACTCGGTGACGACCAGATCGCCGTCGACCAGCACCGGCAGCTTTGCCGCTGGATTGATCTTGAGGAAGTCAGGTGAGCGATGCTCGCCCGCCGGCAAGTTCACGGTAACCGATTCGAAATCGATGCCGAGCTCCTGCAAGGTCCAGCGTGCGCGGATCGAGCGGGTGGGGGCGAATTCGTACAGCTTCATGTCGGGTCTCCGGGTGCAGTCACACGAGGACGTGCGAGCGTGGTCGCGTCCGACACTCTGCGTCGTGCGATTTCGTACGACCTGCCGACGGCGTAAGAAAAGCGCTGTCGGACATAGCCGCAGCACGCAAAAAACGTCTCCTTCACGCTGCAACTTCACTGCGTGCCGAACGTTGATCAAGAGGATATCCGGTGCAGGTATCGAATGGTCGATCGACCATGCCTCGACAAAGATTTGCACCGACAACAGGAGACTCACATGCCGAATCGCACCGACGATCAGAAGCGCAGCGAAGAGCAGCAGAAGCAGAATCGCATCAATCAGGGCGGGAGCCAGATGGGCGAGGAGAATCGCAAGAGCAACCAGCAGGCCCAGGAAAGTCCCGACAAGCAAAATCCGAACAAGGAAAATCCGAACCCGAGCGTGCAGAATCAGCCCGGACAGGGTCAGCCCGGGCAGGGTACGCAGCGCCCGGGTCAACAGTCCGGCGGCACCGCAACCGGTCAACAGCGCCAGGATTCCGGCCAGCGCACTGACCAGCCTGGACAGAGCCAGAATCGGACCGGCCAGCAAGGTGGGAGCACCGACAATCGCAGTGAGCGCGATCGCAACCGGACCTGATCTGCAAATATCCTCAATGAGGTAGAAGAAAGCCAGCCCCTTGGGCTGGCTTTTTTTGGGGAAACTCGAGGCGGGCCTGACCGGGAGCGGTGCGACTCGCGGCTGCCCTTGAAGTGTTGCTGGATAGATCGCATCTACCTGTCCCTGCCCTGTCCCTGCGTCCCCTCCCGAGTCCAGCCATGACCACTCAGTTGAAGATCGATTTCGTGTCCGATGTGTCCTGCCCGTGGTGCGTCGTCGGGCTCAGGTCGCTCGAGCAGGCTCTGCAGCGCATCGGCGACGCCGTCACTGCGGACATCCATTTCCAGCCGTTCGAGCTCAATCCGCAGATGCCGGCGGAGGGACAGGACATCGCCGAACACATTGCGCAGAAGTACGGATCAACGCCGGAGCAACTGGCGCGCAATCAGGAAGGGATCCGCGCCCGTGGCGCCGAACTCGGCTTCTCGTTCAACATGGAGAAGCGCGGTCGCATCTACAACACATTCGATGCGCATCGACTGTTGCACTGGGCCGAACTGGAGGGCCATCAATCGGCATTGAAGAATGCGCTGTTTACGGCGTACTTCACCGACGGTCGCAATCCCAGCGATCGTGAGGTCCTGGTCGATATTGCGGCCAGCGCCGGTCTTGACCCCGCGCGCGCTCGCGAAGTGCTCGAATCAGATCGTTACGCCGCAGAGGTTCGTGAACGCCAACAGTTCTATGCGCAGCACGGCATTCGTGCAGTGCCGTCCGTGATCATCAATGGTCAATACCTGATTCAGGGTGGTCAGCCCGTCGAAATGTTCGAGCAGGCGCTGCGAAAGATTGCTGCCGAGACGCAGCAGCAGTCCGGGACCTGAGGTTCAGCGCGTCTCCCGGAAGGAATGGTTCATCCATCGGACCATGCACGAAGGCCCCAGCGTACTCATGCGCGGGGAATCGGCGCCCTTCGATAGACTCCCCTTCGATAGACTCAGGGCGCACGGAATAATTCAGAGCTGCCCTGAAGCGCGTTGCGCTACTCATTCAGAAACAACTGCGCGATCGATCGTGCTGTCTGATACGGCTCCGGCTCTTCCCGGTTCGTCAGCACGATCACGGTGAGGCGCTGCTGCGGATAACGCACGATGACGTTGCGGAAGCCGCGCGTCTCGCCGGAATGCCACAGCGTCGTGCCGCCGACCTCTTCTGGTGTGATGCGCCAGCCCATGCCGTACTCGATTCGTGGATCCTCCGTCCTGGTCACTGGCGTGAACGCGAGTTCACGAGACTCGTCGCTCAACAGACGCTCGTCGTAGAGCGCCGCGTCCCAGCGCGCGAGATCGTCGATGGATGAATAGATGCCGCCGTCGCCGAGCACGGCACTCGTCTGGCTTTGGTCGGTGCGACCCCACCTGCCATTCTCGAAGGTGTAGCCGTAAGCGCGATGGGGAACGGCCGAAACGCCTTCCTGATGGGCGACCGTGTTGCTCATGCGCAAGGGTTGAAAGATACGCGCGCGCAGGAAGGCCGCGAAGCTTTTGCCCGATGCCCGCTCGACGATCAGCGCGAGCAAGGCATAGCCACCGTTGCTGTAGCGATAGCTCGTGCCCGGAGCGAAGTAGGTGCGGTCCTGTCCTTCCAGGATTTTCAGTATGTCGGCGTCATGCAGCTGCTGCGTCATGTCAGCCGGGATGACTTCTTCGTAGTCGATCAGGCCGGACAGGTGTGACAACAGATGACGAACGGTGATGGCCTTCGTGGCAGACGGGAGATCGGGAAACCATCTGCTGATGGGATCGTCGAGTTGCAACTGGCCATCCTGCATCAGCAGCAGGATCGAGGCGGCAGTGAACTGCTTGGTCACCGAGGCAAGGCGGTAATTGGTGTCCGGCGCGGCCAGCGTGCGCTTCTCGAGATCGGCAAAGCCGTAGCCACGATGTACGACCGCTGAGCCGTTATGCAGTACGAGCACCGAGGCGCCGGGCACCTCGCCGTCGTATGCGCTCATGAGTTCGTCGATCTGCTGTTGTTGCATGCGTGGATTCCGCTCGCCGCCATTGCTGCAGGCGGCGACTGCAATCGTCAGTGTCAGGAGGAGCGCGCGCCTCATCTCATGGGCAATCACGTATCCGGGTGAACGCGAGGTCGTCGTAGTCATAGCTGAAGTCGGCATCCGGATCCACTTTGCTGAGTTGCAACGTTGCCGGCTGCGCGGAGGAGAATTCGAGCCAGGGCTCGGCGTCGATGCTGTCGTCGTCCCAGTCCACCAGCCGTCGTTCGCCGACCTGCATGATGCGTCCGGCCATCCGCGGCGACTTTGCGGCGACGAAACCAACAGTGCTTTCCCGGGCGCAGATCGACACGTCGCCGAACCAGGGATCGCGATAAACGCCGAGCCATTGGGTCATGTTCCCCGGTGTAACCGCCTGCCGCGAGGATGTGTCGTGCGCGCGGTTCTCGGCAGGCTCCCGTGCGCGCTCCGATTCCAGTGATTGCGCATACCAGGTGACCGCTCTCGCCCGGTCCGGATCCGTGAGGTACTTCGCCAGAACGGTGTTCAGCACGGCACGTGCGTCGCTGCCATCGCCATTGATCAGGAAGACGAAGCCGGCATTGCGCTCGGGAAACAGATTCACCGCCGAGAACATGCCTGCGAGCGTGCCCGTATGTGCGACCCGCAGCACGCCGTCGACATCAGAGACGCGCCAGCCGTAGCCATAGGCATTGAAGCGGCTGCCATCCCATTCGCGCTGGCGCCTGGAGAGTGGCATGGGCGTATGAGCGCTCCACACCGCGGTGCGCTGTTCTTTCGAGAGCCATACGTCGCCCTGCTGCGATTCCAGGTCCGCGTCCAGCCACAGCTGCATCCACGTCAGCATGTCGTTCAGGCTGCAGCGAATGCCGCCGGCCGCTGCAGACGTGCTGACTGGCACGTTCGCCTCATCGGCACGGATGACCACATTGCCGTTGTACTGGCGCATGTGCGGCTGCGCCACATTGCCGACGGCCTCGCGGTTGAATGCCCCGGCCTGGCAGCGGGACATGCCGAGCGGTTCGAACAATTCACGACGCACGAGATCTTCGTAACTCGCACCGCCGGCCGCCGCGGCGACTTCGCCGGCAACGACATACATCAGGTTGTCGTAGGCGTAGCGCGAACGAAAACTGTGCTGCGGCATCAGGTGCGCAAGCCCGGCGATGATGTCCGCGCGCGTGAACTGATTCGGCTCCGGCCACAGCATCAGATCGCCCGCGCCTTCTCGCAGGCCGCTGTTGTGAATCAGCAGGTCGCGAACCTGCATGTTCTGTGTGACCCACGCGTCGTACATGCGAAACTGCGGCAGGTACTTCGTGACCGGGTCGTCCCACTTGAGCTTTCCCGCATCGACCAGTCGCGCCAGCACACCCGTCGTCATGGCCTTGCTGTTCGAGGCGATCTTGAACAGGGTATCGGCGTTCACCTGCTGACCGGAACCCGCACTGAGTTCACCAGCGGTGCGTTTGTAGATGACCTTGCCATCCTGGATGACGCCGAGTGCGATGCCGGGAAGGTGGTATCGCTGGACGACGTCGTCGACGATGGTGTCGAAGGTCTCGATCTGCGAGGGCTGTGCGGGTGCCTGCGCGCAGGAAGCGATGCCCAGAAGTGCGGCGAGCAGTGGGGCACGAGAGAAGTTGAGTGGCATGCGGCGGGGTTGTTGCTGGCTGTGGCGTCAGCCTAACCCGCTGGACACTTGCCGGCACTTCTCCCGTAGAAGCCCACTCCCTGTGGGTCCGGTTTCAGCCGGACCAGTCCTGAAGAAGCCCGGCCGGCGCCGCACCCACAGGCAGATCCTGGCCTGGCTTTCCCCGCCACCTTGAAAATCCTCTCCGGGCGCCCCATTTGGCCCGCAGTCAAATATCATTCGCGCCCTCGCGAATCCCAGATGGAGCCCGACCGATGACCGATAGTGCCACCCAGACAATGGGTTTTCAGGCTGAAGTGAAACAGCTGCTGCGGCTGATGATCCATTCGCTGTACAGCCACAAGGAAATCTTCTTACGCGAACTCATCTCCAACGCCTCCGATGCGCTGGACAAGTTGCGTTTCGAAGCGCTGGCCAGGCCGGAACTCGCGGGCGGCGACAGCAATTTCGCCATCACGATCGACACCGACGACAAGGCCCACACGGTCACGATCACCGACAACGGCATCGGCATGACCCGCCAGGAGGCGATCGACCATCTGGGCACGATCGCGAAGTCCGGCACCGCGGAATTCCTGTCGAAGCTGAGTGGCGACCAGAAGCAGGATGCTCAGCTCATCGGCCAGTTCGGCGTCGGTTTCTATTCGTCCTTCATCGTGGCCGACCGGGTCGAGGTCTTCTCGCGCCGGGCGGGCGAGCCTGCGAGCGAAGGCGTGCACTGGGAATCTCGCGCCGATGGCGATTTCACGGTCTCCAATGTCGAGCTGCCGGAACGCGGCACGAAGATCGTGCTGCATCTGAAGGAAGGCGAATACGAATTCGCCGATGCGTTCCGTATCCGTGCGCTGGTTCGCAAGTACTCGGATCACATTGCCTTTGCGGTGCGCATGCGCAAGTCGGAGACGGATGCCGAATACGAAACCGTCAATCACGCGCAGGCGCTGTGGACACGGCCGCGCACCGAATTGAAAGACGACGATTACAAGGAGTTCTATCGTCATGTGACGCATGACTACACCGATCCGCTCGCGTGGTCGCACGGCAAGGTCGAAGGCAAGAAGGAGTACACGAGCCTGCTGTATATCCCGGCCCGTGCGCCGTTCGATCTGATGCATCGCGACGCCGCGCGCGGGGTCAAGTTGTATGTCCGCCGCGTCTTCATCATGGACGACGCCGAGCAGTTCCTGCCGCTGTACCTGCGCTTCGTGAAGGGCGTGGTCGACTCCGCCGATCTGCCGCTCAATATTTCGCGTGAAATGCTGCAGCAGGATCCGGCCATTGACACGATTCGCACCGGCCTCACGCGTCGCACGCTCGATCTGCTGGCCAAGCTGGCCAAGGACGAGCCCGAGAAGTACGCGACGTTCTGGAAGCAGTTCGGCTCGGTGCTCAAGGAAGGTCCGGCCGAAGATCATGCCAATCGCGAGCGCATTGCCAAGCTGCTGCGTTTCTCGTCGACGCATACCGACGCTGACTCGCAGGACGTTTCGCTCGAAGACTACGTGGCGCGCATGAAGCCGGGTCAGACGGCCATCTACTACGTGATTGCCGATACCTTCGGCGCCGCGAAGTCGAGCCCGCACCTGGAGGTGCTGCGCAAGAAGGGCATCGAGGCATTGCTGCTGTCCGATCGGGTCGACGAATGGCTGGCGGATCATCTGCATGAGTTCGACGGCAAGAAGTTCGTGAATGTCGCCCGCGGCGAACTGGACCTGAGCGCCCTGCAGACCGAGGACGAAAAAAAGTCGCAGGAATCGCTGGCGAAGGAACACGCGGAACTGATCGAGCGCATCAAGAAGTCGCTGGGCGACAAGGTGAGCGACGTGCGTGTGACGCAGCGTCTCACCGAATCGCCGGCCTGCCTGGTGCTGGGCGAGAACGACATGGGCGCGCAGATGCGCCGCATTCTCGAAGCAGCGGGGCAGAAGGCGCCGTCCGTCAAGCCAGCGCTGGAAATCAATCCAACGCACCCGCTCCTGGCGCGGATCGATGCGACAAAGGACGATGCGGAGTTCGATGATCTGTCGCTGCTGGTCCTTGACCAGGCAACGCTGGCGGATGGCGGCCAGCTGCCTGAACCGGCCGCGTTCGTGCATCGGCTCAATCGCCTGTTGCTGTCGATGAAGTAGTTGCCTCGACCTGAGGCCGTCGCGTACGAGAACGCCGCCCTGCCCGTGTGGGGCGGCGTCGAGCGCATACCGTAGAGGTCCCTGAATGTTGCGATCGAAGTGGGTCGTCCTGGTGGGCGTGGTGTGGCTGGCGGCCTGTTCGCCCGAACCGCCTCCTGATCGGAGTGTCGCGCCGATGCCCGTCGTTCCCGAACTGGTCAAGACCGATGTCGCTGTCGGCAGCGGTGCAGCCATTGCGAAAGGACAGACCGCCGTCGTGCACTACACCGGCTGGTTGTATGCGCCCGGCGCGCCGGAGGATAAGGGCGTCCAATTCGACAGTTCGCGCGATAGCGGCCGGCCTTTCCGTTTCAAGGTCGGCGCGGGTCGCGTCATCGAGGGCTGGGATGAAGGCGTGGCCGGAATGATGGTCGGTGGCCGCCGCATCCTGCTGGTGCCCGCGGACATGGGATACGGCAAATCCGGCGCCGGTCGTGTGATTCCGCCGGGAGCGCCGTTACTGTTCGATGTCGAGCTGTTGGCCATCGAGAACTGAAGCTGCGCGCCGGATCCGTACGATGACTCTGAATACACCGCGTCCCCTGATCGAGACCCTGAGGATTCCCGGCCCCGCCGGTGAACTCGAAGCGATTCTCGAAACTCCTCCAGACACCGTTGCCGAGAACGTGATCGTGATCTGTCATCCGCACCCGCTCTACGGCGGCACGATGACCAACAAGGTCGTGCACATGCTCGCCAAGGCGTGCAACGAGCTCGGGGTGCCCTCGGTGCGCTTCAACTATCGCGGCGTTGGCCGAAGCGCAGGTGCGTACGCTGAGGGCAATGGCGAAACCGACGATGCAGTCGCCGTGCTCGACTGGGCCCATGAGCGCTGGCCCGATGCCGGTTTGTGGTTGGGTGGATTCTCGTTCGGGGGCGCAGTCGCAATACGGGCGGCCGTGCGTCGCGAAGTCCGCAGACTGATCACAGTGGCGCCGGCCATTCGGCGCGTTGCCGTCGACGATGGCAATCTGCCGCAGTGCCCGTGGTTGGTGGTGCAGGGCGATCAGGATGAACTCGTCGATTCCGCCGATATCCAACGCTGGGTGGCGAGTCTGTCCACACCGCCTGAGCTGGTGATGCTGGAGGGCGTGCAGCACTTTTTCCACGGCCGCATGAACGACCTGCGTCAGGTCGTGCTCGACTGGGCCAGGCGAACGGCCTGAGCGCATAACGGGAGGTCTCGGTGCTCGATCATCTCAAACGAATCTTCGGTAGCGAGCCTGCGCCTGCGGGTCTGTTGCAGATCCGCGAGCCGCTGGATCTGGCGATCGCATCGCTGCTGGTGGAACTGGCGCGGGCGGATTTCTCGGAGTCAGACGCCGAGATCGAGGCGATCCATCACGTGCTTGGCCGACGCTTCGGCATCAGCGACGAGACGGTGGATGAGCTCATCAGTCGCGCGATGCGGCGGGCGGACCGGGCGGTTTCCCTGCATGAATTCACGCATCGGCTGAATACGGAGCTGCCCCACGACGACAAGCTCGCCATCATCGAAATGCTGTGGGAAGTGAGCCATGCCGATGGCCGCATCGACAAGCACGAGGAGCACCTGGTGCAGCGGATTGCGGGCCTGCTGCACATCTCGGATCGCGACCGGATCCGCTTGAAGCTCAAGACGATCGTCGGAGATTGAGGCGGGTCGACTGGTCAACGGGCGGCTGGTCTGCCGGCCAGAGAAGAATTGAAGAGTCGTGAGGCCACTCTTCTGCCTGTGGGTTCGATTCCCGCCTCTGCGGGTGGTCCCGGCATTGCCTCCCCCACCTCTCTATGCGGGTGGTCCCGGCGTAGCCTCCCACACCTCTGCGGGTGGTTCAGGCACTGCCTCCTGTAGTCGGGCTTTTTTTTCATTGTCCGGCTCGAGCCGGACCCACAGAAGAGTAGAAGGGAGTGCCCCCGGGGCCGCGAGAGTCGCGACACCCCGGAGGCAGAGAACCGTAGATCAGTTCACCATTTCCTTGAGGCTCTTCAGAGCCGCAATGCGAACTTTCTTGCTGGCCGGCTTGGCCTTGAACATCATCTTCTCACCCGTGAACGGGTTCACGCCTTCGCGTGCCTTCGTCGCAGGCTTCTTCACAACCTTCATCTTCAGCAGGCCGGGCAGGGTGAACAGTCCCGAGCTCTTGAGGCTCTTCTTCACGATGCCGTTCAGCGATTCGAACACATCGCTGGCCTGCTTCTTGGCCAGGCCGGTGTCCTTCGAAATCTGAGCGAGGATCTCCGACTTGGTCGGGGCTGCATTCTTTTTCGCCATTTGTATCTCCTGTGGATGTGACGATTCGCGCCCGCTTCGTGTGTGCCAGGTCGCGCCGGTTAGCAAGACGCGCGGGAAAATAGCATAAGATTCTGCGGGAAATAAGCGGCGTGCGATCTTTTTTAGCTATTTTTTCAGGGTTTTTCGCGGCGAGCGTTCCGTCGTTACCGTGCGACGGTCATCTCGCGTTGCAAACTGCATCGCGTCGCAGTTCTTCATGGAAGAGAAGAAGCTCCAAGGAGATCACGGGGCGGAAGAAGCATTGAATGCGAGAGAGTCGAGTTCAAAGGAGGATCATGTCCTCTCGAAGCTCGAATCTACGTGCGCAGCATCAGGGCCTGTTTCGTTCCTGCCCTGTGTTCCCGTCCCGTGGAATTTCCTTTCGGTCATGTCCCCCGTGGAGCAATTCTGATCCGGTTCCTGATCTCAGCTCGCGTCGAACTCCCGCTTGAGCTTGACCTCCAGCGTGCCTGACTGACCCTCGGGAGTGACCTTGATATCGAACACGAGAATCTCGGAGCCGCTGATCGACGTTTCTCCGATGTAGTAGATCGCGTCGCCTTCCGCAACGCGGCGCATCTCCAGGTTCTTCAATTGCCCGTTCAGATTGTAGGTGTCGACCTGAACCGTGGCATTCATGGGTTTGCGCGGCGCATGCTCTGCTTCCTTGCCGAGCAGAGTGACGTTGAGCATCACGCGGTTCTTGCTGCGCTGAATGCCGTAGGAACGGGCGATGTCCGGAGTCAGGGTGTCAGTTCGAAGCGCGTTGAAGTGCACCTCGTAATTACCGAAGTCCTTGAAGGTTTCGCCCAGGTCCTGAGCGGGCGGTGCCTTCGACTGCGGCGCGTCATTGCAGCCGGCCAGGGTCAGGAGCGCGCCCAGAAGCAACGTGATGCAGGTGCCTGTGGTAGTCGCTCGCATGTGGCTGGGCCTCTTGTTGTAGGCAGCGTGGCCGCTGCAGTCGACCATCACTATAGACCAATGCATGTGCGTCGCGGCAGGGTGATCGCGGTCGTAGATTCCACAGTTACGCCGGGTCGACAGTCAGCTGCGCGATTTCCGGCGGCACGGTGCGTGGACTATCGATGCGAATCGTCTTGACGCGACCGGTCTCGCCACGCAGCAGCGTGACGCGCGAGCGTGGCACATCGAACAAGGCGGCGAGCCACTCGATGAGATGCCGGTTGGCCTTGCCGTCGACGGGCGGTGCGGTGATGCGGACGCGCAGGCGTTCGCCATGGAGTCCGACGACGGCGTCGCGCGACGCCCCCGGCTGTACGTGCAGGTGCAGGATCAGTGCATCGCCTTGCCTTTGAACGGCCGGCATCGCGAGCTAGCTGATCAGGATGTACAGCGCCTGCAGACCGATGATCACGAACAGCGCCGAGAGATCGATCCCGGCAATGGCGGGGATGAGGCGGCGAACCGGGCGCAGCAGCGGTTCGCAGAGACTTTGCAGCAGCGAGGCCGCGGGGCTGTAGGTGCCGGGCGCCACCCAGCTCAGCAGGATGTAGAGGAACATGGCGTACGTATAGAAGAGCAGGATCGTCCCGAGGAGGCTGAATAGCGCGACGCGCAGAAACCAGGCCGTACCCATGAGACCCGGATAGGCCATCAGCACCCACAGGACAGCGGTCGCTGCCAGTTGCACCAGCAGCAGCGCGACGATCGATGCCGTATCGACCTTGCCGATCGGCGGCACGATCCGGCGCAGCGGCAGGACCAGCGGATTGGTGAGGCGGATCACGGCCTGCGAGAGCTGGTTGCGCGAATCGGCGCGAGCCAGGGGCAGCAGGACGCGCAGCAGAAAGACCACGATCACGATCTGCAGCAGCGCGCGAACGATAAAAATCAGGGCATCCATGGGAAAGGCTATGGGCTCTAGGCTGTGGGCTGTAGGGCGGAACGATCAAGCAAGGCTACAGGCTGTAGGTTCGTAGGCTGCTGGCGTGTGGCGAGAACTTGAAGCAAACCACTTGGTCTTGGTCCGATCCACAACCTACAGCCTACAACCCATAGCCTTCTTATTCTCCAAACTCGTCGGCGAGTTCGGCAGAGCGTCGCGCAGCGGCAGCGACAGCTGCGGAAAAGATAGCACGGACGTTTTCCGACTCGAGGACGCGCAGCGCAGCTTCCGTGGTACCGCCCCTGGAAGTCACCTGCTGCCGCAAAGTGGCTGGCGAGTCGCTCGATTCACGCGCCATCCGTCCTGATCCATAAGCCGTTTCTACGGCGAGTTGCCGGCTGGTTTCCGGCGACAGGCCGAGTTCGATGCCAGCCTGCTCGAGCATTTCGATCACCAGGAAAAAATACGCCGGACCGCTGCCGGAGACGGCAGTGACGACGTCCATCTGCGATTCCTGTTCGAGCCACAACGTTTTGCCCACGGCGCTGAGCAGATCGGCTGCGATCCTGCGGTGGTCTGCGGATACTTCCTCGGTGGCAAACAATCCGGTCATGCCGCATCCCTCGAGTGCCGGGCGATTCGGCATGCAACGGACCACCGGTGCGCCGCCGGACCACTCATGGATATCGCTCGCGCGAATGCCTGCTGCGACTGAGATGAGCAATGGCTTGCGCGCCAGCGCCGGTGCCAGGCCCGTCGTGACCGCGCGCATTTCCTGCGGTTTGACGGCCAGTACGATGACGTCTGCACCAGTCACCGCTTCCAGATTGCTGGACGTGCCGCGCACGCCAAACTGGCTACGCAAAGCTTCCAGCTGCGCCGGGAGGGGATCCGCTACGATGATGAGCTTCGCGTCGCGGCCGCGTGCGATGAGGCCGCCGATGAGGCTGCGGGCCATGTTGCCGCCGCCGATGAAACAGAGTGAATGAGGCATGGTACGGGAAGCTCGATGGATGAGTGACACCGGGTCGGTCCAGGCCGCAATCATCCATGCATCCTCTCATCCAGTCACGCACGCTGCCGTTCGCCGAACAGCGCCGTCCCGATGCGGACGTAGGTCGCGCCGGCCGCGATGGCTGCTTCCAGGTCGGCCGACATTCCCATCGACAGGGTATCTACAGCGAATCCGCTGGCCTGTAGCTCGCGCAAAAGCGAGTGGAGGCGATCGAACAGTTGCTTCTGCTCGTCGAAAGAATCACGCGGCGGCGGTAGCGCCATGAGTCCGCGCAGTCGCAGGTGAGGCAGTTCGCTCACTTTCGCCGCCAGTGCCGGGATCTCGTGCGGTTCCAGGCCGCCCTTGCCGGGTTCGTCCTCGAGCCGCACCTGCAGGCATACGTTCATCGGAGGCAGACCCGGCGGACGCTGGTCGTTCAGTCGCATTGCCGTGCGTTCGCGATCCAGCGTGTGGACCCATGCGAATGATTCTGCGATCGGGCGGGTTTTGTTGGCCTGGATCTGGCCGGTGAAATGCCAGGTGAGCGGCAGATCCCGGAGGTTCTCCTGTTTGGGGAGTGCCTCCTGCAGATAATTTTCGCCGAAATCGCGTTGGCCCAGCTCGGCCAATGCCCGAATCGCCGTCGCCGGCTGTCCCTTGCTGATGGCGACCAGTCCGACAGATTCCGGGGTTCGACCTGCGCGAGTCGCCGCAGATGCGATGCGCGTCCGGGTCGTTGCAAAGCGTTCTGTCAGATCATGATCCGGCATTCATCGTCATCCAGGTCGTCCGGTCGCTTCTCGCATCGCACACAAGCGGATCGAGAGACGGCGGGGATACCCGCAGATACGCGCTTTCGCGCCGAAAACTGCGGACTAGTTAACATATTTGGCGCGTTGGCGCTCCGCTATACTCAAAGCAGCGTGTCGCCGTGCGTGCCATGTCAGCCGCGGGCGAAACGAATGCAGAAGGTTTGCGGCGCACACGCGTACACGCACGAATTAAGGATTTCTTCATGCCCGTTGATATCGCGCAGTTGCTCGCGTTTGCCGTCAAGAACAACGCCTCGGACCTGCACCTGTCCGCCGGCGTGCCGCCGATGATTCGCGTCGACGGCGACATGAAGCGTATCAACATGCCGTCACTGACCCACAAGGAAGTGCACAGCATGGTGTACGACATCATGAACGACAAGCAGCGCAAGGCTTACGAAGAGTTCTACGAGACCGACTTCTCCTTCGAGATTCCCAAGCTGGCGCGCTTCCGCGTCAATGCGTTCAACCAGAATCGCGGCGCCGGCGCCGTCTTCCGAACCATTCCGTCGCTCATCATGTCGCTCGACGACCTGAACGCGCCGAAGATCTTCAAGGACATTTCCATGCATCCCCGCGGCCTCGTGCTCGTGACCGGTCCGACCGGTTCCGGCAAGTCGACGACGCTGGCGGCGATGATCAACTACATCAACGACAACAAGCCCGATCACATCATCACGATCGAAGATCCAATCGAATTCGTGCACGAAAGCAAACGATCGCTGGTGAATCAGCGCGAAGTGCACCGCGACACGCTCGGCTTCTCGCAAGCACTGCGTTCGGCACTGCGCGAAGACCCCGATATCGTGCTGGTCGGCGAAATGCGCGACCTGGAAACCGTCCGGCTGGCGCTGACTGCTGCCGAAACGGGCCACCTGGTGTTCGGCACGCTGCACACGACCTCGGCCGCCAAGACCATCGACCGTATCGTCGATGTGTTCCCGGCGGCGGAAAAGGAAATGGTCCGCACGATGCTGTCCGAATCATTGCGCGCGGTCATTTCGCAGACGTTGCTCAAGCGCATCGGCGGTGGCCGCGTAGCGGCGCACGAGATCATGATCGGCACGCCCGCGATTCGTAACCTGATCCGCGAAGGCAAGATCGCGCAGATGTATTCGGCGATCCAGACCGGCCAGTCCTCGGGCATGCAGACCCTCGACCAGTGTCTGACCGAACTCTTGCAGAAGGGTCTGATCTCGAAGGAAGAGGCGCGGTTCAGGGCGCAGAACAAGGATGCGTTCTGAGCGCGCCACTGGGGCGAGAGGTTTTAGGCTCTAGGCTCTAGGGAAGAGGGAAGAGGGAAGAGGGAAGCGGAAGCGGAAGCGTGGGCAGACACGGAACGAAGATGCTGTTATCTCTCGTTCCGACCTGGCGCCTAGGGCCTAGCACCTGGGGCCTAGCGGGAGCGAACAGTGGAACGCGAACAAGCCATCAAACTGATGCAGGACCTGCTCAAGCGCGTCGTGGAGCGCAAGGGCTCGGATCTGTTCATTACCTCGGGATTCCCGCCGGCCATCAAGGTCGACGGCGAAATCCGTCCGCAGTCCGAGCGCATCCTGACGCCGGAGCAGAGCGCCGTGCTGGTGCGTTCGATCATGAACGACAAGCAGACGCGTGAATTCGACGCCAGCAAGGAATGTAACTTCGCGATCGCGCCGGCTGGCATCGGTCGTTTTCGCGTCAGCGCCTTCGTGCAGCAGGGCCTGATCGGCTGCGTGGTACGAACGATCAACGCAAAGATCCCGACGCTCGAAGAAATGATGCTGCCCCCGGTCCTGAAGGACGTGGTCATGACCAAGCGTGGCCTGGTCATCCTGGTCGGCGGCACGGGATCTGGTAAATCGACGTCGCTGGCTGCGATGCTCAACTACCGCAATGAAAAGACCCGCGGTCACATCATCACGATCGAAGATCCGGTCGAGTACGTTCACGATCACAAGGGCTGCGTGATCACGCACCGCGAAGTCGGCGTCGACACCGAGTCCTGGCACATGGCGCTCAAGAACACGCTGCGTCAGGCGCCGGACGTCATCCTGATCGGCGAAATCCGCGACCGCGAAACCATGGAATACGGCATTCAGTTCGCCGAAACCGGCCACCTGGTGCTCGCAACGCTCCACGCCAACAGCGCCAACCAGGCCCTGGATCGCATCATCAACTTCTTCCCCGAGGAGCGGCGCGAACAGCTGCTGATGGATCTGTCGCTCAATACGCGCGCCCTCATCTCTCAGCGTTTGATCCCGCGCGATTCAGGCGCTGGCCGTATCGCCGCGATGGAGATCATGCTCAACTCGCCACTGATCGCCGACCTGATCTTCAAGGGCGAAGTGGCGGCAATCAAGGAAGTCATGGCCAAGTCGAACCGGCTCGGCATGAAGACCTTCGACCAGTCGCTGTTCGAGCTCTATGAGGGCGGCTTGATTTCGTACGAGGACGCGCTGCGTAACGCCGACTCGAAGAACGAAGTGCGCCTGCGCATCAAGCTCGAGAGCAAGCGCGAACTGAAGATCAACGATGAGGCAGGCAGCAGCCTGCGCATCATGGAAGACGAGACCGACCACACGTTCGGCAGGTGAGAGTTCAGGATTTCACACAGAGCCGCGGAGAAATCAGGAAGCAGGAGCAAGAGTCTCCCCGGGGCACACGGGGAAGAGATTTTTTCTGTCTTGCCCCGTGTTCGCCGTGTACCCCGTGGAGAATTCCCTGTCTGGTTCGTTCGGTCTCCGTGAACTCCGTGTGAAACGTCTTTCTCGGGAAGCAGGAAAATGGCAGTAGACGGCGAAGCGATGGACAGTACCGGGAACACGGGCAGCGGGGAGCGCCCGGTCGTTCTCAATACCAAGCCGCTGTTCAAGCTGATGGTGGACAAGCGCGCGTCCGACTTGTTCTTCACGTCCTACGCGCCGATCAAGATCAAGATCGAAGGCCAGATCTTTCCGGTCAACAAGCAGATGCTGACGCCCGAAGTCGTGCGTCAGGCCGCTTACGGTCTCATGACCCAGGAACAGATCGAGGCGTTCAACGAGGAACTCGAGATCGATTTCGCCATCTCCGAGCCGGGCCTGGGCCGCTTCCGCGTGAACGTGTTCCACCAGCGCGGCAATCCGGCAATGGTGCTGCGTTACATCACCGCCGACATGCCGCGCCTCGATGACCTGGGCCTGCCGGAGATCCTCAAGGATCTGGTCATGATGAAGCGTGGCCTGCTGCTCATGGTGGGTGCGACGGGCTCGGGCAAGTCGACGACGCTGGCGTCGATGATCAATTACCGCAACGAGAACTCATCGGATCACATCATCACGATCGAAGACCCGATCGAGTTCTTGCATTCCAACAAGAAGTCCATCATCAATCAGCGCGAGGTCGGCCTTGACACCAAGTCGTACGCACGCGCCCTGAAGAGTGCGATGCGTGCAGCGCCGGACATGCTGCTGATCGGCGAAATCCGCGATCGTGAAACGATGGAGTCGGCCATCATGCTGGCGGGCACGGGTCACCTGGTGCTGGCAACGCTGCATGCGAACAACGCCGCGGAAACGCTCGATCGCTGCATCAACATGTTCCCGCTCGACCAGCACACCCAGATCTTCCTGGACCTGTCGCAGTACCTGCGCGCCATCATCGCGCAACGTCTGGTTCCCGGTAAAAACAAGCGTCGCGTCGCTGCGGTCGAGTTGCTGATCAATACGCCCCACGTGCAGGAACTGATCAAGAAAGGCGACGTCATCGGCGCCAAGGAAGCGCTGCGCACCAGCAGCGAGAAGGGCATGCAGCACTTCGACACGGCACTGTATGAGCTTTACAAGGCCGGACGCATCACGATGGAAGATGCGCTGACCTACGCGGATTCCAGGACGAACCTGGAAGCGAAGATCAACTTCAGCTAGCGCGGGCTGGGCCAACTGGTCTGCCGGTCAGAGTCAGGAACCCCGCGCGGCAGCTACTTCCATCTCTGGCCAGTGAGCCAGTTGGCCAGTTGGCCGGCTCAGTCCCCAAACACCGCCTGCGCCTCAAACACCGGTCCATCCACGCACACCCGCTTCATCGCCGGTCCATCCGGCGTCATGACTTTCACTGCGCAGCCGGCGCAGCCGCCGACGGCGCAGGCCATGAATTCTTCCAGCGAGACCTGGCAGGGGATGTCGAACCGTTTCGCTACGGCGGCCGCTGCTTTCAGCATCACCGTCGGTCCGCAAGCGAACATCTCGACTTCCGCCAGCGCGCCGCGATCGAGAGATCCAAGCCATGCGGCGGCGAGATCGGTGACATAGCCGTCGAAGCATCCCGGGTAGCCCGCGAGAGTCGCGAGCCGGCTGGGCACGCCCCATTCTTCGAGCATGGGCATGCACGCGATGGCGCCGTCAGGCATGCCGGGCAGGAGAATCGTCGAAGGGCGCGCGCGGAACGGAAACGGCACTTCCGATCCCATCAATACCAGTGGCTTCCAGTCCGCATCGTTACTCTGCCGGAGCGCTTCGGTGAGGAACACCATGGGCGGAATGCCGACACCGCCGCCCACCAGCAGCGCGCGGGGACGCTGTGGATGCGGCACGAAGCCATTGCCGATCGGTCCGAGCGTGCTGATGCGATCGCCCGCGCGCTTCGCTGACAGCAGCTGCAGGCCCGGGCCAACGATCTTGTACAGAACCTCGATCACGCCGCGCTGCGCGTCCACGCGCATGATCGACAGCGGTCGCCGCATCGGCAGGGATTCATCGCAACTCAGGTGTACGAATGAGCCGGGCTTCGCCGCGGCCGCACACTTCGGCGCCTTCAGTTTCAGGATGAACTGATTCGCCTCGAACGCCTCCTGCGCGACGACTTCAGCGTCTTCGAGGAAGATCGTGCCGCGGTGAGGCTTGTGTGTTGTGGTCATGAGGAAAGAAACAGGAATTCCACGGGGAGCACGGGGATCACGGGGCAAGCAATGAAGAGTCGGAGCGAGAATCTGCGGGCCGCACGTCTCCTCTTCGACCCCGTGATCCCCGTGTCCCCCGTGGAGATCTTCTCTCTCCTGCGCTTCACGTCAGCTGCCGCCGCGCCTGCACATTGCGCGCGATCGTCGCCAGCACAGCCATGCGTACGGCAACGCCATTGGTGACTTGCTGCTGGATGACAGACTGCGGGCCGTCGGCGACATCGCTGGCGATTTCGACGTCGCGGTTCATCGGGCCCGGGTGCATGACGATGGCGTCGGGATTGGCTTTGCGCAGCCGCTCGGCGGTGATGCCGAAAGCACGGTGATAGCTGGCTTCATCGACGATGTGTGCACTGCTCATGCGTTCGCGCTGGATGCGCAGCGCCATGACGACATCGACTCCCGCGATGGCCTCGTCGATGTTGCTGAAGCGGCGGGCGTTGGCGAACTCGCCGGGTCTGGGCATCAGGTCGTCGGGCGCTGCGATACGAATTTCACCGGCGCCCAGGGTCGTCAGCGCCTGCAGGTCGGAGCGTGCGACACGCGAGTGCGTGATGTCGCCCGCGATCAGCACCTTGAGCTGGCTGAAATCGGGCTTGTGCTGGCGGATGGTGAGTGCATCGAGCAGGCCCTGCGTCGGATGCGACAAATGCGCTTCGCCGGCATTGAGGATGCAGACGTTCGGCGCCACGAATCCGGCGACATAGGCGGGCAGGCCCGGCTCGGCGTCGCGCATGATGAGAATGTCCGCGTGCATCGCCTGCAGCGTGTAGATCGTGTCGAGTACCGTCTCGCCCTTCACGCGCGATGAAGTCTGCATGTCGAGGTTCACGACATCGGCGCCAAGTCGATGCGCCGCGAGTTCGAAGGACACGCGTGTGCGCGTGCTCGGTTCGAAGAACAGGTTCGCGACGGTGTGGCCGGTCAGTGTCTGATCCCGCGCCGGCAGTTCGCCGGGCGAGCGCACATAGAACTGCGCCAGATCCAGCAGCGCGGTCAGTTCCTCGCGGCTCAATCCTTCCAGCGTAATCAGGTGCCGCAGCCG
Organism: Povalibacter sp.; assembly: GCF_036520495.1. Taxonomy (GTDB): domain Bacteria; phylum Pseudomonadota; class Gammaproteobacteria; order Steroidobacterales; family Steroidobacteraceae; genus Steroidobacter. The sequence continues at coordinate 175,388 of NZ_DATDJO010000026.1, read as the reverse complement.
GCCTGCGCTGTCGCGCTGTACCGTTGCGCTCGTGTCTGAGTTTGTTTGGGCTTCGTTGCTCAATGTGGTGTCTTTCAAGGCGTTAAGGAGTGGAGAAGAATTTCCACGGGGGACACGGGATCGCAGGGGTCAGGACAAGATTTCCCCGTCTTACCCGGTGTTCCCCGTGGCAATGCTCTTCTGCGGAATTTCGGTCGCATCCGGTGCGTCGAACCACCGCTCCAGCAGTACCTTGGCGGCGGTCATGTCGACATCGGCGTGCGTCAGGCGTCGTCGTTTCAGTCCCTGGGCGCGGGCATCGCGCAGTTGCGCTTCCGCCTCGCGCGAACTGAGTCGCTCATCCACCAATGCCGCCGGTAAACCATAGCGGAGTGTCAGATCGCGTGCGAAGGAGCGGGTCGATTCGGTCAGGGTCGTTGGTGTGTCGTCCATATTATAGGGGACGCCGACGATCAGCCGGGCGGGGCGGTATTCCTCGATGAGTTTGCCGATGCCGGCCCACGGGATCGCGCCGTGACAGTCCAGCGTCGTGAGCGGGCGGGCAGTGCGGGTCAGCGTATCGCCGCTCGCGACGCCGATGCGGCGAGTGCCGTAGTCGAATGCGAGGATCAGTTGCGGCTGCGCCGGACCCTTGGTGGGGCCGGCCATCACGCGTGCCCGGCGGTGGAACTGAGGGTGGACAGATCGACGCCGATCAGCCGCGCCGCGGCATGCCAGCGCTGCTCGAACGGTGTGTCGAAGATGATTCGGGCGTCGGCGGGAACCGTGAGCCAGGCGTTCTGAGCCAGTTCGACTTCCAGTTGTCCTGCGCCCCATCCGGCATAGCCCAGCGCGACGATCGCGGTACCGGGCCCGTTGCCGCTGGCCATCGCGCGCAGGATGTCCGGCGACGTCGTGACCTGGATCTGCGAGGACACCTGGCGTGTGTGTTCCCAGGTGCCGCCGATCCGGTGCAGGACGAAGCCACGGTCGGTCTGGACCGGACCGCCCTGTAACACCGATTGCTGGCCGATCGCTTCGGTCGACGCCGACAGCTTCAGCTGCTCGAACACATCGGCCAGTTTCATCTGCAGCGGCCGGTTGATGATGATGCCCAGCGCGCCATCGGCGTTGTGTTCCCAGATGTACGTGACCGTCTGGGAAAAATTGCTGTCCGTCATCGCGGGCATCGCAATGAGGAACTGGTTGGTGAGGTAATCGCCGGCGGACATGATGCGGCAAGTATCCGTTGCGGCAGGGGCAGGCTCAAGAGGAGAGGCCGGTCTGCGGTCACTCTTTGCCGGCTTCGCCGTACTGCGTGCCGGCCGACACCGTGCCGCCGCTGCCACTCAGGAACTGCCATTCGTAAGCAAAACGCAGCTCGTCGTATTTCTTGCGCAGATCGGCAGGAAAGGGATCGAAGGGCGAGGCGAGCCGCAGAATCGACAGGGCGGCCTGATCCAGCTCCTTGCGGCCGCTGGAGCGGCGCACGATGATCTGGCCGAGGCTGCCGTCCGCCTTGATGGCGACTTCCAGCACCGGATTGGCCGTGGCCTTTGCATTGCGTGCGGTCTGCGGAAAATTCATCGTCCCCAGTCGCTCGACCTTGCGCCGCCAGGCGTCGAGATACGGTGCGATGATGGATTGGCGCGTGTTGGGAATGACCTCGTACTTGCCATCCTGGCGACCGCGCAATCGCAGTGCCGTATCCGTCGCATTGGTTGCGATCGGGCTGGGCGCTGTCGGCGCCAGGGCCAACGGTGTTTCGGCGGCGGTGGCAGGCGAGTCTTCACCGGAGCGATAGGACACCTCGCTGCGGTCGGCCCGGCTCGTCACGTATTCGTTGGAGCGTTGCCCGCTCGTGGCTTCGCGATACTCGCTGCCTGAACCATCGACCAGACCGTCCTGCTGCATGGGCAGCGCTGACGAGGCCGGATTCGCGGGCCGCACTGCATCATTGGTCGTGCCGGTACCCTGCTGATTGCGCTGCGCAAGGTACTCGGCGTTCGGATTGTCTGCGGCGCGCGTATCCGCGCCGGTCAGCAGCAGCACTTCGAGCGTAGGCGTCGGACCCGCGGGCGCCTTCGGGACCGCGAACGTCACACCCAGGATCACGATGCCGTGAAACAGCGCCGCCAGGAACAGCGTCGTTGTCAGGCGATCCTTGACAGGCGCGAGCGTGTCAGCGGCATCGTCCGGCAGAGTGTCGGAGGTCGAGGACATGCGTCCGTCAGTGATGGTCGGTCAGCGGCGCCATGTCCCGATGATAACGCCGACCTCAGGTCGCGATCGCCAACCTTTTCTCAATCGCTGTCATCAGCAGTGCGGCGATCTCGGTCTTGAACTGCTTGTCCAGTTCCCGCACGCCGGTCGGGCTCGTCACATTGATCTCGGTGACGTAGTCGCCGATGACGTCGAGGCCGACGAACAGCATGCCGCGCTCGCGCAATGCAGGGCCGATCTGACTGACCAGCCAACGATCCCGGTCGCTGAGCTCGCGCCCGTGGCCGCGAGCGCCTGCTGCAAGGTTGCCGCGGTTGTCTTGTTCCGTGGGAATGCGCGCCAGCGCGTAGGGTGCCGGTTCGCCATCGATGACGAGCACCCGTGAATCGCCGGTCGTTACGATCTCCGGCAGATACTTCTGCACGATCGCGTAACGCGTGCCGTACTCGGTCTGAGTCTCGAAGATGACATTGGCGTTCTTGTCGCCCTGATCGATCACGAAGATCGAGCGCCCGCCCATTCCGTGCAGCGGTTTGCACACCGCCCGGCCGTGCTCGCGCAGGAATTCGTGCATGTCGGCCATGTTGCGGGTGATCAACGTGGGCGCGCAGCACTGCGGGAACCAGGCCGTGTAGACCTTCTCGTTCATGTCGCGCAGACCCTGTGGGCGATTCACGATCAGGGCGCCTTGCTGCTCGGCCCGCTCCAGGATGTACGTCGTGTAGATGTACTCCATGTCGAACGGCGGATCCTTGCGCATGAGAATGGCGTCGAACGACCCCAGCTGCGCCGTCTGTGCCTCGCCGAGTTCGAACCAGTCCTTGAGATCGTCCCGTACCCGCACCGGCCGCAGCCGTCCGAAAGCCACGCCATCGCTCAGCCACAGATCTTGCTGTTCCGCATACCAGAGATCCCAACCGCGTTTCTGCGCCGCCAGCATCATTGCAAGCGTGGTGTCCTTGGCTGGCTTGATCGCGTCGATCGGGTCCATCACGACGACGAGGCGAACGGGGCGAGTGGCGGGCATGAGATGAATCCTGAATCGCTGGGCGGTTGGCAGTGGTTGGTCGACGGTTCGGACGCGGAAGCCGGGAGTCTGGACTGCAGGTCCGCCGCGCCGGCGTCAACGGTCAACGCGTTGTCGCGTGACCGACATCACGCTGCCGGAAAACGCGTGTGACGGGCTTCATATTATAGGAAGGCGGCCAATGGCAGGGCCCTGACCAATATGTTAAAAGTTTGCACCGTCGCGCAAGTCCCGTTGATTGCACAAGATTTCCGCTGTCTTCGCGTGCGCCGCAGGTGTTCGCGAGACATGCCCGGTGAGAAACAAGGCGCGCGAGGTCTACGAGGAAATGATGGACAACCTGGCAACGAACGAGCCGCGGCTTGCAGGTCTGAAAGTGCTGGTCATCGACGACAGCAAGACCATCCGTCGCACCGCCGAAACGCTCCTCACCAAGGAAGGCTGCGAGGTCTTCACGGCCGTCGACGGCTTCGACGCACTATCCAAGATCGCCGATCACCAGCCGGACATCGTCTTCGTCGACATCATGATGCCGCGGCTCGACGGCTATCAGACCTGTTCGCTGATCAAACACAACAAGGTGTTCCGCTCGATCCCTGTCATCATGCTGTCGAGCAAGGACGGATTGTTCGACCGCGCGCGCGGTCGCATCGTCGGGTCGGAGCACTATCTGACGAAGCCCTTCACCAAGGATGAATTGCTGAGCGCGATCGAGACCCACGTCGGGCAGGCGGTCCGCTAGGTTTTTTCCGGAGGCCACTGAATGCGCGGGCAGGCAGTCGCAGCAAGGTCGGAGCGAGGTATGTCCCTGATCCTCATCGTCGATGATTCGCCAACCGAAGTGCACGTCATGCAGAAGGCGCTGGAAAGCCACGGCTACCAGACGGCTTCCGCCGGCGATGGCGCGGAGGCGATCCGCAAAGCCAAGGCCATGAAGCCTGACCTCATTTTCATGGATGTGGTCATGCCGGGCGTCAATGGCTTTCAGGCAACGCGCAAACTCGCATCCGATCCGGACACCCGGTCGATCCCCGTGATCATGGTCACCTCGAAGGACCAGGAAACCGATCGCATCTGGGGCATGCGCCAGGGAGCGGTCGACTATCTCGTGAAGCCCGTGTCCATGGACAAGCTGATCGAGAAAGCACAGGCAGCGCTCGCCGACTGATCCGCCCAACCATGAACGCTCACGCTGCCTCTGCTCCCGCTACCGTGGCGACACTGCGCTCGCTGCGTGACAAGCCGTTCGAACTGCTGCGCGAGCTGGAACGCCTTGCTCGCGTCGCGCTCAGCGGCCAGGGCCGCGACGCGGCGAACGAACACGAATGGGTCGGTATCGCATTCCGCGTCAGCTCGGAAAATTTTCTGGTCGCGCGCGACGAGACGCGCGAAGTGCTCGGGTTTCCCTCGGTCGTGACGCGCGTGCCGGGCGCCAGGCCCTGGATCCGCGGTCTGGCCAATGTCCGCGGTCAATTGCTGCCGCTGGTCGATCTGCGCGCCTTCCTTGGCGGTGGTGTCACCACCATCGGTCGCGGATCACGGGTGCTGGTCGCCAACCATCGCGAAGTGCCCGCCGGATTGCTGGTCGATGAGGTTCAGGGTTTCCGGCGTTTTGTCGATAACGAATTTGGCACTGCCGTGCCGCCGACCATCATCCGCTGCGAACGCTATCTCGCAGGTACGTTTCGCCGCGGAGCGGACAACTGGCCGGTTTTCAGTCTGCGCAGTCTGCTCGAGAGTCCGGAGTTTCTGCAGGCGGCCGCGTCGTGAACGCTGCCGTAAAGGTCATGAGAACGGTCGTGAAAGATTTCAGGCAGAGCATCCTTGCTGACGCGGCGGTCATCTGCGCGTGGCGGGTGGGTGCGGAGTGGGTCCATGGCCGAGGCTAATGCGAACAAAATGCACGGCGTGCGGTTCCTGCCGTTGCTGCTCGGCATCGCGCTGGTCTGCATCGTGATTGCAGTCGGGCTGTTGCTGTTCGCCGGCAGGCATTCCGGCCAGGACGCGCAGCAGGTGCGTCACATCAATGAGGTCGTGGCGCTGTCGCAGAAGATCCCATCGTTGACGACGGGAGCGCTTTCCGGAAAGGCAGAAGCGTTCGGCGCGCTGGCCAAGGCGCTCGATCGCTATTCGAAGCTGGTCGAGGAAGCCGGGCCGGAAGCGCGCAGCTTCGGTCCTTCGGTGGAACTGCAGAAACTGTCGCAGACGATTCTCGCTTCGCGCGAAGCCACGCTCGCGGTCCAGAAGTCTGCAACCGACGTGCATGCTCTCGTGCCGCAGTTGCTGCAATCGCTGGGCAATGTCGTCAGCAGCCTGGGTTCGAACGGCATCGAAGGCATGACGCGGCACATCGAGCGATTCGAACTCACCGGTCTGCGTCTGCAGCAGGACATGGAAGCGCTGGCTGGCGGTGTTGGCGATGCTTCGCTGATCGCGCGGCGTCTCGCTGACGGTATCGATTACATGGGGCAGGTGGTGGGTGGCCTCGGCGGCCAGGACGCCGGGCTCGGACTGACAAAGGTGACCGGCCCCGACGCCGAGGCGCGCCTGAAAGCCATGAGTACGCTGTACTCACAGTTGAGCGAACAGGTGCGCACCGCCATCACATCGGCCGAACGTCTGCGGGTCGCCCGTGAAGCCGGCGTGTCGGTTGCGACCGAAGCAGACAAGATCTACACGCACTTCCAGGATCGCATCGATCTGCCCGTCGCCGCCGATGACCTGCTCGGCAGCAATGTGCTGCCCTTGTCACTGCTGGGTGTGGCCGCCGTCTCGCTGCTGATTCTCGGACTGCTCTTTGCCACTGGCGGCGACATCCGCAAGACCGTGCAGACGCAGGCCAACAAGAACGAGCGCAATCAGGAAGCCATTCTGCGCCTGCTCGATGAACTCTCGAGCCTGGCCGACGGCGATCTCACTGTGCAGGCGACGGTGACGGAAGACATCACCGGCGCCATCGCCGACTCGATCAACTACGCGATCGAAGCGCTGCGCGAACTGGTCGCCACGATCAACGATTCCGCCATCACGCTCGATGGCTCCGTCAAACAGACGCAGGATTCTGCGGGGCTGCTGGCGAAGGCTGCCGTGGCGCAGTCACGCCAGATCGGTCTCGCCTCCGAATCGGTGGCCGCGATGGCCGGGTCGACGGAAGAAGTGTCAGGCAACGCCGAACGCTCCGCTGACGTCGCACGCCACTCGGTGGACGTGGCGCACAAGGGCGGCGACGCCGTGCGCCGCACCATCGACGGCATGAATGCGATCCGCGAGACCATCCAGGAAACGTCGAAGCGCATCAAGCGTCTCGGCGAGAGCTCGCAGGAAATCGGCAACATCGTCGAACTGATCAACGACATCGCCGAGCAGACCAATATCCTCGCGCTCAATGCGTCGATCCAGGCCTCGATGGCGGGCGAATCCGGCCGTGGCTTCGCGGTCGTGGCCGACGAAGTGCAGCGCCTCGCCGAGCGCGCCGCCAACGCCACCAAGCAGATCGAAGTGCTGGTGCGCACGATTCAGGCGGATACGAACGAAGCCGTCGTTTCGATGGAACGCAGCACCACCGACGTCGTGGGTGGAGCACTGCTCGCCGAAAATGCCGGCGCCGCACTGGAAGAGATCGAGCAGGTCTCGAACCAGATCGCGAGCCTGGTGCAGAACATCTCCGCGAGCGCACGCCAGCAGGCGTCAGCCGCACAGAACATCGCACGCAACATGAACGCCCTGCGCGAGATCAGCTCGCACACGGCGGAGAACTCGGCAGCGACTTCCAACTCGGTTGGCAAGCTCGCCGAACTGTCATCGCAGTTGCGTAAATCGGTGTCCGGATTCCGGCTGCCCGATGCGGCGAGCGGCGGCACGGAGTTGCTGGCCGATCCGGCCCGCAAAGCCGCCACGGTGGCGTCCGTCATGTCCACCACACCGCCGCCCAAGAAAGTCAGCGGCCTCGCTCGCTGAGCGACCAACGGGAGTTGCATCGATGACCTCACGTCCGTTGCGCAGTGTCCGGGGGATTTGCTGACCCATGGCCGAGCTCTCCTCGCAGACACTGCATATCGTCGCGCGCGAGCTCAATGCAGAGCTCAACGAAGCGCGGGCGGCGCTCGAACTGTTCGGCGATCAGCAGGACAACCTCGCGCTGCTGCGTCGTTGCAACGAACATCTGCATGCCGTGCATGGCGCGCTGCGTGTCTCCGAGGTGTATGGCGCCGCACTGCTCGCCGAGGAAATGGGGCAGGTTCTCCACTACCTCGTCGACAATTTTGCCGAGAAGCGTCACCTCGCCGAGGGTCTCGATGCGCTGATGCGCTCGATGGTGCAGCTGCCGACGTATCTGGAGCGCGTGCTCAGCGGCGGTCGCGACATGGCGCTGGTGCTGTTGCCGCTGCTCAACGATCTGCGCGCGGTGCGCGGTGATGCGCTGCTCTCCGAAGGCACGCTGCTGCTGCTCAATCTCAGTTCCGATCAGCAGGCGAGTCCTGCGTCGGCCACATCGGGTGAAGGTGCTGCCTCGGTTGCGCAGTGGGCGCGCAAGCTGCGCACCCGGTTTCAGCTGGGATTGCTTGGCTGGATCAAGGGCGAACGCGTCGACCAGAACCTGGAAGTGCTGGCGCGCGCTGCCGAACGTCTCGAGCAGGTGGCGACGACGCAGCCGGTGTTCCAGCTGTGGTGGGTCGTGGGCGCGCTGATCGAAGCGATGCGCGAAGGCGGACTGGAAGGCAGTGCGTCGGTCAAGCGGCTGCTCGGCCAGGCTGATCGCGACATGCGCCGGCTCTATGAGCAGGGCGAATCCCGCTACGCGGATGCGCCGTCGCTCGAACTCCTCAACAACATGCTTTATTACGTCGCACGCGCCAAATCCTCCGGGCCTCGCGTCTCGGCGGTGCGTGCATCGTTCCGTCTGAGCGAACTGTTGCCAGTCGATGATCAGGTCGAACAGGCGCGCGAAAGCCTCTCGGCGCCGTCCGTCAAGCTGATGAAGACGGTGGCCGCTGCCATCAAGGAAGATCTTGGCCGCGTCAAGGATGCACTCGATCTGTTCGTGCGCCGCGGTGGCACGCAGGTCGAAGAACTTGCCCCGCAGCTCGAGCTGCTGAAAAAAATCGGCGACACCCTGGGCGTGCTCGGCCTGGGCGAACTGCGCGACAAGGTACAGGGCGAGACCGCGGAGCTGCAGGCGATCATCGCGCAGCAGGCGCCGGTGAATGACAACGTGCTGCTGCGCATGGCGTCCACGCTGATCAAGGTGGAGGACAGCCTCGACGAACAGCTCGTCGGCATGATCGTGCCGAGCGGCGAACCGAGCGCACCGGCGAAGCCTGCCAGTCCTGACGATATCGAATTCCGCCAGGTCACCGAAGCGGTGCTGCGCGAGTGCATCGTCAACATGGCGCGCATCAAGGAAGCGATCGCGCAATCGATGGATCGCACGCGCGAAGGCCAGACCATCGACCAGATTCCGGCGCTCGTCCGTGGTATCACGGCGGGCCTGTTGATGCTGGGGAAGACGCGCGCCGCCGAGATCATGGAGGGCATCGACAAGGCGTTGTCGCAGTTCGTGCGTTCCGATGGCATGACGTTGCCGCCCGACGCCGTCGATCGGCTCGCGGATGGCATCGTCGCCGTCGAGTACTACATGGAAACGATTCAGGCCGGGCGTACCGATCCCTGGTACATGCTCGACAACGCCGAAGCCTGTCTCGAGTATCTTTCCGAAACGCAGCCGGTGCCGATCGGCGAAGCGTTCCCTGCGGCCACCGATCACGCCCACACGGTCGTCCTCGAGCCGTTGTCGCAGACCGTCGCCGCGCCGACGGAACAGGAACGGACGGCGGTGCTCGACCGCGTTCCGCAGCTCACGCCGGTGCCAAGACCTGCACCGGCTCCGGTCGCCGCGGCGCCGCAAGCGCCTGCCGTCGTGCCGCCGGCGATGGTCAGGCCAACGGATCGCGACATCGATCCGGAATTCCTCGAGCTGTTCATCGAGGAAGCGAAAGACGAAATCGCCCGGCTCGAAAAGTTCTTCCCGATGTGGGACCAGAACCCGCAGGACCTGGATTCGCTGGTCAACGTGCGCCGTTCCTTCCACACGCTCAAGGGCAGCGGCCGCATGGTGGGTGCGCAGCTCATCGGCGAGTTCGCGTGGTCGATCGAAACCCTGTTGAATCGTGTCATCAACAAGACGCTGGATCGGACGCCGGACATCATGGGTGTCATGCGCTCGGCCATCGCTGCCGTGCCGCAACTCGTCGAGCAGCTCGAAACGGGACGCGCGCCGGTGGCGGACATCGGTCTGTTGATGACGCAGGCAAACAATCTGTCGGGTGCACGCCCGCAGGCTCCCGCGAGCGCTGCCGCGCCGGCGCCCGCCGCTGCACACCAGCCGGCTCGAGCGGCACCCACGCTGACCTCGATTCCACCGGCACAAAAAAAAACGGTAGTACCGGCGATGGATCCGGTGCTGCACGATATCTACGGCAAGGAGACCCTGGGGCATCTCGCGGCCATCCGTAAGTTCATCGCGGACTGTCGCCAGGCGACCCCGCCTTACCTGGTCACCGAGGACCTGCACCGATCCTGTCACACGCTGAGCGGCACGGCCAAGACTGCCGGCGCCGTCAATGGCACCACGGTCGCGGATCCGCTGAACCGCTATGTCCGCAAGCTCTACGACAACTCGGCCGGCCTGAGCGACAACGGCCTGGACGTATTGAAGGATGCGGTCGCGGCCATTCAACAGGGGGTCGATCACATCAACGAAGACGCGAGCTTCTTCGGCAACCACGCGGGCATCGTGGTGCGGTTGCACGAACTCGAAGCCGAACTCGATCAGGACATCGCGCGGCTCGGTGAGACGATGGATGTCGGTGCCGAAGCGACGCGCGCCATTCCCGTGCTCAGGAACGTCGAGCTGCCGTCGTTGGCGCACAGTGTCCCGACGCTGGAAGACACGCACGAGGTCCTCATGGAGGACCCGGATGCCGCCACCAACGTATTTGTGGATGCAGACTTTCCGGCCGTTGGTGTGCGCAGAGAGGCGCCTGCTGTCGACGAGCCGGTGACGCAGCCCGTCGAGGAGGAGTCCGAAGAGATCACCATCGACTCTGTCGATCTGGTCGAGATGCCGTCGACCGATGCCAGCGATATGGAAGCGCTGGAATGGAGCTACAAGAACTTCCCTGCGGACGAACCGACCGTGACGACGCCCAGTCTCGACGATCCCGACACCGGCAGGGAGGTCGAAGAGATTTCCTACGCTGCGTCGCTGGATGAAGGTGACGGCATCGTCGTCGAAGAGACCGTCGTTTCCGCAGCGGTCGCGCCCGCCGAGCCCGATAACGGATTCGTGGTGGAAGATTTCGATGGGCTCGCGCAGACGAATCGCGTTCCTGTGCTGGCGATGGTTCATGAAACGTCGCCGCCGGTCGACGAAGCGTTGGCCGCTGCGATCCATGAAGGGATGGTGGGTGAAGAGATCGTGATCGAAGTCGGCGAGATCCCGCTCGACACGGCCGATGCCGGCAGCGTGCCGCACTTCGTCGACGATTCGGAAACGGTGCAGAGCATTGCACTGTCGGTCGTGGCACCGCCCGAACCCGAACCCGCGCCAGATTTTGCGTCTCAACCGGAGCCAGCACCCCTGGCGGAACAGTGGTTCGCGCCCGCGCCCGACGTAGCGATCAGCGCGGACATCGAACCCGAACAGGCACCGCTCGCACCTCCGGTCGTAGTCCCCGCGCCTGCGATGGACGCGCCGCCTGCGGCCCTGCTGCCCGCCGCTGTCGAACCTGACGAACCCGAGCTGGACGAGAATTTCGATCCCGACGTCGCTGCCATCTTCACCGAGGAAGCGGCGGAGCTGCTCGAGACCGCCGACAGCTCGCTGTCGGCCTGGTCGCGCGACCGCGCCAACAAGGCGCTCGTATTCGAGCTGAAGCGCGTCCTGCACACGCTAAAGGGCGGCGCACGCATGGCTGGCATTCGCGCCATGGGCGATCTGAGTCATGAACTCGAAACGCTGATGGAACTGGTGGAGGCCGGGCAGGTCGCCGGCGACCAGCCGGTCTTCGATGTGCTGCAGACGAGCCTGGATACGCTGCATCGCATGCGTGACACCGTGAATCAGGGAGGCCGTTGCGCGTCGCCGCGCGAACTGATTTCGCGCATTCGCGCGCTGTCAGGACAGGAGCAGGCTGCACCGGCGCCCGTGCAACCTGAGCCAGTGGCTGCCGCCGTTCCGGAGATAAGTGCACCCGCGCCCGACGTCGAAATGGCCGCCACGGAGGCCGCCGTTGCAGACGCAGCGCCCATCATCGATGAGCTGGCTCCCGCCGGGATCGTCGCCGATGAGTCGATGGAGATCGAAGTCGAGTTCGGGGCGGATGAACTGGGCGCGGCTGCGGCACGCGAAGCCGTGCGGATCGATGCACAGGCCGCCATGCCCGTTTCGCAGGCCGCGACATTCGACGTCGCCGCAGTGACGCCTGAACTGTTGCCGGAAGCGCCCGTTGCGGGTGAGCCGGAGTTGATTCCGGCACCCGCGCTGCCACCGGGGCGCGAACCGCACATCCAGGAACGCCAGGAATTCGCACGCGTCGACGCGGACCTGCTCGACACATTGCTCAATAACGCCGGCGAAGTGAGCATCTTCCGTTCGCGTCTCGAACAGCAGGTCGGTTCGATCGAGTTCAACCTCGCCGAGCTCGGTCGCACGGTGACGCGTCTGAAGGACCAGCTGCGCAAGCTCGAACTCGAGACCGAAGCGCAGATCCTGCATCGCCGCCAGGAAGAACAGCCGAATCGCTCCGACTTCGATCCGCTGGAACTCGATCGCTACTCGACGATCCAGCAGCTCACGCGCGCCTTTGCCGAATCGGTCAGCGACGTGGGCAGTATCGAAGGCTTGCTCGAGAACCTGACACGTGAAGGCCAGAACCTGCTGCTGCAGCAGGCCCGGGTCGTGACGGAATTGCAGAACGGGCTCATGCGCACGCGCATGGTGCCGTTCCAGCGCCACGTGCAGCGTCTCAGCCGTCTCGTGCGCCAGGTGGCGACGGATGTCGGCAAGAAGGCTGAACTGGTGGTCGTGGGCGCAGCCGGCGAGCTCGACCGGCAGGTGCTCGATCGGATGCTGCCGCCGTTCGAGCACATGCTGCGCAATTCGATCGTGCACGGCATCGAGACGCCGGAAGAACGCGTTGCGAAAGGCAAGCCCGAGAGCGGCACGATCCGCGTGGGCCTGCATCGCGAAGGCGCCGAGATGGTCATCATTCTCGAGGACGACGGTCGCGGCATCGACGTCAACGCCGTGCGCGAGCGCGCTCGCTTACGCGGTCTGCTGCAACCGGGACGCGTGCTGACGGACGAAGAGGCGATGCAGCTCATCCTCGAGCCCGGATTCAGCACGGCAAGTACGGTGACGCAGCATGCCGGTCGTGGCGTCGGCATGGATGTCGTCGTGACCGAGATCAAGAAGCTGGGCGGCGCATTGTTCACCGAGTCGCAGCCGGGGCAGGGCGTGAAGTTCACGATCCGCCTGCCGTTCACGCTCGCGATCACGCAGGCGTTGATCGTGCGCACGGGCGATGAGCTCTACGCGTTGCCGCTGCCGTCCGTCGAAGGCGTGGCGCGCGTGCCGCGCTCGGAAGTGGAAAAGCATCTCGCAGAAGAAACACCGACGTTCAACTACGGCGGACAGATCTATCGATTCCAGCACCTCGGCGCGTTCGTCGGCGGCGGCGCCTCGACATTGCCGGACGGTGACGTTTCCGTGCCGCTGATCCTGATTCGCGCCGGCGAACATTCGACGGCCATCGTTCCCGACGAACTGGTCGGTAGCCGCGAAATGGTCGTCAAGTCCGTCGGTCCGCAGATCGCCACGATCCGCGGTATCTCCGGCGCGACGATCATGGGCGACGGCCGCATCGTCATCATTCTCGACATGGGCGCGCTGGTGCGTTCGGAATGGCGCGGTCGCGGCCACGTGGAGGGTCCGCGGGAAGATCGCCGGACGTTCGCGCTGGTGGTCGACGATTCGATCACGGTGCGTCGCGTGACCCAGCGACTGCTGGAACGCAACGGTATGCGCGTGATGACGGCGAAGGACGGCGTCGATGCACTGTCGATCATCCAGGAGCACCTGCCGGACGTGATCCTGCTCGACATCGAGATGCCGCGCATGGACGGCTACGAATTCGCCACCCACGTGCGCGCCGACTCGCGCACGGCCGATATTCCGATAGTGATGATCACCTCGCGCACCGGCGAGAAGCACCGTGCCCGCGCCATCGAGATCGGCGTCAACGACTACCTCGGCAAGCCCTACCAGGAGAATCAGTTGCTCGATGCGATCGAGCCGCTGGTCGAGGCGCGCAGAAGGCACAGGAGAATGGCGTGAGAAGCCGGCCGACTGGCCGACTGGCCAACTGGTTTACAGGCCAGCGAAGAGGGCTTGCAGATATTTTCTTGCTGGCCAGCAGGCCAGTTGGCCAGTTGGCCAGTTGGCCGGCCGCCAGAGGCGCCCAATGAATTCCGAACTCGCCCACGAACTCTACAGCCTGCTGATTCCGCTCGGTCAGGAACGCCTGATCGTGCCGCGGGCGTGCGTGGCTGAAGTGATCACCTGGCAACAGCCCGAGAAGATGGATGGCACGCCGCCGTGGTATCTCGGCACGATTCAATGGAGCGGGCGACAGGTGCCGGTGATCTCGTTCGAAGCCGCCTGTGGCCAGAGCTTTCCGCCGCCCGGCACGCGTACGCGCATCGTGATCTTCGTGGCGCTGGGCAATCACATCGCAGGTGGCTACTTCGGACTGATCACGCAGGGCTTCCCGCAGCTCGTCCGGGTCAATCCCGATGTCGTCAAGGCCGATCACAGCCGCAGCTTCTCCGACCACGGCCCGACGCTGTGCCAGGTGCGCATGTTGAACGAGTCACCGCTGATTCCGGATTTCGATCATCTGGAGAGGATGATTTCGGAAGAAACTCGCGCCGCGTAGCGGCGCTGGTTTCGGCCAACTGGCCAACTGGCCAACTGGCCAACTGGCCAACTGGCTGACTGGCCAGAGCGAAGAGGCCAGAATTGAAAGTTGGGCTCTTTATCCTTCTGGCCAGTTGGCCAGTTGGCCAGCAGACCAGTTGGCTTCCTACTGCAAATCCCCCCACAACGCCTGCAACACCGTCAGCGCCACCACTGCGGCTGTCTCCGTTCGGAGCACGCGGGGACCGAGTCGCACTGGCATGAAGCCGGCTTTCTGGGCGGCGGTGATTTCGTCGTCATCGAGACCGCCTTCGGGGCCGATCAGCAACTCGACCCTGGATGGCAGGCTGGCGATGCCGGCCAGCGAGCCGGGGGCTGAGGGACTCAGGACCAGGCGCATGCCATCCTTGCGCACGGTGCTCAGGTAATCGCGCAATGCCATCGGCGTGCCCACGGCGGGAATGCGCGAGCGGCCGCACTGTTCGCAGGCGCCGACTGCGATGGCGTGCCAGTGCGTCTGTTTCTTTGCGGCCTGCTTCTCGTCCAGTCGCACGACGCTGCGCGCGGTCAGGACCGGCGCGATGGCGGTGACGCCGAGTTCGGTGGCCTTTTGCAGCGTCCAGTCCATGCGTTCGCCGCGTGAGATGCCCTGGACGAGCGTGATGCGCAGTGGCGATTCGCCGGTGCCGGGCGTTTGACCGCGCAATTGGACCAGAACCCTGTCGCCATCGACTTCGGTGATCTCAGCCCGGTAGTCGATGCCGCTGCCGTCGAAGATAACGAGAGGTGCGCCGGGCCGCATGCGCAGGACGCGCGCAACGTGATACGCGCCCGCAGAGGACAGTGGCACGATCGAGTCCGCGGTCAGCGGTCCGTCACAGTAGATCCGGTTCAGTCTCATAGCCCCCCGCTGGTCGCATCAGCATTTCGCCGGAATTGTAACGAAGCCAAGCAAGTGGCGGGCCACAGAAACCTCTTAACAGCCGCGAGGCACGACCGGAGCCGTGTGCACGGCTGCTAGGATAGAGCCATGTCGTTCACCACCCCCGAACCCATCGATGCCGCCATGGGTCTGCTGCGCACTGCGCGGCAGGTGCCTTCGCCCAATTGCGACGATCGTCCGGCGGGAGTCGTGGCGGATCTCATCGTTGTGCATGGCATCAGCCTGCCGCCCGACGAGTTCGGCGGACCCTGGATCGATCTGCTGTTCACCAATCAGTTGCCGCCGGAGCAGCATCCGTATTTCGCCGCTATCGCCGGACGCAAGGTGTCCTCGCATCTGCTGATTCGCCGCGACGGCGAGATGGTGCAGTACGTGCCGTTTCAGCGGCGCGCGTGGCATGCAGGCGTGTCCAGCTATGACGGACGCGAGCGATGCAACGATTTCTCCATCGGCATCGAACTCGAGGGAACGGATGATTGCGCCTACGAGCCGGTGCAGTACCGCGCGCTGAGCCGGGTCATCCGGCAATTGCTGGCGGCGTATCCGGCGTTGTCGTCGCGGCGGATCGCGGGTCATAGCGATATCGCTCCGGGGCGCAAGACGGACCCAGGTCCGGCGTTCGACTGGGCACGGTTGGGTGCCTTGCTCCAGTGCGATGTCTGACATGCGAGGACCTGCGCGATTGCTTCTGATCGTGTTCGCGCTGGCGTGCGTGCCGTTGCCGGCGGCTTTCGCCGCATCGCGCATCGTCAGCCTGGCGCCGAATCTTACGGAGCTGGCGTTCGCGGCAGGTGCTGGCGATCGGATCGTCGGCACGGTCGAGTACAGCGACTATCCAAAGCAGGCGACGACGATTCCGCGCATCGGCGACGCGTTTCGCGTCGACTACGAAAGGATTCTCGCCTTGCAACCGGACGCGATTCTGGCCTGGCAGCCCGGCACGCCACCCGCAACCGTCGAGCGTCTGCGCAGTCTGCGCCTGACGGTGAATGTCATCCGCACGCAGCGCCTCGCCGACATCGGCGCAGCGGTGCGCGACATCGGTCGCATCGCCGGCACGCAGGCCCTTGCAGCAGCCGAGGCGGATCGCTTCGAACGGGACATCGCATCGCTGCGTCAGGAATATGGCGCCCGCTCACCCGTGAGCGTGTTCCTGCAGATCAACGACCGGCCGCTATACACCGTGAACGGTGCGCAGATCATGAGCGAGGTCATCGGGCTGTGCGGCGGCGTGAACATCTTTTCCTCTTTGAATGAGCTGGCGCCGCAAGTCGGTGTGGAGGCCGTGATCGCCGCGAATCCCGAGGTGATCATCACCACGGGTCCCGCCGATGCCGAAGCATTCACGCAATGGCGGCGCTGGCCACAGATCCGCGCGGTGCATGCGCAGAACCTCTACGCGCTGTCTCCGGACGATCTGTCCCGCTCCGCGACCCGGCTGGCAAAGGGTGCCCGCGACATGTGTCGCACCCTTCAGACAGCTCGCGACCGCCTGTGGCATTCGCACTAGAATGGCCGCCGCGACGCGCCCGTGACGTCGACCGTTGCCAGCAACAATCGACGTGAGCATGACCCGAGCCACCGCCGCGCTGATCGTTCTTTGCGCCTACGCTGCCGCGTTGATCGCCATGGCGATCTGGGGCGGACGGCGTACGCACAATGGCAATGATTTCTTCCTTGCCAGCCGTCGTCTCAGCACCTGGCTGGTGGCGTTCAGTCATGTCGCGAATGCCTCTCCCGCGTGGCTGCTGCTGGCGCTGAGCGGCGCAGCGTTCGTCTGGGGGCTCGCTGCCGTATGGATCTGGCTGGCCGTCGTCGTCGGATACGCATTGAATGCGTTCTACGTCGGTCCGCGCTTGCGCCAGCTGTCGATCGGACAGGGTTCGCTGACCGTGGTCCAGGTGCTGAGCACCGACGCTGGCGACCGGCTGCAACCGCTCATCGTGCGTTCCGCAGCGCTCATTCTCTCGCTGGCCCTGCTGCTGGAAATCAGCGCGGTGCTGCATGCGGCCGGCAGCGCGTTTGCGATCGGCTTTGGTTTCGATTTCACCAGCGCCTGCATCACGGCAATCGCCGCGATTGCCATCGTCACTCTCGTCGGCGGATTCTGGTCACTGAGCTTCAGTGACATCGTGCAGGTTGGCGTGCTGTTCGTCGTGGGCTGCATCGTGCCAATGGCGGCGATCGCAGTCAGCGGCGGTGTCGAACAGTTGCAGATCGGCTTCCAGGCGCTCGGTCCGGAGATGACCGACTGGTTCGCGGGACGCAAGGGCGTCGTGGCGCTCGCTCTGGTGGTGGGTATCAGCGGACTTGGATTCGAACTCACGGGGCAGCCGCATGCGCTGGCCCGCTACATGGCGGCGCGCGACGAATCGACCCTGCGCAACAGCCGCTGGATCGCGCTGGCATGCATCGCGATATTGCTCGCGCTCATGCTGGTCTGCGGCTGGTCGGCCAGCGTGCTCTATGCCGGCCTTGAACGACCGGAACAGGCGATTCCAGTCGTTCTCGAACGCATCCTGTCGCCCCTGGTCTCGGGATTCCTCGTGGCATTGCTGCTGGGCGTGATGGTGATCGGCATGGGCAACCGGCTGCTGATTCTGGCATCGTGCCTCTCGGTGGATATGAAGCGCTCGGTATCGCCTCTGTCATTCGCGTGGGCGCGCGTCGTGCTCGTGTTCTACGCAGTCATCGCGCTGTGCCTGGCGCTGTATGCCACCGACAGCCTGCTCAATCAGGCCATGTTCGCGTTCGCTGCCGTCGGGGCGTCGTTCGGTCCGCTGTTGCTGGTGCGTCTCACGGGCAAACGGGTGCGGCCGGGCTCGACTCTGGGAGCGATGTGGGCCGGCTTCGTTCTCACAGTGCTGTTCCATGTACTGCCCGATGCACCCGGCGATTTTCTCGAACGCGTGCTGCCGTTCGTGGCCTCGCTCGGTATTGCGCTGACGGGTGGCGAGCGTCGCCATAATCCGGATCGTGCCGACCGCTCGCAGGAGACGGTGCATGACCGGGTGGCAATTTGACGAAGCGGCCAGCGGTCAGCGATCAGCCTGAGGGGATGCGATGCGAGGCAGGCGCGACGACAAGCAGGCGAGGCCGAAGAGGCCCCGGACGGGAAGCAAGCGTGTCGCTGCCAAAGTAACCAGGCGCAAGCAACCGGTTGCGCTCATCGCCACCGATCTTCCAGCCCGCATTCTCGCAGCGGTGCGCCGCATTCCGCGTGGGAAGGTCTGCACTTATGGAGATGTTGCAGACGTTGCGGGGTTGCCGCGACGCGCGCGTCTGGTGGGCACGGTGCTGCGACAAACGCCCGCTTCACGCGATCTGCCGTGGTTTCGGGTGATCAATGCGGGCGGTCGCATCTCGTTTCCCGTCGGCAGCGATGCCTACCAGCGTCAACGCAGCAAGCTCGAGACGGAAGGCGTGGTCTTCGTCGGCGGCCGTGTCGATCTGAAACATTACGGCTGGCCGCCGCGCGAAGAGCAACTCGACGAACTGTTGTGGCGCATGGATCGCTAACGGGTGCGCTCAGACCTCCGGCTGCAGGTGGCGCTTGATCTCGCCAAACTGCGCGTCGGTCAGGCGGACACAATCCTTGGCCGTTCCTTTGACGTGGCACACGAATTTCGTGAGCGGCTGGGGCTGCGGCTCGCGCCACTGCAATGCCGGATTGCAGCCCGTGAGCCAGGGAAGCAGCACAGCAAAACTGATCAGCTTGGCGTTCATACCTGTACCCCGATGTGATGTGACGGGGTAACTGGATAGATGCTTCGCGCACTCCCGGAAAGCAGTCTGGGATGAAGTCCATCGGCAACGATGCAGACTCCATCAATCCGTAACTGCGTTGCTCATCAGCGCAGCGAGACGCGGGCGAAATGCGCGACCGATCGTGAACTGTGTGCCGTCCCGTAACACGGCAATCTGTTCGCCGCGCGACCACGGCAGCAGTTGCCTGATGCGTTCGACATTGACGATGGCGGAACGATGCAGTCGCACGAATTGCTCGGGATCGAGCTTTTCATCGAACGCGGTCAGTGTTTCGCGCAGCAGATAGGTCTCGCGCCCGACGTGCAGCGTCACGTAGTTGCCTGAGGCTTCGAGCCAGTCGATTTCCGCTGTCTTGAGAAACACCAGCCGGCCGGCGCTCGTGACGACGACCCGCTGCAGGAATTTCTTTCGCTCCGGTCGCACGGCGTGCATGACGCTTTGCAGGCCGGCCTGCGCTTCTGCCGGCCTTTGCAGCTCCTTGCGTACGCGATCGAGCGCGCGGCGAAAGCGATCTTCGTCGAACGGCTTGATCAGATAGTCGAGCGCCTGCGCGTCGAAGGCGCGCAGTGCATATTCCTGATGCGCGGTGGCGAAGACCACGATGGGCATCGCTGCGACGCCGATCGCCTCGATGACATCGAATCCATCGAGCCCGGACATCTGCACGTCGAGGAACACCACTTGCGGTGCCAGCGTGGCAATGGCCTCGATGGCCTCATCGCCGTTCGAGCAGGTCCGTACCAGCTCGAACTCAGGATCGGTGCCAAGCAGCGTCGCGATGCGCTTCCTGGCCCACGGTTCGTCGTCGACGATCACCGTTCGGATCTTCATGGGCGACCTCTGCAGCCTCCGGCGCGGCGGTGAGCGCGGTGTGAAACGGGATCTCCGCCGTCACCGTGGCGCCGGATGGGGAGCGCGCTTCGAGGCGGAATGCATTGTTCCGGGGATACAGCTGTTCCAGACGCTTGCGGGAATTGGCGATGCCGACTCCTTCGCGCAGTCCAGCGGCGGACGGCAGGCCGCAGCCGTTGTCTGTTACGGTCAGAATCAGTCGGGAGCCAAGGCGCTGCGCCGAGATCGCGATGATTCCATTCTCGCGCGGCGGCGCCAGTCCATGCTTCACGCAGTTCTCGACCAGCGGCTGCAGAAAGAGTGCCGGTACGAGCGCGTCGAGCGCTGGCGGCGGCACCAGGATATGGGCGGTGAGACGTTCACCGAAGCGTACTCGCTCGATCTCGAGATAGGCGCGGACGAAATCGAGTTCTTCGGCGAGCCGCACTTCCTGGCGACCGATGTTGGCGAGCGTCAGGCGCAGCAGTTCGCTCAGACGGCTGATCATGCGATCGGCGCCTTTCACGTCCTCGTGCATCATCGCCGAGATGGTATGCAGCGTGTTGAACAGGAAGTGTGGCTGCAGCTGCGATTTGAGAACTTCCAGCTGCAGCTGCGCGATCTGCCGCTCGCGTTCCTGGTATTTGCGGAAGTAGTCGAAGGCCTGGGTGAAGCCGACCACGGCCCAGTAGGTCAGGAGGTTCGGATGGAATCGATAGAACAGCGGCCCGCCCACGTCGTTCCAGGCATGACAGACCACGGCATAGAGCATCGAGTGTCCGATCGAGAAGGCCAGGCATGCCGGAATGTGGGCTAGCAGTCCAACGCGCCAGCGCCGGCGCTCCAGCGGGAAGCGCCGCGTCAGCATCACGATCGCGGGAATGAACAGCAGCGCAATGGCGGAATTGACGACGGTCAGCTGCAGCGTCTCGCCCCACGAGATCGGTGCATTGCGCAGATAGAAGGTCAGATAGGCCTCCGGCGCGAACAGCAGCGACAACGCCGCCCATCCGAACAGGAACAGCACCCATCTGCCCCAGCGCTCCCTGAACAACGCGTTCATGAGGCGGACTTTGGACTGTTTTGGCGGGCGACGAAAGTACGTGGGGGCGAACTTCATCTGGGGCGGGACGAACGACATCAATGGGATGCCGGCTCCTGGCTGGGGGTCTCGCGATGCGCTGCCTCTGCCTGACCGGTTGCTTGCCGATTAACCCCGTTGGGCGCCCGATGACGTTGATGGAGGGGAGGGCGCATGGTGCGCCGGGAGATATCGATGAAGGCTCTTGTGCGTCAGTGTTCGGTAATGACGGCGACCGCGTTGCTGGTTGCCTGCGCCTCCCAACGGGACGGCAACAAAGAGGAGGAGGTCCGCAACCAGTCGCCAGGCCCTGCGGCTGCGAACGTGCGGGTGCCCACGATCGAAGAAGCCGTCGCCGCAGATGCGGCTACGCGCGCTATCGCCTCGCCGGCTGCGCCAGAGTTGCGCATGGTGAGGATTGCCCAGAAGGCAGCCTTTGCCCCGCCGTATTACCAGCTGCCGCCGGTCAACACGGAACGATATGAGCACAACAACGATAATCCCGTGCACCTGGTCGCGGAGCAGCCCGTGTCGACATTCTCCATCGACGTCGATACGGGGGCCTATGCGAACGTACGGCGATTTCTCAACGACGGGCAGTTGCCGCCGCAGGACGCAGTGCGTGTCGAGGAGATGATCAGCTACTTCGACTACCAGTACGCACCGCCGTCGACCCGCGAAACTCCGTTCAAGGTGACGACCGAGCTGGCGCATGCGCCGTGGAGCAAGGATGCATGGCTTCTCAAGGTCGGTATCAAGGGGTACGAGGTGTCGAACAGCGAACGGCCGCCGGCGAACCTGGTGTTCCTGATCGACGTGTCGGGATCGATGCAATCGCCTGACAAGCTGCCGCTGCTCAAGAATGCATTTCGTCTGCTGACCGATCAGTTGTCGGCGCGCGATCGTGTGTCGATGGTCGTCTACGCGGGCAGTTCCGGCGTGGTGCTCGAACCGACGCCCGGCAATCAGAAGCACAAGATCCTCCAGGCGCTCGATCGACTGGAAGCCGGTGGCTCGACGAACGGCGCCGAGGGCATCGAGCGCGCCTACCAACTCGCCAAGGAAGGGCACATCGACAGGGGCATCAATCGTGTCGTGCTCGCGACCGACGGCGACTTCAATGTCGGCACGGTGGATTTCGAATCGCTGGTCGACATGGCAGAGCGTCAGCGGGCATCCGACGTCGCGCTCACGACGCTCGGCTTCGGCACGGGCAATTACAACGACAAGTTGCTGGAGCGTCTCGCCGATGCGGGCAACGGCAACTACTCGTACGTCGATTCGCTGTCGGAAGCGCGCAAGGTACTGGTCTCCGAACTGTCCTCGACGCTGTTCACGATCGCGAAGGACGTGAAGATCCAGGTCGAATTCAATCCGGCGGAAGTGCTCGAGTACCGGCTGATCGGCTACGAAAACCGCATGCTCGCCCGCGAGGACTTCAACAACGACAAAGTCGATGCGGGCGAGATCGGCGCCGGCCACCGCATCACGGCGTTGTACGAGGTGGTGCCGGCGGGTGCGCAGGGACGCATCGACCCGTTGCGCTACGGTTCGACCGGGCAGTCATCGCAGGCGGGGAAGGGCGAGATCGCCAACGTGCGTCTGCGCTACAAACTGCCCGATGGCGAAACGAGTCAGTTGCTGGAATATCCGATCGCGCGCACGTCGCTGGTCAGTGCAGAAAAGGCATCCACCGATCTGCGTTTCGCTGCGAGCGTTGCCGCCTTCGGCCAGCTGCTGCGAGGCGGCAAGTACATGGAACAGTACGGCTACCCGGCCGTGGCGGCTCTGGCGAAAACGTCGCTGGGCGAAGATCGCGAAGGATATCGTCGCGAGTTCGTCTCGCTCGTCACGCTGGCTCAGTCGCTGACGCCGCAGGAAAGTGACGAGAAGGTCGGGCAGATCGGTCGTTGAAAGGCGAAGCGAAGAACTCCACGGGGGCACGGGGCAACACGGGGTGCGGAGGTAGAGTTGTCGGAGCCTGACTTTCACACTCTGGTCCCCGTGGATCCCCCGTGGATCCCCGTGGAGATTCTTTTCTCGTTCAACCTCCGCTACGCTCCATGGATCTGAAGGATGCGACCATCGATCGCATGAGTGATCTCGGCGATGCGAGTGCCCTGGCGGCGCCGCTCGGGCGCGTTGCGGCCTTTGCTGCAGCGCCTCCGGTTCAGGACGCGGACGATGATGCAGCGTTGATGCTGCGGTATCGCGACGGTGACATGCGCGCGTTCGAGTTGCTCTACAGCAAGCACAAAGGTGGGCTGTATCGGTATTTGCAACGGCTCTGTCACAACCCGGACGTTGCCAATGATTTGTTCCAGGAGGTGTGGAGCAAAGTGATTGCCACTCGCGAGCGCTACGAGCCGCGTGCTCAGTT
This sequence comes from Povalibacter sp., assembly GCF_036520495.1. Classification (GTDB taxonomy): domain Bacteria; phylum Pseudomonadota; class Gammaproteobacteria; order Steroidobacterales; family Steroidobacteraceae; genus Steroidobacter. Next base: position 152,178 of record NZ_DATDJO010000026.1, on the reverse strand, counting down.
CAATACGTTTCTGTTTCGCATCGCGCACAACTGTGCGGTCGATTATTTCCGGCGTGCCGGGCGCCAGCAGACCGGTCGCATGGAAGACGTGGGTGAGCTGGAAGAGAGTCTGCCCGATACGCCGGTGAGCCAGCCGGATACGCAGGTGTCTGAAATGCAGGTGCGTGCCTCCTTCAGGCAGGCGCTGGAGGATCTGCCGGCCGAGCAGCGCGAAGTATTCCTGTTGTACGAGGAAACGGGACTCAGTCTGGAGGACATCGGCCGGACCACCGGCGTGGCAATGGAAACGGCCAAGAGTCGCCTGCGCTATGCCTTCCGCAAATTGCGGACAGCGCTGCGTCACCATCAGCCCCGGATTGAGGACAGGCCTGCCGGCCAGGACATCGAACCGTGAACAGTCCATCCGACGACAAGGCGTTTGACGAGTATCTGGGACGCCGTTCGCGGGTGTCGCAGAACTATCGCGGCCTGCCGTCCGGTGAGGTGCCGGCGCATCTCGATCAGCAGATCCTCGCTCAGGCGCGTGCCGCCATTGCATCCGGCGCCGATGAGCTGGCGCGTGTCCGCGCGCGACGCAGGCGTTTGCTGCAATGGAGTGTGCCGGCCGCGGTCGCGGCCTCCGCGCTGCTCGTGGTGTCCATCGTGATCCGCAGCGGCGTCGAGCATGAAGTGACGCCAGCAGATTTCCCAGCAGATTTCCAGGCGGCGAAGCAGGTCCCCGCCAGTGCGCCCGCCGCACAGGTTGCGAAACCCGAAGCGGCTGGGACCTCCACCGAAGAGAGCGTGGTGCTCATCGCGCCGCCGCGCGACGCGGTCACCGAGTTTTCTTCCTATGCGCGAAAGCCATCACCCCGCGACGCTTCGCAGGCAAAGCGCACGGCTGCTGCGCAGCCACAGCAAGTGCCGGCAATGTCGCCGCCGACAGCAAGCGCACCGACACCCATGGCGCCACCGCCGCCGCAAGTGGCGGCGATGCAGGAGCGTGCGGTCATGGAAGCGGCCCGGCGCGAACAGGAAGAGCAGGTTGCGGTTACCGCGCAACGGCAGGAAACCGCGAAGCAGTCAGTGTCCGCGATGGCGATGCAACGTTCGCGCAGCATCGGCGAATCGGCGAACGTGGCGGATGCCCCCTTGAGCGTCGCTCGCCTGCACGCCGATCCGGACGACTGGCTGGAGCACATCCGCCAGTTGCGTCGCGACGGCCAGCAGGCAGCAGCGGATCGCGAATGGCAGCAGTTCGAAGCGACTTATCCGGATCATCCCGTCGCCGCGACGGATCTGGCGCGGACGAAGCAGGACAGTCGTTGACTGGTGCTCTGCGCCAGATCACGGCCGGGCGACAGCGGCAGTGCCACCAGGCTTAGTCGGCGCTGGCCGCAGCGATGCGGGGCAGGAGCAGGCTGACCTTGGTGCCTTTTCCCGGTGTGCTGTCGATCTGGATCAGCCCGCCGGCGCGCGTCACGATCTGGTGGACGATGGCGCACCCGAGGCCGGTGCCATGTTCGCCCTTGGTGGTGAAGAATGGTTTGAAGATGTTCTCGCGTGTCGCGTCGTCCATGCCGACGCCGGTGTCGGTGACGCTGATCTCGACGAACACGCCCTGTTCGCCGTCCGGGTCCTCGATGACGACGTCTTCGGCCCGCAGCGTGAGTTCGCCGCCCAGCGGCATGGCGTCGCGCGAATTGAGCACCAGGTTGAGCATCGTGCGTTCGAGCTGCGCCGAGTCCATGAAGATGCGGCTGACCGGTCGGTCCAGATCGCTGGTCAGCCGGACACGATTGCCCAGCAGCACCTGGAACATGCTGTGCATCGCCGTGATGGTTTTCGCGACATCGATGACCCGTGGCGAGACGGGCGTGTCCTTGCCGAACGACACGACTTCGTTGGTCAGGTGATTGCCACGCTGCAGGGTCTCGACGATTTTCTGCGAGTAGCGATCGGCATCGACCGGCAGGCCCGGTATCCGCTGGATCAATTCGGCGAATCCCATGGCGGCGCCGAGAATGCCGCGGAAGTCGTGTGCGATACCCGCAGCCATCCGGCCGACGGCTTCCATGCGATGCAATTCCATCAGGTGTTCTTCGTAGGCATCGAGCGTTACGCGGGTGTCCCTGCGTTTATGTTCCTGGTACAGGCGCGCGATGTTGTCGGCCACGGCGCTGGTGAAATCGCACTCAGCTCCCGTCCATTCGCGCGGTTCGCCGATGTGCTCGTGGCAGATGACACCGGCGACGCGGCCTTCGATGTAGAGCGGCGCATCCAGCAGCGAGGTGATGCCCAGCGGCTGCAGGTAGGAGCTGCCGAGTTCCTGCGTCAGCGAGGATTCATTGGCATGCGCTGCTGGCAGGGTGCGGCGCGAATACAGAGCCGCGAAATACCGGGGAAAATCCTGCTGACGCAGAATTGCCCCCTGGAAGATCTGCTGGCTGGAGCGCTGAAAGAGGTACTGGCAACGCAGCGCGCGACCCTCATCCACCAGTACCCAGACCCCGATGCGGTCGATGTTCAGGGTTTCTACTACACAGGTAGCCAGTTGCAGCCAGATCTCCTGCGGGGATCGGACGCCGCTCGCGTCGAGCCGGGCCAACTGCAGTCGCGCCTGTTCGAACAGGCGGGTCTGGTCGAAGGCGCTCGTCGCCGGAGTGTTATCAGAGACTTCCATGCGATTACGTTCCCCGCTTTTTCATTGACTCTACGCTTCGGTACCCGCACTGGCCAATAGCGGCAAGCCCGTGAAGCGTAGCGACACGATGAGCCTGGTCGCAGGCCCGGCGCTGTCGGGTAGAATCGCGGCCCCCACCCCTGCGAGTGCCGATTTGTGATTGAACGTGCGATCGAGAAGTTGCTGTTTTCCAGCCGCTGGATTCTTGCTCCGGTCTACCTGGGGATGTCGCTGGCGCTGCTCGCGCTGGGCATCAAGTTCTTTTTCGAGGTGTATCACCTGCTGCACACGATCCTGGAAGTTACCGAGGCCGATCTGGTGCTGCGGCTCCTTGCGCTGGTCGACCTGGTCCTGGTCGGCAGCCTGATCGTCATGGTCATGTTCTCGGGCTACGAGAACTTCGTGTCCAAGATCGACGTGAAGGACGGCGGCGACAACCTCGGCTGGCTCGGCAAGCTGGATGCGAGCAGCCTCAAACTGAAGGTGGCCGCTTCGATCGTCGCAATCTCGTCGATTCACCTGCTGCGGGCCTTCATGAGCATCGGCAACCAGCAGGTATTCGACGACACCGCGGGCACCAAGCTCATGTGGTTCGTGATCATCCATCTGACCTTCGTCGTGTCTGCCGTCATGATGGGCGTCCTCGACAAGATGTCGTTCGCGAGTCATCGCGACGACAAGCACTGAGCGGTGATTTACTCCCTCGGCGATCGCCGGATAGAAACTGTCGGCGACGACTATTTCGTCGCGCCCAGCGCCGATGTGATCGGCTCGGTGCGGCTCGGCCGCTGGGCCAGCGTCTGGTTCAACGCCGTGCTGCGCGGCGACAGTGACTGGATCGAACTCGGCGAGGGGACCAACGTGCAGGACGGTTCCGTGCTGCACACGGACTCCGGCACACCGCTGGTGCTGGGCGCGCATTGCACTGTAGGGCACCGCGCGTTTCTGCATACCTGCACGGTGGGTGATCATTCCATGATCGCGAATGGCGCGATGGTGATGGAGGGCGCGAGGGTCGGCAGCTACAGCATTGTCGCGGCCGGCGCCCTGGTGCTGCCGGGCAAGACGGTGCCGGATGGCGTCGTCGTGATGGGCAATCCGGCGCAGGTCGTGCGCGAGATCACGGAGAAGGACAGGCAGCGGGTGCTGCATGCTGCGCATCACTATGTCGGGAATGCGCAGAGGTACAGGGAAGAACTGCAAGCGACGAAGTGACGAAAGTCATCCGGGGTCGGAGTCTGCACCTTCGTCCCTTTCCTGACTTTCGTCAGCAGGGTCACTTCGCCGTCTTCTGCTCCGGCTCCACCCCCGTCGCGTAGAACTGGAGCGAAATCGAGTTCAGGCAATGCCGCTGATGGGTCGGCGGCGGACCGTCGTTGAACACGTGTCCCAGGTGCGCGTCGCAGCGCGCACAGCGAATTTCCGTGCGGACCATGCCGTGACTGCGATCCACGATCTCGGTGATGTGCTGCGGATCGAGCGGCTGATAGAAGCTCGGCCAGCCGGTGCCTGATTCGAACTTCGCATCGGCTTTATAGAGCGGCAACCCGCACAGCCGGCACGCATAGATCCCCGATTGTTTGTTGTTCAGCAGCGTGCCGCAGAAGGGCCGTTCGGTTCCCTGGTGCAGGATCACCTGCCGTTCCTCGGCTGAAAGATCTTTTGCGTACTGTTCGCGTTCTGCGTCGCTCAGCGGCCGCACGTCATAGCCGCTGGCGGATAGGGTGGTGTGTGGCATCTCATACCTCAGACGGATAGGTGGGCGGTCCCAGGGTTATCGCGGAACCATCGTGCTCGAAATCGGGAAGAACCCTGAGTCTGGTGGCGCTGGCGGACTATTCAACCGCCGCAGCGCCTCCGCAGGCAGTTCGCCTATCTTCCTTCCGCCCGCAGCTTGCTGTGGCGGTAGCCGTACGCCGCGTAGATGGAGAACCCCAGCGCCGACCAGATGCCAAGCCGCCACCAGGTGTCGGGCGGCAGGAACGCCATCATGGTCATGCACACCAGGGCCCCCAGCACACACGTCACCGGTGCGAACGGCACACGGAACGGCCGCGGCATGTCGGGCTTCGTATAACGCAGCACCAGCACGCCGATGCACACGCCGGTAAAGGCGAGCAGGATGCCGATGGAAATCAGCTCACCGAGCACATCGAGCGGGAGCAGGCCCGCAATGATGGCGGCGACGACGGTCGCGACGATGGTGGCGACATGCGGCGTGCGGTGGACCGGATGGATTTTCTTCCACGACGGCGGCAACAGACCGTCTTCGGCCATGGCGAGGAAAATTCGCGGCTGACCGAGCAGCGACATGAGGATGACCGACGTCATGCCGACGATGGCTCCGGTCTCGACCAGGGCGCCGAGCCAGGCAATCTGCGGATGTGCGTCCAGTGCGACGGCGACCGGGGCGGCCACATCCAGCGACGTGTACGGCACCATTCCGGTAAGCACTGCGCTCATCGCGATATAGAGCACTGCTGACACCCCGAGCGCACCGAGGATGCCCAGCGGCACGTCGCGCTGCGGATTGCGCGCCTCGCGCGCGGCGGTCGATGCGGTATCGAAGCCGATGTACGAGAAGAAAATGATCGCGGCGCCCTGGAACACGCCGCTCCAGCCGAACTCGCCGCGCTTGCCGGTGTTCTCCGGCAGGAACGGCTGCCAGTTCGCCGTATCGATGAAGCTGATGCCGGCGAGGATGAAGACGACGATGATGCCGACCTTGATGAACACCATGAAATTGTTGAGCCGGGCCGATTCCTTCACTCCGACGTAGCACACCCAGCCCAGGGCCAGCACCACCAGCACAGCTGGCATGTTGACCACTGCGCCGGTGAACCCGAGCCTGCCGCTCTCCGTCTTGCCCAATGGTGCGTTGATGAGGGCTTCGGGCAGGTGAATGCCGATCTTGGTGAGCAGGCTGGCCACGTACGCCGACCAGCCGACGGCGACGGCCGATGCGGACAGCATGTATTCCAGCGAAAGATTCCAGCCGATGAACCAGGCGATCGCTTCGCCCAGCGTCGCATAAGAATACGTATAGGCGCTGCCCGACACTGGAATCATCGCGGCAAACTCGGCATAGCAGATTGCGGCGAAGCCCGACCCAATGGCGGCGATGAGCAGCGCCAGCGTCAGTGCCGGCCCGGCATGGTTGGCAGCGACCGTCCCCGTCAGGATGAAAACGCCTGTACCTATCGTCGCGCCGAGGCCGATAGCCGTCAGCGATCGTGCGGTCAGGACCCGCTTGAGCGGTGGCGCGCTGTTCAGGTCGTTCACGATGGACTCAACGGAGCGTACGGCGAACAGTCGGCTCAGCAGGTTGGACATCGGCAGACCTCGTTGGAATTGTGCTGGTCGGCGGGGCCAGGGACGACAGACAGGCTACAGGCTCCCGACGGCGCTGAACAAGGACTCCGCCACCTGGCCACTTCCCCTTATCATTCCCGGGTGATTCAACCCCTGGCACCTGTTCCGTTCCCACCCACGCCGATTCCCAACAGTTACTGGGTTCGGCCGGGTCGCCTGCTCGCCGGCGAATATCCGGGACTTCCTGCGCCTGCCCCGACACTCGACCGTATACAACGCCTGCTGCGTGCGGGCGTGACTGCGTTCGTCGATCTGACCGCCGAGGGCGAACTCGCTCCGTATGTGCAGCTGCTGCCGGTCGATGGTTCGGTGACGCATCAGCGCTGGCCGATCCGCGATCACGATCTGCCGGAGTCGCCGCAGTACATGCAGCAGATCCTCGACGCCGTCGATGCCGCGCTTGCCGAGGGTCGCTGCGTCTACGTGCACTGTCGTGCCGGCATCGGTCGCACCGGCACGGTCGTGGGTTGTCACCTGATCCGCAGCGGCCTGGGTCCGGATGCTGCGCTGGAGTACCTGAATCAGCTCTGGTTGCAATGTGCGCGCAGCGAGAGCTGGTCCAGTGTGCCGGAGACGGATGAGCAGTACCGCTATGTCAGGGAGTGGCGCGAGGCTGGCCCGGTTGCACACGCCGTGGCTCCGGATCCCGAGGAGCGGCGCGAAGGTGCATTGATCGGGCTCGTTTGCGGCGACGGTTTGGGGGCGTTGGTCGCTGCTGGCCGCTACGATTTGCGGCAACTCGCACAGACAGACGTGCCGCCGTTGCAGCCCGGATTCGATGCGGCGACGACGCTGTGTGCCTTGAACAGTCTGCAGGAGCGGGCGGGACACGATGCCAGCGACCAGATGCAGCGCTATCTCGAGTGGTCCCGCAGCGCGCCGGCTGCGGAACTGCCGGCAGACTTCCGGCGTGCGCTCGCTGCCTGGCAATGGTCGAAGAAACCGAATGCGGGTTCGCACGATCCTGCCGATCGCAGTGCGCATTCGCTCGCCCGATCGCTGGCCGCTGCGTTGTACATGCATCGCGAAGCCGGTGCGGCAATCGAACTTGCAGCGGACATCTCGCGTACGACGCAGCAGTCGCCGATCGTGCTCGACATGTGCCGCTTGTGGGCGGCCATTCTTGTCGATGCATTGTCGGGCGTAGAGGTCGGCGAACTGCTGGCTCTGCGAGGAACGCCCGCGATCGTTTCGTTACAAGACCGCCGCCTGCGGCCGGAGGTCCGCGCGTTGCTGGATGGCGGCTGGCGCAATGTCGGGTCGAACGATGGCGATGTCATCGCGGTCGGCGTGCGGGCGTTGCGAGCACTCGATACGGGTCGCGATTTTGCCGCCGCGATGCAAATCGGCCTGGATGGCGCCGCGCCGTTGCCGACAGTCGGTGCGCTCACGGGAATGATCGCCGGCGCCTGCTTCGGTATCACCGCGATCCCGCAACGCTGGCGCGAAGCCGTGCCGCAGCTGCAGTCATTGCAGGCACTCGCCAGGTCATTTGCTTAAGTCATGGCGACGAAGAAGAAAAAGAAGGCCGTCCGAACCGCGACACGCAGCAAGGTGCGCGAACCGGCGTGGACGAAGCTCAGTGACACAGAGCTGCTGCAGAAACGTTTCTGCGACCTGCGCTTGTCCCTGCGCGGTACCGTGGTCGACCGGCACTGGAAGGAAGTGCAGAAGGATCTGGCAGGTCGCGGCATCCGCTTTCGTCCGCACCTGTGGCTGTCGGAGGAATGGTTCTCGCCCGACGGCGTGCCAGGCATCGCCGTGCCGTTCTACATGGCGCACCCGCGCCTCATGCGGCTCGAGCGGCTCATCATGGATGAAGTGGAGGGCGGCAACGCCAACTGGCTGACGCGCATCCTGCGTCACGAGGCCGCGCACGCACTCGACAACGCCTTCCGTCTGCGTCGGCGCAAAGGCTGGCGCAAGACCTTCGGCAAGTCGACGCGTCCGTATCCCGATGTCTATCGGCCGCGTCCGGCGAGTCGCGACTATGTGCTGCACCTGGGTCACTGGTACGCGCAGAGTCATCCGTCGGAGGACTTCGCGGAAACCTTTGCCGTGTGGCTGCAGCCGCGCGCCCGCTGGCGTCGTGATTACCAGGGCTGGCCGGCACTGAAAAAACTGGAGTACGTCGATTCACTGATGAAGGAGTTGCAAGGTGCCCGGCCGGTTGTCGACAATCGCGAACGTATCGAGCCGCTGAGCGAGGACACACGTACGCTCGCCGAGCACTACCAACAGAAGCGCGCGCGCTATGAACTCGATCGTCCGGGCGCCTACGACCTGCGACTGAAGCGAATCTTCGGCAAGCGCAGTCCGCTACGCCGGCATCTGCGCGCCAGCACGTTCGTGCGTCGCGTTCGCCCGCAGCTCGAGCGCCTGCTGATCCGGCGCTCGCGTCTGCATCCCTATCTCGTTCATCACGTGCTGCGCGTCGTGATCCAGCGCTGCCGCGATCTGGATCTCGTGCTCGAAACATCACAGCGCGATGCGAAGCGCGCCGTGCTGGGCGTGGTCGAGCGGATCATGATGGATATTCTGCGTCGAGACCGTGAGCGCTATGCATTGTGAGTAACAACAATCCATGAAACCACTTCGTGTGCTGGTGCTGATGCACGAGAGCCTGGTGCCGCCGCCGACCCTGCGCGGTCTGACCGTCAAGGAGATCGACGAGATCCGGACCGAGTTCGACGTGATGAGCGTGCTGGAAAAAGCCGGTCACACCGTGAAGGCGCTCGGCCTGCTCGACAACCTTTCCGACCTGCGCACGGGGATCACCGACTGGAAGCCGGACATCGCGTTCAACCTGCTCGAGGAATTCCAGGGCATCGTCACGTACGACCAGCACGTGGTGGCATTCCTGGAGTTGATGAAGCAGCCATACACGGGCTGCAATCCACGCGGCATGATGATCTCGCGCGACAAGGTGCTGTCGAAGCAGATTCTCGCGTACCACCGCATCCCGACGCCGGGCTTCGCGCTGTTCCGTCGCGGCCAGAAGTACAAACTGCCGCGCAAGCTCAAGCTGCCGCTGTTCGTGAAATCGGCGACCGAAGATGCGTCGCTGGGAATCTCGCAGGCGTCAGTGATTCGCGAGTCCGACAAACTCAAGGAACGCATCGAGTTCATCCATGAACAGACCAACTCCGATGCGCTGGTCGAGGAATACATCGAAGGTCGTGAGCTCTATGTGGGCGTGCTCGGCAACGACCGCCTGCGCACGTTTCCGATCTGGGAAATGGACTTCGGCACGCTGCCCGATGTGATGGCGGGCATTGCGACGCGCAAGGTGAAATGGGACCGCAACTACCAGAAGAAGCACGGCATCAGGACCGGCGCTGCGCCGACCCTGCCGGAAGGTGCGCCGGCCTATCTCGACAAGCTGTCGAAACGCATCTTCCGGGCGTTGCACATGAGCGGCTATGCGCGCATGGACTTTCGCATGCGGCCGGACGGCAGCGTCTTCGTGCTCGAAGCGAATGCCAATCCGAACATCAGTCACGCCGAGGATTTCGCGGAGTCGGCACGCGCGGCCGGCGTCGAGTACCCGACACTGCTGGAACAGATCATCCGCCTGGGCTGCAACTACCAGGCGGCGTGGCGGATCGACGAGTAGTCAGCGGTTTCTCTCCGAACAGTCGCTCCGCGATAGTCAGGTGACTGTTCGCTACGAAACTGAGATTACCCGCACCCACGCGCTGCGCCGGATCGCCCTGGGCAAGTGATCCTGGTCCCGGGAACCAGCATTCGCTGTAGCGGTTAAGGGCAATGCGCTGCCGTGAACTGCGTCGAGCGCGCCGGATCATCGAGTCATGCTACGTAGTCCCTCCCCATGGGCACCCGACCCCGAGCACAGCCTCCGTTGTGTATTGCGGGGATCGCTATGGCACTGGATTGCCTCGGAGCGGATACTGGAACGGTTGGTAACCTGCTCGATAACTCGAACGGCATTTCGCTGCCGCTGGGATTGAGCGATGCGCAAGCCGCGATCGGGTCATGCATTCGGGACCTTGGTCATTGCCGGGGTGTGCCTGCTGCTGGGTGCCTGCGCTTCAAAACCACTCGTCCCGTATTCGACCGACACGCCTCCGCTGGTGCTCGTGCCGGCTGCACAGGCCGGGGTCGCCGACAAGCGCGCACGCTTCCGTGAAATCTATTGCGCCGTACTCGAAGCGCGGCAGGGGTTGCCGGACCATCGGCCGTGCGAGGAAGTCTTGACGCGAGTTGGTGAAGAGCCCGCCGGGACGGGGCGGCCCGTCGACCTGGGAGCGTCGCGGCGGCACCTGATTGCAGCAGTCGTACCCGGTGTGGGGTTCGATTGCGTCGAGAAATGGCTGGCGTCGCCGGGCACGAGCACAGCGCACGTGCGCCAGTTCGGATACGACCAGGTGTTGATCAAGGTCGATGCGCTGTCCGGCACGTCGATCAATGCGCGTCAGATTCGCGATGCATTGCTCGCGATGCCTGAGGAGCCCGGCCCGGCGCGCATGGTGCTGCTCGGTTACTCGAAGGGCGCACCGGACATTCTCGAGGCGATCGTTACGTATCCCGAGATCCGCCATCGTGTGGCCGCCGTGGTCAGCGTGGCAGGGGCGGTCGGCGGATCGGCTCTCGCGAACGATGCGGAGCAGTACCAGGCCGACTTGTTGCGCCACTTCCCCGGCGCGAATTGCCAGTCTGGCGATGGCGGTGCCGTCGAGAGTCTGCGACCCGCGGTGCGCAGGCAATGGCTCGCCAGCAATCCATTGCCGAACGATGTTCGGTACTACTCGCTGGCGACGTTCCCGCAGCCGGAGCGCATTTCCTCGGTGCTGAAATCGAGCTATCGCAAACTCGCCCGCATCGATGCACGCAACGACAGCCAGGTGATCTTCTACGATCAGATCATCCCCGGCAGCGACCTGATGGCCTACATCAACGCCGATCATTGGGGGCTCGTACTGCCGATTGCACGCTCGCATGCAACCATCGGCGCACTCTTCGTCACCGAAAACGCCTATCCCCGCGAAGCACTTCTCGAAGCCGTCCTGCGCTTCGTCGAGGAAGACCTCTCGAACGAATGAACTCTCCCGATTGCGGGTCAACAGGAACCGACGCGATGCTGCATCCGGCACGGAACCAGGGTACACACACGACGCGAGGCCGCGTGTCCGCGGTGGGCGAGTCATCGAGGAAACGATGGCGGACAAGACTGCTGCTGCTTGCTCTTGGACTCGCTTGTGCCACGAGCCCGGCCTTCGCATGGGTCTATCCTGAGCACCGCGACATCGCCATTCTCGGTGTCGAAGCCCTCGATGCGGAACGCAAGGCGCAATTCGATCGACTCTGGACGGACGCGCGCACCGGTTACGAGAAGCGCCTGTGCGAGCAAGGCGCCGACAGCACACAGGGCGTGAACCCAGAGTGCATCGACTGGGCAGCGATGTCCGCGATCGCCGGCGATCATTCGTGCTCGAGCAAGCAGACGTTCGACACGGTCAGTTCTTCGGAATGGATCCTCGCGGTCGCCGAGGTCGCGGCGCAACTCAAGGTCGACCTGCTGCGGGTCTCGACAGCGGCGGCCGCCACGTCTCCAACGAGCGGCAGCGGCCTGATCGGTGGCTTGCGAAGTCAGGTGGAAAGCGAGGCCGTGAGGGCCGATCGCGTCAACGCATTGCGGATTGCGGATGTACGGTTACAGCGCGCCGACCCGGAGTACGCGACGCGGGCCGGATCCAACAATGCTCATTTCCTGCTCGCGCGACCCACAGTGGACTTCAGCGGGCGGGAATATCTTGAGTCCACGCTCCTTGCCGGGTCCGAGCTCAACGCCGTTGGTGTGTGGGGCCACTATCACTTGAGCGCCTTACAGAAGGCAACGCGGCTGGCGCGCGAGACCCTGACTGCGGAAGAACGCTCGGCGCTCGCTCGCGCCATGCTGGTCGATGAGGCGTTTGCGCTTCACTTCATGGAGGATGTCTTCGCAGCAGGGCACGTCGCCGGAACCTGGGGCGATGTGTCGCAGCGCAAGGGCACGCACGACTACTACAACGCCAGTGGCCTGGAAGTGCGTACCTGGCAGGGAGGCGAGAACACCGTCGTGCTGATGGGTGATGCGCACATGCATCCCGAGAATGCCGCGCGCGCTGGCGAAGCAGTGCGTCTCAGTCTCGAGCAACTGCTCGACACCGCGGCCGGGCGCTCGCGGCAGGTCAATCTTCCGTACACCCCGGCAGCTCCTGCCGAACCTGATGCGTTCGACGTGTGCGGGAACGACAGCCTCGGACACTGGCCCGTTGGACAACAGCCGACAGCCGAGGCCATCGAGCTGGGAGTCGAAGTCCTGGTGCTCACTCCGGTGCCGAGCCTGAATGCCGGACTCGGATCGATGCCGCGCTTCCGCGCCGAAGTCGGCCCGTTCATCGGCGCGGCTGGCTCGCTCGACGCACGCCATCTGGACGGCGGCTTTACGGGACTGGAAAGCGGCAATGGCTTCGTGGGTGGTGCGGACCTGTCGCTGCGCGTCGGCTATGGACTCGAAGGCGTGCTAGGCGAACAGGGAGACGGACTCATTTATTTTTCCGCAGGCTACAAGGGCGATACACCTTCCAGCAACGAGTTCAGCGAGAGAGCTGCTGAGACCGACGGCGCGGTTCTTGCCGCGATTCCGGGACGCACCGGATACACGATGCGAATGCGGATGCCGTTCTATCTTGTACCCGGCGATCTGCTGCTCCTGTCGCCGCTGTACCTGGTGTCGCCCAAGACCTATCAGGGCATGGCGATCACGGCGGCGAATGGCGGGCTGATTCCATGGCAGCTGGGCTGGGCGACACGCTTCGGCCGATTTCAATTCGTGCTGGGGCGTGAAATCGGTGCGACCTTTTATGGATACGGGTCGGACGACAGTCTGCTGGCGCCGGGCGCGCAGCCGGGCACGGGTCCGCGCGTGATCAGTTTCGAATCGACGTATCTGGAATTTCCGATCCTCGAGTACCGCCCATATCGGGCATTTGACACGACCCAGAGCTCTGCGCTGATCCTGCAGGTCTTCGGCGCCGTGGATATTCCGCACAAAGAGAATGTGATCACCCCGATGGGCGCTCCCGGTATTGAGCTGGATGAGGTGTATTCAATCGGAGTGCGACTCGTATTCGACTGGCGTCGTTACTTCTGACGCATTCCTGTGGGTTCTGCGGTGCCGGGCACCCAGATAGAGACGCCAGATAGAAAAAGGCCCGACGGCGATTGCTCGCAGCCGGGCCCGGGTTTTACCGATTAATTAAATCGGATCAGCGCACGGCGCCTTCAACCTTCACTTCGCCAGGGTTGTCGAGCACCTGCATGACGACGCGGCGGTTCGTGGCGCGTCCATCCGCCGTGGTGTTGTCCGCCACCGGCTGTGCTTCACCGTAGCCCTTGGCCGTCAGCTGGCTCGTCGCCACGCCCTGCTCGAGCAAGTGGGTGCGGACGGAGTCGGCACGCTGCCGCGACAGGGTCAGGTTGTAACGATCGGAACCGCTGCTGTCGGTGTGACCCTGCAGCTCGATCTTCAGGCGCGGATACTTCTTCAGACCCGTGGCCACCCCGTTGAGGACGGTGCGTGAGTCGGACGTCAGTTGCGCCGAGTTCGTTTCGAACGTCACGCCTTCCAGCGTGATCGAACCCTTGAGCGGGCAGCCGACGGTATCCACGGCGATGCCTGCAGGCGTTCCGGGGCACCGATCGATATCGTCAGTTACGCCGTCCTTGTCCGTGTCAGCTGGCGCTGGCGGCGGAGGCGGGGGCGTCGGTGCCGGCGGTGGCAGGGGGGTGGGCTCTGCGGCGCGAGCCTTCGGTGCGCCGAAGGAGTACTGGAAGCCCAGCGTGCCGATGTAATCCACCAGATGGCCTGCCGAGCCTGCATCGTCCCAGCGTGCCTTCAGGTCCGGGCGCAGCGCGAAGCTGCTCGAACCGTCCGCGCTTTCCCACGTGTTGATCAGCAGACCCACGCCGGCCTGTGTCATGAAGTCCGTCGCGTTCGAGCCGGGGCTGCGCTCGTTCTGTACCACGCCCAGACCTGCGCTCAGGTACGGAGATACCTTGCCGGCGCGATTGAAGACGCGCAGCAGGTCGAGAGAACCGCCGTACAGGCTCAGATCGCTGCGACCGGGGCCGCCGCCGATCTGTGAGCCGTTCAAATTCATTTCGATGCTCAGTGCGTCGCTGACATGCTTGCCGATGCCCAAGCCGTAGAGCCAGTCCTTGTCCTGCACGGGACGATCGTTGTCGACTGAAATGCCGCCGATCTGCGGCGTAACGTACCAGTGACCAACATTGTCCGCGGCGACTGCCGCGACGGGCGCGGCCAGTGCGCAGAATAAAGCTACTTGCTTCATCATTACCTCTTCGAATTTCTTGCAAAGTCTCGTCAGAAACGACCGCCTCAGCGATCGTCGGAGCGCATGTTCATGGCACGAGGGCTGCTGGGCAAGACCGAACTCACGAAGTACCGGATTACGGTACCCTAGAGTTCGCGATCCGAACCGTTTGACGAGGACGAGGCCATGAACGAGACCAAGCGCATGCTCGAAACCCTGAAGCGATGTCTGCGAGCCCGCGGCGTGACGTATGGCAGGCTGGGTAAAACGCTCGGATTGAGCGAGTCGTCCGTGAAGCGTCTGTTCGCCGACGAATCGTTCACGCTGTCGCGCCTGGAGCGCGTCTGCAGCGCGCTTGACATGAGCGTTGCAGATCTTGCGCGAATGACTACCGGCGCGGCCTCGCAGCGAGACGTGCAGGAGCAGCCCTACAGCCTGACGCTCGAACAGGAGCGCACCCTGGCGAGCAATGCGTCGCTGCTCGCATGCTTCTACCTGCTCTTGAACGGCCGCTCTGTTACAGATACGGGCGAGAGGCTGGGCCTGTCGCAGCGGGCGATGCGCACGTTCCTCAATCGTCTGTCGGCAGCGCGACTCATCGATACCGATGCCGGATACAACGTGCGATTGCACGCGCGCCTGCCGATCGCGTGGCGTCCGGAAGGGCCGGTGCGGAAGCTGTATGAGCGTCAGGTGCGCGCAGAGTTCCTGCAGGGTGCGTTCGCGGCAAGCAACGAGGCGCTGAGCTTCCATTCGGCCGAGCTGTCGCCGGCGTCGGTGCGCATCCTGTTACGCAAGATCGAGAAGCTGGCCGCGGACTTCGCCGATCTCGCGGCGCTCGATAACCAGGTGCCGTCGCGCGACAAGACCAGCATTGCGCTATTGCTGGCCTGCCGGCCGTGGGTGTTCTCGATGTTCTCCGCGTATCGGACGCGGGTAAATCGGTGACTGGCTAACTGGCTAGCCGGCCAACTGGCCAACCGGCTAACCGGCTAACCGGCTAACCGGCTAACCGGGTAACTGGCTAACTGGCCAACTGGCTAACCGGCCAGCTGGCCAGATGCCTTCTGCTCCAGCCAGTTGGCCGGTTGGCCGGTTGGCCGGTTAGCCCCTGCTTCCGTCATTCTGCTTTTTTCTGCGTCCACTCGCCGAGCCACATCAGCACTTCCTGATGCCATTGCACGCTGTTGGCGGGCTTGAGAACCCAGTGGTTCTCATTCGGGAAGAACAGCAGGCGGCTCGGGATGCCACGCCGCTGCAGCGCCGTGAATGTTCCGATGCCCTGCGTGTCAGGAACGCGGAAGTCCTGCTCGCCCTGGATCACCAGCATCGGCACCGACCATTTGGCGACCAGGTTCACGGGATTGAATTTTTCGTAGTTCTCGGGAACTTCGTAGTAGGGGCCGCCGTGTTCCCATTCGTCGAACCACAGTTCTTCGGTCGTGTAGGCCATGCCGCGCGCGTCGAAAATGCCGTCGTGGTTCACGAGGCATTTGAACGGCTCCTGCCAGTTGCCGGCAATCCAGTTGACCATGAAGCCGCCGTAGCTGGCGCCCAGCGCGCAGGCGCGGTCGGCGTCTATCCACGGATACTTCGCGAGTGCAGCGGCAAGGCCCTTCTGCAGATCCTCCAGCGGCTTGCCGCCCCAGTCTTGCGAGATCGAGTCCGTGAACGCCTGGCCGTAGCCGGGCGACCCGTGAAAATCGATGAAGACGGCTGCGTAGCCTGCGCCTGCATAGGTCTGCGGATTCCAGCGATAGCTCCAGGCATTGCCGAACGACACCTGCGGACCGCCGTGGATGATGAAGGCCAGCGGGTACTTGCGCTGCGGATCGAAGCCAGCCGGCTTCATCACGTGGCCATATACGGTTTCGTCGTTGGCGCCGACGAAGGTGAATTGCTCCGGTTCGCCGAGCTGCACTTCGCTCAAGGCCTGTGCATTGATGCGCGGCAGGTCACGCAGATCGTTGCCCTTCATGGTGAGCGCATACAGCTCTGACGGTGACTTGAGCGAGGCCAGCGAAAAAACGATCTCGCGCTCGCCGATGGAGAACGAGTCGACGTGTCCCGGGCCCGTCAACATCGTCGGCTTGCCGGTCTTCACATCGATCGACCACAGCGGGTGCTGGCCGAAATTGTCGGCGGTTGCATAGAGGGTCTTGCCATCGTGGGAAAAATCGATCGCATCGACGGAGCGATCCCAGGTCTGGGTAAGCGCGCGGCGTTGGCCACTCTTCATGTCCTGGATCACGACATGGAAGCGATCGGCTTCGAAGCCCGGTCGTTCCATGGCGCGCCATGCCAGCTGCGAGCCGTCGCGCGAGAAGACCGGTTGCGTATCCCAGGCAGGATTGTCGGCCGTGAGGTTGCGCGGTTCGCCGCCGTCGCTGGCCACTTCGTACAGATCGAAGTTGGTCGACAAGGGTTCCAGCTTGCCTTTGAGGCGCGCTGTGAAGACGACCTTCGAGCCGTCCGGCGAGAACGTGTATTCCGACGCATCGCCGAAAGGTCTGGAAGGCACGTCGGCATCGAGCGATCCGGAAAGCGACAACGGTTCGCCCTTCACTGCGCCGTTCTCCAGTGTCAGCACGAAGAGTTGTGAAATACGGCCGTCCGTCCAGGTATCCCAGTGCCGGATGAAGATCCGGTCATGAACCATTCCTGCGGCCTTGGACCTGGATTTCTCGTCCAGGCGCCTCGCCGTGCACGCAAGGTCGGCGCAGTCGGGAAAGACGTCGAGCGACACGGCCAGTTTGCTGCCGTTGGGCGAGAGCTTGAACGTGCCGACGTCCAGCGGCAGGCGCGTCACTTGTTCGGACTCACCCCCGGTGCTGCCCAGTCGCCAGACCTGGCTCGAGCCGCTGCGGCTGGAGAGGAAGTACACGTAGCGGCCATCGCCTGACCACTGTGCGCTGCTGTCGTTTTCGGCATGCGACGTGAGGCGGTGCGGTTGTGCGCCCTTGGTGACGACATCCAGCGCCCACAGATCGCTGCGTCCGCGATTCGCGTCCATGTCGGTTTCACGCACGGTGAAGGCGACAGTCTTGCCGTCCGGCGAGAGTGCCGGCTCGGACACGCGGTTCAATCGGACGAGATCGTCGACGGAGAAGGGACGCTTGGCCTGCGCAAATGCAGCAGGGGCGAGCAGCAACGAAGCGAGCAGGGCACTGGCGGCGCGCAAAGGAATCATGCAGAAACTCCCGGAAAAGAACCGGCGAAAGAATGTCACAGGGAAGCGGGAAGAGAAAGGAACCTGGGGAGGTGGAGGTTTCACACAGAGATCAGAGAGATCTCTGTGTGAAATCCTGTCTCTTACTTCCGTTCGCTGAACACGGCGAAGGCGCTTGTATACCCGTGCAGGTAGGTCGAGTTCTGGACGGGTCCGATTTCCCCGTCGCCGAAGAAGCCGCCGATGGGGACGTCGGCGATCAGGCGGCGAAAGGCATTGCTGTCGTGATCGGTCTGACCGTACAGACCGTAGCCGCGTCCGGAGCAGGAGAACAGCAGAGCGCCGGTCGACGGCCCGGAGAGTGTCGAGGTCTTGTAATGAGTGAGTGCCCGTTCGAGATCGTAGGCGGAGGTCGCAGCGTCGCGCAGATGAAACTGCACCACGCTGTTGGTGGGCACATGCGCATTGACCCATAGCGCGCCGCTTTGCGGATCCATGCCGAGGATGTTGCGGATCAGGAAGTCGCCCGGCACGTACTGGCTGGCATCCGCACGCATGGCCATGCCCAGGAACAGCGAGTCGGTGAGCAATTCGCGATCCAGGGGTGGCAATCGTTCGAACAGCGTTCCCAGTACGTCGCGTGGCACCCGGCCGTCCAGTTCGCGAATCAGATTCTCGTGCGCGAGCGTGACGAACATTGGATCGCCGATCGGCCGGCACCCCTGAGCGACCACGGGGTCGATCTGCACATTGCCCGTCAGTGCGAGTGCGATGGCGCCGGAGCGATGAATCTCATTGCCGAGATACAACGCGCTGCCGCCGACCTGGCGTGCGCCACTCGCGAGTCCGCCCACCTTCGTCGCACTCGGATAGACGCGATCCAGACCCTTCACGAAGGTTTCGGTTTCGAAGCTGAAAGGGTCGGCGAGGATCAGGAACGAGGGTTGCTGACTCGCCGTCAGGTGCATCGTGTCTTCCCAGACGTGCGGTTCGGCATAGACCGGCGGCACCTGTGCCGCATCGAGGTGTACGCCTTTCATTCGCACGCCCGGCAGCGTCGCGCCGGTCAGTGACAGGCAGGGGCCATCCTCGATCTCGCGTCCGCCCCCGATCACGCCGACGGCGCAGCAGCCGAAGAGATAGCTGCTTTCGAACTCGCGCAGCAACAGATACGAGAGTTCCTCGAAACGCGCGGCGTGATGGGCGCTGACGAATACGGTCAGCAGATCGGGTTCGCAATTACCCAGGCCCTTGAAGATCTTTGCGGCGGCATGCGTTACGGCCGTAGACAGCAGCGCGTCGGTGTCGATGACGGAGGCCCAACGCATAGTGGTCGACGATCCAGGGTGAGTTCACGGGTGAGTTCGCGAGTGCCGGTTGATTCTAGCGAGCACCAGCGCGCTTGTCCGTCGTGCGTTCTACGGGTTGTGCGGTTGTCGGCAGTCCGATGACTCCCATTCGATCGGGATCATCGGCTCAGTTCATCACGTGCGCCGGCGATCCATTCGCCGAGCGCAGCATCGCCGAGAACCTGCGTGACGTACGCTGTGGCCGCATCGGACAACGTCGCGCCATAGGTGTGGAAGCGCAGTACAACAGGCGCGTACATCGCATCGGCCGCGGAGTAGTCGCCGAACAGCCACGGGCCGCGGGCGGCATACCGGCGGCGACAGTCCTGCCAGAGTTCATCGATCCGGGCGACATCCTTCAGACCCGCCGGCGGCAGCGCGACGTTGGGAAGGATGCTGGCGGCCTGCATGGGCCAATGCTCGCGCAACGCGGAAAAGTCGGAGTGCATCTCCGCGCTGATGGATCGTGCATGCGCGCGCTGTGCCGGATCGGCGGGCCAGGCGCGCGCGCCGGACTTTTCATGCAGGTATTCCATGATCGCCAGCGAATCCCAGACGTGAGTGTCGCCATCGATCAGCGCCGGAACGCGGCCGGAGGCAGAGTACTGGCGTATCGCTGACGCGAATTGCGGCGTGTCCAGCTGCAGGGCCACTTCGCGGAACGGCAGATCGAGGTGCCGCAGCAGGATCCACGGTCGCAGCGACCAGCTCGACAGGTGTTTGTCGCCGATGACGAGAGTCAGCATGGGTCGATTCCAGAACAGAAAGTGCCGGGCAGTATCATGCATGGCCGCGCCTCACGGCAAAGGTAAAGAGTGAATGCCGCGGGGCTTTTTCTTTACACTGTGGGCCCCGGTTGCAGCCGATATCCCGCGTATGTCCGACCTTCATCTGTCCACGCTCGCCGTCCGCGCCGGCCAGGTTCGCACTCATGAAGGCGAACATTCCGAACCGATCTTCGCTACGTCGAGCTATGTCTTCCGCAATGCGGCGGAGGCAGCCGCGCGCTTCAGCGAAACCGAGAAGGGCAACATCTACTCGCGTTTCACCAATCCCACCGTGCGTTGCTTCGAAGAGCGGCTCGCGGCGATGGAGGGCGGCGCGTCCTGTGTCGGCACCGCGTCCGGAATGGCCGCCATCCTGGCCACGTGCATGGCGCTGCTCAAATCGGGTGATCACATCATCTGTTCCGACAGCGTCTTCGGTTCGACCATTGGTCTGATCAATCGCTACCTGGTGAAATTCGGCGTCGAGGTCACGTACGTGCGTCCCGACGACAACAACGCATGGCGCAACGCCATGAAGGACACCACGAAGCTGCTGTTTCTGGAAACACCGTCGAATCCGCTCGCCGTGATCGCCGACATTCGCGCGATCGCCGATATCGCTCACGCGCAGGGCGCGTACCTGATCGTCGACAACTGCTTCTGCACACCCGCGCTGCAACGGCCGTTCGAGTTCGGTGCGGATCTCATCATTCATTCGGCCACCAAGTTCCTCGATGGCCAGGGTCGCTGCGTCGGTGGCGCCGTCGTCGGCAACCAGCAACTTGTCGGCACGGAGATCTTCAACTACATCCGCTCGGCCGGGCCCAGCATGAGCCCGTTCAATGCCTGGGTCTTCCTCAAGGGGCTCGAAACGCTGGAGTTGCGCATGCGTGCTCATTCGAGTGCGGCGCTCGACCTGGCGCGCTGGATGGAGCAGCAGCCCGGCATCGCCAGGGTGTATTACGCAGGCCTGGAGTCGCATCCACAGCACGCGCTGGCGCGCAGCCAGCAGTCAGGCTTCGGCGGCATCATTGCGTTCGAGGTCGAGCGCGCACGCGACGGCGCCTGGGCCTTCATCGATGCGACCCGCCTGATGTCCATCACTGCCAATCTCGGTGACACCAAGACGACGATCACGCATCCCGCCAGCACGACGCATGCACGCATCACGCCCGCGGAGCGTGAACGTGCCGGCATTCGCGAAGGCCTGCTGCGCATCTCCGTCGGTCTCGAAAACCTCGACGATCTCAAGGCCGATATCCAGCTCGGTCTCGCGGCGGTACGGTGCTGAACAAGAGCAGCACGAGAGAAGTGCAGGTACACAGAGGAGCACATAGGAAACAAAGGAGCACAAAAGCTCGGATATGACTGAATTTTTCTGTGCTCTTTTGTGATCCCGTTTGTGCTCCTCTGTGTACCTGCCTTTTCTGCGACTTTGTCTCCGATGAAAACACTCCGCGCTCTCTGTTTCGATCTCGACGACACGCTCTGGGAAGTGTGGCCGGTCATTCGCAAGGCCGAGCAGGCGATGTACGACTTCCTGCTCGAGCGTTATCCGCGGGCGGCCGAGGCGATGACGATCGAAGCGATGCGGGATGCGCGGGCGCGGATAGCGCTCGACTACCCGCACATGGCGCATGACTTTACGTTCCTGCGGCAGCAGGCGCTGCGCGAACAGGCAGCGGCTTGCGGCTATCCGGAAGTCATGGCGGACGAGGCGTTCGAGGCCTTCATCGCTGCCCGGAACCGGGTGGAATTGTATGCAGACGTACGTCCGGCACTACAGGTGTTGCAGGGACGATACCGGCTGTTCACGGCCAGCAATGGCAACGCCGATCTCGGCCGGATCGGGCTGTCGCATCTGTTCGAGCGCAGTGTCGCCGCCCGTCAGGTCGGCGTCCTCAAACCGGCCGCTGCGGTCTTCCTCAAGGTCCTGGAGGGAACGGATCTTGCCGCCGCCGAGGTCATGTACGTGGGCGACGATCCGCACCTGGACGTGGAGGGTGCCCGCGCAGTTGGCATGTCTACGGCCTGGGTCAACCGGACCGGCGCGGCCTGGCCGGAGGACATCGAGCCTGCCACGTATTCTGTTACATCGCTGTCCGAACTGGTGGCGGTGCTCGAAGTCAGTGCATCCGTGGGTTGAAAAGCTGCAACGCAGAGCAATCTGCGACCTCGACCAGATGCCGTTGACACGTTCGCGTGGCTGCTCCGGAGCGTGATTTGTATTCCATGAATTCAACGGCCTGCACCTATTTGCCTTGATTCTGCCTTTGGCGTAGATTTCGCGCGGTTCGTTGCCTTTGCCTGCTTTTTTCTCTGGCTTGGCCAGCCGGGTCATTGACGACCCAACGTTTCGGCCAACTTCTGAAAAATCCGACGAGACCGCGAACGTTAGGCCTGGGACCAAAACCTTCGTGCTGTGAGGACACAGCCATGCAGGGGGAGGAGCCCGTTTGTAACCAGGCCTCGTGTGTTCGCTCGTCCTTGACCGGCGGTCGCGCTCGAGGCTTTTTTCAGAGAGAGCTTGTCCTTTTATGACGAAAATCTACGTTGGCAATCTGCCTTTCACAGCAACAGAACAGGACGTACGCGCATTGTTCGAAGCACACGGCGCCGTGCAGTCCGTGGCACTGATCAACGATCGTGAAACCGGTCGTCCGCGCGGCTTCGGCTTCGTTGAGATGTCGAGCTCCGATGCACAGCGCGCCATCCAGTCCCTGAACGGCAAGGACATGGGCGGTCGTCCACTGCGCATCAACGAAGCACAGGAACGCCAGGGCGGCGGCGGTGGTGGTGGCGGCGGTCGCGGTCCTCGCGGCGGCGGCGGTGGCGGCCGCTGGTAATCACCAGCTGCAGCATTCGCTGATTGAAGACCCCGCGGTGCGCAAGTGCCGCGGGGTTTTTCTTTTCGTGGAGAGAAGAATTTACACAGAGAACACAGAGAACACAGAGTTACAGAAGGAGGGATTGAAAGATCGTCGTTTTCTGCCTCTGTGCACTCTGTGATCTCTGTGTGAAATCCTGTTCTTGGCACTCCCGCCACCCTGCTGCTAAGCGCCACCCGCGACGTTCGTCACAGACCTTGCTGCATATCCGCGGCATTTAATCGCGGGAACCGTCGTGCCGATTACAGGATTAAGGAAATTGGTCGACTGAAGAATGGAGACAGTCACGTTAACTTGCTGGTACGGATCTTGAAGGTCCCGAGGTCGTGTCAGTGAACGAGGTGTGTCGCGATGGAGGATGCAGAGCAGGCCAGGTCGCTTCTCGCCGTCACCAATCTGCGCGAGTTCTTTCATGACTCGATGCAGGCTGCGCTGCGGCAACAGAAGGTCGCTGTGGATGATCACACCGAGCACTACGTCGTGAATGTGCTCACCATGTTCGCCCGCTCGGAGGAGCTCTACGAACGGACGCCCGAGGGTGTCCGCATCAAGCCGCTGGCCCACATGCTGGCTGAAGCTTCCGAGGCTCGTTCCGCTCAGCAACGCGATGGCGCGTTACGCCGCCTCGGCGATGTGTCGCTCTTCATCGCTGGATTCTTCGCGCAGAGCTTTGCTCGCAAGCTCATCGACGTCGACTATCACATCGCGATGGGTGGACGCGCGTACGCGACGCTGGCCGACAGTGCACGCAACACGGTGCGCGGCCAGGCCTTCGCGGTGGTGTTCATGGAACTGGCCCAGAAATTCCAGCGACTCGTCGATGTGCTCAACGATGTGGCCGAGATGTCCTACACCCACACGGACAAGGACATCCTGCGTCAGTACGAAATCTGGATGAAGACCGGCAGTCCGCGCGCATACAACATCCTGCGACGGCTCGGCGTCTCGCCCGTTGCGGCCATGGCTCGCAGCGAGCAGTGAGCAGATGAAGAAATTTCCACGGGGAACACGGGGATACACAGGGGTCAGAGCGGAATCTCGTCTTGTCCCCGTGCTACCCCGTGTCCCCCGTGGAGATCTTCATTCCTGTTCCCATGAAGGCCCCCAATGATCCTCCGTCGCATGCAGGAGATGCTCGCGCGACTCTATGACGTACCTATCGGGCACGACGTCGAAGACTATGTGATAGCGGATCGTGGCCGGTTCGCGGCGCTGACTGGCGAGTCTTGCGAAGCCGACGAGCAGGTCGCAGTCGTTACAGATCGCAATGAGGTGCGGGTCGGTGTCTATGTCGATCAGCAAGTGCTCGACAGGCTGGAGCGACGCGATCCGCTACAGCATCTCGACGATGGCAATCTCGAAGACTTCTGCACCGCGCTGGAAGGCGTGAGTCATTTTCACTATCTGATGTGGAGTCTCGGGCGAGCGCGCGGCGTGTCACTGCTGGAGCTCGAGCTGCAGGCAGACGTGGACAAGTACGCCGGAGCGGTGAAGTTGTTGACGCGGCAGGATGAGGGACGCTTTCCGACTGCGTTGCACCGGCGTCTCTTTCATGGGGTCAGCTATCTGCCGGGGCTCGACGAGGAGAGCCGGCGTCGCTACCAGGAGGCGAACCGCAGCGCGGCGCGCTTCTGTCGTTCGCTCGAAGAAAAATTCCTGCGGCCACGACAATCGCGGCCGGAAGCGTGGTTAGCGGAGCTGCGGCGATTCTTCCGCTGCAGTCATCAGGAGAAGCTGCGGCTCGTGAGCCTGTAGCAAACAGACTTCACTTGTCTTCCGGTGGATTGCCGTTGAGCTTCTTCCTGGCTTCGATCCATCTGGACAGTGCGTGCAGGTCGCGCTTGGGCTTGCGTTCCTTCTTGGTCAGCAGACCGCTTTCATACGGGTTGTAACCGACCCGCAGGCCCTTGGGGTTCTGGCGGATCGGCGCATTGGTCGGCGGCTCGTCTTCCACCAGGGACAGGCCGACATGCGCCAGTGCTTTGCGGCGTGCCCGCTCGCCGGTCTCGCTGTCTTCGTTGAGCTGGTCGCCCTGCCACTCGTACTTGGCATTGCCGAGGTCGTCGAAGGCGATCTTGCCGGGCTGTGCAGGCGCGGTTTCGCCGCCCACCTTGCGGGGTCGTATGCGTAGTCCGAGTTTCTTCAGTTCGTCTTTCACGGTCCAGTGATCGTCATTGCGATTCCTGAGAATGGAATCATCGCGATCATCTTACGAAGTTCGTTGCGCATGCATTGTGTGCAACGTCACGAGCTGCGCTCGTCTTTCGCCTTAGTTGGGGCAAGAGGAAAGGCTGCGAATCCGCTGTTTAACGTAACGGCAGATCAGAGCCGCGCGGTTGCGCGAAAAATGCCTACAAGCGACTTCGCGTCGCGGAGTTCGCCACGGTGTGCCATCTGCAGCACCTCTGCGACTGGCTTCCAGTGAACCTCCAATACCTCGTGTTCTTCGGGCTTCGCGGCGGCCTGGGTCAGGCCGGTGGCGAGGAAGAGGTGGATCACTTCGGTGAATACGCCGGGCGAACTCACCATGTCGCCGAGGCTTTTCCAGGAGGTTGCACTGACCCCGGCTTCTTCTTCGAGTTCGCGCTGTGCGGTTTGCAGCGGAGGTTCGCGGTTGTCGATCTTGCCGGCCGGCAGTTCCCACAGCCAGCCATTCGCCGCGTGGCGAAACTGGCGCAGCATGCAGATCTCGCGCCTTTCATTCACGGCGACCACGGCGGCGCCGCCGGGGTGATGAATGATCTCGAGATCGGCAATCGCGGCGTTCGGCAGCTGGACGCGCTCGACGTTCACTTCGATGACGCGGCCGCGGAAGACGTTCTTCAGGGAGAGAATGGTCATGGCGGGATCGAGTGACGTAAGTGACGAAAATCAGGGAGGTGACGAGGGTAGCAAACCCGAGTTCCCCGGGCTTCGTTCATGCCCCCCGTGAATCGCGTCACTCACGTGACTTGCGTCACTTTCCCTCGTCCACTTCATCCACCGTCGCCTGGCCGGTCCAGCGCCGGTAGAGATGCGACCACGACATGCCGACGGCGAGGATCAGTGCCAGCACGATCAGCCCGATCCACGTCAATGCGTTCCGGTCCGCCAGCGTCACCCACCCCCACGAGACGATCATCCAGATGAGCGCGGCGAAGAGTGCAAAGCCGAGCACCATGCCGACCAGCCCGATCGATTTGAGCGTGGCACCGAGGAACACGATCCAGGCAATCAGCAGCACGATGCCGCAGACAGCCTCCACCGGCGTGACGTGCGGGAAGTCCTTCATCACCATGTGGACGTAGGAATAGCCGCTGGGATTGAAGGTCAGCAGCACGAGCACCAGCGCAAACGCTGCACGCAGCAGGACGCCGCTGAAACTGAGTCGTTCATCCATAGGCATGCGTTGTTCCTGATCGGTGACTCAAGCGTGCAGGGGTTGTTGCGGCGGCGTCAATCAGCCGCGGGGTGGCGCATCTTCGGCGCCGTCCTCGTCTTCGACGGCGTCTGGTCCTTCCTCGCTGCCTTCCTCTCGGTCCCGGACGGCCTTGGCCCGGGCGGTATCGATGCCGATCCGGTAGGCCGCAAATCCTGGCAGCACCACCTGGTTCAGGGCCATGCCGAGCACGCGGCCGCTGGTCGGCGCATAGATCCGATGCTGCTCGTTCGACAACGGGTCGGTCACGACGCCAAGCAGTTCGCCTTCGCTGACGCGCTCGCCGAGGGCGACGTCGGAAAACAGGATGCCGCCATTGTCGACCCGCACCCATTTCGAGGAGTAGTACACCTGCTCCGGGTCGCCCCAGTAGCGACGCTGCCTGGTCATGCCCAGCGCATAGAGCAGCGTTTCGATCGCCTTGGCGCCGTGCTCCACCTGTTCAGGCTGCACGCGCATGGGCTCGCCCATCTCAAAGGTGACCGACGGAATGCCGGCGTCGTTGGCTGCCCGCCGCAGCGACCCCTTGTCGCCGGCGCTCTGCAGCACGACGGTGGCGCCGAATGCGCGGGTCATGCGCGTTACCGTGGGCGACCTCAGGTCGGCGCGCACCTGCGGCAGGTTGGTGCGATTCAGCGAACCGGTATGCAGATCGATGAGGGCAGAGCAGTGGCGAATCACTTCCGTGAATAGCGAGTGCGCCATGCGGGTCGCGGAACTGCCCTTGGGGTTGCCAGGGAAGTAGCGATTCAGATCGCGCCGGTCCGGCAGGTAGCGGGTGCCGCGATAGAACCCCTGGATGTTGACGATCGGTATGCCGATGATGGCGCCGTTCAGTTCCTCGACATCGATATCGTCGAGCACTCGGCGTGTGACCTCGATGCCGTTGAGCTCATCTCCGTGCACGGCAGCCGTGATGCACAGGACGGGTCCGGGGCCCTTGCCGTTCAGGACGATCACGGGCACGGGCACCGCGAAGCCTTCGATGGCGGTGCCATTGGTCCAGGTGAGGCGTTTACGTGTGCCGGGCGCAATCTCGGCGCCGAGCAGCCGCAGCCGCCCCTTGGGCTTCAGCTCGGCGACAGCGTTGGATTCGGCCGCGCGGACGGGAGTGGGGCAGAGGGTCGAGAGGCCGGCCGCAACAAGACAGCATGCGGTCAGCAACAGGCCGCACCCTGCAGCGCGCCCTGGGCGATGCACCCTGATACCCGACATTTTCCTGCCCCTTCAATGACTCAGCGAGGGCGGAAGATAGAGGAAATACCGCAGTGCGGCTACCGGGAGGGCACGGAGAAGCCGCGATGCGCCGGGCACATCGCGTTGCGTATAGGGCGAGGATCCGGTGGTGTCCGGATCCCGGGGCGATTACCAGCGTGCGGTCTGTCGTGGCGGACGCGATTCGCGTTCACGCGCCTCGTTGACGCGCAACGGACGGCCGCCCATGTCCAGGCCATTCGTATGCTCGATCGCCTTGAGGGCGTCCGAGGAGGACATGTCAACGAAGCCGAAGCCGCGTGGGCGGCCCGTCTCGCGGTCATTCACCAGTTTCACCGACTGCACAGCTCCGTACTGCTCGAACAGCGTGCGGACCTCGGCCTCAGTGGCGCTGAAGGGGAGATTGCCAACGTAGATCGTCGTCATCGATTGTCACTCGGTTCGCGGAGAAACAGCAGCATGGTCATCCTTACGGCGAGCCCGCGTGGGCTGTCGCTCGCTTGAAGGGACACACTGAGCCTTGGTCGTTCGCACAGAACTGATCGCAAATCGTGCCAGGGTGGGTGGGGTGCCAGAGAGAAGGTGGTCGCCTGAAATGCTTCAGTTGAATGCGTTGTTTTGCTGACCGCGGCCGATACTACGTCAGCATTTTTGGGCTTGCAACGGTGCGGTGCGGTGGGATCCGGAAAGTAAAATCCCGGCTTTTTTGCAGTTGCAGAAAGACGGCTCTGCCTGCGTCGACAATACGAAGGTCCGGCATGAGCGGACCGCAGGCTCAGCGTGCGATGCCTCGCTCGCAGCGGGCACGCGATATCCAGTGCTCGAAATTCCGCAGGTTGCCGAGGTCGGTGTCTTCGTCGTTCCAGAAGCGCAGCCAGTCCTGCAGCAACGGCGGTTCTTCGGGCCAGTTGCCCGCGGCGCCGGCCCGCTCACGCAGGCGATCGTAGAGAGTGGTCAGCGGATCCATGAGTGCTCCTTCGTTGATGAGGAGCATCGTGCAGGCCGCGCGTGAAGTCACTGTGACGGAAGGGTGACGGGCAGATGACACAGTTAATAGTGGATAGCGGCTAGTTGAAGCCCGCAAGTCCGACGCTTTCAACCATCAACTTTTAACTATCAACTATCCACTCACTCCAGGTACGTATACCCGTTGAGTTCCCACTCGTAGAAGCGGCGCAGCGCCTGACCTTCGGCCAGGGTCATGCGACCTTCACGCACGGCGCGTTCGCAATCGCGCGTGAACTGCGGATACAGGTGATCCACGTCGTACTGCATGTAGCTCAGCACCTTGCCCGCCGTGTCGCCCTTGACGATCTCTTCGATCCACCAGCCGCCTTCGTCGTGCAGGCGGATGTGGACTACGTGGGTATCGCCGAACAGGTTGTGCAGATCGCCAAGCGTTTCCTGGTAGGCGCCGACCAGGAAGGCGGCGAGGTAGTACTCCTCGCCCGTGCGCAGCTCGTGCAGTTCCAGCGTGCGCTTGACGTCGCGATGACTGACGAAGCGATCGATCTTGCCGTCGGAATCGCAGGTGATATCCGCCAGCACGGCGTTGCGCGTGGGTTTTTCGTCGAGCCGGTGGATCGGCATGATGGGGAAGAGCTGGCCGATGGCCCAGCTGTCCGGTAGCGACTGGAAGACGGAGAAATTGCAGAAGTACGTGTCGGAGAGGATCAGTTCCAGCCCTTCGAGTTCTTCCGGCACGTTGTCGAGCTTGCGGCAGAAGTCGCGGATGCGTGCGCAGGTCGCCCAGTACAGCCGCTCCGCCAGACCGCGGAATTCCAGGCTCAGCAGGCCGAGATTGAACATCTGCAGCACCTGCTCGCGCGCCTGCACGGCGTCGTGATAACACTCGACGAGTCGTCGCTCCGATACGCCACGATGCGCGACGAACAGATCGGCGACCGGCTGCGGCAGTTCCTGATCGCCTTTGTAATCCTCTTCGACTTTGCCGGTGACCCGGAATTTATCGAGAGCGGATGATCCAAGCGTATTGAAGACCAGCACGCTGTGATGTGCGGCCGTGGCACGCCCGGACTCGCTCACGATGATAGGATGATCGATGCCGCGCGCATTGCAGACGCTGGCGATGCGGTACACGACGTCGCTGGCGTACTCGTTCATCGTGTAGTTCATCGACGATTCGTAGTTCGTGCCGCTGCCGTCATAGTCGACGCCCAGGCCGCCGCCGACGTCGATGTACTTGAGTCCCGCGCCCATGAGTTTCAATTCCGCGTAAACGTGCGCGAGTTCGTTGATCGCATCCTTGACGCGGCGGATGTCCTGCAGCTGGCTGCCCGGATGGCAGTGCACGAGTTCCAGGCAGTCGAGCATGTCGTGTTCGCGCAGCGTGCGCACGAGTTCGATGATTTCGGTGACGAACAATCCGAACTTGGATTTCTCGCCGGCGGAATCGCGCCAGCGGCCGGCGCCTTCGCTCGCGAGCTTGACGCGCACGCCGATGCGCGGACGCACCTGGTATTTCTTCGCGTGCTTGAGGATCAGTGCGAGCTCCTCGAAATTCTCCACCACTGGAATGATGGTGCGGCCGAGCTTGGTCGCGAGGATCACGGCCTCGATATAGCTGTCGTCCTTGAAGCCATTGCACACGATCATGCGGTCGGGCGCATCCTCGGTCAGCGCCATGACGGCGAGCAGTTCCGGCTTGGAGCCGGCTTCGAGGCCGAAGCCGAATTCCTTGCCGTAGCGATACACCTCTTCGACGACGAGCCGCTGCTGGTTCACCTTGATCGGAAACACCGCGCAGTAGCGGTTCTTGTAATCGTTTTCCGCGATCGCCTGCGAGAACGCGCCGTGCAGCCGGATGAGTCGATGGCGCAGGATGTCGGAAAAACGGACGACGACGGGCGCGGTGAGATCGCGCGCCTTGAGGCCTTCGACGACTTCATGCAGATCGATTTCGTGCTGCACTTCACCGTCGGGGCGCACGACGACGTGGCCTGCGGCATTGATGCCGAAGTAGTGCTTGCCCCAGGCGGGCACCTGGTAGAGATCGAGTGAGTCTTCGATCTTCCAGTTGCCGTTGGCTTCGCGTGGAATTGGTCGTGACATCGTGGGCAATAGCCTTTAGGACTCAGTGGCTCCGCAGAGCGCAGAGAGAGGGTTGGTCAGAGAGAACGGCCGGGAGGAGAGACTTGTTGCATGACGCCAAGTTGCATGGCGCAGGCGGATTCGCGGACCTTGCCACGATGCATTCCTCGGCCGGCGAGCGACGGCGCGAACGATAGCACCGTGGTTGCGGCGATTACAGCGGTGAGTGACGGGATGTGATGTGTTCGATCAGCGGCCTGTGGCGATCCCTCGCGCCGGATCGCGGATCCATTCGCTCCACGAACCTGCGTACAGCTTTCCGCCCGGTTTGCCCGCAGCTTCCAGCGCCAGCAGCAGATGGCACGCGGTGACGCCGGAGCCGCACATTGCAATCGTATGGTCGTCGTCGATGCCGTCCTGCGAGCGTTCGAAGCGCGCCCGCAATTCCTCCGGCGGCAGGAAGCGTCCATCGCTGCCGAGATCGAGCGCGAACGGGTGATTGATTGCGCCAGGCACATGCCCCGCGACCGGGTCGATGGGCTCGACCTCGCCGGCAAATCGTTCCGGCGCGCGGGCGTCCAGCAGACGCCATTGGTTGCTGCCAGCACGGGCGGCCACCTCCGCGGCATCCAGCCACAGGCTGCGGTCCGCAGCGACTTCGACATGTGTCGGAGTGCGCGGACGAATGTCGGTCGTGACTGGCAATCCCGCGTCCTGCCAGGCCCTGAAGCCGCCATCGAGCACCGCGACGCTTCGATGGCCTGCCCAGCGCAGCAACCACCACAGTCGCGCCGCATAGGCGCCGGTATCGGCGTCGTAGGCAACGACCTGCGTTTCGCGCGTCAGTCCCCAGCGGCCGAGGGTGCGTGCGAATTCCTCCGGGTGCGGCAGCGGATGCCGGCCGCTCGACGGCGTGATCGGCGCGGCGAGATCGCGATCCAGATGTGCGTAGATGGCACCGGGAATATGGCCCTGCGCGTAAGCCAGTTCACCCGCAGCAGGGCGCGCCAGATCGAAGCGGCAGTCGACGATCAGCAAGCCCTGGTCGGCAATGTGGGCGGCGAGGTCAGTGGTTGAGATGAGTGGGGACATGCTTGTCGTAGGTAAATGAGCCAGCGATAGCTCAAGAATAGGCGCTGCTCCTCAGAAAGACATCCGCGCCAACCCTATTCTGGGACGATCGACCGATCAGCCCACCGCGCGGCCACGCGTCTCGCGCCACTTCGCTACAATCCCCGCGCTCGCGGGCATTCTCAGGACTCCTACATGGCACTCGAACTCTGGTGGGGTAGCGGCAGCCCGTATTCATGGCGGGCGTTGCTGGCTCTCGAATACAAGCAACTGCCGTACGTCTCGCATCTTGTGCAGTTCGGCAAGCAGGAGCACAAGTCGCCGGAGATGCTGCAGATGAATCCGCGCGGCCGCGTGCCCGTGCTGCGTGACGGCGACTACGTCTGTTTCGAGTCGATGGCCATTCTTTATTACCTCGAGCGCAAGTATCCCGAGGTGCCGCTGCTCGGTCGCACGCCCGAAGAGGCAGGCACCATCGTGCGCGTGATCAGCGAGTACGAGGCCTATGTCGAGGAGCACGTCAAGAAAGTGATGTACTCCATTCTCTTTCAGGCCGCCGACGGCGGTCATTCCGACGATGCGATGCGCGCGATGCATCTGCTCGCTACCGAAGCCCGCACCATCAACGAACGATTGAGCACATCCTCCTGGGTGGTGGGCGAAGCGTTCTCGGCCGCCGATGTCGTGATCTTCCCAGGCATTCAAATGCTGCTGCGCGCGCTGGAGCGCCGCGAAGCCGGCGATCTGCGCGGTCGACTGCTGCCGCTGGACACCAAGTATCCCGCCATCGCTGCGTGGATAAAGCGCATCGAAGCGCTGCCTGGCTACGAACGCACCTATCCGCCGCACTGGCGCGAGCTGCGCGATACCTGAAAAACCAGGACGAAAAGATCGCCACGGGATTCCACGGGGCAAGAACAAGAAAGCTGTGGGTCGAACAATCTCCGCTCGACTGACGTCGTACCAGCGCTAGACGCGGCCGTCGCCCCGCGTATTTCGCGACGACGCTTTTAAACTCCGACCCCGTGTTTCCCCGTGGAGATCCGATCTTCGTCTTTTCCGCGGGGTTCGCCGCGCGGACAAAAGTCAGTACACTCGGTCGCGAATGTGTTCCCGACCAGTCGAGTGTTTGATATGTCTGATCACCCCGTTCACTTCGTATTCCCCGGCCGCATCGTTTTCATAGGATTCGGCAGTATCGGTCAGGGAGTGTTGCCGCTGATCTTGCGGCACATCGGCGTGAGCCCCGAACGCATCACGATCGTGACGGCGGACGATGCCGGTCGCGCAGAAGCGTCGGAATACGGCATCAAATTCGTGAAGCACCCGTTGACGCGCGAGAATTACCGCCAGGTGCTGGATCCCCTGCTGGCGCGTGGCGATTTCCTGCTGAACCTGTCGGTTGACGTGTCGAGTCTCGCGCTCGTCCAGTTCGCGAACGAGAAGGGCGCGCTCTATCTCGATACCTGCATCGAGCCGTGGCCCGGCGGTTATACGGATACGAGCGTGTCGCCAGCACGTCGCACCAACTATGCGTTGCGTGAAACTGCGCTGGCGTTGCGCGCTTCGGGCCTGAAGGGGCCGACGGCTGTGATGACGCACGGTGCGAATCCCGGCCTGGTCTCGCACCTGCTGAAGCAGGCGCTGCTCAACATTGCGGCGGACACCGGCGTCGCTGCAGGCAATCCGCAGTCTCGTGAAGAGTGGGCTGCGTTGTCGCACGCGCTGGGTATCAAGGTGATCCATATCGCCGAACGCGACACGCAGGTGTCGAACGTGCCGAAGAAGCCGGGTGAGTTCGTCAACACCTGGTCTGTCGATGGTTTCATCAGCGAAGGTTGTCAGCCGGCGGAGCTGGGTTGGGGAACGCATGAAAAAACGTTGCCGCCGCGCGGCCAGGAGTTCGACTTCGGACCGAAGTGCGCCATCTACATGCTGCAGCCGGGCGCCAGTACCCGCGTGCGCACCTGGACGCCAAAGGCGGGCCCGTTCCATGGCTTCCTCATCACGCACGGCGAATCCGTCTCGATCGCGGATTTTCTGACACACCGCGAAGGCGGCAAGGTCCTGTCGCGCCCGACGACACACTACTCCTACCACCCCAGCAACGACGCAGTGCTGTCGGTGAACGAATTCGCCGGGCGGAACTGGCAGGAGCAGGAAAAGAAGCGGATTCTCGGCAAGGAAATCATCGAGGGCATCGATGAACTGGGCGTGCTGCTCGCGGGCCACAAAAAAAATGCCTACTGGTATGGCTCGCAGTTGTCGATCGACGAGGCACGCAAGCTCGCGCCTTACAACAGCGCAACGAGTCTGCAGGTCTGCATTTCCGCGCTGTCAGGCATGGTCTGGGCGATGGAGAATCCGGAACGCGGCCTCGTCGAACCCGACGAAATCGACTTCCGCCGCAATCTGGAAATCTGCAGGCCGTACCTCGGGCCCGTGGTCGGCGAGTACACCGACTGGACGCCACTGACCGGCCGTGAATCGCTGTTCAAGGAAGACATCGATGCGTCGGATCCATGGCAGTTCAGGAATGTGCTTGTTTGAGGCACGCGGCCAACTGGCTGGCCGACTGGTCCGCTGGCCAGAGGAAGAGTTAGATCCAGCTAGTCGGTGTATGAAAAGTGGGACTCGTGCCGGTGCGCAGCCGGCACGAGCTTCCTATTCTGGCCAGCAGAACCAGTAGCCAGTTGGCCAGTCGGCCTATCCCAATGCCCCTGCGCATCAGTTTCAATCTCGGCGACGAAGATCTGCGTCACTACGAAACAGTGGCACAGCAGACGCAGGCGGCGGCGCGTCAGCGATCGGCTGAAATCATCGTGGCCGCGGCGCGCCAGGTGTTCGAAGAGGCGCAGCGCGCCCAGCAGGCCGAGTTCGTGCGTGAGCGATTTTCGCGGCTCGGCAGCATGCTCGACATGGCTATCGATCCTGACTGGCCGCTCGGTGCTGAAGACAGCCAGCGCCTCATCAATGCCTTGGCGTGCTTCGGCAATGCGGAGCCGACGGCCGCGCGCGCCGGCTTTCTCGATCACGCCATCATGGTCGAACTGGTGAGCCGCGATCTCGAGCACGATCTGGCCGCGTATCGCGAATTCTGCAAACTTCGCGACGCTCAGGAAGCACGCCGCCGCCCCGGCGCTGACCAGGACGCGCAACGCGACGAGTGGATGAAACAGAAGCGCAGCGAGTTGCAGCAGCGAATGCAGGAGCGCCGCAGGCGTGACCTCGACAAGGCGGGCAGCTCGGTGCGGAAGCTGTTTTCGCTTTTCGGTCTGTAAGCCCGAAAAGCAAGTTGATAGTTAATAGTTGAAAGTGGATAGCGCGTGAGCGTGCCGCGCGGTCTCTGAGCTATCAACTATCCACTATCAACTATCCACTCCGTCTTCGTATCTCACCCCCACCACCACATAGGTCTTCATTCCGCCTGGCACTTCCACCCGCACTTCGTCGTCCCGCGCTTTTCGCAACAGCGCCTTGCCGAGCGGTGAGTCCATGCTGAGGTAGCGTTTCGCCACGTCGAACTCGTCGGGGCCGACGATGCGGTATTCGCTTTCCTCGCCGTCGTCGTCTTCGAGCGTTACCCAGGCGCCGAAGAACACGCGGTTGCGATCTTTCGGCGGCTGATCGACGACCGTCATGCCCTCGAGTCGTTGTCGCAGAAAGCGCACACGGCTATCTATCTCGCGTAGCTGGCGTTTGCCGTAGATGTACTCGGCGTTCTCGGAGCGGTCGCCCTGGGCGGCGGCTTCAGATACCGCTTGCGTCACCTGAGGCCGCAATACGCGCCACAGATGATCCAGTTCCTGCTTCAGCCGGCTTGCCCCTTCGGGCGTGATGAATTTCGAGCCCCGCGGTGTGGGCGGTCGATAACGACTCATGTGATCCCGTTTGCTAAATCGATCTAAGGCAACGCCTGATACGGTCAAACCGCGGAAAAAATGTGCGTTCCTTCACGGTACGTACAGGGTGTGCTCCCTAGTCTGAGCCCCATGAGTGTCAAGTACTACACGCATTTCCTGCTTCAGGAGACCAAGCCCAAAGGTCTCAGCGAGTTCCGCGGCGTGGTTGAGGTCAGCCGCACCATGCGTCGCGGCGACATGAAGGAGGCCGCTGCGGTACTGGCACGCAACTTCGAATGCGAATCGCGGGACATCAAGGTCCTGCAGTGGTCGCGGTTGCACTGATCCAGTCGATGCCGTCGGTTTGAGTGGATGTGAGCGTTGCGTTGATGTTTCCTGCGAATCCCCTGGCGGGCTTCTTCCCTTCAGAAGGTCCGCTTCTCTGCCCCGAGCCGCAAACTCGGGGTTTTTTTTGCCCCGGATAATTGCATCCGACGATAGCGCCGTCGCGCCGCAGCGTAGGAAGCCGCGGCGCATTGTGGCAAGGTTCAAATCCTGGCCGCACGAACGCGTCTTCCCATGTCGTTCAAGGATCACTTCTCCGGACACGCCGCACTGTACGCGAAGTACCGTCCGGACTATCCGCCCGCGCTGTATGAATTCCTGGCGACGCTCACCCGGCGTCATGACTATGCGCTCGATTGCGCGACCGGCAACGGCCAGGCGGCGATCGCTCTCGCGCGATATTTCGATTGCGTGATCGCGACGGATGGCAGTGTGCCGCAGTTGTTGAATGCGCAGGCGCATGAACGCGTTCGCTACGTCGCCAATCTCGCCGAGCAGCCGGCGTTTCGCGACGGTTCGATCGACCTGGTCGTCGCGGCGCAGGCGGCACACTGGTTCGATCACTCGCGGTTCTACGCGGGCGTGCGGCGCGTGCTCAGGCCGGATGGTGCATTGGCCCTATGGACTTACGGACTCACGCGCATCGATCCCAAGGTCGATGCCATCGTGCGCGATTTCTACGACACCACGGTGGGCAAGTATTGGCCGCCGGAACGTCGCTACGTCGAGGATGCGTATCGAACTTTGCCCTTCGAACTGAACGAAGTCCCCGTGCCGTCGCTGGAGCTGCGTCTGGAATGGGATCTCGGCGCGCTGATGGGCTATCTCAGCACCTGGTCGGCGGTACAACGGTACGTCAGGACGCTGCAGCTCGATCCGTTGCCGGCCTTGCGCGAGAGGCTGGCGACAGTGTGGCGGCCTGGCGAGCAGCGTGTCGTCATCTGGCCGCTGCATCTGCGAGTCGGCCGGCCCCAGGCACAATGACGTTTGCTCCAGCATGTGCGCGCGTTGCATATAGAAGACAAAAGTCTCCACGGGAACACGGGGTAACGCGGGGTGACAGAAAAACAAAAAAAGCGTTCTTCCGACCCCGTGTCTCCCCGCGCGCCCCGTGGAAATCTTCGGTTCTTTTTCGCTGGCGCCGCAACCTGGGCGCCATTGGCCCCAGGGCACGATTCTCGCCGGCGGGAACTGCGTCTTGTCTCCGGTAGTTGGTTCCCCTATATCAGCTGCGTTCGCCGCTGGCGCCAACAAGGAATTCCCATGCAAGCCGTCCGCGTTGTCTTTTTGATCATGCTGGCCGCCCTGTCGACGGGGTGCGGTTACAACACGTTGCAGTCGCAGGACGAGCAGGTGAAGTCGGCCTGGTCCGAGGTGCTGAACCAGTACCAGCGACGTGCCGACCTGGTGCCCAACCTGGTGAACACCGTCAAAGGTGCGGTGCAGTCGGAGAAGGACATTCTCGACAGTGTCGTGAATGCACGCGCCAAGGCGACTTCGATCCAGGCCACGCCCGAGCTGATCAACGATCCGGCCGCCTTTCAGAAATGGCAGGCAGCGCAGGGCGAGCTCAGTTCGGCGCTGTCGCGGCTCATGGTCGTGGTCGAACGCTATCCCGATCTCAAGTCGATCTCCGGTTTCGATGATCTGCGGGCGCAACTCGAAGGCACCGAGAATCGCATCACCGTCGCGCGCAAGCGGTACATCGATACCGTGCAGTCGTACAACACGACGGTTCGTTCCTTCCCGACCAATCTGACCGCGAAGTTGTTCGGTCACACGGTCAAGCCGAATTTCTCGGTCGAGAACGAAGCGGAGATTTCACGTCCGCCGGGTGTGGATTTCGGCAAGCCACCCGCCACCACGCCGCCGCAGGTCGAGTCGACGACTGGATAAGCTGACTGCGGTGGTTCGCTCTCTTACGATGCGCGGCGTTGCCACTGGCCTGCTCGCGGTTTGGATTCTGCTTCTCTGTGCGGTCACTTCGTTCGCACAGGTGGCGGTGCCACCGCTCACCGCGCCGGTGATGGATCAGACCCGGACGCTCACGCCCTCACAGATTTCCTCGCTCGAACAGACCATCCGCGATCTGTATCAGCGCAAGGGCAGCCAGATCACGGTGCTGATCGTGCCGACGACGCAGCCGGAGGCTATCGAGCAGTATTCGATTCGCGTCGTCGACAGCTGGAAGCTGGGTCGCAAGGACATCGCCGATGGCGTGCTGCTGCTGGTCGCGAAGGACGATCGGGCGGTCCGCATCGAAGTGGGTTACGGACTCGAGGGCGCGATTCCCGACGTGATCGCCAGTCGCATCGTGCAGCAGGTGATCGTTCCCCGTTTCCGGCAGGGCGACTACTACGGCGGTATCAGCCAGGGCGTCGCGCGTCTCGTGGCGTTGATCGAGGGGGAAGTGCTGCCCGAACCGCAGCAGGGTGAGCAGCGGTCGGTGCAGGGCATCGGCTCGCTGCTGCCGATGCTGTTCGTGCTGGTGGTGATCGGCGGCGGCATCCTGCGCCGGCTGTTCGGCGGATTCGGCGGCGCCGGTGTCATCGGCGGCATCGCTGGCGTGATCGCGTACGTGTTGACGAGCGTGATCGGCGTGGCGATCGGTACTGCATTACTCGCCTTCATATTCACGCTGTTCGGCGGCGGAGGAGGATTCGGCGGGGGCGGCTGGAGCAGTCACCGTCGCGGTGGCGGGCTGGGTGGCGGATGGGGTGGTGGATTCGGTGGTGGTGGTCTGGGCGGTGGTGGCTGGAGTGGTGGAGGTGGCGGATTCGGTGGCGGCGGCGCTTCCGGTCGCTGGTAGTCGTCCATGAGTTTTTCACGCATCTGTCGACATCTGTTCAGCGCGGGCCACGGCCTGCGGCGCGCATTCAATACGCAGGCATTGGCGGCGATCGAGCAGGCGATCCGCGAGACCGAGCAGCAGCACGGCGGCGAGATTCGCTTCGCCATCGAGAACAATCTCGATCTCCAGGAGTTGTGGCAGGACCTGTCGCCGCGCTCGCGGGCCATTGACGCCTTTGCGCATCTGCGGGTCTGGGATACAGAACTCAATAACGGTGTCCTGATCTATGTGCTGTGGGCCGATCACGATGTCGAGATCGTGGCCGATCGTGGCTATGCATCACGGGTGGGCGAGCAGCAGTGGCGGGAGATCTGTCAACGGATGGAGCAGTCATTCGCCATCGGGCAGCCGGAGCAGGCCGCAGTCGAGGGCGTTCGCGCGGTGGGGCAGCTCATCGCGCAGCACTTTCCCCTGACCGATCGCAACGAGCTGCCAGACCGTCCGGTGTTCCTGTAGCGATTTCGTGGCGACCTGGGCTGAATAACTGTTGGCTGCCGGCGACAGCGATTCTGCCGCGACGGACTTGCGGGTCGCGCCGGCCCGCCTCATTTGGTAAAACACTTGGCATGAATCTGCGATCGATCTCTGTAACGGTCGGCTCGGTCCGACGGGGCGCCGCGCTCGCGGCGATGGCGTTGCTGGCCGGTTGCCAGATCCTGCACCCCAAGGAGGAGCCGGTCGTGCAGGAAGCACCGCCGCCGCCCGCACCGGTGTACGTCGAGCCTGTTGCAACGCACCGGTTCGAGCTTCACCCGGACGATGACGTCATCGGCACGTTGCAGGTCACGAAGATCCAGGGCGAAGACACGTTTTCGGACGTCGCCCGCCGCTTCAATGTCGGCTACGAAGAAATGGTCCGCGCCAATCCCGGCATCGATCCGTGGGTGCCCGGTGTCGATCGCGAAGTGGTGGTTCCCACCCAGTTCGTACTGCCGAACGCCCCGCGCGAAGGCCTGGTCATCAATCTTGCGCAGCTGCGCGTCTATTACTTTCCAAAGGTGAAGGCAGGCGAGCCGCAGACGGTGCTCACGCATCCGATCGGTGTCGGCAAGGTTGGCTGGTCGACGCCGGAAGGAACGACCAAGATTACGAGCAAGGCCAAGAACCCGACCTGGACGCCGCCGGCGTCGGTACGCAAGGAGCATCGCGAAGCGGGCGATCCTCTGCCGAGGGTCGTGCCACCCGGTCCTGACAATCCGCTCGGCGCATACAAGATGACGCTCGGCTGGCCGAGCTACCTGGTCCATGGCACGAACAAGCCGTACGGTGTCGGCATGCGCTCCAGCCATGGCTGCATCCGTTTCTACCCGGAAGACATCGCCGAGCTCTACGGCAACGTTCCGATCGGCACCAAGGTCACGGTGGTGAATCAGCCGTTCGTGTTCGGCTGGCACAAGGGTGCACTGTTCGTGCAGGCCTTCCCGGTGGCTGAAGACGACGAGCGCGAACACCCGAGCGGCGCCGACGCGCTGCTCAATGCCGCCATCTCCGACCAGATGTGGCAGACGGTCAAGCAGCACAACGTGTCGATCGACCTCGATCTCGTGACCCGCCTCGCGGACGATCCGCGCGGTATCGCGATTCCAGTCACCCGTCAGCACCGTGAAGAGATCAACGCGCAACGTGGCAACAAGAAAAAGCTTTCCGCCGCCCAACCCGTGCCGGGTCTGACGCTCGATCAGTACATCCTCTCCGCTCGTCGCGTCCAGAATCGAGTGCCGGAAGGCGCGAACTGGAACGGCAAGGAGGAATTGCTGGTGACGGCAGAACAGTTCGAAGCCGCGCGCAACGGCACGATCCTGCCCAAGGAAAAGCCGGTCAAGAAAACTGCAGTGCCGGCCGCGAAAAAGCCTGCTGCAAAGCCTGTTGCGGCAGCTGTGGAAAAGCCCGCCGCTGCCGCGGTGACTCCTGCGAGTTCAGGCCCGGGTACGAAGGGTTCGCGCTGACTAAACAGGTCCTCCGATCCCGGGCTTTTGTGGGGTCCGAAAGACCTTCCGGATTTCACACGGAGGTCACGGAGCGCACAGAGGTTGAAGAATGGAGGAGTAAGTCCTTCTACTCCGTGATCCCCGTGACCTCCGTGTGAAACTCCGGATTCCGGGCCAGGCGGGTCAGCCTTGCTCCTGACTTGCCTGTCATCGCTCCGTCATCCCGTCGCAATACGCTGCCGACTGCTTCCACAGCAGGATCGGCCCCATGCGTGTGCTGATGATTTCCGATGTGTACTTTCCGCGTATCAACGGCGTGTCCACATCCATTCAGACATTCCGCCGGGGGCTGAATGCGGCGGGCGTGGAAACGGTGTTGATCGCTCCCGAGTATCCGATGCCGTGGACCCGGGACGACGAAGACGGGATCGTCCGCATTGCATCGCGTTACCTGCCGCGTGATCCGGAAGATCGCGCGATGAAGATCGGCGCCATCCGCAAACTTCGTTCGACGCTGTCGCCACGTCGCTTCGACGTCGTCCATATCCAGACACCCTTCATCGCGCACTACCAGGGTGTGAGCATTGCGCGCGAATTGGGCGTGCCGGCGATCGAGACGTATCACACCTATTTCGAAGAGTACCTTTATCACTATGTGCCGCTGATGCCGCGCGGCCTGATGCGTTTCATCGCGCGTCGCTTCACCTCGTCGCAGTGCAATGCGCTCGATGCATTGGTGGTGCCGTCGCGCGCCATGCGGGACGCATTGGAGAACTACGGTGTGCGCTGTCCGATGCAGGTCATCCCCACCGGGATGGACATGGATCGTTTCGCTGCGGGCGATGGCGCGCGGTTTCGCGCGCAGTTGGGTATCGCGCCCGGACAGCCGACGCTCGTGCATGTCGGTCGCATCGCGCACGAAAAGAACATCGACTTTCTGTTTCGCGTGCTGCGCGAGGTGGTCAAGCGCCGCCAGGACGTCGTGCTGATCGTGGCGGGCGAGGGGCCGGCGCTCGTGCACTGCAAGTCGTACGTCGAGTCGCTCGGGTTGGCGAAGCGCGTGCGTTTCGTGGGCTATCTGTCGCGCGAGAGCGCCTTGCTGGATTGCTACAAGGCAGGCGATCTGTTCGTTTTCTCGTCGAAGACCGAGACTCAGGGATTGGTGTTGCTGGAAGCCTTGGCGCTCGGCGTGCCGGTGGTATCGACCGCACACATGGGCACCGCTGATATCGTGAAGCCGCAGCGCGGCACCCGCATGGCGCCTGACGAGGAGGCGGGCTTCGCCGACATCGTGGTCGGTTTGCTCAACGACCCGCAGACGCGGAGCGCGATGGCACAGGAGGCCAGGACGTACGCGGCCACCTGGTCCGCCGCCGCCATGGCCTCCCGCCTCATCGACTACTACCGCGCCGCGATCGCAACGCGGGCGTCGTCTCAGCCGGAACTCTCGGCGCAGCGTACGGGTTGAACAGCCGCCGACGCGGCTTTTGCCGGTTCCGGCTGCTGCGGAAACTCCCGTCCCGGATTGTCTCGACGTGGGCGCAGTCGTCAGCGAATAATCAGGCCGCTCGCGACCAACCGTCATGTCCGGGGAGATATCCATGCGTCTGGGTGATCAGCGCGAAAGCAGCAACGTCCAGGATCGTCGCGGCATCCGTTACGGCCGCGCCGGCGGCATCGGTCTCGGCACCATCGTCCTGGCGCTGGTCGCCATGTACTTCGGGCAGGACCCGTCGGTCGTACTGCAGGGCGTGCAGCAGGGGCCGGTGCAGGAGCAGCAGGTTCCCTACGAGGAGTCGGCGCAGGAGGCCGAAGCGCGCGTGCTGGTTTCCAAGGTTCTGGCCGATACCGAAGATACGTGGGGCGCCATCTTCAAAGCTGGCGGCCAAACCTACGAGGAGCCGCAACTCATCCTGTTTTCGGAAGGCGTGCAGACGGCCTGCGGATTCGGCGAGTCGGCGTCCGGGCCGTTCTACTGTCCCGCCGATCACAAGGTCTACATCGATCTGACGTTCTACCAGGAACTGCGTGACCGCTTCGGCGCACCGGGCGACTTCGCTCAGGCGTATGTGATCGCCCATGAAGTCGGGCATCACGTCCAGACGCTGCTGGGCATTTCGGAGCAGACCCAGGCAGCGCGGCAGCGCGCGAGTCAGGCCGAGGGCAATGCGATTTCGGTACGGCAGGAACTGCAGGCGGATTGTTTCGCCGGTAT
The DNA here is from genome assembly GCF_036520495.1 of Povalibacter sp. GTDB lineage: Bacteria > Pseudomonadota > Gammaproteobacteria > Steroidobacterales > Steroidobacteraceae > Steroidobacter. Next base: position 109,696 of record NZ_DATDJO010000026.1, on the reverse strand, counting down.
CTGGGCGCACAACGCCAATCAGTCACGCCAGCTCCTGGAAGCCGGCGACGTCGAAGAGGGATTGAATGCGGCCAGCGCCATTGGCGACGATCGCCTGACCCAGGGCCGCGCGCCGCCCGAAGCCTTCACGCACGGCACGTCCGAACAGCGCGTCCGCTGGTTCAAGCGCGGGCTCGACAGCGGATCGATGGATCAGTGCGACACGTTTGGGGCGAAGAGTCTTTAGGCTTTCGCTACTGTGGGTCCGCTAAAGCGCAATGGCACTTAATTTAAGCTGGCTTCCCGGCCTTCTGTGGGTCCGGCTTTAGCCAGGCTTTAGCCGGACTTCCGGAAACTGCAGATGTTCGACTGAAGTCGAACCCACAAGAAGAGCCTCGAACCACTTGATTAAAGTGCCATTGGGCTTTAGCGGACCCACAGCCAAGCTTCTCTGGTCACCGCCGCTGGCGGACTAGCTTCCCAGGAACTCGCACAGATAAGCCGCCGGGCCGCCGACTGCCCGCACGTCGAAGCCGCTGTTCGCCGCCACTTCGAAATACGTTCCCGCAGGAAAGGCCTGCCATTCGGCGGCGCCCGCCAGTTTCACGCTGAGCTGGCCGCTGATGACACTCATACGTTCGGCAGCGCCCGTGTTGAAGTGGAACTCGCCGGGCGCAATCACCCCGACCGTTGCGCGCAGACCGTTGCGTTCGAAGGCGACGCTCTGAACGCCGCCATCGAAATAGGAATTGTGTTTGAGCATTGCTTCTCGCCGTCGATGAGTAAAGAAAGCCGACACGCAGTGAATCGGCGCGCGAGCATAGCCGATCGGCGAGCAAGTGATCGATGGCGCCCCACGACGAATGCTCGGGATCCGAAGATGCATTCGTCTGCGCATGATCGAGCGTCGCCGGCACGATCACAGCAGACACGTTCACTGCAATAAGTAACTGTGCTAATTTGGCGACAACAATAATGAAGGGGAGGGTTCGGTGCCCGAGCATTCGCTCGACGGTATCCAGATCACACAGACGCCGCAGGCGGAGCAAAAGATTGCCCGCGACCGTGCGCAGCTGACTGCTTTCGTCGGCCGTACGCTGCGTGGTCCACTCAACACGCCTCTCATCGTGCGCAGCTTCGCGGATTTCCAGCGGATCTTCGGTGGCCTGTGGCAACCGAGCCCGCTGTCGTACGCCGTCGAGCATTTCTTCGAGCAGGGCGGACGGCAGGCAGTCATCGTGCGCATCGCCAACCAGGCTGCGCCAGCCACCGTATCGCTGCGATGCGAGCGTGAATCTCTCGTTCTCGAAGCGCTCGCTCCGGGCACGCGCGAATTCCTGCGCGCTTCGGTGGACTACGACAATATCGAGTCGACCGATCCCCTGAGATTCAATCTCGTGGTGCAGCGAGTACGTGCACCAGGGTCGGAACGCATCGAAGAGCAGGAGATCTTTCGCAACGTCAGTATCGATCCGTTGGCGGATCGGTACGTCGCGACATCCCTGCTGGAGTCCGGTCTCGTCCGCGTGCGCGGGAGTGTGCCGGGCACCCGTCCGTCCGCGACGTTCATGCCTGGCACCAATCTGCCCGTCGGCTACGTCAGTTCGAATCCTGATGGCGATGACGGTCGCCCACTCACCGACTACGACATCATCGGTTCGGCCGCGCGCCGCACCGGCCTGTTTGCGCTGGCGGCACTTGATGATCTCGCCTTCGTCTACGTGCCGCCGCTGTCGCGATCGACGGAAGTCGGTGCGAGCACGTTGCTGGTCGCGGCACAGTTCTGTCGTGAACATCACGCCCTGCTGATCGTCGATCCACCCGTCGGCTGGGAGACGCCGGCCGCCGCGTTACAGGGGCTGAAGGATCTCGACTTTTACAGCGACAGCGCGGTGATGTTCTTTCCGCGGCTCGCCTGCATGGATCGCCTGCGGGGCCGGGCGGAAGTCTTCGGTAATGGCGGCGCCGTGGCGGGGATGCTGTCCCGCGCGGACGATGTGACTGCACTCGTGCCGATAGCGCCCGAAGCGGAGCCGTTGTTGCGCGCCGGCGCCCGCTTCGTTCGCGACGTGTCGCCGGCCGATCGTCGGCGCCTGGCGCAGGCCGGGATCAATGTGTTGCTGACGGTTCGCGGTACCGATCGCATTCGGGCGCCGCTGCGCACGCTGGCCAACGGTGCGAGCGCATCCTCCGACGGCTCGTACCTGACGCCGCGCCGTTTCGTGCAGTCCGTCATCCGCGCCATCGAGCACGGTACGCGCTGGGCCGTCGTACGGCCGCACGATCCGTCGACACAGCAACGGGTGACGCAACAGGTTGCTGAATTCCTGACCGAACTGCGCGACGCCGGCGCGTTCCGTAGCGCTGTGCCCGACACTGCCTTCCTGGTGATCTGCGACGAGCGCATCAACGATCCCCTCGACGATCCCGGCGCGCTGCACCTGCTGGTCCAGTTTGCGGCCCTGCATACCGGCGACTACCACAGCCACATGATCACCCACACCGCGAAGGGCAGCACCGTGCGCCCCGTGGTCATCAATCGGCTGGAAGCGTCGCTACGGCTCGCAGATGATCTCGAACGCGAAATCACGATCCGCGTCGATCAGGAGAACGATTTCATCCGGGTGCTGGCGGGCTGAGAGCCACTAGGCACGAGCTGCCAGGGGCTAGGGCTGGCCAGACAAAGAGACCGCTCCGTTCTGCCTAGAGCCTAGAGCCTGCTTACCGAAACAGAGTCTGCAGAGGCCGCGGCTTTGCCAGGTGGAAGCCCTGGGCGAAGTCGATGCCCAGCTCCATCAGCTTGTCCTGGACGCGTTGCGATTCCACGCATTCGGCGACGGTCTCGATGCCGCGATCCGCGGCGAGTTGTACGACGGCGCGTACCTGCGATTCCGCACGCAGGCTGCTGCCGAGATGGCGGATCAGCGAACCGTCGATCTTCACGCGGCTGACCGGCCACTTGTTCAGCGGGTCCAGCGTGCCGAGACCCGAGCGGCAGTTATCGAGCGCGATGCGGCAGCCGACGTCGCGCAGTCGTGCCGAGAGCCAATCCATGTCGTCTTCGTGTTCGAGCACCGTGCGTTCGGACACTTCGAACACCAGGAGCCCTGCGGGAATGGCGGTGCGGCAGACTTCCGCGACGATGAATTCCGCGAACTGCGGGGTCGCCAGCGATTGAGCCGCGATGTTGATGGAGAATTCCAGGGACGAGGCGCGCACGGTGACGGCGCGCTTGCGCAGCGTGGTCAGCAACTCGCCGATGACCCAGCAGTCCAGGTCCGGCATGAGGTGGCTGGATTCGGCGGCGCCGAAGAAGCTGGGCGGTCCATGCAGTTTGCCGTCATCGCGCATTCGTAACAGCACTTCGAATCGCGGCGACTGCGTCGCCTCACGCATCGGCGTGATCCGCTGTGCATAAAGATCGAACGAACCCAGTCGCAGGGCGGACCGGATGCGTTCATCCATTTTTTGCGGCGGTGGCGTCGCCGCGCCCCGCACGACGATCTTCGATGTGCTGGTGGTCGTTGCCGCTGGCGCTACGTCGACGGGCCTCGACGCTGCCACGGCTTGCGGCGGGGGAATCTCGGCCGGTGACTGCGTTCTGGCGGCGGCCTGCGGCAGCGCGACGACGGAGGCGATCACCGGAGCGTCGGGCTCGAGCATCTCGGCAAGCGCGTCGGTGGGGATGCGAGCTGCGAGCTGCGTCAGCTCATCGACATCCACCCTGGCGAAGTCGCGTGCCCGCTTGCTCCGGAACAGCAGCATCAGTGCGACGACGCGTCGCGATGGATCGCGCACCGGCACCACGAGCAGCTTGTACGGCAGCTGCTGGCTCTTGCCGGCGAGGGCGTTGACCACGAGCGTGTCGTTGCGTGCCTTCATCCAGCGCAGGACATGCGTGCGGACGTTGTCGATCGCAGCAGTGACCGCAAGATCGGATTCTTCCGTGCTGACGCACTGGCTCAGCGTGAACGGGCGCTCCGGCAGCAGGACCGCGCCGAATGCGCAATCGATCAATTCCGTCGCGACCGCCAACGCCTTGCGCAGCATCGCCGGCACGGGCATCGATGAGTTGAGCTGGGTTGCCGCGACGACCGCCTGCCGCGTACCGGCGTCGCGGCCTGCTGCACTGGTGATCGGAATGACCTTGGCGCTGACCGGCCACGCATGGCCGAGGATCGTCATGACCGGGGCGAGCATCCGCTCGACCGCATCGGCGCTGCGAAATCGTGCGCCATCGGGCAGGTTGCGGCACGCGACGCCGATCGCACCGACCAGGGCGTTGCCGGGGCCGCGAATGACGAACGCAAACGCGGTGTCGTCATCGGGATGGGCGGCGGGCATCGCCGACGATGCTGATGCGGCCTGACGCGCACGCGCGAGCACGAGTTCGACGTGCGTGCGAAAGTCGGGTTCTTCGACGCCGTCGTTGATCCAGAGAGCCTGGCCGCCAGCGTCATAGAAGCTGATGCGCTCAGCTGGCGGCACCAGCATGCGGATGATCTGGGCATAGCTGGCGAAGGGCAATTCGATGCCGCCCGGCGAGCTCGAGGGTTTGAGCACAGAAGACATAGCCATCCTCCCGCGCCCATCATAGCTGCAGTGCGATCGGTTTCGATATTCCAATGCGGGCGCAAACACGGGCTATTCGTCCCGCGTGACGCACGATTCTTTCCAGAAAGAAGGGAAACGCCGAATGCGAGCGGCTTCGTTGTCAAAGATGGCGACACCCGGGCCGGTGTCGGTCGGATCGCGTTGTCATAAGTTTCCGCCTGGAAACGTGGCGAACGCCCGCACCGGAAAGGTCCCCATTCCCCGCACTTTGGGCGGCACGGCCGAAAAGCGCAGACCGCTGACTGGCAGTTGCTCGAGTCCACGCAGATGCTCGACGATCGGAATCCCGGCGCCGAGCAGCGCAGTGTGCACGGGCCTTCTGCCATCGCCGGTGTCATCGATGTTGTAGGAGTCGATGCCGACGAGCGCCGCGCCGCTGGCCTGCAGGTACTCCGCTGCATCTGCCGTGAGGAACGGATGCCCTTCGAAGTACTGGTCGGTGCGCCAATGCGACGCCCAGCCCGTGTGCACGAGCACCGCCCGGCCGCGCACGTCGAGTGCACCGAGTGCATCGCGCGGAATGGCGCGCCCCGCCATGCCCGTGACGCGCACGACGAGAGCATCGAGTCCTGCGAGTACATCGAGGCGCAGCCCCGACAGATCCTCGCCGTCGGCGAAGCGGTGAAACGGACTGTCGAGGTACGTGCCGGTGTTCGACACCATCGTGATCTTGCCAATCTGGAATTCCGTACCCTCGGCGTAGAGCTTGCGCGAGTCGGCGCGGCTCAGGTGATCGCAGATCAACGGGGCGGGCAGGCCCTTGTACGTGATCATGCCGTCCTCGATCGTGTGGCTGAGATCGACATGACGTTCGCTGGCGAGCGTCGGCGCAGTCGTGGCTGCGACACTGCGCTTGTGCGGCTCGGCGAGGATGGTCTTGTGGGAGATCGATACGCGGCCGACCATCAACAGGCGCAGGTCGCGCACGACGTAGGCGCCCAATGCATCATCCGTGATGTCGTCGTCATCGATGTCGAGCCTGAAGCCCTGGCCCTGCAAGCCGCCGCCGTTGAGGAACTCGATCTCGAAATCGAACTGCACGCGCTTCTGGGATGGGAATCGGTTCATGGTGATCTCCTGGTGCGCAATCAACGGTAGCAGGCATACCTCCGTATTTTCCGGACACAAAGAGGACGAATCCGGACCAGTGCCGCTGCCATTGACGCGGGCCTGTCCGCCCGCGCCACCTGACGTTTCAGTCAGTCAGCGATTTCCGAGACGGTCAAGAATGAGTTCGGCGAGTCTGTCGTATGTGCCGTCGAAATGATGGCCGCCCGGCAGTTCAAGTGCGGTGACGCTGGTCGCGGGTAGCTTCGGACAGAGTGCATCCTTGTCGGCAGCGCCGTACAGGCATAGCGTGCGGTCGGCCTGCAGTCTCGACGCTTCGGGCGCGATCGGCACCGCGTCGCGATCCCCGCCGAGCCAGTTGCCGAGATGGAATTCCCATGACGCCTTTTCGCCGGGACCCAGCAGGACTGTTTGCACCACCAGTGAATGCGAAGCGGGTGGCAGGCGATTGACTGCAAAGGGCAGCACGTCAGCGCCTTGCGAGTATCCGATGAGCAGCGCACGCGATCTGTTCCAGTGCGATGCGTAGAAGCGCAGTACACGATCGAGATCCTGCGCCAGTCCCGCCGGTGTGCGTTTGCGCCAGAAGTAGCGCAGCGAATCCAGGCCGACCACCGGAATTCCGTGCGCCGCCAGTGCCGCTGCAACCTTCTGATCGAGCCCGGCCCAGCCGCCGTCGCCCGACAGCAGTACCGCAAAAACCCGTGGGTTGCCGTTGCCCGTCGCTTTCACGTCGATCAATGGCAGATCCGCGAGCGTGGTGGGCGGCGCCGGCAGGATCGTCGTGTTGGCTGAGGCGAGCTTGTCGTACGCATCGACGAATGACTGTTGCCAGGAACCACCGGCGGCAAAGCGGTGCGCCATGTCCGGCAACAACACGAACTGTGCATTCGGCACCGCAGTGGTGAAGCGTCGGGCAGAGTCTGTGTCACAGACTTCGTCGGTCGCGCCGTGCAGCGCGACCCAGTCGAGCGCCGTCTGCGACGGCAGCAGGTCCATGCCTGCGTGACGCCGGCGGCGCAGAAAGTGCACACCGTCGCCCTGGCAGAAGGGTTTTTCCAGTTCCAGATCCGCGCAGAAGCCCAGCGTTATCGCGCCGGCGAACATGCCATGCGGGGCTTGCGCGAGCATCGCGTAAGCAAGCGTCGCACCGGAGGAGTATCCCAGCAGCAGCGGCGTGTGGTACGTGTTCAGTCGTGCGTAGCCCTGCAGGTAGTGCGACAGATTTTCGAGATCGCCATCGGGAAACACACAAGCGTCGCTACTGGCTTCCAGTGCAGCGACGAGTTTCGGCATGCCGATGCCGGCGACCATTGCGCCGCGATTCACGAGCACGCGGGCGATATTCGCGGTGTGACGACTCCAGCCGTCGTCGCCGGACAGGAACAGCACGAACTGGCGCGGTTCCCCCTGCGGCCGGTACAGCGTGACGTCCTTGAATATGCCGTGCGAAATCCTCTCCTGCGCCCGGGGTGCGACGATCGGCAGCAGGATCAGGCACAGGATCGCCGCCACCGACGCGCGGATCCGGTTCATTTCGCGATGACCCCTTTGAGTCCACCGCTGATGAGCGCGGCGATGTCGGCAAGGACGAAGAGCGGCGCGAGGCCCCCGGGGGCTGCGAGATAACGGGCTTCCCATTCGGGGGCGAATTTTTCCTTGAAGCTGCGCAGCCCCCGGAAGTTGTAGAAATTCTCGCCGTGCGAAAACAGTAGCCGGCCGACCCGATGCCAGCCGGGTGCGAGCGGATGCTCCGCCATGCCGGAGAGCGGCGCCATTCCCAGCCCGAACCGCTCGAATCCCTGTGCCTGAAAATGCAGCAACAGTTTGGTGAACAGAAAATCCATGGTGCCGCTCGGCGCGTCCGGCAGGTGCCGCATCAGATCCACGCTTGCTTCGGTCTTGCGCTCAGTCATCATGAGTGTTGCGAAGGCGACCAGACGCTCGCCGACACGCACCACTGCAACTGGTGTGCGTTCGACGTAGTCCTCTGTGAAGGAGCCCAGCGAGAATCCTTTCTCCGCCGTGCGATGCTCCGCGAGCCATGCATTCGAGACGGCGCGCAGTTCGTCGATGTGCGTGCGCACCGCTGCAACGTCGAGCACCTCCACGCTGAGGCCTTCACGCTCGCCGCGGTTCACCGCCTGCCGCAGAACCGAGCGACTCTTGCCCTTGAGCGAGAAATCCGCCAGCGGCACCGAGGCGTATTCGCCGAGTTTGAACACGCGCAATCCAGCGTCCAGATACACCGGCAGCGTCTGCGGACGCACCTGGTAGAACGAAGCCCGTCCACCCTGGGCACGCGAGAGTTCGAGGAACCGCCACACCAGTTCCGGCCATTCGCTTTGTGGGCCGACCGGATCGAACAGGCATACCCAGGATCGGCCGCGGCGCCCATACATGACGAAAGCATCGCCCGACTGCGAGAACAGGAAGTGCTTGTCGCCCGTGAGCGCGACGCAGGCCTCCGCCGAGTCCTGCGCCTTGACGACCTGCTCTGCGCGCGCGATTGCTGTGGCGTCGACGGGCGGCAGCGGTTGCGTCTGAAAACGCAGCAGTTGACGCATCGCCAGGGCCAGTGCCAGCAGCGCGACGGCCACCAGGGCACGCAGCGAACGCGGCGCATGCCCATCGAACTCGAACTGCCACCACAGTTGCCGGGTGTAGTCGATGTCGCGATAGGCGAAGAACAGCAGGCCCGTGAGCGCGCTGACGATGGCGATCACGCTCAGCAGCCAGCCGCCGGTGAAGGGTTGTGCCAGCAGCGACGCAGGCCGCGAGAACTGCTTGCGCGACAACGCGAGTGCGATCACAAGGCAGGCAATGAGCGCCATCTCCGACAGCGCGAAACCCTTGGGCAGGCACAGCAGAATGCTCGCGATACCGATCAGCAGCCCGGCCCACCACGCCGCATCGAGCCGCAGCAGCATGCCGCGCGCTACGGTCAGCAGCCCAAGCCCCGCGACACTGCCGAGGAAGTGCGATGCTTCGACGAGCGGCAGGGGGACGTGCAGTGCGAGCAGATCCGTCGCTTCGTCGGTGGCCGGCGTCACGCCGGAGATCAGCAGCATCACGCCGATGACGATCGTGTAGGCCGCGAGCAACAGTGGTGCGAGACTGACGGCAGCGCGCGATACGGCGGTGCCGGCGCCATGCTGCAACTCGAGGAAGACCAGCAGTGCCAGCGCCAGCAGCAACGGCAATACGTAGTAGATGATGCGGTACAGCACCAGTGCTGCAGCCAGCGATTCCGCGGGCACATGGTCTTTCAACGCCAGCAGCATGATGGCCTCGAACACACCGAGCCCACCCGGCAGATGGCTGAGTACGCCAAGCACGACAGCAATGGCGAAGAAACCGACGAATGCGGAGAAAGCAATCGACCCCGCCGGCAGCAGCACCCAGAGCACCGCGGCGGTGGCGCCGATGTCGACTGCCGAAATGAGTAACTGATGCAGAGCCAGCGAAGCCGGCGGCAACCGCAGGCGCAAGCGGCCGAACAGCAGGGGTTCGCGTCCGTCGCGGCACAGGACGAGCAGCGTGGCGGCAACGATGAGCACCGTAGCGGCAACCGCCTGCAACACGATGGGCGGCAGATGCAATGCAGGGCCCACGGTGTTTGCGCCCCACAGCAACGCCACCGCACCCACCACCGCAATGCCAAGCCCGAATGCGATCGCATTGAAGGCGATGGCGCGGGAGATGAGCCCGGCCTCGATACCGGCGGCGCTGTAGAAGCGCATCCGCACTGCACCGCCGGTCAGTACGCCCAGTCCGATCGTGTTGGACAGCGCATAGGCAATGAACGCTGTTTGCGCCGCGACGTGATAGGGGACAGAAGCGCCGGCATAGCGCAGCGAGGAATGATCGTAGCCCGTCAGGGCGAAGTAGCTGATGGCTGTCGCCGCGACTGCCCACGCCAGCGCCGATGAGGGCGTCGCGCGGATGGCATCGACGAGATTCGCATAGCTGAATTCCGCGGCCAGTCCGTGCAGGGCATCGGCGAGCAGCAAGCCGATCAGTAGTACGGCTCCACCGATGAGCCAGGGTTTCCAGCGTTGCAGGGTAGTGACGAGCTGGATCTTGTCCTGGGCCGATTCGGTGGCGGGTTGCATGGGGCGACGGTGGTTCGCGCAGCGACACGTTGATGTGTCGATGGTACATGCGCCGCCACGGCGATGTGATGAAGGCTGGATGGCGCGGCGCGTCCATCGCCGATTTCTTCTGTGGGCTCGGCCTTTCCGGCGGGATATTTCTTGGTCACCCGCGGGATTTCTCGGTACGTCCGCAGGGCTACCCCGCGCGATGCCCGGCTGACGATAGTTGTCGCCGGATCGCATCCCGACCTTCCCCTCGCGCGGGGAAGGTCGGGGCGTGGTTCAGCGTGCCGACGGCTGGTAGCCGAGGGTGAGGAAGTACGAGCGACCGTCCTGGTAGTAGAACGCCGCCGTTTCGTAATCCTCGTCGAACGCATTCGCGATCTTGCCCTGCACCGACCAGCCGGCGCCGAAGCTGAGCTGGGCGACGAGATCCACGGTCGTGTAACTGTCGAGGTCGACCGTGTTGCCGAGATCGTCGTAACGCGAACCGACGATGTTCACCGTCGTGCCGACCGAGAACGCATTCGTGCCATACGAGACGTCGATACGTCCGGCGTCGCGGGCGCGGCGCGGCAGGATGTTGTCCGAATCGCGATTGCGCGGATCGAGGTGTGTGTAGTTCGCGCCGAGCGTCCATTTGTCGAGCTGGGTGCGCGCCTGTGCTTCGATGCCGCGAATGCGTGCTGCACTGATGTTCTGCGGCCGGAAAGTCGCTGAGTCGAACACGATCAGGTTGTCGATGTTGGTTTCGAACGCGGATACCGACCACGTCGTCCGCGCCGCGATACCGTTGATCCCGAACTCCACGCTGTCCGACTCTTCGGGTCGCAGATCCGGATTGCTGAATCCCGGGTAGTAGAGGTCGTTGAAGCTCGGCGCCAGGAAGGCAGTGCCCCAGGCCGCCGAGAACGCAAGAGTGTCCTCGACAAACCACTTCCAGCCCAGGCCGCCGGTCGTGTGCTGGCCGAACTGCTCGTTGTCGTCGCTGCGCACCGAGGCGAGCACTTGATGATCGCCGAAGCGGCCGCTGTACTGACCGAAGAGGCCGGTGTTGTCGCGCGAGGTCTCATCGTAAGCAGTTGTGCTCTCGACCTGGTCGTCCAGGTAATCGAGGCCGAGCGTCAACACCTGGCCTGTGACTACTGTCCAGTCGGATTGCAGGCTGACGTTACGACGTTCGGTATCGATCGTGCTGACGTACGTGCCATTGGCGAAATCATCGGAATTGTCCTGGCTCAGACCGAGCTGCAGTGCCAGATCCCAGTTCGACGCCGCGGCAACCTTGCCCTTGAGCGAGTACACGCTTTCGGCGAAGTCAGTCTCGTTGCTGAAGCTGCCGTCGTATTCCGTGTGACCGGATGCATGGAGCGCAGTGGCTTCGACTTCCGCCGTGTCGCCCCAGCGATACCCCGTGCGCAGCGAGCCGGACGCATTGCGATAGCCGTCGTCGTCCGGCTCATTCGCGAAACAACCGTCCGAGAAAGATGCGCGGCAGGAATTGAAACCCTGCGATTCGATGTAGTTGCCCGTCACGCTGACCCATGCATTGTCGCCCTTGAGGCCGAAGCTGCCGGCGACGTTGTGGGTTTCGTGCGAACCGCCGCCGATCGATAGCGCCGGGCCCGACGCATCGCGCGTGAAGATCTGGATCACGCCGCCGATCGCATCGGCGCCGTAGAGACTGGAACGCGGGCCGCGCACGATCTCGATGCGCTCGATCTGGTCGACAGGAATGAATTCGATGCGGGTCGTGCCCGCCGTGGTCGAGCCCACGCGCACGCCATTGACGAGAACCAGCACCTGATCGGCGTCAGTGCCGCGAATGAACATGGCGCTGAGTTTTCCCAGGCCGCCGTTGTTGGCGAAACTGATGCCCACTTCGCCGCGCAGCAGGTCCTGCATGGACTGCACCTGGCGACGCTGAATGTCGTCGCGGGTCAAGACGGTGACCGAGCCGATGACCTCGGTGAGCGGCTGCGCGATGCGTGCCGCAGTGACGACTACTTCGGAGAGCGCTTGCTGATCTGCGGCGCTGGTGTTGAACGGAATTGCGCAGGCAAGCGCCGCGACTGCCGCGAACGGCTGATGACGAACCATGATGATCTTCTCCCCATGCACGCCCGCATGGCCAGATTGGTGACGGAAGGCGTGCGGGAGTGAGAGAGCAGGGCGACGGACGTCGCGCGTACTCCTGATCGCCCGCCGCGACGCCGGTACCGACCGCCCTGCGTCTGTAAAGACATCGGGCGATCGTTCGTCAGGCCGGTCTCCGGGCTCTTGAGTGAACCTCAGGCCTGTAAGCCTGGAGGGTTCGTCGCTATCGCCTTCCCATGTCCTTGCGGACACAGTGGCTGGAGACAGGCGTCTCCGGGATATCGATTGGACTCAACTACCGTTGCGGGGGCAGCGCCGGAATGATCTGGGGAGATGTCACCGGCTTCACGTTCGCGCCCGCCGTTGTTGCGGCGGGCGCTCACCTGACGGGCGGCAAGGTACGGAGAGCTCCGGGGAGTGTCAAGGGAAGGCGCCAGGGACCAGGGACCAGGGACTAGGAACTAGGCAAGAGCCTCGCACCTGGCGCCTGGAACCTAGCCCCTGGTCCCTTATCCTCAGAAATCCACCATCAGTCGTCCGTAGATGAAGCGTCCCGCGCGGCCGTACGGTGCGTAGTTCGAGAAGGGCGCATTGCCGGTCGAGTTCAGCGCGATCGGGGTCGCGTCGGGATACTCATCGAAGACGTTCTCGGCACCCAGTGCGAACTTGATGTTGTCGGTGAAGGACACACGGCCTTCGAGATCCACCACGGCCTGCGCAGACAGCCATTGGTCGATCGGCGTGTAGGTGCCTGCATTCACGTTCGCAAACGTGGCGTTGGTCGATGAATCCGGCGAAAGCAGTTTGCCGTAACGCGTTGCCCGCAACGTCCCACCGAAACGCTCGAAGTCCCAGTTGACGTTGACGGTGAACTTGTTCTCCGGCGTGCCATCTTCCATCGTCAGCACGTTGAAGCGATCGAACAGCGGCGGCGCCGGGTTCAATGCTGCGAGCGCCTGCGTTGCGGGAATCTTCGTGACATCCGTCGTGTTCCAGTTGGCTGTCAGCGTCAGGTCGATGCGCGCGCCAGCCTCGGTGCTCAGCGGATAGTTCAACACCACATCCACGCCCTCGGTCTCCGTATCGACGCCGTTGATGAAGAAGCGTCCGCCGCCGCTGCCGATGAACCCTAGAGACTCGAGATAGGTGCGCACGTTCGCCTGAGTCAGGTTCTCGGACAGCACGATGCGATCGTCGATGTCGATCTTGTAGTAGTCGATCGTCAGACTGAGCCTGTCGACGCGGAATACTGCGCCGATCGAATAGTTGAGCGATTCCTCAGCGTCCAGCGGCTTGGCACCGAGTGCAATGGCGATCGGATCGGAGACCGGGAATGTCGTCACGTCGAAGGGAACGCCGCCGATGAAGTTCGTCGATGTCGTGGCGAAGAACTGCTGCTGCAGCGAGGGTGCGCGGAAGCCGTTCTGTACGGAAGCGCGCAATGCGAACGTGTCAGTGAAGTCATAGCGGCCCGACAGCTTCCCCGAGAAGCTTTCGCCGAAATCCGAGTAGTGCTCGCCGCGTACGGCCGCCGAGGCCAGGAATTTGTCGGTGATATTGGCTTCGAGATCGATGTAGGCGCCGTACGCTTCGCGATTGGTATCGACCTCGTTCTCCGGACGGAATCCCGGAAATACCTGCGCTCCGGAGGCTGTCGGAGTGCCGTTCGGCAGCAGCACACCGCCGTTACGATAGGAGTCCGGTTCGCCAGCGAAGATCTGGTAACCCTCCTGGCGCGCTTCGACTCCGAGCGCGAGGTTCAGCGGCGACGCCAGGCCGACATCGAAGCCGTGCACGCCGGCGAGGTTGAAGACGACCTGGTCGTACTCGAAACCGCCGGAGTCGAACGTCGTCTTGCTGGCAGTGCCGAGCGAACGATTCAGCGTGTTGTCGATGGTGAACTCCATCTTGTTGTCGCCGTACACGAGGGAGGTGTCCATGTCCCAGCTGCCCAGGGCCCACTTGATGCCCACGGCGCCCGAGTAGTCGGTGACCGCTGGCGCAATCAGCGGCAGGAAACCGTCGGGATAGATCGAGATGACATTGCGATCGTCGAGCGCGCGGCGGAAGAAACCCGCAGAGACGACATCGCGGTCCTGCCAGCTCGCCCAGCCGTACAGATGGGCGCCGTCGCCAATGTCGTAACCCGCGTTCACGAAGACGGTCTTCTGTTCCATGTCGGGTTCGCCGTACCAGGCATTCCAGCGATCGATGGTCTGTTCACGCGGATCGTAAGCACCGGCGACGAGCGGATATTGCTGGCGGGAGTCGAAGCCGTCGCGTTCCGTGCGCTTCAGGTCCTTGTACTCGGCCGCAATCGTGACGAAACCATCGTCGCCCAGCGACAACCCCTTCCATGCCGAGACCACCAGCGATTCGCCGTCCGACACATTGCGCTTGGCTTTGTTGAACGGCACGGCCCAGTTGGGCGGCGGTGTGCCAGTCGGCTGCGACGTGGGCACCTCATAGCTCGAATCGCGCGCACCGTACTGCATGGTCACGTTGCCGCCGTCGTTGTCGTCGCGGAGGCGCAGATTGATCACGCCGGCGATGGCGTCGGAGCCGTATTGCGCGGAGGCGCCATCGCGCAGCACCTCGATGGATTTCACCATGGCGTTGGGGATCGTGTTCATGTCGACGGCCGAGGCGCCGCGACCGATGGTGCCGTTCACGTTCACCAGTGATGCGGAGTGACGACGCTTGCTGTTCACGAGAACCAGGGTCTGGTCGGGTGAAAGGCCGCGCAACGTCGCCGGTCGAATCGTGTCCGTACCGTCCGCCAATCCGGGGCGTGGGAAATTGAAGGACGGCAGGATGACGGAAAGCGCCTGGTTCACTTCCACGGTGCCGACGTTCTGGAGCACCGCAGCGCTGACCACGTCGACAGGCACGGCGGTGTCCAGAGCAGAGCGGTTCTCGACGCGGGTGCCGGTCACGACGATCTGTTCGAGAATGTTTTTTTCTTCTGGCGGGACGGACTGGGCATTGACGAACGGACTGGCAATGAGCGCGAGCGATGCTGCGGAAAGCAGCCGTAAAGGCATTTTCTGCGGATGCATGCGGATTCTCCCTGCGTCGTGAGTAGCGTCGTAGTTAGCGTAATTTCCGCCGACCCAATGCCGGCGAGAGTGGCCGTGGCTTCCGTTGTGACTCTGGGGCAACGTTGCCGGTGCTGCCATTGTGAGTCGCCGCAATTTGACCTTCAAGAGCGTTGCTCCGGACCCACAATCAAGCGAGCAGTCGACGCGCCCTGCCGGTATATTCCGAGCGGGAATTCGTCCAGCCGGATCCATCGATCGTCTGGATGGCCGCTTACGTCTTCGCAAATTACGCTACAGCCATGCACTCACCTTTTCTCGCTACAGCCCTCGACGCCGCAAACGCCGCGGCCGCAGTCATTCGCCGCTACTACCAGCGCAATCTCGATGTCGTCATCAAGGCGGATAAATCGCCGGTGACGCAGGCCGATGTCGAGACCGAAAAGACCATCCGTGAAATCATCAGCACACGTTTTCCCGATCACGGGTTCTACGGCGAGGAGACCGGCCAGAGCGCCATCGATGCGGAGTACCTGTGGCTCGTCGATCCGATCGACGGCACCAAGGCGTTCGTGCGCGAGTATCCGTTCTTCTCGACGCAGATCGCGCTCATGCATCGCGGCCGTCTGATCGTTGGTGTGTCGTCTGCGCCGGTCTATGGCGAAGTGGCGTATGCGGAAATCGGCGTCGGCGCCTGGCTCGGTGACAAGCCCATTCGCGTGAGCGAGATCGACAGCATCGAAGCCGCCGCGGTGTCCGCCGGCAATCTCAAGACGCTCGCTGCTGGTCCAGGCTGGTCACGCTATGGCCAGCTCGTCGCGCGCGTCAATCGCATCCGCGGCTACGGCGATTTCCTGCACTACCACCTGCTGGCCGCAGGCAAGCTCGAAGCCGTCATCGAATCCGACGTGAACATTCTCGACATCGCCGCACTCGCCGTGATCGTCGAAGCCGCTGGCGGCAAGTTCACCGACCTGCAAGGCAAGGCACTCGATCTGCAGACGACTTCCGTGCTGGCGGCGAATGCGAAGCTGCATGCCGCTGTGCTGGATGCGTTGGCGTGAAAGAACGGAAGAGAAGATGAGAACTCCACGAGGCACACGGGGAAACACGGGGTCGGAACGAAGAGTGCTTCTTACCCCGTGACACCCCGTGTGCCCCGGGGAGATCTTTTTCCCCCGATCTTCGGCCCGGCGCAACCTTTCAGCGCGGCGCCACGTCCTAAGAGGCGAGCGGCGAAAGGTGCGCCGACGGGAGAAGTCTCATGCAGTTCCTGATTCTTGCAGTGGCCTGGTGCCTGTTGCTGGTCGTCGCCTGGCCGCTGGCGCTCGCGGTGATCGTCCTGATGCCGCTGCTGTGGCTGCTGTCGATCCCGTTCCGCCTGGTCGGCGTGGTGCTGGACGCAGCCATCGCGTTCGTAAAGGCACTGCTGTTCCTGCCGGCGAGACTCCTCGGCCATAAAGGCTGAGGGGGATAGTTGAAAGTGGATAGCTGAAGAGGGCGTGCACTTCGGCGCTATCAACTATCCACTATCAACTATCCTCACACCGCCACAAACGTCCTGCCGCCTTCCCACACGATCTCGCGCACGGTGACGCCGTAGAGCCGCGAGATCGTTGCTTCGTTCATCACGTCCACCGTGGGGCCGGACAGCCAGTCGCCGTTGCCGAACAGCAGCAGGGCCTGATCGCAGAAGCGCGTGGCGAGACCGATATCGTGCAGGCTCATCACGACTGCGCGACCGTCATCGGCGCGTGCACGCAGCAATCGCAACACATCGATCTGGTGCTGCGGATCGAGATGATTGATCGGCTCATCCAGCAGCATGAGGTCCGGTTCCTGGGCGAGCAGGGCGGCGATTGCCACACGGCGTCGCTCGCCACCCGACAACGTCTCGACGTCCCGCGCCTCGAGCGCCTCCATGTCGACGGCTTGCAGCGCAGAGCGCGCAATCGCACGGTCGGCATCGTTCTCCCATTGCCAGAAACCGATGTGCGGATGCCGGCCGATCAACGCTGTGTCCAGCACGCTCGAAGGAAAAGGATCTTCCGTGGATTGGCTCAACAGGCCAAGGCGCTGTGCCAGCGGCCGGCGCGACCAGCGATCGAGCGGGCGATCGTCGAATGCGATGACGCCTGCGGCGGGAGGACGCAGTCCGCTCAGCGTGTGCAGCGTGAGTGTCTTGCCAGCGCCGTTACGACCCAGCAGGCAGGTCATGCTGCCGCGCCTGATCGAGAGATTGAGACGCTGGACGAGTATGCGATCCGCAACGGTCACGTCCAGATCGCGACAGCTGAGCAGCGGTGTGGCCGTTACGTTGCCTGCGTGTGCATTCATCATCGCGTCCAGCCTATCTCGGATGCTGTGACGGGGCCGATCACCACTTGTCGCAATGATTCGGGAATCTCGGCGGCGGCTGCGCTGACCGGGATCCGGCCGCCCATCAGTTCCGCGAAGTCCTGCGGATACAGCGGCTGCTGTTCCGGGTCGGCGTAACCGTCCGGCAGTCGCGGCAGATTGTTCGCGCCATATTTGTCGGTTGCGCCCAGCGCATGCAGCAACTCGTGCGCGATCACCGTGTCATTCGAGCCGGCCATGCGCGTATCGGCGAAGGCATGCACGATACCGAACAGGCCTTTCTGCAATCCGACGGAGTGGGGCAACACCGACGTGCGTTGCGGATCGTGATACAGAACGAAGAGTTTGATCTCGGTGCCTGGCGGACCGTCCACCTGCGAGGCCCAGTAGCGTGCGCGCAGACACCAGAGCATGACTCCGAGCCGTCCGGCGCCCTGCTCCAGCAACGGTGGCAGCTCTGGCAGCGATGCGGCCAGAGAAAAACGGATAGGCGGCACCGGTTGCACGCCGTAGGCCTGACCTTCTTCGGTAAAGAAATTTTCGAGCGGCAGAACGTTGTCGCTGCCGAGCGCCTCGACATAGCGTGCGCTGACGGCCGACCCGTCACCATTGATCGGGAAGATCGCGACCCGCAGCGGATTGTGCCAATCGGTCGAGTACATCCGATCGAACCACATGTTCAGCGCGACGCACAGCAGGATCAGCAGCAGGACCGCGATTCGAACCTTGCGCCACATGCCTCAGCTCGCGGCCTCGACACTGACGCCGCTCAGCTCGCCGTCATGCGCGCTGTACGAAACCGTCATGGGCTGACAGCACACGGAACAGTCTTCGATGTAGCTCTGCGACTCCACGGAAAGATCCAGGAACAGCAGGATCGTTTCACCGCAGTGCGGGCAGGAGACTTCAGCGGTGGTTTCAAACATTTCGCGTGTGCTGCTGGGAGCCGGAGGTCAAGAGTAACCGCAAAGAACGCATAGAACGCAAAACAGGCAGCAGATGAAAGCTGAATCCGGCCCCTAGGCCAGCTTCGCTTTTTGCTTTTTCGTGTACCCGATTTTCCTTCTATGTGTTCTATGCGTTCTTTGCGGTTGCGCCGGATTTCGGGTGTCAAAGCGTGAACGCATTGCGGATCCAGTTCACCTGCGGCTTGCCAGCTCCCGGCGATACCGCGATGACATCGAAGCGCGCCGGGTAACGACGCAGGTCGGCGCGCGTCAGCATGAGATGGCGTGCTGCGGCGATGAGGCGCCGTTGCTTGTGCCAGGTCACGGATGCCGCGCCGCCGCCGAAGTCCGTGCTGGAGCGAAAGCGCACTTCGACGAGCACCAGGGTTTTCTGCTGCAGCATGATCAGATCGATTTCACCGCCGCGGCAACGATAGTTGCGCTCGACGAGATCGAGACCCTGGGAGCGCAGGAAGTCGAGCGCAGTCGATTCTCCTGCTACGCCTGCTTCCTTGCGGCGTCGATCGTCCATGAAAACTCCGTTATCTGGCGGCGGTCGTGGTCGTGCCGATCGGGACCGGTTTGCCGTCGGTGACGCGCGCCCAGTCGAGATCGCGTCGAACGCGACCGCGCTCATCGATGGACAACAGACCCGTCATGCCGGGAATGGCGTTGGCGGTGCCGAATTTTCCCGCCTTCAGCAGCGGCACGATGCGATAGGCATCGAAACCGAAGGCATAGAGCCGGCCACGGCCGCGGGCTCGCACAGGCCAGTATTGATTCAGCGCCGTACGCAATTCGGTGGAGACGGCATCGGGAGAGATCACCCAGGGCATGTCCGGGAAAATCACGCCGTCGAGATCGCTGTTGGCCTGCGTGTCCGGCTCGTAGATGTCAGAGGTGGCGTAGACCGGCAGATCGTCGGCGAGGAAGAAGCGCAGCGTCGGTCGCAGCGAGCGTCCCTCCGACGGATAGGCGCCCATGAACACGAACTGCACGTCACCGCGGCGCCGGGGTTCGAACTCGAAGCGTTGGCCGAGCGTGGAGTTCAGCGCATTCGCGCGTGCGCGGCTTTCGTCGATGAGCAGCAGCTTGGAGATCGGATCCGAGAAATCCCTGGCCGACGTATCGTAGTAACCAACGCCAGCCACCGCGCCGCCAAGCGCTTTCAGTTCCGACTCCAAGGCGCGATACACACGCTGACCCCATTCGTTGTTTGGCACCAGGGCGAGCCCGCGGCCGCGTCCGTCGGCCATTGCGCGTCGCGCCACCTGCCGCGCTTCATCTTCAGGATCGAGTGCGTACTGAAACAGCATGGCCGGCGGCGAGGCGCTGTCGGGAAGCTGGTTGAGTGCGAGCGTCAGTACGGATACATCGCTCGATGTTGCGAGCGCGGCCACATCCTCTTTCAGCAGCGGCCCGACGATGAACTGCGCGCCCTCGGTGACGGCGCGGCGATACGCGGTGCTGGCGCCCATGGCGACCGTGTCGTAGATATTCACCTGCGGACGACGTGCCGGATCCTGCTGCAGCAGCGCAGCCATGAATCCGTCCCGGATCGCGACGCCCGCAGCCTGCTGACGGCCGCTCAGTGGCAGCACGAGCGCCACCTGCGCCGGATAGTCGAGGCCGACGCCGAGAGCGGGCAGCACTTCCTCGTTGAGGAATGAGTTGGCGGGATGGGTCGGATAGCGGCTGCGCCAGGCAGCCAGATCGGTTTTGGCCGTGAACGGGTTGCGTGCGGCGACCAGCGCGGCGCGCCCGAGGTCGAGCCAACCGGCGACGATCGCGCTGCTGCCGGGCTGCGACGTGAAATCCGCGTTGCCAGCCGCGCTGGTTTGCAAGCCTTCCCAGATCAGGCGCTGATTGGCGCGGATATCCTGCGGATTCGACAGCAGGCGCTCGCGCTCGAGTGCGGTGGTCACGCCTGCGGCGGGACGATTGAGTGCGAACTGGGCACGGGCGCGAAGTGCCAGCACGTTGGGAGCGCTTTCGCGCGGCAATGGCTGCGGAACCCGTTGCAGTTCCTCGAGCGCCTTCGCTGGATTCTTCGCCTGCAAGGCAAGTTCCGCGGCGATCACCGCACGATCCGCGAAATCCTGTGTCGGCAACGATGCACTCACCCTGGCGAGCGTTGCCTGCACCTTGGCGGGGTCGCCTGCGAGCAGATACTCCTTCGCGGCGCGCAACAGGAGCCGATCGCGCAGCTCTTTCTGCGCGGAGCCTGCCATCGTTTCGTAGAGCTGTGCCGACTCGATGTACTTGCCGTCGCGAGCCAGCTGTTCGGCGTGCGCGAGTTGCCGGTCTGCGCCGGGCGGCGTCGGCTGCGACGTGGGCGTCGTGCACGAAGCGATTCCCAGCAATGCCACGATCGCGAGCGCGCAGTCCCGCATTGCGTGCATCTGGCGCAGGCGTGTGCGTGCAGCGGGGGTATCAGACGCGGGCCGGCAGACGGTAGTCTTGTGGCCGACGGCCAGGTGCGGTATCGCAAGCATGTCGGGGATTCTTGATGCTGGATCGGTCATCCGAGCCGGCAGTCTACCCCGGACCGGGAGCCGTCTCTAATCGCATCGAGCCGGCCGCGCAGGTCGCTACGGAAAACCAGCACGTGACAGCAGACCCGCAATCGAAACCCGTCGGCAAAGTATTCGTCGTCGCCACGCCCATCGGCAACCTGGGTGATCTGAGCCCGCGCGCCCGCGAGGTGCTGGCCTCCGTGTCGCTGATCGCCGCGGAGGACACGCGTCACACACGCCATCTGCTGCAGTCATTTGGCATCGATACCGCACTGACTTCGCTCCACGAGCACAACGAGAGTGAGAAGTCCTCGGCGCTGATCGATCGCGTGGTGCGCGGCGAATCGCTGGCGCTGGTTTCCGACGCAGGCACGCCGCTGATCAGCGATCCGGGTTTCGACCTGATCGCTGCGGCGCGTGCGCAGGGCATCGAGGTGATTGCGATACCAGGACCCTGTGCCGCCATCGCAGCGATTTCCGTGGCGGGATTGCCGACAGATCGCTTCAGCTTCGAAGGATTTCTACCGGCGAAATCCGCCGCACGGCGCGCTCAACTCGAAACCCTCGGCGCCGAATCCCGCACGCTGGTCTTCTACGAGGCGCCGCATCGCCTGCTCGAAACCCTGGAAGATATGGCGGCGATCTTCGGCGCTGAGCGTCGTGCCAGCGTCAGCCGCGAACTGACGAAACGCTTCGAGACGACCTATACCGGCTCGCTGGCCGACTTGCGCGCCACCGCGAGTACCGATGACAACATGGCGCGCGGCGAGATCGTCGTCGTCGTCGCCGGCGCAGCGCCGGTGCAGCAGGAATCAACGACGCTCGATGCCGGGCAGCTTCTGCGCGCGTTGCTGCAGGAACTGCCAGCTGCACAAGCTGCAAAAATTGCCGCGAAAATCACCGGCGTAAGGCGCAGTGAGCTCTACGAGCTGGCGGTGCGGATGGGGCGAGGAGAAGCGCGGGAGTAACCGCAAAGAACGCATAGAGCGCAAATCAGACCGGGGAAAAAACGTAGCCGCATTTGTCGCGATCAAGTCTTTCTATGTGTTCTATGCGTTCTTTGCGGTTACTCCTTAATCCATCCGCAATCTTCGCTTGCTTCGACCCACTCCAGCCCCCACCATGCGCGCCGGAGTTGGCCAGACAACCGCTGCGCGCAAGCGTGGAGGAAAGTCCGGGCTCCCAGGGCAAGGCGCCAGGTAACGCCTGGGGGACGCGAGTCCACGGAAAGTGCAACAGAAAGCAAACCGCCTAAGTCACAGCAATGTGGCCGGTAAGGGTGAAAGGGTGCGGTAAGAGCGCACCGCGTCGGTGGTAACACTCGACGGCACGGTAAACCCCGCCTGGAGCAAGACCAAATAGGGAAGCACGCGGACTGGGTCTTCGGATCCGGATCGCACGTATGGCCCATACAGGCTTCCGGGTAGGTCGCTTGAGGTGCACGGTGACGTGCATCCCAGATGAATGGTTGTCCTCGACAAAACCCGGCTTATCGGCCGACTCCTCCTATAGCGACGCCACATCCCTCCCTCCTCCTTCGGGAGCAGGGATGGGATGCGGTGTGGGCGCGGCAATCCCTGCCACCGCCAATTCGCACGATCATTATGTTTTTCTAACAGATAACGTTGCGCCTCGCGGAGGCTGCAGGGCGTGTCGGTATTTTTTGTATACAGGCGGCCTCGGGCATGCCTAGTGGTTTTCGCCACTACTTGACTCAGTTCCAACCCCATCCCGCCGGGATGCTGCGCAGATTTGCGCGCAGCCTTCGTCCATCGATCCACGTCCCTCTGTCCCGACACATATATATGCATGCACTCTTACTTAAAGAAGTGCTCTTAACCCTCTGATTTGAATTGAAGCGCGCTCCCGCATTCATGTCCGTCGAATCCTCTGGGGCTAAGTCACTGTCGCCAAACAGGAAATTTCTCAGATTTTTTTGACTTGACGGAATAGCGATCCCTATAGTCGCCGCTCGGTGGGAAATTGTGGGAAACCGTGGGTTAGAGGGGCACGGAGTCACTGTCTGATCCCGTCTTTGGCAACCAAACATGTTCCGTGGTGCAAACAAGGTGACGCTCGATGCGAAGGGGCGGTTGGCCATGCCAACGCGCTACCGCGAACGCATCGTCGAGCGGTCCAACGGGCGGCTGATCGCTACCGTCGACCGTTCGGACCGCTGTCTCCTTATCTATCCGTTGCCTGAGTGGGAAGAGATCGAGCTGAAGCTGCGACGGCTGCCGACCCTGAACCCGGTTGCCCGTCGACTGCAGCGATTGATGATTGGTCACGCCACTGATCTCGAACTCGACGGCAGCGGCCGGATCCTGCTGCCACCGAGCCTGCGCGAGTACGCGGGGTTGTCGCGCACCGCAATGCTGATCGGCCAGGGCAACCGCTTCGAGTTGTGGGACGAGACGCAGTGGAATGACAGCCGCGAGCAGTGGCTGAAGGTGGACGAGACAGCCGAGGAGCTGCCGCCGGAACTCGCGACGCTGTCGCTGTAGTTAGTGCTGAACGTCGGGGTTGTTGATTGACGTGATGACGTTCGAACACACGCCGGTGCTTCTCGAAGAAGTGCTGGCCGCGCTGCAGGTCCGCGAGGCGGGCCGCTACCTGGATGCGACTTTCGGTCGAGGCGGGCACACGGCGGCGATTCTGGAGCGGATCGGCAAGCAGGGAAGAGTCGTCGCGATCGATCGCGACCCGGACGCGATTCGCGCCGGGCGGGAACGATTCGGGATGGATGAACGCTTGATGCTGGTGAGTGGTCCGTTTTCGCAGCTCGCACAGGTGGCGGCGCAGGCGGGACTGGCCGGGGGGTTCGACGGTGTGTTGCTCGATCTCGGCGTGTCTTCTCCGCAGCTCGACAACGCGGCGCGCGGCTTCAGTTTCGCGCAGGACGGTCCGCTCGATATGCGGATGAACAACGCAAGTGGCATGACGGCAGCGGACTGGCTCAACCGGGCTTCCGAGTCCGAGATTGCGCGCGTCATTCGCGAGTACGGCGAGGAACGATTCGCGAAGCGGATCGCTCATGCCATCGTCGGCGCCCGGGTGCAGGAGCCGCTCTCCCGAACCCTGCGCCTGGCGGAGATCGTCGCCGCTGCGGTGCCGATGCGCGAGCCCGGCAAGCATCCGGCCACGCGCACCTTCCAGGCGATTCGTATCCAGGTGAACCAGGAGTTCGCGGAGATAGAAGCGGCGCTCGAAGGTTCGTTGATCGCGCTCGCGCCGCAAGGTCGCGTCTGTGCGATCAGCTTTCACTCGCTGGAAGACGGCATCGTCAAGCGCTTCATCCAGAAGCACTCGCAGGAAGACCCCGTCTACGCGGGTCTGCCTGAGGTCCCCGCGCATGCGCGCCCGAAGCTGCGCCGCATCGGCAAGGCGATTCATCCCTCTGAGGCGGAAGTGAGCCGCAATCCGCGTGCACGCAGTTCGATCATGCGGGTCGCGGAAAGGATGGGCGCATGAGTTCGCTCAGCCGCTGGCTCATGCCGCTGCTCTGGGTGCTGCTGTTCGTGTCCGCGGTGGCGGTGGTGTGGAGTCGCCATGAGACGCGCAGTCTGTTCATTCAGCTGCAGGGCATGCACGCGAAGCGCGACGGGCTCGATATCGAGTGGGGCCAGTTGAAGATCGAGCAGAGCGCGTGGG
This sequence comes from Povalibacter sp., assembly GCF_036520495.1. Classification (GTDB taxonomy): domain Bacteria; phylum Pseudomonadota; class Gammaproteobacteria; order Steroidobacterales; family Steroidobacteraceae; genus Steroidobacter. The sequence continues at coordinate 85,331 of NZ_DATDJO010000026.1, read as the reverse complement.
CGACGCACGGACGGGTCGAGCAGACCGCCCGCGCCGATTTGAAGATGGTGATTCCGAAACCCGACGAAGTGCGATTGGTTCAGCCGTAGACATGATCCGCAGCGATAACAAGGCATTCTCGCCAGAGCAGTACGCAAAGCGCTTGCGCGTCGTGCTCGGCATGCTGCTGCTGATCGCTCTGACACTCATCGTGCGCGCCGTCGATCTGCAGCTCCTCGATGACGGCTTCCTCGAAGGTCAGGGCGATGCCCGTTTCACGCGGGTCGCGAAATTGTCCGCAGTTCGCGGCGCCATCTACGACCGCAACGGCGAGACGCTCGCGGCCAGCATGCCGGTCGATACGGTGTGGGCCTCGCCGCGCGAGATCATGAAGGCATCCGATCAGCTGCCGAAGCTGGCCGAAGCACTCAATCGGGATCCGAAGTGGCTGACGCAGGTGCTCACCAGCAACCTGGAGCGCGATTTCGTGTATCTCGTGCGACACATGCGTCCGAGCGATGCATCGCAGGTGGCCGCGCTCAAGATCCCCGGCGTGTACCTGCTGCGCGAATACCAGCGCTTCTATCCGGCCGGCGAAGTCACCGGGCATCTGCTGGGCTTCACCAAGAAGTACGACGACATCGGTCAGGAAGGTCTCGAACTCGCCTACGACCGTTGGCTCGGTGCCGAAGCCGGGGCGAAGCGCGTCATCCAGGATCGTTACGGACGCACGGTTGAAGACATCGAAAGCATCCGCGCGCCGCGACCCGGCAGCGATCTGGTCACGAGCATCGACCTGCGCATCCAGTACCTCGCGTACCGCGAGCTGAAATCGGCCGTGCAATTGCATCGCGCCAAAGCCGGTTCGATGGTCGTGCTCGACGTCGACAGCGGCGAAATCCTGGCGATGGTGAATCAGCCGTCCTACAACCCGAATGATCGCGACCAGGTATCGGCGGCGCGTTATCGCAATCGCGCGGCGACGGACATCTTCGAACCGGGTTCCAGCATCAAGCCCTTCGTCGCTGCGGCGGGGATTGCTTCCGGGCGCTTCCACCCGAACACCATCATCGACACCACGCCGTTTCGCGTGGGCGCGAAGTTGATCGAGGATCACAAGTTCCTCGGCTCGGTGCCGCTGACCACGGTGCTCGCCAAATCCAGCAATGCCGGCATGGTGAAGATGGCGATGACGCTGACGCCGCAGTCCATGCACGACACGCTGAGTGCATTCGGCTTCGGCCAGGTGTCGGGCAGTGGTTATCCCGGCGAGTCCGCGGGATTGCTCAACGACGCAGCGCACTGGGGACGTATCGGGCAGGCCACGATGTCGTATGGCTACGGGCTGTCTGTGACGCCACTGCAGCTCGCGCATGCCTACTCCACGCTCGCCTCCGGCGGCATCAGCCGGCCCGCTACATTGCGTCGCGTCGATGAGCCGGTCGTCGGAGAGCGTGTGCTCGACGAGCGCGTCGCCCGTGAGCTTCTCACCATGATGGAAAGCGTCGTGTCGCAGGACGGCACGGGCCAGGGTGCAGCGCTCGCCGGCTATCGCGTGGCGGGTAAGACCGGTACCGCGTGGACCGCGGCGGCAGGCGGCTACTCGACGGACCGATACAAAGCGACGTTCGGCGGCGTCGTACCGGCCAGTCACCCGCGTCTCGCGGCGATCGTCGTGATCGACGAGCCCGGTGGCCGGCTTTTCTACGGCGGCGACGTGGCCGCGCCCGTGTTCGCGAACGTGATGGCAGGCGCATTGCGCCTGTTGGGCGTTCCGCCCGATGGCCTGGAGCGTGTGCCCGATGCCACGCTGGTCCAGGCGAGCCGTGGCTCCGAATGAGTGTCGCCATGAACATCGCCCTCACACCACCCCGCAAGAATCTGCGTGAACTGCTCGCGGGTCTCGTGGATGCGGACGTACCCGACGTGGTGGTGGCGGATCTCACGATCGACAGTCGCAAGGCTGGCGCGGGCTCGGCCTTCGTGGCATTGCCTGGGCTGCGCAGTCACGGCGTAGCGTTCGCGTCGCAGGCAGTCGGCCGCGGCGCAACCGTGGTGTTGTGGCAACCCGCGGAAGGTGTTGCGGAACCGAAGTTGCCTGCGCACGTCACCGTGATCGCGGTGACGCAGTTGACCGCGATGATCGGTACGATCGCTGATCGATTCTTCAGCGCGCCCTCGCGCGCCGTCGCGGTGACCGGCGTCACAGGCACCAATGGCAAGACCACCATCGCCTACGTGCTCGCAGCGGCGTTCGCCCATCTCGGCAAGTCCTCGGCCTACGCAGGTACGCTGGGCTACGGTCCCATCGGTGCCGTCACGGCCGGTACTCACACGACACCCGATTGCATCACGCTGCATCGCCAGATCGCCGCGCTGCGCGATGCCGGTGTGCAGCAGCTGGCGATGGAAGTCTCCTCGCATGCACTCGATCAGCGTCGCGTCGCGGGTGTACGCATCGATACGGCGGTGTTCACCAACCTCACTCACGATCATCTCGACTACCACGGTTCGTTCGAAGCCTATGGTGCGGCGAAGGCGCGGCTGTTCGCCTGGCCGGGGTTGCGGCATGCCGTGATCAATGTCGAAGATGCCTTCGGACGCGAGTTGGCCGCGAACTATCAGGGCCACGGCCTGGTGATCTGCGCGCGAGACGATTCGAACCTGTTGCCGGGATGCGGGTACGTGCTGGCGACCAGCGTGACTGCAACTCCCGCGGGACTCGTGATCGGCATCGACAGCAACCGGGGCTCCGCGACGCTGCACTCGTGCTTCGTCGGTGACTTCAATGTCGACAACCTGATCGCGGTGCTCGCCGTTCTGCTGGCGCATGGGTTCCCGATGCATGCAGCAGTGTCGGCGCTCGAGAGCTGCGCGCCGCCGCCTGGGCGTATGGAAACTTTCGTGGCGCCGGAGCGTCCGCTCGCCATCGTCGACTACGCGCACACGCCGGATGCGCTCGAAAAAGCGCTGAGCGCCGCACGCAAGCATTGCAGCGGCAAGCTGATCTGTGTGTTCGGCTGCGGCGGCGACCGCGATGCAGCCAAGCGCCCGGTGATGGGCGCCATTGCCGAACGGCTCGCCGATGTCGTCATGGTGACGGATGACAATCCGCGCACCGAAGACGGCAACGTCATCGTCGCGGCCATCGTTGCCGGACTGCAGCAGCCGCAGCACGCCATCGTCGAGCGCGATCGCGCGCGCGCCATCGAGCGTGCAATCACCATCGCCCGTGCCGGGGACGTCGTCCTCGTGGCCGGCAAAGGCCATGAGGACTACCAGATCGTCGGCCACGAGACGCGCTACTTCAGCGATCGTGACGTAGTGCAAGCCGCGCTGGGGAGGAATGCATGATTTCCCGCAGCCTCAATGACATGGTGCGAGTCGCCGGCGCCGAGCTGGTTGGTGAAAACTGCGAGTTCACCAGCGTTTCGACCGACACCCGCACGTTGCAGCGCGGCGCGCTGTTCGTCGCGCTGACGGGACCGACGTTCGACGGCCACGATTTCGTGTCGATGGCGGCAGAGCGTGGCGCCGTGGCGGCACTGGTGGAGCGTCCGCTTCCTGTCGAACTGCCGCAGATCGTCGTGCCTGATGCACTCGCGGCACTCTCGATGTTCGCGCGCGAATGGCGCAGGCAGTTCCAGATTCCAGTGATCGGCATCACGGGCAGCAATGGCAAGACCACGACCAAGGAACTGATCGGCGCGATCCTGTCGCGGCTCGGGCCGTGTCTGATCACGCGCGGCAATCTCAACAATCACATCGGCGTACCGCTGATGCTGATGGAGATGAACGCGACGCACCGCTATGCGGTGATCGAGATGGGCGCGAATCATCAGCGCGAGATCGCCCATCTGGCGAGTCTGGCCGAGCCGACCATCGGCATCGTGACGAATGCCGGCGCAGCGCATCTCGAAGGGTTTGGCAGCCTCGATGGTGTGGCGCTCGGCAAGGGCGAGTTGTTCCAGAACTTGCCGGCCGACGGCGTTGCGATCATCAACGCGGACGACAGGTACGCGCAGCAATGGAGCGAGTCGCGAGCCACTGAGCGTGCGTTCACGTTCGGTTTCGAGCATCCGGCAGACTTCATGGCGCACAAGGTGCAGGCGGTCGGCGATACGAACGGCTTCCGCATCGATTTCGATCTGGCGACGCCCATGGGCACCCGTCCGGCGACCCTTGCGCTCGCCGGGCTGCACAACCTGCGCAATGCACTCGGTGCAGCGGCGGTTGCACACGCTGCTGGCGCGTCGCTCGAGCAGATCGTCGAAGGACTCGCCGCGATGCGCGCGGTGTCCGGACGTCTGGAACTCAAGCCAGCCATTCACGGCGCCTTCCTGGTCGACGATTCCTACAATGCCAATCCGAGTTCCCTGAAGGCGGGCATCGACGCGCTGCATGGCTTCGGCGGCAAGCGCTGGCTGGTGCTGGGCGACATGCTCGAACTGGGCGATAGCGCCAATGAACTGCATGCCGAGATCGGCCGTTATGCGCGTCAGGCCGGCGTCGAACGCCTGCTGGCAGTCGGCACTCACTCGCACTTCGCTGTCGAGGCGTTCGGCCGCGGCGCGCAGTGGTTCAGGGATATCGATGCGCTGATCGTCGAGGCGAGTCGGTCGCTGACGACAGGCGTCGCGGTGCTCATCAAGGGTTCCCGGGCCAACCGGCTCGAACGAGTGGCGGCAGCGCTCGCCGCAATGCCGCCTCAAGCAGCGAACGGGCACTGATCACAAGAGAACGACATGCTGCTTTACCTCGCCCTCTACCTCAGCGACATCCATTCCGGCTTCCGGGTGTTCCAGTACCTGACGCTGCGCGCCATTCTCGCGGCGCTCACGGCGCTGGCGATTTCATTCATCGTTGGCCCGTGGATGATCCGCACGCTGTCGAGCCGCCAGATCGGTCAGCGCGTGCGTGACGATGGCCCGAAGACGCATTTGCCGAAGGCGGGCACGCCGACGATGGGTGGCGCGCTGATCCTGGTCGCCATCGGCGCGAGCACGATTCTGTGGGCGGATCTGAACAATCGCTTCGTGCTGGTCACGCTGCTCGTGACCCTGGCTTTCGGACTGATCGGCTTCTGGGACGATTACCTGAAGCTGGTAGTCGGCAACAGTCGCGGTCTGATCGCGCGCTACAAATACTTCTGGCAGTCGGTAGCGGGCCTCGGCGCCGCCATCGCGCTGTTCATGACCGCGAAGGCGCCGGCGGAGACAGCGCTCTACGTGCCTTTCTTCAAGACCGTGATGGTGCCGCTGGGCGTTGGCTACATCGCGCTGACGTATTTCGTGATTGTCGGTACCAGCAACGCGGTGAATCTCACCGACGGCCTGGACGGGCTCGCAATCATGCCCGCGGTTCTCGTTGGTGGCGCTCTGGGGGTGTTCGCTTATGCAACAGGCAATGCGGTGTTCTCGGGTTATCTCGGCATTCCATTCATCGAGGGCACCGGTGAAATACTGGTGTTCTGCGCGACGCTGGTCGGTGCCGGACTCGGCTTCCTCTGGTTCAACACCTATCCGGCCCAGGTGTTCATGGGTGATATCGGCGCTCTCGCGCTTGGTGCGGCACTAGGCGTCGTCGCCGTCATCGTCCGTCAGGAGATCGTGCTGTTCATCATGGGCGGCGTGTTCGTGATGGAAACGATCTCGGTGATCCTGCAGGTCGCCTCGTACAAGCTGACCGGCAAACGCATCTTCCGCATGGCGCCGATCCACCATCACTTCGAGCTCAAGGGCTGGGCCGAGCCGAAAGTGATCGTGCGGTTCTGGATCATCTCCGTGATTCTCGTCCTGGTCGGTCTCGCGACCCTGAAGGTGCGTTGAGCATGACCCCGCAGGTCGACACACGCATGTCTCACCAGGCGCAGGCTGGACGCACGGTCGTCGTCGGTCTCGGACGCACCGGAATGTCGTGCGCGCGTTATCTGCGTTCGCGCGGTGTGAGTTTCGCTGTGACGGATAGCCGCGCTGCGCCGCCGGAAGCCGCGGCACTGCGTCAGCTGGCCCCGGAGGCAGAGGTTGCATTCGGCGGCTTCGATATGGGACTGCTCGATGGCGCGACCCAGATCGTCGCGTCCCCCGGCGTGTCATTGCGTGAGCCGTTCCTGGCGCACGCTGCCGCGCGTGGCGTGCCGATCGTCGGCGATATCGAACTGTTCGCACGCGAGGCGCGCGCACCTGTCGCCGCGATCACGGGGACCAATGGCAAGAGCACGGTCACGACGCTCGTGGCCCGCATGGCTGAAGCAGCCGGCAAGCGCGTGCTGGCCGGCGGCAATCTCGGTCGCCCGGCGCTCGAGCTGCTCGAAGAGCCGACGCCGGAGTTGTACGTGCTGGAACTGTCCAGCTTCCAACTCGACACGACACAGTCGCTGCGCACTGCGGCGGCCACCGTGCTCAATGTGACGCCCGATCACATGGATCGCTACGACACCCTCGCCAACTATGCAGCGTCCAAAGCGCGCATCTTCGCGAACTGCGCCGCCGCAATCGTGAATCTCGACGATCCGCTGGTGCGTGACATGGGTCGCTCGGCGCAGAAGCTCGTCGGTTTCAGTCTGCTCAAGGATCCGGCTGCAACGTACTACGCGCAGGAACAGGGCGATGACGTCATCCTGATGCAGGGCCGCGAGCCCGTGGTGAAGCTCTCAGAACTGAAGATCGCCGGGCTGCACAACGCCGCCAATGCACTCGCATCGCTTGCAATGGCGGATGCGCTGGGATTGCAGCGGCAGCATTGTGTGCAGACGCTGCGTGAATTCGCCGGCCTGCCCCATCGTTCGCAGTGGGTCGCTGACGTCAACGGCGTGCGTTACATCGATGACTCGAAAGGCACGAACGTCGGCGCGACGCTGGCTGCTGTCGCCGGCATGCCCGGTTCGCTGATCGTGATCGCAGGCGGGCAAGGCAAGGGACAGGACTTCGCACCGCTGGCGCCGGCGTTCCGCGGCAAAGTCCGGCACGTCGTACTGCTGGGTCAGGATGCGAAGTTGATTGCCGCCGCACTGGATGGCGTGGCGACACTCGAGTTCGCCACCGACATGCCGCAGGCAGTGCAGGTGGCAGCCAACGCAGCGCGAGCAGGGGAGACCGTGCTGTTGTCGCCGGCGTGCGCGAGCCTCGACATGTTCCGTGACTACGGACATCGCGGCGATGTGTTCGCCGCCGCCGTCCGGGGGTTGCAGTCATGAGCGCAGCCGCCATGTCGTTTGCCCGGTCCAACACTCGGCCGCGCCGCTTCGTGTTCGATCAGGTGTTGATTCTCAGCGTGGCCGGCATCGTGCTGCTCGGTCTCGTGATGGTCACCTCGGCGTCGATCTCGATCGCCGATCGCCAGTTGCAGGAGCCGCTGCACTATCTCGAGCGTCAGGTGGTGGGTGTGGTCCTCGGGCTCATCGCAGGCGCGTTCATGATGTTCATCCCCACGTCGGTGTGGGAACGCCTGGGCGTGCCGCTGCTGCTGTTTGCCTTCCTGCTGCTGGTCGTCGTGTTGATTCCCGGCCTCGGTCACGAGGTGAACGGCAGCCGTCGCTGGCTGCGCGCGGGCTTCATGAACTTTCAGGCATCGGAGCTGACGCGCGTGCTGCTGCTGACCTATCTCGCAAGCTACGTGGCGCGACGTCAGCAGGAGTTGAAGGAAGAACTGCGTGGCTTCCTCAAGCCGCTCGGCCTGCTGATGGCGGCCGCGGCGCTGCTGCTGCTCGAGCCCGACTTCGGCGCGGCGACCGTGCTCGTGGCGACCGGGCTCGGTGTGCTGTTCCTGGCCGGCGTGAAGCTGCGTCATTTCGTGGCGCTCGTGGCGCTGGCCGCTACTGGCATGGCCGTCATCGCCGTGACCAGCGCATATCGCCTGAAGCGCCTGACCGCGTTCCTCGATCCGTTCGCCGATCCATTCAATTCGGGATTCCAGCTGACGCAATCGCTGATTGCCGTGGGTCGCGGCGAACTGTTCGGCGTGGGGCTCGGTTCGAGCGTGCAGAAACTGTTCTACCTGCCCGAAGCGCACACCGATTTTGTGTTCGCGATTCTCGCGGAAGAACTCGGGCTCGTCGGCGTCATCGTCACGCTCGGGCTGTTCATGATCCTGGTGTGGCGTGCGTTCCGTATCTCGCGTCTCGCGGCCGACGCCGAGCTGCCGTTCCAGGCGTATTGCGCGGCGGGTTTCGGTATCTGGCTCGGATTGCAGACCTTCATCAACGTCGGTGTGAACCTCGGCTTGCTGCCGACCAAGGGACTGACCCTGCCGCTGATGTCCTTCGGCGGCTCCAGCGTGCTCGTCACGCTCGGCTGGCTGGGGCTTCTGCTGCGAATCAATCATGAAGCCAGCGTTGCGGGCCGGCTCGCAGTACGCAAGGAGCGCGAGTGATGTCGCGCACCGTACTCATCATGGCAGGCGGCACCGGCGGGCATGTGTTCCCCGCACTCGCGGCGGCGCGCGTGCTGCGCGAACGCGGCTTCGAGCCCGTGTGGCTGGGCACGCAACGCGGACTGGAGGCCAAACTGGTTCCGCCGCATCAGATTCCCATCGAATGGATCACGGTGACCGGCGTGCGCGGCAAGGGTGTCATCGCGCTGCTCGCTGCTCCGTTCCAGCTGGCGCGCGCGGTGTGGCAGAGCATCCAGGTGATGCGACGTCGTCAGCCGGTCGTGGTGCTCGGCGCGGGCGGATTCGTTTCTGGCCCGGGCGGTATTGCTGCCTGGCTCACGCGGCGGCCGCTGGTGATTCACGAGCAGAACGCGGTTGCGGGTTTGACGAACAGGATGCTGGCGCGTCTCGCGCGGCGCGTGTTCGAGGCCTTTCCGTCCAGCTTTCCGGCGTCGATCAAGGCGGAGCGCGTCGGCAATCCGGTGCGTCGCGAGATTGCTGCGATGACGCCGCCAGAGCAGCGCTTCGCGCAACGGCGAGGCCCGCTGCGCGTGCTGATCATCGGCGGCAGTCAGGGTGCGTCCCGTCTCAACGCCGCGGTGCCGGCCGCGCTCGCCATGATCGATCCGTCGCTGCGTCCGCAGGTGCTGCATCAGGCCGGCGAACGTCACATCGCGCAGGCGCGCGAGTTCTACGAAAAGCACGGCGTCACGGCCGACGTGCGGGCCTTCATCGACGACATGGCCGAGGTTTATGGATGGGCAGATCTCGTGATCTGCCGTTCTGGCGCTCTGACCGTGTCAGAGCTGGCGGCAGCGGGACTGCCTGCCATATTCGTGCCCTTTGCTGCGGCCGTCGACGATCACCAGACGCACAATGCGCACTTTCCGGTGGCGGCGGGTGCGGGCGTAATTATTTCGGAAGCGGAGCTGACTCCACTGCGTCTTGCCAACGAACTGCGTACCTTGCTGCAAGCCGGACGCGCGAAGCTCGCCGACATGGCGGTGAAAGCGCGCTCGACCGCGCTCATCGATGCGGATGTCCGCCTGGCCGACGCCTGCGTCGCAGCGGCGGGAGGTGCGGCATGACCGACCGTATGCGTCGCATCCACTGCATTCACTTCGTCGGTATCGGCGGTGCGGGCATGGGCGGCATTGCCGAGGTGCTCGTCAATCTCGGCTACGACGTGCAGGGCAGCGATCTCAAACTCAACACCGTCACGGCGCGCCTGCAGCGTCTGGGTGCGCGAGTCATGATCGGACACGCGGCCGAGAATATCGGCAAGGCCGACGTCATCGTCGTCTCCACCGCGGTGAGCCCGACCAATCCCGAAGTCGTCGCCGCGACTGCGCGTCGACTGCCGATCGTGCAGCGCGCCGAGATGCTCGGCGAGCTGATGCGTTTCCGTTATGCGATCGCAGTCGCAGGCACGCACGGTAAAACCACTACCACCAGCATGCTCGCGAGCCTGCTGGCCGAAGGCAATCTCGATCCGACGTTCGTGATCGGCGGTCGCCTGGTGAGCGCCGATACCAACGCGCGGCTCGGTCTTGGCAAGTATCTGGTCGCCGAGGCCGATGAGAGCGACGCATCGTTTCTGCATCTGCAGCCAATGATCTCGATCGTCACCAATATCGACCAGGATCATCTCGGCACGCATGAAGGCGACTTCGAGCGCCTCAAGCAGAGCTTCGTGGATTTCCTGCACAACCTGCCGTTCTACGGGCTTGCCGTGGTCTGCGCCGACGATCCGGTCGCGGCGGCCATGATTCCGCGCATCAATCGCCCGGTCGTGACCTACGGTATCGAACAGCAGGCGGACGTGCGTGCGACCGACATCGTTCGCGACGGCATGCAGACGAGATTCGATGTGCATCGCCCCGGTCACGCGGCGGCGCTGGCGGTGACATTGAACCGTCCCGGCACGCACAACGTTCTCAACTCGCTGGCGGCCATTGCCGTCGCCACGGAACTGGACGTGCCGGATGCGGCCATTCAATCGGCGCTGATGAGCTTCCAGGGCATCGATCGACGCCTGCAACAGAATGGCGATGTCGATACGCCGGCCGGCCGCGTCACGCTGATCGACGATTACGGTCATCACCCCACGGAACTGGCGGCAACGCTCGAAGCGATTCGCCAGGGCTGGGCGGGTCGCCGCATCGTGCTGGCGTTTCAGCCGCATCGCTACACGCGCACGCGCGACCTGCTCGATGACTTCGCGCGCGTCCTCGCCGGTGTCGATGCACTCATCGTCACCGAAGTCTATGCCGCGGGCGAAACGCCGATCGCAGGCGCCGATGGCAAGGCGATCTGTCGCGCCGTGCGTTCCCACGGACGGGTCGAGCCGCTGTTCATCGACAAGCCCGAAGAGTTGCCGCAGACGCTGTTGCCCATCCTGCGCGACGGCGATCTGGTCGTCACGATGGGCGCGGGCAGTATCGGCGCCGTCGCCGCCGAGTTGCCGCTCACGCTCGCCAGCATCGGGAGGCAGGCATGAACTCCCTCGCGCTGCCTCCGGATTTCGAAACGCGCGTGCTGCGCAATGAGCGCATGGCGAAGCACACGTCGTGGCATGTGGGCGGACCGGCCGACATGTTCTTCACGCCGCTCGATGTCGCTGATCTCGCGGGCTTCCTGCGTAGTCTCGAACCCGCGACGCCGGTGATGTGGATCGGTCTCGGCAGCAACCTGCTGGTGCGCGATGGCGGCATTCGCGGCGCAGTCATCGACACGCATGGCGTATTCGCGGAACTCGACCGGCTGAACGACAACGAGATCTGGGCGGGCGCGGGTGTGGCGTGCGCAAAGCTCGCCAAGCAATGCATCAAGTGGGGTCTCGGACCCGCGGAATTTTTCGCCGGCATTCCCGGCACGCTCGGCGGCGCGCTCGCCATGAATGCCGGAGCGTTCGGCGGCGAGACCTGGAATCACGTCGTTGCCGTCGCCACGCTGGATCGTGCCGGTGTGCGTCGCGAACGGCCAGCAGCTGATTTCACGGTCAGCTATCGCCATGTCGAAGGTCCCACCGATGAATGGTTCCTCGGCGCGCGATTGAGATTCGAGCAGCGACCCGGCGTCAGCAGCGAAGACATTCGACTGATGTTGGCGCGCCGCAAGGCGACGCAGCCGATCGGCGAATGGTCGTGCGGTTCGGTATTCACTAATCCGCCGGGAGACCACGCGGCACGATTGATCGACAGCGCGGGATTGAAAGGCTTTCGTATCGGCGGCGCGCGTGTCTCCGAGATGCACGCGAACTTCATCGTCAATGACGGTAGCGCCAGCGCGACGGATATCGAGCAGTTGATCGCGCATGTCCGGCAGACAGTCGAGCAGGTGCACGGCGTCACGTTGACGCCGGAAGTGCGGATGGTGGGAGAGGAAGGATGAAGGCTGTGGGCTGTAGGCTGTGGACTGTAGGTCAGAAGCCGCGCCGTTCGTCGCGCCTCAACGGTCCTGTTTTCATGGCGCCCGCGATTTTCTGGCGCATTGAGTTTGCTGCGCCAACACCCTACGTCCGCCGGCTGCAAATGGCAGCTGCGTCTTCTCATCTGGCTACAGCCTGCAGCCTACAGCCTATAGGCTCCCGCCCGGAGATCTCCCCATGACCTCCGAACGCGTCACCGACCCTCGCGCCTTCGGTCGTGTCGCCGTTCTCATGGGCGGTACATCGTCGGAGCGCGAAGTGTCGCTCGACTCCGGTCGCAACTGCCTGGAGGCGCTGAAGCGTCGCGGTGTCGATGCGCGTGCGGTCGACGGCATTCCGGCACTGGTCGAGGAAGTGATCGCGAAGCGTGTCGATCGCGTCTTCAACATCCTGCACGGCCATCACGGCGGCGGCGAGGACGGCATCCTGCAGGGACTGCTGGAAGCGTTCGGCATTCCCTACACGGGTTCCGATGTGCTCGGCTCGGCGCTGTCGATGGACAAGATCCGCACCAAGCAGGTGTGGTTGTCGCTCGGGCTGCCGACGCCGCGCTATGTGCGTCTGGCCCGTAACGACGATGTGGCGCAAGCGGCGAATTCGCTCGGGCTGCCAGTCATCGTGAAACCCGCCTGCGAAGGTTCGAGCGTTGGCGTGAGTCGCGTGTTCAGCGAGAAGGATCTGCCGAGCGCGTTTGCGTTGGCGGCACGTTACGAAGGCGATCTGCTCGTGGAGCAGATGATCGTCGGCGAGGAATACACGGTGGGCATTCTGGGTGACACGGCGCTGCCGACCATCCGCATCGTTCCCGCGGGCGAGTATTACGACTACCACGCGAAGTACATCGCCGAAGATACGCAGTACATCTGCCCTGGTCTCAGCGACCAGGCGGAAGACGAGATGCGGGCGCTGGCGCTGGCGGCATTCCAGACTGCCGGCTGCGCCGGTTGGGGTCGCGTCGACGTGATGCGCGATCGCAGCGGCGCCAATTACCTGCTCGAGGTCAACACCGCGCCCGGCATGACGAGTCACTCGCTGGTGCCGAAGGCAGCGCGCGTTTCCGGCATCGAGTTCGATGATCTGGTGTGGCAAGTGCTGGAGACCAGCTTGACGCGCGGAGGGACACGCCCGTGAAGCTGGCTTCGCGCAAACGCAATCGCCGCAAGGCCGAAGGCAATGCGACGCCCGGCTGGCTGGCACATCTGTCGCTCGAGCGTCTGCAGCCGCTGTTCAGTGAAACGATCCGGCCGGTGCTTGGCATGTCGGGCGTGATCCTCGGCGCTTTGCTCGCAATCTGGGGACTGACCACGGCGCTCGATCGGCCCATCGCGAAAATCGAAGTGGCGGCGCAGTTTCAGCGCGTCGCGCCGATCCAGATCGACGAAGCCGTGGCGTCGTTTCGTGGTGCCGGATTCCTTTCCGTCGACCTCGATGCCCTGCAGGCGTCACTCGAAACGATTCCGTGGGTGGATCGGGCGCGCGTCGAGCGTCGCTGGCCGCGTGCGGTGCGCGTAGTGATCACCGAGCACGTGGCTGCTGCGCGCTGGGGCGAGGACGGATTGATGAATACGCGCGGCGAACTGTTCCTGAAGCACTCGCGACACATTCCGCCGGAGCTGCCGCAGCTGATCGGCCCGGAAGGCACGGAGGAGGCCGTCGCGCGTCTGTATCTCGACAGCTATCCGCGCCTGCTCGCCGTGGGCATGCGGCTGGCAAAGGTCGAGCTGGATCCGCGCGGCGCCTGGGAACTGACGCTCTCCAATGCGGTTCATGTGCGACTTGGACGGCAGGACGTGCCCGAGCGACTCGAGCGTTTCCTGCGTGTAGCCAGTCCGCTGGTGGCGGCCCGCAGCAACGAAGTGGGCTACGTCGATCTGCGTTACAGCAATGGTTTTTCGGTGGGCTGGAATCCGCCGGCGACGCGCGTTGCGCGCGATGCCGCGGGATCCATGCCGGATGCGTAACCGACTCTGACTGCAAGGTGGGAAGTGGCTAGAAAGAATGACCGCAATCTGATCGTAGGCCTGGACATCGGTACGTCCAAGGTCGTCGCGATCGTGGGCGAGATGACACACGACGGCTCGCTGGAAGTCGTCGGTCTCGGCTCGCATCCCTCACGCGGCCTGAAGCGCGGTGTCGTCGTCAACATCGAATCGACGGTGCAGTCGATCCAGCGCGCCGTGGAGGAGGCGGAACTGATGGCGGGTTGCGAGATCCACTCGGTCTACGCCGGCATCGCCGGCAGCCATGTGCGCAGCCTCAATTCGCACGGCATCGTCGCGATCCGCAACAAGGAAGTGACCTCCGAAGACGTCGAGCGCGTCATCGATGCGGCGCGCGCCGTGGCGATCCCCGCGGACCAGAAGATCCTGCACATCCTGCCGCAGGAGTTCCTGATCGACAGCCAGGAAGGTATCCGCGAGCCGATCGGCATGTCGGGCGTGCGTCTCGAAGCGAAAGTCCACATCGTGACCGGCGCGGAAAGCGCCGCGCAGAACATCGTCAAGTGCGTGCAGCGTTGCGGTCTCACCGTCGAAGACGTCGTGCTGGAGCAGCTCGCGTCCAGTTACGCAGTACTGGCGGACGACGAGAAGGAGCTGGGCGTGTGCCTGGTCGATATCGGCGGCGGCACGACGGACATCGCCGTGTTCTCCGGCGGCGCCATACGGCATACAGCCGTGATTCCGATCGCCGGCGATCAGGTGACCAACGACATCGCCGTCAGCCTGCGCACGCCGACGCATCACGCCGAAGAGATCAAGATGAAGTTCGCCTGCGCGCTGTCGCAGCTCGCGAACTCGGATGAAACGATCGAAGTGCCGAGCGTGGGCGATCGTCCGCCGCGTCGGCTGGCACGTCAGACGCTCGCCGAAGTGGTCGAGCCGCGCTACGAGGAATTGTTCGCGCTCGTGCGCGAAGAGCTGCGCCGATCCGGATTCGAGGAAGTGATCGCCGCCGGCGTGGTGCTGACGGGCGGCAGCGCAAAGATGGAAGGCGCAGTCGAACTCGCCGAAGAAGTGTTCCACATGCCCGTGCGGCTCGGCATCCCGCAGCACATCAGCGGCCTGGTGGACGTAGTGAGTAATCCGATCCACTCGACGGGTGTGGGCCTGCTGCTGTACGGCCGCGAGAACTACATGCGCGGCCGGCGCGATTCGCCCATTGGCGGGAATGCGCGTGGCGTGGTCGATCGGATGAAGGCCTGGTTTCAAGGCAATTTCTGATCCCGCGAGGCGGGATCGGCGTTGCCGATGTTGAGATTGAAGGGCGATGCAGCGTGCCTCTGAACACGGTTGCATCGGGTTGTATCGACAATTGATTGAGAGATGTCTTTAAGGCATCGAGGGGACTAACGATGTTTGTACTTGCTGATACAGAGAATCAAGGGGCCGTGATCAAGGTCATCGGCGTGGGCGGCGGCGGCGGCAATGCCGTGTCGCACATGATCCAGACCGGCATCGAAGGCGTGGATTTCATCTGCCTCAATACGGATGCTCAGGCGCTGAAGCATTCGAAGGTCAAAGTCGGTCTGCAGATCGGCTGCAATATCACCAAGGGTCTGGGCGCGGGCGCCGATCCTGAAGTCGGTCGTCAGGCGGCGATGGAAGACCGCGATCGCATCATCGAGATGATCGAAGGCTCCGACATGCTCTTCATCACTGCCGGCATGGGCGGTGGCACGGGCACGGGCGCGGCGCCGGTCGTGGCGCAGATCGCGAAGGAACTGGGCATCCTGACGGTCGCCGTCGTGACGCGTCCGTTCGACATGGAAGGCCGCAAGCGCATGGGCTCGGCGGAACACGGCATCAGCGAACTCAGCCGTCACGTCGACTCGCTGATCACGATTCCGAACCAGAAACTGCTCACGGTGCTCGGCGGCGATGTGACGCTGCTCGATGCGTTCAAGGCCGCGAACCAGGTGCTGCAGGGCGCGGTGCAGGGCATTGCCGAACTGATCACCAAGCCCGGCATGATCAACGTCGACTTTGCCGACGTGCGCACCGTGATGGCTGAAACCGGTATGGCGATGATGGGCTCGGGCTCGGCTCGCGGCGAGAACCGCGCGCGCGAAGCGGCCGAAGCTGCTGTTTCCAGCCCGCTGCTCGAAGACGTCAATCTGCACGGCGCTCACGGCCTGCTGATCAACGTCACCTGCGGCATGGATCTGCGTACCAGCGAATTCAGCGTGGTTGGCGATACGGTCAAGCAGTACGCATCGGAAGATGCGAACGTGGTGGTCGGCTGTGTCATCGATCCCGAAATGAACGAAGACATCCGCGTCACCGTCGTGGCGACCGGTATCGGCCGGCCGGTGGCCGAGCAGGCACCGCAGCCCGATGCCCGCAAGATGACGGCGATTGCTGGTGGTCGCACCGGTCGTGTGCCGACGCTGGATGATCTGCACGTGCCGACTTACATCCGCAATCAGCGAGACAGCGGGCGGGAGAGTGGCCGGGAATACGGTCGCGATTCCATGCCGCAGCGCCGTGCGGTGGGGGATGGCCTCAACTCCGACGACACCGCGATGCTGGATATCCCTGCATTCCTGCGGCGTCAGGCGGACTGAGAAGGAAGGTTTGCAGGCGGTAGGGGCAGGCGGTAGGCGCTAGCCAGATCGCGATGCATTGCATCGCGTCAGACCGGGCGGATGGTCCCTCCGCCCGGCGTGGTACATCGTGTGGATTCCCGGCAAGTCAGAGGCTTGTCGGGAATTCAGTGCGGTGCTACGGTTCGCGCGCTTTCCGATGGCGCCCCACCGCGGCCCGCAGGCGGTTTCGCTCTCTATCTGGCTACAGCCTACGGCCTATAGCCTACAGCCTGAATTTCCATGCTTCGCCAACGAACCCTCAAGAATTCCATTCGAGCCACCGGCGTCGGACTGCATTCCGGCAAGAAGGTGCTCATGGTGGTGAAGCCTGCGCCTCCCGACACCGGCGTCATATTTCGCCGCACCGACCTCGACCCGGTCATCGATGTGCCTGCCTGCGCCGAGAACGTCGGCGAGACCACACTGGGCACCACTCTTATAAAAGGCGATTCGCGGGTCAGCACGATCGAACACCTGATGTCGGCCTTCGCTGGCCTTGGCATCGACAACGCATACGTCGAACTGTCGGCCGAAGAAGTGCCGATCATGGATGGCAGCGCGGGACCTTTCGTGTTCCTGCTGCAGTCGGCCGGTGTGGAAGAACAAGCGGCGCCGAAGCGATTTGCCCGCATCCTGCAGCCCATCCAGGTGGAGGAGGGCGACAAGTGGGCGCGCTTCACGCCCTACAACGGTTTCAAGGTCAACTTCGAGATCGAGTTCAATCACCCGATCTTCAAGAAGCGCGATCAGACCGCGACCATGGATTTTTCCAGCACGTCGTTCCTGCGCGAAATCAGCCGCGCGCGCACGTTCGGGTTCATGCGCGATCTCGAATTCATGCGCTCGAAGAATCTCGCGCTGGGCGGCACCATGGAGAACGCCATCGTGCTCGATGACACGCGCGTGCTCAACGAGGAAGGCCTGCGTTACGAAGATGAGTTCGTGAAGCACAAGATCCTCGATGCCATCGGTGATCTGTACCTGCTGGGCCGCGGCATCCTGGCCGAGTTCAGCGGGTTCAAGTCCGGTCACGCGCTCAACAATCGTCTGCTGCGCAAACTGATCGCGACGCCGGATGCGTGGGAGCAAGTGACCTTCGAAGGCAACGAGCAGTCACCCATCTCTTATATGCCGGCGACCGCCCTCGCGGCCGGGGCATAGCACCCTTCTGATTCTTCTGTGGGTCCGCCTGCAGCTCATCCCGGCCTGCCGACCTTCACCTGTACTTTTGTGAATTGGGTCTCGCCCTGAGTCTGCAGCTGTTCCTTCAGGGTTTCCTGCAAAAAATGAATGCGCGAGCCCCAGGCGGCGGAGTCCGTCACGATCACCAGCGTATCATCGCGGTAACTTGCTGAAACGACATGGATTTTCTCCTCGTCCGAGAGCGCGGAGCGCACCCGCTTAGTCAAATCGAGCGTTTCCTGCGTGCGACGCTCCAGTTGCGCAAGCAGGGCTCCCAGCCCGCTCGAAATAGGCTTCATAGGTTCAGACATAAGCTGAAAACTGCATTGTGTGCGATGGCTGCTTGATCTTTGGGATGCGGATTCTGCATATTCCCCATCGCTGTTAAGGGCAAACCCGCCGAAAGGCGGGGACGCAAAGCCACCGGTCTAAGGACGCTGCCCCATTCGTCAAACGAATATGGGCAGGGCGGTCACGATAGCGGGGTTACCAGGATGTACAACTCGAATCATCAGGTTCTACGTCCACACCCCAGGTAGTGCCGTTGGTTGCAGCTCTCGATGCGCTGTCGCCGGCAGGACGTTTTTGTCGCGCCATATTTTTCAGGACGCGAGGCTTTATCGAATGAACGTCATCGTCTTTTCCAAACGCCTGGGGCGCGCTCGCCAGATCGAGCTTGGCCGCCCCATGGCTGCGACGGTGACTATCGGTCTTATCGTAACGGTGCTTGCCGGCGTTCTGTTCGCCGGAGTCCAGCTGGGCCGCAGCAATATTTTCGCCCCCACCGCCCAGGTTGCTGACTGGGGCCGTCGCCTCGAAGACCAGCGCCAGCAGGTGCTGGATGCGAAGCAGGAGCTGCAGAATCGTCTCGATGCGCTGGCTGGCCGGGTGGGTCAGATGAACGCCCATGTGATTCGCCTCGATGCCCTGGGTCGTCGCCTCACCGAGATGGCGAACCTCGACAAGGGCGAGTTCGATTTCGACCGCGTGCCCGCGATCGGCGGACCGGAGGCCCTTGCGGAAGGCGCCCTGGTCGCGGCGCCCGATATCGCTTCGATGCTCGATAGCCTGAGTCGTCAGATCAAGGACCGCGAACGGCAGCTCAGTGTGCTGGAAAGCCTGATCTCGACCCGCAATCTCAACCGCCAGATCGTCCCGGGTGGTCGTCCGGTCGTGCAGGGCTGGATTTCCTCCTACTTCGGACAGCGCACCGATCCATTCAGTGGCCGGACCGCCACTCACAAGGGCATCGATTTCGCGGGCCCCGCCGGGTCGCAGGTCGTCGCCGTCGCGGCCGGCGTGGTGACTTATGCCAAGGACCGCTTCGGCTACGGCAAGACCGTCGAGATCAATCACGGCAATGGCTATGTGACGCGTTACGCGCACAATCAGCGCACCTTGGTCACGCCGGGCGATACCGTACAGAAAGGCCAGTCCATTGCCCTGCTCGGCTCGACAGGCCGCTCCACCGGGCCGCACCTGCATTTCGAAGTGCTGAAGAACGGTCGGGCCATCGACCCGATGAAATTCGTCAGGCAGTAAGAAGATAAAGCCCCGGATCCAGGTCGAAAGGGTGCGGATCTGGTTTGATTACGAAGCTTTAACGTCACGGATTGCGGCGCACGAAGCGCAAAAGTCTTTCCCCTGCCTTGTTTTCTGACCTAGAGCCTAGAGCCTAGGGCCTGGCGCCTTTCCCCGGCGTGTACAATCGCGTCCTTTCTGTCGGCCCACCTCGGAGCTCTCTCTCGTGGCGAATTGGCTCAGCCAACTGTTCGGTAGCCGCAATCAGCGGATCGTAAGTGGATATTCGAAGGCTGTCGGCCGGACCACCGCTCTGGAGCCCGCGTTACAGGCGCTGAGCGATGAAGCGCTGCGGGCCAAGACCGACGAGTTCCGTCAGCGCCTCGCAAACGGTACGGAGCTGCAGGACATCCTGCCGGAGGCGTTCGCAGCGGTTCGCGAGGCTGCGCGCCGCACGCTCGGCATGCGTCACTTCGATGTGCAGCTCATCGGCGGCATGGCGCTGAACGACGGCAAGATCTCGGAAATGCGCACCGGTGAAGGCAAGACGCTGGTCGCGACCCTGCCCGCCTATCTGAATGCATTGCCGGCGAAGGGCGTACACGTCGTCACTGTCAACGAATACCTGGCACAGCGCGACGCGGATTGGATGCGTCCGGTTTACGAATTCCTCGGCCTTACGGTCGGCGTGATCAGGAGCGGCCAGTCGTCGGAAGAGAAGCGCGCGGCCTACGCCTGCGACATCACGTACGGCACCAACAACGAATTCGGCTTCGACTACCTGCGCGACAACCTGGCGTTCCGCATCGAAGATCGCACGCAGCGCGGTCTTGCGTTCGCGATCGTCGACGAAGTGGACTCGATCCTGATCGACGAGGCACGCACGCCGCTGATCATCTCCGGGCCCGCGGAAGAGAGCACCGAGCTGTACGTTGCCATCAACAAGCTGGTCCCCCGGCTCAAACGCCAGGAGACGGAAGAAGGCGAGGGCGACTACTGGGCGGATGAGAAATCACGTCAGGTGTATCTGTCCGACTCCGGCCATGAGCGCGCTGAGGAACTGATCACCGAGGCAGGCCTGCTCGGACCGGACCAAAGTCTTTACGACGCGGCCAACATCCGGTTGATGCACCACCTGAATGCGGCGCTGCGTGCCCACGCGCTGTATCACCGCGACGTCGAATACATCGTCCGCAACGGCGAAGTCATCATCGTCGACGAATTCACCGGCCGCACCATGCAGGGCCGGCGCTGGTCGGACGGCCTGCATCAGGCGGTCGAGGCGAAGGAAGGCGTGCGGGTCCGGGAGGAAAACCAGACCGTCGCGTCGATCACCTTCCAGAACTACTTCCGCATGTACACGAAGCTGTCGGGGATGACCGGCACGGCGGATACGGAAGCATTCGAGTTCCAGTCCATCTACGGCCTGGAAGTGGTCGTGATCCCGACGCACCGGGCGATGATCCGCAAGGACTATGCGGACTTCGTCTACCTGAACGCCAAGGACAAGTTCGACGCCATCATCGAAGACATTCGTGACTGCGTGGCGCGTGGCCAGCCGGCTCTGGTCGGTACGACGTCTATCGAGACCTCGGAGTATCTCGCCGGCCTCTTGCAGGAACACAAGATTCCGCACGAAGTACTGAACGCGAAACAGCACGAGCGCGAAGCACAGATCGTTGCCCAGGCCGGGCGTGCGGGCTCCGTGACGATCGCAACGAACATGGCCGGCCGTGGCACGGACATCGTGCTGGGCGGCAATCCCGAATCGGAGCTGCACGGCATCGATCCGAGCGATACGGCTGCGCGGCAGCTCGCGCGCGATGAATGGCAGAAGCGTCACGATGCGGTGCTCGCCGCAGGCGGCCTGCATATCATCGGCACCGAGCGACACGAGTCGCGGCGTATCGACAATCAGCTGCGCGGTCGTGCGGGCCGTCAGGGCGATGCGGGTTCCAGCCGCTTCTATCTCTCGCTCGAAGACAACCTGATGCGCATCTTCGGCGATCCGGGACGCACCAAGCGCTGGTTGCAGACAGCGGGCATGAAGGAAGGCGAAGTCATCGAGAGTCGCATGCTCTCCAAGCAGATCGAACGCGCGCAGCGCAAGGTCGAAGCCCACAACTTCGACGCCCGCAAGAACCTGCTCGAGTACGACGATGTCGCCAACGATCAGCGCAAGGTGATCTACCAGCAGCGTACCGAGCTGATGGCTGCGGAAGACGTCGCCGATGCCGTTGCGGGTATTCGCCAGGAAGTCGTGAATGCGATCTGCGACCGCTTCCTGCCGCAGGGCAGTCCCGAAGAAATGTGGAACATCGACGGCCTGACGGAATCGCTGCAGCGCGACTTTGGCGTGCCCCTCGACGTCAAGGGCTGGCTCCAGGAGGACACCAACCTCACTGACCAGGACGTGCGGGAACGCATCGCCAGGACGCTCGATGATGCCTATGAGGCCAAGGTCGACACGTACGGCGCGCCGGTCGTGCGGCATCTCGAAAAGGCCATCATGCTGCAACAGCTCGACTCGCACTGGCGCGAGCACCTGGCGGCAATGGACTACCTGCGCCAGGGCATTCATCTGCGCAGCTATGCGCAGAAGAACCCCAAGCAGGAGTACAAGCGCGAAGCATTCGAATTGTTCTCATCGATGCTCGATCGCATCAAGCACGACACGGTGTCGCTGCTGTCGCGGATGCAGCTGCGCACGCAGGCAGAGATCGATGCCGAAGAGGCGGAGCGACAGGCCAGGCTCGAACGCGCCATGCGCTTTCAGCATGCCGCTCCGGAGCAGATCACTGCACCGCCGCAACCCGAGCCGTTGCCGCTGGAAGAAGAAACCGCTCCCGTCTCGCAATTTGTCCGCGAGACCAAGAAAGTCGGCCGCAACGAAGCGTGTCCGTGCGGTTCAGGAAAGAAGTACAAACACTGCCACGGTGCGTTGGTGAAGGAAGGGTAATCGCCCTTCGTCATTTCCCCCGCGGCGTGACCGAAAGGAAGTCCCGCGGGAGAAGCCATTGCTCGTTACTGGACTGCGACCAAAGAAAAATTCCGCGGGGCCGTCTGCGCGGGAGTGACGGAATGCCAAAAACCATGACCGCCATGCGTCCACCTGCTCATGTCCTTGCCGGCGCCATCTTCGATAGCGAAGGTCGCGTCCTCGTTGCGCAACGCCCCTCCGGCAAACACATGGCTGGCGGCTGGGAGTTCCCTGGCGGCAAACGCGAGCCCGGCGAAGAGCGCATCGAAGCGCTACGCCGCGAGCTGCAGGAAGAACTCGGCATCGACGTGCACAGCGCCGAGCCCCTGGTCTGCTACGACCACCAGTATCCCGATCGCCTCATCACTCTCGACCTATGGCTCGTGACGAAGTATTCGGGTGTCCCGAGCTCATGCGAGGGCCAGACGCTCGGCTGGGTGAAAGTGGCCGATCTGGAAAAGACGGGATTGCTCGAAGCGGACAAACCGATGATTCCCGCGTTGGAGCGGGTCGAATCATGGGCGCTGGGGTGCAAGCTCTGATCTCAATTAACAATTGATAATTCACAACTGATAATTCGTCAGTGCCCTTGGCTTCAGTTGTTCATTGTGAATCGTTAATTGGATTCCCCGAGCGTCCGCCCGAAGAATCTCAGCACCATCTCGTAGTAGTGCCTTCCCGTCTGCGGCATGCGAGTCAATCCATGCTTGCTTCCCGGATACGTCATCACATCGAACGGCGTATCGAGCGTCTGTAATCGCTGCATCAGCATCGTGCTGTGTGTGAACAGCACGTTGTCGTCGGCCATGCCGTGCACCAGTAACAAGTGCCCGTGGAGCGAATCGGCGTAGGGCAGCACACCGCTGACTTCATAGCCGTTACCTACATCAGGCATGCCCAGGTAGCGTTCCGTGTAGTGCGTGTCGTACAGGCGCCAGTCGGTGACCGGTGCGCCGGCGACGCCTGCCTTGAAGGCCTTCGTGGTCGTGAGCGCCAGCAGCGACATGTAGCCGCCGTAGCTCCAGCCCATGATGCCGATGCGCTCGCTGTCGACGAATGGCTGGCCCTTCAGAAATTCGACGCCACGCAGCTGGTCCTCGATTTCGATCTTGCCCAATCGTCCGCTGATGGCGGTGTCGAATGTCTCGCCGCGGAAGCCGGAGCCGCGATTGTCGAGCGAGAACACCACGAAGCCGTTCTGTGCCAGCACCTGTCTGAAATAGCCCTGCACGGCGCGCGCGCCTCCCATCCAGTCCTTGCGCACGTACTGCATCTGCGGACCGCCATACACGTCGATCACGACCGGATAGCGCCTGCCCGGCTCCATAACCGGCGGCTTGATCAGGCGGAAGTAGAGATCCTGTCCGTCGGCCGCCTTGATGGAGCCAAACTCCTCCTTCGAGTGCCTCGCGACGAACGGATGGTAGGGATGACTTGCATCCAGTGCATTGCGTTCAAGCCAGCGATGCACGTTGCCGTCGAGTGAGCGCAGGCTGGCCGTGGGCGGCTGGTCCGGTGATGACCATTGATCGAGATAGAGCCGTCCGCCGGGCATGAGGTTGGCGCTGTGCCAGCCGGCCTCACGCGAAATTCTGCGCGGGCTGCCCGGGGTTTTCGTAGTCAGCGACGCAACATAGAGGTGGCGTTCGAGGGGCGACGCTTCGTTCGCCGTGAAATATACGAGCGCCCTGGTTTCATCGATTCCCACGACGCCGTTCTCGGTGCCATCACCGACGACCATCCAGGGTCCGTCGGTGAGTTGACGGATCAGCGTGCCGTCGAGATCGTAGAGATAGAGGTGCCGATAGCCGGAGCGCCTCGAGGCCCAGATGAAAGCATCGCGTTGCTCCAGAAAGCGCAGATCATCGTGAAGTTCGATCCAGGCAGGGCTGCTCTCAGTCAGGAGTACGCGTGTGTTGCCCCGGGTTGCATGGACTTTCAGCAACTCCAGTTTTTTCTGGTCGCGAGTCTGTTTCTGTACAGCCAGGTGCTGCGAGTCCCGAAACCAGTTCACGCGTGCCAGGTAGCCATCATCGAAGTCGATATCGATGGGAGTGATGGTCCCGGACTTCAGCTCCACGACTTTGAGCTCGACATGCGTGTTTGCAGTACCCGCGGCCGGATAGCGTTGACGCGACACGCGGGCGCCATCGGCATTGATCTCGAGCCGCTCGAATTCCTGAACCGGTGTGTCGTCGATGCGTGTGAAGGCGATGCGGTGTTCGTCGGGCGACCACCAGTAGCCGGTAGTGCGGTCCATTTCCTCCTGCGCCACGAATTCGGCCACGCCATTCTGGATCAATCCCTCGCCATCACTCGTCAGCGCGCGTTCCACGCCGGTGTCGATGTCCAGGACGAACAAGTCCTGGTCGCGCACGAAACTCACGTACCGGCCACGGGGCGAAAATCGCGCGTCGGTCTCATAGGCGTCGGTCCGCGTCAGTTGCCGGACCGGATTCGCTTTCGCGCGGAAGTCGTAGAGATACAGGTCCCCGCCCAAGGGAACGAGCAGGCGCCTGCCGTCGGCGGAGAACTTGTACTCGACGATGCCGCGTAACGAAGCAGTACGCTGACGCTCGCGGCGCGCTTCTTCTTCGGCCGATAGGCGTTCGTTGTTGCCGGCGAAGGCACGTGAATCCACGAGCAGCTTCGGTTCGCCGGAGCGGGTGTCGAATGCCCAGAGATCGAGTTGATCCTTGTCGTCCGGCTTACCCTGCAGGAACGTGACATAGCGACCGTCAGGGGAAAATTCCGGGGCGCGGAGTCGCGGACCGCTCAGGTCCGTGCCGCTGAACAATCGTTCGACACTGAGGAGTGATTGCGCCGGCGCTGGCGCTGCGGCGAATGCGGCAGGCAGCATCAGGGAAACGACGAACAGGGCTGTTGTATACCGCATCGATGCTGCCGAAGGTTGTAGTCTTTGGTCACTGGGTCGCGTGATCACGACCTTACCTCATTATCTTGGCCGATGACTTGGCGCCGCGGTGTGTGTAGCCGCGACGCCAGCGAGGATACTCAATGAAACAGACCGCCATGGCTGCATGTCTGCTGCTGCCTTCACTGCTGAGTGCCGAGATCACTGCTGGCCACGTGGCCACCGACCCCCTTGCTTATCCCGCGTCCCGTCAAAGCGGTCAGGTCGACAGCTATCACGGTGTGCGCGTGGCCGACCCGTATCGCTGGCTCGAGAATGTCGGCAGCCCCGATGTGGCCGACTGGGTGGCCGCTCAGAACAAAGCATCACAGCCATTTCTCGAGGCCATTCCTGCCAGAGAGAAGATCAAGCAACGGTTGACCGAGCTATGGAACTACGAACGGTACGACGTGCCGCAGAAGCGGGGCGGACGCTATTTTTTCCTGCGCAACGACGGGCTGCAGAATCAGAGCGTGCTGTACGTGACGGAGTCGCTCGATGCTCAGCCGCGCGTGCTGCTCGATCCCAATAAATTCAGCGGCGATGCAACCGTCGCCCTGGGCGAGTTCGTCCCCAGCCCGGACGGCAAGCTGCTGGCGTACAGCCTGTCGGATGGCGGCACCGATTGGCGCACCTGGCACGTTCGCGATGTGGCAACGGGCAAGGATCTTCCGGACACCCTGCGCTACATGAAATTCCGCGAAGTCGCATGGACCGCGGATTCGAAATCGTTGTACTACGCGCGCTATCCATTGCGTGCCGATGGCAAGGGCGACGACTCGAAGCAGACATCGATCTATCGTCATCGCCTGGGATCGACCCAGGAATCGGATCCGCTCGTCTTCGCGGTCACGGATCACCCGACCCGCTCGCCGTATCCGCAGGTCTCCGACGATGGGCGCTACCTGATCATCTATCTGTATGACGGCTCGCAGAAGATGGGTGTCTTCTACCAGAAGCTCGATGCCGAGGCCTCGCCCAGCGGACCGGTGGTGCGTCTCTTCGATTCATTCGACGCGGACTACGATGTGGTCGGCGAGATCGACGACGTCTTCTTCGTTCTCACGACTCAGGGAGCGCCGAACTCGCGGCTGATCGCGGTTCCTGCTGAATCCGGTGGCGCAGCGAAGGCGCGCGACGTGCTCGCGGAAAAGCCCACGGCGCTGCTCGATGCGGCCGTGATCGGCAAGCGCATCGTCGCGCAGTACATCAAGGATGCGCATTCGCTCATCAGCGTCACGGACCTGTCGGGAAAATCCTTGTATGACGTGGCCCTGCCCGGGCTCGGTCAGGCATCCGGCTTCGAAGGCGGCCTCGACGATCCCGAGACGTTCTTTCTCTACACCGACTTCCTGACGCCGGGCTCGATCTCGCGCCTCGACGTGGCGACTGGCAAAGTCGATCTGTTCCGTGCTCCCAAGATTGCAGCGCAGACCGATCGGTATGTCACCGAGCAGGTCTTCTACAAGAGCAAGGACGGCACGCGGGTGCCGATGTTCATCACGCATCGCCGCGATCTGAAGAAGGACGGTACTGCGCCGCTGATGCTGTATGGCTACGGCGGATTCAACATCGCGCAACAGCCAGCGTTCAGCGTTCCGACGCTGGTCTGGCTGGAGATGGGCGGGGTGTTCGCGGTCGCCAATCTGCGCGGCGGTTCCGAGTACGGCGAGGCGTGGCATGAGGCCGGCACGCGCCTGCAGAAGCAGAACGTGTTCGATGATTTCATCGCGGCCGCCGAATGGCTGATCGCCGGGAAATACACATCCACGCCGAAGCTCGCGATCCGCGGCCGCAGCAACGGCGGCTTGCTGGTGGGGGCGGCCATGACGCAGCGGCCGGATCTGTTCGGCGCGGCGCTTCCCGGCGTCGGCGTCCTCGACATGCTGCGTTATCACACGGCAAGCGCCAACGCGCGACAGTGGTCCACCGACTACGGATTGAGCGAGGACGCCGCTGAGTTCCAGGCCCAGTACGCCTACTCTCCCGTGCACAACATCAAGGCGGGCACGTGCTATCCGCCGACGCTGATCACGACCGCCGATCGCGACGACCGCGTGGTGCCGTGGCACAGCTACAAGTTCGCCGCCGCGCTTCAGCATGCGCAGGGCTGCAAGAACCCGGTCCTGCTGCGTGTGGAGACGCGCGCAGGCCACGGCGCCGGCAAGCCGGTGTGGATGCAGATCGAGGACTGGGCTGATCAGTGGGCGTTTCTGGTCCACTCACTGCGAATGCAGTGAGTGGACGGCCAACTGGCTGACTGGCTGGCTAACTAATTGGCCGGAGGGGCGGCGGCCCGGCTGGAGCGGGTATCTGGTTCTTTCTTCTGTGGGTCCGGCTTCAGCCGGACAGCCGACTGACCGAATGTCCGGCTAAAGCCGGACCCACAGTTGTTGGTGGCCCAGAGCAACCTCAGCGCGAAGGCTGGCTGTCCGGCGAATGGTCGTCCAGTTCTTCCGGGTCGACACTCTCACCCGGAATCGCGTGCTTTTCCGCCGCCCACGCGCCCAGGTCGATCAGTTTGCAGCGCTCGGTGCAGAACGGCCGCCAGGGCGACGCTTCAGACCATTCGACGGGACGGTTGCAGGTGGGGCAGGGGACAGTGGGCATTTGCGGAGGCTAACCGGCCAACAGGCTCACCGGCAAACTGGTCAGAGAATTCGGCCTGCGTCCTGTGCGTTTCTGGCCAGTCGACCAGGCCTCACGTGCAGGTTGTCAGCAGGAACTTCACGTCGTCCCCGGTTTGCACCGGGCGGATATTGACGTCGTTCGCGGTCATGAAGCGGATGCTGCAGCGGTGGTGGCTGCCGCTGATCTCGGGAAACAGGTGGGTGTCGGGCGGCAGGGTGATGCGGATGAGCTGGCAGGGATTCTCCCGCTCGAAGGTCAGCTGGAAGGTGCCGCCTGCGGCAGTTTCCGGACGCGGCCTGGCGGCTCCGCGAGTCAGCCAGAGCAATTCGGTGACCGCGTCACACAGCGGCCGGATGGTCGACATCCAGCCGTTGAAGGCCTCGGTTCGCTGCTCGAACGGCTGATCCAGCCAGTGACGGTAGTCGGGTAGATCGAACTCGCAGGTGCCGCCGGGAATGGCGCTGCGATGTTTGATCGCGTTCAGGAATTCCGAGTCGCGCAGGCGCTGCATGAACATCGCGCCGGCGCTGTTCAGTTCAGTGCGCAGGTTTGTCAGGTTCGACAGCACGGCTTTCAGGCGACCGCCGTCGACCCCGGGCCGGGCGGCGTATTCGTGCATGACGGCCATCTGCCGTTCGAGTTCCTTCAGGACTTCGCTGCGGATGTCGCCGCGTGCGGTGATGGCGAGAATCTCCAGCAGTGAGCTCATTGCCGCGCGCGTCGACCACGGATCGGCGCGCTCTTCGTGATACAGCGTCTGCTGATACAGGAAATCCAGCCGCAGGAACGTACGCATCCGCTCGTTGAGCGGCTGTTCGTACACGGTGGGAGCGGTCTTCACCGCTCCAGTTGCGGTTGCGTCAGCGGAAGTCATCGCTGGATTGTGCTGCACTCAACGACGTGAGGGAAGCCAGTCATCGCATGGATCGCGATGATCGTGTCGCGTCGGATTTATGCGACGGTCGCGAGTCGCTCGTAGTTCTGATGCAGCGTGAGCACGAACTGCTCGAGGTCGGCCAGAGTTCCCGTGTTGACGATGACATCGTCCGCGACATTCAGGCGCTGCTCGCGGCTCGCCTGGGCCGCAAGAATGCTGCGAGCCTGCTCCGCATTCGACTGGTCCCGCGCCATCAGCCTTTCCATCTGCTGCTCTTCGGGACAGTCGACGACCAGGATCCGGTCGTACAGATCGCCGCGCCCGCCCTCCACCAGCAGGGGGATGACGTGGACCTGATAGGCACCATCAGCCGCCGCGGCACGCCGCGCAAGCTCTTCGCGAATGGCGGGATGTGTGATGGATTCCAGCAGCTGTCGCTGGGCGGGATCAGAGAAAACCCGCTCCCGCAGCCAGCGGCGATCGAGCCGGCCCGACGCATCCAGCGCCTCGCGCCCGAAGGATTCGACGATCTGCGCGAAGGCAGGCATCCCGGGCTCGACCACGTCCCGGGCGATCTGATCGGTATCCAGCACCGGCACGCCGAGGTTCTCGAACAGACGTGCAACAGCCGACTTGCCGCTGGCGATGCCGCCCGTCAGGGCGATGAGGAGAGGGCGGGGAGTCATAGGGCTTTAGACCGTAGCAGGAAATGAAGATCTGGGTGTTTCCGTCTCTGGCTACAGCCCAGAGCCCAGAGCCTCATCCTCCCATTCCGCTCACCCGCAGATAGCCGCCGACGATCTGATCTCCCCACATCAGCGCGATCCATCCCGCGGCTGCCAGGTAGGGACCGAACGGGATCGGAATATTGCGATCACGCCCCCGCACCACGATCAGTGCGATGCCCACGACGGCTCCGGTAAATGCCGACAGCAGAATGATCAGCGGCAGCATCTGCCAGCCCATCCACGCCCCCAGCGCCGCGAACAACTTGAAGTCGCCGTAGCCCATGCCTTCCTTGCCCGTGACCAGCTTGAACAGCTGATAGATGCTCCACAGGCTGAGGTAGCCGGCAACCGCGCCCAGGATGCTCGAGCGCATATCCACGGGCAGCCCGAAGTCAGACACGGTTCCCGCGAGACTCAACAGCAAGCCGATCCACATGAGGGGCAGGGTCATGTTGTCGGGCAGCAGCTGCGTATCGAAGTCGATGACCGTCAACGCGACCAGGAACCAGGTCAGCACGAGCGCCGCGCCGGTGTACCAGTGAAACCCGAACTTCCAGGCGACCGCCGCAGAGAGGATCGCCGTGACGAGTTCAACGATCGGATAGCGCGCAGAGATTTGGGTCCCGCACTTCGCACACTTGCCCTTGAGGAACAGATAGCTGATGACCGGGATGTTCTGCGCAGCCGTGATCATGGCGCCGCATTTGGGGCAAGCGGAGCGGGGGACGAAGAGGTTGTAGGGACCGTCGGCTGGCGTCTCTGATCCCTGTGGGTCCGGCTTCAGCCGGACGTCTTTACCGTCCGCCGTCCGCCGTCCGCCATTCGTTTCCTCCAGAATCTGCTGTGCCTGAGACTTCCAATCGCGCTCCAGCATGATCGGGACGCGGTGAATGACGACGTTGAGGAAGCTGCCGATCAGGAGTCCGAAAATGAATACCAGGCCGATCCAGGTCAGGGACGAGGTCGTGAGGCCGTAAATCAGCAGTTGAAAGACGGTTTCGATGTTCATAGCAGGCGGCAGTAGTGCTCTTTATGTTTGCCTAAAGGAAAACGCCGCGCAGTGCGCGGCGTCTCTTTCTCGTTCTTGCTCTGGTCAGCGGTCCGAAACCCGGGACCCAGCGCCCTTCTTCGTCACACCACCGCGCCGAGCTTGAAGATCGGCAGGTACATGGCGATGACCATGCCGCCAACCAGCACGCCCAGAATCGCCATGATGAGTGGCTCCAGCAAGCTGCTCATTGCGTCGACAGCGGCATCGACGTCCGCCTCATAGAAATCGGCGACCTTGGAAGCCATTTGATCCAGTGAGCCTGACTCTTCACCCACCGCGATCATCTGGATGACCATGTTGGGGAACAGGCCGGTGCTCTCCATGCAGCGCTGCAGACGCATGCCGGTGGAGACCTCATCGCGAACCCTTAGGGTGGCCTCTTCATACACGATGTTGCCCGTGGCGCCAGCAACTGAGGTCAGAGCTTCAACCAACGGAACACCGGCAGCGAACATGGTTGCAAGCGTTCTGGAGTATCGCGCGATACACGCTTTAACCATGATGGGGCCGACCACGGGTGCCTTAAGCAACATGCGATCCAGTACCCTGCGCATCGGTCGCGAACGCTTCTTGAAATAAAAGAATGTATAGCCAGCGCCACCGGCAACGAGCGCCATCCACCAGCCCTGGTCCTGCACAAAACGCGACAGATTGATCACCATTTGTGTGAAGGCTGGCAGGTCTGCGCCGAATCCTTTGAACAAGGACTCAAATTGCGGGATGACGAAGATCAGCAGGATGATCGTCACGATAACCGCAACAACAAGTACGGCCGTTGGATAGAAAAGTGCCTTCTTGATCTTTTTCTTCAAGGCTTCGGTCTTCTCCTTGTACGTTGCAACCTTGTCGAGCAATGTTTCCAGTGCGCCGGCATGTTCGCCAGCTTCGACGAGATTGACGAACAGGTCATCGAAGTACAGTGGATGCTTGGCGAGCGCTTCGTGCAAAGTCGTTCCCGCTTCAACATCGGACTTAATCGCCAGTACAAGCTTCTGCATCGATGGTTTGTCATGACCATTGCCGATGATGTCGAAGCACTGGACCATCGGAATACCAGCTTGCAGCATGGTGGCAAGCTGGCGAGCAAAAAGCGCGATGTCCTCTGCATTGACCTTCTTGCCGCTCTTGAAAAGCTGGACTTCCTTGCGGACCTTCTTGGCGACCACGCCCTGGCGCCGCAGGTCCGCTTTCACGGCAGCTTCCGATGTGGCGAGCATCTTGCCCTTGAGCTTCTTCCCCTTCTTGTCCGTACCTTCCCATACGTAAGGGGATTGCTGTGCTGAGATCACTTGCGCCATGGCGTTCTTCCTGCGTTCTTGCAGTTCGATGAGCGGGTCAGAATTACTCGGTCGTGCACTGGTTCACT
The DNA here is from genome assembly GCF_036520495.1 of Povalibacter sp. Taxonomy (GTDB): domain Bacteria; phylum Pseudomonadota; class Gammaproteobacteria; order Steroidobacterales; family Steroidobacteraceae; genus Steroidobacter. Next base: position 53,717 of record NZ_DATDJO010000026.1, on the reverse strand, counting down.
TCATCCAGGCTGGTTATTCCGGCCTTGACCTTTGACAGTCCCGAGCGACGCAGGTCCCAGATCCCCTCAGAGGCAGACTGAGCAGCGATGTCCACTGCGTTGCCATCCTGCAGGATGATGCGTTGGATCTCTTCTGAAACTGGCATGACCTGGTAAAGGCCCGTGCGCCCTTTGTACCCGTCAGTGCACGAGCTGCACCCCACGGGCCGGTAGATCTTGACGCCCGACGCAATATCTTCCTCGGTGAATCCTTCCTTGAGGAGAGCATCGTGCGACATCTCGATCGGTTCTTTGCAGTTGTTGCATAGCTTGCGCGCGAGCCGTTGCGCGATGATCAATGAAACCGATGTGGCGATCGCGTAAGGCTTCACGCCCATATCCACGAGACGCGTCAGCGTTTTCGGAGCGTCGTTAGTGTGCAATGTCGAAAGAACAAGGTGACCGGTTTGCGCGGCCTTGATTGCAATCTCTGCTGTTTCCAGATCACGGATTTCGCCGACCATGATCACGTCCGGGTCCTGACGCAGGAACGCGCGCAAGGCACCGGCAAAAGTGAGTCCGACCTTTGGATTGACGTTGACCTGATTGACGCCGGGCAAGTTGATTTCCGCCGGATCTTCCGCAGTCGAGATGTTGGTATCTTCCTTGTTGAGGATGTTGAGTCCGGTATAGAGCGACACAGTCTTGCCGCTACCCGTGGGACCCGTGACGAGGATCATCCCGTGCGGCTGCGACAGCGCCTTCATATACAGATCTTTCTGAGCCGGCTCGTAGCCGAGCGCATCGATGCCCAACATCGCGCTGGATGGATCGAGAATACGCGCTACGATCTTTTCGCCAAACAGAGTCGGGCAGGTGCTGACACGGAAGTCGATAGCGCGATTCTTGGAGATTCGCATCTTGATGCGACCGTCCTGCGGGACGCGGCGTTCGGCGATATCCAGTCGTGACATGACCTTGATGCGGGCGGCGAGTTTATACGCCAGCTGCACGGGTGGGGTGGCAAGTTCTTTCAGATAGCCGTCAAGACGCAGTCGAATTCGGTAGGTCTTCTCGTACGGTTCGAAGTGAATGTCGGACGCGCCCTTCTTGATGGCGTCCAGCAGGACCTTGTTGACGAAACGGACGATGGGTGCATCTTCAACGTCGTCTCGTGCGACTGCGTCGCCCGCCAGGTCATCGTCGCCGCTGGTGATATCCAGATTTTCGAGATCGAGGCCGCTATCATCATCAGCCAGGGCAGACATTTGTGTGTCGGCCTGTTCTATCGCCTTGCTGGCGATCCTCTGCAGCTTGTCTTCCTCCACGACCACGGCTTCCACCGAAAGGCCGGTCTGGAACTTGATCTCGTCCAGTGCGTGAAGATTGGTGGGGTCGGAGACAGCAACGAACAGACGTTTGCCGCGCTTGAGCAGCGGCAGCACCCGGTGTTTAGCGAGGAGCTTGTCGGAGACAAGCTTGATGGTGTCGATGTCCGGCTGAATTGCTTCCAGGTCTAGCAGCGGTACGCCGAATTCTTGCGACGCCGCAATGGCGATTTCGCGCGCGTCGGCCAGTTGGTTCGCAACCAGGTGCGAGACCAGGTTGGTGTTTGCCTCTTTGGCAGCCTGCAGCACCTGGAGCATGGCATTCTCTTCCAGTAGACCATCCTGGATGAGACGCAGCGGCAGACCTTGCAAGCTCAGTCTGGCCGTAGTCGCTGCTGATAGGTTTTCAGCCATTGTGGTCCGGAATCTGGTTAAGAATTTAACTCGGCTAGTCTTGCTCACCCATCGCATGCGAGCAAATGTCAAATCGTTAGGCATTGTCCCCGATCTGCCAACTCAGCAACGCGAAATCTGTCACAGCTGGGACTTCATCGGCATCCGATAAGGTGTGAAGGATTTCAACTCACGAAAAGAAAAGGCCCCTCTTGCGAGGGGCCTCCGTTCGCGTCCTGCGAAACCAGCGGGATTAGGAGCCGAAGCCCGTACGGCACGACGCCGGCAGGTACTTGTCCAAGATCGAGGTCGAGCCAGGGGCGCTCGCGGCCGGGCCCGTAAAGCCAGACACGCCGCCCGGGGGATTTGCCATACCGCAAACCCAGATCACGTCGCCATTGGTGTTCGTGCCGGGGTTGAGCGACAGAGTTTCGTCCTTGATGCGGGCGTTCGCCTGGTTGCCGTACGTGATGGTGATCACGCCGTCCACGACGTTGATGCCCGAGACATACTTGCCGCCCTTCGAAGCAGCGCTGCCACTTGAGCCGATGATCTGAGCAAGATTTGGCCAAGTGCCAGTCTGCGCCTGGTACTCGGCGACGCCCGCCTTGAGGTCAGAGGCCAGGTTCAGGCCTTCCGTGATCTGCGAGCGGATCGTGTAGTCCTGATACGCCGGAATAGCGATGGCGGCCAGGATACCGATGATCGCGACGACGATCATCAGTTCAATCAGGGTGAAACCCTTCTGTACGGTCTTCAGCATGCGATTCTCCTCACGGTAGAACGATTGAAACTTTACGAACGGCTCTGAGGCCGGTTGCGCACAGAGATGCAACGTGTATGCCATGCCATCCAACGGCTTTATAAGTTGCTAAATCTAATCACTTTTCCCCACCTTTGGCGGTGCGACACGGCGGTGGCTGCTTCTGGGGCTTCTGCCGCTGCCTGTCCATATCGGTCGGAATTTGTCAGTTCGCGTCAGTTGGGGGCGACAGTTGCCTGTGCAGGGGTGTAACTAGATTGGTCCGGAGCTTGAAGCGTTGGTCCAGTGCATCCCACAACCGCATGGCTTCCTCGCCGGCGTCGATGGATGCAAGCCGATCCCCCAGCAGGCGTGCCTGTGCGCGGTCGCGGTTGACCAACACGTACCGATAGCCGGTTGCGTGGTTGTCGAGAACTTCCGGGATGGCAGCAAGCACCTGCTTGCTCCCGATCGCTGCGTACTGGCGATTTGCCATCGCCTCAGCCAGGAGTTCTTCTCGCAATGACAGAAGGCCGGAATCGGGATCGACGCGATAGAACTTGGCCGCTTGGCGAGCGATTTCCTTCTCTGCCTGGAATCCTGCGAGGAGCGCAGGAGGATTGAATTCGGTTTCGGTGAAGCGGATGCGCTGCATGGAACTTAGCGACGGTGCGGCACCCATCAGTTCCGGCACCAGCGATCGGCCGCTGGGTGCGTAGCCGGGTACATTGACTTCCGCAATGTCAAGGAGCGTTGGCATTACATCCTCAAGGGAGGCGGGCACGTCGAGCACAGCGGGAGGCAGCTTTGCCAATCGAGCCGGACCGTAGCCTCGTATTGCAAGAACAACCTGATACTGAGGCGGACTCAGCACACTGGTCCCGTGGCCATTGCCCTTCACGGGAATTTGATAACCCTCGATTTCTTTCGTTTCCGGTGTGATCAGTATGTCCCCTGGTCGGCTTAGAGCTTCGCCGTGGTCCGAGAGGACGACCACGATCGCGTTCTCGAGGACGCCGCGGGATTCGAGCAGTTCGAGCAGAGCTCCGACTTGCTGGTCGGCCCGTCGAACGGTCTCCGGGTACAGCGTTTGACTGTGATGATTCGAACCGTCTTCCTTATGCAGTGGAGCGGTGGCCCAGTAATAGGGGTAGTGAGGTAGCGTGAGATGTACTGCGAGGAAAGTCGGCTGCTGAAACTCGAGTTCGCGCTCGAGCCTGCGAGCGAAATCGTCTGGATAGTAGACGTGCGCAGCCGCACGATTGGCTGAAGCATGCGGGAAAAGAAAGCTGCCAAAGGGTGTTCTCGCGACCAGGTTGGAAAGCAACGTGTCGTTCAGGGTTCCGAGCAGGAAATCCGCGGCCCCCATCGGGGGTGTGATGAGTTGGTCGAAACCATAGGATTGGTCGATGTTCGCGAAGCGCGCCTCGTCGATGGCGAAAATGCTTCTATAGCCTTGTCCGCGTAAAACTTCTGCAAGCGTAGGCGATGCTTCGATGCTGCCGCGGCGGGTCAGATTCATCAGCGCGCCCGTATCGTGCGGATGCCGGCCGGTTAGGATCGACATCCAGGAAGGGAACGTGCGCGCGAGCGGCGTGGTGACATCGCGGAACGCGCGGGCGTTGCGAATGAACTCGTTGATGTTCGGTGCATGGTCGAGATCGCCGCCCAATGCGGTGAAGTCCGGCCGCAGGGAATCGATACCAATGAGGATGACGTGAGGTTTGGTGGGGTTCGGAACCGCACGCGCGTCCCTCGACGCCGACAGGAGCATCACAGCCGTTACGGCGACACACAGCCCGCTGACTACAGCGATGCTGGTGCGCATGGACGGCAACTTCGCAGACCGGATCCACTTCAGAGCCGCAGGCGCCACCGCGGCGAAGATCAGCATGCCAATGGCGAAGAAAACGTATGTGGCCAGCGGCAAACCCAGCACGCAGGTAGCGACGTATTCGCCGAAGAACTCGCCCAGCGTCGACCATGGATAGTAGTAGGCATTGGCGACGAACGCGCCGATGGAAAGAACCAGGAACCAGCCCAAGGTCAGCGTCGATCGACTCCCCAGGCGGCTTCCGCCGGAGAGCTCCGTGAAACGGGTGAGTACGCAGATGAGCGCGGCAAAGACGAGATGAACCAGAAGCGTTGCGGTGATGAACCAGGCGATATCCCAGCCCAGCCGTGTGCCCACCAACGGGACATCGACGACGGAGCTCAAGACCTTGTCGCCTCCCGTGAAGACATAACCGTAGCCGGTGGCGATGCGCGCGAACGAAACGAACATCAGCAACAGGCTCAACCCGAGGGCGACCCAGAAGGCCTTTTGCCAGGATGTGGTCGGGCGATCCGCAGTGGACATGCTCACTTCCGTTAATTTGACAGAAGCCGCTTATACCAGAGCGTTTTTCCATCCTCTAAATCGAAGAGGCAGGAACGCGCAACGCGTCACACGGCCTGAAGCCAGGTGCGCGGAGGCATGTGAGCGAACGCAAGGTTCTGAAGTTGCAAGCGAGGGTCGCGTTCGCGCTGATATAGCATCGCTCCCTTATGTTCACAGACGCACGCAAACGTATTCGTAGGAGAGCCTCCTTCGAGGGCCTGCCGCTTGCAGTGCTGCTCGGCGTGGGATTCGGCCTGGCTGCCGCGGCGATCGCGTTCTTCGGCGCTCAACGACTCATCCCGCCCCGCGTCGCGGACTGGCTGTCCGGACAGCAGTTGGGCGAAACCCTCTATTGGCGTCTCGCCGGTTTTGCAGCGGCGCAGCTACTGCTGCACGTCTGCTTTGGCTGTGTCATCTGGTTGCTGGCGATCGCGTCTGAACGTGCACTGCCGCAACTGGCGTGGAAACGCACACGCTGGGTGCTCATGTGGGGCCTGGCTACTGTGGCCTGGTTGTTGCTGCTCAACATCGATCGCTTTCCGGAGTCGGTGACGTCGCGCGTCGTATGCTGTGAGCTGGTGCCGCACGCCTTCTATTCCACTCTTGCTGCATTCGGGACCAGCATCCTGCTGGCAGCGGTGGCGATGCTCGCGTGGCTGAATCTTGCGCGTCACCCGGGAGTCAGGCGGTTTGGATCGCGAATCGTCGTTTGGGGCGCGCTGATCGCAGCCTGCCTGGCCACGGCGAGCTGGATGCGTTCGGAGGCCATAGCCAATGGCGAGAGTGCGCTCAGTCAGCCGAACGTCATCATCATCGGGATCGACTCACTACGCGCCGACTACATCGGGGTCGGCGGTCAGCAGCCGGGCATGACTCCCAACGTCGATGCCTTCCTCCAGGACGGCATACTGATTGCCGACTGTGTGACGCCTGTCGGTCGCACCTTCCCGGCGTGGGTCTCGATTCTGAGCGGCCAATCGCCGCGGACGAATGAAGTCCGGGAGAATTTGTTTGCCGTGAAGCAGGCGACGCTCGACGCTTCGGTCGCGCACGCATTCCGGCGCGCCGGGTACCGGACTGTCTACGGAACCGATGAAGTGCGTTTCAGCAACATCGACGAGCGCTTTGGCTTCGAAGAGATCCTGAGCCCCCCCATGGGCGTATCCGATTTCCTGCTCGGTGCGGCGAACGACATACCATTGGCCAACCTGGTTGCCAACAGCGATGTCGGGGAGGTCCTGTTTCCCGAGACCCACGCAAACCGCGCGGCTGCTGTGACGTACGAGCCCGGCTCCTTCGTGGATAGAGTGGCCTCGGTGCTCGACGATGGTCCGGGTGGCAAGCCCTTGTTCCTCGCCGTCCATCTCGCGTTGCCACACTGGCCATACACCTGGGCACAGGACGACGAGGGAGGATTCTCGCGCCTTTCGGATACTCGTTACCAGTATGGTGCTTCGGTGATCGAGGCAGACCGGCAGTTCGGCGAACTCGTGCATGCACTCGAGCGCGCAGGAGTCCTGAGCAACGCGATCGTCGTGGTGCTCTCCGATCACGGCGAGGGGTTGGGCCTCGCGCGCGACAATCTGCTCTTTAGCAAGCAGGCGAAGGAAGTTGTGGGGGTGCTGAGCGTTGCAATGTGGGGGCACGGGAACAGCGTGCTCAGTCCCTATCAGAATCAGGTCGTCCTGGGAGTGCGAGGCTTCGGCCGGTCGGCGCTTCGGCGCGGTTCGGGACTCGTTCTACAGGACGTGCCCGCTACACTCGAAGATGTCGCGCCGACGCTGATCGGTCTGACCGGCATCGCGGATGGAGTGACGCGCGACGGGAGCGACTGGAGCAGGGTCCTGCATTCGGCCGACGCCCCCCTCGATGCTGCTTCACGCGTGCGCTTCATCGAAAGCGGCTATGTCATCGGATTCAGCAATCGCGGCACGATCGACACGGACGCAGTGGCGGGCGAAGGCGTGCAGAAGTATCTGATCGACCCGAAGAGCAGCCGGATTACGGTGAAGAGCGACGCCTTGCCTGCGTTGCTGCGTGAGAAGGAGCGTGCGGCGATCATGGATCGATGGTTGCTGGCGGCCGTGCCGGACCAGCATGGGCAGCGCTACATTCTGGTCGATCGGGAAACGGATGCCGTTCGCGAATTGCAGGGAGCACCGGCAAGCGACCGAGGGGACGTCCACACGCTATGGGTCGCCCTCCAGGCAAGATACGGTTCGGAACTGGCCGATGCGGCCGTCGCCGGTCACTGAGATTTTCGCTGAGTCCTCGATCACATTGGGCAGCATCAACGGCGCTCACACGGTAAGTGAGCTGTCGCCGAGAGGCCGTCCTGTGAAGGCCTTCACGTCCGCTACCTCGGTCTTATGTCTTAATGTCGCGCAACTGGGAGACTGCAGTTCGGCAGAAACATGCCGCCCTGCAACGTTCGCTTCGAAAGCGGTAACCAACGCAAATGCGCGTATACACCACTGGCGTTTTTGACATTCTCCACCGGGGTCACTTGAACATCCTCACGCAGGCGGCGGCGCTTGGCGAGTTGACGGTGGGCATCATGACCGACCAGGGGGTCGAGGATAGCAAGGGTTCGCGCCCGATCCTCACCCTCGAAGAGCGGGACGCGCAGGTCCGTTCGTTGCCCTTCGTCGAAGAAGTCATTCACTACACCGACACAGATCAGCGCGCGAACTACGCTACGTTGCGCCCCGATATCGTCGTGCAGGGTGACGACTGGCTGTTCTCGGCGGACCGCAGCGCCGCGTTGAATTTCCTTCGCGACAATTCGATCCGGCTCGTACTCCTGCCAAGAACTCAGGGTATATCCACTACCGAAATCCGCAGACGCGTCGCGCGATCGGGGCGGCGCGACGAGCAATTCCTCCGTGAGCGGTTGCGCATGGTTGCGGTCGAGCAGCTGCGTCGCTACGAGGCGCACGACGACGTCAAGGTCGCGCGTCTGGTGGACAAGATCACGGCTGAGCGCGTTTTCTTCAACCCCATCTCGATCGTGCGCGAAAACATCGTGATCGACGGCGCCAACCGATTCGAGGCGCTGCGTCGGATGGGGGCGAAAGCCGTTCCCTGCGTTGTGTATGACTACTCGGATATCGATCTGCTGGGCAACGTGCATTTCATCAACAACGGCGTGAAGACCCGGATGTCCGAGTTTGCGAGAGAGCGGGGCGAGCGCATCGAGTTCCCGCCGCGCACCCCAGCCGACATCCGTGCGGCCGCCGAGAGCGGCAAGTTCATACCGAACGGCGAAACGTTCCACCGCGTACCGCAGAGCATCATCCGGATGCCAATACCGCTCAATGCGTTGTTGCAGGACGAACCATTCGATCTCGCCGCCTACGTTGAACAACGCATCGTCGAAGGGCAGATCCGGTTCTATCAGTCCAGCGTGTACGTTTGCGATGAGTGGCAGGAGCAGGTTGAGAAACAATGACGACCGAGACAGCAACGCAGTACTGGAAGTCGCAGTCGCAGTACCCGTTTCCGTTTACGCGGCGGCGACGCATTCATGAGCTCAACTACCTCGTGCCGCGCCTCGAGAAGATCAACGGCAAGCGACTGCTGGACCTGGGGTGCGGTGACGGCTCCTTGCTGGAATGCTTGCTCCGCCTGACGGATTTCGAAGAGTTTCACGGCTACGACGTCGCCGCCGATCTGCTGAAAGACATGGATCCGCGCATCCGAACGTGCGTGTTCGATATCGCCAATCCCGGCCCGCTTCCTGAAGTCGATGCGGCCATCGTGGCTGGAGTGATCCAGTACGTATTCGACGATCAAGTTGTCGATGCCCTGTTCGCCAGATTGTCAGCACCCATCGTGTGGGTGCGATCGACTTGCTCCCTGGCCGCAGAGGCGGAGCGCGTCGTGCGGGACGGCTACGCGTCGAACTATCGAACCGTGCCACAGACGTACGAACTGCTCTCGCGGCACTTTGAGATCACGGCCGTGGATCGCGTCTATCCGGATGAGCTCGAGTCCCCGTTCGGTACGAAGCAGTTCTATTTCGAGGCGCGGCGTCGCAAGTAGCGCCATGAAGCGGTCGCTTTCTTCCACCGCCGTGATAGCGGCAGCTTTGATGCTGCTGGCGCAGCCGGCGCGTGCCTATATCGATCCCGGTACTGGCAGTGCGCTGTTCTACGTCATTTCGGGAATCGTCGTCTCGCTGTACTTCAGTATCCGCAGTCTCTACTACCGGGTGGTCGAGTCGGCTTTTCGTCTGAGATACAAGGATCAGAGCTGCGGCATTGCGATTCACTGCGAAGATCCGCGCTACGAGATCACGTTCCTGCCCATCATTGCTGCCCTTTCCAGACGCGGCATCAGTTCCACGTTCTTCACGATGTATGAACGGGGCGAGTCATTTGAGCCGTTGCCCGAGGATGTCGTCCACAAAGCGATTGCGCCGGGCATGGTCGGTTACGCCTACCTGAATAATCTCGAAGCGGTCCTACTGGTGACGACCACTCCACAGCTCGATGTCATGACATTCCGTCGGTCCAGACGTGTACGCCACTACGCGATCGTGCAGCACGCGGTGGGCGAATCTCGTTATGTGAGACCGTACGCGTACGACTACTTCGATTCGGTACTGTGCTGCGGCGAGATTCTCAAGAACAACATTCGCCGCATGGAAAGCATTCGGGGATCGGCGCCGAAGAATCTGTACGAGACCGGTTTGCCGCACTACGAGGCTCTCCTTGCCAACGCACGTGCAACGCCATTGCCGCCGGGAGACCCGGTCGTGCTGGTCGCGCCGAGCTGGGGGCCGTTGAGCATGTTTGAAGCTTTCGGCACCGACTTCATTGCAGGCATCGCGCGCCGCTTCAAGGTGATCGTCCGGCCACATCCGCAGATGAAGGTCTCCCAGCCCGATTTGTACGCGCGCATTCTCGCGTTGGAGGGTGTTGTCGTCGATACGAGCCGGACGCCGGCAGCAGCGATGTCACAGGCCCATGTGCTGCTGAGCGACATCTCCGGAATAACGCACGAGTTTGCGTTCATCTACGAACGTCCTGTGGTGATCATCGATCGCCAACAAACCAACGGCGGCCTCGAAGGCGAGCTGCTGGGTGGGGATAGTGAACTCAAGCAGTGTTGCCGGGACTTCATCGTCCCCGTGCCGCCCTCGGAGATAAACGAGATCGCGACTCATCTCGAACGGGTGCTGTCGAACCCCTCGGCCAAGCGCATTGCCGCTGTACGGTCGCGTCTGATCTACAACTTCGGCACCGGCAGCAAGGTGGCCGCCGAGCAGCTGGCAGGCATATTCATGCGTGAGCAGCAGTCAGTCGGATCGAAAAAGGCGCGTGGCCTGCCCGTTTCCGTCGTTGGGGAGGCCGCATAGTGCTTGCGCTCCTGGACGCTCTCTTCCTGCAGCCTCTGATGCTCATTTATGCATCGGTGTTCTCCTTGCTGCCGAACTCACTCGGGATGGGCGGGAAGCTCATTGCATTCAGCGTTGTGCTCAACGTGCTCCTGCTGCCGGTATATCGGCAGATGGAAAGAGCCTTCCAGTGCAGCCGTGGAGTGAAGGAGCGTGTGGCGCAGGAGGTCGCGCGCATGAGGCGTCATTTTCGCGGACGCGAGCGCTACTTCTACATCCGGGCCGTTTATCGTCAGTATCGCTATCACCCGATTTCGGAGTTGCTGCGATCGGTCGACCTGGTCGTGCAGATCCTGGTCTTCGCCACCGTGTATCGCTACTTGTCGGGCCTCCAAACATTGAGCGGGGCCTCCTTCGGTCCGATAAGGGACCTCAGCGCGCCCGATGGATTGCTAGGCGGTATCAATGTGTTGCCGCTGTTGATGACTGCAATCAACGTGGTGGCGGTAATGACATACGTGTCCGACCGCGGCAAGCGGATACTGGGAATTTCATTGGCGGCGATATTCCTCGCGCTCCTGTACAACAGCGCGTCCGGTCTGGTGCTCTACTGGACGATGAACAATCTGTTCTCCGTCCTGCGCAATGTTGTGGAACAGCGCCTGGTGCCTCGACTGCCACCGCCCGTCCTCCAGCGGTTCGCGCAGATTTCTGCGCAGCGGTGAAACGACATGTCGCTGCTCCTGTTTGTTCTCTCCTGTCTGCTCTTCACCGGCGTATTCCGCAAGCTGAGTGCGGCCAGCCTGCGCACCTCGGTACGCATACCGGCAGCGACCCTGCTTGTATTTGCAATGATGCTCGCAGCGTTGTGGGTCGAATGCACTGCCTGGTCGGCGAGCGGTGTGCTGGTCGCTGCGGCAATCAGCTCCTGCGCACTGCCGGGGCAAGGACTGGAACGACTCACCGTTAGCCTCGGCCGCTGGCGCTTTTCGCTCTACCTGCTGTCCATTGCAACGCTAGCGGCGCTCGTATTCGTCTACGTGCCCATTACGACGTTCCTGACCTCACCCGGTGAGCTCAGTCTCCATCTCGACTATCTGATTACCGTCAATTCGCGCAATGCGATGCTCGTCGTCTACCTCGCCGCCCTCGTTTATGCCGTCGCGGTTATACCGAGGATCCGCACGGCGCTGACCGTGCTGGCACTCATCGCGCTGGCACTGGGCATGGTCTATTCCTATTTCATACCGTTCGGCTATCCGATGATGACGGGCCTCACCTTCGAGCAGGTCGTGATACCGGCCGTTTCGCGCATTCTAAGAATCGCTGCCGATATCGTCGTCGTCATTGCGATCGTTGCAGCCATCACGGCGGCGCTGGTCCGCTGGGGTGGCAAGCCTTTCGTCGTTGCGACGATCCTAATCAATGTGTCCCTGATTGGCGTCGCTGCGGTGGGCGTATTGGCAGATTCCGCCGGGGAGGCGGGCGGGCCTGACTCTTCCGCACAGGTGTCCGCTCAACCCCTGCGATTCTCGAAGACGAATCGAAATGTCCTGATTGTCTTCCTCGACCGGTTCATGGGCTCGTACGTGGAAGACATCCTGCGAACCGATCCGGACTTGAACTCGAGCTTGAGCGGCTTCGTCTGGTATCCGCGCACCGTTTCAGCGGGTGAAAACTCGATCGCCGGCGTTCACCCGATGTATGGCGGGTATGACTACACGCCCACCGAAATGAATGCTCGCGACAGACCGCTGCGGGACCTTTCGGTCGAAGCATTCTCGATCCTGCCTTACAACTTCTCCCGCAAGAACTACGACGTGAACTTCGTGGGTCCACGCGGGCTCGGATTCACGATGGCTGGGGATTGCAAGTATCTCTCGATGGATAGGGTTAACTGCACCCACATTCCGCTGAGCATCGTCAAGGAGCGCGCAGAGCGGGCGGGCTTCCCGCTCAACGAGCTATCGAGGTCGAGCTATGCGGATCTGCTGGTCCTGCTGGCCTCGATGCGCGGTGCGTCGTACCTGATGAAGGACATCCTGCAGATGAAAGGCCCGTGGCGGCCCTACATGGATCATTCGGCAGGTACCACGTTCCGGGAGTGGGCGGAACTCGAAGCCTTTCCTGACCTGACCTATACGGGCGCCGGTCAGCCGAACCTAAACATCGTGTCCAATATTCTCGCTCACGAGCCGTACTACCTGAATGAACAGTGCGTACCGCAACAGGAGAGGCTGCGCGTAACGATCGAAGAAATACGTCGTCGCGGCCATGACAGTCTCTTCTCGTTGCAACACTCTATCGGTGCGAGATGTACGTTGCTGTCGGTCGCCAGGTATCTGGATTTCTTGAAGCGTGCCGAAGTCTACGACAACACGAAGATCGTCATCGTTTCGGATCACGGTATTGTCGGACCGGTCAGCGATCATTCCAGCCGCGCCGTTGCAGGCGGAACTCAGCACAACGAGTACGTGCGAACCCGATCGGTTTTGCTGGTGAAAGAAGTCGGAGCGACCGGAGACGTGCGGATTTCCGAGGCGTTCATGCCCAACGCCGAAGTACCGCGCATCGTTTGTGAGGAGATCGGCGGTTGCGTGAATCCCTACCTGGGCAACAAGACCATTGAGGCGCATGGCCGCGATGACCCGTTCTATGCGGCGTTCGTGCCATGGCAATTCAACGCACAGAACCCGAAGTCCTTCGTAATTCGCTCGACGAAGATTCTCAAGGGCCAGGACCCCTATGACGCACAAGGGTGGGCGTATTCGGAATAGAGGGTCTACTCGATCCCCAGCTTCTTGATCCGGTATCGCAGCGACCTGAACGTCATCCCCAGCAGCGCCGCTGCCTTGGTCTTGTTGTATCTCGTCTGTTCCAGCGCTCTGACGATGGCATCGCGTTCGATGTCTTCCAGCGCGTCTCCGAGGTTCTCACCTGGAGAGACACTGCTGCCGGATATGGCGGCGACTTCCTGCATGGCGACCTTGGGTCGCAATTGCAGGTCTCCCGTATCGATGGTTCCACCGGTGCAAAGCGTCGCCGCGCGTTCCAGCACATTCTCGAGTTCGCGAACATTGCCCGGAAAATGGTAGCTGCTCAGTGTCTTGACCGCTGTATCCGTGATGCTCAGTGATTTGCTTTCTGTCTGTTTGCCGAGCTTCGCGACGATCGAGTCGATGAGGTCCGGGATGTCTTCGAGTCGTTCACGAAGGGGAGGTACGCGGACTTCTATCACGTTGATGCGGTAGAAGAGGTCTTCGCGGAACTTTCCTTCGGCCACCAGCGCAGCGAGATTCTTGTGCGTGGCAGAGAGGATACGAACGTCTATGGGCGCTTCTTTCGATTCCCCGATGGGGCGCACGCTCTTTTCCTGTATTACTCGCAGCAATTTGACCTGCATATGCAGCGGCAGATCCGCGATTTCATCCAGGAACAACGTTCCGCCTTCAGCCGACTGAATCAGACCCAGCTTGTCAGCGATCGCGCCGGTGAAGCTGCCCTTCTTGTGGCCGAACAGCTCGCTTTCCATCAGCTCTGTCGGAATCGCACCGCAGTTCACGGGAATGAACGCCCCGTCGCGGCGCGCGCTCGCATCATGAATGAGATGAGCGACCAATTCCTTGCCAGTGCCCGACTCGCCATAGATGTGGACCGGAGCCTGGCTACGCGCGACCCGTTCGATAAGTTCACGCAGTTGCTCCATCTTCTGCGATTGTCCGAGCAACTTGATCTGCGGCAGCTGAATGGTGCTTTCTGCGCTCTCGCCGAGCTTGAGCGTGGCGCCAATCAGCTTCCGCAGTGCTGCGAGATCCAGAGGCTTGGAGATGAAATCGAACGCGCCAAGTTTCAGCGCACGTACCGCCGTTTCGACGTTGCCGTGTGCAGTGATGACGGCCACCGGAGTGTGTGGTCGGTGATTCTGGATCCATTCGACGACGCTCAGGCCATCGCCGTCCGGCAGGCGCATGTCGGTGAAGCACAGATCAAACGAGTTGTTACGCAGCTCGCGGGTGGCGGTAGCGACATCGTTGGCTGTGACGACGTCGATGCTCATGCGTTCGAGCGTGATGCCGAGCAGTTCCCGGATGTCGGGTTCGTCGTCGATGACAAGGGCGCGATGGCGGCGGGACATGAGGATTAGGCTGTGGGCTGTGGGCTGTGGGCTGTAGGTCGGAACGTAACGGCACTCGGCGCGGGTGCCAAGCACAGTCTGTCAGTTAGCAGCACGTGCTCGTAGCAAGCCGTTGAGTGCCTTCGCGAGTGCGGTACATCGGTCGTGCAGCCCGTTGCTGTCTTTGGCATCAAGGTAGCCCAGCCGCTGGGCCAGCCCGACTTCATACTGAAGTTCTCGCGCCGAGCCATAGGCGATTCGAGGAATCTCGAGTACTCATTCTGAGAAGACCGTGAGCATCCTTCGACAATGTTTGCGGCAATCGATACTGCAGCACGGCGAATTTGATTGCAGGCCGAACCGCTCGGTCGATTGGAATCCGGCGGTTTGCTGATACTGATAAATGAGAGCTGCGAGTTGGTCCGCAAGATCGAATACTTTCAATTTAGTGATCACCTACGGCATCTCCTTATGCCTGGTTTCCAATCCCTGATCCGACCTACAGCCTACAGCCTCCAGCCGACAGCCTCCAACTCTCCGCACGTCATGCTTCCCACCTGGTGGGGTCTGCGAAGACCAGCCTGAAGACGCTACCGCCGCCGGCGCGCGGCTCGTACGCGAGAATGGCGCGATTGCATTGAGCCAGCTCGCGTGCGATGAACAAACCCAGTCCCGTGCCGCCCTTGTTGGCGGTGAAGAACGGTTCGAAGATGCGTTCCGCATCGGGCGAGGCGATGCCCGGTCCGCGGTCCAGCACTTCGAGGTAGGGCCGTTCGGATACGGCGATTCTGCCGGTGTGGATCTCGACCGCCCCGGGGTTGGTCGTGGTGCGGCCGTATTTCAGCGCGTTCTCGCACAGATTCCACATCAGTTGATGCAGATGGGTCGGGTCGACGCGTATTTCCAGGTCCGACAGCGTCGGATTGAAACGCAGAATGTCCGTCCCGATCTGCGAGGTCTGTCGGAATTCCATGAGAAATTCCCGCATCCAGCCATTCAGTTCGATGCGTTCCTGGCGGGTAGTGTCGCGACGGGAAAGCTGCAAGACGTTGTCGATGATCGTGCTGACCCGTTCGCCGTTGTTGGTGATGATGGCGGTGAGGCGCTTTTCCTGGGGCGTCAGGGACGGGGCTTCCGCAAGGAGCTGGGCGGCGTGGCTCATCGCGCCGACGGGATTGCGGATCTCGTGCGCGATGCTGGCGCTCAGGCGGCCGAGCGCCGCAAGTTTCGATTGCTGCACGCGTTCGGCGATCAGCGTCATGTCTTCTAGAAAGACCAGCGTAGGACCCTTGCTTTCACGGTCCAGCGAGACGAAGTGCGGCTGTACGATGCTGCCGCCGTCGGCAGCGACCATCGACAGGGAACTCATCTGCCAGTCGTACGAATAAGCGCGCCATGTGCCGAGCAGGTAGAGCAGTCGCGGCGAGATTTCCCCGAGCGGCGTGCCCGGCTGCACGGTTCGGTGCTTCAGCAGCTGCGATGCGGATTCGTTGATGAGACGGATGCTGTCGTTCTCGTCGACGACGAGAATGCTCTCGCGCAGGTGCTGGACGATGAACTGGTTCAATTCGGCGAGGTTGGCCGCGTCGACTTCCCGCAGGCGCACGCGTTCTTCGCTTTCGCGCAGGCTGCGGCTCATGGAGCCGATGCTCAGTGTCATGAGGAAAATGACGGCGCCCGCGATGCCGGCAGCCGTGAAATCGCCGGCATCGCCGCGTCCGATAAGCGTTGTCATTCCCTGCTGCAGCAGCAGTGCCAGCGTTGCGAGCGCTGCGACCAGCAACGCAATGCGCTGGCTGATGATGAAGCTCGCAGCGGCAATCGGCAGCACCAGAGCAGCGCCCAGGCCGCTGCCCATGCCGCCGCTGGAATAGGTCAGCAGTGCGATGGCGAGCACATCGACGCAGGCACCGACGAACGTCTGGATCTCGATGGTCGGACGGTGATGGCGGATTGCCGGAATGGAGCCGAGGGCGAACAGGAAATAAGCGGTGGACACGGCAATGAACAGTGCCGGACGAAATTGCCCCACCGGGCTGGGTGTCAGCGTCAGGAACGGGATCGTCAGCAGCAGCGGGACCAGCAGCCGGAAAACATTAACGAGCGTCAGGACGCGCCATGCCAGATCCTCGGAGGAGCTCAGGGCGAGCTGGTCGGAAAGCTTCATTGCCGCAAATTAGCATGGAGAAAGGCGCGGCTGGAGGCCGGAGGTGAAGCAAAGATCAGGCACAGGCGCCTCTGTTTAAAAATCAATCGCGGCGGTCTGAAATCAATCGCTGCTGGAATTCACGTGCGATAAGCGCCTCATCTGCTGTCTTCTGCTGAATCTCCGGCCCGCGGTTTCCAGCCCCGGCGGGATTCCGCCTTTGCATCACCCGCGAATTCCTCCAGAATACGCGGCCTTCCCGCAGGCCCAACGAGACTCCTCACCGATGAATTTGCACGAGTACCAGTCGAAGCAGCTGTTCGCGCGCTATGGCATTCCGGTTCCGAACGGGGTGGTGGCCTCCACGGGGGCAGAAGCTGCTGCAGCTGCCCGGAAAATCGGTGGCTCCAAGTGGGTGGTGAAGGCGCAGGTTCACGCAGGCGGCCGTGGTAAAGCTGGCGGTGTGAAGCTGGTGGATTCGCCGGAGGCGGCGTCGCAGGCCGCAGAAGCGATGTTCGGCAAGCGCCTGGTGACGCACCAGACGGGTCCGGAAGGTCTGCCCATCCACCAGGTCTTCGTCGAGGAAGGGTCAAAGATTGCAAGGGAGCTGTACCTGAGCCTGGTGCTGAATCGCGATGCGGGTCATATCGCGTTCATCGCTTCGGCCGCGGGCGGCATGGATATCGAGGAAGTGGCTGCGCATACGCCGGAGAAGATCATCCGCGTGAACGTGCATCCTGCCGCGGGCTTGCAGCCTTCGCAGTGCCGCGTGCTGGCGTTCGGTCTCGGACTCGAAGGCAAGCAGATCGATGAATTCGCGCACATCGCACAGGCGCTCTACAAGCTGTACCTGGAACAGGATTGCGCCCTGCTCGAAGTGAATCCGCTGATCGTGACGGGCGAGGGCAAGCTCCTGGCGCTCGATGCGAAGATCAACATCGAAGACAACGCGCTGTTCCGTCACAAGGACCTGATTTCCTGGCGCGATGACAGCCAGGAAGACGCCATGGAGCGGGCCGCCGCCCAGCACGAACTTAACTACGTTTCGCTGGACGGTGACATCGCCTGCATGGTGAATGGTGCCGGCCTTGCCATGGCAACCATGGACCTGATCCAGTTGCACGGCGGCTCGCCGGCGAACTTCCTCGACGTCGGCGGTGGCGCGACGCGCGAACGCGTGACGGTCGCATTCAACCTGATCCTGTCGAACAAGAACGTCCGCGCCATCCTGGTGAACATCTTCGGCGGTATCGTCCGCTGCGACATGATTGCCGAAGGCATCATTCACGCGGTGCAGGATGTTGGCGTCAGCGTGCCGGTCGTGGTCCGCATCGAAGGTACGAATGCCGAGCAGGGGCGCAAGCTTCTGGCCGACAGCGGCCTCGCGATCATCGCGGCATCGGATCTGACCGACGCGGCGAAGAAAGTCGTGGCGGCGGCGAAGCAGCAGTAATCGCCACAGGGTCGCCAATCCACCTTTCTGTTCGTTCTGGCCAGCAGCCCAGAGCCCAGCACCCCAGAGCCCAATTACATGTCCATCCTGATCGACAAGAACACCCGCGTCATCTGCCAGGGTTTCACCGGTAAACAAGGCACGTTCCACTCGGAGCAGTGTCTCGCGTACGGAACGAAGCTCGTCGGCGGCGTGACGCCAGGTCGCGGCGGCGAGAAGCACCTCGGCTTGCCTGTTTTCAACACCGCACGCGAGGCGGTGCAGGCCACCGGCGCGACGGTGAGCATGATCTACGTGCCCGCCCCGTATGCGGCCGACGCCATCCTCGAAGCGGCAGATGCCGGCATCGAACTGATCGTCTGCATCACCGAAGGCATCCCGGTGAATGACATGGTGCGCGTGAAAGCGGCACTGGCCAGCTACGGCAGCCTGCTGGTCGGTCCGAACTGCCCCGGCGTCATCACGCCGGGAGAGTGCAAGATCGGCATCATGCCCGGCTTCATTCACAAGCCCGGCAAGATCGGCATCGTTTCCCGTTCGGGCACGCTCACGTACGAAGCCGTGTTTCAGACCACCAATGCAGGCCTCGGCCAGAGCACGTGTGTCGGCATCGGCGGCGACCCGGTGCGCGGCATGAACTTCATCGATGTGCTCGCGCTCTTCGAAGCGGATCCGAAGACCGAAGGCATCATCATGGTCGGCGAAATCGGCGGTGCCGATGAAGAAGCGGCTGCTGACTTCATTCGCGACCATGTCACCAAGCCGGTCGTTGCCTACATCGCCGGTGTTACAGCGCCTGCCGGCAAGCGCATGGGCCACGCTGGCGCGATCGTGTCGGGCGGCAAGGGAACGGCAGCCGACAAGTTCGCGGCACTCGAGCGTGCGGGCGTGCGCACGGTGAAGAGCCCGGCCGACCTCGGCAAGGCCATCCTCGAGCAGATGAAGAAGGCGGCGGCGAAGCAGGCCAAGGCTCAGGCTAAGGCGCAGGCCAAGGCCGCTGCGACGCCGAAGGCTCAGGCAAAGGCGGCTCCGGCGCCAAAGACGGCGGCTGCCAGGAAGCCGACGGCGAAAAAGCCTGCTGCCAGGAAGCCGGTTGCCAGGAAGTCCGCACCGAAGAAGCCAGTCGCCAAGAAGCCAGTTGCCAGCAAGCTGGTGAAGAAGGCTCCGGTGAAGGCTGCCAGGAAGAAGGCCAAGCCGGCGAAAAAGAAGTAACCGCATGTCGGGGCGGTGGCAATCCGCTGGCGAGCGCCGGCGGAGAGAGCGCCTCCCGCCCTGACTGCTCGCGTTTCCAGAAGGCCGGCGACAGCCGGCCTTCTGCATATTGGGGTTAGCCCCGTCCGGGTCACGACTGATCCGCCAAACAGGTCCAGACAGCGCCAGGTTATTCCGCAATAATCGGTGCTCCCATTCAGTGCCTGACGGTCAGATGCCCACTCCCACCCTCCGTATCGCCCTGGCGCAGCTCAACCTGTTCGTCGGCGATGTGAGCGGCAACACGCAGCGCGTCATCGATGCATCCGCACGTGCGCGCGATGAGTTGCAGGCCGATCTGGTCCTGATGCCCGAGCTGAGTCTGTCGGGGTATCCACCCGAGGATCTGCTGTTTCACAACGGACTGCGGCGCCAGGTCGAAGCGGCATTGGCGCGCGTTCGCGAAGAAACGCACGGCATCGCGGCCATGGTGGGTTATCCGGAATATGCAGACGGCGGTATCTACAACGCCGCAGCGGTCGTGCGGGACGGCGAAGTGCTCGCCAACTACCGCAAGCAGGAGCTTCCCAACTACCTGGTCTTCGACGAAAAGCGCTACTTCAGGCACGGCAAGGACACCAGGGTCATCGAGATCAACGGTATCCGCGTCGCCCTATTGATCTGTGAGGACGTGTGGGAGGCTGCGCCAGCCGTCGCGGCCAAAGAAGCGGGCGCTCAGCTGATCGTCGTCATCAACGGTTCGCCGTTCTCCCTGAACTATCAGAATCGACGCGAAGGCGTCGTGCGCGCGCGCGTTCGCGACACCGGGTTGCCGGTGGTCTATGTGAACCTGCTGGGCGGACAGGACGAACTGGTATTCGATGGCGGCTCATTCGTCATGAATGCCGCTGGCGAAGTCGTGCAGCGCATTGCACCGTTTGTCGAAAGCCTCACCCCTGTCGACGTCGATCTGATCAATGGCAAAGTCGTTCCGCGCCCCGCGCATATCGAGCCGTTGCTGAGCGAAGAGGCGAGCGTTTATGGCGCATTGGTGCTCGGCGTCCGCGACTACGTCGAGAAGCATCGTTTTCCCGGCGTCGTGCTCGGTCTGTCCGGTGGCGTCGATTCGGCGCTGACTCTGGCGATTGCGGTGGATGCGCTCGGCGCCGACCGTGTCCATGTCGTGATGATGCCCTCGCGCTATACCTCGCAGATGAGTCTCGAAGAAGCCGCATCGCAGGCGCGCACATTGGGAGTGAAGTACGACCTCATTTCCATCGAGGGCATGTTCGACGCGACACTGGCCGCACTCGAGGACGTGTTTGCCGGCCGCGAACCGGACACGACCGAAGAAAACATCCAGGCGCGCATTCGCGGCGTGCTGCTGATGGCAATCTCCAACAAGACCGGCCGCATGCTCGTGACGACCGGCAACAAGAGCGAAATGGCGGTGGGCTACGCAACGCTCTACGGCGACATGAACGGCGGCTTCGCGCCGATCAAGGACTGCAGCAAGATGCTGGTCTACCGGCTCTCGAACTACCGCAACTCCGTCGCACCCGCTGGCGTACAAGTGATCCCGCAGCGCGTGATCGATCGCCCGCCTTCAGCAGAACTGCGCCCCGATCAGAAGGATTCCGACTCGCTGCCGCCCTATGAGATTCTCGATGCGATCCTCGCGCTCTTCATCGAGGACGATCTCTCCGTCGATGAAATCGCCGCCCGCGGCTTCGACCGTGCGACAGTCGGGCGCGTGCTGGAGATGGTGAAGCGGAACGAGTACAAGCGCCGCCAGGCCCCGCCCGGAGTGAGGATCAGCGATAGGGCGTTTGGCAGGGATTGGAGGTATCCGATTACGTCGGGGTATAGGACGAGGTAGATAAGGCCAACTGGCTCACTGGCTTACCGGCCGACCGGCCCGAGGAGAATGACACCCGTGGCCTAGGTCTTGCGGACGGCGAGAATGAGGCTGCGCAGTGCCTTGCAGGTTCTCGATGCGAGATCGGCCAGAGGTGCATCGTCCTTGGCATCCATCAGGCCCAATCGGCTTGCCAATGAGATCTCGTACTGGAGTTCGCACGCGGAGGCATATGCGATCGTGAGAAATCGAGCGAATTCCACACGCGATGGGCGAGCTGCTCTCTCAACGATGTTTGCACCCACCGAGACTGCGGCACGTCGAATTTGACTCGCGAGTCCGTAGCGTTCGTCTTCGGGGAAGCGCTTGGTCGCCGCGTAGAGTCTGAGTGTCAATGCATCGGCCAGGGCAAAGACTTCCAGTTTGTGGTGGTCCCTCATCCGCTCTCTCCATGAGCTACATTCGTGCGTATCTGGCTAGTTCGTTTGACCAGTGAGCCAGTTAGCCGGTTGGCCAGTCAGTCGTGACGGCCTCCGGGCGTCACCAGAATTTCCACCAACTCTCTTTTTTCTGTCCCTCGTCAGGCTGCACCAATCCCGCGTAATTCTCGCGAATCACCTTGTCCGTCTGGGTGGCGAGATCGGTCATGCCGAGCTTCTCGTAGCTCTGGGACATGATCTGCAGGGCGCGGCGCATCTGGGGAGCGCCGTCGTAGTTCTCGATGGTGAATTTGCAGCGGTTGATCGCGCCGACGTAGGCCCCGCGCTTCAGGTAGTAGTCGGCCACGTAGACTTCGTAGGCGGCGAGGCGGTTGCGCAGGAAAATCATGCGCTGGCGCGAATCGGCGGCGTACTGGCTGTTGGGGAAGCGCTGCAGCAGAGTCTGGAAGGCCTGGAACGACTTGCGGGCATCGATCGGCGGACGCTGGGTGAGATCGGCGTTGAACCAGCGTTCGAGGAAGTTCGGGTTGCGTTCGAACTGCGCCAGGCCCTTGATGTAGTACGCGTAATCGACGCGCGGATGGGCCGGGTTCTCGCGGATGAACTGGTCGGCCTGGTCGATGGCTGATTCGGGCTCGGCGTTGCGGTAGTAGGCGTACATCAGGTCGAGCTGACCCTGTTTGGCCTGGTTGCTGAACGGGAAGCGCGCTTCGAGCGCTTCGTAGTAACTGATGGAGTCACGATAGTTGCCATTGTCCGACGCCTTCTTGGCGGAGTCGTACAACTTGTCGGCGCTGCCGATGATTTCCTTGGATTTGTTGCTGCAACCACCGAAGGCGAGCAGCAGGGCCGTGGCCAGAACCATGAGGGGCGTGCGAAAATTGCTCAGCATTTTGAATCGATCCGACGGTGATCCAGCCCGGAAGAGGCGCGAGAGTATAGCGGCCTGAGAGGGGCTGCTGGGTTCTGTCCCGGGGGATTCCCTTTCGGTCAGGCTGTCAGGCTGTTGGCCGGAATCGATCAAAACATCTCTGTCATTCTTCTGGCCAGCTGCCCAGAGCCCGTTACCCAGCAGCCACACTTTCCGCCCTCCTTTCGTGTTCTGCCGACCCAACAAGTTCCTTCTATGAGCCAAGCTATCCGCCATTCCCTGACGATTCCCGACGACCACGTAGGGCAACGGCTGGACCAGGTCCTCGCCGAGCTGCTGTCGGAATACTCCCGCACCCGCATCAAGGACTGGATCGAGTCCGGCCAGATCCTGATCAATGGCGGCAAGTTGCGGCCAAAAGACAAGGTCCTGGGCGGGGAGCGGGTCGAGGTCGATGCCACGCTGCAGGAGGCGGTCGCGGTCGCGCCGGAATTGATCGACCTGGCGATCGTCCACCAGGACAAGCACATCCTGATCATCAACAAGCCGGCCGGGCTGGTCGTGCATCCCGGTGCCGGAAACGCGGCCGGAACGCTGCAGAATGCCCTGCTGCATTTCGACCCGGATCTCGTGCATCTGCCGCGTGGTGGCATCGTGCACCGCCTGGACAAGGACACCAGCGGACTGCTCGTGATCGCGCGGACGCTGGAGGCGCATACCGCGCTCGTGCGCGCGCTGGAAGTTCACGATGTACAGCGCGAATACGAGTCGATCGTGACCGGGGTCATGACCGCGGGCGGAACGGTCGACGCACCGATCGGCCGTCATCCGGTGGATCGGCTGAAACAGACCATCCGTGCAGACGGTCGCGAGTCGGTCACCCATTACCGCGTGCTGCATCGCTATCGCGGCCACACGCATGTCCGGCTCACTCTGGAGACCGGCCGGACCCACCAGATCCGGGTGCACATGGCCCACATCCGCTACCCGCTGGTCGGGGATCGGACCTACGGCGGCCGGCTCCTGCTGCCGAAGGGTGCAACCCCGGAGCTGGTCGAGGCGCTGCGCGGCTTCGGTCGGCAGGCGTTGCATGCCGCGAGACTGGCGTTCGAGCATCCGGTGACGGGCAAGCCCGTGGAGGCAGTCGCACCCATCCCGGCGGACATGCAGGAACTCCTGGCAGTGCTGAAGCGGGATCAGAAGCAGGCGACCTGATGACGGCTCTCACCTGGCTGACCCCGGACTGGCCCGCACCATCGAATGTGCGCGCCGCCGTCACCCTGCGCCCGGGCGGGGTGAGCACAGGTGACTTCGCCGGCCTCAACCTCGCTACCCATGTCGGCGACGCTCCATCCGCGGTCGTGGAGAACCGCCGCCGTCTGCGCGAGGCGCTACAGCTGCCTGCAGAGCCCGCGTGGCTGAACCAGGTCCATGGCGTCGCCGTCGTCGAAGCGACTCCGCAATCGACACCGGCGACGGCCGATGCATCGATTGCGCGCGCTGCGAATCAAGTCTGCGTGATCATGACCGCGGATTGCCTGCCCGTGCTGTTTTGCGATCGCGCCGGCACCCGGGTCGGTGCGGCGCATGCCGGATGGCGTGGTCTCGTCGGTGGTGTTCTCGGCGAAACCATCAAGGCGCTGAGCGTCGACCCGCAGAACCTGCTCGCCTGGCTGGGCCCGGCGATCGAGCCGGCGGCGTTCGAGGTCGGCGAGGAAGTCCGCGAACAGTTCGTGAACCGCGATTCCGTCAACACAGCGGCCTTTGAACGCAATGCACGCGGACGCTGGCAGGCGGATCTGTATGAACTGGCGCGCAACGAATTGCGGAGCCTCGGCGTGACGCGGATCTACGGGGGCGACTTCAGCGTCTTCGCCGACGCAGAACGATTTTTTTCCTATCGGCGCGCTGCGAAGACCGGACGGATGGCGACGATGGTGTGGCTGGAGGAATGCGAGCTAGGCCCTGGGCTCTAGTAGGAGCGGAGCTGTCGGAGGTGGGCTTGACGTGCGTGCTAACCTCGCGACGATCGAATCAAGAACTCTTTGGACTAGCGCCTAGTCCCTAGCGCCTAGAACCTCTTAATGCCTCTTCTCGCCTGGATCATCCTGTTCACCGCCATCGGCGGCGCGCTCAGCGCCATTGCAGCGTCCGTGTTCCTGCTGTCGCCGAATACGCTGCGCGTGCGCGTGTTACCGCACCTGGTGAGTTTCGCCACCGGCGCTTTGCTTGGAGCAGCGTTGCTCGGCCTGTTGCCGCACGCCATCGAAGGCGCGGGAACCGCATCGGTGCACAGCATCGGCCTGGCGTTGCTGATCGGCTTGCTGGTGTTCTTCGTTCTCGAAAAGCTGGTGCTGTGGCGGCATTGCCATGCCGAGGTCTGTGAAGGCCACGTGCCGCATGCGCATGACGGCCATCATGACCACGGCAAGGCGCGCGATGCGGCGTCGGCGTCACTGATCCTGATCGGCGATGGTTTCCACAATGTGCTCGACGGTGTGCTCATCGCCGCCGCCTTCATGACCGACATCCACCTCGGTATCGTGACGGCGGTTGCCGTGATGGCTCACGAAATCCCGCAGGAAGTCGGCGATCTCGCGATCCTGCTGCATGGCGGGATGTCGCGCGCCAAGGCGTTCACGCTCAACACGTTGACCAGCGTGACGTCGGTCATCGGCGGCGTCGCTGCATACTTCTTCCTCGGCGAGTCCCAGCAGGTGCTGCCGTATGCGCTGGCCATTGCGGCGTCCAGCTTCCTTTATATCGCCGTGGCCGACCTCATTCCGGGACTGCACCGTCGCGTCGACCCGGGCTCGGGCGTGAAGCAGTTTGTCTTCATCGTGCTGGGAGTGGCGGTGATCTACGTCAGCCACAGGCTGGCGCATTAGGGCGCGTCCGCGCCCGGCCAACCGGCTCGCTGGCCAACTGGTGGGCTGGCCGGATCAAGGCAGCAGTGACGGTTTCCCCGTAGGATTCCCCTCCGGTCACAGTCGGACTTCCGGCATTCGGATGTCCGGCCGAAGCCGACCCACAGTCGGTGTCGGCGACGGTGGGCCACCACCGCGGCTCTCTTCTGGTCATCTGACAGCGGCGCAGTTTGACCCGCCCCCGTTGAATTCCTGACGCAAATTCCCCACATCGCTGGTACGTTTTTCTTCTCTGGCCAGAAGACCAGTCGGCCAGTTAACCAGTTAGCCGGGTTTCATCTATGCGCATGGACAAACTGACCAGTAAATTCCAGCTCGCTCTGGCGGACGCGCAGTCGCTCGCGGTCGGGCGCGATCATCAGTACATCGAACCCGTCCACGTCATGATGGCCTTGCTGGATCAGCAGGGGGGGGCGGTGCGCCATTTGCTCGACAAGGCCGGGACCAACGTCAACCTGCTGCGCTCGCATCTCGGGCAGATGCTGGAGCGCATGCCCAAGGTCGAAGGTACGGGCGGCGAAGTTCATGTCTCGAGCGATCTGAACAAGATCCTCAATATCACCGACAAGCTCGCGCAGAAGCGCGGCGATCAGTACATCTCGAGCGAACTGTTCGTGCTCGCAGCGCTGGAAGACAAGGGTTCGCTCGGCACGCTCCTGCGTGACTGCGGCGCGGTGAAGGGCGCGATCGAGAAGGCCATCGACGAAGTTCGCGGCGGCGAAAAGGTCGACGACCCCAACGCCGAAGAGAATCGTCAGGCGCTGGAGAAGTTCACGGTCGATCTGACCGAGCGCGCCGAGCAGGGCAAGCTCGATCCGGTGATCGGCCGCGACGATGAAATCCGTCGCACGATCCAGGTGCTGCAGCGTCGCACCAAGAACAATCCCGTGCTGATCGGCGAACCCGGCGTCGGCAAGACCGCCATCGTCGAAGGTCTCGCGCAGCGCATCGTCAATGGCGAGGTTCCGGAAGGCTTGCGTAACAAGCGCATCCTGGCGCTCGACATGGGTTCGCTCATCGCAGGCGCAAAGTACCGCGGCGAATTCGAGGAGCGCCTCAAGGGCGTGCTCAATGACCTGGCCAAGCAGGAAGGGCAGGTGATCCTGTTCGTCGACGAGCTGCACACGATGGTCGGTGCCGGCAAGGCCGAGGGCGCGATGGACGCCGGCAACATGCTCAAACCCGCGCTCGCGCGCGGCGAACTGCATTGCGTCGGCGCGACCACGCTCGACGAATATCGCAAGTACATCGAGAAGGACGCTGCGCTCGAGCGCCGCTTCCAGAAAGTCTTCGTGGGCGAGCCGTCGGTCGAAGACACGATCGCGATCCTGCGCGGCCTGAAGGAACGTTACGAAGTTCACCACGGCGTCGACATCACCGATCCGGCCATCGTTGCCGCCGCGACGCTGTCCAATCGTTACATCACCGATCGCCAGCTGCCTGACAAGGCCATCGATCTCATCGACGAGGCCGCGTCACGTATTCGCATGGAGATCGATTCGAAGCCCGAGTCGATGGACCGCCTCGAGCGGCGCATCATCCAGCTCAAGATCGAGCGCGAAGCGCTGAAGAAGGAGAAGGACGAAGCCTCACGCAAGCGGCTCAGCCTCATCGACGAACAGTTGCAGGCGCTGGAAAAGGAATACTCGGATCTCGAAGAAGTCTGGAAGGCCGAGAAGGCATCGGTCCAGGCCTCGGCACAGATCAAGGAAGAGCTGGAACGCGGGCGCATGGAACTCGAGACCGCGCGTCGTGCGCAGGATCTCGGCCGCATGTCCGAGCTTCAGTACGGCAAGATTCCCGAGCTGGAGCGCCGGCTGGCGCAGGCGACTGCCGCCGAGCAGCAGGAAACCAAGCTCCTGCGCAACAAGGTGACGGACGAAGAAGTCGCGGAGGTCGTGTCCAAGTGGACCGGTATTCCGATCTCCAAGATGCTCGAGGGCGAGAAAGAAAAGCTGCTGCGCATGGAAGAGGCGATCGGCAAGCGCGTCGTCGGCCAGGCCGAAGCGGTCAAGGCTGTGTCGGATGCGATCCGTCGTTCGCGTGCGGGCCTGTCGGATCCGAGTCGCCCGAATGGTTCATTCCTGTTCCTCGGTCCCACCGGCGTCGGCAAGACCGAGCTGTGCAAGGCGCTCGCGGAATTCCTGTTCGATACGGAAGACGCCATGGTCCGTATCGACATGTCCGAGTTCATGGAAAAGCATTCGGTTGCGCGACTCATCGGCGCGCCGCCCGGCTATGTCGGTTACGAAGAAGGTGGTTACCTGACGGAGGCCGTGCGCCGCCGTCCGTACTCGGTATTGCTGCTCGACGAAGTCGAGAAAGCGCATCCGGATGTGTTCAATGTTCTGTTGCAGGTTCTCGATGACGGCCGGCTGACCGACGGCCAGGGCCGCACGGTCGACTTCCGCAACACCGTGATCATCATGACGTCGAACCTCGGTTCGCACGTGATCCAGGAACTGGCAGGCGAAGCCAACTACGCCCGGATGAAGTCCGCCGTGATGGAAATCGTCGGCCAGCATTTCCGGCCGGAGTTCATCAACCGCGTCGACGACATCGTCGTGTTCCATCCGCTGGCCCGGGAACAGCTGCGCTCGATCGTCGATATCCAGCTCGGTTACCTGCGCAAGCGCCTCGCCGATCGCGATATCGAGCTGAATTTCGACACGGCGGCCATGGATCTGCTCGGCGAAGCAGGCTTCGATCCGGTCTATGGCGCCCGTCCATTGAAGCGCGCGATCCAGCAGCAGGTGGAAAATCCGCTGGCCCAGCGAATCCTGAAAGGGGAGTTCGGACCGGGCTCGAAGATCGGGGTCACGGAAAAGGATGGGACGCTGTCGTTCAGCGGGAGCTGACTAACTGGCTAACTGGCTAACTGGCTAACGGGCCAACGGGCCAACGGGCCAACGGGCCAACTGGCAAACTGGCCAGCTGTTGGCTGGCCGACGGGCCGGAATGGAGAACGAAGAGCGACGCGTGAGGCTCCTGCTCGGGCCAGCAGACCAGTTGGCCAGTGAGCCGGTTGGCCGCTTAGACTCGCGTCTTACCTGACTGAAACCTTTGTTGCCCCCACGGCACCGAGACCGCAAAGAAATGCCTTTCTACGAATACGAATGCTCCAACTGCAAGTTCTATGTCGAAGTTCTGCAGAAGCTCTCCGATGAGCCGCTGAAGAAGTGCCCGAGCTGCAAGAAGCAGGCGATGAAAAAACTGGTGTCCGCACCGGCCTTCCGGCTCGCAGGCGGCGGCTGGTATGAGACCGATTTCAAGTCGGACCAGGAAGGCAAGCGCAACCTCGCGGGCGAGGACAAAGAGCCGGAGGCCAAGGCCGACGACTCCAAGAAAGACAAGACGGAAGCCAAGCCTGAGGTGAAGGCGGAATCCAAGGCGGAGTCCACGTCGTTCAAGTCAGCGGCCAAAAAGCCGGTCGCGAAAGCGAAGCCAGTGGTCAAGGCCAAGCCCAAGCCAGTAGCCAAGGCCAAGCCCAAGCCAGCCAGGAAGAAGTCGAAGCGCTGAGAAAGTCGGCGCAGCCGCCGCTGAAGCCGCTCCCTGTTGTGGGGCCGGCTTTAGCCCGATGGGACTGGCTTTAACCGATTCCAAGCTCTTCGTGTGGGTTCGACTTCAGTCGAACATCTGCATTTTCCGGACGTCCGGCTGTGACCGGAGGGAATCCCACGGGGAAGCCGGACCCACAGCGCGAGCAGGATTCAACTGCTCCAGGCCACCAGGCCTCCCCACGGTTGCATAGAAGCATGCAGGCCGGGATCCCAGATCCGGGGCCGCGAACCGTGCCCTTTAGCCGGCCATCGCCCGATTCCTTGCGCCTCCCCCGGCCCCTCCGTAACATCGCGGCCCTTCGAGGTACCAGGCGCCAGGCCCTGGGCCCTCAGGGAAGCGTTCCGGGTCTACGTTGGATTCCATCCTCCGCCCGGTCGCCTGTGTCAGCAGAATCTTTTTCGTTTTGGTTCTAGTGCCTAGCGCCTAGGGCCTAGAGCCTTCTCTCATGCGTTCCCACTACTGCGGTCAGGTCAACGAATCCCTCATCGGCCAGGAAGTCAGCGTCGCTGGCTGGGTCCATCGCCGGCGCGACCACGGCGGCGTGATCTTCGTCGATCTGCGCGATCGCGAAGGTCTGCTGCAGATCGTGTTCGATCCGGATCGTGCAGAGGTCTTCCAGAATGCAGAGCGGTTGCGCAGCGAGTTCTGTATCCGCATCACCGGCAAGGTGCGCGCCCGTCCGTCCGGCACGGCCAACGCCAATCTCGCATCGGGCCAGGTCGAGCTGCTCGCCCTGGATCTCGAAATCCTGAACCGCTCCGAGACGCCGCCGTTCCATCACGATGAGCCGGCGAACGAAGAGCTGCGTCTCAAGTACCGCTATCTGGATCTGCGTCGCGAACCAATGCAGCAGCGCCTGCGTCTGCGTCACAAGGTCACGCGCGCGATGCGCACGTTCCTCGACGACAACGGATTCATCGACGTCGAAACGCCGATGCTGACGAAGGCGACGCCAGAAGGCGCGCGCGACTACCTCGTGCCGAGCCGCACGCATGCCGGTAGCTTCTTCGCGCTGCCGCAGTCGCCGCAGCTCTTCAAGCAGCTGCTGATGATGTCGGGGCTCGATCGCTACTACCAGATCGTCAAGTGCTTCCGCGACGAAGACCTGCGCGCCGACCGCCAGCCCGAATTCACCCAGCTCGATATCGAGACGTCGTTCATGAACGAAGTCGAGATCACGGCATTGATGGAGAAGCTCGCGCGCTACCTCTTCAAGGTCGCCATCAATGTCGATCTGCCGGACCCGTTCCCGCGCATGACCTACGAAGAGGCGATGCGGCGCTATGCGTCCGACAAGCCCGACCTGCGCATTGCGCTCGAACTCGTCGACATCGCGGACCTCGTCAAGGATTGCGACTTCAAGGTGTTTGCAGGCCCGGCATCCAGCCTTGACGGCCGCGTCGCGGCGCTGCGCGTGCCTGGCGGCAGCACGAAGCTGTCGCGCAAGGAGATCGACGACTACACCGCCTTCGTCGCCCGCTATGGCGCGAAAGGTCTCGCGTACGTGAAGGTGAACGAGAAGGCGAAGGGCCGCGACGGCCTGCAATCGCCGATCCTCAAGTTCCTGAGCGATGCCGCGGTCGCGGGCATCATGGAGCGCACCGGTGCTCAGGACGGCGATCTGATTTTCTTCGGCGCGGACAAGGCCAAGGTCGTGAACGATGCGATCGGCGCACTGCGACTGAAGGTCGGTCAGGATCTCGGCCTCGTCGAAACGGGCTGGCGTCCGCTGTGGGTGGTGAATTTCCCGATGTTCGAATGGGATGCTGACAGCAAGCGCTGGGGCGCGATGCATCACCCCTTCACCGCGCCGCGCGAGCCGGATGCTTCCGTGCTCAAGGCCGATCCCGCGAATGCAGTGAGCCAGGGCTACGACATGGTGCTGAACGGTTCCGAAGTCGGCGGCGGCTCGGTGCGTATCCATCGCGCCGACATGCAATCCGCCGTGTTCGACCTGCTCGGCATCGGCCCCGAAGAACAGGAACGCAAATTCGGCTTCCTGCTCGAAGCGCTCAAATTCGGCACGCCGCCGCACGGCGGCATCGCCTTCGGCCTCGATCGCCTCGTGATGCTGATGGCCGGCGCCGACAGCATCCGCGACGTCATCGCCTTCCCGAAGACCCAGACCGCCGCGGACCTCATGACCGACGCGCCGACGGAAGTCAGCGAACAGCAGCTCAAGGAGCTGCACATTCGCGTGAAGTTGCCGGTGAAGGCGGCCGACTGATGTCGGCCGCTGGCCAACGGGCCAACGGGCCAACGGGTCTGCTGTCCGCTGGCCAGCTGGCTAACTGGCCAACTGGACTGCTGGCCGGAAAAGAATTTAAGTCGCGCTTTGCGTCTCTGGTCAGTTGGCTAGCGGGAAAGAGCACTTTCCTTCCGGCTCTGGCCAGTAAGCCAGTTAGCCAGTCGGCGAGTTGGCCTCATTAAAGCGACGTCCTCATCGCTCGTCATTCTCGTCCACGGCCTCTGGATGTCCGGATTCGAACTCGGTGTCCTGAAGCATCGGCTCGAAGCCCACGGGCATTTTCGCGCGGTGGCCTTTTCTTATCCCTCGTTGCGCGGCTCGATGGCGGATCACGTCAAGAGCCTCATCGAATTCGCGCGGACGCAGAAAACGGACGAGCTGCATTTCGTCGGTCACAGTCTGGGTGGCCTGGTCGTATTGAATGCGCTGAACGTGACGGACGATCTGCCGCCGGGACGCGCTGTGTTGCTCGGTACGCCGGTGCAGGGATCGAAGGCAGCACAGGGGGTTGCCCGCTGGATGCCGTTCGGCAAAGTCATCCTCGGTTCGGCAGTGAATGAAGAGATCGTGGAGTGGCAGCCACGTGAATGGTCGGGCCGCCGCGATGTCGGTGTGATTGCGGGTTCGATGGGGTTGGGACTGGGACGAATGTTCGCCGAGCTGAACACCGATCACGACGGCAGCGTGATGGTGGAGGAGACGAAACTTCCCGGCGCGAAAGATCATCTGATCCTGTCGACGTCGCACACCGGGATGCTGTTCTCGACGGAAGTTGCGGAGCAGACGGAGCACTTTCTGCTGCGGGCGACGTTCCGGCGATAGAGAGACTCTGGATTTATCTATTTACGCCTTCCCCCGGTGGGTTCGGCTTCCCCGCGGGCTTCCCTACCACAAGAGAACGGGGTGACAGGGGGCGAGAAGGCTGCAGAAATGCAATTCTTCACCCCGTGTTGCCCCGTGTGCCCCGTGGAAAATCTTATTTCTTGCTCCTGATCGGCCGCGCCTACTGCGCCATCTGCTTCAGCTTGTACAGCGCATCCAGCGCTTCTCTCGGGGTCATCGAATCCGGATCGAGCCTCTGCAGTTCGACGAGCGCCGCGGGCACTTCCACTTCGCGCGGCAGCTCCAGCACGAGTTCCTGCTGTGGAGTTGCTGCGTGTGTCGCCACTGATCGCCGTTCGAGTTCCTGCAGGTAGCGTCGTGCCGCAGTGATCACCTTCGATGGCACACCGGCCAGCGCGGCGACCTGCAGTCCGTAGCTCTGATTCGCGGGGCCTTCCTTCACGGTGTGCAGGAAGATCAGCCGATCGCCGTGCTCGGTCGCATCCAGGTGCACGTTGGCGCAGCCTTCGAGTTCCTTGCCGAGGGCGGTGAGTTCGAAGTAGTGCGTCGCGAACAGCGTGAAGGCGCGGACGCTCTTCGCCGTGTGCGTCGCGCAGGCCCAGGCGAGCGACAGGCCGTCGTACGTGCTGGTGCCGCGTCCGATTTCATCCATGAGCACCAGACTGTGCTCGGTCGCGTTGTTCAGAATGTTGGCGGCCTCGGTCATTTCCAGCATGAACGTCGAACGTCCACCGGCGAGATCGTCCGAGGCGCCGATGCGCGTGAAGACGCGGTCGACCGGGCCGACGCGCGCCGCCGTGGCGGGCACATAGCTGCCGATGCGGGCCAGGATGACGATCAGCGCAGTCTGGCGCATGAACGTCGATTTACCGCCCATGTTTGGTCCCGTGATCACGAGCATGCGGCGCGTGTCGCTGAACCTGAGATCGTTCGGCACGAACGGCTGATCGATGAAACGCTCGACGACCGGATGCCGGCCTTCGATGATCTCGATGACAGGATCGTCCGTCAGCGTCGGGGCTGAGTAGCGCAATGCGATGGCGCGCTCGGCGAAGTTCGACAGGACGTCGAGCGCGGCGAGTGCGGCAGCCGTGTTCTGCAGCTCTGCAAGGCGCGAGATGAGCTGATCCAGCAGTTCATCGTAGAGCTGTTTTTCGCGCGCCAGAGCGCGATCACGCGCGCCGAGCACCTTGTCCTCGAACTCCTTCAGTTCCGGCGTGATGTAACGCTCGGCGTTCTTGACCGTCTGACGACGGTGATAGTCGGGCGGCACTTTGTCGGCGAGATTGCGACTCAGCTCGATGTAATAGCCCTGCACGCGGTTGTAGCCGAGGCGCAGGCTCGCAATGCCAGTGCGCTCGCGTTCGCGGGTTTCCAGATCGAGCAGGTATTGATCCGAATGCTCGCTGATGAGTTTGAGCTCATCGAGTTGCGCGTCGTATCCGGCCGCGATCACGCCGCCATCGCGCAGGATGGGCGGCGGCGATTCGATGATCGCGCGAGTCAGTAACGCGTGAATGTCGGGATAAGTGCCCGTTTGCTGTGCGAGCTGCCGCAGCAGCGGCGCATCTTCCTTCTCCAGCAGCTGCTGCAACTCCGGCAGCTTCGCCAGGGCTTCGCGCAGCTGCGCGAGATCGCGCGGTCGTGCGCTCTTCAGGGCGACGCGCGCGAGTCCGCGTTCGATGTCGCCGACGTGATTCAGCAGATCATGCAGCGATGAATACAGTCCTTGTTCGATCAGGGCGGAGACCGCATTCAGCCGCAACTCGACGGCGACGCGATCGCGCAATGGCCGATGCAGCCAGCGACGCAGCTCGCGTCCGCCCATCGCAGTCGCAGTCTGGTCCAGCACTGCAGCGACCGTGCATTCGGGCCGATCAGCGAGACTGATTTCCAGTTCGAGGTTGCGCCGCGTAGCCGCGTCCAGCAACACAGCCTCGCTGCGTTCTTCCGTGCGCAGTCCGCGCAGATGCGGCAGCGCTGCCTTCTGAGTGTCGCGCACATATTGCAGCAGGCAGCCGGCCGCACGAACTGCGTGGCTGTAGCCGTCGCAGCCGAAGCCTGAGAGATCGCGCGTGCCGAACTGTTCGCACAAGATGCGCGTGCAGGTGTCCAGATCGAAATGCCAGATTGGCCGCTCGCGGGCCTGACCCTGCAGATTGGTTACGCGCGTCTGCTCAGGCATCAGCAGTTCAGCAGGCCGCAGTCGTTCGATTTCACTTGCCAGCGCCTCGTCGCCTGCGCCCTCCAGGACGCAGAAACGGCCGCTCGACAATTCCAGCCACGCGAGCCCGAAGTTCTCGCGCTCGCGATACAGCGCCGCCAGCAGGTTGTCACGACGCGCATCGAGAAATGCTTCGTCGGTGACG
Source organism: Povalibacter sp. (assembly GCF_036520495.1). Classification (GTDB taxonomy): domain Bacteria; phylum Pseudomonadota; class Gammaproteobacteria; order Steroidobacterales; family Steroidobacteraceae; genus Steroidobacter. The sequence goes on along the minus strand of NZ_DATDJO010000026.1, from coordinate 19,533 downwards.
GTGCCCGGCGTCACGACACGTACGACCTGGCGTTCGACCGGGCCCTTCGATTTGGCGGGATCACCGATCTGTTCGCAGATCGCGACGGATTCGCCACGACGCACCAGTCGTGCGAGATAACCCTCGGCGCTGTGGTAGGGAACGCCAGCCATCGGAATGGGCTGACCGGCCGACTGTCCACGCGACGTCAACGTGATATCGAGCAATCGCGCGGCGCGCTTCGCGTCGTCGAAGAACAGTTCGTAGAAGTCGCCCATCCGGTAGAACAGCATCGTGTCCGGGTGCTGCGCCTTGAGGCGCAGGTACTGCTGCATCATGGGAGTGTGCGCAGGGAACGTGTCAGCAGCGGGTTGGACTGTCTGTGGATTCTGCATTTCTCTTTGAAAACCGTGTCTTATGTCTTTGGCTGAGCTGCGCGGGCAGCACCTCGTCGAGGATTGGAGGCACATGCCGGGGCAGCCGCGAAGGGGCGACATCCTATCAATGTCCCGCGGGTCCGGCGTCGCAGGTATCGATAGCGTACGGGCGGAATCCTTCAAGGAGGACGCCTTACGTACTCGACGCCATCAGCCTTGGGCCTGCGTCACTGCACGAGCGCTTTTGCGGCGTGGAGACGACGGGTTACATGCCCCATATGCGTACTAACGCACAGGATCCGCTTGGCTAGGATGGCGACGGAGCCGTGAATGCAGGGACGGGTACGAACCACCTGTCAGGAACGGCGGCGCCGGGAGTTCCCGCTTTCTCTGGCGCATTCGCCGCTGAATCCGCGCCTGACGCGGACGCACTTGCCAAGGTGCTGTCGAACCCTGTCGCCGCACTCATCAGCGTGCCCTTGCAACTCAACTATGACGAAGGTTACGGCACTGGGACTGTCGCATGAGCAATGGCGCATCCAGTGCGACGAGGAGAATGCTCATGATCTCGAGCAGCAACGCTTCACGAAGTTTTCTGCAACTGCCTGTCGTGTTCGTCGTCATGGCGCCGCTGTTCGCGGCCACGAGCGCAGGCGCGCAGGACGCTCCACCTACGCAATCGAAGACACAAGTCGTGCTGCTCGGGACGGGCAGTCCACCGGCGGACCCGGATCGGTCGGGACCTGCAACGGCGGTCGTCGTGAACGGTACGGCGTATCTCGTCGATTTCGGCGCGGGGGTGGTGCGGCGCGCGAAATCGGCGGTGGTCGATCGGGGCATCGCCGCGCTCGATCCCGCAAAACTGCGCGTGGTGTTCGTGACGCACCTGCATTCCGATCACACGGTGGGATATCCGGATCTGATCCTCACGCCGTGGGTGATTGGCCGTCGCTTTCCGTTGGAGGTGTATGGACCGCGCGGCCTCAAGGCCATGACCGAGCATGTGCTCGAGGCCTATCGCGCTGATTTCGAGGCGCGCACTCGTGACCGTGCTCTGTACACCGTCGGTGCGTTCCCGGAAGGTCATGCCGTGAATGTGCATGAGATCCGCGAAGGAGTTGTTTACAAGGATGAGAACGTGACCGTCACTGCGTTTGCAACGAAGCATGCGTTGGAAAGTTACGCCTATCGATTCGAGTCCAGGGATCGCAGCATCGTCATCTCGGGAGACACCAACCCGACGCAAGCGGTGATCGACGCCTGCAATGGCTGCGATGTGCTGGTCCATGAGGTTCTCAGTCTCGAATGGCTGGCCAGGCGTCCTGACTTCAAGGGTTACGCCGCTCAGCATCACACGACCACGGCTCAGCTCATCGAACTGGCCAGCAAGGCCAGGCCCCGTCTGCTCGTTCTTTCTCACGCATCCCTCTCGCTGCGACCCGCAGTCGACACTGAACGATCGTCCCCGGCGACTTTTCTCAGCGAGATGTCCCGATATCCGGGGCATGTGGTGGTGGGCCGTGACCTGGATGTTTTCTGACCGTCTCTGAACGGGATATCCGGAGACTCGGATACCGGACCACCAAGACCTGACCGCTGCGCCAGTTCGGCGCCGCTGCTTGCGATTTCCCGATAGTCCGCGGATTCCGTCGGGAGCACGCTTGCCGCTCAGGCTGCTGGACAGGTGGGCCTGCGCTTTCCCGAACTACGTATGCCACTCGATCACCCGCATCACGGCTTGGTCGCACGGCCGCACAGAGAGAACACATGAATACCGCGCGCATCTATGCGTTCTGTGCCATGACGCTAGTGATGGCAGCCTGCTCGCGTCAGTCAGGTGAGGAGCGCAAGGCTGAAACGACGTCTGCGCCGGAAGCAACTCCAAGTGCAAGTGCTGCCACGGTCGGCTATCCGACCCGCGCTTACTGGGGCGACACACACCTGCACACGGCGATGTCCATGGATGCGGGTGCCTTCGGCAACCGACTCGGTGTCGAGGATGCGTATCGCTTCGCCCGCGGTGATGAGGTGCAGGCGTCGAGTGGGCAGCCGGCGAAGCTCTCGCGTCCTCTGGACTTCCTGGTGGTCGCCGATCACTCGGACAACATGGGATTCTTTCCCGACCTGTTCGCGAACAAGCCGGAGCTGCTGGCTGACCCGACCGGCAAGAAATGGTCTGACATGATCAAGGCGGGCAAGGGCAACGCAGCGGCCCTCGACATCATCGACAAGTTCTCGCGCGGTAGCTTTCCGAAAGACCTGATGTATTTCCCCGGCACGCCCGCGTATGCAGCTGCCTGGAAACAGACGCTGGACGCCGCCGAGAAATACAACGCGCCAGGCACCTTCACGGCCTTCATCGGCTACGAATGGACGTCGCAGGTGCCGCCGGGCAACAACCTGCACCGCGTCGTGGTCTATCGCGATGGTGCCGACAAAGCCGGCCAGACCGAGCCGTTCACGACTTACCCGCCCGCGGGCAGTACGACGCCGGAAGATCTGTGGAAGGTGCTGAAGGCCTACGAAGACAAGACCGGCGGACAGGTGCTCGCGATCGCGCACAACGGCAACCTCTCGAACGGCTGGATGTTCCCCGAAGAAACGAATCCCGAGACCAGGCAACCGCTGGACAGGCAATACGCCGAAACGCGCATCCGCTGGGAGCCGCTGTACGAAGTCACGCAGATGAAGGGCGATGGCGAAGCGCATCCCGTGCTGTCGCCAAGCGATGAGTTCGCGAACTTCGAGCTCTGGGACAAGGGCAATCTCAACCTGAGCGAGAAGAAGACGAACGCCATGCTGCCGGGTGAGTACGCGCGCACGGCACTGCAGACGGGCCTGCAGATCGAGCAGAGGCTTGGGGTGAATCCTTACAAGTTCGGCATGATCGGCTCGACCGATTCGCACACGTCACTCTCGACCGCGGACGACAACAACTTCTTCGGCAAGACCACGCCGAGCGAGCCGGGGCCGCATCGCACCGAACACGACTTCATGAAGACGAAAGTCGCCACGATCAAAGGGTGGGAGCAAACCGCTTCGGGCTATGCCGGAGTCTGGGCCACGGAGAACACACGCGCTGCTCTCTGGGACGCCATGAAGCGGAAGGAAACCTACGCCAGCACCGGTCCCCGCATGGTCGTGCGCTTCTTCGGTGGCTGGGACTACAGCGATGCGGACGTGAAGGACGATCTGGTCAAAGCCGGCTACGGCAAGGGCGTGCCCATGGGCGGTGATTTGAAAACCGCAGCGGCAGGCAAGTCACCGACGTTCCTGGCGTCGGCCATGAAGGATCCGGAGGGAGGCAATCTGGATCGCATCCAGATCATCAAGGGCTGGGTGGATGCCAAAGGTGCGCGCCAGGAGAAGGTCTATGACGTGGCCTGGTCGGGAGATCGCAAGCCCGGTGCCGATGGCAAGTTGCCGGCCGTCGGCAACACGGTCGATATGACGACGGCGACGTACACCAACAGCATCGGCGCAGCGGAGTTGTCGACGCTCTGGAAGGATCCGGATTTCGATCCGGCGTTGCGCGCGGTGTACTACGTGCGCGTGCTCGAAATCCCGACGCCGCGTTGGACGGCGTACGACGCGGTTCGCTTCAAACTCAAGCTGCCGAAGGATGTGAAGGTGATTACGCAGGAACGCGCGTACACATCGCCGATCTGGTACACGCCGTAAGAGCCCGGTTCTTGTGGGTCCGGCTTCCCCGTAGGATTCCCGTTGGTCACAGCCCAATGGCACTGGCTTAAGGAAGATCTGATTAATTCCGTTCGTGCTGAGATGGTCGAAGCACCTCCCGAGAATAGTGCGCCTGTTCCAACACTGTAGCGTTCACCCTTCGATGGGTGAACCATTCCCTGCGGTCACGGTGTTCAGGGCGAACGGGGAATAAATCAGAGGTTCCTTAAGTCAGGGCCACTGGGCTTTACCGGACTCTGAAATACAGAGGTTCGACCATGAAACAGCTTCTTCGCGAACCCCTGCTGCACTTCCTGATCCTCGGCGCCGCTCTCTTTGCCGCTTACGGGTGGCTGAATGGCGGACTCCCCGACACCGGGAGCGAGATCGTCGTATCCCGCGGACAGATGCACAGCCTGCAGGCGCAGTTCGAGCGTGTGTGGCAGCGGACACCCACGCCGGGGGAGTTGCAAGGGCTGGTCGACAATTGGGTGCGCGAGGAGATTTTCTATCGCGAGGGCGTCGTGATGGGGCTCGATCGCGACGATCCGGTCGTACGTCGCAGGATTGCGCAGAAGGTCGAGTTCATCGTGGACGGTGCGACGCCGGCAGCGCCGACTCCAGCGCAGCTGCAGAGCTGGCTCGATGCACACCCGGAAAAGTACGCGATCGGTGCCAGCTATTCGCTGCGTCAGATTTATTTCGATCCCACACGTCACGGTGAGTCGACCGAGACAACGATCTCGACTGTACGCACGACGCTCGAGAAGGGCGGATCGACTGTGGGCGACTCGACGATGTTGCCTGCAACGCTGCAGGGATCGGCCAGCGAACTAGCACGCATCTTCGGCAGCGATTTCGAACGGGCACTACGAGCATTACCCATCGGAGGCTGGCAAGGACCGGTGCGTTCCGGATTCGGATTGCACCTGGTGCAGCTGAGTTTCCGCGAGGACGGACGGCAGGCCAGGCTCGATGAGGTCCGCGAGTCTGTCGAGCGTGACCTGGTGCACGCGAGAGCCGAAGAAGAGGCTGCGGTCTTTTACGCGCGTCTGCGCAGCAACTACAGCGTACGTGTCGAGGGTGCGGCCGCAGACGCGGAGCCGTCAGGTTGATCATGCGCACATCGCTGCTTCGGAATCACGCGGTGCGCTGGCTGTGGGCCTGCCTGCTGTGCTGGGCCGCATTCGCGGCACACGCCGACGTCTTTCGTCCTGCGTATCTCGAATTGCGTGAAGCGGGAGGTGATCGCTACGACGTGACGTGGAAGGTGCCTGCGCAGGGCGACCTGCGACTTGCGGTGCAGGTCCGCTTTCCCGAGGACACGCAGCAGCTGACTCGGCCGCAGGGCCTGTTCGCCGGCAACGCATTCGTCGAGCGTTGGCAGATCTCTCGCCACGGTGGACTCGCCGGAGCCACTGTGGGTGTCGATGGCATCGCTGGCGGCGTGACCGACGTCATCGTTCGTGTCGAGCGTCTCGATGGCACGAGTCAGACGGAGCGGCTGTTGCCGCAGAGCCCCCAGTTCGTCGTCAAGCAGAAAACAGGCACTGCGGAAGTCGCCTGGTCCTATCTCGTACTCGGCGTCGAACATATTCTCGGCGGCATCGACCACCTGCTCTTCGTGCTGGCGCTGCTGCTGATCGTGCGGGGGGCGAAGCGAATCTTCGCGACCGTTACGGCGTTCACTGTCGCGCACAGCATCACGCTGGTGGCCGCAACGCTGGGGTGGGTGCATGTGCCGGGACCGCCGGTCGAAGCAATGATCGCCCTGAGCATCGTGTTCGTCGCGTCAGAGATCGTTCACGGGCTGCATGGCAAGTCCGGGCTGACTGCGCGTGCGCCATGGGTGGTGGCATTCACGTTCGGCCTGCTGCACGGGTTTGGCTTTGCCGGTGCATTGGCCGAAGTCGGGCTGCCGCAGCAGGCGATACCTATGGCGCTGGTTACCTTCAACGTCGGCGTCGAACTGGGTCAGCTCATCTTCGTGGTCTTGGCGGTAGCCGTACGGGCGGGGCTCGCGCGATTACCTGTGTCGCGTCGCGGGTGGATGCCGTATGTGACTCCGTATGCCATCGGCACGATTGCCATGTTCTGGGTGATTGAGCGGGTGGGGGAGTTCCTCTGAGCGTCCCGGAACATCACGGCAGAACGTTCTTGCCAGTGAGCATGGCGATACCCAGCCGGCGCGCAGCGAACATGTTCCATGGTTTTCCGCAGAAACTTGCGTCCCTGCGCTGCATGGCGCGCGTGGACATTTCAGTACAGTCGAGGAGGCCGGGGTTCATTGGCGGGGCGTGGCGATCAAGGTCTGTCGATGTCCAGCGCAGTAGCGTCCGCACATGCACAGCTTGACGACTGCCGGGCAACGGATTTAAAGCTCGCACCGTGATGAATGACACTGACCTCCAGCACCTCGCCATCAAAGTGGGCGCTCATCTGCTCGACGCCGAGCGTCGGCTCGTGACTGCCGAGTCGTGCAGTGGCGGCTGGATCGGCAAGGCGCTCACGGACGTCCCGGGTAGTTCGGCGTTCTATCTCGGCGGTGTGATTTCCTACAGCAACACGCTCAAGCAAAGCCTGCTGGGAGTGCTGCCGTCGACGTTGACGAAACACGGCGCTGTCAGCGAGGCGGCCGTTCGCGAAATGGCCATCGGCGCGCTGGAAACGCTGGGTGGCCATATCGCCGTCGCGGTGACTGGTATCGCAGGCCCTGACGGTGCGCAACCGGGCAAGCCGGTGGGAACTGTGTGGTTTGCATGGGCCTGGCGGCAGGGTGATGAAATAGAAACCCGCATCGCGATGGAAGCTTTCAATGGCGATCGCGAGGCGGTTCGGCGGCAAACCGTTGGCCGGGCACTCGGAGAAATTCTCAGTCTTGATGCCTGAGTCGCAGCACCGGTTGTTTTTCGCGCTGTGGCCTGCGGACGATCTGCGGGCACGGATCGAGCGCGATACCCGCGCATTCGTGGCGCAGGCCGGCGGCAGGCCGATTCCGGCCGCGAACTTTCACATCACGCTGGTGTTCATCGGCGACGTGCCGGCGGCCCAGATCGAGGCCGCACGCATTGCAGCGGGAGCAGTCACGGCACGCTCATTCAGCCTGTCGCTGGACATGCTGGAATCCTGGACCGGCGCCGATGTGCTCGTGTACAGCGGCGAATACCCGCCGCCAGCACTCGGTACGCTGATTGATCGTTTGCGGATCAGTCTGTTGCAGCAGCATTTCAAACTGCAGCGTCAGACCTTCAAGCCCCACGTGACGCTCGTGAGAAAACTGCCGCGCCGGTTACCGAAACAACCACTGCCGCGACTGGAATGGCCGGTGAATGACTTTGTGCTGGTCGAGTCGCAGGCAGAGGAGTCGGGCTCGGTCTACAAGGTGATCGGGCGCTGGCCGCTTGCCTGAATCTGCCGGATCCATTACTGTACAAATACACAGTTTTGCGCAATTCGCCGCGAGCCGGTCCGACGTAGAATCGTCTCGCATCGTTGGCGGAACGTCCCACAGCACCGGAACTCATCAAATGGAAGAAAACCGTAAAAAGGCGCTTGTCGCCGCCCTGGGCCAGATCGAAAAGCAGTTCGGCAAGGGGTCGGTCATGCGCCTGGGTGATGCCAGCGCGTCCTACGACGTGGAAGTCGTGTCGACGGGATCGCTGGGGCTGGATATCGCGCTCGGCGTGGGTGGCTTGCCGCGCGGCCGCATCATCGAAATCTACGGACCGGAGTCGTCCGGTAAGACGACGCTGACTCTGCAGGTGATCGCCGAGGCGCAGCGCGTCGGCGGCACGGCAGCCTTCGTCGACGCCGAACATGCGCTGGATCCTTCCTATGCCGGCAAGCTCGGCGTCAATATCCAGGAATTGCTGGTGTCGCAGCCCGACACGGGCGAGCAGGCGCTCGAGATCACGGACATGCTGGTCCGCTCGGGAGCTGTCGATATCATCGTGGTCGACTCGGTGGCCGCCCTGACGCCCAAGGCCGAAATCGAAGGCGAGATGGGCGATTCGCACATGGGCCTGCAGGCCCGACTGATGTCGCAGGCGCTGCGCAAGCTGACCGGCAACATCAAGCGCTCCAACACCATCGTCATCTTCATCAACCAGATCCGTATGAAGATCGGCGTGATGTTCGGCAACCCCGAAACCACCACGGGCGGTAACGCACTCAAGTTCTATGCCTCGGTGCGACTCGATATTCGCCGCATCGGCGCGATCAAGAACGGCGAGGAAGTGGTGGGTAACCAGACCCGCGTCAAGGTGGTGAAGAACAAGGTCGCCCCGCCATTCCGCGAGGCGGAGTTCGAAATCATGTACGGCGCCGGCATCTCCCGTAACGGCGAGTTGATCGATATCGGCGTCGCCAACGGTCTGGTGGAGAAATCCGGCTCCTGGTACAGCTACAACGGCGAGCGGATCGGCCAGGGTAAGGAAAACGCCCGCAACTTCCTGGAGCAGCACCCGGACATCGCCAAGCATATCGATGCCAAGTTGCGCGAGAAGCTGCTGCCCGCCAAGGGTGGCGAGGCCGTGAAGGACGAGGCGGCTGTCTAAGGCGTAGTTGCGAGTATTCCGTTCGCCCTGAGCATGGTCGAAGGGCGAGTTGCGCTTGGTAAGGAAGCACGGCTACGTGAAGCAGGCTTCCTGAACAGAGAAACCAGAGCCGATGTTTCCTCGCTCCGGCGGCAACAGATTTCGCGGTGGTGCGGATCCGGACAACGAGCCGGACGAGAAGTCGCTCCAGAAACTGGCTGAAGCCACGGCGGTCCGGCTGCTGGCCCGTCGTGAGCACTCGATCGAAGAGCTGCGACGCAAGCTGACGGCCAGGAGTTATCCCGACGCGGTGATCGACTTCGTCGTCACCAGGCTCGCGGCCAAACGACTCGTCAGTGATGACCGGTTCACCAGCAGTTTCGTGCATCACCATGCCCAGCGAGGGCAGGGCCCGGTACGGATTCGCGCCGAACTGAGGCAGCAGGGCATCGCGGACGAAGCGATTGAATCTGCACTGGAAAGCGCCGAGATCGACTGGATCGCGCAGGCCCAGACCGTCCGCCGCCGGAAGTTCGGCGGCTCCCTGCCGGGGAGTCTCCCCGAGCGTGCAAAGCAGGCGCGCTTCCTTCAATATCGCGGCTTTAGCGCAGACCAGATCCGGGCCGCCCTGAAAGCAGATGTCTCCGTCATGGACGAGGACGACGGGCTGGATCCGGACGCGGACCTTTAGCCCACATTCAAGCTTTCCGTATGACGACCCCGAAGCGCCTTTCAAGCGCCGCCCTGCGTGCGCTGTTCCTGCAATTCTTTCGCGAAAACGGCCATCAGGTCGTCGCCTCCAGCTCGCTGGTGCCGGGCAATGATCCGACATTGCTGTTCACCAATGCGGGCATGGTCCAGTTCAAGGATGTGTTTCTCGGCAAGGACAAGCGCAGCTACAGCCGGGCCACCAGCTCGCAGCGCTGCGTTCGTGCCGGCGGCAAGCACAACGATCTCGAGAACGTCGGCTATACCGCCCGTCATCACACGTTCTTCGAAATGCTGGGCAACTTCAGCTTTGGCGACTACTTCAAGAAGGATGCAATCCTCTTCGCCTGGGAATTCGTGACGGGTAAGGACTGGTTGGGTATCGATCCGCAGCGTCTGATGGTGACGGTCTATCACACGGACGATGAGGCGTTCGACATCTGGCACAAGCAGGCCGGCGTGCCGATCGATCGCATCGTCCGGATCGGCGACAAGCCGGGCGGCGATTCCGACGACGCCGCGAAGTCCCCGTCGGGGGATAACTTCTGGCAGATGGGCGAAACCGGTCCGTGCGGTCCCTGCACCGAGATTTTCTACGATCACGGTGAGCATATTCCGGGCGGCCCTCCTGGCTCGCCCGATGCCGACGGCGATCGCTGGATCGAAATCTGGAATCTCGTCTTCATGCAGTTCGATCGTTCTGCCGACGGCGTGCTCGAGCCACTGCCGAAGCCGTCAGTCGATACCGGCATGGGGCTCGAACGTACGGCTGCGGTCATGCAGGGCGTTCACTCGAACTACGAGATCGATCTCTTCGTCAATCTCATCAAGGCGGCAGCGAAGGCGACGAACACGGCCGATCTGGCGGCGAGTTCGTTGCGCGTGATCGCCGATCACATTCGCGCCTGCTCGTTCCTGATCGCTGACGGCGTGCTGCCGTCGAACGAAGGGCGCGGCTACGTCCTGCGTCGGATCATCCGCCGCGCCATCCGGCACGGCTACAAGCTCGGTCAGACACAGCCGTTCTTCTACACGCTGGTTGCCGCGCTGGAAGAGGAGATGGGCGAGGCGTTCCCCGAATTGCACACACAGCGCGCGCACGTCGAGCGTGTGCTGAAGCAGGAAGAGGAAAGGTTCGCGCAGACCATCGCGCAAGGCATGGCGTTGCTGGAAAACGCCATCGCCGGACTCAAGGGCAAGGAGATCCCGGGCGAGACCGTGTTCAAGCTCTACGACACCTTTGGTTTCCCCAGCGATCTGACGGCGGATGTCGCGCGCGAGCGCGGTCTGACGATCGACGAGGCCGGGTTCGATGCGGCCATGGATGCGCAGCGCAAGCTGGCGCAGGCATCGAGCAAGTTCGGCGTCGATCTGCGCAGCAACGTCTCGCTAGAGGGCAAGACGAATTTCAGTGGTTATGACTCGCTCGCTGACACCGGCAAGATCGTCGCACTGCTGCGGGGCGCGGAACGGGTGCAGGTCCTGCGTGCCGGTGAAGAAGGCCAGGTCATTCTCGATCGCACGCCCTTTTATGCGGAAAGCGGCGGCCAGGTCGGTGATCGCGGCGTCCTCGTGACTGCTGGCGGCCAATTCTCCGTGACGGACACGCTGAAGCTCGGAGCGTCATTTGCACACATCGGTACGCTGACGTCGGGCGAGTTGAAGGTGGGCGACAGCGTCGAGGCACAGGTCGATGAGGTCCATCGTCGTGCCACGATGCTCAATCACACCGCGACGCATCTGATGCACGCCGCTCTGCGCAAGGTGCTTGGCACGCACGTTACACAGAAGGGATCGCTGGTGACGGCCGACCGCTTGCGCTTCGATTTCTCGCACTATGCCGCCGTCACGCCGGCTGAGTTGCGCGAGGTCGAGCGACTGGTCAATGCGGAAATCCGCGCCAACACCGCCGCCGAAACCAAGCTGATGCAGTACGACGCGGCCGTCGCCTCCGGCGCGATGGCGCTGTTCGGCGAAAAATACGATGACGAGGTGCGTGTGCTGCGCATCGGCGATTTCTCGACCGAGCTGTGCGGCGGCACTCACGTCAGCCGCGCCGGCGATATCGGGCTCTTCAAGATCACGAGCGAGAGTGGCGTAGCTGCCGGCATTCGCCGTATCGAGGCCGTGACAGGGCAGGGCGCGCTGGATTGGGTGGCGCAGACGGATCAGGTCCTGCGAGATCTGGCGGCGCTCGTCAAAGGCAGCCGCGAGGATGTCGAAGACAAGGTGCGCCAGCTCATTGAGCGCAGTCGCAAGCTCGAAAAAGAAGTTGCGGGTCTCAAGCACAAGCTGACGAGCGGCCAGAGCAAGGACTTGTCAGCGACAGCGGTGGACGTTGCTGGCATCAAGATCGTGGCCACACGTGTCGATGGAGCCGACGCGGCGACGCTGCGCACTGCGCTGGATCAGTTGAAAGACAAACTGAAATCCGCCGCCATCGTTCTCGCCTCAGTTCAGGAGGACGACAAGGTCGTCGTCATCGCCGGTGTCACGAGCGATCAGACATCGCGGATCAAGGCTGGCGATCTTGTGAATGTGGTCGCGCAGAAAATCGGCGGGCGCGGCGGCGGTCGGGCTGACATGGCGCAGGCGGGTGGCAATGACCCATCGCGGCTCGATGAAGCGCTTGCTGCGGTTGTGCCATGGGTCGAGTCCGTCGTGCGTGGTTGATCTGCTGCAATCGCATAACTTCTCTGATTGCATGGCAATCGAGAGCTCACTGGATTATGTCGGCGCACATACTCCAGCGTGCATGAATCATGCGTTCGCGTGAGGGTCGTATTCAGCCTGCGAACTGCGTTTATGCGCGAAATAAAAAACTTTGTAAGAATGTGTTCCGGCTGTGAGGGAATTTTCGATATTCAGGGAAATCCCGATCCCCATTCGAAAAGTCGTGGCCTACTCTGACTTCACGGTGAAAGGTAGCCAGCGAGCTTTTCGACGGCAGTGACTCTCGCTGCCGGGCAAGCAGACTTCGATCACTCGGCTTTGAAAGCAAGGAGCTAACCATGTTGATCCTGACACGGCGCGTCGGTGAGACCGTGATGATCGGTAACGATGTCACAGTGACCGTTCTTGGCGTCAAGGGCAATCAAGTCCGCGTAGGCGTGAACGCGCCGAAGGAAGTTGCCGTACATCGCGAAGAGATCTACGAGCGTATCAAGCGCGAAGAGGAAGCTGCGGGCGGTGCCCAGCATCCATCTGCCGGCGTGGGTTCCTGACCGATTTTCGAACCACCCGCGGAGCGGCGCGAACCGCTCCGTGGGTGACGGGTTTCTGAAGCTTCTTCTTCGCTTTCCTTCCCTTCAGTATTTACGTCCCCCCTTTCGGCCAGTATTCTTGCCGGCCTTCGCGGATAGGCTTGGTGAGTCGATTTGCGAATGAGCGAGTACGGAGAGATGGCCGAGTGGTCGAAGGCGCGCCCCTGCTAAGGGCGTATAGGGTAAAACCTATCGAGGGTTCGAATCCCTCTCTCTCCGCCAGACCCGGGTGACGTGACTTCCAGCTGGCCGAAAGCCGTTCATGTTGGTAGGATGCGCGCCCCCGCAGTGCCGATATGAATGTGAGTGGCTAATAACCCTCGCTCTTTCAATCGGTTGCCGCGAAATGAACCGGCTGGCAGCGCCGGTTTCAGGACAATGAATTCGTCGCTGCATCGTTTTCTGTGCGCCCGTAGCTCAGTTGGATAGAGCGTCTGGCTACGAACCAGAAGGTCGGGAGTTCGAATCTCTCCGGGCGCACCACAAACAAAAAGGGCCAGCTGTCGTCAGCTGGCCCTTTTTTGTTTGTGTTCCTTCTCCGGAGAGATTGGGAGCTCCCGATCGCCGTATGCGGCGACCGAGGGAGTTCGACAAATCGCGGCCGCGATTTGCACGCCTGAGTGTCGCGTTTCAGGAGCGATGCTCAGGCGGCCCCGACGGGGCGAGCAAGAAACGTCGCTAGTAATCTCTCCGGGCGCACCACTTAATCAAGCACTTACGACTCCTCCAGGTAGACGTAGCCAGAAGGTTGCGGGACTTTTGCGGGACTTCGAGCAGGCCTTCTCCGCCGCTTCGATCAACTTTCCGATCTCTGCACGTGAGTAGTGAGTGGTGATGCGACCACTGCGATGGCCGAGCAGATCCTGACGGTCCTCGAAGGACACTCCGGCTGCTCGCAACCGCCTGCCGAAGGTGTGTTTCAGGTCGTGCACACGAACCTTTCTGAACCCTTCGGGTGCCGCTGCATCCTGCCGCTTAGCCCACGCCGTTGCCGCGCGCTCCCGCGCCGACTTCCATGCCGTGTTGTACATCTTGGTCACCGGCTCAGCTTTCGCCTTCTTACCGCGCACTCTCACGAACACGTGGGTCGAGTGAAGACCGCGCATGCTCTCGATGACGCCCTTTGCGACGCTGTTGAGCACGACCAATCGGTCGTCACCATTCTTCACTCCCTCTCCTGGAATGATGAAGACTGACGTGTTCAGTCCCGGAACCTTCACTTCGTAGTCCCAGCGGAGATTGCAGACCTCCTGTTCTCTGCATCCGGTATTTACTTTGAAGAGTGCCATCCTAGCGAGATGCTCCGGCAGTTCCTTGAGCAGCACTGCCTGCTCTTCCTGCGAAAGCGGATAGGGCGTACGAGCATCCTTGATCGGAAACAGCTTGATCCTCGTTGCTGCTTCCAACCAGGTAAGGCCTCGTTCGTCCATCCACTCGTAGGCGGCCAAGTTCACGATTCTCCGAACCACGGCCAACGCAGCGTTGACCGTCTTGGTCTTCACGCCACTTGATCGTCGATGCTCGATGAACGGCTGCAGCGAACCCATGTGCACTTGCTGAAGCTCGAGTTCGCCAATGAACGGATCGAGTTGCTTCAAGTGCATGGCATCGTCGGCGATGCTCTTCTTGTGTGTGTTCTCTGCGAGGAACTTGGTTGCGGCCGTACGGAACGAGCGACGAGGGCGCACGCCATGCAGCTGCGCTTCGCGAATCTGAACTATTCGCTTGGCGAGATGCTCTTGCGCTTGCGCGACGTTGCTTGTTCCAGTGCTTTCGCAAATGCGGACGCCTCGGTACAGCTTGTCGATATGCCAGACCCCACCACGACTGGTGAGACCTGACGGTCTTTGGTTTCCCATGGCTTTCCCCTTTCAGATTGAGCCGCGGGACGCCCGTTGCGCCGTTTATATTCGTCCGCCCAGGTGTCGAGGTCAATCCGATCGAATGCGATGCCGTGTTCCCCGATAGGAATCGCAAGGAAGTGCGGCCTCACGACTTCATTGAAGCGGTTCTTGTCCATGCCCAAATATGCGGCAGCATCCTTGAGCCGGATAAAACGCGGAATGATTTCCATGTGACCGCGCCGCCTCCGGTCCGTGCTTCTCGGGACGAAATATCAGTGGTGGAGACTCTGAGCTATTCCGTCAATCTGGGGTGCTCGCGTTTCGGTGGTATTTCTAGATGAAACTCTGATGTGTTCTCCTCAGCTGGTCCCGTCCCTTATTACTTACCTCGCGACGCCACGCCAACCGGCGTGAGTGCTAGGTCACGCGCGTTCTTGATGCCTATGTGCTGCCGCAACAGCGCGTTCGCGAAACCGCGATTCCGAGCACGCTCAGGGTCAAAAGATCGGCAGGCGGACGCAGGTCGTGATCGTAGTCGGTGCCGTGCTCCTTGATCTTTTTCGTGTGCTGAAGGATCTGCGACAATTGCGGGCCACGGCCTACGGAGCGCGCGCTCAGCGTCCCCGTAGAGGCTGCAGGTAGGTTGCACATAGCAGAGCCTTGGCTTCGGAGTCTAGCGATGGGCCCGTCCGCGTTGAGTCCCGATTTCGTTTCAACCGTTACGAAGCGTCTGTGGTCCGCGAGGCCACCGACTGTCTTCAAGTTACTGTAGATAACGGGAATGATGGCGCCGTCTTCCTCGACGTAAGTCAGATGGTTGGGGAACGCCCGTATGTCCGAAGGGCTCAGCGTCGCAAACTTGCAGAATTCTGATCGGATGTCGGATCTCCAGCGGGGGGTGGCCGGCATCAGGCGGAACACGCATGTAAGAGCCGGAGGGATCCGATGGTAGGGTGACAAGATTTGAACCTGCGGCCCTACGCGTCCCGAGGGAGTTACAGAAGGCAACGAGTTAGATGACCGTGAGAAGACATAGAGGGACACGAAGTTCCCCGGGATTTCGCCGGTCAATAGTCGGCTCATTTCTTGGCCACACGTCATCTGATTTCCCGGAGCGCTCGGGCCGCGCGCCATTTTCGCCAAGATGCCCAACTGCTTCTGCTGTCACAAGTCACCGGTCACTTCCTAAATAGAAAAGCCTTCCTTCACGAGGGGTAGCGTCCGTACCCGATGCCTCGTAGCGGCGTAGATCGCGTTGCAGATTGCAGGGGCGACAGGTGGAAGCGCCGGTTCACCCACGCCGGTTGGTGAAAAGTCACTCTGGATGAAGTGCACATCGACCTGCGGCGCATTCGCAATGCGTAGGAGCGGATAGTCGTGAAAGTTTGTTTCCTTGATTCGGCCGTTCTCGATCGAGACCGCCTGGCCCATGGCAGCGCTGAAGCCGTCGATTACCGAACCTTCCACCTGGCTTTCCGCACCGCTCATGTTGACTACCAGGCCAATATCACCCGCAACTGTCACGCGATGCACGGTCAGCCTGCGATTCGCATCAATGCTGACCTCTGCGACTTCCGCGAAGTGACCCGCGTGGCTGAAGTGGAACGCAAGACCGAGACCGTGGCCTTTCGGCATCTTCCTGCCCCAACCCGCCTTCTCCGCTGCTAGTTTGATCACGGCTGCGGCGCGGCCTGTGTTCAACGCGAACTCATTCTTCGGCGCGAGCCAGCGCGGTTCGCCCATAAGTTCGAGCAAGAACTCTAGATGGTCCCGATTGCCCAGAATCGAGCATTCATGCAGGAATGACTGAATTGCAAACGCCAGTGCACAGGATCGTGGCGCCCGCCACGCACCCGTGGGCGTCGAAATCAGCAGTTTGGATTGCGTTACGCGCACGTTCGGTACTAACGGTACTGGAAATTCATCAGTGCCGAAGCTGGCGCCGATGGCCGGTTGCTGACCGTCGTGAGTGAACGTGATGAAGTGGTCCTGCCAGGCGACGAGTTTGCCGTCCGCATCGACACCTGCTTTGAAAGCGTGAAAGCCGCCAACGCGATAGAAATCGTGCTGCATGTCGTCTTCGCGCGTCCAGGTGAGTTTAATCGGGACGCCTGCCTGTCTCGAGATCCATGCCGCTTCACACATGTAGTCGTTCATCAGCCGACGGCCAAAACCCCCGCCGACCCGCGTCTGGTGAACCGTGACTTTCTCGACCGGTACACCAAGGACATCGGAGATCAACTGAAGCGCTCCATCCGGTCTTTGCGTCGGCGCCCATAACTCGACCGCACCGTCCTTGAATGACGCCGTACAATTCTGCGGCTCCAGCGTTGCATGTGAAAGAAAGGGATAGGCATAGAATGCTTCGGCGATCTTCGCATCGGCGATCGCGTTGTCGAAGTCACCGACGGATTCTAGGGTCTCGGTACCTTGCTGCTGCGCAAGCTTCTTCGCGTCCTCGACCGACTTTGTCCAGCTATCTTTCGACGCTTGGGATTCGTCCCACGTTACCTTGAGCCTGCGCTTAGCGCTCATTGCATTCCAAGTCGAATTCGCAAGAATCGCGACGCCTGAGGCGACTTCAGTCGGCTTGCCTGTACCTTTAACGACGAACGCATTCGTCACGCCAGGCAGCTTTTTTATTACATCGAGATTGGCTTCAATAACTTTGCCACCTACTGCCGGGCATCTCTCGAACACGGCGTACTGCATTCCCGGCAGCACCTGATCAATGCCGAACAGCGGCTGACCGGTGACGATCTTGTCGTTGTCGACACCGGTGACGCGCGTGCCGAGTAGTTTGAAGTCCTTGCGGTTCTTGAGCGTCAGCGTTTTTGCGTCCGGAATCGGCAGGCCAGCGGCCTTGGTTGAAAGCTCGCCATAGCTCAGGCGACGATTCGACGCCTTGTGTAAAACCGTGCTGTTTTCAGTCGTGCATTCGTTCTCGGTCACGCCCCATTCCTTCGCGGCGGCGGTGACAAGCAGTGCGCGGCCTGTGGCGCCGGCGCGCCGCAACTGATCCCATCCCATTGGAATCGACCGCGAGCCGCCCGCGCTCTGTCGACCGAACACGGACGGATTGATCGCCGCCTGCTCGACGCGAACCTTGGACCAGTCCGCGTCGAGCTCTTCAGCGATGATCATTGGAAACGACGTCTTAATGCCCTGACCGATTTCTGGGGCTTTTGAGTAGATGACGATCGTTCCATCCGGAGCGATGCGCAGAAATGCATTCGGCGCGAAGCCTGTCGAATTGCCGTTCGCCAGTGCAGTCGCGTGATTGCCCAGGTAGAGCGCAAGGACCAGGCCGCCGCCAGCAAGCCCCGAAAGTTTGAGAAACGAGCGACGGTCGATGCCCGCGGCGGATGGTGCTGATGCAACTTCCGCGAATCCCAGCATGTTCGCTTCGGCGGATGTGGCGAGTCGAATTTCGTTCATGGGGTGCCTCACTCGTGTGCTTGCTTTGCCGCTGCATGGATGGCCTTGCGAATGCGTGGATAGGTTCCGCAACGACAGAGATTGCCGCTCATTGCGCTATCGATGTCCGCGTCGGTGGGGTTTGGTGTCTGCTTCAACAGCGCGGCGGCTGACATGAGCTGGCCCGCCTGACAGTAACCGCATTGGGCAACGTCATGCTCGATCCAAGCTGATTGCAATGCGTGGAGTTGTCCGTCGGAGCCGGCGAGGCCTTCGATCGTCGTCACCATCTGGCCGACAGCTGCGACCGCGGGCACGGAGCAGGAGCGCACCGGTATTCCATTTAAATGCACGGTACAGGCGCCGCACTGCGCGATGCCGCATCCGTACTTCGTGCCAACTAGCCCGAGACTATCGCGCAAAACCCATAACAGTGGGGTGGATTCATCAACATCGTTAACCACGCGTTCTTTGCCGTTGATGTTTAGGCGCATGAGGACTGTGATGCCTTGAGTGGGGTAGGGGTCAACGGATTCTTCCACACCGACAACCGACTAACAATGTGGCGCCTGCATTACGACATTCGCTAAGACGTCTTTAAATGTAACTGCGAAACGATGGCTCGAATCCTTCGGCCAGTGAATTTTCTCTGCAGCACTCTGCGCCATCGCAGAGTTGGCCGGTCTTCGCCGCTGGATTTTTTTTTGGCGGGTTCGCTGTGCTCATACGTTTCAACGTACAGAAGCCAGCGTATTGATGTGCTCGTTCCAATCGGGCGCGCGGACGTGAGTTATCGCGGTCGCATAAAACTATAAACCTCTGCAGTTACACAGGAAGGCCCGCTTCATGCGAATTCGATCCTTACCGTTGCACGCGCCCGTTCTGATATTGCACACCGCCGGTGCGCTGTTGATGGCAGCTCCTGCAGGGGCGGCAGAGTCTGCTTCGGCGGCATCCAGTGCTGACGAAGATTCGCGGTTGATAGCAGAAATTACAGTCACTGCACGCAAGCGAGAGGAGCGATTGCAAGATATCCCGTTGGCGATCTCGGCGTTCTCGCAGGAGCAGATCCAGGAAGCGGGATTTCGCGACTTGGGGGACCTGGCCCTGCAGACACCTGGCATGGCGTTCAATCCGCGCAGCGGTGGCGTGCGCGCCGGGCGCGTCGATTCACGCATCCGTCTGCGCGGAGTCACCTCCGACTCGCACCTGGATCACCTGCAACCGACGTCGCTGTTCATCGATGGCATCTTCGTGCTCGGCACCGCCAACTCCATCGGCCTGCAGGACCTGGAGCGTGTGGAAGTCATCAAAGGCCCGCAGTCTGCCTTCTTCGGCCGCAATACCTTCGCAGGCGCAATCAATTTCATCACCCGCAACCCCGATCTGTACGAGTTCCGTACGGAGCTGGATATGTCGGCGGCCAGCTATGAGAAGTACGACGTGAGCGCCTTGCACTCCGGGCCGCTCATTCCAGGAAAGCTCGCCTACCAGGTCAACACCCGCGCGTATCGACGCGGCAGCGAGTGGACCGCCACCGATGGCGGGGAGCTGGGTGTGGAGTCTTCCAACTTCTTCTCCGGGGTACTGTATGCCGAG
Organism: Povalibacter sp.; assembly: GCF_036520495.1. Taxonomy (GTDB): domain Bacteria; phylum Pseudomonadota; class Gammaproteobacteria; order Steroidobacterales; family Steroidobacteraceae; genus Steroidobacter. Next base: position 130 of record NZ_DATDJO010000026.1, on the reverse strand, counting down.
CCGATCGAGAATCTCTCGATGAAGTTCCGTGCGTACTTTCAACGCGACGACGATGGTCCACCGGCTGCCGGCATGATCCGCAGTCGCGACATCGACACCTGTTCGGGCAAGACCTTCACGCGTCTGGATG
>NZ_DATDJO010000025.1:0-9192 GCF_036520495.1 Povalibacter sp. | reverse complement strand
AGACCTTCACGCGTCTGGATGCAGTCGGCAATCCTCTCACCATCCAACCGCGGAATTTCATCTGCGGGTACGTGCCGCAGAGAGGCGAGCCTGGCGCCCCGGTGATCTCGCGGGAGACCAGCCTCTTTCCGGCCATCATGTTCAGGGATCGTAACGGCACGTCCCCGAGCGGGCCGCTGCTGGGTCCGCAGCCCTACGTGCTCATCAACGAGCTGCTCGTCAAAGCGGATGAGTTCATCGGCGTGGATGTGCCTGACCTGGATGGCTTCGGCATGAAGCGCGATCAGATCCGCCTCTCGCTCAACACCGACTACGAGCTGGCCAGCGGCTACTCAGCAAGCGTTCTGGCCGGCTGGAATGACACGCGCATGAACACGATGGGCGACCACGACTTCAGTGACACACAGAGCTGGTACTCCTCGGACCCGAAGTTCGGTCGCGATTGGAGCGTCGAAGCGCGCATCAGCTCGCCACAGAACCGGCGCCTGCGCGGCATGATCGGCGCCACCTATTACGATCAGGAATTCGTCACCTCTGGATCCGGCGGCCTCACCGTTAGCGCGTGCTCCAATACGTCCTGCCTGGCCGGCCCCTTGGTCACGAGCACGCCGCCAAACAACGGCAACGTCGCCGAGGTGATGGGTGTGTTCGGTTCGGTGTCGTTCGATATCCTCAACAACCTGACACTGGACATCGAGGGCGGCTACGCCGAAGACAAACGCTCGGTGATCCAGACGGGTGCGTCATTCTCGAGCACCTTCAAGCAGACCACACCGCGAGTCATCCTCACCTACAAACCCGCGGACGAAACGACGCTGTATGCGCAGGTGTCGCGCGGCGCGCTGCCCGGTGTCACGAATGGCCTCGTATCGACCTGCAGCGACCAGGCGTTCACGGTTCCTTATACCAATCCATTGACCGGGCAACTCTCGACAGCGTCGGAGTGCGCCCAGATCAGCGCGCAGCTCACCGCGGATCAATACAAGGGTGCCACCGACTCGCAGGAACTCGACGCCTACGAAATCGGTTGGAAACAAACCCTGTTCGACCGCCGCCTCTCGTTCAATGTGAACGCCTGGTACTACGAGTGGAAGAATCGGCCTTATAATTTGTCGATATCGTGGGTGCGCGATGCGGACGACCCCGCCAATCGCGATGGCATGCCCAATGAGTTCACCAACTCCCTGGGCGTTACCGCAGCAGGCGGCCAGCGTCTCTGGGGCTCAGAGTTTGAATCCGCTCTGGCAGTGACGCCGCGCTGGAATCTGCAAGTCAATGCGAGCTGGTCCGACAACGCCTTCACGACCTACTACGATCGTATTCTTCAGGCGCAGTTCGGATTCACCAACCTGCGTGGCCTACAGGTGCCTCGCAACCCGAACTGGCAAGGCGCCCTTGTCAGCGCTTATCAGTCGCCGCTCGCCCGCACGAACTGGGAGTGGTATGCCCGCGCGGACCTGGCTTACACGGGCGAGTACTGGGCCGATGCGGCCAATCTCGCCCGCGCTCGGGACTACACACTCGTCAATGCACGCCTGGGCATACGAAGACACAGAACACGCGTCGAGCTCTTCGTGCGCAACCTTCTCCAACAGGAGAGATGGCAAACGGTCGACGACAAGACGGACTTTACCGTGCAGGGCATCATCGGCGGCTGGCCACGTGGCATCGCCGTGGTCCCCCAGGAGAAGCAGACGTTCGGTTGGCGCGCCATCGTCCAGTTTTAAGCGGGCGGAGGCTACCCTTCATCCAGAAACAGCCGTATTTGCGCCGCAATCTCCCCAGGGTGTGTCATGAGCAGGGCGTAGCCTTTGATCTCCTCCATATCAACCAGCCGCGAGTTCGGCAGCACCGACTTTGCGCTCTTGGTGTTTTGGTAAAGAACGTCATTCACCGCCAGCAGCAGTGTGGGTTGCTTAACCAACGGCAAACGCTGCTCGGCCGGGTAGGTGAAAACGCCGTCATATGCCCACCACGAATTATCCCCTGAGATGAGGTATTCGAGGAGCAGACGCCGCCCACGCTCCTTGTCGAGTCCCTCCGGTCGATGCGAGACGAACAGGTAGTAGCGATCCAGAATGTAGCTTCCGGACTCATGTTTGACGGGACGATTCGCGACGGCGCGGTTGTAATAGTATTTCCGCTCCTCGCCCATCGTGTACGGCACGCCCGCCAATGCCAGTCGCCCGACGAGATCAGGGCGCTGCACCGCAAGCTCCAGAGCAATAAACGCTCCGGTATGGAACCCGAACACATCCACCGCGCCAGATTTGCCCTTAACGCCAAGACCGAGTTGGTCCATGGCCTGCGCCATGGCTGCGGCGTACGCAGGCATGCCCGGCGGCTGCGGAGGTGACGCAGATTGTCCGTAGCCTGGCGTATCGAAGGCAATGCAGATCCGGTCCTGCGCGAGATGGGACATCAGCGGCTCGTACTCATAAGACGAGCGCGGATTCTGATGAAACAGCACCAGCGGACGCTTGCCGCTCTTACGGAGAACCTGTGGATCGGCCGGGCCGGCCTGCCGATAGTGGATCTGACCATAGGGCCCGTCCACATAGCCGCGCTTCAATATGACATGCGGAGACTCGGAGGCTATCGCGGGAGTGCCGACAGTCGGAGCGACCAACACGATTGCCACAAGCCAGGCGAAAAGCGTCTTATTAATCATACGAATCTCAGGTTCTGTCCGATGAGGCGCCCGAACGTCAGCGCCGGAGTGATGAGCATGCCGCCCACGACGGAATTGCCACTCGTCGCCCCCGCCCCGATCACCTCGCCGGCTGCGTAGAGATTAGGAATGACGGAACCATCGGCGCGGGTGACACGGAACTGAGTATCGATGCCGAGTCCTGCAAATGTCAGAATCGATGCGCCCTGCATCCGGACCGCGTGGAACGGAGGTTTCACGATCGGCCTCGGCATATGTCTACGGCCAAACTCCGCATCTATACCTGCCGCCTGGACCCGGTTGTAGCGCTCCACCGTCGCGACGATGCGCTTCTCGTCGAAACCGGATTTGCGCGCCAGAGCAGTGAGCGAGTCCGCACGTGTGAAATAGTGATGGCGAAGCGTCGCTTCCTCCATCTCGGTCCTGGACCATCCGCGAATGAAGGGTGGCGCAGCCGCGAGAGTCTCCTGATCGAAAATTGCCCAATAGCGCTGCCCCGGCTGACTCAGGAGGGCATGCTCGCGATGATCGACGCTCTCGTGATCCTCTCGAACGAAGCGCTCCCCGTGCGCGTTCACGTAGATCTCCCACGGCTGTCGATCGCGGGGATGCAGGATCGCCGCCGCGAGGGGCGGTGACGGGAACGCGAAGTCCGTCAACACGGCCCCGAAGTTGCCGAGGTACTTGTCCCCACCTCGCACGTAGCCCCCGGCCGCGAGACCCAGCTCGATACCGCCTCCGACATTGAACGGATACGCACGCCGCAGATATAAGGGAACGCCATGCAGCTTTTCATATAGCTGCGGGTTTCCGCCACATCCGCCCGTGGTCAACACAACGTTTCGGGCAAGAAAGTCGTACTTGACGCCCGCGGCATCCCGCGCGACTACGCCGGTGACAGCTGCGGCGCGATCCTGCATCAGTTCGACCGCATCGGTGCGGTAGAGAACCGACAGTCGGCCGCCACGAACCTGCGCCTCGACCTTCGGCAGCAGCGCCTTCAGGATGGAGATGGATCCCTCCTTTCCCCACAGATACCGCGGGGTGCTGAAGTGTTCATGCCCGTCTCCCAACACCGGGTGGTCGTCATGACACTCGAAGCCGTTGTCCATCAACCAATCGATGGTCGATGCCGCATGTTTCACGAACACGCGTGTGAGATCCTGATCAACCGTACCGCGGCTGATCCGCATGATGTCCTCGAAGTGCTGCTCCGGGGAGTCGCGAATGTCCTTGCGCGCCTGCAGCTTCGTTCCGGCAGCGGCCATCTGTCCGCGCGCACGATCGAGCGTTCCCCCAAGCCGATGCGAGCGCTCGATGAGCAACACGCGTGCGCCGCGCTCGGCGGCGAACAATGCGGTGGGCAATCCGGCGCTCCCCCCGCCAATCACGATGACATCCCATTGCTCGGCAGCCAGAGCGGCGCCTGACCGCAAGGCGCTTGCGCCCAGCACTGCAGTGGCCCCCGCTACGAACTGTCGCCGGGACACGCCCCAAACACCTTGTGCGGCAGGCATCTCATCGCTCGTGGCCAGTTCGATACGCCGCTCAGACACGCTTCACCCCCATCAAGTTGACTTTGTAGACTGATCGGGCGGGCGGTCCATTCTGATCGACGATAAATCCGGCTTTACTCATCTCACCGAGGTAATCGACGTTGACATAGTCGTAGTACCACACCTCGTGATTCCACCGGTGCGTCCACCAATAGCGCACGCGCTCGAATGCTTGCTTGGGGTGAGCCAGCTCACCGTGCGTGAAGAAGTCGATGGGATAGAACACGCCGCCCGGCCGAAGCACGCGGTGCGCCTCCCTGATGATCTTCTTCGACGCCTCGGTGCTGACTTCATGATGCAGAATGAACGACGTCACGATGTCGAAGTGACCGTCCGGGAATTTGGTGTCTTCCGCGAGGCGCTGCGCAAAGTTGACGTCCACCCCTAGATCGACGGCGCGCATGTGCGCATAACGAACCATCGGTCCGCCAACGTCGATTCCCCACACCTCCGCATCGGGAAAACGCTCCTTCAACGCCACCGTCATCTGGCCGCAGCTGCAGCCCATGTCGAGAATGCGGCGAACCTTGCCATCCGCGGGCGGCGGCGGAATCGCGCGTGCCTGCTCGATGTGCAGCTCATCCTGATTGTTGCGATCGGCGAAGAAATTGTTGGTCCCGTAGTGATACACGTGACCGGCGAATGGATCGCCCACATATCCGCCTGGCTGAAGATGAATTTCGTGACGTGTATAGTCCGGCAACTTCATTCCAGGGTTCAGCTCAAGCGTCCCAGGGCCTGCCTTGTCGGCGGCCTCCATCTCTGACATGTAGCGATCGTAGTTGCCATGAAACTCATCCAGCAGTTGCCGCCAGGTGGCTTGCTGCAGACTGATCCACGTGCGCCAGCGCGTGCCAAGAATCGGATCGTCCTTCAACAACTCCAGCGCACGCTCAAGACTGATGTCGGCCTTCGGGTCCAGGCCGTTCTTTTCCAGGATGCGTGCTGTGCGATCCTGGCAGACTTTGGTCAGATCCTTGTTGACCCAGCCGCGTAGCCCGGTGAGGAAATCCTGCTGACTCTCAAGGTCCAGGCGAGGTAGGCGTTCGACGCGACCGACGGTCCCACGAGGTTCGATATCCCCTGGAAACGATCCTGCCTTGCCTCGCGCGTATACCTTTGCTCCGGGCAACAATGCGGCGGCCGCAACGGTCGCTGCGCTGGCACTCAGGAGTGTGCGGCGATTGAACATGTGAATATCCTCCAGAACCTATTAGTTAGTCGGGACGCTTGGCGTCGAACGACAACCCACCCTCGTTGGCTAGCGCACTGAAGGTGCGTCGTACGAAGGCGTCACGCTCCTCCTGCCACTGCTTGGCGTCCGCGGCCGAGGGCATGTACTCCTCGATCATGTCGTTGGTCACTCCCTTCTGCTCCAGCAGCTTCTCTAACACCATCATCCGTCTACGTGCCGCCCATACTTCCGTACCCAGCGCAACCAACACGCTCATCATGTTGTCGAGGACGACGTTGCCGAGAAACACCACCTTATCGGTGTCGGCCTTTATCGCCGCACTCGTGTACGTGGGGCGAGCCGAATCCTGTTTAGCCATGGAGAGCTCCAAGTACTTATTTTAGAAGTTGATGACTGCGACACCTGAGCGTGAGGCGCTTGCGCCCGACACTTCATTGGTCACAGGTGTCTCGCGTTGTTCTCAGACAGGTTTCACACCCATCAGGTTGACTTTGTAGTCCGATCGGGAGGGCGGTCCATTCTGATCAACGATAAATCCGGCTTTACTCATCTCGCCGAGGTAATCGACGTTGGCATAGTCGTAATACAACACTTCGTGATTCCATCGGTGCGCCCACCACCAATGCGCCAGTTCGAACGCACGCTTGGGGTGACTCAGCTCACCGTGCGTGAAGAAGTCAATGGGATAGAACACGCCGCCCCGCCGAAGCACGCGATGCGCCTCCCTGATGATCTGCTTCGATGCCTCGGTGCTGACTTCATGATGCAGAATGAACGACGTCACGATGTCGAAGTGACCGTCCGGGAATTTGGTGTCTTCTGCGAGGCGCTGAGCAAAGTTGACGTCCACGCCTAGATCGACGGCGCGCATGTGCGCGTAACGAACCATCGGTCCGCCAACGTCGATTCCCCACACTTCTGCATCGGGAAAACGTTCCTTCAATGCCACCGTCATCTGGCCGCAGCTGCAGCCCATGTCGAGAATGCGGCGAACCTTGCCATCCGCAGGCGGTGGCGGAATCGCGCGCGCCTGCTCGATGTGCAGCTCATCCTGATTGTTGCGGTCGGCGAAGAAATTGTTGGTTCCGTAGTGGTACACGTGACCGGCGAACGGATCGCCTACATAACCGCCTGGCTGAAGATGAATTTCGTGACGTGTATAGTCCGGCAACTTCATTCCAGGATTCAGCTCAAGCGTCCCGGGTCCTGCCTTGTCGGCGGCCTCCATCTCCGACATGTAGCGATCGTAGTTGCCATGAAACTCATCCAGCAGTTGCCGCCAGGTGGCTTGCTGCAGACTGATCCACGCGCGCCAGCGCGTGCCAAGAATCGGATCGTCCTTCAGCAGCTCCAGCGCCCGCTCAAGACTGATGTCGGCTTTCGGGTCCAGACCGTTCTTTTCCAGGATGCGCGTCGTGCGATCCCGGCAGACTTTGACCAGATCCTTGTTGACCCAGCCGCGTAACCCGGTGAGGAAATCCTGCTGACTCTCAAGGTCCAGGCGAGGTAGACGTTCGACGCGGCCGACTGTCCCACGAGGTTCGATATCTCCCGGAAACGATCCTGCCTTGCCTCGCGCGTATACCTTTGCTCCGGGCAACAGTGAGGCGGCCGCGACGGTCGCTGCGCTGACACCTAGGAGTGTGCGGCGATTGAACATGTGAATATCCTCCAAAACCTATTAGTTAGTCGGGACGCTTGGCGTCGAACGACAACCCGCCCTCGTTGGCTAGCGCACTGAAGGTGCGTCGCACGAAGGCGTCGCGGTCCTCCTGCCACTGCTTGGCGTCTTCTGCTGAAGGCATGTACGCCTCGATCATGTCGGCGGTCACTCCCTTCTGCTCCAGCAGCTTCTCCAGCACCATCATCCGTCTGCGCACCGACCACACTTCCGTGCCCACCGCAATCAACACGCTCATCATGTTGTCGAGGACGACGTTGCCAAGAAACACTGCCTTATCGACATCGGCTTTTATCGCCGTACTCGTGTACGTAGGGCGAGCCGAATCCTGTTTGGCCATGGAGAGCTCCAAGTTTTTTATTTCAGAAGTTGATGACTGCGCGCAGACCGAACGTCCGCTTCTCCTGAGGAACCACGGCGATGCCCCGCGGCCAGCCGCCGACGATGCCCTGCACGGTAAAGTCTGACTTTTCGTCGACAGTCGCCCATGCGTCTTCCTGCAAGAGATTTCGCACGAACAACTCGAGACGCAGGTCGTCACGCTGAACGCCGATGCGCCCATTCACGAGCACGTAGTCCTGCGCTCGGGCCAGGTTGGCGCCGTCCGCCCAGTACTCCCCGGAGTAGGCCGCATCGCCGCGCATGTACCATGTCCAGTCTGTCTGCCGCAGCGGCGCCCTGTACGTGGTGGACAAATTTCCCTGCCACTTCGGGGTACGCGCTGCCTTGAGACCGCTCAGGTTGATGAATCCAAATTGCGTCTGCAGGTTTCGGTCGAAGAAACTGCCAAACTCATTGTCAGTCCACGCGGCGCTCAACTGTGCTTCCCAGCGATCAGTGATGGCTAACGCGGTCTCCAGTTCGGAGCCCCACAGTTTTTGACCACCAGCCACGCTCACGCCGAGCCCGTTGGCAAAGGCGTTTGGAATACCGTCGCGCAGCGCCGGGTCTTCCGAATCACGTACCCAACGTACAGAAAGTCCATAAGGCCGATTCTTCCACTCGTAGTACCAGGCGTTCACATTGAACGAGAGGCGGCGGTCGAACAGGGTTTGTTTCCAGCCGATTTCGTAAGCATCGAGTTCCTGCGAATCGGTGGCACCCTTGTATTGATCCGCGGTGAGCTGCGCGCTGATCTGCTCGCACTCCGACGCTGTCGAGAGTTGCCCGGTCAATGGATTGGCGTAAGGAACCGTGAAGGTCTGGTCGCTACAGGTCGATACGAGGCCATTCGTGACACCGGGCAACGCGCCGCGTGACACCTGTGCGTACAGCGTCGTTTCGTCCGCGGGTTTGTAGGTGAGGATGACTCGCGGTGTGGTCTGCTTGAAGGTGCTCGAGAATGACGCGCCCGTCTGGATCACCGAGCGTTTGTCTTCGGCGTAGCGACCCTCGATGTCCAGTGTCAGGTTTCTGAGGATATCGAACGACACGGAACCGAACACGCCCATCACCTCGGCAACGTTACCGTTGCTCGCTGGAGTGGTCGTGACCAGGGGCCCGGCCAGGCAGGACGTATTGGAGCACGCGCTAACGGTGAGGCCGCCGGATCCAGAGGTGATGAATTCCTGATCGTAATAGGTGGCGCCGATCATGCCGCGCAGGCGCCGGTGCTGTGGCGAGCTGATGCGCGCTTCGATGCTCCAATCGCGGCCGAACTTCGGGTCCGCGGAGTACCAGCTCTGCGTGTCGCTGAAATCGTGGTCGCCCATCGTGTTCATGCGCGTGTCATTCCAGCCGGCCAGAACGCTGGCCGAGTAGCCGCTGGGCAGCTCGTAGTCGGTGTTGAGCGAGAGGCGGATCTGATCGCGCTTCATGCCGAAGCCATCCAGGTCGGGCACGTTCACGCCGATGAACTCATCCGCTTTGACGAGCAGCTCGTTGATGAGCACGTAGGGCTGCGGACCCAGCAGCGGCCCGCTCGGGGACGTGCCGTTACGGTCCCTGTACATGATGGCCGGAAAGAGGCTGGTCTCCCGCGAGATCACCGGGGCGCCAGGCTCGCCTCTCTGCGGCACGTACCCGCAGATGAAATTCCGCGGTTGGATGGTGAGAGGATTGCCGACTGCATCCAGACGCGTGAAGGTCT
>NZ_DATDJO010000024.1:0-56806 GCF_036520495.1 Povalibacter sp. | reverse complement strand
CCGGGTTGCTGCCGACGGAGCCGTTGGTGAAGGCCTTCATCAAAGCGGCAACGGAGAGGCGCGAGCAAAAGGCGTAGCGGCTGCTGCGCGGACAGATTTCGTTTCGTTGACAGGGTGGATTGCCGCCAACTAGCCTGCACTTCATTCCAATAAAGCGGGCAGGGAGCAAGCCGTGAATAAGTTCAATACGCTGCCGTCGTGGCTGGCTGCAGCGGTCGTCCTGTTGGCAGGCTGTTCTGGTGGCGATAGTGACGATGGTGGCGACGCCGACCGCCCTGTGATCGGCGCCGGTCCCTTGATGCCATCCGCCGTGACGGGATACGGGCAAGGCAGTGCGACCGAGACGGCCTCGGGCGAAGTCATGACGGCGACTGCGTTCATCGACGAGTATGGCAATGCCCAAGTGGTGGTATCCCCGGCGGTTGTGAGTTTCGGGCCTGTTGCGGGACGTGCAGATCTACGGAATGACTGAACCGCAGCAGATGTTCTATTACAGCCTGATCGGTCCGGTCTGGGCGGGAACGCAGCGAGTCTTTCGCCCATGATCGTCCGCCCCGCTTTCGTCCATGACATTCCGCAGTTGCTGCGGCTAATGCATGGACTCGCAGAGTTCGAAGGCTATCGTGATCGCTTCGCCGTGACCGAGGCCGATCTGCTGGAGCGCGGTTTCAATCGCGAGCGTGACCCGCAGTTCCATGTGTTCGTGGCCGCGGATGCCAATGAAAACCTCTGCGGCTACGCGCTCACGTACTTCATTCCCTTCACATTCGATTTGCGCCCGACGCTGGTGCTGAAGGAATTCTTCGTCGCGGCGGATCAGCGTGGTGAAGGCGTGGGTCACAAACTCTTCAGAGCCGTACTCGACCATGGCCGTCAGGCCGGTGTCCGCTTGTTGCGATGGCAGGTATTGCCGTCGAATGAAGGTGCCAAGCGCTTTTATGCGAGCTTCGGCGGAACGATTGACGCGGACTGGGACAACTGGGTGCTGCCAATCGAGACCGGAAGCAATCAACAATGAACAATTGAGGATCTCAGCACTGAGAAGTCCCGACTCAGTGCTCCAGGCGTTGTTCATTGTGAATTGTTAATTGCGAATTGCCTTCAGCACTCGATCACATTCACGGCCAATCCGCCACGTGATGTTTCTTTGTACTTCGTTTTCATGTCGGCGCCGGTTTCGCGCATCGTCTTGATCACCTTGTCGAGCGAGACGTAGTGCGTGCCGTCACCGCGCAATGCCATGCGTGCGGCGTTGATGGCCTTCACGGACGCAATCGCATTGCGCTCGATGCAGGGGATCTGCACGAGTCCGCCGACGGGATCGCAGGTCAATCCCAGGTGATGTTCCATGCCGATCTCCGCCGCATTCTCGGCCTGCCGCGGCGTGCCGCCGAGTACGGCGCACAACGCACCTGCCGCCATCGAACATGCAACGCCGACTTCGCCCTGGCAGCCGACTTCGGCGCCGGAGATCGATGCGTTTTCTTTATAGAGAATGCCGATCGCTGCGGCGGTCAGCAGGAAGTCCACGACGCCGCGATCGGTCGCGCCCGCGATGAAGCGTGCGTAGTAGTGCAGGACGGCGGGAATGATACCGGCGGCGCCATTGGTGGGAGCGGTGACGACACGGCCGCCAGCCGCGTTTTCTTCGTTGACGGCCAGGGCGTACAGATTCACCCAGTCGAGCACGACCAACTGATCGCGCAGCGCCGCTTCCGGATTCGCGGTGAGCTGGCGATGCAGGTCGTGTGCGCGCCGCTTCACTTTGTAGCCGCCTGGTAGCGTGCCCGGAGTACTGCAGCCGCGGCGCACACAGTCCTGCATTGCCTGCCAGATGCGCAGGAGCCCGGCGTCGATCTCGGCGTCACTGCGCCAATGGCGTTCGTTGCGCCGCATGATCCCGGCGATCGAGACCTGCTCGTGTTCGCACAGCGCCAGCAATTCGTCGCCCGTGTGGAACGGATACGGCAGGATGGTCGTGTCGGGTGCAATGCGCTTCTGCAGTTCGCCATTGGCAGCGACTTCGGCGCTGACGACGAAGCCGCCGCCGACGGAGTAATAGATTTTGTTCAGAAGCTCGCTGCCGTCGGCCGCGTATGCGACGAACCGCATGCCGTTCGGGTGCAAAGGCAACGTTTCGCGCCGGTTGAAAATCAGGTCGCGCTTCTCGTCGAAGGCGACTGCATGACGATTCAGTAACTTCAGTGTGCCGGTCTGACGGACCTCGTCGAGGTACTGAGGCACCGCATTCACATCGACGGTATCAGGCTGATGGCCCGACAGACCGAGCAACACGGCCTTGTCGCTGCCATGGCCCTTGCCCGTTGCACCGAGCGATCCATACAGCTCCGCTGTGAAACGCATGACGCGCTCAGTCAGGCCTTCATGCGCCAATCGTTCGGCGAACAGGCGCGCAGCGCGCATCGGTCCGACGGTGTGTGAACTCGAAGGACCGATCCCGATCTTGAACAGGTCGAAAGCGCTGACGGCCATGTTGCAGAAGTGGATGGTGGATGGTGGATGGTGGATGGTGGATGGTGGATAGGGGATAGTCGATGGCTGCGGATGTATACAGAAGCGCTATCGTCCGCTTGCCATGATACGCCGCAAAAAGTAGCGAGTACGTGCTTGAAGTGTCGCGGCTACGCCTGCATGTTCGTCTCACCTGTCGATTATCGACCAGCAACTGGCAACTTCTCCCATGATCCCCTTTTCCGTTCTCGATCTGTCGCCGGTGACCGCGGGCTCCACAGCCGCTGAGTCGTTTCGCAACACGCTGGATCTCGCACAACATGCGGAGCGCTGGGGTTACCTCCGCTACTGGCTCGCGGAACATCACAACATGCCGGGCATCGCGAGCGCCGCCACGTCGGTGATCATCGGCCATGTGGCGGGCGGGACCTCGACGATTCGCGTGGGCGCCGGCGGCATCATGCTGCCGAACCACTCGCCACTGGTCATTGCGGAACAGTTCGGCACGTTGGAATCGCTGTACCCCGGACGTATCGATCTTGGCCTGGGACGCGCGCCGGGCTCGGATCAGCTGGCGGCACGTGCGTTGCGACGCAATCTGTCATCCGATGCCGATGAATTTCCGCAGGACGTCATCGAGCTCATGGGCTACTTCCAGCCGCCGCAGCCGAACCAGGCAGTACGCGCCGTGCCCGGCGCGGGTCTGAACGTTCCGGTGTGGATTCTCGGTTCGAGTCTGTTTGGTGCGCAGGTCGCCGCGGCCTTCGGGCTGCCGTTCGCGTTCGCCTCACACTTTGCGCCGGCGCAGATGATGCAGGCGATCCAGATCTATCGCGACGGCTTCCGGCCCTCGGTGCAGCTGCAGCGGCCATACGTCATGCTCGGTTTCAATGTATTCGCGGCGGACACGGATGAGGAGGGTCGGCTGCTCGCAAGTTCAATGCAGCAGGCGTTCGTTGCCCTGCGCACGGGTCGTCCAATGCAGCTGCAACCGCCGGTCGAGGGTTACCTGGAGCAACTGGCTCCGCACGAGCGCGCGGTTCTGAATGATGTGCTCTCGTGCTCGGCCATCGGATCGGCACAGACGGTTCGCGAGAGCATCAAAGCCTTCCTCGCGCGGACCCGGCCCGACGAACTCATCATCACCTGCAACATGTACTCGCATGCCGCGCGCGTGCATTCCTATGAAATCGCGGCGCAGGTGCGCGATTCTCTTGAATGACCCTCTGAGGTGAGGTCGCGAAGGGCGGGCGAGTGACCTTGCCCGGGTAGTGCGATACCGTACATCTCAATCGACGGACAGACGAAGGGGAGGAGCCGTGCTGGAGAGGTTCTTTGCGGCCAATCGCCGCCTGTCCCAGGCAATCACGCCACGGCACATCGACGAAGCCAATGTCTTCGGCGCCTTTCGCAAGATCGGTGCATTGCTGCTGTCGCGTCCCGACGTCCGCACCGTCGTCGACGTCGGTGCAGGCAAGCACTGGCATTTCCCGCGTCACTACAAGCGCTGGTATGGCATCCACCTGATCGGACTCGATATCAACGCCGCCGCAATGGCGCCGAACGATGCGCTGGACGAGAAAATCGAGTGCGACGTCTCGGCCGGCATCCCACTGCCTGACGATTCGGCCGACCTGTTCATGGTGCATTCCGGGATCGAGCACTTTCCGGATAACCAGAAGTTCCTCGAGGATGCGCTGCGGATCCTGCGGCCGGGCGGCTGCCTCGTGGCGCAGTTTCCCAGTCGCTACGCGCCCTTCGTCATGGCCAATCGCCTGCTGCCCACGCGCATCAGTGGTCGCGTGCTCGACAAGACCATGGGCGAGCGGGCGAAGGTACTGGGCTTTCGCGCTCACTATGACCGCACGGACTACGCTGCCTTTCGCAGGATGTTCACCGCTGTTGGTTTCGAGGAGCTGTACCACCTGCCTGGCTACAACAGCAGTGCCTACTGCGAATTCTTCATACCGCTGTTCGCGCTCTCTTATATGTATGACGCGCTCACATTCACACTCGGCATTCCCCAGCTCGCGTCCTATAACTTCTGGGTTCTGCGCAAACCTGCCGCTGAGGCCGAGACGGAGCCGTTGCGTCTCTATGCCTGGATGCGGTGAATGGCGTGACGAGTGCGTAAACGCCCCCTGATGTCACGGCTCGATCGCACCTCTGCACTGTTTCAGTTGTAATCAGAAATCGGCAAATAGCACAGAACAACTGTGTGCCCTCGGACATTGCGAATTACATGGCCGCTTACGCTGACGTAATAGCGGATGTCATTCGGTTCCGAGGAGTGATCTGATGATCAAGACGCCTTCGTTTCGTGTCGCTGTGGGCACTGCTTTGATGATTGCAGGCGGCCACTCATTCGCCTCCGGGTTCGCCTTGCTCGAGCAGAGTGCCAGCCGGCTCGGGACGGCGTTTTCCGGAACCGCGGCGGTGGCCGACGATGCGACTACGCTGTTCTACAACCCGGCCGGCATGATGCGCCTTGACCGCGCGCAGATGAGTGTCGTGGCGAGCGGCATCGACGTGAGCTCGAAGTTCAACAATCAGGGCTCGCTGCCCGCGCTGGGACAGGCGCTGGGCGGGGAAGGTGGCGATGCCGGTGGCCTCCATGGCATTCCGGCGCTGTACGTCGCTGTGCCGTTCAATGAGAACGTGGCGGCGGGTTTTGGGTTCAATGTGCCCTTTGGTCTGACGCTGGAGTACGACGACGACTGGATCGGCCGTTTCCAGGCGTCGAGGTCCGAAATCCAGACGTACAACTTCAATCCGTCGCTCGCGTTTCGCCTGAATGAGCACGTATCGCTGGGCTTCGGTCTGAATTACCAGCGCATGCTGGCGGAGCTGACCAATCAGGTGAACTACACGGCCGTCATAGGTTCCGTGTCGCCCGCGCTGGTACCGCTCAATGCCGGATTGCAGGGCGGCCTGGTCGTGCGTGGCGATGATGCAGAATGGGGCTTCAATGCAGGTGTGCTGATCGAATTCACCCCTCGCACTCGTCTGGGTCTGGCGTATCGCTCATCGATCAACTACCAGCTCGAGGGCACCATCAACTTCTCGCCGCCGACGCCGACGGACCCGACCGGCGCAGCCATCGTCGCTGGCGCGTCGGCACCCGGTGGTCCGCTCGCCGACAGCGGCGCCACTGTCGATATCGAGCTGCCGGATATCGCTACAGCCTCCTTCTATCAGGCGATCGGCGAGCGCGCGGAGCTGATGATCGATGTCGCATGGACCGGTTGGAGCAGCGTGCAGTTTCTCGACGTCGTGCGCGACAACGGCGTGCTATTGTCCAGCACGCCGGAGCTATGGGAAGACACGTGGCGCTACGCCATAGGTATGACCTGGAAGCTCAATGACACCTGGAAGCTGCGCGGCGGCGTGGCCTTCGACGAAACTCAGGTACCGGACGCGACGCGCACGGCCCGGTTACCGGACACAGATCGCAAGTGGGTGGCGCTGGGCGCGCACTGGGTGCCGTCCGTCGCGTGGTTGATCGACTTCGGCTATGCGCATCTGTTCAGCAGCGATACGCCCATCAACCAGAACGATGGCAACACGGCGCTCAATGGCTTGCTGCTGGGGCAGCAGGAATCTGCGGTGGATATCGTGAGTGCGCAGCTCACTTACCGGTTCTGATCAAAGCGAATGTCGCGACCTGGAGTCATCGCTGTGCATCAATAGACAGCAGCGACGGGGAAGAATGTTCGTTTTGGAGGCGTTCACCGCGAGTCTCGAGCTCGCTTGTCACGGAGTCGTCACCGCACAACGGTAGTCACGGCTATGCGTGCCCGTGAATTTTTTTCACCCTGGAACAAATGCGCGGCGTCGTCGCTTTTGAGCGCGACACGATCGTTCTGTGTCTCGCATTTCCATCCATCGTCTGTCACTTGAAAGCGACTGTTCGCTTTCATCGGTCATTCGATGCACGGTGAAGCGCGCAGTGTGGTGCGGTCGGTGCAGATGGAAGATTGGGCGGTTTGCTCTTTAGATTGGACGGATCGCCGCGCGGATGGGAAGGGCGCGATATGTCGGTGCAAAAACTACAAACGGGGGTGTTTTCCTGTTTTGGTCGCCTGCATGCGACGCACATCACCCGATGGGAACGAGACTTGCTTGAGAAGAATCAGAACACGCGATGGATTACCAGAAGGGGGCTTGCACACGCGCAGCGACCTGGGGTCGAGCGGTGTTGGGTGAATCAATACGGAGCCTCTATGCGTACAAGAAAGTTTGAAACCGGCCTGATGATACTCATCGCGCTGATCAGTCAGTCGGCTGCCAATGCACAGTCCGCTCCATTGGCTCACGTGGCTCACGTCGTCCCTGTTGCTGCGATAGCTGACGCTGGATCGGTACAAATTCGAACGGTTGCACCTCAGGCCTCCATGGGCATCGCATCGCGTGCGGAAGAACGGCAATTTGCAGGTCTTTCCCCTACACCGCAGGCGCGGGCTGCGACGCTCGATGCTGGGCAGGGTCCCGCTCGTTCTACCAAGGATCTGCTGGCGCTGATCATGGTCGGCGCGATGCTCGTCGCCTATCAGCTCTTCCGCAAGCACCGGCTTCTACGCCAGCAGCCATTCAGTCTCTGACTTTCTCCTGTAGGGACGCATGAGCTCCACCGGCTATTCAGAACGCCCGCCGATGCCGGACATTGGCACGCGCCCGTGGCGCGACCGGGCGGGCGATGTCAGTGCCAGCGAACCGGTCTCGGTCTTCGCGCTCAAGTCGCTGCTGTATCCGATCATCCCGATCGTGACGCTGGTCGCCTGTCTGTTCTGGTGGGACAAGCCGTTGGTCGGCCCGTACCTGCTGGTGGCCGTGATTGCTTTCCTTGGTGTGGCAGATCTGCTCGATGTCGTACCGCTGCGGATCACGCCGGCCAGCATCATGGCGCTGCGTTCGCTACTCGACATCACGCTGCGCTGGGGCATGCTGATGGTGTTCATGTACCTGCTGCTGCGGCTCTCGACGCTCGGCATGTATTTCAGCGGACCTGTGCTGACGTCGTGGGCCATCGTCACTCCCATAGCGCTGTGGATCGGTGAGCTGGCGGCGCAGAAATACCTCTTGCGCAGCTCCGTCACGCGGCCGACGCGCCGCGCGGTGATCATCGGTGCCAGCGCCGTCGGCCTGCAGCTCGAACAGAACCTGGCCGGGCGGCCGGCGCTGCAGATGAGTGTGGCCGGCTACTTCGAGGATCGCTCCGTGCCGCGTCTGCCGTCGGAATGCGTCGATCGCATGCTCGGCGATCTGGAGGACGTCGCCGGCTATGTGACCCGCAACAATATCGACATCGTCTACATAACGCTGCCGATGTCGCCGCAGCCGCGCATCCTCGAACTGCTCAGCTCCCTGCGCGATTCGACTGCATCCATCTACTTCGTGCCCGATCTGAAAGTTTTCGAACTGGTGCAGCCGCGCTTCGATCTGGTCGATGGCATTCCTGTCATAGCTGTCTGTGAATCTCCGCACTACGGTGTCCGCGGACTCGCCAAACGGGTCAGCGACGTGCTCATTTCGGGCACCGCGCTGCTGCTGATATCCCCGGTGCTCCTGGCCGTCGCGATCGCCGTCAAGCTCAGCTCGCCCGGTCCTGTGATCTATCGGCAGCGTCGTTACGGCCTCGATGGGAAGGAAATCATCGTCTACAAGTTCCGCTCGCTGAGCGTCGTCGAAGACGGCGTCACCAGCTACACGCAGGTTGGCCGCAACGATTCGCGCGTCACGCGGGTCGGCGCGTTCATCCGCAAGACATCGCTGGACGAACTGCCGCAGCTGTTCAATGTGCTGTCGGGCGATATGAGCATCGTCGGGCCGCGTCCACATGCGGTGGCCGTCAACGAGCAGTATCGCAAACAGATTCCCGGGTACATGGTTCGCCACAAGGTCAAGCCGGGCATCACGGGTTGGGCGCAGGTCAATGGCTATCGCGGCGGCGACGATCTGCATTCGATGACGATGCGCATCACCTATGACCTCGAGTACCTGCGGCATTGGTCGCTGGGCCTCGATCTCATCATCATGCTGAAAACGACTTCCATTCTCTGGAATGACCGACATGCGTACTGACAATGGCGTCAATCGCGCACGCAATGCATCTGGCGGATTCTCGTTATGGGCAGGGCTGCTGCTGGCGCTCTTTGCAAGCGGTGCATTTGCCAATGGCAACGCCGACTACAAAGTAGGCCCCGGCGACCTGGTGAAGATCACCGTCTACGGCGCGCCGGATATGTCGACCGAAGTGCGCGTAGCGGAAACAGGAGGCATCACCTGTCCATTGATCGGTGCGGTCGAAGTGGCGGGCCTGTCGACGAGCGAGATCGAAAAGCTGCTCGTGACGCGCTATGTCGATGGCGGCTTTCTGCGGCAGCCACAGATCGCCGTCCTCATCACCGAATTCCTGAGCCAGAAGATTTCGGTGCTGGGGCACGTCACCAAGCCCGGCCAGTATCCGCAACGCGGTGCCGCGAATGTTCTCGGGCTGCTTGCCGAAGCGGGCGGCGTCCAGGCCCTGTCAGCGGCGGATCGCGCCACCCTGACTCGCGTCGACGGCACGCAGGCCGAGATCGATCTCCGGAAATTGTTCGATGGCGACCCGAGCCAGAACCTCACCGTGTCCGGCGGCGACCGTATCTACGTGCCGAAGGCCGACGAGTTCTATGTCTACGGACAGGTGCAGAAGCCCGGGCAGTACAAACTGGAACGCAACATGACGGTCTCGCGCGCCATTTCTGCCAGCGGCGGCCTGACTGCGCGAGGCACGGAGCGGCGTGCGATCGTCAAACGCCGCGGGACCGACGGAAAGGAGAAGGAGCATTCGGTCAAGGGCACGGACCTGCTGCAGCCCGACGACATCCTCTTCATCAAAGAAAGTCTGTTCTAAGAGGCGGTCATGAGTTTCACACAACTGCTGACGATTCTCTGGGCGCGACGCCAGTTCCTCATCTTCACCGTGATCGGTGTCGTACTGATCGCCTGGCTGGCCTGGCTGGTCATGCCGAAGCTCTACGTGGCCACGACGTCGGTGGTGATCAATGCGCGCGCCGCCGATCCGCTCACGGGCGCAGCGCCGAACATGCCGTCGACGTCCGCTGTTCTCGCCACCCAGATGGATGTCATCGCCAGCCGCGCGGTCGCGCTGCAGGTCACCGACATGTTGAAGCTGCCCACTGACGAAGCTGCCGCTGAAGCTGCGGATCTGCCCATGCGCACACGCGAGGGCTGGGCCAACGAACTGCTGCGCAAGCTGACGGCCAAGCCGGTCGCGGAAAGCAGCGTCGTTCGCATCCGCGTCGAGGATGAAGACCCGAAGCTGGCCGCCGACGTGGCCAATGCATTTGCCGAAGCGTACATGCAGATGAGTCTCAACCTGCGCCTCGACCCGGCCAAGCGTCAGAGCGTGTGGTTCGACGAACAGCTCACCCGCTTGCGTGGTGTCGTCGAAGACCGGCGTCAGAAGCTGTCCGAATATCAGCGGGAGCATGGCATCGTCGCGACCAGCGAGCGCATGGACGTCGAGAACGGGCGACTGGAGGACCTGTCCCGTCAGTTGCTCGATGCGCAGCGCAAGTCGCAGGAGACCGGCGCGCGCGTGCGCCAGGCAGTGCAGGCGATGAGCGCCGATCGTCTGTCCGAAGTGCCTGAAGTCATGGGCAACGGCCTGCTGCAAGCGCTCAAGGGCGATCAGATCCGCGCCGAGACGCGTCTGGCCGAGCTCAGCGAACGCTACGGACGCAATCATCCGCAATACATCGCGACGAGCGCCGAGATCGAGGCGATACGCCAGAAGATCGGGGCCGAGGTGTCCCGCGTGCGCGGCGCCATCGAACAGACGGCACAGATCTCCCAGCGCGAGCTCTCCGATCTGCAGCGCGCCTACGATCAGCAGAAGCAGCACATTCTCGAGCTCTCCCGCCAACGCGATGAACTCTCCGTGCAGGATAGGGAAGTGCAGACAGCGCAGGCTGCCTATGACGCGGCGCTGCAGCGGTCAAGTCAGTTGCGTCTGGAAAGCCAGCTCAATGAAACGAGCGTGGCCGTGCTCGACACCGCGCTCCCGCCGTCATCGCCGGCCGGCATGGCGTTCGTGACCACCACCGCCTTGTCGCTGATCTTCGGCGGGCTGCTCGGCGCAGCGCTGGCGTTGATGCTCGAGATGATCGACCGGCGCGTGCGCGACGGCGACGAACTGGTGCGTGTCGCCGGAATCGAGGTGCTCGGCGAAGTGCCGCGATTGCGGGCGAGCTTCAAGCCAGCACGCATTCCGCTCGTGCGTGGACAGGGGACTTTGCTGGAAGGCGGATCGGCCTGAGCGCCGCGACCACGTTGGTCATCATCTGAGGTCAAAGGAACACACTTATGGCGATCAACCCAGTCGGTGACTCGAATCGGTCGCACCAGCCGATCGGTGAGTTGCTTGCGCAGTCGGCGCGGTTGACCGAGCACGACATCAAGCGTGTGCTGGCGCACCAGCGCAAGCGTGGGCTGCGCTTCGGCGAAGCTGCCCGCAGTCTGGGGTTGGTCACGGCCGAGGACATCCAGCAGGCACTGTCACGGCAGTTCAGCTATCCCTATATCCGTCGCGGCGAATCCGGGTTGCACCCGATGCTCATCTCGGCCTATCAGCCGTTTGGTCCCGCCGCGGAGGCTTTCAGAATGCTCCGCAGCCAGCTCATGCTGCGCTGGTTCGACAAGGGCAGGAAGGTGCTGGCGGTTGGCGCTGCGCGTACGGGCACCGGGTGCAGCACCCTGGCGGCAAATCTTGCCGTGAGCTTCGCGCAGCTCGGCGAACGCACCCTGCTGCTCGATGCAAACTTCCGCAATCCCGCGCAGCATCAGTTGTTCGGCATGTCGGCGGAGACCGGTCTCGCCGATGTGCTGCTCGGGCGCTCCAGCGTCGAGAAGTCCATCGTCTCCATTGCGCAGCTCAATGGCCTTGCGGTGTTGTGCGCGGGCCCGATCCCGCCGAATCCGCACGAGTTGCTGAGCAGCCGCGCAATGCAGTACCTGCTGGAGCTCGCCAGCGAGATCTACGACGTGGTGATCGTCGACGCGCCCCCGATTCTCGAATACGCCGATGCGCAGATGATCGCTTCGCGCGCCGGCGGTTATGTGCTGGTGACCCGCCGACATCGCACCCGTATGAACGACGTGAACGCGGTTCAGGAAAGGCTGCAGCCGTCCGGAGCGACCCTGCTCGGCGCCATCGTCAATGAATAGGATGAGGAGGCTGCGGATGTGTAACCACCACCGTGTCGGCCGCTCATCCTGTTCATAGCGAGCAGTGATGGCGGTGACGCAAACGCTTCGGGCGCAATTCGTCGCGGCGCCGAGCGCCGGGATGCAGTCTGCCCAGGTGGTCTGGCAGACGCGGCTGCTCGTGTTCACGCCGCTGGTCATGGCGACGTTATTCGCCAAGTTCACCGTGCCGGGCATGGCAGTTCTGGGCATCGGTCTGCTGTTTCCCATGGTGATCCTGGTCGTGATGCTGGGCCTCGCCACCGGGCGACTGCAGCCAGTGCCGATGCGTCTGGCGTTGTTCCTGCTGATGCTGTCGGTGCTGGCGCTGATCCAGATCTGGCGCGGTGAACGGTTTTCGCTGCCGTCGTTTGCCATGATGGCCGCGCTGGGTTTCGCGTATGTGCCCTGTGCCAAACCCGGGACGGTGACGCAGGAAGATGCTCTCAGGTTTTTCTGCAATCTCAGCGCGTTCATTGCCGTCGCAGGCGTGGTCCAGTTTGGCCTGCAATTCATCGGCGGTCAGGCGCTGGCATTCCCGATCGAGACGTATGTACCGGAGGCGATGCGCACTCGCGGCTACAACAACATCACGCCGCTGTACTACGGCGCGAAGATCTTCAAGTCGACGGGCTTCGTCATGCTCGAGCCATCCGTGTTCTGCCAGCTATGCGCGCTCGGCCTCACGGCTGAGCTCGTCTATCAGAACCGGACGCTGCGTATGATCGCTTACGTGGCTGGCATCGTGGTGTCTTACTCGGGCACGGGACTGCTGATCCTGGCCGTCACCTTGCCGTTGCTGGTCGTCCTGTATCAGCGCTGGGACCTGCTCCTGCGGGGTCTGGTGTTGCTGGTCGTGCTCGCATTGCTCGTCGAGCCGCTCAATCTGAATGTGACCATGGGTCGCGCCGGCGAATTTGGCTCCGGCGGATCGAGCGCGTTCATCCGTTTCGTTGGCTGGATGAACCTGTTCGCGGACAAGATCTGGTCGGATCCGGCGCGCGCCCTGTTCGGTTACGGCGCCGGAACGTTCTTTTCCGCTGCCGAGAGTTATCGCGCCGGCGAAATGGCGCACGCCAAGATCTTCTTCGAGTTCGGGGTCGTCGGCGGGGTGCTGTACTTCGTCTTTCTGTTCTACTGCTTCCTGAGCTCACGGGCACCGCTGGCACTGCGCGTTGGTGTGCTGGTTGCGTACTTCATGAACGGCGCGTATTCGCCCTCAGTGACCGGCGTGGCGACGTCCCTGCTGCTATGGCCGGCGTTGCCGGGACTGACGCAGGCACGTCCGCGGCAGCGCGCGGGTGGCGAGGAGGTGGCTCATGGGCGTTGAGCAACCCCGCGCCACAGCGTCGCCGCCGCGCGATCCGGCCATCGACTTCGTCCGCGGCGCCGGCATCCTGATGATCGGCCTCGATCATCTCGAGTTCCTCTGCCAGAAACTGGCGGGCGACGAGTTCATCAACCCCTTCCTCACCTGGATTCGCATCGGCTGGTCGGGCGCCGCGGAATTCTTCGTGTTCTTTTCCGGCTACCTCGCAGGCATCGTCTACCTGAAGACCCTGCAGACGCATGGGGTGGGCATGGCGTGGGCGCGCGCGGCGCAACGCTCCTGGTACATCTACGTGGTGAACCTGTTGACGCTGTGCGCCGTACTGCTGTTGCTGCGTACGCCACTGCTCGCCAGCGCGGCAGTCAATGAAGCCTCACGCCTGAGTGTGCTCATGGGACCCGAAGCGGCGGAGGGGATTGCAGCATTCCTGGGACTGCGCTTCGAGCCGCTGTATTTCGAGATCCTGAGTCTCTACATCGTCCTGTTGCTGCTGGTGCCGGTAGTGATCCTGCTGGCCCGGCGCAGCGCGTGGCTGGTGGTCGCAATTTCCTTTGTGCTCTGGTTGGCCGTGCAGGTGAATGCCAGGCATGAATTTGCACCGCTGCTGAGCGGTACCGGGGATCTCAATCCCCTGGGCTGGCAGTTCGTCTTCGTCCTGGGCCTCCTGGGCGGCATGCATGGGATTTTCCGGCAGCTACGCGCACGGTTCTCGCGCGAGTTACTGGTGATCGTGAGCGGCTCGCTGCTGCTGCTGGCGCTTGTCGTCAAGGCACTCGATCGCAGCGGCTGGTCGCTGCCGTTCGTCGGGCAGCTCGACGTGCCGGGCTACGACAAGCCCAATCTCGGCGTGCTGCAGCTGCTCCACTTCCTGATATCGGTGGTTTTCGTCATGGAGATCGTGCCGCGCAGTGCCGCAGCGCAGGCATCGCTCGTGATGCGTGCCGTGAGCAACGTAGGCCGGCGCTCGCTGGAGTGCTTCTGCATGAGCACCATCCTGGTCTACGTGATGTCCGCGATTCTCTCGCGCAGCCAGGCATTCGATCCATTATCGATGCTTGCCGCCGGCGTGGTCATCGTGGTGGGACTGTGCCTGTTCGCACCGATCATGGACTGGATCAACGCGAAGCCATGGCGCGGGCCGCGTCGCTTCCCCAGAGAAGGCAAACCGCGGTCCGATGTCGACGCGGCGATGGTCAGGAGACCCGTATGACACTGACGCTCGTGATCATCGGTGCTGTGTTTCTGCTGCTGGCGCTGCATCCGTTCACCACGTATCCGATGTCGTTGCTGCTGTTGCGCGCACTGGGCGTGGGCCGTTCGAAGAGCGCGGCCGCTGCGCCCCGACCGGTCAGCTTCGCGATCTGCATGTGTGCTTACAACGAAGAGCGCGTGATCGGGCAGAAGATGCAGAATCTGCTGAGCCTGCGCGAGCGCGAACCGGAATTGCAGATCCTCGTCTATGTCGATGCCTCGAGCGACCGTACCGCCGAGATCCTCAGGCCGTATGCCGATCGGATTTCCCTGCACGTCAGCGAAGAGCGTCACGGCAAGACCTACGGGATGAACCTGCTCTCATCGCGCGCCGATGCCGATGTGCTGGTGTTCACCGACGCCAACGTCATGCTCGATCTCGACTGCCTGGACGATCTGCGCCGTCATTTCATGGATCCGCGCATCGGCTGCGTCTGCGGCAATCTCAACTACGTCAACAGCGGTGCCTCGGTCACTGCGGCGTCGGGCTCGTTGTACTGGCGCTTCGAAGAGGCGTTGAAGCGCCTCGAATCGCAGACGGGCTCGATGATGGGCGCCGACGGATCGATTTTCGCCATCCGTCGCGAACTGCGGCACGTGCCGCCGGACCACATCATCGACGACATGTACGTATCGCTGATGACGCTGATCGACGGGCATCGGGTGATCCAGGCGCGGGATGCGCGGGCCTACGAGGAATCCGTCGCCAAGAGTTCCGAGGAATTCAGTCGCAAGGTGCGCATCGCCTGTCAGGCGTTCAATGTGCACCGGCTGTTGTGGCCGCGTCTGCGTCGCACCGACTGGCTGACACGGTACAAGTATGTGTCCCACAAGCTGCTGCGCTGGCTGAGCATCTTCTTTCTCGCGATTGCCGCGCTGGCGTTCCTGGCGGCGCTGGTCGCGGCGGGATATCCGCTGCTCGCGCTCGCACTGGTCGCGGCTGCCGTCGTAGGCGGTTGCCTGGGGCATTTCTGGTCGATCAAACCGTTCGTCCAGATCATGGATCTTCTGCTTGCGCTGTCAGGTGCTGGCCTCGGGGTCCTGCGTTCGCTGCGTGGCGAACGCTTTCAAACATGGACGCCAGCAAATTCCATCCGAGGAGGTGCCAAATGAAACGACGCACACTGATCGCATCCCTGGTAGCGGCGGGAAGCCTGCCCGCGCTACGTAATCTTGTCGCATCCGAACCGCGGGCGCCGCAGCTGCTCGGCTCAGCCTCGCCCGCGCGGCTGGGCGTATACCTCGGCGCCGGGTGCACCGGCACCGAGCGCTTGCCGGAGTACCAGCGCTGGCTGCAGCGCGATGTGGATCAGACACTGGAGTTCGTGTCCTGGGACGTGCTGAAAGCGGCAGGAACCTGGGGTATCAAGTGCTGGAACACGGCGGGTCAGAAGACCGTCGTGTACTCGCTGCCGATGCTGCCGCCGGATCATTCCGCGAAGCTGTCGGACGGAGCCGCAGGCAAATTCGACGACCTCTTCAGCCGCTACGCCACACAGCTGGTGAAATGGGGTTTTGGCGAATCAGTCATCCGCATCGGCTGGGAATTCAACGCGAACTGGTATACCTGGGATGCCAGCAAGGATCCGCAGTCCTGGATCGCTTACTGGCGACGCATCGTGGAAACGATGCGCAAGACGCCCGGTGCGTCGTTCCAGTACGACTGGTGTCCCGCTGCCGCCGCCAGCGGCTTCGTGGCGGACAAAGCGTATCCGGGCGACGACTACGTCGACATCGTCGGACTGGATTTCTACAACATGCCCATCGGCAAGGACAATTCGCCCGAAGGCCGCTGGGCTGCGCGCATGGAGATGCAGCATGGGCTCAAGTGGCAGCGGGATTTCGCGCACGCACACGGCAAGCCTATTTCGATGCCGGAGTGGGGCACGGGCGTTCACAAGAAGTGGGGCGGCCCGGCGGACGATCCGTATTTCATCGATCGCATGGCGGCGTGGATCAGCGATAACCCGGTCGCCTATCACAACTACTGGGAGTACTGGGCCAAGGACTTCGACACCCGGCTCGCGGGCGGGCGTCAGCCTGAAGCCAGTGCGGCGTACCTGCGTCACTTCGGCGGCAGCGCGGCGCACGGTGCATCAGCTGCGAGCGCGAAAAACGCGTGATTCACGTGCACGCGCCCACGGAAAAAAAGAAGGATTTCAATGCCGCGCTGAACGGCTATCGCGGCCTGTGCGCGGTGCTAGTGTTCGTGTTCCACGTCGGCAGCGCCGGCATCATCCTGTGGCCGTCGGGTTCGCCGGGTGCGGACCTGCTGGGCGCGTTGTGGCATTCGCTGACTTACGGCGTCGAGATGTTCTTCATGATCAGCGGCTTCGTGATCCTGGGAAGCCTGCTGCGTCATCGCAGCATCGCGGCGTTCCTCCAGGACCGCGTGAGCCGGATCTTCTCCGCGTGGGTGCCGGCGCTGTGCGCTGTCACTGCCATGTGCGTGCTGTGGCAGATTCCACCGCTCGAGGATCGCAGCGCCGGCAGCGCGGCGGCACTCTTTCTCGGTAATCTGTTCCTGCTGCCGCCGATCGTACGCTTCCCGATGATCCATCAGGTCTCGTGGAGCCTGAGCTACGAGTGGGTGTTCTACATCACTGCCGCCGTGGGTCTGCTGCTGTACCGCCGCAGCCAGCCGCGTTATGCCCTGATGGCCGTGTGGTTCACACTCGGCGCGCTCTTCATCATGCTGTTTCCGCGCGCGCTGTTCTTTCTCACCGGCATCATCGTCTTCTACTACCGCGACTGGTTCGCGCAGCGCATGCAATGGCTGAAATTTCCGGTGCTCAGCTTGTTCGTCTTTCTGCTGGCCTGGGCGGCGACCGGCGCATTCCTGGCCCATCTGAACGACACCATCTTCGATTTCATTCTCGACGGCAGGATCGTTGCGCTGCTGCTCGCATTCGTCGCCTCGCTGCATCTGTTCGCCAGCGTCACTCTGAATGCGAGCCGGCAGACGCAATTCCTGTGCGGGAGCGTCTTCCAGTTTCTCGGCAACATCAGCTACAGCTTCTATCTGTGGCACACGCTGGTCATGGCGCTGTTCAAGCGCATCGTGCAGGCCTATGTAGTGCCGGAGGTCGGCAGCGGCGTGGGGCTGGCGGTATTCGCCATCAGCTCGCTGCTCGTGGCGCTGCCGGTCTCGTGGATTTCGTGGCGTCTGTTCGAAGTGCGGTTCGCGGCAGCGATGCGCGACTGGTTTCGTCGGCGCGCTGAACTCGGAGGACCCGTACGTGCAACCTGAGTCGATGAAAAGTGCGCACGGGCTGCGAATCCTCTGGATCGCACGTTACATGCCGTATCCCGCCGATGCCGGCGCCAAGGTGTATTCGGCCAAGCTGGCCGAGTCGCTCGCCGCGGCGGGCGCCAGCGTCCGGTTCCTCGGCTTCGGCACAACCGATGCGCTGCCGGAGGAGGCACGACACGTCGAGTGGGTGCCGGTGCCGGGCGAACGCCGCAGCGAATGGCTTGCCCTGTTTTCGCGCCTGCCGAATGGCGCTGCGGTCGATGCGAGCCCGGGATATCGCCGGCTGCTCGAAGAACAGTTGCGCGAACCCTGGGACGCCATCGTGCTCGATACCTACGCCGCGGGCTGGGCGCTCGACCGCTGTCTTGCGCAGCGCTTCAGTACACAACCGCCGCCGGTGCTGGTGCATGTCTCGCACAACCATGAAGGCGCGGTGTGGCGCGATCTGGCTGCCGAATCCAGTGGTTCGTTGCCGCGGCGGCTGGTGGTCTGGCAGAACTCGATCAAGGTTCGCGCTCTGGAAAGGCGCGTCGTGCGCAATGTCGACCTGTTGACGACGATTACCGACGAGGATCGCGCGGCGCTCACGGTCGGCCGCGACGCCCCGCATGCCATTACGCTGACGCCGGGTTATTCCGGTACGGTGGCCGCGCCGCGCCGCATCGATGCGGCGACGCCGCGCCGCGTGGCAATCGTCGGCTCCTTCCATTGGGTGATGAAGCAGGAGAATCTGCGGCGCTTCGTCACGGCCGCCGACGCCGTGTTTGCGCAGAACGATATCCAGCTCGATGTCATCGGCGGTGTGCCGGACAAGCTGCGTGCAGAACTGGCAGCGACTGCGCGTGCCACGACGTTCCATGGATTCGTCGACGATCCCGCCGACTATCTGGCACGGGTGCGCATGGCTATCGTTCCCGAGGTGATCGGTGGTGGTTTCAAACTGAAGTTTCTCGACTATCTGTTCACGCGCGTGCCGATCGCCACCCTGGCCGGCGCAGCGGCAGGACTGCCGGCCGCGCTGAGAGAGCAAATGTTGCTGCGCGACAATCTGGACGCGCTCACCGCGGACATCGTTGCCGACATCGACCAGTTCGAGGTGCTGAACAGCCGCCAGGAACGGGCGTTCGAGCTGGCGCGTTCCCTGTTCCGCTGGCAGGATCGTGGCGCACAGCTGCACCGCGCCATTACCCAGAGTCACCGCCAGCAGCGAGCCAGCGCGGATGATGTTTCCGCCCAGGCACTGAAGCGTCTCAGTGCCTCCACTACTATTAAATGAGGCCATGATGGACGCAGCACAACGAATCGAGCGCGAGCGCGATTTCCACAACCAGCGCTTTGTCGAAAACAACGCGTCGCGGGAATCCCGTACCCGACGTTTCTACGATGCCATCGCCTACGGCTTCGAGGGATTCCGTCAGCGTGTCACCGAGGCCAGCCATGGGCGCTGCGTGCTCGAGTATGGCTGCGGCGCCGAAATCATGGCGTTCGACCTGGCTCAGGTGGCGAAGCAGGTCATCGGTATCGATATTTCCGACGTGGCAATCGCCCAGGCACAACATATTGCAGGTCAGCGTGCGCTGCAGAACGTGAAGTTTTCCGTGGACAACGCCGAGGACATGCGTCTCGCCGACGATAGCGTCGATGTGGTCATCGGCGCTGGCATCGTCCATCATCTCGACATCGAGAAATCCATGCAGGAGCTGCATCGCGTGCTGCGCAAGGGCGGAACCGCGATCTTCGCCGAGCCGCTCGGCCACAACCCGGTGCTCAACTGGGTGCGTAACAAGACGCCCGAGATGCGCACGCCGGACGAACACCCGCTGCTGGCGCGTGATCTGCGGCAGATGGCGCGTGGCTTCGCGTCGTCGAAGGTCGTGTACTTCGGCCTGGTGTCGCCGCTGCTCGGCCTGGTCACCTCGAATGTCAAATCCGATCGACTGCTGACACGCGCGGTGTGGGCAATCGATCGCGCGCTGTGTCGCGTGCCTGGATTGCGACGCTTCGCGTGGTACTGCTACATCGAGCTGCGTGCATGAAGGTACTGTTCGTATCGACGCTCTATGCGCCCAATGAAAAGGGTGGCGCAGAGCGCACCGTACGGATACTGGCAGAGAGCCTGGTAGCGCACGGACACGAAGCGGTGGTGATCAGTCTCGCGCCCGATGGCGTCGCGCGACAGGGCGAGGTCAATGGCGTGCGGACGTACTACGTGCCGCTCGCAAATCTGTTCTGGAAACAATCCGAGGCCGGGCGCAGCCGGCTCGAACGCATGTCGTGGCACTTCATCGATGCCTACAATCCGGTCATGGCGCGTCGTGTGCGCCGGATCCTGCAGCAGGAACGTCCGGACGTCGTGCAGACCGGCAATCTGCAGGGCTTCTCCGTGTCGCTGTGGCGCACGGTACGGCGACTGGACATTCCGCTGGTGCAGATGCTGCATGACTACTACCTCGGCTGTCCGAAATGCACGATGGTGTCCGGTACGCGGAACTGCGCACGTCAGTGCGGTATGTGCCGCGTTTATGCGACGCCGCGCCGCATGTATTCCAATCTGCCTGCCGCCGTCATCAGCCTGAGCCGTCGCATGCTCACGCGCCTGGAGGACACCGGTCTCTTCAGCGAGGTGCGGCACAAGGTCATCATTCACGGCGCCAACAACGCGTGCGTGGTGCCGACCCCGCGCAGCAACAAGCCGTCGGGCAGCCCGATCGTCGTCGGCTATCTCGGCCGCATGGAGAACACCAAGGGCATCGAAGTGCTTCTCGATGCCGTCAAGCGGTTGCCGCCCTCGAAGGTGACCGTGTTGCTGGGTGGTACGGGCGATGAGGCTTACGTCGACGGACTGCGTCGCGCTTATCCGCAGTCGAACGTTGAGTTTCTGGGATTCGTACGGCCCGCTGAATTTCTCGAACGCATCGATCTGCTGGTCGTGCCTTCGGTCTGGGAAGAGCCGCTGGGCCGCGTCATCTACGAAGCGTATGCGCACGGTGTGCCGTCCATCGTCGCCAATGTCGGCGGCATGCCGGAGATCGTCGATGAAGGCCGGACGGGTTTCATCTATCCACCCGCCGACAGCAGCTACCTTGCGGGTCTGCTGCAGCAGCAGCTCGATGCGGGCTGGCGCGGTGCGGATTTCTTCAGCGCCTGTGTCGCACGCAGTGCGGACTTCAGTGTCGATCGGGTATTCGGCGATTATCTGAAAGTCTGGGAGACGGCCATTCGCACGCAAGCGGCTCCGCCTGTCGAGGCCGGCTGTCCACAGGCGCCGCGTGCGTCATCCACATTGTGAATGCACCCGTCGCCTTGCGCGTGCTGATGTTCCCGAAGCAGGACCCGGGCAATCCGTTCGTCCGGCGTTTCGCCACCTGCCTGGAATGCGCTGGCGTGACGGTCGATGATTTCTCCTACGGTCGCGCACTGCGTCGTCGCTATGACGTACTGCACGTGCATTGGCCCGATTCCCATCTCGTCAGCGCCAGCTGGTGGGGCTCGCTCGTCAAGCACCTGCGATTTTCCGCGTTGATCGGCCTGCTGCGACTGCGTGGCACGCGCATCGTGTGGATGGTGCATAACCTCAGCGCGCACGATCAATGTCATCCGCTGTCGCGATGGCTGTTCCCGCGCTGGTTTCCGCGCGCCTGCACGCACGTCATTGCGTTGACACATCATGGACTGGAATCCGCACGTCAGCGCTATCCGGTGCTGGTGAGAAAGCCGACCGCAGTAGTGCCGCATGGCCACTATCGCCATGAGTATCCGGTCGCACCGTCGCGAGCCGACGCGCGCAGACAGCTCGGATTGCAGCCGGACCCGGTGACATTGCTGTTCTTCGGCAACGTGCGCCGCTACAAGAACGTGCCGCGACTGATCGAGATGTTTCGCCGGATGCCAGAGCAGGCGGTGCACCTGGTCATTGCCGGACTACCGGGCCACGGCATCACTGCCGATGAGCTGTCGTCGCTCTGCGACGGCGACGAGCGCATCACTCTGCGCCCGCAGTTCGTGGCGGACGCGGAGGTGCCCACCTACTTTGGCGCAGCGGACGCCATAGTGCTGCCGTTCGACAGCATTCTGAATTCGGGCAGCGTGCTGCTGGGACTGTCTTTCAACCGCGTCGTGCTCGCTCCACGCCTTGGTGCATTGCCGGAAATCCAGGAGCTTGTCGGCTCGCAGTGGCTGCGTCTCTACGACGGGCCGCTCACCACGGAGCATCTGCAGGAAGTGTGTGCAGCGGAATCACTCCCGTCTGATTCCGAGGTCGATCTGTCGGCGTTCGACTGGAACTCAACCGCTGACCGGACGTTGGAGCTGTACCGCGACGGCGCGACGGCGTCCGATGGAACCGTCGTGCACGCACGAGGCGAAGGAGCCTCCTATGAAGAAAACCGCAAACAGTATTCGAAGACGTAAGTTCACGCGCCGCGTGGCGTGCCTGCCCGTGATGTGCGTGTGCGGTGTGGCGGCCGCGGCCGAGGCGCCAACGGCGTCCCAGCCCGTGAAATTCATCCTATCCGATCGTTATACGTACGACGACAATCTGTTCCGGTTGCCCGACGGGCGCGAAGCGGTGTTCGATCCGCTCCTTGGGCCACCGCGCAGTGTCGAAGATCAGATCAATCGTGCTTCCGCCGGTTTGCGGGTGCGGCTCGACGCGTCGCGTCAGGTGTTCCATGCGGACGTGCGCATCGACGACGTGCGTTACAGGAACAATGACGATCTCGATTACACCGGTGGCAGTGCCGACGTTCTGTGGGACTGGCAGGTCGCGAGCGACTGGTCCGGCAGGCTGTTCGCCAAGTACGATCGTTCGCAGGCCAATCTCGAGAACTATCGTTTCTTCGAACAGGACGTGGTCGAGGCGGCCACGTACGGTGGTGAGCTGCGTTATGGGATGTTATCGCGCTGGCGTATCTTTGCCGGTGCTGCTGCCGCAGATACGGATCACAGCGCCCGATTGCGACAGACCGAGAACTTCGAAAGCACCACCGGGCGCGGCGGAGTGGAATACACCACGCCGGCCGGTTCGAGTCTCGCTGCCGAATACCTGATGACCAACGCGGAATTCCCCGAGGCCGAGGCGCTCGCCGGCGCCCCGCGGGGCTACGAGGAAACCATTCCCACCCTGCGCGGACGCTACGTGCTGTCGGTGAAGACGACGTTCACCGCCAGCCTCGGCTATCTCGATCGCGACTACGACAACCCCGCGTCGACCGACTATTCAGGCGAAGTCTGGACCGTCGGCATGTACTGGGAGCCACGCACGAAGCTGTCGTTCGAACTCGAGGCCTGGCACAAGCTGCGTGCGTACGTGGATGCGGAGTCCGACTACTTCGTCGGTGAGGGCGTGAGCATCGCGCCGGTCTGGAAGCCGACCACCATGATCGAGCTCTCGGCCAAGTTCTCGTACGAAAAACAGGACTACGTGGGCAACACGCTGTTCCTGCCCCCGATCGACACCGGTCGTGAGGACACGGTGCAATACGTCCAGGCCGGCATCGAATGGACACCCCGCGACTTCATCAGTCTCGGCCTTGCGTATCGCTGGAATGATCGCGATTCGAACCGCGAATTCCGCAGCTATGGGCAGAATCAATCGAGTGCGCAGATCCGGCTGATGTTCTGAGTTGATAGTGGATAGTTGACAATTGATAGTTCAGAAGGAGAGACAACCAGCTCTTTCAGCTATCCACTTTCCACTTTCAACTATCAACTCGCCCCGCTTATCCGACTGCTTCGACCTGCGGCAACTGCCCCAGCTGCTCCAGCAGTTCGCGATCGGCAGCCACTTCGATGCGTTCGGGCGCGCTCAGCCAGCCCAGTGCCTCACGCAGGCTTTGCGCCTGCATCACTTTTGCCGCAGCCGTCAGTCGATGGGCGTTCGGATGACCGCGCGTTTCATGCGGGCGTGCAAGGTTGTTGGTGATATGCGCGGCGCGCTCGACGGGATGACGTGCGAGATAGCGCAGGCCTTCAGCCGGTAACGGCTCGGCCGCGTGCATGATTTCATCGCGGCGACGCAGGATCCATGGGGTTTCGTGCTCCTCCGGAATGCGGAACAGGCCCACGCGTGAGAACCACTGACCGAGCCGGACGCTGCCGCTGGCCTTCGACAGCGGGATCGCCAGCACCAGCCCCGCGACGGTGGGCGACAGCCAGGCCAGCAGAGTCGGGGACAGCAGGTAGGCGATGACGCCCAGCACGATGCCGATGATGGTGTGCTTCCAGTGATAGTGCGTCGATTCGCGCCACGACATGACCTCGGCCTGGCGACGCTGCGCGATCCATTCCGAATCGCGGCCGGTGAGGATGCTGAAGACGTGTTCGGTCTGGATCAGCATCATGACGGGGGCGTAGAGAGCGGACAGCATCAGTTCGACGACAGCGCTGATCGGCACGCCGAGAAAACCACCGCACTTGCGCCGGATGCTCGGGAACAGCCAGCCGCGCAACAGGCCGATCATCTTCGGCGTCAGCAGCACCAGCATGCTGAACAGGAACAGCATCATCATGCGGCGGGCGTCGAACACCGGCCAGTCGGGGAACAACTGGAATGTCTTGCTGAAATATTCGGGGCGGATCAGCGTGGCCTGCAGGGTCAGTGCGAAGCCGATCAGGATCAGCATCAGCCACAGCGGCGAGGCGAGGTAGCTCATGATGCCGACGCCGAGGTGCAGGCGATTCGTCCACTTGAGGCCGCGGGTGCCGATCAGTTTCAGATGCTGCAGATTGCCCTGTGCCCAGCGTCGATCGCGAACCGCGATGTCCGTGAGCGAGGGCGGGCCTTCTTCCCAGGAGCCTTGCAGATCCGCAGCCATCTGCACTTTCCAGCCGGCGCGGCGAATGTAGGCGGCTTCGATGAAATCGTGCGACAGCACGAAACCACCGAACGGCTTGCGGCCCGGAAGCTGCGGCAGCCCACAGGCCTCGGCGAAGGCGCGCACGCGGATGATCGCGTTGTGACCCCAGTAATTGCCTTCGTTGCCGGACCAGCTCGCCATGCCGCGCGCGATGACGCCACCGTACAGACGGCTGGCGAACTGCTGCAGACGCGCGAAAAAACTCACCTGGCCGATGAGTGCGGGAACCGTTTGCAGAATGCCGAGCTGCGGATCGGCGTGCATGCGTTCGACCAGCGCCAGCAACGTGTCGGGGCTCATGAGACTGTCGGCGTCGAGCACGATCATGTAGTCGTAATGCCCGCCCCAGCGCTTCACGAAGTCTTCGATATTGCCGACCTTGCGACCGATGTTGTGCCAGCGACGGCGATAGCGCACCGGCATGATCGTCGCGAGAGCGCTGCGCAGGCGCTCGGCCGCCAGTGTCTCGGCGATCCAGGCATCCGCGTTCGTGGAGTCCGAGACGATGACGATCTCGAAATGTTTTGCGGCGTCGACAGCGCCGAGTGCTTCGGCCATTGCCTGCAGCGCCGCTGTGGTGCGCAGCGGATCCTCGTTATAGACCGGCATGACCAGCGCCGTGCGGCTGCCGTCGGCGGGAACCGTCGCGAAGCGCGCGCGCGGCGTCAGCAATCCACACAGGGCGGAGCCTGCGGAGAAGGCGATCCACAGCAAGGTGATGGCGAAGAACACGATCATCGCCGCCTGCAGGCTCGTCATGTTGCCGAAGCCGACGATGGCGAGCATCTCGAGCAGGCCATAGCCGAAGATGCCGAGTGTCGCGGCGGCGGCGATCAGTCGCGCCAGCCAGGTGACAGGGCTGGTCTCCAGCGGATGCGAAGGGGGTGCGCGATGGCGGTCCTGCACCGGCATTTCCAACGGTGCTTCGACTGGCATCGCGCCGGACGGGGACAGGAACTTCGCAGTGCCACCGCTCGGTTGTGATGGCGGTGTCAGGTGCCCGTCCATCGATACAACCAGGTCTCGGAAGCGGGGCGATTGCCGCGAAGCAGGCGCACGCGCAACTCGGCAATGGTGGCATCGCCGGGCGCCAGTTCGAACGTGGCGCGTACTCCGCGAGTGGAAGGATTGGGTTGCAGGTTCACGTTGCTGATCTTACCCGCCGAGGTGCCGGCTTCCAGCTTCAGATCCTGGATGCTGCTGACGCCGCCGATGAAATCGATGGCGAACAGACGACGCTTGCCATCCGGGCTCGGTCCGGAGCGGCTCACCGAGGCGCGGCTCAGTGCAGGCATGATGCGCGGACGATCATTCCAGCGCAGCCTGTAGGAGATCTGCCATGGCTTGCCGGCAGGAATGACATCGCGTGGCCGCCAGTACGCAATGATGTTGTCATTGGTTTCGGAATCGGTCGGAATTTCGATCAGCGTCACCGCACCGGGGCCCCAGGCGCCGATCGGCTCGATCCAGGCGCTCGGCCGCCGTTCGTAGCTGGCTTCGAGGTCCTGGTAATCCGTGTAGCGTCGCGAGCGCTGCACCAGGCCGAATCCACGCGGCGCAGTTGCCGTGAAGCTGGACACTTGCAATTGCGTCGGATTGGCGAGCGGCCGCCACAACTGCTCGCCCGTGTCGGTGACGATCTGCAGGCCGTCCGAGTCGTGCACCTCGTCGCGGAAGTCATCGACGCGCGACCGGGTGAGTTCGTCGAAAAAGAACATGGACGTCAGCGGCGCGATGCCAACACTGTCGAGGGCCACTCGCGGGAACAGGGTCACGTTCACATCCATGATGGTTTCGGTGCCCGGCACGATGGCGAACCGGTAGGCACCGGTGACCGATGCGCTCTCGAGCAACGCGTGCACCACCACGCCCGCGGCGTTGGCCGAAGGACGCTCGATCCAGAAATGGGTGAATTGAGGGAATTCCTCACCCGTTGCGCTCGCAGTCTTCAGCGCCAGTCCGCGCGCCGACAAACCGTAGACATTATTCTTGCTGATGGCGCGGAAGTAGGAGGCGCCCTGGAACACGAGGAATTCATCCCAGACTGAGCGCGAATTGATGTGGCCACGCAGGCGGAATCCGGACAACGGCAGGGTCAGGCCCGCGAGCGCTTTTTGCACGGACGGTCCCAGCAGGTAGGTGTCGGGCCCGGGGCGCAGGTCGCGGGCCACACCGCCTTCGACGATCGACACCTTCACAGGCGTCTGAAAAAGAAAACCCGCGGGCAGCAATTCCAGGCGCACGGGCACCTGATCATTGCGCCAGATCGCCGCATCCGGGTTATTGCGGATGTCGCGGTACTGGTCGTAGCTGATCTGGCGCAGCGGCGAAGTGGCGTCGATGCGGCCGGGTGAATGCGACTCGCCGGCCCGGCGTTTTGCGAGCTGTATCACCGTGTCGCGCGCGAACGGATAGCTGTCGACTACTTTGTCGACGGGCTCCTGTCGCGTCGCGGCGACGACGGCGAAACTCAGCGCAGCAACGATCACAAGTGCAGTAGCGGCCCGGTACATGTTCTCTTGGCTTGACGGATACCGGGAGTTCCGGCGGTTGGCTCGGCTATGAATATCTGGAATCAACAGACGAACGCATGTTACCGGATAATGGTTGCGCGATCAGTGGCGGCATTGCTGCCGCTGCGGCGTAGCATCCACGCAGCGTCCGCTGCAATGGTGCCGTTATGTAAGTGAAGCTTTGGTTTCTGTCGAAGACGATGAGAGTGAGGAGGATTCATGCATCTGAAACTGCTGCTGCCGGTTCTGGCGTTGGGGGCGGTGACACCTGCCTATGCGGAATGGACGGGCACGGGGGAGGCTGGTCTGGTGATTTCCAGCGGCAATACCGAGACGGAGACCGCCAACGTCAAAGTCGCCATGGCCCACGAAAAGGACAAATGGAAGAACGCTTTTGGTCTGAACGCGCTGTATGCGTCCGACGATATCGGCACGACGGCGCAACGCTGGGAGGCGCTCACGCAGTCCGACTACAACTTCAGTCCCAAGACATTCTGGTTCGGCGCAGCACGGTATGAAGACGACCGCTTCAGCGGCTTCGACTACCAGGCAACCCTGTCGACCGGTCTGGGCCGCAAGTTCATCGACACCGAACGTACCCAGTTCATCGGCACGGCCGGTGTCGGTTACAAGGTCTTTGAAACCCGTGATGCCTTCGATGACGCCGGCGTGCTGATCGAGGAAGGCGCACGCGAAGATGACATCGTGTTTCGCGGCACGCTCGACTTCGAACACCAGCTTACCGAGAGCACCTCGGTGATCGACAAGTTCATCGTCGAAGCTGGCGCGGACAACACGTTCTATCAGAATGACCTGGCGCTGCAGGTGAAGATGACCGAGATACTGGCGCTCGCCGTCGGCTACTCCGTGCGCCACAACTCCGATCCGCCCGCAGGCTTCAAGAAGACCGACACGCTCACCACCGTGAACCTGGTCTACGAGATCAAGTGACGACACGGTCAGCGCCAGGGCGCTGACAACGTGTCGTCATCCCCGTGACCAACGGGAATCCACCGGCGTAGGCGGGGATCGATCTCTTCAGATGGGTCCCCGCCTTCGCAAAAATGACAACGGTTGTTGTTGCCTCGTCGTTCCCGCGCTCGACGGAATCCATCTTCCGGCCACCGCATCCGCGACATTGACTGCGGGGCGGGGCAGGTGCTGTCATGCGTGAGCGGGGCCGGGCCCTGCAATCCTGCTCGACCGACCTGCTGTGCCAGCCATCGTGGTGACAGCGGATTTCCCGTGCCTGCAATTCGGCGGTGATGAGTGAAAGACCTGACGCAAGGGCCGATTTCCCGACACATCGTCGCCATGGCATTGCCGATCGCCTTCGGCATGATCTTCCAGACGCTCTACTACCTGGTGGATCTCTACTTCGTTGCACGCCTGGGCGATGCAGCGATTGCCGGCGTCGGCGCTGCCGGTAACATCATGTTCATCGTCATCGGACTCACCCAGGTGCTGGGCGTCGGCACGGTGACTCTGATTTCGCACGCGGTCGGCCGCAAGGATCAGGCCGAGGCGAATCTCTTTTTCAATCAGTCGATCGTGCTGTCGGCACTGTGCGCTCTCATCACGTTGATCGGCGGCTACGCGTTGACACGTCCTTACATCACTACAGTTGCTGCGGACGAGGCCACCGTGGCGGCGGGCACGACCTACCTGTACTGGTTCCTGCCGGGCATGGCCATGCAGTTCGCGATGGTCGCCATGAGTTCGGCGTTGCGCGGCACTGGCATCGTGAAGCCCACGATGATTGCGCAGGTCATCACCGTGGTTCTGAACATCATCCTGGCGCCAATACTCATCGTCGGCTGGGGCACGGGTTATCCAATGGGCGTTGCGGGCGCGGGGCTCGCGAGCACGATTGCGATCTTCGGCGCCGTGGTTCTGCTCAGCCTCTATTTCGTGCGGCTGGAAAAATACGTTGGCTTCCAGCCCGAGCAATGGCGGCCGCGCATGGATGCATGGAAGCGCGTGCTGGCAATCGGGTTGCCCACTGGCGGCGAGTTCCTGCTCCTGTTCCTGTTCATGGGCGTCATCTACTGGTGCATCAGCGATTTCGGTGCGGCCGCGCAGGCGGGATTCGGCATCGGTTCGCGGGTCATGCAATCGATCTTCCTGCCTGCAATGGCAGTCGCCTTCGCTGCAGGGCCTATCGCCGGGCAGAACTTCGGCGCCCGCCGGCCGGAGCGCGTGCGCGAGACGTTTCGCAAGACCATCCTGATCAGCACGGCCATCATGATCACGCTGACGGTACTGATTCACTGGAGTCCGGCGCTGCTGGTGCAGGGATTCACCGAAGATCCCGAAGTGCGGACCATCGCCGCGACCTTCCTGACCATCACGTCGTGGTACTTCGTGTCGCAGGGCGTGATCTTCACCTGCTCGAGCATGTTTCAGGGGCTCGGTGATACCCGTCCGGCCTTGCTCAGTACCGGTTCGCGTGTGCTCACCTTCGTCCTGCCGGCGATCTGGATGTCACGCCAGCCGTGGTTCCGGATCGAGCACCTCTGGTATCTGTCGCTGACCACGGTGATTCTCCAGTCGGTGATGAGCTGGATCCTGTTGCAGATTCAATTCCGACGGCGGCTGCCGCCGCAGGCTGAGCCACTCGCTGCATAGATCCAATGGCACTTACTTAGAAGGTTCGAAGATTTCCACGGGGAACACGGGGGAACACGGGGGAACACGGGGATACGCGGGGTGGAAGAATCGTATTCTTGAGCCTTCTCTTGCCCCGTGTCACACCGTGCTCCCCGTGGAAATCCTTCTCCTGAAATTCGAGAATCCCAGGTAAGTGGCATTGTGCATGGGTCACGAACGTCAGAAGGAGGGATGTATGTCGACGGATCTTTTCTCATTGCGCGGACGCACCGCGCTCGTCACGGGTGGATCGCGCGGCATCGGTCGCATGATCGCGAAGGGATTCATCGATCAGGGCGCCCGCGTGTACATCTCCTCGCGCAAGGCTGCCGCCTGCGAACAGACAGCGAAAGAACTTTCGGCAGGCGGCGGTGCTTGTATCGCCCTGCCCGGCGATGCCTCGACGCCGGAAGGCATCCAGGCACTGGTGCAGGCATACGCGCGGCACGAATCGACGCTCGATATCCTGGTGAACAATGCAGGCGCCGCGTGGCTGGCCGAGTTCGATGCCTTTCCCGAGAAGGGCTGGGACAAGGTGATGGATCTCAATCTCAAGACGCCGTTTTTCCTGACTCAATCCCTGGCGCCGGCCTTGCGTGCCGCTGCGTCGGTGCAGCGTCCAGCCAAGGTGATCAATATCGCTTCGATCGACGGCATGTCGGTCAATGCGCAGGAGACGTACTCGTATGCGGCCAGTAAAGCGGGGCTCATTCACCTGACGCGCCGCATGGCGCTACGACTGATCGACGACCACATCGTCGTGTCCGCCATTTCCCCCGGCGCCTTCGCGACGGACATGAACACAACCGCGCGCGATCAGAGTGAATATGTGGCCGGTCGCATTCCCGCTCGCCGGATCGGAACGGATGAGGACATGGCGGGTGCGGCCATCTATCTCGCTTCGCGGGCCGGCGACTATGTGGTCGGAGCGACGCTGGTGGTCGACGGCGGGGTCAATATCGCGCGGGGCTGAGGTGCTGGGCGAAGCAGCAGCAAAGCACGCAAGATTTCACACGGAGATCACGG
Source organism: Povalibacter sp. (assembly GCF_036520495.1). Taxonomy (GTDB): domain Bacteria; phylum Pseudomonadota; class Gammaproteobacteria; order Steroidobacterales; family Steroidobacteraceae; genus Steroidobacter. The sequence continues at coordinate 26,206 of NZ_DATDJO010000024.1, read as the reverse complement.
AGATCACGGAGATCACGCAGGGAGAAGTTCTTCTTTTTCCGTTCTGAGCCTCCGTGTTCTCCGTGTGAACTCTGCTCCAGCTTCTCGAGTTAGTGCCATTGGGCTTCCCCGTGGGGTTCCCTCCGGTCTCAGCCGGACACGCGAGGAATTCAGATGTTCGGAGAATACTCAGCGCGGAAGTCCCCGTGAGGGATCGCACGGGGCGAATCGATCTTCGTCCGAGCTGTTCTTTTTATGCCCCGTAGATTCCCTTGCGGTCACGGCCCTTCGCAGCGATCAATTTTCTTCCGTCATCACCAGCTGGATCACCTGCGTTGCATTCACGAGCATCTGATTGAAGTCGTTGGCATGCACTTCGTACTTGCCTGCGACGGTGATCTTCGGGATGCCCTGTACCTGGTAGTCGCGCGACAGCTGCTCCGCCTGCTGCGCACGCATGGACACCTCGGGCGAGTTGAAGGCTGTGTAGAACTTCCCGGCGTTGACGCCCTGGCTCGCCACCCACGCCGTAATGCTGGGTTCATCGAACAGGCGCAATCCCTGCCGGTGGAGCGCATCGAATACTGCAGAGTCGAGACGCTCCAGATCGCCCGTGGCCTCCAGCGCGTAATACGTACGCACCAGCTGTCCCCACTGCTGATGGCCCATGGATACCGGTACGCGTATGAACTTCACGTTCGCCGGCAGCTTTGCGGCCCATGGAGTGATCAGCGGGTGAAAGCGATCGCAATGCGGGCAGCCCCAGGAGAAGAATTCGATGACCTCGATCCTGTCCTGCGTTTGTGGCGTTTGCGGCGTCGCGAGTTTCGTGAAATCGCGCCCTTCCACGGGCGCGGCCTGCAGCGAACCGGCGCACAGAAGTGCGCCGGTCGCGAGCGCCAGCAGGAATCGCTGGCGCAGTGAAGAACCGGTCATGGCGCGGCTCCGTTGATTATTTCGCCGCTGCCGGCGTTTCGATGCCGAGCAGCTCGACTTCGAACACGAGCGTGGCGCCCGGCTTGATGTCCGGCGGTGCACCGCGATCGCCATAGGCGAGATTCGACGGACACACCAGCTTGCCTTTGCCGCCGACCTTCATGAGTTGCACGCCCTCGGTCCAGCAGGGAATGACGCCGTTCAGCGGGAACGTCGCCGGCTCCTTGCGCTCGACCGAGCTGTCGAACACTTTGCCGTCCGGCAGCGTGCCGTGATAGTGAACCTTCACGACATCGGTGGCCGCAGGCGCTGCGCCCGTGCCTTCGGTGATCGGCGTGTACACCAGGCCCGACTCGGTCTTCTTCGCGCCGGGCTCGGCTGCGGCCTTGGCCAGGAACTCTTCGCCGGCTTTCTTTTCGATCTCGGACGCTGCAGCAACGCGCTTGTTCTGCAGTTCCTGGATCTGCGGGAAGTAGGCCTGGGCATCGAGCTTCGGCTCTTTGTGCAGTGCCGTGTCGGACAGGCCGGCTTTCACCTGCTCCAGTTCCACCTCGGTGAGATCGAACGAAGCAATGTTGCGACCCAGCGCCGAGCCAAGCGCGTACAGCGCCTTGTCTTCTTCGGTCTTCGGCTCAGTGGTGGCGACCGGTGCATTGGAGGAGGAGCAGCCGGCGAGAACCAGGGTCACTGCGGCGGCCAGCAGGGAATGACGCATAAGAAATCCTTGGGTTGTGGAGGGACACGGCTCGCTTCTTACGGTCGCGGGTCTCAAGCCGGTTGGCGAGTCTACCGTTTCGGCTGTCCTGGCGTCTGCAGGCAGCACGCCTGCAGGGCTTCATCTGTAATCACGTTGCGGGCACAGCGAATACCGCGACGATCGGCCGTGAGGTCGCGCCAGTCGGCGTCGCCGGAACCCAACAGGTCGCGTGCTTCCTTGCCGACGCTCGCGAGCGTCGCCTCGGTCACACTGCAGTATCGCGCGATGAGTCCGGCCGCAATGCAATGGCTGTGCGTGTCGGGAAGGTTCGCCGGCAGGCGCTCGCGCAGGGCGGCCTGCATGCAGCCGATGCTCGAATGCGCCGCCCGCGCCTCGCGATGCGGCAACGGCGCGCAGGCGCAGAGGGTGAGAAAAAGAAGGCTGCAGGCCGCAGGCTGCAGGCTGTAGGTCAGGAAGGAGGATCTGGCCTTCTTCATTCTGGCTACAGCCTACCGCCCATAGCCTTTCCTACTCCCCGACCACCAGTCCCCGCGATTCGAGCAGCGGGCCGATGTCCGGATCCTTGCCGTAGAAGTCGCGGAAGATGGTGAGCGAATCCACGCTGAACCCTTGCGACAGGATTTTCTGTCGCAGGCGGTCGCCATTCGCACGTGTCAGTCCGCCATTGGTCTTGAACCAGTGCTGCGTATCGCGTGCCAGGACGTCGCTCCAGATGTAGGCGTAGTAGCCCGCGGAGTAACCGATCGGACTCGAAAAAATGTGCGAGAAGTAGGTCGACCGATAGCGCGGCGGCACGGCAGCAAGGTCGACGCCCGCGGCCTTGAGAGACGCGGCCTCGAACGCGGCGGCCTGGTCTGCGGACGGTGTCTTGCCGGCCGGCAGCTGATGCCAGGCCTGATCGAGCATCGTTGCGGCGAGGTACTCCGTCGTGGCGAAGCCCTGATTGAACTTGCCGGCAGCCAGCACCTTGTCCATCAGTGCCTGAGGCATCGGCACGCCGGTCTGGTAGTGCTTGGCGTAATTCGCCAGGACGCGTGGCTCGGTGGCCCACATCTCGTTGTACTGCGATGGGAACTCGACGAAGTCGCGCGGCACGCTCGTGCCCGAGAACTGCGGATACTGCACATCCGAGAACAGCCCGTGCAGCGCATGGCCGAATTCGTGGAAGGCGGTGGTCACTTCATCGAACGTGAGCAGTGTCGGCTGGCCCTGCGGCGGCTTGGGAATGTTGAGATTGTTCACGACGACCGGTTTCGTGCCGAACAGGCGCGACTGCTCGACGAAGCTGTTCATCCATGCGCCGCCCCGCTTGTTGTCGCGTGCGTACCAGTCCACCAGGAACAGGCCGAGCGGCGAGCCATCGGCGTTCCAGAGTTCGAACACGCGCACGTCCTCCTGGTAGACGGGCAGATCCTTGCGCTCCTTGAACTTCAGGCCGTACAGCTCCTGCGCGGCGAACAGCACGCCATCGACCAGGACGCGATTCATTTCGAAGTACGGACGCACCTGTGATTCATCGTAGGAGAACTTTGCGGCGCGCACCTGCTCGGCGTAGAAATCCCAATCCCACGGCGCGAGCTCGAATGGCGCAGTGCCATTGGCCTTTGCCTGGGCGTCGATCAGCGCCTGCATGTCGGCGGCTTCGTTGCGTGCATTCGCTACGGCGGGAGGCGCGAGCTGCGCCAGCATCTTGCCGACTGCCTGCGGCGTCAGCGCCGTTTCATCTTCAGTGACATACGCGGCATGCGTCGGATAGCCCAGCAGTGCGGCGCGCTCGGCGCGCAGGGCGGCAATCTTTGCGATCATTGCTGTCGTGTCGAATTCGCCGCCCCAGCCGCGAGCGAGCGATGCGCGATAGAGTCGTTCGCGTGCGGCGCGATTCTTCATCTGCGCCAGCGGCGGCTGGCCGGTGGTGTTCAGCAGGGCGATGGTCCACTTGCCTTCCTGCTTGCGGGCGCGCGCGGCTTCCGCGGCCGTCGCGATCTGCTGCGGTGACAGGCCCTCGAGATCGCTGACGTTGTCGAAGGTCACGGCCGCCGCATTCACTCCCTTCAGCACGGTCTGGCTGAACTGGGTGGTGAGCGTCGACAGTTGTTCGTTCATCTGGCGCAGCTTCGCCTTGTCGGCATCAGACAGTTGCGCGCCGGCGCGCACGAACAGCGTGCGGTAGCGCTCCAGCAGTCGCAGTGATTCCGGATCCAGTTTCAGGGATGCGCGCTGCCGATACAGTTCATCGACCCGGGCAAACAGCGCGGTGTTGAGATAGATCGAATCCGAATGCGCGGACAGTTTCGGTGCGAGATCTGTGCGCAATGATTCGAGATCCGGGTTCGTGTGGGACGACGTCAGGTTGTAGAACACATTGCTGGCGCGCGTCAGCAGCTCGCCCGAGCGTTCCATGGCCACGATGGTGTTGTCGAAGGTCGGCGCCGCCGCGTTGCTGGCGATGGCCTCGATCTCGCGCTTGTGTTCCGCCATGCCCGCTTCGATGGCCGGCCGGAAATGTTCATTGCGGATCCGGTCGAAGGCCGGCAGCTCATACGCAAGCGTGCTCTTGCTCAGCAGCGGATTGTCGCTCTGTGGCGTGACGCTGGCGGTCGTGGCAGCGGAAGCATTCATGGCGATCACCGGGTTTAGGGCTGAAACAGCGAGCAGAAGCCAGACAGGCGACGGAAACTTGCGGGTACTCATGACAGACATTCGCGAAATTCCTGGAGTTAGGCAACGGCGGAAGTGTCAACCGCGAGCGTTCGCGGCACGGGGACACAAGCTAAGCGGATCGGCGGGCGAATCACAATCGGGCGAGACCCGCAATTGTGGGGCGCGGTCGGTTGTATACCGTTAAAAACACGGAAGGAAAGACTCGACGGGTACCCGCGAGGTTCCGTTCCGGACCCTGGGTATCCCCGGGAGATCTCTGGTCGTTAATTCTTGTTCAGATACGTCTTCGACGGCGGATGGACGATCGGGTCGGGACAGGCAGGTGTCGCGGTTCGCGTAGTCATTGGCGGCTGGAGGCCGGCCTCGACGCCGGCGCCTGCTTCAGCGGTTTCCCTGGATGTCGAGGCGGATCCGCGCAAGAAAATTGTGCGAGGTCATGTAGAGCGTACGACCATCATCGCCGAATGCGCAGTTGGCGATCGCACTGCCGGTGCGAATCCTGCCCAGTCGCTTGCCGTTGCTGTCCATGATGAGCACGCCACCCGGTGCAGTCGCAAACACCGTTCCGTTCGGTGTGACGCGCATGCCATCGGGCAGTCCGGGCACATCTGCGCCCATGAGATCGCTCGAGTCCGCGAAGACACGCTTGCCGATCACTTCGCCACGCTCATTCAAGGCGAACGCCATCCAGATCGGCCGCTGCGGATCCGAGTTGGCCACGTAGAGCGTGCGCTCGTCGGGCGAGAGTGCGAGTCCATTCGGGAAAGTCATGTCGCGATCGAGCAGGTGCACCGTGCCGTCGATGTCGATGCGATAGACGCCGTTGAACGGCAGCTCTTTGTGCTTCGATTCGTTGAGTCCTTCGAGACCATAGGGCGGATCGGTGAAAAAAATCACGCCGTCGCTGCGGCGCGTGACATCGTTCGGGCTGTTGAAGCGCTTACCTTCGAAGTGAGTCGCCAGCGGCGTCTTGGTCTTGGTCGCGAGGTCGAACCGCGCCACCTGGCGATTGCCGTGATCCGCCATGAGAATCGAACCCTGGCGGTCGGGAAACAGACCGTTGGCCCCGGGCTCCCGAAAAATACCCGTCTGCGTTCCCGTGTAACCGGACGGCTTGAGGAACACGCTGAGTCCTTCGTTCTGCGACCAGCGATACATCGTGTTGCCCGGCACATCGGTGAACAGCAGGTAATTGCCCGAGTCGATCCACACGGGCCCCTCCGACCAGGTGAACCCTTCGGCGAGCCTTTCGATGGTCCACGCAGACGGGACGATCGCACTGATGGCAGGGTCGAGGCGTTCGACGCTGCCGAGCGTAGCGGCTTGGGTGTTCATAGGCGCGTAGGCAATGAGCGTTGCGAGCAGCGGCGCGACGAATCGCGCCAGGATGAGAGGGGTTCGCATCTGGTTTCCACGGGTGGAGTTCAGACGGACTCTAATCGCTGTGCCGTGGATGTGACAACAGCAGGAGTATCAGAGCCGCAAGAAACTGCACAGAGAAGAGGATGTCGGATCCGGACAATCAGCCTTTTTTATGTCCCGTGGGATTCCCTTGCAGTCTCGGTCCTTGCGGCTGTTTCTCAGCGGGCCAACGACTGACCGGCGCCTGCCTTGGTGGTGACCGCGGCCTCGCGCGTGAGAATCGTGACGCGCTGTCCGTCCTGCAGCCGTTCGACACCGCGGACCACGACGGTGTCGCCCGCCTCGATATTGCCGCGGATCATCACGAACTCGCCGTCGCTCGCGACCGAGGCGACCGACACGCGTTCGGCGGTACCATTGGCCCGCACTCGCATCAGGTACTTGCCGTCCTGTCGTTCGGCGATGGCGTCGCGCGGCACCACCAGCGCATCGGTCGCTTCGCGCTCCGGCAGTCCGATTTCGATCGGCGTGCCGACACTGAGCGAACTGTTGGCGAGCGTGAGCCGCAGTTCGAATTGACGCGAACGATCCTCGCCGACGGGAACGACGGTGCGGACGCTGGCTGGAAACTGCTTGCCGGCGATGCGCACCGGCAGCTCCATGTTGGGTTTCACCAGCCCGGCCAGAGAGAGCGGGCCCTGCGCGCGCACTTCGAGACGCACGGTGTCGACGAGATGGACGATCGATGCTCCCGTCATCACGTACTCACCGCGTTGGGCAAGCCGCTCCGTCACGATGCCAGGAAAGGGGGCGCGCACTTCGGTCTGCTCGAGGCCATGCTGCGCAGCGCGCTGTCGCACCTGCGCCTGTTGCAGTTGTGCCGTGAGCACGGCGAGTTGTGAACGCACTTCGTCGAGCTGCGTCTGTGAGATCGAGCTGTTGGCGAGGCTCTCGAGGCGCCGCAGTTGTCGCTCCGACATCGATCGCTGCGCCTCGATCCGCGCCACGTCCGATTTGGTGTCTTCCACCTGCAGGCGCAGAGCCTCGTCTTCCAGCTTGGCGATTCGTTCGCCGGCCCGCACTCGTGTGCCGACCTCGGCCACGTACTCCAGCCGACCTGCTGCGCTGGTTGCCAGCTTCGCATCGTCCCGGCTTACGACACCCCCTGGCACCCAACGCCGCGGTGCTACGCGCGCCACGTTCGCCTTCGCGACTTCGACGACAACCGCGGCTTCTTCAGGCGCCTGGGCGTTGGCACTCGCGGCGAGCGCCAGGAGGGGAATGAAGAGTTTCACACGGAGATCTCGGAGATCACGGAGTGAAAGCAGAAAACAACAAGTCAAGGCGATAGTTCTCATGTCTCCGACTCCTGTCATCTCCGTGTTCTCCGTGTGAAATGTCTTTCTCTTTGAGCTATGCGTGCTGAACCACAGCCGCTGCCGCAACTTCACGGCGTTCGTAAAACAGCCTGAGCAGGCTCGGCAGCAGCACGATCGAGAACACCATGCTGACGATCACACCGGCGACGTTCACTGCAGCAAGTCCGCGATAGATGGTGCTCGCAGGTCCAGGGTTCACGACCATGGGCAGGGCGCCCAGCGCGCCGGTCAGAGTGCTTGCCACCATGGCCCGAAGACGCTGATTCAGCGACATGCGCAGTGCTGTCTCCAGATCGTGACCGTGATTCAGCGCATCGCGGGTGCGGTCGATCAGCAGGATCGAATGATTCACGATGATGCCGATCATCATGATGAAACCGATCATGGTGAGCAGGTCCAGGGGCTGAAAAGCAACCAGACCCAGTGCGCGAATGCCGGCCACGCCACCGGCCAGCGCGAGCGGTACGGTCAGCACGACGATCGCCGCATCACGCAGTGACTGGAACATCGCGGCCATCAGCAGCAGCAGCACCAGCAGGGCCAGCAGAAAGTTCGTGCCCATCGTCGAGATGGTTTTCTCGAGTCGATCGGCGCTCCCCGCGAGGCGGATGTTCGCATCCGGTGGCAGCGATGCGCGCAGCGACGGCACGATCTCGGAATCGATCTTCGCCAGCATGTCTTCCAGCGACAGGGTGGGTGGCGGATCGATGGTCAGCGTCACCGTACGATTGTGATCGATGCGACGAATCTGTTCCGGCGCCAGCGCTGTTTCCAGGTGCACGAGTTCGCCGAGCGAAACGATCTCTCCCGAGGGTGTGATGAGCGGTGCCTGCGCAAGGTCTTCGGGCGTTTCGCCGACATTCGCGCGCAGGATGATCGGCAACCGCGATTGACCGTCGAAGTATTCGCCCAGCCAGGCGCCATCGCCCAGTGTGCGCACGATGGTGCCGAGCGATGCACGGTCCCAGCCGACTTCGGCAATACGCCGGTCATTGGGTCGGGCACGCAGTTCGAGCGTCTGTACGTCGGTGTTCGGGAACGACTGCACGTTCGCACCGGTGAATGCCTGTTCGAGTTGCTTGCGACCGGAATCGGCGGCTGCGTACAGCGCGGCCGAATCGCTGCTTTGCAGATGAATGGCCACGGAGCGGGCCGACCCGCCGACGCCGCCGAACAGTTCGCCCTCGTTGGCAAAGACGCGCGTATCGGGGAAACCGACGATGATCTCGTCGCGCACGATGCGCTCGAGTTCGCCGATGCGGCTGTCGTCGACCACGCGTGCGCCGAGCGTGCCGCCGCCGGGCCATAACAGGACGTAGTAATTCTTGAGTTTCGGCTCTTTCTCGCCATTCATGTAGGGACGCATGCGCTCGATGATCGTGCCCGCCATCTCGCGATCGACGGTTTCGGGGCTCATGCCGGGCGGGAAGCTGAAGTATGCGTCGATCGCCGCGCGCTTCACCGGCGGCAGGTAATCGAGCTTCGGCAGCATCAGCCACGACAGCAGCAATGGAGCAACGAGCAGCGCCCCTGCCCACATGAGTTGCTGCGTGCGGGTGCGTGTCTTTTCGACCACCCAGTCCGTGAGTCGTGGCCACCCCGCGCCGTAACCGGAGTTCTGTCCGTGACTGCCGAGAAAGCGTCCCGCCGCCGCCGGCACGACCGTGACCGCCACCAGAATCGAGAAAGCGACCGCAATCGAGATGGTGAGCGCGAGATCCGCGAAGATCTGTCCCTCGACATCCTTGAGGAACAGCACCGGCAGGAAGACGGCAATCGTCGTCGTGGTCGATGCGAACAGCGCGGGCACGACCTGCGCCGTGCCGTCGTGCGCGGCCTGATCGATCGGCATACCCGATTCCTTCAGCCGGATGATGTTGCCGCAGACCACGATGGCGCCTTCGACGACCATGCCGACGGCGAAGGCGAGGCCCGCCAGCGAGATCACATTGATGCTGCGTCCTGCCAGGTGCAGCGCACAGAAGGTCGCGAGCAGGCACACCGGGATCGTCGTCGCGATCAGTACCGTGGCGCGCTTGTCCCGCATGAACCACCACACACAGACGAGCGCGAGCAGCGCTCCGACGACCAGGTTCTCGATGAGCAGGTTGACGGCGCGACGGATGAATACCGATGCGTCGAAAGACTGTTCGATGCCGAGGCCGCGCGCCTTGAGCGGACCCTCGCGCAACTCGGCGACGACCTTCTTTACTTCTTCGAGGGTGCCGAGCACGTTCGCGCCCGACGCACGGATGATGCGCAGGCCGATGGACGGATTGCCGTTCTGATACGAGAAGAACTGCCGCTCCGGCGGACGCAGTTCGACAGTGGCCACATCGGCCATGCGTACGGGCTGGCCATCGCGCCACGCGAGCACGAGCTGTCCGAGTTCTTCGGCGTCATAGCGTCCGGTGTAGCGCAGCGAATACTGCTTGCGGCCGACGTCGAGCTGACCGGCCGAGACGTTCGTCGCGCTGGCCGCCTGCCGCGCGATCTCGTTGATGCCCACACCCTGTGCGGCCGCGCGGGCCAGATCGATCGTGATACGCACGTCATCGGGCGGTCCGCCTTGTACCTCGAGGCTGGCGACACCGGGAACTGCCTCGATGCGCGGTTTGACCACGTCTTCGATCAGGCGGCGATAACGCTCGATCGGTCCTTCGGTGCCAGGCAGCAGCTGCACGAAGAAGTACGAGAGCTGCTGATTCGAATCGCCCTCGGCGCCGCCCAGTTGCACGATCGGACGGTCGACATCGCGCGGCAGCGGCGGCAGCCGGCTCATGCGGCCGATGACATCGACCAGCGCCGCCTTCATGTCCGTGCCGATCGCGAATGTCAGGAACACCTGGCTGCCGCCGGCGCCCGCGTTGCCGTTGATCTCCTCGACGCCCTGCATTCCCTGCAGCACCTGCTCCTGCGGCTCCAGCAGTTCCGCCTCGACTTCCTCCGGCGACGCGCCGCGCCAGTTGGTGAAGATCGAGATCGTCGGACGCTCGATATCCGGAAAGAGCTGCAGCGGCAGCTCCTTGAGACTCAGGGCGCCGAACAGGCAGACGAGGAGTACCGCAACACCGACCGCTATCGGATTGCGAATGGAGGCGGCGATGAGGCGCACGGCGGTTTCCCCTCGGCCAGTCTGACAGGTGGCGATTTGACTGCGGCTCCGGCCCGGGGTTGTGCCGCCTGCGACAGGCCGTCCGCGCTGTGCGGTGGGGCGTTCGGGGCCTTCCTTTCGGGTCTGCCGGGTTGGATGCGGCAGCCCGGGATTCGGTTGCAATGCCGCAGGTGCACAAGGAGGAGCCGGGTACACAAAGGAGCACAAAAAAGAAGACCATCTCTCTGAATTCTTCGTTTGGTGTCCTTTGTGCTCCTTTGTGTACCGGCCTTTTTTCCTCTCATGAGATCCCTGGTAAGGGCGTCGCCTGCTTCGCCTGCGCCGGACATTCGGATATCTTTGCGGCGCGCTGCGATGCTCCCATTCCGATACCAGGCATTGCAGACGCGTAATCCTGCGAAATCGTGCTGCTGCGCCCGAGGGGCGTGAGGGATGCTGTTTGACCGATGTTGAGGTGACTCCTGCCGAACGGCGCCTGATTCTCTGGGCGTTGGCGGTCGTGCTGCTGCTCAGTGCGCTCGACCAGACGATCGTGTCCACGGCCATGCCGCGCATCATCGAGGACCTGCAGGGCATGAGCATGTACGCGTGGGTGACCACGTCGTATCTGCTCACCTCGACGGTGGCCGTGCCCATCTACGGCAAGCTCAGCGATCTGTACGGTCGCAAACCGATCCTGATCGTCGGCATCGTGCTGTTCCTGGCCGGATCGGCGCTGTGCGGATTGAGTGGCGAGTTCGGCGATGTGCCGGTGCTCGGCGGCGGCATGATGCAGCTGGTGATTTTCCGCGCCATCCAGGGTCTCGGCGGCGGCGCGCTCATGTCGATGACCTTCGCCATCATCGCGGACCTGTATCCGCCGCGTGAGCGCGGCAAGCTGTTCGGCGTCTTCGGTTCGGTGTTCGGTCTCGCCACCATCATCGGGCCGTTCATCGGCGGCTTTTTCACCGACCATGGCACCGTCACGCTGCTGAATCACGTAGTGGCCGGCTGGCGCTGGGTGTTCTACATCAACCTGCCGCTCGGCGGGCTGGCGATGTTCATGGTCCTGTATCGCATGCCCAGCCTGAAGCACGGTGGCGGTGGGCGGGTGGACTATGTCGGCGCCGCGCTGATCGTCATGACGGTGACGCCGCTGCTGCTGGCGCTGACGCTCGGTGGCACCTCCTATCCTTGGGATTCGCCGCACATCGTCGGCCTGTTCGTTGCGGCCGCCGTGTCGCTTGCGATTTTTCTGTGGGTCGAGTCGCGCACCCAGGATGCGATCGTGCCGCTGCATCTCTTCAAGCTGCGTACGTTCAGCATCGCCACGCTGGCCGCGTTCGTCGTCAGCATGGCGTTTCTCGGCGTCGTCCTGTTCATGCCGCTGTACATGCAGGTCGTGCAGGGCATCAGCGCCACGCAGAGCGGCGTCGCCATGCTGCCGATGATGGCGGGCATGATCGTCAGCAGCACGCTGTCCGGCCGGCTGGTGTCGCGGACCGGCCGCTACAAGCCTTTCATGATCGGTGGCGGTCTCGTGCTCATCGTCGGTGTGATCCTGCTGACGCAGATCGGCCCCCACACCACCTCGGGCGACCTAGCGTGGCGTCTTGCCATCACCGGCATCGGGCTCGGACCGACGCAGAACCTTTTCAGCCTGGTCATCCAGAACGCGGTGCCGATGACCGAACTCGGCGTCGCCTCGAGCATGAGTCAGTTCAGTCGGCAGATCGGTGCGACCGTCGGCGTCGCCATCTTCGGCACGTTCCTGAGCCACAGCCTGCACGACGAATTGCCCCGGCATCTGCCGCTGATGCCGGGTACGGCCATGCACGATGTCGATCTGAGCCAGGCACAGAGCCAGGCGATGGACGAGGCACGCATACGGGCAAGCGTGGATCGGGCGCTGCAGGAGCGCTATCTCGTCATCGAGCGCGCTTATACAGGCGACTCGGCAGCGGTGGACGAGGTGCTCGGCGATCCGCAGTTACCCGAATCGCTCAAGGGGGCGCTGCGCGATGGCGGCATCCGTGCGCGCGTGCACGAGCGGCTCGAGAGTCAGGCCGATCACGTGGCAGCGCGTCTACTCGACGGCAAGGCGGGTCGCGATGCGTTGCTGGCCGATGACGATCTGCCAGCGTCGCTGAAGACGCATCTGGCGAACCTGCCGGAGCGCGCGCTGGGCAGTGCGGATGCGATGCAGGGCGTGATTCCGTTGTTTCGTGCGTCGATCCTGGCGCAGGAGGATGCGCAGGTGGATGCTGCCATCCGCCAGGCGCTCGCAACGGTCAGGACGGCCGTTGCGGCGTACTCGACCACGCTGGTAGCGCAGATCCGCGACGGCACGAAGGAAGCATTCTCACTGTCGATCACCGACATGTTCAGCCGCGCGCTATGGATCGTGGTGCTCGGCGTGCTGATCATGGCCTTCATTCCCGAGCTGCCGCTGCGCAGTCGACATTCGCCGGTGCCAGCGGAATAGCCGGCCGCGCGCCGGTGGTCCCGAACAGCGCGTTCAACACCTCGCGACGTCGCTCCCGATTCATGTGTGTTGCATCGAGCCAGACGAAGCGGCCGGCCGGCGCCGCAGCGACTGTTTGCTGCGCCGCCGACAGATCGGTCTGCGCATCGGTCAGCAGAACCACCCGCGACAGTCCCGGCGCACGGGCCAGTTCACCGAGTTCGAAGCTGCAGCCTTCGTTGCGGCGCTGGAAGCTGCGCAGATCCATGAGCACCACGTCGCTGCGTTCGAGCAGCGCGGCGAGGGTTTCGCGCCAGGTGGTGTCGTGGCAGTAACACTCGTTGATCCGGTAGCGGCCTTCGGCGTCGGGCTCGAGCTCGAACTGAGCGAGGCGGGCGGGAATCTGCTCGACGCTCGAGATGAAGCGTTCGGCCAGCCGGCCATCGAGGAAGGTGAAAATATCGTCGGCATCGAGTGTGCGATCGAGCAGGTCGGTGCCGGCGATCAGCACGGTGTTGCCGGAGAGGCGCCAGTGTTCGATCACGTTGTCGAACAGCGCGCGCATCGCCCGATCGCGCTGAAACACCCGCAACACCAGCAGCGTCGGCGCTCGCCCACCGGAGCGTCGCAGGCGACGCAGGAGCAGCATCACGACGGGAATCCACAGCAGCGGCGCCAGCATCACGACAGCGCCGAAGCCCAGGGTCGTCACCCACCCGAGCATCCTGGCAAACAGCGCAATTCCCCACAGCGCGGCGAACAGGATCATCAGTTCGGACAGCCACTGGCGGGTATAGGCGGCGGCAAGCCGGCGCGACAACCATTTCACGGGCCACCACACCAGCAGACAAGGCACGGCGAGGAAGACCACCACGAGCAATAACTGCAGCAGGGTGCTGCTCAATGAATCGAACAGCGAAGCCCACGCCGACAGCCGCGACGAATATTCGGTGATGAACAGTTCGAGGGCGTCGACACCGGCGAACAGCGCCCAGACCAGTATGAACAGCGGCAGCAGGATCAACGGTGCGATGGCGCGCGTGACGTTACCCATGCACAGCAACGCGACCAACAAGATCGTCGGGCCGATTTCGGAGGCGAGGAAAACCATTGCCTGGCCTGGCTGTGGTTCGACCTGGCGCCAGAGGATCACCGCGAACGCAACCAGGCACCACAACATCAGCACGCCGATCGTGCGCAGACGTGACCAGCGCCACATCTGCGCCAGGGCCGGAATCACCGGCCAGAGAAAGACGAACGCCAGCGTCAACGTGCGCGCCGGCGTGAGGAGGTTTTCCCGCATGAGAGCGAGCTGTAACGCCGCGCTGCTGATCGCGATCAGAATCGACAGTCCGATCAGCAATGTCGCCAGACGCCATCCGGCCCGACGATTGTCTGCTGCGCTCACGTCGATCGGCGCAGGCTGCGGCGTGAATGGAGGCGGCTCAGGGCGAGCCGTGGTCCGTGCGGGAACGGCGCGGCTCATCAGTAAGCGCATCGCGGCGCGAAAGCGCCATGCCAGCAGCCACGCGCCAAGCACGGACAGTGCGGAGGCAACCAGAAAGTAAAAGATCAGTTCGCCGCTGGAGTAGTCCATGGTCGACCACGTGCCCTGTCGTGATCGCGATCGGCTCGATCAGGATCAACGACCTGGTCAATGACGCTCGACCATCATGCGCCGTCGCCGTGTCGCCCGGTGATCGTCCTGAAGTCCAGTACGTCGCCGCTCGAGACCTGGGAGTTCGAATCAATCGTAGAGGAGGTATCCCGCGCGCTCTTCGCGCCAGGCCTGTTCGTCCTTGATGGCGAGTGAATCCAGATCGGCCGGCGTTGCGCTGCGGTCATCGACCCATTCACGCAGCAGCGGGCTGCCGTTGATCACGTCGATGGCCAGTCGCGTTTCGTACTCGTAGGGAAAATCGCGCCACAGCGGGTAGTCGGGACGCAGGTTGCGCAGGGCCTTGAACGCGAGGGATTGCAGGCGCCAGGGCTTGAACTGTTCGTGTGAGTAATCCGCGTCTTCGACGTGGATCTGCAGACCCGCACAGAGTTTGCCGACATGCTTGTGGAACGTGGGCTCGAACCAACACGGTCGCAGTTTGCAGCCTTGCAGCCATTGCGGTGCGAGGCGTTGCATCTCTTTCACGAGCGCGGCGATATCGAGATCCGGTGCACCGAAGAGCTCGAGCGGCCGGGTCGTGCCGCGCCCCTCCGACAACGTCGCGCCTTCCAGCATCACCGTGCCCGCGTAGCACCGGGCCATCCACAGATTCGGCGCGTTCGGGCTCGGGTTGATCCAGGTGCGTTGTCCCAGCGGCCAGCCGTAACCCGGCGCGAGCGCAGGCTGCCATTCGCGCATCGTGATGACCTTGTAGTCGACCTGTAGCTTCAGGGTGGTGACGAACCATTGCGCCAGTTCGCCGAGCGTAAGCCCGTGCCGCATCGGCATGGGACCTGCGCCGACGAAGCTTTCCCACCCCGCGCGCAGCGTCAGTCCCTCGATTGGCCGGCCGACCGGATTGGGTCGATCCAGGATCCACACGGACTTGTGATGCTCGGCCGCTGCTTCGAGTACGTAGCGCAGGGTCGTGATGAACGTATAGATGCGACAGCCGAGGTCCTGCAGATCGACCAGCAGCACATCGAAGGTGCTCATCATGGCCGGTGTCGGCTTGCGCACCTCGCCATAGAGACTGAAGACGGGAATGCCATGCACCGGGTCGGTGAAGTCCGGTGACTCCATCATGTTGTCCTGCTTGTCGCCGCGCAGGCCGTGTTGCGGCCCGAAGGCGGCCGTCAGCTGCAGGTCTTTCACTGCTGCGAGCGCGTCGATCGAATGGGTCAGGTCGTGCGTGACCGAGGCCGGATGCGCCAGCAGCGCGATACGCCGGCCCTTGAGCGGTTCGCGTAATGCAGCCTCTGCGAGGAGTCTGTCGATGCCGAAGAGCATGTGGAAAGTAAATCGGGAACGGGGCGCTCAGGATAGCAGGCGGACGCAGGCTCTTCACAATCCGGGGCCGCGCGGACAGGCCGGCAGTCGTACCTGCCCGTGCGCCAGATGATTCCGGAATGCGACTTCCAAGCGCTGCAGGACAGCACGTTAGGTCGCTCTGGTCCAGGGCATCTGCAACTACTCCGATATCGATATGCAGTGATGTCGGAATGGACCGGTGTCCGGCGTCATTGTGTCAGGTGCTGTCAATGGTCACAGCATCAAGTCACGCAGACAAAGGAAACGGTAATGACCCACGAACTCGCCATCGATCTCACTCTCGACGCACCCGCAGAAAAGCTCTTCCGCTGCTACACCGACCCGAAGCTGCTGCAGAAGTGGTTCGCTCCCGAGCCGTGGACCATCAAGAGCGTCGACATCGATCCGCGCGCCGGCGGCCGCATGAGCTTCGTCATGGCTTCGCCGGACGGACACGAATATCCGAACAGCGGCATCTATCTCGAGGTCGTACCGAACAGGAAGATCGTCACTACCGATGCGGTGACGCCGGACTTCAAACCGTCGGGCCCGTTCATGATCGCGGAAGTCACGTTCGAGGATCTTGGCAATGGCAAGACGAGATATCGCGCGGTCGCCCGTCACTGGAATGAAGAGACGCTGAAGCAGCACAAGGAGATGGGCTTCGAGCCCGGCTGGACGCAGACTGCGCGGCAACTGGAGGCGCTGGCCAGAAAGATCTGACGCGAGACGCGCTGATGCTGGCACTGCAAATATTCTGGAAACCGGAGTGAGGCCGATGAGCAACGAAACTGCAGCGCTCGAAGGATTCTTTGCTGCAGTCAATCGCAATGACATGCAGGCCATCACAGACTATTTTGATCCGCAGATTGTGCGCATCGAGCCCGAGGACTTTCCAACAGCCGGCACCTATCGCGGTATCACGGAAGTGCGAGAGCACGTCGCGAAAGGACGTGCGACCTGGGCCGAGGGGACGTGCCAGCCAGAGAAGTATCTGGAGAATGGAGACAAGGTGGTCGTGTACCTCCATGCGCGGGTCCGCCTGAAAGATTCGACCGATTGGGTGGGTGGACGATTTGCCGATGGTTTCGTGTTTCGCAATGGCAGGATCGTTCAGTACCTTTCCTTTGGAGAGCGGGTCGACGCACTCAAGTGGGCCGGTATCGAAGACCAGGAGTGATGCGTACTATCGCGTCATCGCCTGATTCCTTCGAGGTCCGCAAACCCATGAAGCACATTCTCGCGGCAGCCTTTGCGCTCGCCTTTTTCGGCGTTGCGCATGCACAGGACAGCACCCGCTACATCGCACTGGTCAACAGCGGCAAGGACAAAGCCGGTCACCTCGTCACGACCCGCAGCGGTGACAGGTACAAGGTCGAGTACTTCTTCAAGGACAACGGGCGTGGTCCGGAGCTGAAAGAGGAATACACACTGGCGCCGGATGGCACGTACAGGACTTACAAGGTCAAAGGTGTGTCCACGTTCGGCTCGCTCGTGGATGAGTCCTTCACGCACAGCGGCGACAACGCGCGCTGGAAGTCGACCTCCGACAAGGGTGAGCAACCGGTGACGGGCACCGCGATGTATTCGCCCCTGGGTGGCAGCCCCGACAACTTCTCGGTGGCTCTGTCTGCCCTCGCGAAACGTCCGGACGGCAGGCTGCCGTTGATCCCCAGCGGCACCCTGACCTCGCGCAAACTGATCGAGATGGAAGTGACTCGCGGCGCGCAGAGGCAGACCGTGCAATTGCTGGCGCTCACCGGCGTCGGCTTCACGCCCACCTCGGTGTGGGCCACCAGCGGTGATTCGCCGCGGCTGTTTGCATTCATCTATCCGGGCTTCATTCAGATCATCGAAGAAGGCTGGCAGGGCAGCGGCGCGGAGATGGAGCAGCGGCAGATCGCCGCCGAGAAAGAGCTGCTGGTGGACTTCAACAAGCGGCTCTCGCATGCGTTGCCCGGAAGCACGCTGATCCGCAACGCCTGCGTGTTCGACAGCGAAAAGGCTGTGCTGGGCACGCCCAGCGACGTTTTCATCGAGGCTGGACGTGTCATCGAGGTGAGCCCCGCCGGGACGTCGACGCGTCAGGCAGGTCGTACTATCGATGCTGCCAACCGCGTGCTGTTGCCAGGCCTGTTCGACATGCACGTGCACGCCAGCCCCTGGGATGGCGGGTTGCACATCGGCACCGGCATTACGTCCGTGCGCGACATGGGCAATGACAAGGACACGCTGGTTGAACTGATGAAGCAGGAGCAGGCGGGCACGCTGCTCATGCCGCGCATCACCGCCGCCGGATTCATCGAAGGCGAGAGTCCCAATGCCTCGCGCATGGGCTTCGTGATCAAGACCCTGGACGATGCGAAGCAGGCCGTGGACTGGTACCACGAGAACGGCTTCCCGCAGATCAAGATCTACAACTCGTTCCCCAAGGAGATCCTGCCCGCCACCACCGAGTACGCGCACACGAAAGGCATGCGCGTCAGCGGCCACGTGCCGGCCTTTCTGCGCGCACGCGACGTGGTGATCGACGGCTACGATGAGATCCAGCACATCAACCAGGTGCTGTTGAACTTCCTGGTGACCGACAAGACCGACACGCGCACGCTGGAGCGGTTCCATCTGCCGGCCGAGAAGGTCGGCAGCATGGATTTCGAATCGCCCGAAGTGAAGCAGTTCATCGACCTGCTGGTGGAGCGCAAGATCGTCGTCGACCCGACGCTCGCCACATTCAATTTCATCCGCCAGGTCGACGGCGTCATGTCGCAGGAGTTCGCGGCGGTCGCGGACCATGTGCCACCGAGCGTGCGGCGCGGCTTCCTGGCCGCACAGATGAAAATTCCGGATGACAAGACACTGGCGCGCTACGAAAAGTCATACGCCGCCATGATCGACTTCACCGGCCGCATGTATCGCGCCGGCGTGCCGCTGGTCGCCGGCACCGACGACATCCCCGGATTCACGCTGCAGCGGGAGCTGGAGTTGTACGTCGAGGCCGGTCTCACGCCGGCGCAGGCCCTGCAGATCGCCACCTGGAATGGCGCGCGTTATTCACGCGTGCTCGACGACCGCGGCGCCATCACACCCGGACGGCGCTCGGACCTGATCCTCGTCGACGGCGAGCCCACGCAGAACATCTCCGACATCCGCAAGGTGGCGCTAGTCATCAAGGGCGACGTTGCTTACTACCCGAGCGAGGTATTTGAGGCGATGGGGGTGAAGGCGTTTACGAAGGCGGTGGAGGTGAGTAGGGCGGCGAATGGGGGGGGTGAGCGGATGTCGGGACTGATCGCGGCCGCTTTCGGCCAGAAGCAGTCGCAAACCGGACCGCCGCGAATGACTGCTTCAGGCTATGCCAGATCCTCTAGCGTCAGTCGACATGCCCAACGGCCGCGCTCAAGGCGCGTGCAACATCGCCAACTGTGGATGGTTCGAAAAATCTTCCTTCGCCGTCCTAACCAAGCTCCCGAAGCTAATACCCCTGCCTCCGCCACCCTGTTTCAGCGTGCGAATCGCTGCATGCCAAGCAGCCTGACCAGTGGGATGAAACGGGAGACGGGATAGGTCACCACCGGCGCGGCTCCACACCTCCTGGTCCCGCGGTCCGGATGGGTAGATCTCGACCAGAACCTCCTCTAACACAGACCAAGAATCCTTCTCGTCCGCCTTCGGCGCGGTCCCGGGACTGTACGGTGACTTCTTCCCTCCATGACTCAGCGCGACAGCAAAATTCACTTCAAGGTTGTCAGCCTTAAAAATTGGATGCTGGTCGTTTGGGTTCAGCTTAGGTACCTCTTCTGAGACGTAGTTAAACAGGTCAAAGACCTTGATGAAGCCGCTGGCGCTCTTGTCGGCGGCTCCGCGCAAACCCGCCAGCAGTGCAGTCGTGAAAACGCTATTCCTTTCGCCCGTAAGTACGGCTGACTCCTCGTCAGCACGGCACGATGCCATCAGCGCACGTCCACTCCCGACTGCCAGCTTCGCGAAGGTGTTACTGCTATAGCCAGACTTAAGCTCGTGGCCTTTTCCATCGGTCAGTCTCTTCGAGATTGCCGCACCCCCAGCATGACAGGCATCGATGAAGACGAGCAGTCGCTTCACCTTAATCTGCGCAAGTGCTGTAGCAAGCTCATCCGAGCTAATGGATGTTTTCTCAATGTCAGCGAGGTTGGTATCCACGGTCACCAGCACGCTGCCCTCGTTACCTGGGTTGCCCACGACGCCACCGTGGCCGGAGAAGAACACGCAGGCCGTATCATCAAGACCCGCTCGGGCGGCCAGTTCATCTAGACCCTTCAACACAGCTTCCCGTGTGGCGTTCGCGTCTAGGAGAGTGACTACGTTGGCTGGATCATACGCACAGTACTTTGGCGACGAGAGCGTTGCCGCGACATCGTTGACGTCGTTCAGGATCGCACCGGGTAGAGTAGAGACGTGCTGATAGTTCGCCACGCCGATAAGGAGAGCGTGGCCTTGTGGGTAGCCAGTTGGGTTCATGTTTACAAAAATAGATAGTGGGGACCTCAACGCCAGCCGACGATGTCAGTGTCGCTGGCATATAGGCGCAGGTTCTCGTTCCCAGGGAAGTCTCGGCGCATCACAGCAATGAGTTCAGGCATGGTCGGACGACCGCCATGACGGATTGAATTCAATGCTGTGTGCCAACGTGCTGCCCCATTGTGAAACGATCCGGGTAGGTCGGAATTCTTGCCACCGGCGCGCGACCAGAGTTCGCCGCCGTCCGGACCGCTCGGATAGAGTTCACGAACCTCATTCTCGAACGCGCTCCATTTCTCTCCAGCGCTTGGTTTCGAGATTCCAAGCTTCCAACGGACATAGAAGCCAAGCAAGTCGGCACACCTGCGCAACCCCGGCATGAGATCTGAACGATGGTCGGCAAGCCATTCCGAAAGATGTTTGGCCGCGCGCTCCCAACGTCGAGACGCCACAAGCGTTCCTAGTTGTTCAGAATCCACGTGAGAAAGCACGTGGACGCTGCTTAAGAGGTTCTTCAGCCATGCGATAAACGGCGCTTCGAGGAACGACGGGAGAGCACTGATGACTGCTAGACGCGCACCAACCGGCACCGATGATCGTTCAAGCACGGACTGCAAGCTCGAACTCGATATGATTGCGCGCTCAAGTGCGGCTTCTGGGGGAGTCACCACCCCACCTTTCGCAGCGACACTTAGCCACCCGACCGCTGTTGCCTGCAGGTAGTGGTCAAGCTGCGAACTGGGCAGAAGCGACCACAACCGCGGCCGCTCTGGGGAGGCGCTGAGGTCTGCCAAGGGTGTCTGCGCCAGCGCCTCGACTAGGCCAGTGTCGACGGGCCGCCCCTCGGCGAGTTGAGCTAGCACGGTGTCTCGTGCACCGATGGCGTTGTCTGGTGCGTTCCATAGGGACAAGCTCTTGCCAATCGCTACACCCCACACCTTTTGCTCGATGACGTCGTCGCACCGGATGTTAGACAGGATATCGGGATGGGCGACGGCCAGATCCGCGCACCCTCCGACCAAGCGCAGATCCTTATGCGCGAGTGCGCATCCCAACGTCTCGGCAGGACTCGCGTAGCGAAGGGCCGATCGCAAACCGGCGCGGTGACTTTGATCCTTATCCACCTTGAGCTGCTGACCTGCGGCATCGAGGGGAGGCAGCGTTGCCGCCAATACGGCGCCGTATGCAGTCAGCCAGCGCTTGTTCAGCAGCGACGGGAGTAAGTCTGCGGGAGCGGTAGCGTGAAGCTTTCGGGGCACTTCCAGCGCCAGTCGCTGCTCAACTGCCGCTTCAGGCGGTAGAAGGCCAATGGCTGCGGCGAACGCAACTTGGCTGCGCTCTGCCCATCTCCAGATTGCTTGGGAAAGGTTTGCCCTGTCTCGACTAGCGGCGGTGCATATGCCGGCCGTAACCGCAGCGCGCCACGGAGCCAATGCGAGATCCTCATCAACTGACGCCGCGACAATATTCATCAACTCACTATCGTCTGCTGCCTCAAAGCTGAGGTTGCTGACCAGGAGCTCAACTGCCGACCACAGCGACCGTGTGCTGGCAAAACCAGAGAGCGCCAGATTCCTCATCGCGAGTAATTGCTTGCAGCCTACAACCGGAATCAGGGCTGTGAACTGACTGATCAGCTTGTCTTTGATACTCGCGCCGAGCATCGGCTGACTTGAGAGGCTGTCTGCCAAGCGCATGGCAGCTAGTAAATCATCGAAGCTTTTGCCGACACAGAGAAGGGTGTGCAACCGTTCAATCCTGTCCAGTTCCTTGAGCGTATGAACTGCAAGACCTAGATCCTTAGCGAAAGTCAGGATTGGTTGCACGTCGCGCTGGCCGCAGAGAAACCCCACAGACTCCGAATCTGGGGTGTGATCGTCCGGCTTCACTATGCGGTACTTCGTCCAGCGCGCTTGGAGCTGCTCGGGCGTGCATACAAGCGCCGGTATGGGCTGCTCTACGATGTCGTTCGGACCGAAGCTCAACCGAAACGCGAAAGTTCGCCTCAAGGCCGGCCAGAGATTCCTCCACAGTGAATCGACGAGGCGCTCAAATCCCTCGACTCCCAGTCGGACAACAGGCATTCGCCCTTGGGCGAATAGGGCGTTGGCCGTACCGACTAGGTCAGGGGCAGGCGCGTGGATGCTGTCGCCGATGTCAAGCTCCAGCGTTGCCAGCGAACCCGGGCAGTCTGTGACCGAGGGTGCTAGTGACCCAAACAACGCGGCCAAGCTGCCAACATCGCACATATCGTCCAAGCCCATGATTAGCGCGTGAGTAAGTACCATGCCTCCGCGCGACGCGCTCGGATCCAGAAATGTGCGAGCGAGAACGTAGTGGTCCTCGATGGGAAAGCCGCGAACGAACGGCGACCAAGCCTGCACACCTGGCGGCACCGCATCTGGCAAGTCGAGTTTTGATGCGATAGCAGCGGCTATGGTCGCATTCTGACTCGATACTCTGAGTCCGTGGCCGCGCCCTGGGACCTCGCCGTAGACGGCCTGCTCGACTCGCATGGGCTCAGCTCGGGCTCCCGTCGGCCATCAAGCGTTGGATCGGCAGGGTAATGTCGGTGCTTTTTACCCCGTTGGGCAGCACCACGTAGCCGAACTCTTCGGGGCCACGAGTTACATACTCCTGATCCGCATCCGTCTTGCTGAGCGCGCGTTCAAGGGCGGACAACCCAATGACAGTGGGCGAGATCCAATTGCTGCGCACGAATGCCCACAGCATCGGCAGCCTAGATGCCAGGAGGTCAGCTGGCAGCTCCGTCGTTTCGAGCTCATCCCAGCAGCTCAGCAAGATGGTCAAGCTTGGCTTGCGAAGGGGCCAGTCCAGATGGAGCTGCGCCAGATATAGCAGCATTTGAAGGAGCTCGACTGTCCTTGCTTGATCTGACGGCTCGTATGCGGCTGCCTCTGCCTGAGATTCAGCTGCAGCGAACGATTGCAGGGGACGCGAGAACAGGTCATCTTCAGATCGAAGCGAATGCAGTCTTATGAGCAAGACCCAGTCAGTGGCTTCGAGCACGCGCTCGCGCCAAGCGGTGGGAATCCGGCGCTGGATCACGAGGTTGCGGACCTGTTCGCCTCCATAGTCCGGCCAAACCAGTTCGGCATTGCGGCTAGCTTCATCCGTAATGGGCCAGACACTCTCCAGGTAGGTGGTGGCCGGTGTATGGTCAGTCGACCTTCCCTCAGTCAGGCAACTTAGAGCTTTAGTGAACGCGTCCAGGTTCGTCGGAGCTCCAGACATCTTGAGCGCACACTCTTTGACCATGAGCCGCTTTAGCAACTGGGCCCCATAGTGAGTCTTCCCGACGTTCGATTCACCGACTAACAAGATGGTGTGTTGCGCGGCCACCAACTATCTCCTACCGAATCGAAAGAGCGGATCGTGCCTAAACGCTTTTGTCATGGGCAAATCCACCCCCACACGCTTGGTGCCAAGAACCCAGCCAAATAGCTCGCGAAAGCCTTCTGCGGCATCGACCGTGCCACGGGGATATACGCTGACTGTGAACTCCGGGGTGCTTGATAAAACTGACGCCACCGCCTTTCTAATCTGTGCCTCAATGGTTGGGGCTACATCTACATCCCCCTTCGTCCAGACCAGTGCTAGGCGCCGTCCGCGACTCTCAGCCATCGCGCGCTGAGCTAGCAGCTGAAAGTCGTTTCGAGCGGCCCCCATCTTTGGTCCTGCAAGGGCTTGACGGTCAGCAATCAGTAGCGTGACGTCCGCATGCCGTGCAATCCAACGTGCCCCTTCCGCATCAAGCGCCTGCTCGTTGATCGCCCACTTCTGAAACCATTCTCCGGGCGCATCGGCAAAGAGAAGGTTGCGTAGCGACCCATCCTCACGGCGAAAGCCAAGGTGGAGCATGCCTGGTGCTCGAGCCGCTCCGCTGGGAGTGTGCGGCGGAAAACTTGGAGGCTGGCCCGGCTTCCAGCGCATACAGGTCGCCACTGCCTCCCAACCTGCCAACGTGTATGAGTTACTGAAGAAATTGGCGCCAGTAGTTAGTGCCCCTCGACCCAGCAGCAGGTAGAGCGCACCCAGGATGGTTGTCTTACCTGCGCTTTCCGGGCCGACGATACCGACGGTGATGGGCTTGACTTTGCCGCTGACGAAGTTGAGGTCAGACTCCCCCATCGCTAAGCCGCCCCATGGGAGCAGCATCTGGTCGGAGTCAGAAGATGCGGTTACCTCGCCCTTGCTGACGCGCTTCCACTCAGGGCACATATCGAGCCGGATGTGGCCCAGCGTGCAGGTAGTGTTGTCGTCAGCGAAACAGTTGGGTTGGGGGCATCTGTCCATGGGCACCTTACTTTTTCTTGGCCCGCTTGGTTGGTGCTTCGATGGTGGCGCGTGCGCTCTGCAGCTCACGGAAGAGATGTGTCCCCCAGTCGGATGGCGTCATTTTGGTGGACACCTCAACGCCGCCGAGGGCACGCAGCGTTGTCGCCTCGACTGCGCCTAAATTCTGCGGGTGCCCAATCAATGACAGCAGCGGACCTCGACCAACTGGGACAGGCGCGTATCGAGCCGCCAGCACACGGAAAGGTTGCATGACCGCGGCTGTCCTAGCGTCGCGCACAAGGCTAGCGACGTCACGCTCGCCCTCGTCTTGCTCACCTTCTCCAGGTGGAAGACAGCGGATGGCCTCTCGAAGGAAGGCCGACACGCTCGCAGGTGAGTAGGTTGGCACCTGTTCGTGAAGATCGAGCGCCATCAAAGCAGACGCTTCGAATGGCGGCAGGTCAAGATAACTCGCATGAGCACTCGGGGAATACAGCGCCTCCTTCCACCAGAGCAGGTTCGTACGGCGCTCCAGACCTGCCGTCGCGCCGCTGAAGCTGGCTAGTGCGCGGTCGACGTGAGCGGTGACGGCCTTCGCAAGCGTAGACAGTGGACCGGAGAGGTCGATGGGAGCTGGCGCAAGCTTCTTGGCCATCCCATCCAACGTGTCTGCGATAGCGACGCTCATCTTGTCGGCAAAGTCTTGCGACCACGCCTGGGGATTGCCGTGGGGCTGATAACGATTAGGGTTGTTGGGTCCCCAAGGCCCAGCAGCGGAATGGACTATTGCCTGGAGCGCACTCCGATCAACAGTGGGTGCCTTGGAGGCCGTAGACACTGGGGCTGGTGGTGTGTACTGCAACGGGTCGACCGTAATCATCTCAGGAGTGGCCCACTCTGCCTCAGCACGCGCATCGACCTTCGTCTCTATTTCACTTACAGCTTCGCGCCAAATCTCGGCTTCGTCGGAAGTTTCGGCGTGGGCCAGGGCATTGCGTGCCGTGTTGACGAAGGCTACGGCGATTGCATCATCCGAACGGGCAGCCTGCACGATCGCGTCCAGAAGGATGGCCCGCAAGATGCCCACGGGACGCCCACTAAAGGCGTTTGCAACAGTCTCCCATTGCTTGCGGAGGAAGGTCATTGCCTCATCTACCGTAGGGTCCGCAGCTGGGATGTTGGGGTCGGCCGCCACCATTGTGAAACTGGCGGTCTTTGAGGGCGCCTCGCGTAGAGCGGCTGATAGGTCGTTGGCCGTAGACCGAAGCTTGTTGAGCTTAGTGTCATCGCCTTTGAGATCGATGGCTCCAATTTCAAGAAACTTCATTAGATATTCTTGTTCCATCCCCTGGGCTCCCGACCTTTGTTTTGATTCGCCAAATGATACTTGGGCAGCGTGGCTCGACATTGGCAACCGCACGGCTTCCCCTATGTTACCCGAGGGGACTTTCAGCCATCCAATTGGGCTGCGGAGGAGCGTCCGTGCGACACGTCCTTTCCAATGCGATGTTCGTTCCTCTCCCGTGAGTTCTCTGCAATCGGTCGGATCATACCTGCGACGACTTCTAGCTCGCACCTGAGTTCGCGCCTCAACGACCACCCAAGGTCACATAATCGTGACGCAGCTACGACTGTCCGTCCATCGCTCTACGAACTGAGCGACAGCGGCCCTGCAGAGGAGTCGTCCCAGCAGCGACCTTGAACTTCCGCTTCACGCCCTGAGCTGTTCCGTCAAGTATTCACTGGGTTGCTCCAAGCTGTTTGAGCAACGGTGAGCCGCGGCGTTGCAGCGCGATGAGGTAGGTCGATTCATCGTAAGGCATCCGGGTCTGCCAGCAACGATAGA
>NZ_DATDJO010000023.1:0-45232 GCF_036520495.1 Povalibacter sp. | reverse complement strand
ACGTGCCGTCGACGATGGAGCGAACATGCAGGCGCGCGGGACTTTGCTTCGTCAGCACTCGCCATTCTTCACGACGCTTGAGTGTCGGCTCCTCGGCCAACTCGACGGAAGCGGCCAGTGCGGCGAACTCGCCATAACGCGATTCGCGCTGTGTCGCGGCATGCGAGAGCACACCTTGGCGAGCAACGACTTCGTTCAAAGGCACGTTCCAGCGTGTAGCGGCGGAGAGTCGCAGGCGTTCTCGCGCGCTCGCACCTGCTTGCAGCATCGTCTGCATGATGCCTGGCTGCGTGCCCCCGCCCGCGAAGGTCGACCAGATGCCCGACTTCTTGATGTAAACGTCTTCGCGTGCGTCTCGAGCGAACGGCACGGGCTCGATACGGATTTTGTGCCAATCACAATGCAGCTCTTCGGCGACGAACATCGCTGCCTGCGTGGTGTTGCCGGTGCCGGCTTCGGGTGCTGGCATTCGAATAGTGACGGAGTCATCGGCCCCGATGACGATCCACGGATTGATCTCGGGCGACGCGGCGGGCGCCTTCGCCATCGCGATCGAACGCGGCAGGACAGTGAGCGCGAAGCCGCCGGCAATGGATGCAGTCGCGACGATGAACTCGCGCCGCGACAGGTTCGGTGTCGAGGCATTCATCGCGACACCTCTTTGCTGCGCAGCTGGGCGGCCGCTTTGTGAATCGCGGTGCGGATTCGCGGGTACGTGCCGCAACGGCAGATGTTGGTGATCGCAGCGTCGATCTGCGCGTCGCTGGGATTCGCATTCTCTTTCAATAGTGCTGCCGCTGCCATGAGCATGCCTGCCTGGCAGTAGCCGCATTGCGGTACGTTGTCCGTCATCCACATCTGCTGCAGCGGATGACTCGCGTCTTGCGACAGTCCCTCGATCGTGGTGATCCGCGCATTGTCGACGGCCGCGAGCGGCAGAAGACAGGATCTCGTCGCGGAGCCGTTGAGGTGAATCGTGCAGGCTCCGCATTGTCCGATGCCGCATCCGAACTTGGTACCCGTCATGCCGAGGTGATCGCGCAACACCCAGAGCAGCGGGGTCTGCGGCTCAGCATCGACGTTCCGTAACTGGCCATTGACGTACAAGGCGGCCTTCATGGGCTGAATCGTCCTGATATTCGGAAGCTCGGAAGATCGACTCGGAAACTATCGAACCGGACAGGCATCGAAGTATCGAAATGGACGGGCAGGGTATCTTGCAAAAAAGTGGACACGCTCGGCACTCAGTCGGAGTATCGAGCTGGGCATGCATCGCGTCTTGGAAAAAACCGACATGCGTGACATACAGGCGAGGGGGCCGGTCGGCTCACGAGGGATCGAAATGCAACCGACGATGGTTCGGGACGGAATGCGGTACTGGTGCATGCGGCCCCATGCACGGTTGCAGCCGTGGGTCGTGTGCTACTACTACGTCGAGCCCGATCCGGAAGTCCCGGCAACATGGATTCTGCCGGTCGATGAGCGGCAGCTGATCCTGCCGGATGGACATTCGGAGATCGTATTCGCGCTGGCGGGCGCGTTCGAGCGCTGGCGTGTCGATGATGCCGTGGTCAGTACCACTATGAGCTCGAGCTATGTCATCGGCGGTCGCTCGCACTCGGTCAATACGCGCTCGATCAGGCGGATCAGGCTCGCCGGTATCAAGCTCCAGCCCGATGCGCTGTGGCATGTCACGCAGACGCCGCTCGGTGAATTCCGCGACGCGACGCTTGCGCTCACGGAGCTCAATCACCGGCCTCTGTTACGTCTCGAGAACGCGGTGGCCGATGCGCGGTCTGTCGCCGCGATCCGGCAGCTATTCGATGACTTTCTGCTGCACGAGTTGCGCGATTCTGTTGCTCAGGATCCACTGGTGAATGCGCTGAGACGCCACGTCGGACGCACGTGCGGATCCTTGCTGATCTCCCAATGGCTGCGCCACCATCAGATCACCGAGCGCACGCTGGAACGTCGGTTCATTGCCAGAATGGGAATCACGCCGAAGCAATATGCACGCGTGGTGCGATTCAAGCACAGCTATCTGCAGTTCATGTCCGACTCACCGCGTGGCGCCAGCAAGCGGTACCTCGAGAGCTATTACGACCAATCGCACTTCGATCGTGAGTTCACCGCTTTCTTTGGAGTGACCCCGGCTGCGATGGCATCCCGAAGCGCGATCTACAGGACGACGGTCTCGGATCATCTGCTGAGTTCCGAGGCGAAGTGACCGCGCTGCGCAAGCGGTCGGCACAGCTTGAGCCAGGTGCATCGGTGCAGCGTTACTTGATTCTGGAAATCGATGCGTGTCCCAAGAGCCGCGCCCACGACTGGCGGTGTCGGTTACCGGCTTCGTCGGGAGGGCGGCTCACCGATGTAGAATACTGCCACACGATCAGGAGCAGCTCATGGAACTAGGACTCACGGCGAAGCGCGCGCTCGTCACCGGCTCGAGCGCAGGGATCGGGTTCGCAACAGCCGTCGCGCTTGCTCGCGAAGGAGCGCATGTCATCGTGAACGGGCGCACGGCCGCGCGCGTCGAAGCGGCGCTCGCTCAATTGCGCAAGGCCGTGCCCGAAGCGCAGGCCTCAGGTATTGCCGCGGACGTGAGCGGGGCCGCTGGTTGCGCCCAGGTCATCGCCGCGCATCCCGAGATCGATGTGCTCGTCAACAACATGGGCATCTTCGAGCCGAAGCCTTTCGCGGAGATTTCCGATGCGGACTGGCTGCGTTTCTTCGAAGCGAACGTCATGAGTGGCATCCGCCTGGCGCGCCATTACGTAAACGGCATGCGTGCCCGCAACTGGGGACGCATCGTGTTTGTTTCGAGCGAGTCGGGCGTACAGATCCCGACGGAGATGATTCACTACGGCGTCACGAAGACGGCGCAGATTGCCGTCGCGCGCGGACTCGCCGAAACGCTCACCGGCACGCAGGTGACGGTGAATACCGTGCTGCCCGGTCCCACGGCATCGGAAGGCGTCGGCAACTTTGTTGCGCAACTCGCGGCGGGCCAGGGTAAGGACGCTGCGACAGTCGAGCGCGAGTTCTTCAGCACCGCACGTCCGTCTTCGATTCTGCAGCGCTTTGCCACTCCGGAAGAGGTGGCAGCGCTCATCGCCTTCGTCTGCAGTGCTCAGGCCTCCGCGACCACGGGAGCGGCTCTGCGTGTCGACGGCGGCGTGGTGCGCGCGATCCTCTAGCGTGCCGTCCAATTGGAAATGAGCGGAGCGTGGCGGCCAATGAATGAGGAGCGCAGAGCGCGGAGTGGGCGCGTGAAAGCGCGCTTGCCGGCAGCCTCTTGCACGATCAAGCCGACCGCATCTTCGGCCTCGCCATGGTCACGAAGCACAATGCAATTCCCCCGACGGAGATGCAGAGGTCCTGGCCGATGCTGACCTGTTCTTGCGAGCGTTCCCGAGTGTCGCACTCTGCTCCTGAGATTTGCGTGCTCGGCGGGATACGCCCTGACGAGACCGTCCGGCTGGCTATCACACAGCCCGCATCTGCCGCTGGCTCGATAACGAAATAGCCCCCTCGGGTATTCGGGTCGCTATCGGTCGTTCTGGCTTTTGCCGACCGCACGCGCAAGGTCGGATCCGAGTAGGATCATGGCCGTGTTCAGCGCTTCGGATACGCTTGTGGCACATAAAATTCTCATGCAATTGCGCTGGTTGGTCGTATCGCTGGCGCTTTTCACGAGTACCGCCTTTGCGGCGGGAGAGGGGAGGCAAGTCGCCATCACCATCGATGACCTGCCTCGTGGGGGCGACGCAGGACCGTACGATCTGGCAGGCGTGCGTGCGATGACGACGAAGCTGTTGCGCCCGTTTCGCGAGCAGCGCATTCCTGTCATTGGGTTCGTGAATGCCGGTCGAGCGAAGTTCGATCCCCAGGGACTTCAGGAGATATTGGATCTGTGGCTGGATGCGGGCGCGGAGCTGGGGAATCACTCCTACTCGCACGCGGACATCAACAGCGTTCCGCTGGATGTCTACACGACCGACATCGTGCGCGGCGAGACCATGATTCGCCAGGCGCTGGCGCCGCGCACCAGGACGCTCGAGTTCTATCGTCATCCATATCTGCACACGGGGCCAACACCGGAAATAAAGAAGGGACTGCAGAATTTTCTCGACCAGCGCGGCTATCGTGTGGCGCCGGTCACCCTGGATAATTCCGACTATGCATTCGCCGTGGCGTATCTTCAGCATGAACTGCGATCGCGCGTGCGACGCGAGCATGTCCCCTACATGGAATCGATAGTCGAGTTCTTCGAGCAGCGATCGGTTCTGTTGATCCACGCTAACGAGATGAATGCAGACTTGATGCCGGAGTTGCTCAGTATGTTCCGGCGTCGCGGTTATCGGTTCGTTACATTGACGGTTGCGCTGGCCGACCCGGCTTACCGGGCGCCTGAAGATTACGCGGGGCGCGCCGGATTATCCTGGATCTACCGCTGGTCGAGCACGAAAGGAATGGCCCCGAAGAATGAGCCGGATCCCGCAGAGTGGGTTAT
Organism: Povalibacter sp.; assembly: GCF_036520495.1. Lineage (GTDB taxonomy): Bacteria > Pseudomonadota > Gammaproteobacteria > Steroidobacterales > Steroidobacteraceae > Steroidobacter. Next base: position 40,716 of record NZ_DATDJO010000023.1, on the reverse strand, counting down.
GAAGGCTTTCGAGGCCGGGCGGAGAGCCGGCGCACAGCCACCCTCACATTAAGGCTAACGAGGACACGCACCGTTTTCCGGCGATGGCGGGCAGCGGCTCGGGACACCCAGGTTCCGGTATGCCGGTGGACGCAACACAATCGGCGGCGCGATCAATGTGATCACCTCGCAACCGAAACTCAGCGGTCCTACCGAAGGCGGCGTATCGCTGCGCATCGGTGAAGATGACCGACTCGATGCACAAGGCCACATCAATACAGCGACGGGCAGCGTTGTGAACGTGACGCAGAACGGCGGGGACGCCGAGCTATACGGCTTCGAACTCGAATCCGTGCTGCGTCCGACGTCTGGTCGGACGTTCAACCTGGGCCTCGGTTACACGCACAACGAATTCGTGCGACTGGCCGGCGGTGTGGTCGGTGTCACGTATGACACGAAACTTCCGCACGTCCCCGAGTGGACGGCTTCGCTGGACGGACAGTTCGAGCTGCCGACGAGCATCGGCGACTGGATATTCCGCGCCGATGCCAGCTACCGCAGCGATCAATCCTCACGATCGCCGACCCAACGTCGCTGGAAGAAAGTTACACGCTCGTCAATGCGCGCGTCGCGTTCGAACCGTCTGCTCTGCCACTGACTACGGCAGTTTGTTCGCCACGAATACGCCCGCCTTGTGCGCAGCCTTTGTGCTCGAGGGCGGCATACTCGCCGGACACCTGGATCGGGATCGCGTGAACCCGAGCGACTTCGCCCGCGGCGAACGACCGCGCGAGCGCAACATCGCACGTGACGCCGGTGGGATTCGCGAACAGATCCGCGCTGTGCAGCCGCGGCTGCAGGAGATCGCTGCGGATTTTAGTGCGACCACGGCTCAGCTCGCGATTGCCTTCGCTCTCGCGCATCCCGCTGCTGCGACCGCGCTGATCGGCGTCACGCGACCCGAAGACCTCGAGGAGGATCTGCGCGCAGTCGACTTGCTGTCTTCGCGCTCTGCCTGGCTCCCGCTTCTGGAGAGCGTGCGCGTTCGCGGCGTCGCACATCCGCGTCTGTTCGATCCGGTCAAGCATGAGTGACATGCGGTACCTGCGATTGGGCCGCTCAGGGCCTGTCGTATCGCGGCTATGGGTCGGATCGGCGAGTTTCGCAGCTCTTACGACACAAGCATTGCGAGAGACGGAGATCGCGCGTGAGTGAATTCCGCGATCGTATCGCCGTCGTGACTGGCGGTGCTCATGGCATCGGCGCGAGCGTCGTGCGCGGACTCGCGGGCGAGGGTGCTCGCGTCCATATTCTCGATCTGGACGCGCAAGCAGCAAGCTCGCTCGCAGCGGAAGTGGATGGCGTCGCGCACTGCGTCGATGCGCGTGATGCGAGCGCGTTGCAACGCGCGTTCGTGGCGATCGATCGGGAGGAGCCTGGCATCGATGTGCTCGTCAGCAATGTCGGCGGCGGCGCCCGGCGCACGCTCGAGAACATGTCCGTTGAAGATTGGGATGAAGCGATGGCGCTGAACCTGCGTTCTGCATTTATAGCCACGCGCGAAGTCCTGCCCGGCATGCGGCGACGCGGCGGTGGATCGATTGTCAATGTGTCGTCGATCGCGGCGCACAGTGTTTCTCCCGTGTCCGGTGCCGCTTATGCGGCCGCCAAGGCCGGCCTGCTGGCGCTGACTCGTCAGACCGCCTTCGAGTGGGCTGCGCAGCGCATCCGCGCAAATGCAGTATGTCCAGGCCCGACACGTACCGCACTCACGCATAACTCGCTTCGCAGCGATGCGGACTTTCCGCTCGGCCGCTGGACCGAGGCCGGCGACGTAGCGGCAGCCATTCTGTTTCTCGCATCGTCCCGCGCCAGCATGTGCTCCGGAACAGTAATGACCGTGGACGGCGCATTCAGCCTCAGGACGTAACGCTGCGCGGTGACCGGCGGAGATAGAGCAGCGGGCCTGCGAGGACGGGCCTGCGAGGACCCACCGATCTCAAGCCCTGCACCGGGTAATTGGTCGACTCTTCGGTGCTGCGCCGGAACCGCCGCGTTGCCGCGGCAGATCAATTGCCGGTATTGACCGTCAGGATGACGGTGCCGTTCGAACGCAGAACGGTGACGATGCCACTGGAGGTGTTCACAGACAGCGTCACAGTGGTGGAGCCCATGGAGATGGGGGGACTGGTGACGATATTGCCACTGACAGTCGCGCCGGCAAGGGCACCGATCGCCGTGGCCAGTCCAGAAGCGCCGCCTGAGTTCGTTACGAGGCTGGTTACTGTGGCGGCAGCACTGACGGTGCTCGTCGTGCTGGGCGTGGTCGTAGCCCCGGAAATCTGTGCGCCCGGGCCAGGAGGATTCAGGCCGCCAGCAAAAGCTGGGCTGCACGCGAGTGATAGCGCCGCGGCTGCGGTGAGTGTGCTGGGTGTCATGGGTTCTCCTTGGGTTCGCAGGGCCGTCAAAAGCGATTGGAGTAGCCGAGGCCGAAAGAGAACGTGGAGTCGGCACGCTTCTCCTCGAGGTCGCTCCAGCCGAAGACCGTAGCAATGGGAATGGTGCGCCAGGGCACGATGGACACAGCGACGTTCGTCGTCTCACCGCCGTAGTCGACGATGGTGCTGAACTGCCGCGTCCAGGCGTATCCAACGGAGACGAACGGCGTGACCTGTTTCGGATCGTCCACCTCGCCGAGCCGGCCATCGCCGGCGCCGAGCGTGACCATCAGGCCGCCCGGATTCCGGGGGCTGTTGCGCAGCTGGAAATAATGGCTGTAGGAAACGAACTTCGTGCTGGTGGTCTTTGCCACATAGTCCTTGGCTTCACCCCACGCCAGGTCGTTCTCGGTACCGATGGACAGAGCGCCACGCTCCCCGATGTTGCGATGGACCTTGATCGCCGCCGAACCGGAGTCCCCGAATTCGTTGGTCAGGCTGATGACGTTCACGGCCACCTCGACACCCACGGCGGTGGCGGGATTGCCGATGCCGAAGCCCGCGGCGAACGAGCCATCGATATCCAGATCGCCGATGAAATCGGGCTCGACACCGTCGGCCTTGTTGCCGGAGGTGGTTGCACCATTGACGCCGAAGAAATAGTCGCCGCCACGTGCGCCGAAGCCGACTGGCGAGCCGAATGCGACACCTGGTGATACCCGTGGCTGGGTCATGATGGCCAGCAGCAGTTCGCGTATTTCCGGGGGCAGGTCGGCCACCGTGACCGCTCCCTGGTCCGCTGCGGTTGGCAGGGAGGGCTCCGCGCCCTGCGCTGCAGAGGCGAGGCCGATGAGCGAGGCGGCAATCGAAGCAGCGAGGCCGATGAGCCTCTTCGGATGACATGACATGCGGAAATTCCTCAAACGTGTGGCCGCGACCGAGGGCGACCTGGCGCGCCCCGGTGTCGCGCGAGCAGCAATGCATGGTGCTCGCAGCAGTTTAGAGCTGCCCTATGGAGCCGTGCGGGCGGATGGATTCATCTCGAATCTATCTCCCGTCGCTGATGTGCGGATGTTGCCGTAAGCGCGGGACGCAGCTGGCCGCAGGCTCGTTGGTTCGAAGCGTTCTGCCGGGCGCTACGCGATATCGATCCGGTGAGCATCCAACTCGATCCGCCGTGGTGTCGTGTCACTGCAGTGGGGTTCATCGCGAGGGCCCATGAGGACACGCATCGATCTCCAGCCATAGGACGTCCCGGCTGTCGGTGTTGCCAGCCGTCACACGCTCTGAGAATCTGGGACTCGCGACCCGCCTGACTTTTTCTGGCGGGTAGAGGAGGCGCTCGTGAATCGCCGTCAGATTCTCAGCAGTGTCGGGGCGCTACTGGCGCAGACCGCGATGTCACGAAGCATGGCTCAGTCAGAGAAGGTGGAGTGCGGGAACGGCGACGTCCTCTATGGGCGGGATACACTGCCTGGCGGCATCCGTTCCCGCCAGATCGCCACTCGCACTGGTGTGAATCTGCATATCCTCGAGGCAGGCCACCTGGGCACCGCACGACCCTGCGTGGTGCTACTGCACGGATTCCCCGAGCTTGCCTACTCCTGGAGGAACCAGCTGCTGCCTTTGGCTCACGCGGGGTTCCATGTGGTGGCTCCCGATCTGCGTGGGTACGGCAGAAGCGCTACGCGAGCGGTTGCTTACAGTGATGATCTCTTGCCGTACTCGATGCTCAACCGCGTGAGTGACGTCCTTGGGGTGGTGCGCGCACTTGGGTATGCCGAGGTTGCATCCGTCATTGGTCATGATTGGGGTGCTCCGACCGCGCAATGGTGTGCACGGCTGCGACCGGATGTTTTTCGATCTGTCGTGTCAATGAGCACACCCTTCCTGCCAGCACCCGCGTTACCACGAGGCGCAGATAGTGGTTCCCGATCCGAACCCGACATCGACAACGAACTGGCAGCGCTCAAGCGTCCACGCCAGCACTACTTCTCGGTTAACGCCACAGATCGGGCCAATGAAGATATGTGGCGAGCGCCCCAGGGAGTGCACGATCTCTTACGTGCGCTGTACTACTTCAAGAGCGCGGATTGGGAAGGCAACCAGCCGTTTCCGCTGGCATCCTGGACGGCGTCCGAGCTTGCCAGGATGCCCGAGTACTACATCATGGATTCCCACATGGGAATCGCGGCAACAATGGCTGCGCATATGCCATCGAAGGCGTACATCGATGAATGCAAATGGATGACCGAAGGGGATCTTCGTGTTTACAGCACGGAGTTTTCCCGAACCGGGTTCCAGGGTGGACTCAACTACTACAGACGGGGCAACGATCCGAGGTTCTCGACTGAGCTGAAAGCGTTCTCGGGTCGAACGATCGCCGTCCCCGCTTGCTTCATCGGGGGAGATCGTGATTGGGCGACATATCAATCTCCGGGAGCGTTCGAAGACATGGGGTCCGTGTGTACCAGGCTTCTGGGTGTGCATCTCATAGATCGCGCCGGTCATTCCCTCGCGGAAGAACGGCCGGCGCAGGTCAACGAAGTACTGCTGGAGTTTTTTCGGCGAACGATGCCTGGACGGTGATGAGACGGACGCCTCGCAGTGTCTTTACGTAATCAGGACAGATCGCTGGCAGCGGCAAAGCAGTGCAGGGCAAATCCTTGCCAAGATGGACCGGGCGTTGGACTACATCAATGCGCGTCGCGCAGACTTAGGCGCGCAGCTGAATCGTCTCGATTCCGTCATCCCAATCTGTCGACCGATGGCGAATCGCTGGCGGCGAGCCGCTCGCGCATTCAGGACACCGACTACGCCGCCGAGACTGCGAATCTCACGCGCGCGCAGATCCTGCAGCAGGCCGGCACGGCCATGGTCGCGCAAGCGAACACGTCGCCGCAGATGGTGCTGCAGCTCCTGGGTCGATGACCCTCAGCTTGCAGCGCCGGCCTCTGGGTCCGAGGTGTGCGGCAGGCCCAGAAGGTTGTTCACCGTCAATCCCTCTCCCGCTCAGGTCCGACCGCCAAGACGCGACCAGCGGCCATGCTCGAGCCAGTGCATCCGTGCGCCTTCACTAGATTCTGGAAGTCGATGCGGGTCCCGGGAGCCCAGCCGCCAGCCGCCAGCCGCTATCGACAGGTATTGCTTTGGCTCAAGGAGCCGTTGCAACACGTTTCTTCTGAGAGCAGAGGAGTAGCTCGTTGAGAGCCTCGGCTGGCGTCTTCCATCCGAGCGCCTAGCGCGGTCTGCTGTACAGAGTCAGATACCCGTGTAAAGGGCTGCTCAAATCCTCGTCCTTCGATCAGGGCGCTATCACAGATTCGGCGAGCCGCCGCAGCGGGCCACGAGCATCTCCATCGCAGCGCGCGTGGAGAACGAATTGCTGCTCGAGAGTCGGTCGCCAGGTGTCGACAGGCTCGCTGCGAAGATTCACTGCGTGCCGCCCCTGGTGATCAACGAGGGTCGACCGATCGTTGCAACCGGTAATCAGAACCTCGAGTACAAACCGAATTGAACGATGTGATTCATAGAGTCCACGGTGCGCCCGTTGACGTATTGATTGACGTAGCCGAGCTCCGCGTCCACACCTCGGCTCAAGCGATATCCCGCACCGAGCAGCAATCGGTTCTGGTCGAGCAGTTTGCCGTTGGCGTTCTGCTCATGCTGGACGTTGAAGAGCAACTCATTCTGAAGCGCGACGAACGGTCCCACGGTGAAGCTCGCCTGCGTGTCCTTGAGGGGGATGACGCCGCGGGCGAAGTGGCGTAGGCGTTGCGACAACAATCGATCGCCGCTGTTCTGGCGCTCGACGAATCGCTGCTCCAGGCCCGATAGCATCCGGTGAGATCGCAGGTTGATCCATAAGTGCCTGAGCTGCCGATCGCGAGGCTTCGTCGGTCACGGAGTCGAGCAGATTGCCGGTAATGCTCATACACATCTCCATCGTTCGAGGATCGCGCCTCGCTGACTGCAGGCCTGCAAAGACGTGCGGCACGCTAGCGCGCAGCCCCTTCGGCAAACCGGGAGACTGCGATCCGACAACAAAGACGTCCAAGGCTGAAGGATGCAGTGATAGTCTGAGTTCGTTTCGCGATCATCGGAAGCAAGGATGTTGTGACCTTTGGATTCCGATGCGCTGTATCACGTCACGCGTTCGGGTCCAGCTGCTTGTCTCACTGCGACGCGGTCGCATCCATTCTGCCGCGCTGGATCTCGACCCGCAGCGTAGTGCCCGGCGCCGCCGACTGAAGCTCGCCGATCTGCGCGCGGGTGAGTTCATGCTCGTCGCGCGCGTGCTCGCGGACGCGTACGTCATCGCCGAAGAACATAAGCAGATCATCTAGTGAGCGCTGCATGGCCATCGTCGTCCGTCTCGATGTCATGCTCGCCTTGCGCAAGGTCCGATCGAAGGAGCTGGCCGCGCACCTCGGCATTACCGAGGCGAATGTGTCATTGCTCAAGTCCGGCAAGGTGAAAGGCGTGCGCTTCGATACGCTCGAGCGCATCTGCGAATTCCTGCAATGCCAGCCCGGAGATCCTTTGGAGTACGTTCCGGAAGCCGAAGGCGCGCAGCGTGATTAGCGTGCGCGCCGAACATGGCGCTGGCACTCCAAGTTCTAACATTCTGCACACCACTGTGGATCGTGCAGCGAACCGAGAGCCTCCTTCGGTGAGGTGTCCAAACTGTCCATCGGGATGCCGTGCAGAATGTGGTGCTTGACCTAGACCGCGTTGTCGCAGCTGTCGAGTCAGTTCTGCATGTTGATCTTCTGGCCCTTGATCAGAGGGAAGCTCACGAGCTCGCGGCCGTCGAGATCTGCGTGGTGCATATCGACGCCGGTGATCTGGCTGTTCTCATAGGTCGTGTAGTAGTAGACACCCTTATCGGTGTTGCAGCACGAGGAGTAGATGGTGATCTCGAACTTGTCGCCCACCTTCACCAAGCCTCTCTGCTGAGCGACGGACCCAAGGATGTGGAAAAACTGACTGATGGATTCGGATTCTGAGTCACCGGACAGCGAGTTGCCCTTGGTGAAGGCTGCTTTCACGAAACGGGAAGCGGATGACAGATCTCCTGGCAGTCCCATGGCTCCCATTCCCCTGCTGTAAATATCCAGCTTCAGGTCGGGGAAGAAGTGGTTCTCCGGGGGCTCGATCGACAGACTCATGAAATCGTTCAGGCGGAAACGCTGGATGTCGAAGGGTGGATTGTTCGTCAGAACGCCGATCGGGTTGTCGTAAACCTTCAGCCCCTCCTTCACTGACTCGACGGTGATGGATGCGTTTCTGTCGGAGATGATCCAATGCAGTGGGGACGGGGGAAACTTGTCGCTGAACGCGATATTCACCAAGTTCAGGTCGGCCAGGGCTTGCTTCGCCTCATCCACCGTTGCACATCGGCCGAGTATCCACGGGATGAACTCGAATGATGCGATGTTCGTCTTGCTGGATGCCTCGGGCTTGTAGTCGCAGTTCTCCGGAAAGTTCAGGCCCGCCATGCTGAGCCCACGTTCATTGGTGGCGTCGTAGTAGAGGGGATATCCGTCTGCAACTGTCGCCATGCCGATGATGGCGTAGTGACTCTCCAATGAAGGCACTTTCCGCAGCTCGAAAACGTAGTTCCTCGGCGTGATGCACACTGATTCGTTGTAAGAGAATTCGAGATCGAGATTGCGACCGAAGTAATGATCCTTGGTTGTGTAATTGGCTGCGGTGCACATTGGACGATCTCCGACTTTCTAGCAATCGCGGTTCACAGTTCCTCTTGAGCCTAGGCCTCGACTAGGGCAGTCGCAAGAAGGTCATCGACGACTCTTCGCCAGCGTTTGGCGGTGTGCGGCCTCCTTCCTGGCGCATGGCACCGCGGGCTTTATCGATCATGCCGATCTCGACTCATGCGTGAGCACGTTCATCCTGGGGAAAGTAATTGCTCTTGCGCGCACCGGAGGTAAGCGAGTGGGGTCAGGTCTTGCACGGGCATATCCCAGCAAAGGCCGGTCGAGTGGTTGCAGACCTACCCAAGGCTTGCATGAAGGGAGGACACGCACCGATTTCCGGCAGGCCCAGAAGATGTACTCGCGCTGATCTGATTCGCCATTCCTGGGTGACGTTGTGCACCCGTCAGGCCATCACTCCCTGGTTCACCACCCAGACGCGACCGGCGGCCATGCTCGAACCAGTGCCTCGGCGCAGCTTCACTTGATTCTGGGAGTCGATGCGTGTCCCGGGAGCGGCGCTGCGGCCAGCAAGTGATGATGCTTTGGTCAGCGCTTCGTCCTTACGGCTCCACATCCAGCCATTGTGTCCGGCACTGACGCAACGTCGTGCCAGTGCCGTGCCAGCACACGCGGAACACATAGCGAACGTGCTGGTGGCCGGTGTCGACGACGAAGCCCCAGACCTTCTTGAAGTAGACCGTTTCATCCGGAAGCAGGTGTCCCTGGCCCGCCGGATACTTCCAGTACTTTTTGATGTCACCCAGGCCGCTTGCGGCTGCTGTACCCATGCTGGTCAGCATGATGCTGTCGATATCGACGGGTCGGCTACTGTAGTTGCGCATCTGCACACCGAATTCGCTGTGATCGAAGACCTTGGTGTCTTCGACATCGAGCGTTGATTCCGGGTTGTACTTGGGAGATCGCGGATCGAAGTACAAGTGCACGGGTTGTGCCTTGCGCTCAGGATCGTTCTCGAGCATCTCTATCGTTGCAGCGGCCTCCAGCATGTCTGCCTCACGTCCATCCTTCTTCGCGAGAAATTGCTGCCAGCGCAGTGCATACAGGTCGTATGGGTTTTCCTCGAGCGCAACTGATACCCAGCGCTGCGCGCCTGCCGTGTCACCCAGATCGCTGTATGCCTGCGCGAGTTTCCACTCGATACCGCGTCCGATCTTTTCGTAAGCAGGGATCGCCAGTTCCGGAAAGCCCAGGTACATCGTGCGATCAGCGTAGATTTCCAACACGATTGGATCGTTGGGTGCGGCTTTGCGCGCCGCTTCGTACTCGAGAAATGCTTTCGGGAATACAAAGGCATTGCGTAGCCACAGCTCTGCTCTCCAAGTGGCGGACAGCGCGTCGGGCTGGTCGCCCAGCTTGACGAGGGCTTGCTCGATGGAGAGTTTCCCCAATGAGTAAGCAGTCAGATTGTTGTAACTGCCCTCACCGAATTGGGTGAGTAGCGGCGCATATGGGGTGTTGGAATTGCGCAGGTAATAATTGCCTTCACCGTTGAAAAACAGGTTCTTCCAGGTCTCGACCAGATCGATCCGCCACAACCCCTTCTCACGATGCAGCAGGATGGGTACGAATCCCTTTACCGGTTTGTCGCTCGTCGCTACGGCGTAGTCGCCGCTGACCTGAGTACGCAACGGCATTGAAGCCTGAATGCGCCGCAACCGCTGCAGTTCTTCGAATCGTGCCAGCGGATAGTAGGTCCGCATCAGCCGCGATCCTTCGGTAAACAGCTCGAGCGTCGGATCGCCGGCCATGTCCTTGGTGGCACGCAGGAAGGCGGCGACTGACTCATCGATATCTGCTGACGGCGCGTACTGCGCGCGCTCTGCTTGCGTCAGCCGGCGTTTCAGATCGATATCCGCAGCGGTCAAGGACAATGCCGCGCGTGCGCCCGCGCCGCCGGAGGTGAATTTTGAGTATTCGAGGTAGGCGGGTCGATTCCTGAAGTCATCGCTGAGTGTCAGTTCATCCAGCGCGGCGGCGACGTAAACGTGATCGCGCAAGTAGTGAACGACGTCCATTACTGCCATTCCGGCGCTGCCGTAGGACACGTAAGGCGCGAGTTGATCGCGGGCGATGCGACCCATATGCAGATCGGTCAATGCGCCTTCGAGCGTGTATCCGACTTCGATTCGCGCACTGCGCAGTTGTGGATTGAGGATGATCAGCAGTCCGCCGGTTGGCGCCTGAGCGCCAATCTTCAGCTTTTGGAAAGTCTGATCGGCCTGTTCCTCGATCGAAGCATCCGTGTCCGTCAGCGTTACGATCCGCAGATCGATGCCGAGGTCATCGTAGAAGGCATCGGCCATGCGACCGACCCGAGGTCCGAATGGATCGAGGATCTGCGCACGATCGTCGATCCGCGGATGGGTGATTCGCTTCGCAGCGGGCGAGGCTTCATGGACAGCGTTCGCTGCCACGACTGCGGCGGGAGTCGGAGCCGATGGTTGTGGCGCTTTGCGATACTGCCATGCGGCTCCCGCCACGACGACCAGTACCAGCATCAGCAGGATTGTGCGTCGGTTCATCCCTGTTTCCCCTGTCGTTATGGATCCCTCACGCCGATGCTAAGGCAAGGATGCGGCAGCGCCCGTGCTCGTGTCACAAGCCGGTATCGGGCTTTTTTATGCCGATGCCCGAGGTTATTCGGACCGCGCAGCCCTGATCTCCGACGCTCCCGCCAATTCCTCCATGGGTGGAGTTGCGATTGTCACCGCCTTGAAATCTCCTGCTGACGTCGCCACTTGTTCACCGATAGAATTCAGGTATCGGCGCGCGGCTTCGGTGGGCGGTGCGTGTCGGCGATAAGCCCACGGCAATTGAAGGAGGTGATCCAATGGCACATTCAAACGTTGGTTCGGTCGCAACTCTGGGTGGTCTGGTTGGCGAGGTTCGTCGCTAGTCGACGATTCGCGCTGGCCGGACGGCCTCAGACGATGCGCGCAGGCTTTCGTCACGCGCGCGACCGAGGTCCCAACGGACGGACGCTCCGATGCAGTTGCCGTGCGGTTGCCTTGTCCGCATGGATTCATGCGCGAGCAGGGAATGGCGGAGTCCGCAAGGGCTCCGCCGTTTTCTTTACTGCACTCTCTGTGTCAGGCGCCGCGCGTCGCCGACCGGTGCTGGTCGCCCAGCATCATTCTTTCTTCGCCAACTTTCGCGCGCCGTTGCTGCCTCAGTACGAAGCGCTGGATTTTCCCTGACGGTGTCTTCGGCAACGCCTCCACGAAGTGGATCGTTCGCGGAAAGGCGTGAGCAGCGTAGTGGGTCTTCACCCATCGCTGAATGTCGGATTCGAGTTCGGGCGAGTCAGAAGTCGGATCCCGAAGCACGACGTACGCCTCCGTGACTTCGCCGCGAATTTCATCAGACACGGCAATGACAGCCGACTCGGCAACGGCCGGTGAGTCGCCATGGCGGACTCGCCTTCGAACGGCCCGATCCGGTAGCCCGCCATGTTGATCACGTCGTCATCGCGCGATGAAAATCTGAAGTAGCCGTCCTCGTCTACGGACCCGGCATCCGCCGTCAGGTACCAGCGTCCGTCTGCGGAAAATTTCTCGGTGCTCTTCACCGAGTGCTCGTGATAGCCACCGAACCATGCCAGGGGACTGGCGGAAAGATCCAGCGCGACCCGACCGCCTCGGCATTACGCCCGTCAATGCGCGAACCAACGGATGGTTCGCTGTCAGTGCGCAGCATCCTTCCTGCGCCGGGCCGGATTCAACGGCGCCGTTTCCGGCACCGATCGCGACTTCGTTACAGCATGTCGCCGAGCGACGATCCGAGCGTGGAGTTCGGCACCACCATGGGCACGCCGCCGCTCAACAGCATCAGTACGTAGGCGAAACGGCTCATGCGTTTGTTGCCGTCGGTGAAGGCCTGTGTGGTGACGACCGAGCCGAGCACATAGAGCGCAAGGTCATACCAGCGGGTGTCGCCGACTGCCGGCATCGCCGAGGTCGACAGATCCACGATGATGTCGTTCAGCACCTTCATGCCGCCGATGTTCGACGGATACTTCTGTTGCGAAGCCACGTTGTTCCAGCCCCGGTAAGCGGGCGCCAGCGGCACCAGTGTTGGCCAGGCAGTCGCAAGCAGGGTGGAATCCGCGCCCAGCGGGAATGAACCATCATGCTTGCTGTGTTGCAGGAGCATGCGCGTGAATGCGGTGGTATCGCCCTGAACACCGTGTGAGAGCCAGGCCAGGCCCTTGCTTTGATTGATCAGGCTGGCGGGTTTCGCTGGCACCGCGGGTGCACCGGGTTTCGGGGCACTGGGCGCTGGCGCCTGGTAGTAGTTGGCTTCCGGCTCTGCGCTTGCCTGCAGGCTCGTGTACAACAGGCCAGTACCGGCCTTGCCCTTGAGGCCGTTCGTGTAGGCCGAGCGCTGGTCCATTTTTTTCGTATCGAAGTCGAACAGACTTTCGACGGCGACGAAGAAGGTCTGCAGTCCGGCATCATCCGCGAAGCGCAATACCGTTGGATTGCCGTGATTGGCGCTGGTGCCGAATGCCCAGAACCCGCCCGCGCTCATGCTGCGCAGATTCTCGGTGTAGGCATTGTCGAGCGCCGTCGCGGCCGGCTGCAGTCCGACATAGCGACTGTATTCGCGGAAGATCGGCCGGGTCCGCATCATCACCTTGAACTGATTCCGGTCGAGCGAGACGGCACCCGTCTGCGGCGTATAGGCAGGTGGCTTCTTCTTGAATAAGGGCATGGATGAGTCGTCCAGGCTGTATTGGTTCTTGTTCGATCGCGATGGTGTGGAAAGTCCGACTGCAGTGCTGTGGACTGCGTCTCAAAGGCGTCATGACGAAAAAGTTGCCATGTCTGGGTGACCGGACGCGGGATCGCGGCGGATAACGGCGCAGCCCGCGCGCGGGAACGACACGACAGCTGCATTACCGCGGTGATACGTTCGTGCAGACAGACATGCAGAATGAATTCGTCTCGCCGCAGGCATGCGGGCTATCTGAATCAACGGGATGGAGCTCTGACCAAAGGAAACTCCGTGGGGCCGCGTTCGCCCCGCGGGATTCCGTTGGTCACCGAAGTGACGGATCAATTCAGAGATGTCATAAGCGCAATCGGGCTCAGGAACGAAGCGGGATAGCAGCAGAGCTTCCGCCCCGCTGCCTCTTTTCGTTCGGCCTCGCCAGTGCATACTCACGTTCGGCGAGCGTTGTACCGATGAACTCGCGCAAGGTCGGCCCGAGGCGCCGTGGCCGCGACTCGAAGAGAAACCCCATCACCCCGCGTTTGGAAAATCATCCTGCAGGGCGCATGACGCGCGTCACTTCGTGGCAGTCGATCGCTGACGGACGCCAATGAGAGCAATCAACGGCAACCGCCGTCACACACTGCGCTGTAAGGCACCCAAGCGTAAGCGCTGCAGTTCTGGCGGTAGGAGGGCGGGCACGAAACTGTGTGCGCTCCTCCAGACAATGCGACGCCCAGATGCGCCGTTCATCGCAAACAGTCTTCACATCATGTGAGCGAGACACTTCCGCGGTGGCTGAGTCTCACTCAAGATGTCACGCGATGATGCTAGGGTGGCGCAATTCCAGCACCGGCCCATTCACCCTGATGCGATAGACCGAGCCTTGTTTCACTCGCTGACGTTCCTCAGACAATCGCTGGGTTCATCTAAACGAATCGTCGGGTTGCTGTTGCTGGTTGCTGGGATCGCGGTGATCGGCTGGCGCTTTACGGTTCCGGAAATTTCGCCGCCTGTTCCCTCGGCGTCGTCGCCGCCGGCGCAATGGGTCGACGAATCCGCCTGCGAAGGTTGCCACGCGGATCAGTACCGCGACTGGCGAGGTTCACACCACCAGCTGGCCATGCAGCCAGCGACCCACGCCACGGTACGCGGCGACTTCAATCAGCGCTCGCTGAATTCCGATGTGGAGATCAGCCGTTTTTTTCGCGAGCCCGACGGCTTTCGCATCACCACGCCGGATGATGAAGGCAAGGCTGCCGACTACCGTGTCGCGTATACGGTGGGTGTCGAACCTCTGCAGCAGTACCTGTTGGCGATGAAGGACGGTCGTTTGCAGGTGCATGGCGCGGCCTGGGATGTTCCTTTGCAGCGCTGGTTTCATCTCTACGACGGCAAAGGCGTGGATCACCGCCATCCGTTGCACTGGACCGGGACGCAGCAGAACGCTGATTTCATGTGCATCGAGTGCCACACCACCGGCTTCCAGCGGGGCTTCGATCCGGTTGCAGCCACGACCGAAAGCCGCTGGCAGGCACTGGGTGTGGGTTGTCAGAGCTGCCATGGTCCGGCGTTCGGCCACGTCGAATGGGCCGCAGCGAAGGCGCCCGCAGCCAGCGCTTCGAAGGGTTTCGAGCGCAGCCTGGCGACGGTCGGTCAATCGGAAGAACCCGAGATCTGCGCACGTTGTCACAGCCGGCGTTCGCCCTTGGGCAACGGTTACACGCATACCAACGCGCTGCTGGACGATTACCTGCCGGCGATCCTCACCGCGGAGTTGTACGAGGTCGACGGCAAGATCAAGGACGAGGTATTCGAGTACGGCTCCTTCCAGCAAAGCCGTATGCACGCCGCCGGCGTGGTCTGCTCCGATTGCCACAATCCCCACAGCGCCCGGCCGCGCGCAGCGGGCAACGCGCTTTGCACCACGTGTCACAACGCAGCGAAGTCGGTCAGGCCCGGCATCGACGGCTCGGCGTTGCAAGGCGGGAACTACGACGACTCGTCCCACCATCACCACGCCGGAGGTTCGCCGGGCGCTCAATGTGTCAGTTGCCACATGCCGGGCAAGCACTACATGGGCAACGACCTGCGTCGCGACCACAGCTTCACTTCGCCCGATCCCGCTCAGGCTCTGGCGCTTTCCCATCCGGACGCCTGTCTGGACTGCCACCGCGAAGATGCGCAGGCGAAGGTGCTCGTGGGATTTCAGCAGTGGTATCCCGACGCCGTGGCGCGCGATGGCGGTTACGCCCGCGATTTGTTCGCGGCGCGCCACGGACAAGCGGGCGCCGCCGACGCGCTGTTCCGTCAGCTGGCGCGCAGCGACCTGCCTGATATCCGGCGGGCAACGTTGCTGAGTGAGTTGCCGAACTACCCGTCGACCGCGGCTCAGCGACAGGCCGTCGAGGCGCTGACCGCCAAGTCTGCGTTGGTGCGTCACACCGCCGTGGACGTGACTGCATCGCTGTTGACGCCGGCTCAGCAGGCGGCGGCGCTTGCGCGTCTGCGACAAGACCCGGTGCGCGCAGTGCGCCTGGCCGCCACCTGGCAGCTGATGCAATTGCCATCCGGGATTCATCCGGCTGCGATCGACCGGGTGCGTTTGATCCAGGAGTATGAGAACGCACAGAACGCCATGCTCGAACGGGCCGAATCCCACTACAACCTTGCTGGCGTCTATCAGTTGACCGGGCGTGAAGCAGAGGTTCTGCCGGCGCTGCAGCGGGCGCAGGCCATGGACCCGACGTTCTTCCCGGCGCTCATCATGCTCGCGCAGGTGCAGGAGCAGACGAACGAGCCGCAGGCGGCGCTGCGGCTGCTTCAGGAAACCATCGAACGCCATCCGCAAGACGCATCGCTTCGGCATGCCCTCGGTTTGATGCAGGTGCGGCAGGGCGAGCATGAGCAGGCGCTGCAGTCTTTGCGCAAGGCCAGCCTGCTGGCGCCGGAGCGACCCACCTACGGCTACGTTCTGGCGGTGGCGCTGCATGACGCCGGACAGAAGCGGCCAGCCCTCGACTTGCTCGAAACTCTGTTGAAGCAGCATCCGTCCGACCGGAGGCTGCGCCTGGCGCTGGTCAGCTATCTACGCAATGCCGGCGATGACTCTCGCGCAGAGGCATTGATCGCGGAACTCGCAGCCCAGAACCCTTGGGATCCTCTGCTGCAACAAATTAAAACCCGTCACTAACGAACCCGCATCGAAGACATCACACAGAAACACCCATGAATATCGTCAATTGGAAGAAGAAGAAACCGTGAAGCTCGTATCCCTGCTCCCCAGATCCCTGATCGTGTGCGCCTCACTGGCCGCCCTCTCGGCGTGTGATTCAGGTTCATCCTGGACCGCTCCGCCGCCAGTGAGTGAACCATCCACCCCGAACATCCTGTTCGTCATCATGGATGACGTGGGCGTGGATCAGATTCCCGCGATGGGATACGGCGGCCTCGTGGCGCCCGAGATGCCCAGCATCGAGGCCATCGCCGATGGCGGCCTCCGCTTTCGCAATACGTGGTCCATGCCCGAGTGCTCTCCGGGTCGATCAGCGCTGATGACCGGGCGTTATCCGATGCGCAACAACATCAACCAGGCGATCGGTCCCAACGACCTGGCCAATTCACAGATCGATCCGTGGGAAATGACCGTCCCCAAACTTCTGACCGCCGCCGGCTATGCCAACGCCATGTTCGGCAAATTTCATCTGGCCGGGCCGGAGCACAACGAGGCCGGCAACGGCACACCGGCCACGCTGGGCTGGGATCACTTTTTCGGCTGGACCGGCGGCTTGCCTGGCTCCATCGACACCACTGCGGGTGGCGTGGCGCCAGCGGGCACCTACTCCTGCGGCTTCGTGCCTGACGAAACCCGTGCCAATGGCGCCTATTCCGGCGCCTGCTACGTAGCGACTGCTCATGGTGCGAGCTGCACGGTCATCGCCGGCGCGAACGCTGCGGGCGACTCCGCCGGACTGCAGTGCCTGACGCGGGGCGGTGTTCTGAACCCGGGTGCAGTCTGCGAGGCTTCACCGCCGCCGGGTCTGATCTTCAATCGGGAGAACGCGCATTACGTCTCGCCGCTGGTTGTGAATCGGAACGGCGCGGTGGAAGAAGCGGACCTCCGCGATGCACGAGGTCGGGGCTATCGCTCGACCATCGAAGTGAACGCCGCCATCGACTGGATCAAGGGCCGGTCCGCCTCGAACACGCCCTGGATGGCCACGGTGAGTTTCAGTTCGGCCCACACGCCGCTGCAACATCCACCGGGGAGCCTCGTGCCCTCTGGGGCCAACAGCCGGCTGAGCGACGACTGCAAGGATCCGGTCAACCAACGTCTGCTGTCGGACGCGATGATCGAAGCCATGGACACCGAACTGGGTCGCCTGCTGGTGGAAACCGGCATCGCCACGCGAGCCGTCGACGGCAGCCTCATCTACGACCCATCCGCTTCCGACACGATGGTGGTCGTGGTCGGTGACAACGGTTCCTTCGGCCCCCTGGTCAAGCTGCCGTTCGATGCGGGCCGCGCCAAGGGCACCGCCTACCAGAGCGGAGTCTGGGTACCGCTGATCGTTGCCGGCCCGCTGGTCACCAGCCCCGATCGCAATGTCGAACACATGGTCAATGCCACCGACGTGTTCCGGCTGTTCGGCGAGATCGCCGGGATCGACGTGACCCAGGCAGTACCGCGCGGCGTGGACGCGGAACAAATGATGCCGTACCTCACCAACCCGGCGCAGGCGAGCATCCGCGATATCAACTTCACGCAGGGCGGCCTGAACATTCAGGCCAACGGTGGTCGCAACGGCCCCTGCGTGTTCTACGGCAACTCCTGTTCCCACACTCCGGTGAGCAAGGGCGTCTGCGAAGACAATGGTGGCGCGTGGTGGGGCGTCGGCGCCGACGACCCGTCGGTCCTGAAGCCGGGCCTGCAGCAGTGCTGGCAAGTGAACCAGGCCATCTACGCCAACGACAGCGCGAACTACGACACCAACCGGATCACGATGGGAGCGACCCACTATCAGGCTGTGCGCAACGATGAGTACAAGCTGGTCGTCAACAGGGCGCTGGACTATCACATCGCCACCGACAGCGGCGTGGAAGTGGTGACCGAGGAGATCTACCGCATCGACCAGGACAGGACCGCGCCGCGGCTCGACCGCGAAGGCGAGAATCTCCTGGCGGGCGTCCTCACCACCGTCGAGCAAGCCAACTACGACGCCTTGAAGACTCAGCTGAATGGTCTTCTCGCCTCGCAGATTGCCTGCCCCGGCGATGGCGACGGCAATGGCGTGGTCGACGCGAAGGACGTGACCAACTACACCGCGATCAATGGCTCGTGGGGATTGTCGAGCGCCTACGACTTCAACTTCGACGGCGTGACCGACGCGCAGGATCTGCAGATCATCAATGACAACATAGGAGCGTGCCCGCAGTAAGGGACGCATCATCGGTGCCGGGCGGGAAGCGGAAAAGCTTCAGAAGCTGCGAGAGGCTTTACGTTTTTCGTTTTCCCGGCCTGGCATTGCGAGTCACGCACGTCGCTGAGTGTCGACCTCTTCGCTTTCGAGTCCGGCGCTGGTGTTCAGCGACGCGAACTGGTGGCGCGTCCGACAACGGCTTTATCTTCGGATCAGATTGGTAGCTGCCGGGATCGACATCTCTGGCGCGACACCCTATCGTCGCGCATTCGAAACAGACATCCTCCAGGATGCATTCGAGTCGTTGCGATAGCTGAGTTCTGATGGCCAATACCAATCTCTCCTCCTTCATCTGGTCCGTCGCCGATCTTCTGCGCGGTGACTACAAACAATCGGACTACGGCAAGGTCATCCTGCCGTTCACGGTGCTGCGTCGGCTAGATTGCGTGCTGGAGCCCACCAAGGCAGCGGTGCTGGCAGAGAAAGAGAAGCGCGAGAAGGCGGGGGTGAATCCGGAGCCGTTCCTGCTCAAGAAGACCGGCACGTTCTTCTACAACACCTCGCCGCTGGATCTGAAGACGCTGATGGGCGATCAGGACCACATCGCGGAGAACCTGCGCAAGTACATGGAGGGCTTCTCGCCAGCGGTGCGGGATATCTTCGAGCGGTTTGAATTTCACACGCAGATCGACCGGCTGGACAAGGCGCGGCTGCTGTACCTGGTCACAGAGAAATTCACGAACGTCGATCTACACCCGAAGGTAGTGAGCAATGCCGAAATGGGGCAGGTGTTCGAGGAACTGATCCGGCGCTTCGCGGAACTCTCGAACGAAACGGCGGGTGAGCACTTCACGCCGCGTGAAGTCATCCGGCTGATGGTGAATCTGCTGTTCGTCGAGGATGGCGATGTACTGAGCAAGCCCGGCGTGGTGCGCACGATTTATGACCCGACAGCGGGCACGGGCGGCATGCTCAGTGTTGCAGACGAGCATCTCAAGGAGCACAACCCCCAAGCCAGCCTCGTCATGCACGGGCAGGAGCTGAACCCCGAGTCCTACGCCATCTGCAAAGCCGACATGCTCATCAAGGAGCAGGACATCGGCAACATCGTGTTCGGCAACACGCTCTCCGCCGACGGGCTGTTCGGCAAGCGCTTCGACTACATGCTCTCCAACCCGCCGTTCGGCGTGGAATGGAAAAAGATCGAGAAGGAGATCCGCAAGGAAGCCGAGGACAAAGGGTTCGATGGCCGCTTCGGTCCGGGCCTGCCACGCGTAAGCGACGGGTCGCTGCTGTTCCTGCTGCACCTGATTTCCAAGATGCGCGCCGCGAAGGACGGCGGCAGCCGCTTCGGCATCGTGCTCAATGGCTCGCCGCTATTCACCGGCGGTGCCGGTTCGGGCGAAAGCGAGATCCGTCGCTACGTGCTGGAGAACGATCTGGTCGAAGCCATCATCGGCCTGCCGACCGACATGTTCTACAACACCGGCATCAGCACTTATGTCTGGATCGTCAGCAACCGCAAGCCCGCCGCGCGCAAGGGCAAGCTGCAGCTCATCGACGCCAGCGCCTTCTGGCAGAAGATGCGCAAGAGCCTTGGCAGCAAGCGCAAGGAACTGAGCCCGGCACACATCGAGGACATCACTCGGCTGTTCGGAAATTTCGTAGAAGAAACGCGTGACGGAGTACCGATCAGCCGCATCTTCCGGAACGAAGACTTCGGCTATCGCACTATCACTGTCGAGCGACCGCAGAGAGATGAGCACGGCAACGTTCTGCTCGGCGCGAAAGGGAAGGGCAAGGGCAAGCCCGTGCCCGATGCCAACCTGCGCGACACGGAGAACGTGCCGCTGAACGAAGATGTCAAAACCTACTTCAAGCGCGAAGTGTTGCCGCATGCGCCGGATGCGTGGATCGATCACGAGAAGACGAAAGTCGGGTATGAGATTCCGTTCAACCGGCACTTCTATGTGTTCAAGCCGCCGCGGCCGTTGAGCGAGATTGATGCGGAGTTGAAGGGGGTGACGGATCGCATCCTCACCATGATCGGGGAACTCTCGAAGTGATCCGCATCGTGTTCTCGTTTTCTGTTCGCACTTCCGCTGCTGGCTCTTCCTCCGTTCGCCCTGAGCCTGTCGAAGGGTTCTTCATTCCAGGATGCGCTTCCATGGACGAACCATTCTCTGCGGTCACACGCTCAGCGCGAACGAAAGGGGAGTGCGCATGAGCTTTCCGCGGTATCCGAAGTACAAGGACAGCGGGGTGGAGTGGCTGGGAGAGGTGCCGGAGCATTGGCAAATCGCTCCTATTAAGTATCTGGTTCAGATCAGAAGCGGCGGAACTCCTAGCAAGGAGAATCTGAGCTATTGGAATGGTGATGTACCGTGGGCGTCATCCAAGGATCTAAAGGCAGAGGTGCTATCAGATACGCAGGATCACATCTCGCAGCGCGCGGTGGATGAAGGTGTAGCGGAGTTAACACGTCGAGGCAGTGTGCTGATTGTTGTGCGAGGGATGATTTTGGGTCACACCTTTCCTGTGGTGAAAGCTGGCGTGCCGATGGCCATCAATCAAGATCTTAAAGCATTGACGCCGCACGCAGGGCTAAATGAGTCCTTCCTCGCGTGGATGCTCAGAGGTTCTGCCCACGAGTCACTTGCAAGAACAGATGAAGCGGCGCATGGAACGAAGGTCATACGAATGGACGCATGGACTTCGATGGAAATCCCTACGCCACCAAAGGGTGAGCAATTAGCCATCGCCTCCTTCCTCGACCGCGAAACCTCCAAGATCGACGCGCTGGTGTTAGAGCAACGGCGCCTGATGGATCTGCTGAAAGAAAAGCGCCAAGCCGTCATCTCCCACGCGGTAACGAAAGGCCTGAACCCTCACGCCCCCATGAAGGATTCCGAGATCGAATGGCTCGGCGAGGTGCCGTCGCATTGGGTAGCTAGACGACTGTCTACGATCTGCGAGTTCGAGTCTGGAAGAGCTCACGAGCCCTATATCGATGACGAGGGAGAGTTCATTTGTGTGAACTCGCGCTTCGTTTCGACGGAAGGTCAATCGCGGAAGTTCTGCACAAGGAACCTGAGTCCGGCTCAGAGAAATGACATCCTTATGGTGATGAGTGATCTTCCTAACGGCAGAGCGCTCGCCAAGGCCTTTCTAGTGCAGGACGATGTGCGCTACGCAGTCAATCAGCGTGTTTGCATCTTGCGGCCAATAAGTGGAAAGCCGAGGTTCCTGTACTACCTGTTGGATCGCAATCCGCTCTTCTTGGTACACGATGACGGTGTAAATCAGACTCATCTTCCAAACGACGTGTTTACTAAATTTCCAATATTCGAACCACCCGCTGGAGAGCAGGGAGGCAATTGGCGAGTACTTGGATGTTCAAATTTCTCTATTCGACGATCTGTCGCGCGAGGCCCAACGCGCCATCGACCTCCTCCTCGAACGCCGCACCGCCCTGATCTCCGCCGCAGTCACCGGCCAAATCGACGTGCGCGACCTTGCGGGAGAATCGGCGGCCGCTTGATTTCTTGTCTGCGCGGGCTTCAAAACGCCGGCCGTCTGGCGCACTTCGTTCTCAAACAAGCGACGATCGTTCTCAATATGAGAGCAGTCCGTCGCAAGCCAGGCATCGGGCGGATCATTCATAGGGAGGGTGATCATCAACCAACCGATGCCGTTCCTCTGCCACGGTTCGTCGGCGTGATGCTTCCTCTCGCTCGTCCCCGCCAGCCTTTCTTTTAGACACCCCTAACCTTTCATTTGGCCGGCCCCAGGGTTACATTTGGTCGCGATGTCAGATCAGGCGTTACACAAGCGCTTACTGTTGCCGCGTCTCGTGGAGGCGTTGGCGGATACGCCCGTGGTGCTGGTTCACGGGCCGCGTCAGTGCGGCAAGACCACGCTGGCTCGACAGGTGGGCGATGCCGGCCGTTATGCCTATGTCAGTTTCGATGACGATGTGCAGCGCGCCGCGGCACAGGCCGATCCGGTGGGCTTCGTCGCCGACTTACCCGACAAGGCGGTGCTGGATGAAGTGCAGCGCGTGCCAACGCTGTTCACTTCGCTGAAGGCAGCAGTCGACAAGCAGCGCCGACCCGGCCGATTCATATTGACCGGCTCTGCCAATGTGCTGCTCGTGCCGACGCTGGCCGATTCACTGGCAGGGCGGATGGAGGTGCTGCGCCTGCATCCACTGGCGCAGTCGGAGCTGGCGGGTACTGAACCGACATTCCTCGACACGCTGTTTGGCAAGGGCTTCAAGGCTGCAGCGGCAGGACGGCGACTGGGAAAGACGCTCGCGACCCATGTGACTGCCGGGGGATTTCCCGCGGCATTGGCGCGTTCCACGGCGCGACGCAGGGCAGCCTGGTATCGCGACTACGCGGATACATTGGTGCAGCGTGACGTGCGCGACCTGGCACGCATCGGCGCCCTCGACGCGCTGCCACGCCTGCTCACCCTGGCGGCCGGACAGACGGCACGGCTCATCAATGTGGCCGAACTGGCCGCGCCGTTTCAGCTCAGTCGTCCGACCATTCGCGACTACATGACGTTGCTGGCGCGAGTCTTTCTGCTGGAGGAGCTTCCACCCTGGCATAGCAATCGGCTGAGTCGTCTGATCAAGACGCCGAAGCTGCATCTGTGCGATACCGGTCTGGCCTGCGCGTTGCTCGGCCTCGACGCCGCGGCGCTTTGGGATGACCGCGCTCTATATGGGCAATTGCTGGAAACGTTCGTCTATCAGGAGTTGCGCCGTCAGGCGAGTTGGCAGGAGGAGCCGCACTCGTTTCATCACTATCGCGACAAGGACGGATCCGAAGTCGATGTGGTGCTCGAATACACTGGCAGGATCGCCGGTATCGAGATCAAAGCCGCGGCGACTGTCACGGCAGCCGACTTCAAGGGCTTGCAGAAGCTCAAGGCTGCGACGGGCAAACGGTTTGTCCGCGGCGTCGTTCTTTACGATGGCGACGCCGTTGCTTCTTTCGGCGATGGCCTGCAAGCCGTGCCGATCTCGATGTTGTGGGAGACGAAGTGAGGCCATTACAAGAAGGCCGCCTCACCCGGCGAATCGCCGCCGGTATCGACAAGCGGTACCACCGGCGATCCCGATAACCGATCTGATGCGCCGCCTGGCCGATGGCGCGAGGGACTGATTGCAATGAGTCTGCATAAAGAGATCAACCTCGAGCTAGAGATCTGCCAGCACCTCGCGACACACGACTGGCTCTACGCCGAAGGTGACGCCGCAAACTACGACCGGGCGCGGGCAGTGTTTCCCGCGGACGTGATCTCCTGGGTGCAGACAGCGCATCCCCAGGCGTGGCAGACGCTCGTGAAAAATCACGGCGCCAGCGCCAACGAAACCCTGCTGACGCGGCTGCGCGATCAGCTCGATCAACGCGGCACGCTCGATGTGCTGCGTTATGGCATTGAGTTGCTGGGGCTACGGCAGCCGCTGAAGCTCGCGGAGTTCAAACCCGCCCTGGCGATGAATCCGGACATTCTCGTTCGCTATGACGCCAACCGGCAGCGCGTTGTCCGACAGGTACGCTATTCGCTGCACAACGAAAACTGCATTGATCTGGTGCTGTTCCTCAACGGCATCCCGGTGGCGACCGTCGAACTGAAGACGGATTTCACGCAGAGCATCGACGATGCGATCGATCAGTATCGTTTCGATCGGGTGCCGCGACCCAAGGGCCAGGCTGCCGAGCCTTTGCTGTCATTTCCCAGCGGCGCCCTGGTGCACTTCGCGGTCAGCAACCATGAAGTGCAGATGGTGACGAAACTCGCGGGGCCGGCGACGGACTTCCTGCCCTTCAACAAGGGCGACAACGGTGGCAAGGGCAATCCCGTCAATCCAGTGAGCGGACATCGCACCGCCTATCTGTGGGAGGAGATCTGGGAGCGCCACAGTTGGCTGGAAATACTTGGACGCTACCTGGTCACACAGCGCAATGACCGCAAGCAGATCGAGAAGATCCTGTTTCCGCGGTTTCACCAGCTCGATGTCACCCGCAAGCTGCAGACCGCAGTCCTCGGGCAGGGCGCGGCCGGTAAATATCTGGTGCAGCACTCGGCGGGCTCCGGCAAGACCAACTCGATTGCATGGACTGCACACTTCCTCGCAGAACTGCACGATGCGCGGAATCAGAAGGTGTTCGACAGCGTGCTGGTGGTCTCGGACCGCACGGTCATCGATTCGCAGCTGCAGGAAGCGCTGTTCGATTTTCAGCGCCAGACTGGTGTGGTCGCGAAAATCGAAGGTCGCGAAGCCAGCAAGAGCAGCGAACTCGCAGAGGCATTGTCTGGCGACAAGAAGATCGTGGTCTGCACCATTCAGACCTTCCCGTTCGCGCTCGAAGCCGTTCGCGATCTGGCAGCGACGCAAGGCAAGCGTTTTGCCGTGATTGCCGACGAAGCGCACAGCTCGCAGACGGGCGAGGCGGCCAGCAAGCTCAAGGCGGTGCTTTCTCCGGAAGAGCTGGAGGATGCAAAGGAAGGCCTGGAGGTCAGTGCGGAAGACATCCTTGCCGCGCAGATGGCGGCGCGCGCCAGCGATGCCGGCATCACCTATGTTGCATTCACGGCGACACCGAAAGCGAAAACGCTCGAGCTGTTCGGCACGCGGCCAGATCCTTCGCAGCCGGCCGGCCCGGACAATCTGCCGGCGCCGTTTCACGTCTATTCCATGCGCCAGGCCATCGAGGAGAAATTCATCCTCGATGTGCTGCAGAACTATGTCTCGTACAAGCTGGCCTTCCGACTGGCGCATGAAGGCAAGGACTACGAGCAGCGCGAGGTCGAGCACAGCGAGGCGATGAAGGGCATCATGGGGTGGGTTCGCCTGCACCCTTACAACATCGCGCAGAAGGTGCAGATCGTCATCGAGCACTTCCGCGAGTTCGTTGCGCCGCTGCTTGGGGGCAAAGGCAAAGCAATGGTCGTCGTGGCCAGCCGGGTGGAGGCTGTGCGCTGGAAGCTGGCGATCGAAACGTACATCAAGGATCGCGGCTATCCCATCGGGACGCTCGTGGCTTTCTCCGGCGAAGTAAACGACAAAACGTCGGGGCCGGAGCCCTTCACTGAGACGAACAAGACACTGAATCCGAGCCTGAAGGGTCGCGACATTCGCGAAGCCTTCAAGAGGGACGAGTACCAGATCCTGCTGGTCGCGAACAAATTCCAGACCGGCTTCGACCAGCCGCTGCTGTGTGGAATGTATGTAGACAAGCGTCTTGCCGGCATTCAGGCAGTGCAAACGCTGTCGCGCCTGAACCGTGCCCATCCCGGCAAGGACACGACTTACGTTGTGGACTTCGTTAACGATGCGGAAGAGGTTCTTGAGGCGTTCAAAACCTACTATTCCACGGCGCATCTCGCCGCAACGACCGACCCGAACCTGGTCTACAACCTGCGCGCCAAGCTCGATGCCGCCGGGCATTACGATGACTTCGAGGTCGATCGCGTCGTGGCCGTCCAGTTGAATCCCAACGCCACCCAGGCCGAACTGTTGAAGGCCATCGAACCGGTGGCGGACCGGCTGACGAAGCGATTCAAGTCAGTTCAGATGGCTTTGCAATCCGCGCAGGAAAGGGAACACGCGGCCGACATCAAGGCGGCGCGCGAGGGACTCGACGCCCTGATTCTGTTCAAGGGCGACATGGGCGCCTACCTGCGGCTGTACACGTTCCTGTCGCAGATCTTCGATTACGGCAATACCGCGATCGAGAGACGCTCGGTCTTCTACAAGGTGCTGCTGCCGCTGCTGGAGTTCGGGCGCGAACGTGAGGGCATCGACCTGTCGAAGGTCGTGCTCACGCATCACAGGCTGAAGAACCTCGGCAAGCGCCCGATGCCTTTGAATGGCGGGGAAGCGCCGCCGCTGGAATCCGTGACCGAGGCGGGCAGCGGAGCCGTGCGGGAGCAGAAAAAGGGATACCTGGATGAGATCATCGAGCAGCTCAACAATCTGTTCGGTGGCGATACGACCGATCAGGACCAGATCACCTATGTGACCCAGGTCATCAAGAACAAGATGCTCGAGTCGGGCAAGCTACGGCAGCAGGCCAGCAACAATGCGAAAGAACAGTTTGCGAACTCTCCAGACCTCGATGCCGAACTCGTGGGTGCAATCATGGCCGCTCTCGATGCACATACATCGCTCAGCACACGCGCGCTGAATTCAGTGGATATTCGCCACGGAATCAAGCGATTTCTTCTGGACCACGGGGGATTGTGGGAGTCGTTGCGCGAGCAGCTTTAAGGAACCTCTGATTAATTCTCCGTTCGCCCTGAGCACCGTGACCGCAGGGAATGGTTCACCCATCGAAGGTGAACGCCATGACATTGAAACTGAGCACTATTTCGGGAGACGCTTCGACAGGCTCAGCGCGAACGGAGTTAATCAGACCTTCCTTTAACGTGTGTGTCGCAGCCCCGTGGGGATAGTCGCAATCATCCCAACCAACTCCCGCCGTTCTTCAATTGCTCGAGCGTGCGGACCCGTTCGACGACCTGCCGGGCGCGCGTGCATGCAAGGGCTCATACCAGAACCTTATTCGCCGTTTGCGCAACGCGTCTTTGCGGCGTTTGCGAAACCCGCTGCGGTGACGAAGGTGTCAGACCTGGCCGAGGTCGTCTGGCAGGCAGCCAATGATGAATCCGGCCGACTGCATTTTCCCGCAGGTGCCGATGCTGTGGCGCTGGTGCAGGCCGGCTCATGAGCACATGAGTGTCTCGAGCGTGGAGTCTTGGTTCGATTTGCAGTGAGACGGGTGTCGAGACAGCCAGGAAAGGCTGTCGATGCTGGCGAACATTCCTCAGCTCATGACCGCCTGGGCCATCACGCCGAGGGTCACGAACAATGCGAAGAGAATGACGGCGGTAAACGGGAAGATCAGGAAGACATACGGGTCCGCCAGCGTATCGGCGTTCGCTGCGGTATGTACACGTCGCTGACTGTGGAAGGCGACGTACAGTCCTGCGAACAACGTTGCCGCAGCGACGATCACACCTGCGCTTCCGAGCAGCGCGTGAACCGAGCGCTGTCCCGCGGCGATCAACCTCACTTGCACGATCAGCAGTACGACCCAGGCGCTGCACAATGCGCCGTGCACATGCAGCCACGGAGTGAGTACGGGCGTGGGAGCATCCTGGAAACCAGCGAGGTAGTAGGTGTGCGCGAAACCCGCGAAGGCCACCGCTGCCATGCTCACCGCCATGCCGGTGAAGAATCGTCGCTCGCTGACGATACGTTCTTGTGCTGCCGCTACGCTGATCGCCATGGTCGCCTCCCGTCGGACAGCTGCGGATATGACGGACGTTACCAAAGCGTTCTCGATTGCGCACTCGTACGGATGGGTGGCGGGAGCGCTGGTCATGAAGCTCGCGCCGCAGCATTTCTACGGGATCGCTGATTTTATTTCCGTGCGACTCGAGTGCGTTCTCTTCGGACGATGCGGCAGTGCGGGGAGAAGCCATGACTGTCGTCAAGGGGCGAATACGGCCGAATGATCCTGACGAATGATCAATATTCGTAATGACTTTCGGCAGTTCTGACGGCGGCGCAATCCTTGGTAGGTTTGCCCTTTTCGTGCATGACGGTCGCTTCTACTTTGTCCTCACACTCATCCGCAGGAGACGACAATGAAGACACTGCAACGAGTCGTTTTGAGCATGGGTCTCGTGGCGCTGCCGCTGGCGGCACTGGCCGTCGATCAGTTCGGGCATCCATCGAAACCGGGGCGAGACTTTGCGCCGCTGGTTGAGAAGGTGCGCAGAGCGACTTGGCAGTTCCGCGACATCAACACAGCGACAGCGGAAGGCTGGGTTCGCGGCACTCCGTGCGTCAGTGGACCCAACTCCGGTGCGATGGGCGTTCACTTCATCCTGCCTGCACGTGTAGGCGATGGTGTGCTCGATGGTGATGAGCCGGAGGCGCTGATCTACGAACCGATGCCCAACGGCGGACTGCGTCTCGTCGGCGTCGAGTTCATCGTGATCGCAGCAGACTGGACCGCAAAGAATCCCAGTGGCGGTGCACCGTCGCTGGACGGACACCTGCTCAACTACGTTGGCGAACCGAACCGTTACGGCCTGCCTGCGTTCTATGAAATTCATGTCTGGGCCTGGGAGCGCAATCCGAACGGCAACTTCGCCGACTGGAATACACAGGTGACATGCGATCAGCAGCCGGGAGAGTGAGGCAAGTCTGCTCCGTCCGTCCTGAGCTTGTCGGGGGCGCTGGACCGAAGAGTGCTTCGATACGCTCAGCACGAGCGGAGAAGACGGAGCGTGGCCGCTCTTTTGGATCCGACTTCAGTCGGACTCACAGGCGAAGGCAGCGCGCATCCTCGCTTGCATCGAACCATAGAATCTCGGCACGAGCGCAGTCCAGGAACAGGTGTTACAGACCGGAGGCTGTGTGCGCTGCCTCTGTGGGCTCCAGCCGCCATCGCGATGCCATATTTCGTCCTGACGTTGCCCGATTCATCTACGAAGCTATGCTGATGCAGACAAGTGGAGATCGGGCATGCGGGATCGAATCGGTCGGCGTTCACTGTTACTGGGAATGCTGGGCGCGAGCTTCGCGCCCGGTAACGCATTAGTCGCTGCGGAATCTACACTCGCGCAGCGACTCGCGGACCTCGAGATCGAGGCGGGCGGTCGTCTCGGTGTCTGCGCGCTCGACACGGCGTCGGGTCGTTCAGTCGGCCTGCGAGAGCATGAGCGGTTCGCGATGTGTTCGACGTTCAAGCTGTTGCTGGCTGCAGCGGTGCTGCGCAGGGCCGACATGGCGCAGCTCGATCTCGATCGCCAGATCACGTTCGGTTCGAGCGACATGCTGAGTCATGCGCCGGTCACCTCGGCGAAGCTCGCTGCCGGTTCGATGTCGATCCGCCAACTTTGCGCAGCGGCCGTTGAGATGAGCGACAACCCCGCAGCCAACTTGCTGCTGGCACAGATCGGCGGACCGGCGGGACTGACTCGCGATCTGCGCAATCTCGGCGATGCCATCACGAGACTCGACCGTATCGAACTCGCGCTCAACACCAACGTGCGAGGCGATGAACGCGATACGACCACGCCGCACGCGATGGCGCAGACGTTTGGCAGAATCCTCACGGGTGACGCGCTGGGTGAGTCATCCCGACAGCTGCTCATTACGTGGCTGAAAGCCTCACCGACCGGTGCGCGTCGCATTCGCGCGGGCCTGCCGGAAAACTGGGTGGTTGGAGACAAGACGGGTACGGGCGTAAACGGCGCGGTTAACGACGTGGCCGTCGTCTGGCCGCCGGGCCGGGCGCCCCTGATCCTGGCTATATATATGAGTGAGTCCAGCCGGCCGACCGCCGAGTTGGAATCAGTGCATGCGAGGGTGGCGGGTCTGGTGGCCGAGGCAGTGACGGCGCGACAGCTCTGATCATGGTCAGAGGGCGCAACTCCAGTGGGCTGTAAAGCCAAAATTGGTAGTGCAGTTCAATCTCTGTGGGTCCGGCTTTAGCCGGCTTTAGCCGGACGTCACGTCATAAGCGGTGCTTCGCCAACGTTCGACTACGACCGGAGGAAGTCCCGCGGTGACCGAAAGGGAATCCCACGGGGGAAAGTCGAACCCACAGGAAGCCTGAGACAAGCACTACCGGATCTTCGTTACAGGCCGCTAGTTCGGATTCAACTGTTCCTGCAGGTCGCCCTGGCCTTCGATCCTCACGCGTTGCGGATCTGGATGAACGCGCCGGATCCAGATGGCTTTCACGCGAGCCGGGTAACGTTGCTGCAGCGCCTGGTAAATCTCCGGATCGCTTTCGCCGTCGTCGCCGATCAACGTGAAACTTACGTGCGGCAGGCGTTCGAAGATATCCACCAGTTTCCCGGTCTTGTAGGCGATCTGGTCGTGCAATGAATCGCCGCTCGAATCGTTCGTGATCTTCTTGGTGAGCAGTACGCCGCGTGGAAAGCGGTGGTGGTCGAGGAACGATTGAATGGCTGACTGCAGTTGCCGCGGAGAAGCGGAGAGATAGAACAACGTGCCCGGGTTGTTCTCCGCGATGCGCGCATAGAGTTCAGGCGCTCCCGGCACGGCTTCGCGCTGCATGAAATTGCGCATCAGCGAGTGCTGCAGCAGCTTGCGTTTATTGTTCACTTCCGACACGACGACGGTGTCATCGAAGTCGGAGACGATGCCGTGTACGTCGCCTGCGGGCACGAGCAGGAGCGAGCCGACGCCGCGGAAGGATCCTGACATCGCCGTGACTTCATGCCAGCCGGGTGTCATCGCATCGAGTTCGACAATCGAGAGCTGGAAGTATCCTTCCGCATCCGTCGTGGCGGACCAGCGTTGACGACCGATCCCGACGGTGACGGGCACGAACGCCTGTTCATCGTTCATGAGCGATTTCAGACTACGGCGCAGGTTGGTTGCGCCACTGTCATCCGCCGCAGCTTCGCTGCGTGCTTCGATCGCGATGACCCGGCCTTCGATTGCCGTTCGCGCGCCCGTGCCGAAGGCGGGATAGACGATGACTTCGATCGACGCCGTGGCCGGGATCGCCACCAGCAGCAGGAGCAGAATGCCAAGCGGTCGCATGGTGGATGTCAGTGTTCGCGACGAGTTGCGCCGCCTGCGATATTCTGCCGCGCGAGCATCGCAGCAGGAAGCGCCCGTGACGAGAGTTGTGACCTGGAACGATCTGTTGAAGCCTGGCCATGCCAGTGCCTTCTTCTCGCGTGATCCCATGCCGCCCTTCGAGATTGCGGCGACGAGCTATTCGGCCGCCAATGCCTGGTGGCTGGCGGAGCTGAGCCGACTCGTCTATCGGCGCGATCCCAGCGGTCCCCGATCCCGCCGGGATTTCCTGCAACAAGCGGGGTTCGAGGAAATCAGCTTCTTTGGTTCCGAGGTGACTGGCACCGGAGCGCTGCTGGCAATGAATCGATCGCCTGCGCCGTTTGCCGTGCTCGTCTTTCGCGGTACGGAACAGAAGATCCAGGACTTTCTGCATGACGCAGATACCTGGCCGGTGCCCGCGTTCGGGGGCTCGGTGCTGGTGCACCGGGGTTTCAAGCGCGCACTCAACAGCGTGTGGACGCAGATCGCGGCGGCGCTCGACAAGCTCGATTGCCCGGTGTTCTACACGGGACATAGCCTGGGCGCTGCGCTCGCGACACTTGCCGCCGTCAGAAGGGCGCCCCAGGCGGTTTACGCCTACGGATCACCCCGCGTCGGCGATTCGCGGTTCGTCGCGAAGCTGCGGGGTGTGCAGGTCTATCGCGTCGTTCACGGCGATGACATCGTCGCGTCAGTGCCGATCGAATCCTTCGGATTCAGGCACGCGGGCGTCGAACACAGAATAGGGACGCGCAGTCGGCTCACGGACTTCAATGTCGCGACGGTCTGGGATCAGTTGCTCGCACCGCCACGGGCGCTGGCCGATCACGCGCCGATCAACTACGTCGACGGCCTGTGATCGACGGTAACGGCGGCGTGCGGTGCGATGCGCATGGGTTGACGACGTCCGTACGTCAACGAACGCCACAGCCATTCGGCCGGACCGAACTGAAACCGGTTCAGCCACCACGGACTCCACAGCAGTTGCACGACCCAGATCGCTACCACGAAGTAGTAGAGCTCATAGCGCTGGAACTGTCCGAACAGTCCAAGGCCCGCGCCGGTGAAGAGCAAGCCGCAGATGATGCTCTGGGTCAGGTAGTTGGTGAGAGCCATCTGTCCAACGCGAGCGAGCACGCGCTTGGCGCTGTGGAGTATCGGCAGCTGCCAGAGCCAGCCGATCAGTCCCAGATGTGCAAGCGTCAGAGGCACCCGACCGAGGTCGTAGGTGAGGTAGGTGACTGTGACCGCATCGATCGAGAACGCGGAGTTCTCCAGCGTCCTGGTCTCCCACAGATTCACGCCGAGACCGATGGCGTAGCCTGCCGCCATCATTCCTGCATAGACGTGGCGTGGAGCGCTGCCGGAAAGGATGCCGAGCTTCAGCAGCGCCATGCCGATCAGCATCATGCCGAGGCATTCCGCGAAGCCATACCGGATGAAGAATGTCGTCTCCCAGTAGAACGTGCGGTTGCGCAGATAGTGAAACGCGCTCGCATAGCTCTCCTTCACCCTCGCGATGGCATTCTCCATCTCCTGTTGCGCAGGGGAGCGGTCGGCTTGCGTCTCATGAAGTTCGTTGATGGCCGCGAGCTGCTCGTCCGTCAATTCGGCGCCTGACTCCAGCGCGATCGTGGCTGCTTCCGCGCGCGATTTCACGTCGGTGTATTCGACACGCTCCATGAGATTCATGATCGTCGGGACAGTCAGGACCGCGAGACCGATCAGGATCAGCGTCGGCGTGCGCAGGTTGCGGAAGAAGTACAGGAACAGCCCGGTGACGCCGTAGTAGAAAAGAATGTCGCCTTCCCACAGGAACACGTACGCGTTGATCAGCCCGAACAGGATCAGTAACCCGGTGCGACGAAAGTAGAGTGCGGTGCCGCTGAGTTCGCGCGTGCCGGTTGCATCGTGCGTTGACTGTCGTTGCAGGAAGAGCAGCGCACCGGCGCCGAACAACAATGTGAACAGGCCGCGCATCGTGCCTTCGAAGAACCAGGCGTTGATGCGCCAGGCCCAGAGATTCGCGCCCTCGTGCCCGCCCCAGTTGATCGGGATCTCGTAGGCCTCCGGCAGGCCGAAACCAACGATATTCATCAGCAGGATGCCCAGCACCGCGATGCCGCGGTTGGTATCGAGCATTCCGATACGTTCGGCGCGTGGCGTGGGGAGGGTGGGGCTCACGGTGTTTCCCGTTGGGATCGGGGTATGAGTGTGCATCTCCACCGGCTGCCTGTCACCGGCGGGCGAACCGGCTGTCGCGCATTTCTGCGCCTGGCGCATAGAAATTCATGGCCATGTGAGGCGTTGACCTCCACAGACTGATTCGCGTAGTCCCGGAACGGAAACTCGCATGGAACGCGTGGCCTGCTCGTTGCGACACTCTTCGGCGCACACCAGGGGACGGCTCGGGCGCCCGTCGCGGCAATGTCGGCAGCAAGGGCG
This sequence comes from Povalibacter sp., assembly GCF_036520495.1. GTDB lineage: Bacteria > Pseudomonadota > Gammaproteobacteria > Steroidobacterales > Steroidobacteraceae > Steroidobacter. The sequence goes on along the minus strand of NZ_DATDJO010000023.1, from coordinate 7,349 downwards.
GGTGTGTCGCGGGCGACAACGTGGCGCTGCGATCGTCGAGGCAGTGATTGCATTGCCGATCCTGCTGGCCGTAATCCTGGGCGCCATTCAGTTCGGTCTGATTTACCAGGCCAAGGCCACGCTGAATTTCGCAGGGCTGCAGGCGGCGCGTGCCGGCGCAGTCAGCAACGCCCAGCCGGAGGCGATTCGCGGCGGTCTGGCACGGGGACTCGCGCCCCTGTACTCACCGGATGCATCCGTCGACGGTGTCGTGAATACCATCGCGCGAATCAATGCGTCGCTGCTGCAGGATGCGCGCATCCGCATTCTCAACCCGACCCGGGAAGCCTTCGAAGATTTCGCCGAAGAAGTCGACGGCGTGCGGGAAATTCCCAACGATCGTCTGCACTCGCGCAGCACCAGCGTCGGCACGCTGAGCGGCATGAACATCCAGGACGCGAACCTGCTGCGCGTCGAAGTGACCTATGGCTATGAACTGAATGTGCCGCTGGTCAACTGGTTCATCTCGCGCGTGTTGCTGTCGACGCGTCGTGCCGGAAGCGGGATGGATGCGTTTCAGCAGCAACTGCTGCGTCGCGGCCGTCTTCCCATCGTCACCACGGCGACGGTGCGAATGCAAAGCCCCGCTAGAATGAGCGACGCAGTGATGGCCCGTGGCGACTTGCCTGAAGTCGATCGCATTCCCGCAGATGCCCGTCCACCGGACGACACTGACGAGGACGAAGGTGACGAAGACGAGGAGGGCCGAAGCAGCGGATCGGGCGACGGCGGCAGCAACCTCGGCGACGGATTTCTCGGTTTCGGCGGCGGCTCCGGCGACGGCAGCGGTGGCGGGTCATCGCCCGGTGGTGGGAGCGGCGGTGGAGGCTCCGGTTCAGGTGGAGGCGGCGGTGGGAACAGCGGTTCCCCCGCGGAATGTCCCGGCAACGGTGGTGATGGCAGTCCCTTCCCATCGACCCCGCCGCCACCCGGCGATTCGTCACCCGTGCCGCCACGCACCGATCCCTTTCCGTTTCCCGCGTTGCAGTCTGGAGGCGCAGAGGGCGCTACGTTACCAAACATCGGCCTGCCGTCATTGAGCGTGGGCAATCCGATCCACGTCGTTACGGGCAACAAGTACCAGAGGGAAGTCGACCTGGCCGCACTACCCGGGCAGCTCGGCCTGTCCTTCGTGCGTCACTACAACAGCGACGCGGTTGGACAGGCCGGAGTCATGGGAGCGGGATGGCGACATGGATATGAGGCGTCGGTCCGCGCCAGTACTGATGGTGGGACGCTGGACTTGTGGCAGGCGGACGGGCGGCGTCTGCGATTCGTGCGCGAAGACAAGTCAGATCGCTTTCCCGGTCAGCGGGCCAGCGATGGCAACGTCACGCAGTCGGAAACGGGTTACGTCTGGCAGTGGCCGTCAGGACGTGAACTCGACTTCGATCGTTCAGGGCGCCTTACGGCGATTCGCGAGCGATCGCGAACGATCGATTTTGTCTACGATGCGGATAACCGACTCGAGCGTGTCGTCGATCCGCAGCGCCGTGAACTGAGTTTCGAGTACTACGCAAACGGACGCGTTGCACGCATTCGTGCGGCAGGCGAGATGTCATGGCGTTACTTTTATGACGACAGCGGCAATCTATCGATGGTGGTTTCCGCCAGCGGTCGCGCAAGACGCTACGATTACACCGATTCGCGTCATCCGCATCACTTGACCGACCTCAGCGCGGGCGACGCGAAGCTGGCGCAGTACGGCGGAGTGAATCGCTTTCAGACCATTGCGCACTGGGCATATGACACAGCCGGGCGCGGAATCCTGTCGTCCCATCCCGATGACGCTGGCAAGATCAGTCTCGAGTACGGCGATGGCTACACGGATGTCACCGATGCTTTTGGCCGCGTGAGTCGTTACGTAACGCAGAACCGCAACGAAATCGCGCTGGTCACGGAGGTGCGTGGACCAGGGTGCGGCGCGTGCGGCGTCGGCGACGCTCGTTACGAGTTCGACGAGTCATTCCAACTCACGATGATCGCCGCAAAGGGCGTGCCCTCGCAGCGCTACGGCTATGACGCGCAGCGACGTCTGGTGTCTGTAGAGCGCGAGCGCGGTTCCGGCTACGAGCTCGCCACGCGCTATATCTATGATGCAGATGCATTGCGGCCTGCATCGATCGAGCTGCCAAGCGTCAAGCCCGCTGCGAGGCATTCGATCCACATGGCTTATGCACCGGATGGTTCGGTGCTGTCGGTGCGAGAGACAGGCTACTCGCCGACGCAGCAAGGTGACTTCTCACGCATCGAGCGAACGGTTCGTTTCCACTACGACCGAAGTGGTGTGTTGTCGTCGATCAACGGTCCGCGCAGCGACGTCGCCGATATCACTCGTATCGAGTACGACCAGTCAGGGCACATCACCGCTGTCCGATCGCCGACCGGCAACGAAGTACGGCTCAGCGAGTTCGATGCCGCAGGCCGGCCGCGATTCATCAGCCAGACCGGCTCGCCGTCGAGACGCGTCGACTACGATTCAGAAGGTCGATTGACTCGTGTGACTGATCTGCGCTCCGGCGGAGAACGCAGCACCCGGTATTCGTACGACGTCTTGGGACGTTTGCAGGAAGTCATCGACGCCGATGGCAGGGTGCAGCGAATCGGATACGACGCGGCCAGCCGGCCGGATCGATTTGCGATAGACGACTCCGGGATTGCAGCGGCACTGAAGTACGCGCCCGATGGCAACGTGATCGGAGCGGCGATCCTCATGCCGGGCAGCATTCCGCCCCGGCTGGTTCGCTACGTCTATGACGAGCAACGCCGACTCCTGGAGGTACGCGACGGCGAGGGCCCGCCACTGCGTCAGCTGGCCTATGTGGGGGAAAGCCTTCAGCCATTCCAGATCACCGGTCCGATGGGCGAAGCGACCGAGTTTGCCTACGGCGTCTCGGGATCCATCGAATCCATACTGGCGCCCGACGGCGGCATCACTCGCTTCGGTCACGATCGTGTCGGCAGATTGATCGATGTTGTGGCTCCGAACGGTGCTGGCACGTCGTACAGCTACGACGATTTCGGTCGCCGCGTGTCAGAGAAGAGCGCAGATAGTGGCGTCACTTACTGTTCGTACGATGCGTCAGGCAACCTGATAGAGAGGATCACCGGCACAGGCGCCCGGAGTGGCTACGGCTACGACGCCGACAGTCGTCTGGTGAAAGTCTCGCGCCGCGAAGGGCCAACGACCCTCGAATATCGATCGTCGCAACTGACCGGGATCGTGTCTCCAGATCATAAGGAGCACTTCGACTACGACACCGAAGGCCGTCCTGTCAGGCACGTACGCGAGATCGCTGGCCGCTCGTTCGAAACTACGCAAACGTACAACGCGCACGGGCGCATTGAAACCCGGACGCTGCCGTCAGGTCAGCGACTGCGCTATCACTACACACCGACCGGCTCGCTTCGCGCCATCACTCGCGAGTCCATGCTTCGCACTGAACTGATCGTCGGCAATCTGGAAACTGGCGATGGCGCCAGTGCGAAGCCCGCAGACGCAATGGGTCGACTCGCCTACGGCAACGGCTTGCAGCTGCAGAACCTGTACGGCGCCAAAACCGGCTACCTGCAAAGCCGCTCACTCCTGGGCCTCGCCGCTCTCAGCTACGAGTACGACGAATCCGGTCGCATGATTGCCATCAAAGACGGTCCCGAAGCCCGATCTTACGAATACGACGCCATGGGTCGACTCACCAACGCGCGGCTGCCGGCGGGTGACTTCAACTACAGCTACGACACCAGCGGGCACCGTATCGCGGAGTCCAGAGACACCGATCGGAAAGCACCGTCCTCGCTTGAATACCACCCCGAGTCGAACCGCCTTGCGAGCAATGGCCTTGTCGACTACGACGCCGCCGGCCATCCCGTCGTACTGGGAAACAAGCGCTACGACTACAACAGCGACGGACGTCCTATCCACCTCTACGTCGATGGAAAGTTGACCGCTACGTATCGCTACAACTTCTCGGGTGAGCGCGTAAGCAAGACGCTGCATGTAGACGGCAGAACTCAAACGACTTTCTACCTCTACGAACGTCATCAACTTATCGCTGAGGCGGACGAGAAGGGCAAGGTCACGCGCGAGTACCTGTATCTGGGCGCCCATCCCGTCGCGATTCTGGAATCTGGAAAGACCTACTGGATCCACACCGATCATCTCGGCACTCCGCACACGGTCACCGATGCCACGCGCCGTATTGTCTGGAACGCTGAATACGAACCTTTTGGTGCTGCGCAAGTCGACGATGATCCTGACGCCGACGCACGTTCATTCACGCTGAATCTGCGTTTCCCCGGCCAATATGCCGATGCCGAATCAGGCACGCACTACAACATCATGCGTGACTACGACCCGCAGACGGGTCGCTATCTCACGCCCGATCCGATCGGGCTGTATGGCGGCGTCAACCCATACGCGTACGTGCACGGCAACCCCGTGAGTGGTATCGACCCACTGGGGCTGTTCCTGTTTTCGTTTGATGGAACATGGATAAATTCGGATGACGGTGACAGCAGTAACGTTCGGTTGTTTGGTCAGTACTACCAAGACGCGAATGGTGAGAATTCTGAGTTCTATAGGAGGGGTGCAGGGGCTAGCATTCCGGACAGAAACTGGTTTGTTGACTATGCGGATCGCATTGTTGGAGGACTATCAGGGTTTGGGACAAGTTCGCGCATCGATGAAGCACTTCGCCGGCTTGATCTGCTAATAGATAGTGCAGTACAGAACCCATCCGCGTTCGATGGGACGATTGATGTCGTTGGATTCAGCCGCGGTGCTGCCGCGGCACGAGCATTTGCGAACGAGGTCTATCGAAAACTGGATCGCGGCGACTACGATCGTATGCCGGCATGTTCACCTATCCGCATCAGATTCATTGGATTGTTCGACAGTGTTGGATCTATGGGTATACCCGGCAACTCAACGGATGTGGGTTTCGACTTCCGCATCGATACTCGTGTTGGCTATGTAGCTCAGGCTGTTGCGCTCAACGAGCACCGTGCCTTTTTTGATTTGTCATCCATAGAGGCTGATGAGCACCGCTCGGGGTCACAGTCCAACAGAGTAGAACAAGGGTTTATCGGCGCACATTCGGACATCGGAGGGGCATATACTGACGGTGATTTATCCGATATAGCATTGCAGTGGATGCACGCTCAGGCTCGGAGCGCAGGTGTCTTACTCGGGGATCTTAGTGCGGATCACTTGGCCGTTAATAGGCCGATCATTCATGATGAGAGATTGATACGGTCTTCATCATTTGATCGCGAGGTTTTCTATCCCAACGATCCAGATTGGCGCCCGGAATCCTGCACCCCACCACCAGGTCCCAGGCCGCCTCCAAATCCATGTAGAAATTGGGTGCCGCCAGCGACGCAGAGGCAACGAACCGCCCCGCAGTTTCCGGACCTATCTCGATTGATACTGGAAAATCGGGGCCGCGACTCGATTCGTGGCACAGTCGACATGGAGGGTTATCTAACGTGGCTCAGAGAAAACGGTATTCTCTAATTTTGTCACTGGCCGGGGTCGCGCTATCAAGTGATTTGATAGCGCAATCGTCACTTGGTGTTCCCACAGTCGAAGGGTTCTACACCATCAATCTCGGTTTCCAGCCTGTCACCAATTACCACATGACAGGTTGGCCCAACAGAGTTGCGGGACGGCACTACGTTGCTGGCGATCTACTGCATGGTTTGAATGGCGGGATGGACGGGCAGGTGCTCTACGATTTTTATTGGCAGCTAACAGATGGACGCATCTACGCCGAGAGAGTCGATGTCCGCAAGCGTTTGCCGGGGGGCTTTCGGGGTGACGTGATATTTAGTATTCAAGATGATCACATCGAACTTAGTTGGGCAAATGAAAATCCCGCATGGAGACGCGCTTCCAAGAAAGGGGATATGGATAAGGTAATTGCCCTTCCCGCTTTCGATAAATGTGGCGGTCCATTTTTCGACCATCCAGTCATGAAAGACGCATGGGCGGTGACCGTAAAGAATGTTAACGCGAATCCGCGCGTGGCGAATGTGGACAGCGCATTGAGCGACCTGCGCTGCACTATGAGCAGCTATTTTCCAAAGTTTTCTCCTAAGCCGAGTCTGACTCTCGAGCAGCAAAATGCGCGGTCACGTGCCATGGACGAATGGTCGACGATTACTAAGGATCTTATGAAAAGGAAAGTTGTGGAGTCGTCCGATGGTGCGGTACAGATTCGTTGAGTATCTCTAGCTCCCGGTGCTACGGCGAGATTGGCAAGAGAATAATCCATGACTCCCAACTGGTGCGCCGACAGAGGGCGTTCGTCATTGATGGTCACAAACCGCAACAGCGGTCTACGTTTGTAAGGGTGTCAGGCCCTAGCCGTGAGTTTTGAAATGGAAGCTTCACACGGAGGTGGAGATGTTTATCCGACGTTTCTTTTCTGCGCTTCTGATTTCTCTCGTCGTTTCTTCTTCTGCTCTCGCTGACGGCATCAGCGATGTCCTCAGAAGCGTTCGAGATGTGAATCGAACTGCTCGTCAGGGAACGGATCTGTACAAGGAAGTTAAATCGATCGCTGTGCCTGTGATTGCCGCCCGCCAGGATCCCATGGAGATCGACCCGAACAGAGTCGTGTTCTACAGCGCGACCTGGTGTGGCTATTGCACCCGGGCGCGAAAGTTCATGCAGTCTCGTCAAGTCGCATTCGTCGAGTACGACATCGAACAAAGTCCGCGTGGCTACGCTGATTACCGGGCGCTGAAGGGCACTGGTGTCCCAATTCTCCTGGTGGGCGATCAACGCATGAATGGCTGGAGCGCCTCCCAGTTCGACCAGATGCTGAAGAAGTTCAAGGCAGCGTCGGCGCAGACGGAGAATGGCGGAGCGAAGTCACCGTCCAAAGAGAGTACTGGTTCGGGCAGTGCGGTGGCAGAGCCTACGGTCGGAGATGTGCTCGTTACCAAGATATCAAATGTGCCTCTCTTCTCGTCCGCGACGAAGGATGCGGATATCGTCGCCAAGTTGGCAAAGGATGAGGAACTGGTCGCTTTGCAGACACCCGTCGGTGATTTCGTTGAAGTGCAGGCTGCCGGCGGTATTGGCTATGTGGATAAAAGAATGGTGAAAATTCTCCCGAAATAAGCCAGTCGGGCCCCATCTCCGCGTTCGGATTGCGGGCATAGGACCTGTCTGAAATTTTGTGTTCGAGGCATATCATGACCTACAGGAGTCGATATGCCGAGAAAGAAGAAGTACGAGACACAGAGGGCTGCTCAGCCTGCCGCTGAGCCGAAGATCCCTAGGGAGCTGCTGGACCAACTGG
>NZ_DATDJO010000022.1:0-240055 GCF_036520495.1 Povalibacter sp. | reverse complement strand
CAACATCAACGATGGCAAGATACGATCAGCGCGAGAATGGAAGTTGGCGATGAACCAGTTCGCTGTGCTGTACGGAGATCGCTTCGTCAGACCCGCGAACTAAATGCAAACCGCCTCGAACACAGAAAATCTGACACGTCCGCGCCATGCTCTGATGGCCGGTGCGTTGTTCGGGATCGCCGTGTTTCTTTTCATGCGGCTTGTCGTTCTGCCTCTCTCGGCGTTCCCGCATCCCATCAGTTTCGAGCCTCTGGGCACGGTTCTCGATCTCTTGTCGCATATGCTGCTCTTCGGCATCCCGATTGCGATTGCCGCAAAAAAGGCGGCGCACAATCTGCAGCCGACGAGCCAGGGCAGGAGAACCCGATGAAGCGAACATGGACAATCATTGCTGTCGCCGATGTCACTCGCAGCTTCCATTGGTATCAATCGCTGTTCGGTCAGCAGGAATCGGCGCCTGCTCACGACTATTTCGGTCAAATCCTCGACACGGACGGGACGGTTCTGCTCTGTCTTCATGAGTGGGGAACCCACGAGCATCCATCGCTGGAGAGTCCCGCTCGAGCGGAACCTGGCAATGGCTTGTTGCTGTTCTTTCGCGTGGATGATTTCGACGAGGCGCTGTCACGTGCGAGAGTGCTTGTAAGTCAGCTGGAGGAGCAACCCCACGTGAATCCCGCGACTGGTACCCGGGAGTTCGCTCTTCGCGATCCCGACGGCTACTACGTCATGGTCAGTGCGCTCGCCTGAGCGTGCATCGTTTCCGGAAACACTATCGAATGAAGCCAAAGGTCACTGTTCTCACTCTCGGCGTCGATGATCTTGATGCCTCGTTACGTTTCTACCGCGATGGTCTGGGTTTCCCCACGGAAGGCATCATCGGCAAGGAGTTCGAGCACGGCGCCGTCGTATTCATCCAGCTTCAGCCTGGGTTGCGTCTGGCTCTCTGGCCCCGCAGGAGCATCGCACATGACACTGGCTTCGCCGTGGGTCTCGCCAGTGCCACCGAGATGACGTTGGGTCACAACGTGTCCTCGAAAGCAGAGGTCGATGACGTGATGGCAAAGGCGACTTTGGCAGGTGCCGTCATCGTCAAGCCTGCGCATGACACGTTCTGGGGCGGCTACTCTGGCTATTTTCAGGATCCCGATGGGCATTTGTGGGAGGTCGTCTGGAATCCGCAATGGACGGAATGAGGAGTAATCTTCCGCCATGCAATTGCTGCGCTATCGCCCGGCGTCGCCGCTGGATACGTTCATCGACTGCTTCTGGTACAGCCGCGGTTATGCGCCGCAGCGCCGGCGCGAGCGAGCCTTGCCTGGCGGACGTGCGGATCTCACCTTCAATCTGCACGAAGATCGCATCCGGACATTCACCAGCGCCGAGGACAAGCTCGGTCTGATGGCACGCGGCGCCGTGGTGCACGGCCCGCAATCTCGCTACTTCGTTCTCGATGCGCGCAGGCATGTGCATGTCGTTGGCGTCCACTTTCTGCCGGGCGGCGGCAGTCTGCTCGGTGTGCCGCTGAGCGAGTTGTGTGATCGGCACGTGCCGTTGGAAGATCTGTGGGGTGAGCGAGCTGCATGCCTGCGTGAACAACTCATCGAAGCTGCCGCGCCACGCGCGATGTTCGCAATCCTGGAGCAGGAGTTGCTGCGATCGTTGCGACAGACAACGCTGGTGCATCCAGCGATCAGCTTCGCATTGCGCCGTTTCGATGCCGGGCCGATGACGGCGCGTATCGAGCCGATCCGGCGACAGACCGGTTACAGTGAGCGTCGCTTTGCAACGCTGTTCAGCGACGGCGTTGGAATGACGCCAAAGCGCTATGCGCGCGTGCAGCGGCTGTCTCGCGTCGTCCGCGATCTGGCCAGCGGTCGGGCGGACCTCGCCGGCATCGCTCTACAGGCCGGTTACTACGACCAGGCGCATCTCAATCACGATTTTCGCGAACTCGCCGGGACATCACCGGGCAACTACACGCCCATGCCTGGCCGAAATTCGCTGCATGAGTCGATCGAGTCCGATGCACCAGTGAAGCGCTGACGCGCCACGGATTGCGCATTTCTACAATACGTTCGCGATCCGGGTCGGCAGACTCGTCGCACGATTCCAACCGAGGCAACGATCATGACCCAGTACGCAGTGCATGAGGTGTATCCCTATCTGCGCGTGAAGCGCGCCGCCGAGGCCATCGAGTTCTACAAGACTGCATTCGGCGCCAGCGAGCTGTTCCGGCTCGTCGAACCGAGTGGCCGTGTCGGGCACTGCGAAATCCGCATCGGCACGACGACCCTGATGCTGTCCGATGAATACCCGGAGATGGACATCGTCGGTCCGGAGACCTTGCGCGGGACGACGTTCTCGATCCATCTGCATGTCGACAATGCCGATGCATGGATCGCGCGTGCCGTCGCTGCGGGTGCTGTGGTTACGCGGCCAGCGACGGATGCGTTCTATGGGGAGCGTTCCGGCAGCGTGCGCGATCCCTTCGGTCACGAATGGCTGATCGGGCACCAGATCGAGGAGGTGTCGTACGAAGAAATGCAGCGGCGCTACACGGCGTTGATGAACGGTTGACACTTTTCGAGCGGACCTCATTCGCCGTGGACACCTTTCCGACTTGCAAACGTCGGTGCGGACGCCATTATTTGAGTCTTCCTCAGAGTGGAGATCGGGATGGCCACGGGTTGGGCAGGCGATGGCGCGGTGCAGGATCAGATCGATGCGACCGTGAAGGACGGGATCAAGCGTGCGCAATCGCAGCTGCCCACCGGTCCCAGCCTCACGAACTGCGCGGAATGCGACGCGCCGATTCCCGAAGCGCGCCAGAAGGCGATCCCCGGCGTGCGTCTGTGCGTCGCGTGCCAGGAAGCAGAGGACCAGGAAGCCGCGAAGTTCACGGGCTACAACCGTCGCGGCAGCAAGGACAGTCAGCTGCGTTGATGGGGTCGGCTCTGGGTTCCTGAATCGGCCTGAGACCCTGCCGTGCCATGCCTGATGGGTGTAGCACTGAATTCCCGATGTGGGTCCGACTTCCCCGTGGGCTTCCCGTTGGTCACAGTCGGACATCTGAGAATCGGGTGATGTCCGGCTAAGGCCGGACCCACAGCAAAAACCTCTCTGCCTCTCTCCGAAACGGTGCCGATATCGGAATCAACCGGTACAGGCCACTGGTTCGTGCCCGTGTCACCACACCAGTATCGAGCCTCGATTCGCGCAGTCGATCGCGCTGCTGGCGCTAGCCAGATCGCGCAGAGGCTCCAGGAACAGTGCTTTCCCTGCGGGGAATCGCCACCAATCGCTGCTGGTGTTTTGGGCGCCAATGTGGCGAACTCGGCCGCTCGGTTATAGTCCCGCGGCCCGCCTTACTCCTGCAGGTATTTCATGAAGCCCCGGTTTCAATTCGCCTTCCTGATCGTCCTTCTGGCTGCGAATGCGGTCTGCATCGCTGCCGGCATGCAGCCCGAACGTGCCGAGCGCGGCATGGTGGCCAGCGTTCATGAGCTCGCCTCGGAGGCGGGTGTGGAAATGATGAAGGCTGGCGGCAACGCCATCGATGCCGCGGTCGCGACCGGGTTCGCACTGGCGGTGGTGCATCCGGCGGCCGGCAACATCGGCGGCGGCGGCTTCATGCTCGTGCGCATGAACGATGGCCAGACGAAGTTCATCGACTTTCGCGAGAAGGCGCCGGGCAAGGCGACGGCGACGATGTACCAGGACAAGGACGGGAATGTCGTCCCGCAGTTGAGCCGCGTGGGCTATCTCGCCTCAGGCGTGCCGGGATCGGTGAAGGGACTGGTGCACGCACAGCAGCGCTACGGCAAGCTGAGCCTGAAGCAGGTCATGGCTCCGGCAATCCGGCTCGCGCGCGAGGGCTACGAACTGGATTGGTCCGTTGCGCGGCAGATGACCAACGACAAGGGCTTCGCGCAATTCGCCGATTCGAAGCGCATTTTCCAGAACAATGGCAAGGGCTGGCGGCAGGGCGACATCTTCAGGCAGCCCGAGCTGGCGCGTACGCTCGAGCGCATCGTTGCGGCGCCGGACGATTTCTACACCGGCAAGATGGCGCGCGAACTGGCCGAGTTCGTGCAGCAGGGCGGCGGCCTCATCACGACGGCCGATCTCGCCAACTACGATGTGAAAGAGCGCACGCCCGTGCGCGGCACTTATCGGGGGCTCGAGGTCATCAGCGCGCCGCCACCGTCATCGGGCGGTATCGCGTTGATCGAAACACTGAACATCCTCGAAGGCTTCGACATTGCGAAGGCGGGCTTCGGTTCGGCCGAATCCATCCATCTGATTTCGGAAGCGTATCGCCGTGCTTTCTACGATCGTGCTCAGTATCTGGGCGATCCGGAGTTCAGCGAGTTGCCCGTGCTGGAACTGGCCGACAAGTCCTACGCAGTCGAGTGGCGCAAGTCGATCGACCTGCAACGCGCTACGGCATCATCGCGCCTGGAGCGACCGAAGGTGTCGAAGAAGCTCGAACAGTACGCGTCCGACAAGCCGGTGAAAGTGCCCGCGAAGGAATCCATGCAGACGACGCACTACTCGGTGGTCGACGCGGAAGGCAATGCGGTGGCAGTAACGACGACGCTGAACGGCAGTTACGGATCGAAGGTCACAGCCGGCTCACTCGGCTTCCTGCTCAATAACGAGATGGACGATTTCTCGTCGAAGCCCGGTGCGCCGAATATGTTCGGCCTGCTGCAGAGTGAAGAAAATGCCATCGGCCCGAACAAGCGTCCGCTCTCCGCGATGACGCCGACCATCATCCTCAAGGACGGCAAGCTCTGGCTGGTGCTCGGGTCGCCAGGCGGCCCGACGATCATTACTACGGTGGCCAACATCCTGATTGGTGTTGCGGACTTCGGTCTGGATATCCAGCAGGCCGTAAACGCGCCGCGCTTCCATCATCAGTGGGCGCCCGACCGCATCATCATGGAACGCAATCGCTTCTCGCCGGACACGATCCGTCTGCTCGAGCAGCGCGGTCATGCCGTGTCGTTCGGCCTGGGCGGCGACGGCGAATGCATCCAGATCGATCTCGAGACCGGCCTGCGGCTGGGTGCGAGCGATGGCCGCAACGAATCGGGCAAGGCGGTCGGCTACTAGTACGCCGGGATCGATCGAATAGAACGGCTACACAAACGGGCACACAGGAGCGGCGGGCGAAGAGTCCGGGGCTCTTCATTCCGCGACAGAAGATTTTTCTGTCTTCCTTTGCCCCGCGGGATTTCCGTTGGTCACGCTCGTTGGTTTGCTTTGCGCTGTCTTTGCGTTCGGTGTCTCGATCCCACAGGAGTGAGGAGCAGCTCCTCACTTTTGTGCATCCAATGAACGTCCTTCCGTCTACAGAACTGCGGTGACGAACCTGCAAATCTTCTGCAGGCAACCCATGTACCGGAGGACTTTCCCCATGAACGAACGATCGATCCCATTCAAACGAGTGCTGCAAGGAGCTTTGTTGTCTGCTGTGTCTTGCTGCGCACTGACCGGTGTTGCGGCTGCCGCCCCTGCCGCTCCCCGCCAGGTGACCGTGCATTACGGCGACTTGAACCTGTCGACCGACGTCGGCGCAAAGCAGCTGTATGGTCGTATCCGCGCAGCAGCAAGAGCAGTCTGCGGTGCGCCCGACGGATTGGTGCCGCTGACGGTCATAAGCCAGCACAGGCAGTGCACCGAGGAGGCGGTCGCCGCGGCGGTGCAGAAGGTCGACAACGGTATCCTGACCGCGATGCACAACGGCAAGTCGTTGCGGCGATTCGGATAAGCCGCCCGAGCGCGGAGGGCAGCGACGTTGCGCCCTCCGCGCACGGAAGCCCCACGATACCTTGCTATTGCCTGTCTGGCTGCTTTCGGCCAATGTCCACCGTCCCTTGCAGTTCGTTGCGGACAGGTCAACAACGGAGATGAACATGCCACGCTACATCATCGAACGCGAAATCCCCGGCGCCGCGAAACTTTCGGCGTCCGACCTCAAGGCCATTTCCATCAAGTCGCGCCGCGTACTGGAGAAGCTGGGCCCGCAGATACAATGGCAGCAGAGCTATGTCACCGACGACAAGATCTACTGCGTCTACATTGCGCCCAATGCGGAAATGATTCGCGAACACGCGCAGCAGGGCGGATTTCCAGCGACCAGCGTTGCCGCGGTTGCGGCGATCATCGATCCGACGACCGCGGAATAGGGCGGGCAAGCGCTGATCAGGTTGTCATCCCCTCGCAGGCCGGTCACCGCCCGCGCGGGAATGACGAGAAGTCTGATCTGCGTCGAGCGCGTCTATTCGTCCGTCACCTCTGCCGATACCACGACGAATTCTGCGGGAATCGCATAGCCGCACCCGCTCCGCGCGCCCTCGATCGATCGGGCGTACGCAGCACGGACACGTTGGCGCGTTGGCTCATCGAAGCGCGACCACGCAAGCGCCACTGGTCCACCGATGAACATCGCATTGCACGCATGCTCGGCATCCGGATAGCGAAGCTCGGTTGCGATGCGTCGTTCCTCGCGAATCTGGAATGATGCGTCGGCACACAGGCGCGTCAGTGCATCTGCATTTCCGAGATCGAAGAACAGCGGACACACGTCGCTGGACACTTCGTCGGCAACGATCGGAAAGACGGAAGCCCACCCGCAGTGAGCGCGCCGGCCCCACACGGCGAGGACGATCCGTCCCCCGGGGCGCAGGACGCGGCGCATTTCGCGCAAGGATTGCAGCGGATCGGGCACGTACATGAGGCCGAGCGCGCACAGCGCAGTATCGAAACGTCCCTTTGGAAAGTGGAGCGCTTCGGCATCCATCTGTGCGAAGGCGACATTGCTCAGTTCCTGCTCTTCGGCTCGCTGCTGGGCTGCGTGCACCATAGCCCCTGATAAATCGATGCCGACGACCTCGCCGCGCGGCCCGACGGCGCGCGCGGCTTCGAAGGTGATCAAGCCGGTGCCGCAGGCAACATCCAGTACGCGGTCACCCGGTGCAAATGCCGCCATCTGCAACAGCGCTGTGTGGGCGTCAGACAACTGGGCCTGCCACAGCGCCTCGTAGTCGCGCACCGCGAGATCCCAGCCGTAGCGCTGAATGCGCCGCTGCAGTTTCGCGTCCATTCAACGACGGGTGATCACGATTTCGAGGTACTCGCTCGGCACCACCAGGGACGACGGGCCGCCGTGATTCAGATCGTTCAGCAGTGCTGCAAGATCCCGCTCGAGCGCTTGCGCCTGCTGTGCGCCGAGTGCCGCGAACGCCTTGTGCACGGGTCCGTACCAGGTGCTGAAGACTTCGATGAAATGAGCGACCGAGCGATAGCGGAAGTTGAATGTCCGGGTGGTGGTGCGAATGCTCGACGCGTTCTCGCCGAACAGTTCCCGCAGCCGGGCTTCCGTGCCCCACAGCGACGGCGACACTACGCCGGCCGGTGGCGCGACATGCCGTCCCAGGACCCTGAACATCTGGCCGATGAAACCGTCGGGTGTCCAGTTGGCGAGTCCGATACGGCCGCCAGGACGACACACGCGGATGAGTTCATGGGCGGCGCGTTCCTGGTGGGGCGCGAACATCACGCCGAAGGTGGAGAGCACGACATCGAATGAGCCGTCGATGAAGGGCAGTTCCTCCGCGTCTGCCGCCTGAAAGTCGACCTCGAGTCCTTCGGCGGCAGCACGCTGCGCGCCTCGGTCAAGCAGGCTCGATACGTAGTCGGTGGATGTGACGCGGCAGCCGCGTCGCGCCGCGGCCAGGGTGGCATTGCCGTTGCCGGCCGCGACGTCGAGGACGAGTTCGTCCCAACGCAGGTCGCAGGCTTCCGCCAGTTGCTCGCCGACGATCTGGAGTGTGGTGCCGACCACTGCATAGTCGCCGCTGGCCCAGGCCGTCATCTGGCGTTGCTTGATGGCATTGAAATCGATGGGTTTGAAATCGACGGATGCGTTCATGGGGTGCTCCTTGATATGGGATTGGAACGGAGTTGGATGGCTAACTGGCTAACTGGCTAACTGGCCAGAGAGGGGCATCCCTCGCACCTGGGCTCCCAGGATTCCGGCCAGCCGCCAGCTGCATCACTTGCGGCGACGCACCGGGCCGAGGTAGTTGTCGAACGTCCAGTGTCCGATCTTCGCGCCCTGCCGCCGACCGACGACTTCAGCGGTGCGGAAGTGAATCCCCTGCCAGATGCGCACCTCGACCATTTCGTCCATGACATCGGAGAAGCGCTTGTAGGTGCGTGGATTCACTTTCACGCCTGCCGCTGTGGTGCGAACCGAGAACGCGAGCTTGTCGGTGCGGAAGAAGCGTTGCAGCACCGTCACGATCGAGGCGGTCAGGCAGTTCGCACCCGAGCTGTAGTCCGGGTACGGCGGGGTGGTGATGAACGGTGTCCAGGAGGCATCGCCACGCGTCCACGGGTTGCCGTCGCGATCACCTTCCTGGATCGCCGTGATGGGGCGCCAGTAGTTATAGAGATACTTGGTCTCGTAGATGCTGATCTGCGAGTCCGCCGCGGCGAAGCTCACGAGTGCGAACAGGCGGGCTTTCTCGCCCAGATCCGCAACGCGTTGATCGGCAATGTTGCGTACGGCCTCGAACCACTGATTGAAGAAGTTCACGGACCAGAACCGCGAGACGTCTGTCTGCTTCGCTGTGCGACGGGTGTTGTCGAGCGAGCCGATCGCTTTGACTTCCTGGTAGTCACGCAAGTACCGCGAGCTGCGCAATTTCGGTGGGGGCGCAGGTCGGAACTGCGAAGGCCGCTTCATCGCAAAGGGTGCAGTCTCCGCCATGAATGTTGCGGCGCCCTGGGTCACACCGGGGGTCGGGCGCCATTCGCCCGGATCGGTTCCGCCGACGAAAGGGTCGGTCGGCAAGATGAACGCCGGTCGATACAGGGGCAGAAGAGCGGCTGCGGCCTGTGCGCCGGCAAGCAGGCCGCCATCACCCGCATAGGTGCTCGCAGGATCGACCACGTTGACGAGGCAAGGATCGTCCGCGCCATAGAGTCCGCGCAGCACGCCGTAGGCTGCAGACGCAGCGGCCGCTGCGCGCGAGCCGCTGCCACGCAACGCCGGCGCCTCGAAATGATAGGGCTCGTACCTGCCGTCGATCGCCTGCACGGCATCGTGTACAGCGGCCTGAACGATCGCGATATCGAGCAAGCCTGTCGGCCCGGTGCGATTGGCGGGGGTTACGGGTCCCTGCACACAAT
The DNA here is from genome assembly GCF_036520495.1 of Povalibacter sp. Lineage (GTDB taxonomy): Bacteria > Pseudomonadota > Gammaproteobacteria > Steroidobacterales > Steroidobacteraceae > Steroidobacter. The sequence continues at coordinate 230,848 of NZ_DATDJO010000022.1, read as the reverse complement.
TCATGGTTACTGCGTTCCACTCTGTCACGACGTCTGCATGCGCAGCGCTCCAGGCGCCTAGCGACAGCGTCGCGATCATCCCGGTCAATCGTCCTAAGGTAGTCATTCGGTCACTCCTGCTTGCGGTGGATAAGCGGAAGACCCGCGGCTCTGAGGGCGGCCGTTCTATTGCCTTCCGGTGGAGGCGGACTCTCCAGCATCCGGGGTTGGCAATCCTGCCCGCCCGTCGGGTTTGCCTGACCCAGCGTCCGTGCATGCAAAGCCGACATCGGCGGACTGTCCGAGGCTCCGGAATTCCTGCCCGGGCATCCTGCAACCGCGTTCCTGGCTCGTCCCGCTGGCCCCAATGCGGCGATGCGCTCACAATTCCGGGCAGTACGAATGGACGCAATGGAGTTCGTGTGGAACAGCGTGTTGCAACTGCGCTGAACAGAGTGATCTCGGTGCTGGAGCGCCGCCCGAGCGCTGGCATGCACGCAGACGCGCCTGCCGTCGCACACTGGAATGGCGGGTTGAGCGTCACGACCACGCATCCCGATGGCGCGCAGATCCAGACCGATATGCCCCTCGAGTTCGGCGGTCGCGACAATGCCGTCAGTCCCGGCTGGCTGATGCGTGCAGGCCTGTCGGCCTGCGCGGCAACTTGCATTGCAATGCTGGCGGCAAGACACGGGGTGGAGTTGACGGGGCTGGACGTACAGGCCAGCAGCCGTTCGGATGCGCGTGGCTTGTTCGGCATGACGCAGGCTGGCAACGAGCGGATTTCGCCAGCGCCACTCGACATGCAGCTGCGGGTGCGGATCGCGGCCAGCAACTCGTTGCCAGAACAACTGCGAGCTCTGGTCGAGGAGGCGTTGACCTGTTCGCCCGTGTCCGTCGCTTTGCTCGAGACGACACAGATACGGTTGCACATCGACGAAGGAGCGACTTGATGGATGCGCTTTCCGAAACACTGCGGGTAGTGCGCCTCGTCGGTGCCATCTTCATCAATGGCAAGTTCACCGCGCCCTGGTGCTACGACTCGCCGCATGCCGACATTGCCGCGCCGGTACTCGAGCCGGGTGCCGAACGCGTGGTCATCTTTCACCTGATCACGGAAGGCGAGTGCTTCATCGAGATGGCCGGGCAACAGCCCGTGCATGTGACCGCGGGCGACGTCGTGGTCTTTCCGCAAGGCGATGCGCATCGCATGTCGTCGCAGCCGCACCTGCCGCCGGCGAAGCCGATCAGTCTGGAAGTGCTGCTGCAGCGCCGCCCACGGCAACTGAATTCAGGCGGTGGCGGAGCGACGACACGGATGGTCTGCGGCTACCTGGCCTGTGAAGCACGCCTGGCGAAGTTGCTGCTCGCCGGTTTGCCGTCGATGCTGCACGTCAATGTGCGTGGTTCGAATGCAGGAACCTGGTTGGAGGCGTCGGTTCGCTATGCGCTCGCGGAAGCGCGTTCGCCGCGTCCAGGCGGTGCGGGAGTGCTCTCGAAGCTGGCTGAGGTTCTGTTCATCGAGGTACTGCGCCTCTACATGAGCGAGCGCGACGATGGCCGGACCGGCTGGCTCGCCGGCGTCAATGACCGTCTCGTCGGTGCTGCGCTCGCGCAGTTGCACAAGCGGCCGGCGAATGCGTGGACAGTGGAAGAACTGGCGCGTGCGGTCGGTGCGTCACGCTCGGTCCTCGCCGAGCGCTTTCAGCAACTGGTCGGCAGCTCACCGATGCAGTACCTGACTCAATGGCGCATGTTGTTGGCGGCCAACCTGCTCCGCAACAGCAACTCGTCGCTGATGAACATCGCCGAAGGCGTGGGCTATCAGACCGACACCGCGTTCATTCGCGCATTCCGTCGCGAGTTCGGCGCGCCGCCGGCGACGTGGCGACGGACGCAATCGCGGCGCGAGCAGGTGATGTGACATTGGACGAGTTCAGGTGGCACTTCATCATGCCGGGCCGTGAGGAAGTTCGACTAAAGGCTCTGATTAGTCCGTCACTCCCGCGCAGGCGCGAGTCCATGCGGTTGATTCAGATAGATTCCGCCTCCGCGGGAATGACGGATGTGGAATTAATCAGGCCTTCCTTAAAAGTCGAACCCACAATCCGAGTCCAGAGTCCGATTGCCTACAGGGTCGCTTCCGTCTGTGGGTTCGACGTTAGTCGAACAGCCCGGTAAAAGCGGGCTTCACGGTGTCGATGATCGGTGTTCGGCGTCCGGCTCTGGAGCCGTAGCGCCGCCCAGCATCCGATCCACCATCCGGCTCACATGCTGCGGTGACTGCGTCTTGCGCGCAAAGATCGAATAGATCGCCGGCACCGCGAGCAAGGTGAGGAACACCGAAACCAGCGTTCCGTAGAACACCACGATGCCGATCGGACGACGTTGTTCCGCGCCGGCGCCGGTGGCGAGCAGAAAAGGCACGGCGCCGAAGGCGGTACACAGGCTGGTCATCAGCACGGGTCGCAAGCGCGTGACGGCGGCTTGCACGACGGCTTCGGTGAACTCGACGCCACGGTCGCGTAATTGATTGGTGAACTCGACGATCAGCACGCCGTTCTTGGCGGCGATGCCGATCAGCAGGATCACTGCGATCTGGCTGAAGATGTTGATCGTCATGCCGTAGAGCTTGAGGCCGAAGACCGCGCCGATCAGCGCCAGCGGCACCGTGATCATGATGATCGTGGGATGCACGAAGCTCTCGAACTGTGCGGCGAGTACCAGGTAGACGATGGCGAGCGCGAAGAAGAACGTGAAGAACAGCTGCTGGCCGCTGCGCGTGAACTCGCCGCTTTCGCCGTCCCACATGAGCGTGGCTTCCGGCGGCAATTCCTTCGCGACCGTGTCCTGGAACCATTTCACGGCGTCGCCCATCTCGTAGCCCGGCGCGAGACTGGCGCGGATCTCCACCGCGCGCAGGCGATTGAAGCGCCCGAGCCTGACGGCGCCGGAGACTTCTTCCAGCTTCACGACGTTCGACAGCGGAATGAGTTCGCCCGTGCGGGTCGAGCGCACGCGGATGTTGGTGAGATCGGTCATCGTCTGGCGCGCATCTTCACTGGCCTGGAGCATGACGTCGTACTCGCGGCCGCGATCGATGTAGCGGGTGACGACCCGCGAGCCCAGCACAGTTTCCAGTGTGCGACCGACCGTCTGCAGCGACACGCCCAGTTCGGCGGCGCGGTCACGATCCACCGAGACGCGGATCTGCGGCTTGCGTTCCTTGTAGCTGGTGTCGACGTTTTCCAGGCCGGGATTGGCTTGTGCCAGCGGCAGAATCTTTGCCTGCCATGCCGACAGCGTTTCGTAATCGGGACCGCCGATGACGGCTTCGACCGGCTGGCCGAACCCGCGGCGACCGAGGCTGCCGGGCTGTCCGGCCGACGCGCGAACGCCTGGCAGTTTCTTTGCCTCCGCCAGCAGGGATTGTGTGACCTCGCTCGCCGAGCGCTTCCGCTCGTTCCAGTTCTTGAGAATGACGATGGCGCGCGCCGAGTTGACGTCGCCCGTGGACGAACTGCCGCCTTGCGCATTCGGTACGCGCATCATCAGTCGCTCGATGTCGCCGTACTGTTCCATTTCCTTGAAGACGATGGCTTCGAGGCGACGCGCGTACTCGTCCATGTATTGAAAGCTCGCGCCTTCGGGACCTTCGATGGTGATGAAGGCGCGGCCCACGTCGGGGACTGGTGCAAACTCCGCCGGAATGGAGCGGAACGTCAGTGCGCCGAACACCGACAGCGTTGCGATGCCGGCGACCACCAGCCAGGGTCTGGCAATCAATGCACGCAGGTAGCGATCGTATAGGCGCGACAGTCGCTTGAAGAATCGGTCGATGGCATGTGCGACCCGTCCGCGCTGCAGCGCATCCGCCGGCAGCTTCGAGGCAAGCATCGGCGTCAGCGTCAGCGCTACCAGCGCCGAGAACAGCACCGAGGCCGCCAGCGTGAAACCGAACTCGCGGAACAGCCGTCCGAGATCGCCCGGGAGGAAGGAGATCGGCACAAACACCGCCGCCAGCGTCAGGGTGGTGGCGATCACCGCGAAGCCAATCTCATGGCTGCCGCGCACGGCGGCTACGAGCGGCGCTTCGCCGTCTTCGGTGCGGCGATGCACGTTCTCGAGAACGACGATCGCATCGTCGACGACCAGACCGATCGCAAGCACCAGGCCCAGCAGCGTCAACACGTTGATGGAGTAGCCGAGCGCATACATCACGAGGAAGGACGCGACGATCGATACCGGGATCGTGAGCGCTGGAATCAGCGTAGCGCGCAGATTTCCGAGGAAGGCATAGATCACCGCGAGCACGGAGATGAGGGCGAACACGATCGCGATGACGACCTCGTGCAGCGCAGCTTCGATGGCGATGCCGTTGTCCATGCTGACGGCAAGGATGGCGCCGGCGGGCAGCGTCTCGCGCACGCGCGCCACTTCGGCGCGTACGCCACGGACGATGTCCAGCGTATTGCCCTTGGATTGCGCCTCGATGCCAATGCCGACGCCCGCCTTGCCGTTGAGGCGCATGTCGCTGCGTTCGTTCTCCGCGCCGAGCTGCACGGTGGCGACCTCGCCGAGGCGGATCAGATGGCCATCCTCGCCACGCATGATCACGAGGTTGCGGAAGTCTTCTTCTGTATCGAGTCCGACCAGCGTGCGCAGCGAGAACTCGCGGGTCTGCGATTCCAGCCGACCGGCCGGCAGTTCGATGTTTTCGCGGCGCAGGGCATCTTCGATATCCGTGACCGTCATCTGCCGTGCCGCCAATGCCTGGCGATCGACCCAGATACGCATCGCGTAGCGACGCCCGCCGCCGATGCTGACGCGCGCCACGCCGGGCACGGTCGAGAAGCGGTCGACCAGGTTGCGCTCGGCATAGTCGGTGACTTCCAGCATCGACATCGACGGCATGCTGAAATTGAGGAACATGATCGCCTCGGCGCTGGCGTCGGCCTTGATCACTTCGGGCGGGTCCGATTCCTCCGGCAGGCTGCCGAGCACGCGAGCCACGCGATCGCGCACGTCATTGGCGGCGGCATCCATGTCGCGGTTGATGTCGAATTCGATGCGTACCTGCGAGCGCTCGTCTTCGCTGTCCGATTCGATCTTGAGGATGCCTTCGATGCCGGCGATGGAGTCTTCGACGACCTGTGTGATCTTGGTTTCGATGACCTGCGCCGACGCACCGCTGTAGCGGGTCGTGACCGACACGACTGGCCGATCCACGTCGGGGTATTCGCGCACGGGCAGGCGGTCCAGCGACACCAGTCCGAATATGATCAGCAGCAGGCTGATCACGATCGCCAGGACCGGGCGGCGAACCGATGTCTCGGAGAGCTTCATGAGCTGACTGCCGTTCCGGGCGCATCCTCGCGCACGGCGTCACCGTCACGCAGGTTCTGGGTGCCCTCGACGACGACCCGTTCTCCCTCCTGGAGTCCGTTCACGATTTCCACTTCGCCCGGGCGGCGCCGGCCGATCATCACTTCGCGGCGGTGCGCCACATTGCCATCCACGACGAGCACGTACATGCGTCCCTGCTCGGGAATGATCGCCGCTTCGGGTACCAGCAGGGTCGGCGTCACATTGCCCTGCAATGCGACCGTCATGAACATGCCGGGCCGCAGCAGCCCGTCACGATTGGGGATTTCCGCCCGGACGGTCAGCGACCGCGTGACCGGATCGATGCGCGAGTCGATGTTGGTGACCTTGCCTTCGAAGCTGCGATTGGGCAGTCCGGCCGATTTCGCAGTCACCGGCAACCCCGTCTTCAGCAGGTAGAAATACGTTTCCGGCACCGTGAAATCGAGCTTGATGACTGACGCATCATCGAGAGTGGTGATGACGGTGCCGGGACTGATGAGACTGCCAACGCTCACGCGACGAAAGCCAGTACGACCATCGAAGCCGGCGCGGATGACCGTGTCGGCCAGCCGCGCATCGGCCGCATTGACCCGCGCACGGTTGCCTTTGAGCGTCGCTTCGATCTGTTCCAGTTGCGAGACCGACAAAGCCTTCTGCGCATACAGTTCGCGGCTGCGATTGAACTGGCTTTCGCTGTCGGCGAGCGCAGCCTGAGCCTCGGCGAGCGTCGCGCGGGCTTCTGCACTATCCAGTTCGACCAGTACCGCGCCGCGGCGTACGAAATCACCGTCTTTGAAGTGAATGGCAGTGACGATGTTGGAGCTCTTGGACGTCACGTCGACAGACTCGTTGGCTCGCGCGGTGCCGACGGCCTCGATTTCGGTGCCGAGTGACCGGGAAGTCACGGGCGCTGTCACGACGGGCGTACCCGCAGGCTGAGTCGATGGACCGGTTGTCCCTGGCGTGTCTTGCCTGCCGCAGGCAGTGATCAGCAGCACGACGGCGATCGTGCCCGACCAGGCAGCACGCTTGAAACGGTAACAATCCTGTGAGGGCATTGCGGACTCTCAGCGGGCGAGCGGCTCATTTTGCCCTACACCCGGGCCATTGCGGCATCGAAGTTTGGCGCGGCGTGCATAAGCCATGCGGGATTTGCCCTGTTTTTGCGGTTGCCGTTCCGACCGGTGACTGAGCAACCGTGCAGCCCGCCTGGGGGGAGCATGTCCGCACCGTGTTTCTGAAGGCACGCCTCCGCAGAGCAGCGAAGCCCATTGCCGACGCGGGCACGGATTACGTCGGCGAATCCGGATACTGCGGCAGGTCATCGGCAATGATTTCCCAGTCCGCCTTGGAGTCCACGAAGATGTGGTAGACGTTGTTGCAGCGAAAGCGCGTATCCACAGTACCCAGACGCAGTCGCACCACATCCGGCAGGTCATCCCGGGCGCTGTAGATCGGGCTGCCGCAGTTCGAGCAGAACACCCGGGCCTTGTAAGGTACCGCCCGGAATTCCTTCAGCAGTTCCTGTCCCTGGATGATTTTGAACCTGGGCGCATCGATGGGGCTGACGGCCGCGTACGCGGAGCCCTGCGCCTTCCGGCACATCGAGCAGTGACACAGCGAGATCTCTGCGATCGAGCCGGAGTATTCGTAACGCACGCCGTGGCAAAGACAGCCGCCGCGGATCATTGGCTGCGACTCATGGGGAGTTCTGGATTCAGTAATGCGATCAACGCTGATCTCATGGCAACTGGTATGAGGCCGTGGGTAACGTTGCTCCCTGTGCGGTTAGAAATCATATGCACCTGGAAAGCCAAGTTCAGCAGCCTTGACGATAGAAAGCAGGCCAAAGCCAAGCATCACGACAGCCAGGAACTTCATGGTAAGCAGGTAGCCAGGGCTCTCAAGGGTCGGAAGAAACCTCGAAGCCAGGACGGCGACAGCGACCTTCGAGGCTATCAGCGTTCCGATGGCCGTTATTACAAAGACTGCACTCTCGAAAGCCGTGCCGCGAATGATGTAGCTTCCCCCCACGGTGAACCAGAAGAGGTAGGGGCCGGGGTTCAGGAGGTTCACCTTGACGGCCGTGGCGAGCGAGCCTTGTGACCGCAGCTTTTCCGACAAGGAAATTTCACGGACACGAAACATCTTCGCCGCCAGCCAGAGCAGATACATTCCGCCAACCAGGCTCATTGCAGCAGCAAGCAGATCGATACTCTTGAATTTCGAGAGAAGCCAGAGCGCGGCGATGATGATGGGGCCGTCGGTGATCAGTGGAGCCAGACTGGCTCGAACACCGGCCGGCAGGCCTCTCGACAGTGTCTGCTGAATGACAATGACGCCAAGCGGTCCCGGCTTGATTCCCGAAGCCAAACCGAACGACAAAGCGGAGAAAAAGAACTCATTCATCGGCGGCCTATGACGACTTCCAACGCCGGCGCTCACACGCGTTCGTCCTCAACGTCGCGTGCAGTCTATGCTCCTGCATTTCTGCACGCCTCATATGAGGCCCGATTCCTCAAGGCGGTTCTCGGTTCGGCTATAGAGTTCCACGACAGTCGCACTTCGTGAGTCGGTTGCACAGCACGGCTTGAATGAATGGCCAGGGAACCTCCGATTGATTCGTCACTACCGCGCAGGCAGCGTCTCCCCGGGGGACTCCCGTTGGTCACGGGAATGACGGATCTGGGATTAATCAGACCTTCCCTGGGAAGCATTGCCCGGCGCACGCTTGGACAGCCATGCGTGAATCAGCCCGGCCTGGAAAAACTGCACAGGACGTTCGAAACCTCCTGACTGAATAATGGACACGATCGTATCCGGCGGAAGAACCCCAACATCATTGGCATAGGCTTTGCGCAGGCGCTCTATGCCTTCAGGCGAAATATCTGCCCCCGACATCATGTTCATCCAGGCTCGAAGCAACACCGCATATTCGGGTGACTCCACATCCGAAGCCAGATCAGAACTTGCAAGAATTCCACCCGGTCTGAGCCTGCTTGATATTTCCCGAAAGAACTCAGAGCGTGCTGCCCGATCAAGAATGAATTGAGATACCAAAAAACACGTGGCTGCGTCATGCGGCCCGGTGTCAGGGAGTGAATCGAGATAACCTTCGTGGAAGCGGCAGCGAGATGCGAACCCTTCCTTCTCTGCCCGTTGCCGGCAGACATCGAGCATGGGCCCGGAAGGCTCTACCGCAGTAAACCGCCACGCAGAGTTCCTTTGGGCAAGATGAGCCAACTCCACTCCCGTTCCCACTCCGACACAGAGAATTCGTGCGTCAGAAGGAAGCTCGATGAACAATGAATCAAGCAGGAAGTGCAGGCAATTCTTGATCGGTGCCGTCTTGGCCCACTGCGCATCGTAGTTGGCGGCCTGTTGATCGAATATTGTCTTTATCTCGTCTTGATTCATATCGTGCTCTCGGTTGTTGCGCCTGACAGCGTTTCACGCGCGGCAACCGCTTGTTGGCGCGCAATCCACAGGAGCGGATCCTACCCGATGCCGCTGCCAACACCGGGAGCAACCGCGGCGAAGCCGACCATGCAAGGTCGAGCGCGTCCGCGGCCCAGTCAACTACCGATCGTCGATCACGTCGAGGTTGAGTTGCAACGCGACTGCGTGGAATATCGGGATCACCCGATGTAACGGTCGACACTCATGCACAGCAATCCCGATTGGTTTCGAGCTCCAGTTCAGAGTTTCGGTTTCGTCGCCATCGTGATGACGGTCGCGATGCTCGCTGCGTCTGCGAACGCTGCAGGACGCACGATGCCGGAGGTGCTCGCCGCCTCGAAGCCGGCGGATTGGCGTCCGCTCGATCCGGCCAACACGCTGTACATGGACATTCCGGCCGGACGGGTGGTGATCGAACTGGCGCCGCAGTTCGCGCCACGGCATGTGGAGAACGTGCGAACGTTGGTGCACGACGGGTACTTCGATGGGCTCGCGATCACGCGATCGCAGGATAACTTCGTGGTGCAGTGGAGCGATCCGACCGGCGCGCGACCGTTGGGTGCAGCGAAGAAGACGCTGCCAGGTGAGTTCACTCGGCCTGCACAGGGTCTGTCATTCACTGCACTTCCAGACCCGGACACATACGCACCGCAGACCGGATTCGTCGATGGCTTTCCCGCTGCGCGAGATGCAGCGACCGGGACGGCGTGGGCAGTGCATTGCTACGGCGTGGTTGGCGTCGGACGCGACAACGCTGCGGATAGCGGCGGCGGGACCGAGCTCTATGTCGTGACTGGCCACGCACCGCGACAACTCGATCGCAATATCACGGTGCTTGGACGCGTAGTGCAGGGAATGGAGTTGCTCTCGGCATTGCCGCGAGGACCGGCGCCCATGGGTATGTACGAGAAGCCCGAGCAATACACTCCGATTGCGCATATCCGGCTCGCCGCCGATCTGCCGGTCGATCAGCGACTGAAGATCGAAGTCCTGCGTACGGACACGGCAACGTTCACCGATCTGATCGAGTCGCGCCGCAATCGTCGCGACGACTGGTACAAGGTTCCTGCCGGGCGGATCGACGTCTGCAATGTGCCGTTGCCGGTGCGCATCGCGCCCTGATTTATGTGTTTCTCAGGCTCCGGCTTGAGCCCGATGGCGCCGACTTAAGGAAGGTCTGATTAATTCCGTTCGTGCTGAGTTTATCGAAGCACGTCCCGAAAATAATGCACCAGTTTCAACAGTGCAGCGTTCACCCTTCGACTGGGCTCAGGGCGAACGGAGAATAAATCAGAGGTTCCTTGAGCCTGCAAGTTCGAACTTGGAGCTTTGTGAGTCCGACTTTCCCGTGGGATTTTCTACGGTCACAGTCGGACATCTGAGGCTCGGGGATGTTCGACTGCAGTCAGACCCAAAAAATGGTCTTCACCCAGCAGTTGCTCGTCTCCGCGCAACGTCGATATGCGAGTGATACAGGCGCACCGCGAGAGCCTGTGCGATGTCACGCGGCAGGAAGCGGACGTAGATGCTGCTGTTCATTCCGCCGCCTGCGGTGTCGATCGACACATTGGCCATGCGGTGACGTCGATCGAATGGCGACGCCGTGAGTTTCACGGACTGCAGGCGATTGCGCGGCGTGACGATCAGTCGCCGGGTCAACCAGCCGTAACGAAACAGAATGGCGTCGGGTGTCAACGCCCAGCGCGTGTGCTTCACATAGACGTGCGCGCGCCACCAGCCAATCAGGGCCATGCCGAGCAGGAATATTGCAATCCAGCGCGCATCCGGCCTGAACGGCGCTTCGGGCAGCAGGTGCAGCGCAGCCGCCGCCGCGCCGGTGACGATGAGCGCGAAATACAGGCTATGACGGAACAGCCGCATCCGTGCGCCGGCCGCCAGTGGTTGCCAGTCCGGCTGCGTCGTCGGATCGACATCGGGCAATGCGATGGCCAGCAGAGCGGATGCCTGCACCGGCGTGCAGATGGGCGCGAGCCAGCGCGTGCGAACCTGCGATTTCTGTTTCCCATCGTCGGACGAACCACTGTCGCCGGCCAGATCGACGCGTAACGACACTCGCCCGAACAGGCGATGCAGCAGCGACTCGGTCTGATGGACCGACTGAATGCGGCGGATGCGCAGCGTCAGCGCCAGGCGCGTCAACAGGCCGTGACGCACGCGCAGATCCTGCCCGTGCCGGGTCAGTGTGAAGTCGAACAGCGTGACGAGCGCGAAGCCGACGGACAGCAGTCGCAGGGCCAGGATGAACGTGATCACGCCCGCAAGCGCCAGCCCCGCCTGCATTGCAATGCCCAGCGCCGCGAGATGGTTCAGCCGTGAATCGCCGAACCAGGCTTCCGCTGCCTGGCGCGACAGTTCAAAGGCGCCGGCCTGGTAGAGGAAGCCGAACAGCGCCGCGACGACGATCATGCCGCGGTTGTCGATGAGACCGAAACGAATCAGTTCTGCAGGCGGCAGATTCAGGAGCACCTCGTCCTCTGCATCGACGGTCTCGCGCGACTCGGCAGGCTGCGAGCGTGTGAACACATGATCGCGCAGCTGCTGCGTGGCTTCGAGACTGAGCACGCGAATCGTGGCTTCGGCCTTGCCGCCGGTGGAAGTGGCGATACTGACCTCCGCAACGCCGAGCAACCGATGCAGCAGGCCGCGCTTGACGTCGATGTTCTCGATGCGCGGGTACTCGATCTGGCGCACGTTGCGAAAGAACAGCCCTTCGTTGATCACCAGGCCGCGCGGGCCGAAACCGTACCGGTAGAGCCATTGCTGCCATAGCGCGCCGATGAGCAACGGCACGATGATGAGTGCGCCCCAGATTTCAGCGTCGTTGCGCGCACCGAAAATGATGAACGCAATCACGGGCACGATGAACTGACGGATGAAGGTCGTCAGCGCGAACAGCCAGGACAGCGGGTGCAGTCGCAGTTCCGGCTTGAAGTCGCCGTCAGACGCCACTTGCGCTGCTCTCGGCCAGCAATGCGTCGCGCAAGGCGATGGCGTCGGAATGCGCCAGGCCCGGCAGCTCGATCATCGTGTACCGGCTGCCGGCCGTGTACAGCTTGAGCGTGCCGACGCCATAGCGACGTTGCAGCGGACCCTGCGAAACGTCGGTGTGCTGAATGCGCGCGCGCGGCAGCGCAATGTGTGAGCGCCACAGCACGCCGCGCTCGATCACGATGCCGGTCGCGTCGACGCCGTAGCGCAGGTGGCGATAGTAGATGGGCGGCCAGAGCCATGTGAGCAACAGTCCCGTGAGAGCCACGACGATGACGGCGCTGGCCCACAGGCTGCCACTGCGCGGCAGCAGCATGACCGTGACGCCGAACAGCACAACGAGGAGGGCAATGACACATTGCCAGCGCCAGACGCTGATGATTGCGGGATCGGTGTTCTCGGTTTGCATTCGGGTCCAGTTCAGAGAAGCGCGCTGGCATTCTAGATGAAAGGGCTGTTCGGCAGAGGCGTTCTAGAAATCCAGAAGTGCAGGCTGGGCAGGACCGCAATGGCTGACGCGGAGCGGACCTGAGTCAGTAGTGATGGAGAGATCCGGATGTGGGTCCGGCTTCGGCCGGACTGCGAGGCGCAGAATGTCCCGCTAAAGCCGGACCCACAGTAGAAGGCCGCAGTCACGGTGTGGCGGCTACGCCTTGGTCAACTTTCTATCGTCCAGCTCCAGCGACCGCCCGATGATCTCGCGCATGATTTCATTGCTGCCGGCCAGGATGCGGCTGATGCGCGCGCCGGTGTACATGCGGCAGATCGGGTATTCGTCCATGTAGCCGGCGCCGCCGTGCAGCTGCACGCATTCGTCGACGACGCGACCTTCCAGTTCAGTGGTGAGCAGCTTCACCTTGGCGGCGGTGACGGGATCGAGGCGGCCGGCATTGTGTTCCATCACGCAATGGTCGACGTAGACCTGCAGGGCGTCGATCTCTGCGCGCATCTGCGCGAGCTTGAAACGCGAATTCTGGAAGGTGCCGATCGGCTGGCCGAAGGCTTTGCGCTCCGTGACGAACTGCAGCGTGACGTCGAATGCATTCTGTGCCACCGAAATGGCGCCAGCGGCGGTGATCAGGCGTTCCTCGGCCAGGAAATGCGTCAGCGAATGGAAGCCCTTGCCGGGTTCTCCGAGCACATTGTTCTTCGGGACCTTGACGTCGTGAAAGAACAGCTCGGACGTATCTTGCGCCTTCAATCCCATCTTCTTCAGGTTGCGGCCGCGCCGGAATCCCTCCATGCCGCGCTCGACGATGAACAGGCCAAGTCCGTGGCGTTTCTGCGGATCGGTGCGCGCCACGACGATGAAAACATCGCCGATCTGACCGTTGGAGATATAGGTCTTCGAGCCGTTCAGCAGCCAGTGATCGCCCTTGTCCTCAGCGCGTGTCTTGATGCCTGCCAGGTCACTGCCCGCGCCCGGCTCCGTCATCGCGATGCCCAGGATCGTCTCGCCACTGACGCACTTCGGCAGGAACCGTGATTTCTGCTCCTCCGTGCCGAGTGCGCCGATGTACGGCGCCACCAGTCGCGAATGCAGCGTCATGAAGAAGCCGCCCTCACCGTAGCGATTGTTCTCCTCGATGAGGATCTGCTCGTAGCGAAAGTCCTGTACTCCGGCGCCGCCGTACTGCGGATCCGCCCACATCAGCAGGTACCCCTGCTCGCCGGCTTTGCGAAAGGCCTCGCGATCGACGCAGCCCTGCTCGCGCCAGCGCTCGCCGTGGGGTCCGATTTCCGCTTGAAAGAATCGCCGCGCGGAATCGCGGAACTGTTCGTGTTCGGATTCGAAGAGACGCATAAGGATAATTGATAGTGGATAGTTGACAGTTTTGGAGCGAGAAAGGCTTCCTCACTGGAGAGAAGTGGAGAGTTGAAAGTGGATAGCGACGAGCGGCGGCGTTTCTTCTCTCGAACTATCAACTCTCAACTTTCCACTATCAACTCTCTTGATGTTTATCTCGGCGCCATCCTGATCGCCCCATCCAGTCGCACGTCTTCGCCGTTGAAGTAGCTGTTGCGGCACATCTCTACGGCAAGCGACGCATATTCTTCCGGCAGGCCGAGGCGCTTGGGGAAGGGGACGGAGGCGGCGAGTGCGGTTTTCACGTTTTCCGGCGCTCCCTGCATCAACGGCGTGTCGAAGATACCTGGCAGGATCGTGTTGACGCGAATGCCTTCGCTCATGAGATCACGTGCGATCGGCAGCGTCATGCCCACGACGCCGGCCTTCGATGCGGAGTAGGCCGCCTGTCCCATCTGGCCGTCTTCGGCCGCTACGGAGGCCGTGTTGATGATGACGCCGCGTTCGCCCTGCGGGTCGAGCGGCTGTAGCGTGACCATTCCTGCGGCGGACTTCGCGATGCAGCGGAACGTGCCGATGAGATTGATCTGGATGATCTTGTCGAAGGCATGGAGCGGGAAGTGCTTGATCTCCCCGGTCTGCTTGTCGCGGCTCACGGTCTTGAAGGCATTGCCGGTGCCGGCGCAGTTGACCAGGATGCGTTCCTGACCGATGGCGGCGCGGGCCTGAGCGAAGCCGGTGTCGACGTCGGCGTCCGATGTGACATCGACCTTGCAGAAGATGCCGCCGAGTTCCTGTGCCAGGGCCGTGCCTTTGTCGGCATTCATATCGAAGATCGCGACTTTGACGCCGTGTGCTGCGAGTGCACGTGCGGTCGCTGCACCGAGTCCGGAAGCTCCGCCGGTGATGACGGCGGCGATGGAGTTACTGAGGAGCATGTTGTTCTCTGTCTACGGGACGGAAAGGCCACTAGACACGACGACGCTGCCTTAATCAATCGTCGGAACGGATGATTGACCTGTCATCGGGACCGAGGGCAGAGTCTGTTGTGCAGATCCCGGCGTCCGCCGACCGACAGCACAAGAATACGAGCATCGCCGCATGCATCCGAGCGTTCATTCGCGCAGCCACCCTGACAAGGCCGCCTGCATCATGGCAGGCAGCGGTGAAGTCATTACCTACCGGCAGCTGAATGAACGGTCGAACCAGGGAGCGCACCTGCTGCGATCGCTGGGCCTGCGACGCGGTGATGTCGTCGCGCTCTGTGCGGAAAATCATCCACGCTATTTCGAGATCGCATGGGCGGCGCAACGCACGGGGCTGTACCTCACGTGCATCTCCACCAAGCTCACGGCGTCCGAGGTCGAGTACATCGTTCGCGACTGCGGCGCCAGGGCCGTCATCGTGTCCGCGGCCTTGCAGCCGCTGGCTGCAGCGCTGACAGCGACGCTTGCCGATCTGCCGCTGCTGATGGTGGGTGCATCGATCGCATCCTGGCGTTCGTGGAAGAGTGCCTGCGCAACCCTGCCAGTAATGCCGGTCTGCGACGAAAGCCCAGGCACCGACATGCTGTACTCCTCTGGTACGACCGGACGGCCCAAGGGCATCAAACCGACACTGCCTGCCGATTCAGTGGATGCGCCCCGCGTACTGACTCAGCTCGTCCGCAAGCTGTACGGTCTCGACGAAAGTGCCGTGTACCTGTCACCGGCGCCGCTGTATCACGCTGCCCCTCTGCGCTGGTGCATGGCGATTCATCAGCTCGGCGGCACGGTCATCGTCATGGAGTCATTCGATCCCGAAGCGGCCCTCGCTGCTATCGAGAAACATCGCGTGAACTGCGCGCAGTGGGTGCCCACTCATTTCGTCCGACTTCTGCGACTGCCGGCCGCAGTCCGGGCGCGTTACGACGTATCGTCGTTGCGTACGGTGCTGCACGCAGCGGCGCCCTGTGCCGTGGAAGTGAAGGAGCAGATGATCGCGTGGTGGGGTCCGATCCTGTTCGAGTACTACGCGGGCACGGAAGGCAATGGCATGACCGCCATCTCGTCGTCGGAATGGATGAAGAAGAAAGGATCGGTCGGCCGTGCGGTCTACGGCGATCTGAGGATCTGCGATGACGAGGGCGAGCCCGTTCCACCTCTTACTGCGGGCACCGTGTATTTCGGCGGCACGCCGTCGTTCGAGTATCACAACGACGCACAGAAGACCCATGAGTGCCGCAATCGCCACGGATGGACCACGCTCGGCGACGTCGGCTACGTCGATGAAGATGGCTACCTGTTCCTGACGGACCGCAAGGCGTTCATGATCATCTCCGGTGGCGTGAACATCTATCCGCAGGAAATCGAGAATGTGCTGATCACGCATCCCGCCGTCATGGATGTGGCCGTCATCGGTGCGCCCGACCCGGAGATGGGCGAGAAAGTCGTCGCGATCGTGCAGCCGGTCGACTTCGCCTCTGCGGATGCCGCTCTGGTGCAGGAACTGCTGGCGTTCGTCCGGGCCCGGCTGAGTCATGTGAAAGCGCCCCGCTTGATCGAGTTCACTCGCGAACTGCCGCGTCATCCAAACGGCAAGCTGTACAAGCGCCTGCTGCGCGATGCCTGCTGGGGTCGCGAAAGCCGGATCGTTTAGGGAATCTCGGATTTATTCTCCGTTCGCCCTGAAAATTCCTCTCTGGGTCTGCCTGTCCCCACGGGGAAGTCGGACCCACAAAGAGCCACTCAGACCGTCCCGAGCGCACAATTGTCAGGATGCGCTTCGGTAGGCTCAGCATGAACGGAATTGATGAGCCCCGCCGTAGATAAGCATCCCCTCACCCCATCATCGCGGGAACTTGCTCCCCGCCCCCGTGCTTTTGCTGACGTAGGCTCAAGGAAGAAAGGCATAGTGCGGGTGACTCAGTGGCGGAAGTGAAGAAGTTCCATGAACAAGCGAACAGCTGGTTGTCGGCCGGCAAGATGACTATGGGTCGGATACCTTGCGGCGGTGTGTTCAATGGCGTGGTAGTAACGGCGCTATTGCTGGCGGCGTCGCCGTGCGTGCGCGCACAGAACGAGCCGCCGCCTGAGCAAACGGAATCCAGCGTCGCCGAGTCCGGCGCCCCCGAGTCCAGCCCAGCGGAATCCACCGCCGCCCCGGCTATGGAAGAAGACCAGCTCGCACCCGTCAAACCGACCGCCCAGGAGCTCAGCGCCATGGACGTCTGTACGGGAATGCACGACGAGAGCGCCCTGTCGATGATGGAGCGCGCGCGCCGCCGCCTGTCCATCACGGCATGCGCCTCTTCCGCCTGGCTCGACGGGTTGTTCGGCGACCAGATGCTCTACGAGGAATATCGCGAGACTTACGGCACCGTCTCGATGGGCACGCTGTGGAGCGACTACGACGGATTCGACCCACGCCTGCGCTTCCGCGTCCGCCTGCAACTACCCCAGTGGGACGAGCGGATTTCCGCCTTCGCCGGTCGTGTCGGCGAGGAGGACTACATCAGCGACGTCGAAGACGACTTTGATGCATTGCCGACGCGCCAGTTCGGTAACCTCGAGGACGAAAGCGTGTTGCTCGGCCTGGGCTACGCCAATCCGAAACGCACCGGCAACGATTTCGATGCCAGCGTCGGTGTGCGTCTGGCCTCGCCGATCGATCCCTATGTGCGGACGCGGTATGAAATCGTGCGCAACTTCTCCGAACACTATGTGTTCAGCGCCCGCGAAACCGTTTTCTGGCAGAACTCCGAAGGGTTGGGCAGCACCACCCGTTTCTACCTCGATCGTGCCATGTCCGATCGGTTCCTGGTGCGCTGGCTGAATCTCGGCAAGTACACCGAAGAAACGGAAGGTCTCGAATGGTATTCGCAGGTGACTCTGTTCCAGAGCGTGGGCGATCGGATGGGCCTCGCCTGGCAGGCACAGATCGAAGGCGCCACCGACAACGAAGTGCAGATCACGCGCACCGCGGTACGGCTGATCATGCGCCGGCAGTTCCGCAACTTCGACTGGCTGTTCCTCGAACTGCGCGGCGGCGTCGGCTGGCCGCGCGAGGAACTGGAGGAAGACCGCAAGCCCAGCCCCGAACTCGGTATCGCGCTGGAGATGCAGTTCGGAAAGCGCCGCCCGCGGTGGCACAACAGATGAGTAGTTGATAGTGGATATTTGATAGTGAATAGCTGAAGAGTCGCCACTGTCCACTTGGTGATTTTCTCATCCGGCATGGCAGCTATACAGACGCGTTGGCAGTGAACAGTGCATAACTGAAAGACGAGCTTTTCACTATCCACTTTCAACTCCACTATTAACTGCCTTCCCCTGTGTTTTTCTCCGACCTCGTCGCCGCTTCGAATCGCATTGCCGCCACGCGCAGTCGTCTCGCGAAGCTGCGCGAGCTGGCGCAATGCCTGCGGGCAATGACACCCGAAGAGATCGAGGCTGGCGCCTTGTGGCTCGCCGGTGAAACCCGGCAGGGCAAGATCGGCGTCGGATATTCGGTAGTGCAACAAGTGCGGGGAACTGTTGCTGCGTCGGCCGCGCAGCTTTCTCTGCACGATATCGATGTCGCGCTGACGGAGTTGCAGGAGACAAAGGGTTCGGGTTCTGCGGCCCGACGGCGAGCTGTGCTCGAAAACGTGCTGGCGCGAGCGACGGCTGACGAACAGGACTTTCTGTTGCGCCTGATCGTCGGCGAGCTTCGTCAAGGCGCGTTAGCGGGGCTCATGGTCGATGCGATCGCGGAGGCGGCGGGCCTACCGTCCCAGGAGGTGCGACGCGCATCGATGTACGCCGGCAATGTCGGCGTGCTCGCACATGTGGCATTGACAGAAGGGCGCGAAGGCCTGCAGCGGTTTCGCATCGAGGTGTTGTCGCCTATCGCACCGATGCTGGCGCAAACCGCGACCGATGTCGCCGACGCGTTGACGCAGTTGGGTGGCGAAGCCGCCTTCGAGTGGAAAGTCGACGGCGCGCGCGTGCAGGTACACAAGGCGGGTGAGGTCGTGCGCGTGTACACCCGCAACCTCAATGAAGTCACGGATGCCGTGCCCGAAGTGGTGGCGGCAGTACGGTCGATTCCGGCGCAGGTGATCGTGCTGGACGGCGAGACGATCGCGCTCGATGCCAATGCGCGGCCGCTGCCGTTCCAGATCACGATGCGCCGTTTCGGTCGTCGCCTCGATATCGAATCACTTCGCAAGGAACTGCCGCTGCACGTTTACTTCTTCGACTGCCTGCAGCTCGACGGCGAGACCCTGGCCGATCGAACGGCCCATGAACGATTTGCTGCGATGGATCGGACGTTGCCGGCGGCGATCCGCGTCCCGCGCATTGTCGCGACCGATGAGGCGACGGCGCAGGCGTTCTACGACGATGCGCTGTCGCGCGGCCACGAAGGGGTGATGGCGAAGTCGCTTCACTCCATCTACGAGGCTGGCAATCGTGGCGCAGGCTGGCTCAAGATCAAGCGCGTCCACACGCTCGATCTCGTCGTGCTCGCGGCGGAATGGGGCAGTGGTCGACGCAAAGGCTGGTTATCGAACCTGCACCTGGGCGCCCGCGATCCGGCCAACGGCGGTTTCGTCATGCTCGGCAAGACATTCAAAGGTCTGACCGATGCGATGCTGGACTGGCAGACGAAGGAGTTCCTGGCTCGCGAGGTCCGACGCGACAACTACACCGTGTACGTGCGTCCGGAGATCGTCGTCGAGATCGCTTTCAACGACATTCAGGCGAGTTCACAGTACGAGGGTGGTTATGCATTGCGCTTCGCGCGTGTGAAAGCGTATCGCCCCGACAAGACAGTAGAGCAGTCGGACACCATCGATGAGGTCCGGCGGATACTTGCGGCGCAGAGCCTAGGCAACTAACAATTCACAATTGGCAATGAAACTCTCTGGAATTGCCAATTGTTCATTGTCGATTATCCATTGCGCTTCTATTCATTGCGCTCCGCACCTCTCGGCATCAACTCATACGGATGCTTCCAGCCTGGCAGTGCCCGAATGCGCTGTATCCATGCCGTGAGATTCGGGAATTCGCTGCGATCGATCGTCGTCGCTTCGTCGTAGTAGTGATAACCGACCAGCGAGAAGTCGGCGATGGTGGGTGAATCGCCGAGCAGGAAAGCGCGGGTCGCCAGGTGCTTGTCGACAATCTGAAATGCGCCGACCGCGCGTGCGCGCAGGAACTCGACCACGGCTGGATCATTTTTGCCGGCGATACCGACCATCCAGCGCAGCGTCGCGTAGTAGCTGGTGAATTTGTGATTGTCGAACAGCATCCAGCGCAGGACTTCCATTCGTTCTGCGTCGTTGCGGCCGCCGAACCGGCCGGTCTGCTGCGCCAGCCACGTCAGGATCGCGCCGCTCTGGGTCAGTCGGAGTCCGTCCGCTTCCAGCATCGGCACTTCGCCGAGTTCATTGACCGACTGCCGATAGGTGTCGCTGCGGGTCTCGCCGCCGAAATAGTCGACGAACACCGGTTCCCATGGCAGGCCGCAGAACTCGAGCATCAATGCAACTTTGTAGCAGTTGCCCGATTCGCCGACGCAGTGCAGTCGATACTGGCCCATGATCCCTCCCGTTATCTGCTTCACTGTAGGGGCAGCATGCCGGTACGTAAATGTCAGAAACGGACAATCGTGCATGGGCCGCTGTATGATCGCGCCGCGTTAACTTTCATTGATCGGACACGCGTGCGGCGTCAATTTTTGCTTTACGCCGCTGGCCACAGAAGGAAAGAACCATGGTCGGGGATATTGCCGTTCGTCGACGTGGCGGATTCAAACGCGCACTGTGGATCGTGCTCGCCCTGCTGCTGCTGGGAACGATCCTGTGGACCTGGTTCTCCCTGTCCTGGTCGTATTCCGACGGCGACCGCGCCGGCGTGCTGCTGAAGTTCTCCAAGAAGGGCTGGATCTGCAAGACCTACGAAGGCCAGCTCGCCCTTTACGTGGTCGGCGGGGTCGCACCCCAGTTGTGGGATTTCAGCGTTCGCGATCCGGCAGTCGCGGAGAAGATCACCGAGGCGGTCGGACAGGAAATTCAGCTCCACTACACGGAGCATCGCGGCGTACCCACGAACTGCTTCGCCGAAACGCCTTACTTCGCTGACGACTTCACCATCGTCACCAGCCCACGGAATTGAGAACGTAAGAAGTTCACCCGGAGATCTGGCCAACGGCGACCAACGGAAGTCCCATGGGGGAATTCCGCGGGACCTGGATCAAGTGCCTCTCAGATTTCGTACCTCCGTGTTCTCCGTGTGAAATCCGATTTCTCAGTCCCGCGGTCACAGATCGGAAGGCTCGCCCGTCTTGGGGGCAACGGTTTCAGTTCGAGGCGCTATGTCTTCCAAAGCCGACATATTCACGCAGCACCGACCGCGACTGTGGGGTGTCGCGTATCGCATGCTGGGAGCCAAAGCCGATGCTGAGGATGTGCTGCAGGACGCGTACCTGCGATGGCACAGCACGGACTCCGCGCAGGTCGAGTCGCCGGAAGCGTGGTTGATGACCGCGACGACCCGTCTCTCCATCGACCGGCTGCGTCACAGGAAGATCGAACGAGAGGCGTACTTTGGCCCGTGGCTGCCCGAACCGCTGAGTGCCGCCGATACACAGACGCCGGAAGTGGCGGCGGAGCTCGACAGCGACGTGTCCATCGCGTTCATGGCGATGCTGGAAGCGTTGTCACCGGAAGAGCGCGCCGCGTTCATCCTGCATGACATCATCGACGACGATTACGCGGACATCGCTGATGCGCTGGGGAAATCGGAAGCCGCTTGCAGGCAGATGGTGCATCGTGCGCGGGAGCGAGTGACCTCGCGTCGTCGCCGCTTCGTGGTCGACGATGCGACGCGCACACGGATGCTGCAGAAGTTCATCTGCGCGATGGCCACCGGCGATCGCCAGCAGATCAAGGCCGTCTTCGACGAGAACAGTGTCCACGTATCGGATGGCGGCGGTAAGGCCACGGCCGCGCATCGGCCGCTGCACGGAGCCGAGCGCATCTCCATGCTCTGGTATGCAGTGACGCGCCGTTTGTCGGGTGATTTCAGGTACAGCATCGTGCGTGTCAACGGCGAACCCGGCCTGGCGCTGTTCATCCGCGGTCGCCTGTTCGCCGTCACCGCGGTCGAGACGGATGGCGAGAAAATTCACGGCTACTACAGCATCACCAATCCCGAGAAGCTGCAGGGCTTCCTCGCCGGCTGATCTTCCGTCCTGTCACAGCCGTCGCGCCTCGCGCGTCTGGGTTTCACAACAACCCGCGGAGGAGCTGAAAATGACGACTCGTATCGCTTTTCAACCGGCCAGGATGGAGGGCATCACTCAGGCCATGGCCGGCCTGCATGCGGTGGTCGACCGCTCGACCCTTGAACCGACGCTGGTCCACCTGGCGCGTATTCGCGCTTCACAGATCAATGGCTGCGGCTTCTGTATCGACATGCACACCAAGGAAGCGCGTGCCGGCGGCGAGACGGAGCAGCGTCTCTACCTGCTGAGCGCCTGGCGTGAAGCGAACGTTTACACAGAGCGCGAACGCGCGGCGCTTGCCTGGGCGGAAGCCGTGACGACGCTGGAGCACCAGGACGTTCCCGATTCGGCGTACGAGCCTGCCCGCGCACAGTTCAGTGAAACGGAATTGCTGACGCTGACGCTCGCCATCGTCGAGATCAACGGCTGGAATCGTTTTGCGATCTCGATGCGCTACGTGGCCGGCGATTACAAGGTGGGCAGCCTTTCCAAGGGCTCATAGAACGTAGAGCCGCAAAAGACCGCACAAAAGATGCAGTTGGCGGAAAGTCATTGCCTTCTCGCGGTCCTTTGCGGCCTATTTCTTCCGTGGTTCATCGAAGGAGTCGATATGCGAATCATCACGACAGGCTGCGCGCTGCTGATCTGCACGTTCTCATTGAGCCCAGTGGCAGCGGAAACGGCCGCTGGCGCGAAGGCCGTTCCGCTTCTGACCAAGCCGCTCAGCGGCATCGACGGCAAGGAAGGCTTGATGCTGACGGTCGAGTATCCGCCCGGTGGGTCGTCGCCCAGTCATCGTCACAACGCGAACACGTTCGTGTATGTCCTCGAAGGCAGCATCGTCATGCAGGTGGCGGACGGCGAGGAGGTCACGCTGAACCCAGGTGAGACGTTCTACGAACAGCCCTCCGACATTCACGCAGTGTCGCGCAATGCGAGCAGGACACAGCCCGCGAAGTTTCTCGTATTCATGGTCAAGGATGTCGGTGCGCCAGTGTCGGAGCCGGTGCGATAGAGGCCACTGGGCTGCTGGCCAGAATGCTGAGCATGCCTTCTTGCTGCTGGGCTCTGGCCAGCAGACCAGAGCCCAGGACCCAGCAGCCCCGTGCGCTACTTCCCCTTTACCGACCGCACATACCGCTCGACTTCCTTCTCCAGCGCACCGAGCGGGGTCGTGCCGGTATTCAGCACAGTGCTGTGGAAATCGCGCAGCGAGAACTTGTCGCCCAGCTCCTTACGCGCATGATCGCGGATCTCCAGGATCCGTAGCTGGCCAATCATGTACGAGCAGGCCTGGCCCGGATTCACCACGTAGCGATCGATCTCGCTCGCTTCGATGCCGTAGTCGATGGCCTGCTGTCGCGTCCATTTCTTGGCGTGCAGTCCGGTGTCGACGACCAATCGGCGCGCGCGCCACAGTTCCGCGCTGAGTTGTCCAAGCAGGCCTTCGGGATCGCCGTCGTACCAGCCCGATTCAGCCGCGAGCTTCTCCGCATACAGCGCCCAGCCCTCGGACATCGCTGAAATGCCGCCGAGTGCGCGCGCCTGACGGAAGCGCGGCAGTGCGGCGTTCTCCTGTTCGAGCGCGATCTGGAAGTGATGACCCGGAATCGTCTCGTGATAGACCAGCGTACGCAGGCCGAGTCTGGTCATGCGCTGCACGCGCAGCGGCATCTGGAAGATGGCGGGTCGTGAGCCGTCGAGGGGCGCGCGGTTGTAGTTCGCTGCGGCGCTGGCTTCGCGGAAGCGTGGGAAGGGCTGCGCGATCACGGGTGTCGTCGGCATCCGCGCGAACATCGGTGTGCTGCGAACGACCGCATCCTTCATCAGGCCGTCGATATCTTTCATGATCTGCTCGCGCGACGCGTCGGACGTGGGATCCGGGTAACGCAGATCGTCCTCGAGCTTCTTCATGCGCTCCTGCACCGTGCCTTCGGTACGGCCGAGCTGACGCAGGATGCCATCCATCTGCGACAGGATGGCGTCGACCCGCCGCAGTCCGATCTGGTGGATTTCTTCCGGCGTGAGCGTCGTCGTGGTGAAGCGCTGCAATGAGTTGGCATAGGCGGCATCGCCGCCGTTGAAGCGCCACAGCCCGGCATCGTCCGTCGTCTTCGGCCCGATGCTATCCAGCAGCACGATGGCCTTCTGCCAGGATGGATAAATTTCCTTCTGCACCAGCGTCGCCACCTGCTGCTGCAGTTCGGCGCGCTTGTCTGCGGGAAGCCCGGCGATCGCAGCTGCTTTCTGTGCGAACACCGTGACGAGCGGATTCTGGTCGACGGGCGCATCGGCAAACGTACGCATCGATGCGAGCGTCGCCTGCACGATGAATCGTGGTGGCAACATGCCCTTGTCGGCGAGTTGCCTTGCCTCCGTGACTACTTCGTTCATGCGGTCATCGGCCAGCGCCAGGCGTGCGACGAAGTTCTCTGCGTCTTTCGGCGTGTTCAGCGGATGTCGCAGCGTGAATGTTTCGACCAGGTCGACGTTGGCACCGCTGAACTGCTGCAGCGGAAAATAGAAGTCGCGATACGGCTCTGCCTTGACCACCGCTTCCAGCAGCCATTGCATGAGGTCCGCAGAGACCCGCTGGGTGTCGTCGAATCTGGAACGATCGAAACGGGCCAGTTCGTCCAGTCCCTTGCGCGCCAGTTGCGTGCGCTGTTGCTGATAAGCGCGCGTCAGTGGCGTGAGCTGACGCTCCAGTCGATCCTGTTCGTCGCCGCTGAAGTAGCGCAGCGAAGTCGCCAGGTCGGGATTGCCGCGAACCCAGTCGGCGGTGAAGCGATCGAAGAATGCATCGATGGTGTCGGCCGCCTGGATCTGCCAGGGCATGGCCATCGCGAATACGATCAGGCTGGCGCGCAGAAAGGACTGGATCATCGTGGTCTCCGGAGGTCGGGAACGGATGTTCTCTTCATATTCCTGTGGGTTCGACTTTAGTCGAACTGAGGGCCGGGCCCATAGCGACAGGAAATGTCCGGCTAAAGCCGGACCCACTGGAACATAAAGTAGCAAGCCGCGCCATCGCGCTGCTATTGCTTCGCCTCGCGGCTCAGCACATCTTCGATCGTCACCCCGACTTCCGGCACGCCGCCAAACACGGTGCCGAGCCGGTTGTTATGCACATGTTCGAGTGCGATCTGCGTCGCCTCCGGGGGTAGCGGTACGAAGCCGACTTCCTTGACCAATTCGGGTCCCTCCGTCAGATAGAACTCGATGAACTGGCGGACTTCGGGTCGCTGCAGCGACGATTCCTTGACGTAGATGAACAGCGGGCGCGAAAGCGGCTGGTAGCTGCCGTCGAGAACCGTCTCGAGGCTGGGCAGCACGGCAGTGCCGTCAGGCCGCTCGATCGGCAGCAGTCGCATGCGGTCCTTGTGCCCGATGTAGTACGCATAGCCGAAGTAGCCGAGCGCATTCTTGTTGTTCTCGACGCCCTGGACGAGCACGTTGTCGTCTTCGCTCGCCGTGTAATCGCCGCGGCTGGCCTTGGGTTTGTGCGCGACTGCTTCGGTGAAGTAGTCGAACGTGCCGGAATCCGCACCGGGACCGAACAGCATCAGGCGCGTGTCGGGCCATTCGTCGCGCACCTGCTTCCAGGTCGTGATCTTGCCCTGTGCAGCCGGCTCCCACATTTTCTTGAGATCGTCGATGGTGAGTGACTTCACCCAGTCGTTCGCCGGATTCACCACGATCGTGATGGCGTCGAAGGCGATCGGCAGCTCCAGGTACTTGACGCCGGAGGCGCGGCACTTCTCCATTTCTTCGATGAGGATCGGTCGCGATGCATTGGCGACATCGATTTCGCCGCGGCAGAGCTTCTTGAAGCCGCCGCCGGTGCCGGAGAGGCCGACCGTGACCCGCACCCGATTGTTGCCAGCGAGCTGGAATTCCTCGGCTACTGCCTCGGCGACCGGAAACACGGTGCTGGAACCGTCGATGCGGATCACCGCCAGCTCATCGCTGCCGCCGGAACCGCCGCAGCCGGTCAAAGTCGCGAGGCCGACGGCCGTGACGATCCATCGGGTCAAGGTAGGTACTGCGGTCACTGGCGATGCCTCTGTGCACTTCGATTGCGAGGCGCCGATTCTATTGATCGGCGCGCCCCGTGGCGACAGCGGTTTTCGCCCAGGGGCAATATCGTGCTTCACGCTACGAGTGTTTGCCCGCCATGCGTACTGATTGAGGGAATGGCTTCATGCAGCATTTCTCACGCTGTCACGCAAATCAGGGCCCATCGATGGTTCCAGTCAGGATGCGTGGAGTTTCCGCAGCGTTCATTGGCATTCTGGGATAGGGCATTCTCGGATGGGCAGCCATCGCCGCGACGCTGGAATGCAAACGAGTAAGGAATTAATCAGTGAGAAGCTGCGCACTGGAAAGCCTCCAGTGATCTCGCGAGCAACGCAGCCACATACAGGCCGACACCGAAGATCGCGTGAGTGACCAGACTGCGCAGACGAGCCTGAGTTGGACGAGGAGTGCGGCTGGCAGCAATACCACCCCCCATCCCCGGCTGCATCAGCATGAAGGGTGCGACCACGCTGCCTATGCCAACGAGCAAGGCGGCGCCGATGGTCGGATGGCATGACCAGCGAAGACCGAAGATCGCGAGCAGCAGGCCTGCGAACGCGACACCGATCAGGTAGTGAGCGCTCCAGCCGATCAGTAGCTCGCCGCGAATGCGAGGCGTCGTTGCAATCGGATCCTGACGAACCTGCCCGCGTGCAACATTGGCCAACCATCGGCCCACCAGGCCGTAGTCAGGCGAAGGAACACCGAACAGCCGTGTCCGCGCTACCGCCACCAGGTCCGTGAACGTTGTTGCTCCGGCTCCGATGATCAGAGCAGGCAGCAAATATTCAAGCGCGTCATCCACGGTCGATACCCTCCACGTCGATCGATAAGACCCGCGCACCCGATCTGTTGTTGTCCGCGCGCATGTGAATCCTCTTGTTGAGTTCGGAGTCCTTGAAGTGCACTGTGCCACTTCAAGTCGACTTGAGGTCAAGCATGAAAGGTCCCACCAACGAACTGGACATCGCCGAGGTCGCCCGCAGTGCCGGGATTCCCGCCTCCACGCTGCGGTACTACGAAGAGAAAGGACTGATCAGGTCCATTGGTCGGCATGGCCTGCGTCGGATGTTCGATCCGCGCGTGCTGGAGCGGCTCGCTCTGATTGCGGTCGGACGCGCAGCGGGCTTCTCGCTCGAAGAGATCGCGCGCATGTTCACGCCGGATGGCAAACCGCGCATCGATCGGAAGCTGCTTGCCGCAAAGGCCGAAGAGCTGGACGCCACGATCCGGAAGCTCACCGCGATGCGTGACGGTTTACGACATGCCGCCGCATGTACCGCACCGAGTCATATGGAATGTCCCAGTTTCCGCAGGCTCGTGAAGGCTGCCGCGTCGGGAGTGATCAGATCACCGAAGAAGAAAAGTCTGGGTCGGTGATCGGCGGTTGCAGTAACCGGCGCCAAACCGGTGGTGGCGTGTAGCGCTGTTCCGATCCACTGCCTGAGAGAGCGATCCGTGCAACGACAGGTACGGATAATTGCCCTGGTCCAGACTCGTCCCGGAAACAGACTCGTCAGGCCGCTTCGCTATCCCGCTTGCTGTTGACGGATTGCGCGTCGCGGGAGCACGCTTCGGTCAAAGACAACGCAGAAGCGTTGAGAACGATAAATCAGACGGGTGGGATATGGAGATCGGTAGGGAAACGGTTCGCTGCTGGATGAGCTGTCCGATGTCCATCAATCAGACGCGTGAACCTCAGGAGCAACGCTCTCCGAGACGCTGTTGCTTTGGACCGCTTAGACGGATTCCGCCTGAATCTCTATTCCTGATTCGTTGAATTGCCTTCTAGCCGGGAGCGCGTCGTAGATGTCGTGCAGCGTTTGTGAAGGCGTCGTTGAACGAGCCTACATCCCGCACGTAGTCCGGTCGTGCGCTGGATGCGGGCGCGAGTTGCATATCCATGTGCCTGGCGAGCATGGTCGTGGATTCCAGATACGCGTGGGAGATCGAGTCACCATCCCGGCCGGTCTGGCTCAAGTTGTCTCTTGATGCGCTTCAGAGCACCGGGTAATTCACAAGAATCGGCTTGGAGGGATTTGCACAGAGCTCTTTGTAGGATGGCGCAGAGATATTGATCCCCGTCAGTTGCGCCAGGCGAAACCAACAACACAATGAAAGCCCACGGAACGCTGATCAAATGGAACGACAACAGAGGCTTCGGCTTCGTCGCGCTTTTGCAAAGCCACGAAGAACTCTTCGTACACATATCCGCCTTTCCCAGAGACGGCATTCGGCCTCGAATCGGCGAGACGATCTCATTCGAAGTGCGGAGCGGACCGGATGGCCGGAAGCGCGCGGAACGCGTGGAGCGTCCAGAATCTCGTCCGCCGCCGCGACCGATCCGCCGCGCTCCCGTCGCGTATAAGCGCAGTCCGTTGAGTGCGGCGCTTTCGACCGTCATCGTGGCCGTCCTCGTGTTCGCTGGCTACAGCGCCTATACATCGCGTTGGGATGCGAGCAATGGCGCATCGTTTGCCGTTCCGCAATCTGTCGAATCCAGTAACCAGCAGTTCAGTTGCGATGGTCGGACCCACTGCTCTCAGATGACTTCTTGCGCTGAGGCGACGTACTTCCTGAGGCACTGCCCGAATACACAGATGGACGGCAACAACGACGGTGAGCCCTGCGAACAGCAATGGTGTAACTGACGTACGCCGCGTGGACGCGGAGTTTTCGTCGTCGTTCTGGTTCTGTACTACTTCGTATCTCGCGGATGGAGGTGACACCGTGGAATATCCAAACGTTCTTCGCCGATATCTCGCCACCGTGATCGACTTCTTCGTTCTGTGGTGCATCGTCTACGCGTTCTCGCGCCTGCCGAATGTCAGCGAGAGCAGCACCCTGGTTTACTGGGTGCTGGGTCTTTCGTTGTTGCTCTACGAACCCTTGCTGACGACTTACGCCTGCACGCTTGGGCAAATGGTGATGCGGGTTCGAGTCAGAACGCCAGATGGTCTGAGACGCGTTCGTATCGATCAGGCGATCGGTCGCACGGTCGTGAAGTACCTGCTCGGAATCATCTCGTTTCTCACCGTCCCGGCACGCAAGGATCGGCGCGCGATTCACGATCTGGCGTCCGGAACCATCGTCTTCGAAGCTGCAAAGGCGTGATGCCAGCGACGCCAGTCGTCGAACACGAAAAAAAAAGGGAGGTCGTATGAGTTGTTTCGTTTGGGTAGCCACTATTGCATTGACCTTGACGGGAACAGCTGCTGGAGCCGAGGAAGTAGAGGAGAAGGGCTTCTACGTTGGCGCCGCCGTCGGTCAGGCGAATCATGATTTCGCGAAGAGCGACGGAATCAATATCGCCATCTTTGGAGAAGGGTTCGTCCTCCATGTCAATCCAGTTAGCGTCGATACCGAGGACGCTGTGTCTGCGTGGAACGCGACGCTGGGTTATCGGATCAACCGATACGTCGCGGCAGAGATCAGTTACATGGACTTCGGCGATGTCAACGTCGTCGAGACGTACGACACTGCAGGCTTGGTGCCTTTCTTCCCGGACATCACCCGGGACTTCAACGTTGCGTTGGCCGGTTCGGCTGCCTCAGTTCTGGGTTCGATTCCGGTGGGTGGGGGATTCGAACTTCAAGCTCGCATCGGCTATCTGTTTGCGCATCAGGACGTGGTGGAAGGACCCTTTGCGCAGCACCAGTCGCTCGGCAACGACGCATGGATCGGCGGCGTCGGCGCCACGTGGTCGTTTGCGAAACGATGGGCTGTCCGACTCGAGTACCTGCGGACGGATCGCGACGCTCGCGAGCGGCTCGGCGAGAGCAAAGTGGAGATCCTGAATCTGGGTGCGCTGTTTCGGCTGTAGCCGCATTCGAACTGGCGGGGCGGCACGAGCACAGCGACTACTATCAAGAATGGGCATCTTTCGGAGCGGTCTTCGTTCGGTGCATCGAGCGTGACTTGAGGAGAGTCGGTATGGACCCACAGCTTCCGATTCGCAGCCTGGATTACACGGTCATCTTCGCCAGAAACATGCCGGCCATGCGCGCGTTCTACGGCACGACGCTCGGCTTCCCGCTGCACAAGACACTGGGTTCGCAATGGCTGGAGTTTCGCGTCGGCTCGAACCTGCTGGCGCTCACCGAGCGTGGTGTGATCTTCAATGATCCGGCACCGCCCGAGGGTGCGCTGTCTTTGCAGTTGGCATTCCGGGTCGCCCCCAGTGAGGTTGCGACCTGTGCTGCCACTCTTACCAAGAGGGGCGTCCAGATCATGTCCGGGCCCACCGATCAGCCATGGGGTCATCGGACGTTGTTCTTCCGTGATCCTGACGGCAACGTTCTGGAGATCTATGCGGAGATCTAGCCGGATCGGCCAGTGGGCGCGGACATCGGGGTCTCAAGTATTATCCGACTGAAGCCCAATGCTACTTACTTAGCGTGTGTATCAAGAGATAAAGACTTTCCCCGTGTTCCCCGTGGAGATCTTCCGCTTTTCTTAACCTGGGGCCGCCGCGATGCTTATGGCCGAGTCGACGATCGCTCAGTGAACCCGCATCGCGCAGCACTGCTTGTATTTCTTGCCGCTGCCGCATGGACACAGATCATTCCTGCCGACCTTGGGGCTGGAGCGAACGACGGAGCTGCGAGCCTGTGGCATGTCGCCTGAGCGTTGTTGCAGGAAGTGCTCGTACAGCTGCCGCATTCCGTACGTCATGGCTTTCAGGAAATCCTTGCGCAAGGGCGGCGGCGGCAGCTTGAAGCGGCGGGAGTCGGTCGATTCGTTTTCCTGGGACAACGCCAGCATCGGCACGATGGCCTCGCTGAGCACCTGGTCCGTGAATACCTCCGCCCATTGATCGGAGCGCAGCGCCACGCCTTGCATGAAGCCTGTCGCCCATTCATTGCCGCGGAGGTGGCCGTCATCGTCGGTGAGGAACACGGGGCTGTAGATTTTGTCCGCACTGAGCGTGCCCGCAATCGTGTTCCAGAATTTCTTGGCCATGCCGAAAATCCGCTCGTATTCCTGCTGACTGCCGAACGCCTCGTACCCGGACGGCCCCGACCCCATGACAATGGGCCAGTACTCGCTCGGCAGCACCACGTCGGGTCCAATCACCAGGGCACTGAAGAAGCCGTCGAGCCGCTCGATGGTCATCGCCGTCTTGACGCTGTCGAGAAAGTCGGACAGCTCGTCGATTTCATCCTCGCTGATGCGGGAGTCCAGGGGCAGGGTGGGATTAGCGTGTGTCATGGCCGGAGTGTGACCGATCGGGTGACATTGTAGGAAGGTGGCAGCGAAGGTTTGATTTCGCGGCTGAGGGCCCCGATGATCGGACCGCGGCAGAGTGTTGGCAGAGGTGAACACGATGGACTACCAGGCCCGCTGTCATTGCGGACGCGTGCGCTTCTCGTTTCGCAGCCCCGAGATCAGGACCGGGGTGCGCTGCGATTGTTCGCTGTGCCTGCGCCGGGGCGCGGTGCTGTCGTCCACCTACATTCCGTCGGCCGATTTCACGCCGCATCACGATCCGCGCGATCTGGGCGTATATCTCTGGAACGAGAGGGTGCTCAACAACTATTTCTGCAAGGCCTGCGGAATTTTCACGTACGTCGGCGATGGCGAGAATGCCAGGGATGGTTATCGCGTCAATCTGGGCTGCGTCGAGGGTATCGATCCGCTCGCGCTCGACATCCGTGTCATCGACGGTCAGTCCGTGCCGCTGGTTCACGCAGTGGATCCATGAAGGAACCGGGATGTACTTACCTGCGCATTTCGCAGAGACGCGAGTCGAAGAGCTGCATCGCGTCATTACTGAATATCCGCTGGGCGCATTCGTGATCCACGGACCGAACGGTCTGGACGCCAATCATCTGCCCTTCGAGCTGGATGCAAGTGCCGGCGGGCAGGGGCGCCTCCTGGCGCATGTCGCTCGCGCCAATCCGGTCTGGCAGGACGTGAAGGATGGCGATGAGGTTCTCGTCATTTTTCGCCGGCGGAAGCCTACATCTCGCCGAACTGGTATCCGAGCAAGCACGAGGCCCACCGGCAGGTGCCGACCTGGAACTATCAGGCGGTGCATGTACATGGAAAGGTCACAGTGCGTGATGACGAACGTTTCGTGCGCGGTCTCGTCGCGCGTCTGACGCGCACGCACGAGGCGGGCACGGGTTCGGAGCGGCCGTGGAAGATCACCGATTCATCAAAGGAATACATCGATCAGATGCTGGCCGCGATCGTGGGTATCGACCTCGAGATCACGCAGATGATCGGCAAATGGAAGCTCGGTCAGAACAAGGACGCGCGCGATCGCAGCAACGTGGCCGAGGAACTGCGCAAACGGGGCGAGCAGGTGATTTCCGCAGCGATGATGGATACGGTGAGCGGGAAATCGACTGATGGCGCCTCGATGAGCCGCGGGTGTCCCGATTTCCCTTAATCCATACGCCTAAGCGGCGACCGGGGGCGAAGTCTGGTTGCTACGCCTCCCGGCGCCTCCCACAATGCGGGCTCCGTTCGCACCCACTCCCGCTGGATTCATGTCCCGAACCTCTTTACAGATCTCTTCGCGCGCGGCCCCTGCGCGCCTGACGCTGGACCAGGAGCGATTCCATTACCTGATCGCGCAGATCGAGCGTACACGCGCGGCGCATACGCAGTGGGAGGCGACCATCGCAGGGTTTCGCCAGAACCAGCTGCAGAAACTGCAGCCATTGCGCGATTCGCTCACCGGCGTCTGCAGGCAGAGCGTATTCGCGCTCGACCGCCTGATCGACCAGACCGGATGGTCGCGTGCCGAGCGTGCCGAGTTGCGCCAGATTCTGCGCGGGTCGTCCGAAGTGCTGCTGGAAGTGAATGGCGCTGACGCGGAGATACGGGCGCTCTATGACAAGCACAGCGACGTGGATTTCGCGACATTGAAGCAGGACGAGTTGCAGCGCCTGAAGGCAGAAGCCGAGGAGATGACGGGCCTGAATCTCGGCGAAGACGAGGGCATTCTCACCGAGGAAGATCTGGTCCAGCGGATGTACCAGGAAATGGCGGCGCGGGAAGCGGCGGACGCGGACCGGTTGAATGAAAAGGCGCAGCGACGCCGCAAGTCGGCGGCCGAGCGGCGCAGCGAAGAAAACGCGCAGCTCGCGCGGCAATCGTTGCGTGAGATCTATCGAAAACTGGCGAGTGCGGTGCATCCCGATCGTGAAGCCGATCCACAGCGGCGCGAAGAAAAAAACGAACTGATGCAGCGGATCAACCAGGCCTATGCAGCGAACGATCTGCTGGCCCTGTTCGAAGCGCAGATGCAGATCGAGAAGCTGGATGGCCACGCCATCGGCAAGGTGAGCCAGGAACGGCTGAAGCAGTACAACAGACTGCTGGCCGAGCAGCTCAACAAAGCCAAGGCAACGCTCACGGATCTGCGATCCAGCTTCTGCGTCGATCACGGACTGGATCAGCACGGCGTCGTGAGCCCGCAGAAACTGCATATCCTGATCCAGCGGCAGGCCCGCGGCCTGCGAGGCGAGATCGCCCAGCAGCAACAGTTCCTGCGCGTCCTCGCCAGCAAGACATCGACCAAGCGCTGGCTGAAACAGCAGCGACGGTTCGATTACTCGGCTGACGACGATGACGTCTGACCTGGCGAATGCGGGTCGCGAGCAGGATGTGACAGTGGCCTGCTGAACTCAGGCTGTGGTTCGGCTTTGGTTTCTGGACCGCCGGGCTGAATCGTACGATCCTGCAGCCAGGCCCAACCGAATCACAACGAGGGAGCTGCAATGCATTCAGGCCGACGAGCGTTCCTGGGAATGGCGGTGGCGGCGGGTGCAGTGGCATTCAGACCCCCGGCGCTGTTTGCGCAGAACTCCGACTCAGCTCCGCCACCTCCGCGCGATGCAGGAGTGCCTGATATCGCCCTGCCGCCGCCCATCCAGACGGCCGAGTATCTGCAACGCATCGCGAAGGCACAGCAGCTGATGCGTGCAGCGGGATTGAAAGGGCTGCTGATCGAAGCGGGGAGTTCGCTGGTTTACTTCACGGGCATCCAGTGGTGGCGCAGCGAGCGTCTGACCGCTGCATTGATTCCTGCGGAAGGCGAACCGCTCATCGTGACGCCGCAGTTCGAGGAGCCTTCGATCCGCGAGAGCCTGAAGATTCCGGCGCAGGTTCGCGTCTGGAACGAGCATGAAAGTCCTTCCGCTCTGCTTGCAGACTGGCTGAAGTCGCGTGGCAACGCCGCGGGCCCTGTCGGTGTCGAGGAGACCGTCCGCTTTTTCGTGTTCGACGGCTTACGAGCGCTCGGCGTCGAAACGCGCGGCGACGCTGGCGTCGTGCGCGCCTGCCGCATCATCAAATCGCCCGCTGAAATCGCGCTGATGCAGGCGGCAAGCGATATCACCATCGCTGCGTATCGCGACACAGGACCGCAGATCGCACGCGGCATGACACCGGCCGACATCGGCCAGATCATGTCCGCGGCCATGGCGAAGCGCGGCGCCACGCCCGAGTTCACGTTGATCCTGCTCGGCGAGGCGAGTGCCTATCCGCACGGGTCTGGCAAACCGCAGGAAGTCAGAGCCGGCGAAATCGTACTCATGGACTGCGGCTGCCGTGTCGAGGGGTATCAGGCGGACGTCTCACGCACCATGGTGTTTGGCGAGCCGACGAAGCGGCAGCGGACTGTCTGGGATCTGGTCAGGCGCGGGCAGCAGATTGCGTTCGACACTGCGCAGGTCGGTACGCCGGCAGGTGCAGTCGACGATGCGGTGCGTGCCGCTTATGAGAAGGCGGGTTATGGACCCGGCTACGAGCTGCCTGGAACCTCGCATCGCACCGGTCATGGCATCGGCCTGGACGGGCATGAGCCCGTCAATCTGGTGCATGGCGAGACGACACGGCTTGCGCCTGGGATGTGCTTCTCGGATGAACCCGGCATCTACATTCCCGGCAGCTTTGGCGTGCGGCTCGAGGACTGCGTGCAAATGACGCCGAGTGGACCGAAATGGTTTTCGGTGCCGCCGTCGTCGCTGGATGAACCGTTCGGCCGAGTTGCGTGATGCGGACGACTCAGTCATCGCAGGAGTTACAGATGCGAACGAATCGCCTGACCGAGTTTCGACGCGATGATTCCGACGGCACCGGTTGCGGATCGGGCGGATCATGTCGACGACGCAATCCCCCTGAGTACTGACGATGCCACGAAAAAGAAATCCGGTCGGAATTGCAGCAGGCAAGCTCATCCTTGCCATCCAGGACGAAGCGAATCCGGGCAAGGACGTGCAGGACGCCGTGTCGACTCAGAAGGTCATGCATCGGGCACGCACCCTGCTGCAGGCGTCGCAGAGTTCATCCGTCCTCAACCTTCTCGACGGAAGATCCGTCGTGGAGTACCTCGATCCCGTGTGGGTGGAAGAGCATCCGGCCGTTCAACCCAGCATTGCGGCGTTTGTTGCTACCTTGAGCGCGAACGGGAGCGTGTGACCATGCGGTCCCGGAGTACTCAGTGGCGTTGAGCCAGGCCGGCCACACAGGCGGAGTTCAGCGGACTCAACTCTCGTGCCTGGCGAGCTGACCGCCGCGCACCATTCGGACTTCATCGCCGATACGAATCACGCCGCTTTCGAGCACGCGCGCTGTGAGGCCGCCGTGGCCACGCATTGCGTTGTAACCGCCAGCACCGAGCGCTTCTTCCATACGTGAACAAGGATGGCAGCCGCCGGTGCCCTCGAACACGGCGTTGCCCACCTGGAACACCGCGCCATTCAACGCCAGCAGGTTGATGCCGCTGACGACGATGTTGCGACGAAGGAGCGCAGGATCGATCGCATCGCGATGCAGCAGCCGGCCGATGACGTCGAGATGCTCGGCCTGGATCAGCGTGACCTGCCGTTTGCTTTCAGGGCGACCGGAGAAACGATCGCCGGTGAGGCCCATGCCTGTACGCGCTTCAACGCTGTCCACGACGATCGGTGCAACCCGCCGCGCCGGGCGTACGCCGATCCAGCGAACCGTGCCGACTTGCGGCAGCGTGGCCAGTAATTCCGTGAGCGTCATGCGGCAAGAGTAACCGTGACCGACAGCGAATCCCAAGGGAAGGGACTGACGGCAACGAACCCGCAGGCACTGACCGAAGAATGAGGGCGTTGAAATTCAACGTCACCGTGAGCACGCCGGCATGCGGTTTCCTGAGGTCTGCTACATCACCGCGTGCAGAGCCGCGAGGATCAGCGGGGTCGTGATTGCAGCCAACGCCGTCGACAGGATCAGGCTGCTCGCAATCGGTCCCTGCAAGGCCTGGAACTGCATCGCCATCAGATAGACGTTCGCGCCGACGGCCATCGATGCCAGCAGCACGATGACCTGCAGCTCCATGGGTGGCAGTCCGAGCAGGGCGCCGATGATCCACACGGCGCAGGGTTGCGCGACCAGCTTCAAGGCGGTGATTGCCACGGACAGTTGCCAGTCACGTTTGAATCCGTATTCGACCAGGCCCATGCCGAGCACCAGCAGTGCAGCAGGCGCGGCCACGTCGCTGAAGCCCTGCAGGACCCAGTCCACCGGTTCTGGCATCGACCAGCCGGACAGGCCGAATACGGTCCCGGCCACGATGCCGGCTACCAGCGGATTGGTGATGACGCCGAAAGCCGTTTTGCCAAACCCCGCGATCGAGAACGAGCCGTGGCGCGCCCACTCGATGGAGACGCTGACCAGCGTCCACAGTATCAGCGCATTGAAGATGAGGACGAGCGCGACCGATGGCACGGCGGCTTCGCCGAGCGTCATCTTGGCGATCGGCAATCCCAGCATCACGTTGTTGGAGAAAATGCCTCCGAGCGCGAACACCGACTGCGACACACCGTCAAGCCGGAATGCCCAGCCGCCCACGAACCTGCCAATGGCGAAGACGACGAAACAGCCGCCGAAGTACGCGATCAGCAGACGGGCATCCACGGCCGGGAGGTGGCCGTCGAGATTACTCATCATCCGGAACAGCATTGCCGGCAGCACTACGCTGAACACGGCCTTCGATGCGAATCGGGTCCATTCGCTGCGCCAGTGACGCCATGCGCCGATGACGAATCCAACCAGGACGATGACGAACAGCGGCGCGGATAGCAGGAAGTAATGCCAGGCAGTGGACATGGGGAACCGGGGAAGGAAAATGGGCCAACGGGTCTGCTGGGCTCTGGCCAGAGACGGGTTCTGAGTTTTCGGGCTGCTCCGGCCAGTTGACCAGTTGGCCAGCGGACCAGTCGGCCTTCGCAGTGCGTGTAGAGTGTAGATGCCGGCATCGCTTTACGTCAGACCCAAATACATCGAGTGACTCCCATGACCACCGCCTACGACTTCGATGCGAAATTGCTGGACGGCAAGCCTGTGCAACTGCAGGACTTCAAGGGCAAGGCGCTGCTGATCGTCAACACGGCGAGCAAGTGCGGTTTCACTCCGCAGTACCGGGGGCTCGAAGACATCTACAAGCGGTTTCGCGACCGCGGGCTGGTGGTGCTCGGATTTCCCTGCAACCAGTTCAGTGAACAGGAACCGGGTACCGCCGATGAGATCGGCGCCTTCTGCGAAAAGAATTACGGCGTCACCTTTCCGATCTTCGACAAGATCGACGTCAATGGCGACGCCGCGCATCCTCTCTACAAATGGCTGAAGGACGAAGCGCCGGGTGTGTTGGGCAGCAAGGGCATCAAATGGAATTTCACCAAGTTCCTGGTGGATCGCAGCGGCCAGGTGAAATCGCGCTATGCGCCCATGACCAAGCCGGAGGATCTGGTGGGGGACATCGAAGCGGTGCTTCGATGAGCAGTTGACAGTTGATGGTGGACAATCAACAACGAAGAATGCGCGCTCTGGAAACTCAGTGCGTGGCTCAGCTGCGGAAGCCGGAGGAGGCCAGCCTCCGACTCCTCGTTAGATGGTCGACTCAATGTCTCGCCGTCGACTGCGAGTGTTCGCCGCCGGGTCGCGAGATGCCGCACAGTGCTTCGCCGGCTTCGTCCTGTGCGCTTTCATCAATGGCCAGGTCGCCGAGCGAGAGAATGCCGACGAGGCGTTTGCTGCGATTCACGACGGGCAGACGCCGCACGCGAATGTCCGCCATGTTGCGCGTGACTTCGTCGACCGACTGATCGTCGTAGCAGTACTTCACGTCGCGTGACATCACGTCGCGGATGGGGGTCTGCGGCCCATGTCCTTCCGAGACGGCGCGCACGGCGATGTCGCGATCGGTGATCATGCCGACCATCTTGTCGTTGTCTTCGACCGGCAGGCAGCCGACATCGAGTTCGGCCATCAGGTGGGCGGCTTCGCGGATCGTCT
The DNA here is from genome assembly GCF_036520495.1 of Povalibacter sp. GTDB lineage: Bacteria > Pseudomonadota > Gammaproteobacteria > Steroidobacterales > Steroidobacteraceae > Steroidobacter. Next base: position 192,615 of record NZ_DATDJO010000022.1, on the reverse strand, counting down.
GGTCGGGGCGCACCAGGCGCACGTCATGGGTCATCGCTTCTCTGACTTTCATGGTCATCTCCCGAAAATGGGTTCCCGGACTGAACTCGTGAATTACGAGGGGGTTCCCGCTGCACGTCTGCCGAGAGACAAAGCCTACGCCGGGCAGGCATCAAGCAAAGCCGGGGAAATACGTGTCTGTCGGCTTCAACCCGACATCCGTCGATTGCTGCTGCTGTATCTTGCAGTGAGTGGACTGTCTGCAGCAGGAATGCATTCATGCACTTGCCGAACCCGGAATGGATCGGGCTCGCCTTCGGGGTTTCGGAGGCGGCGCTGTCGTGGTGGCGACGTTCCAGTAGCGGCGTGCGGCATCGCGATGATCGTGGCTCACTTCGGCTCATCTGGATCGTCACCGCCATCGCCATGACGGTCGCCATGCTGTGCTGGCGGTTTCTGCCGCAAGCGAGGGTGTCCATGTCGCTGGCCTGGCAAGTCGCGTCGCTCGCCATCTTCGTGGGTGGATTGCTGCTGCGTTGGTATTCGATCCTCTACCTCGGAAAATATTTCACCGTGGATGTCGCGGTGGCCGCCGATCACAAGGTGATCGATACCGGGCCTTACCGCACTATCCGGCATCCCTCATATACCGGTGCGTTGCTGGCGTTCCTCGGGTTGACGCTGTACATGGGCAACGTGGCATCCCTGATCGTGGTGATGACTGCGGTGTTGTTCGTGTTCATGCGTCGCATCCGGATCGAAGAACAAGTGCTGCAGGCAGGATTGGGCCAGTCCTATACCGACTATATGCAGCGGACGAAGCGGCTGATTCCGTTCGTGTACTAGAACCGATGGGCCTTGGTGACGCTGATCCGGATTCCCGGGCCGCCGTCACCACTGTTCGTGCGGTGTCGTTCAGTTGCGGCATCGTGCAACAATCGGCGCCGGCTGATCATCATCGGGTCGGCACATAACGAGAATGAACAGCATGAGCGATGCATCGACTACCCGCCTGGAACGTTTTGCGCTGAGTTGCTGTGCCTGGTCCGAGCGCTGGATTCCCGACGCGTATGTCTTCGCTGCACTTGCGGTGGTCATCGTGGCGGCCGTCGCGATGCTGCTCGGCACTTCGCCAGTCGACACGGCGCGAGCGTTCGGCGACGGTTTCTGGAGCCTCATTCCCTTCACCATGCAGATGAGCTTCATCATCATCGGTGGCTACGTGGTGGCGACTTCGCCGCCCATCGAACGCCTCATCGATCGATTGGCGAGCCTGCCGAAGACAGGTCGCGGGGCAGTGTGCTGGGTGGCGCTCGTCAGCATGTTGCTATCGCTGATTCACTGGGGATTGAGTTCCATCGTCGGCAGTCTGCTGGTTCGCGCACTGGGCCGGCGCAGCGATCTGACGATGGACTATCGTGCCGCAGGCGCCGCGGCGTACCTGGGCATGGGGTCCGTGTGGGCGATGGGGCTTTCGTCATCGGCCGCACAGTTGCAGGCCAATCCGGCGAGCATGCCGCCATCGCTGCTCGCCATCACCGGCGTCATTCCGTTCACCGAAACGATCTTTCTGTGGCAATCGATCACGTTGACCGCGGTGCTGATGGCCGTCACGTTGTGGATTGCCTGGATGACAGTGCCGCGAGGGGAGCAGGCGCGAACGGCGGCAGACCTTGGAATCGCGACAACAGCCACGCCGCGCGATACGGCACAGCGCACGCGTCCCGGCGAATGGCTGGAGTTCAGTCCGCTGCTCAATGTAGCGATCGGGTTGCTGGGTGCATTGTGGCTGGCCCATGAATTCAGCAGCAAGGGCGTGGCGAGCGCGATCTCCAATCTCAATACATACAACTTCCTGTTCGTCATGCTCGGCTTGCTGCTGTGCTGGCGGCCGCGAACGTTTCTGGATCGCGTGACACGCGGTGTTCCCAGCGTCAGCGGCGTGCTGATCCAGTTCCCGCTGTACGGCGGGATCGCGGCGCTCATCACCAACGCGCTCGGCCGCGACGGCGCGAGCATCGCCCATCACCTGTCGACGTTCTTCACGGAGGCGGCGACGCGCGAAACCTTTCCCGTGTTGATGGGCATCTATTCCGCGGTGCTGGGATTCTTCATTCCATCGGGCGGCGGCAAGTGGATCATCGAAGCGCCGTATGTCATGCAGGCGGCCAACGAACTGCAGGTCAACCTCGGCTGGACGGTGCAGGTGTACAACGCCGCCGAGGCATTGCCGAATCTGATCAATCCATTCTGGATGCTGCCGTTGCTGGGAATTCTGGGACTGAAGGCACGCGACGTGGTCGGCTTCACCGTCGTGCAGTTCATGCTGCATGTACCGGTGGTGCTGTTCCTGCTGTGGCTGTTCGGACTGACGCTGGAGTACTCGCCGCCTCTCATTCCGTGAGAAGCGAGATCGGGAGTAACCGCAAAGAACGCAAAGAAAGAAAAAAGTAGCCGCAAAACGCACAAGGCAAGAATTCAGCTCGTTCTTTCCTTGCGCCTTTTTACCGACATTCTTCTCTCTCTTGATCTATGCGTTCTTTGCGTTCTATGCGGTTACTCCGTCTTCTTCAGGCGACCGCTGCCGTTCTCGCCTCCACTGCGATGCTGCGGTCGCGGCCCTGTCGTTTCGCCGTGTACAAGGCACCGTCGGCGAGACGCACGACGGCGTCGTAGGTCGAGGCGATCGTCGGGATCTGGGTTGCCGCGCCAACGCTCACGCTGACGCGAGTGCAGCCGCAGGATGATTCGTGCGGGATATCGAGCGCGGCGACCTCGGTGACGATGCGCTGCGCGATCTCCTGTGACTCGCTGTAGGAGCGATCGAACACGACGGCAATGATCTCTTCACCGCCGTAGCGCGCGACGAAATCGCCGGGACGCGTACCGACAGCTGAACGCACTGCGCTGGCGACGTTCCGCAGGCATTCGTCGCCTGCCTGATGGCCGTAGTGATCGTTGTAGAGCTTGAAGTGATCGACGTCGATCATGAATACCGTGACGGGGCGCTGCTCTGACACGGCGCGTCGCCACGTATCGCGTACACGCGATTCGAACGTCTGACGGTTGAGCAGGCGTGTGAGCCCGTCGAGTTCCGCGATTTCCACCAGCAGCCTGCGTTCCAGGAACGAGGTGCGGTTGGCGTGCTCGAGCGCATAGGCGCCGGCAGTGCCGATGATGATGGCGCAGACGAGGGCGAAGGACAGGTACGTGGCCACTTCCGGTCGCATCACGCCCACGACGCCCGCGGTGATCAGCGCGATCAGGATGACGAAGTTGCTGCGCAGGGCCTGCACCAGTCGCATACCCAGCATGAAGAAGGCGAAGAAGGCGACGAGCAGGATGCGCGCACCGACCAGTGCGGTGTGCTCGGGCTGCGCATAGCTGGCCAGTAATACGGTGCCGATGCCGAACAGGGATGCGCCGATCTGAATCGTGGGTTCATACCACCGCGAATAGAACCGCGAATTGGTTGCCAGCAACGCGACGACCAGCACTGGGAACTGCAGTCCGAAACGCACGACATCCGGAATCATGTTGTGCGCGTGGATCACGCGGTGGTCGATGATGGCGAAGCCGATGGTCGTGCCGACCGCCACATACACGCACATGCGAATCCAGCGCAGGGCGTTGCGCCGATAGTCGGCGCGGAACTCGCCTTCGAGCGGTTCCGGAAAACGCAGACGGCCGTAACCTTGCGCGAGCACGCCCGAGACCAGCGATTCTTCACTCTGCGACGGGGCTGCGGGCGGCATCAGGAGTGGACCGTGTTCCCTGTTCGGATTGACGCAGCACAACGAGTGGCGACTGCCTGCGATTGTGCGGTCTTGCCAACGATCCGGGCAAGCTGCAGCAGGCAGTTTCGCGTTATGTGAGCATCTGCTTTCTGACGGTTTCCAGCATGCGATCTTCTATCTGCACGGAGTTCCTGAGGTACTCCTCGACGCCGCCAAATTCTTCGTCGATGCGATCGAACGCGGCCTGCAGATACCGGGCATCGGCGGCGAACAGCACGCGGCGCATCTCTTCCGGCATCGACAGCAGCGGCTGGTGTGTGTCACCCAGCCCGAGCTGCCCCTGGCGGGTGGTGATGAACTGTTCGAAGTCGCCGGCGCTGTTGGTCATCAGATAGTCCTCGACGATGGTCTCGCGCGCGACGCCCAGGGAATCCAGCAAGACGGCGATGGCGAGTCCGGTCCGATCCTTGCCCGCAGAGCAGTGCACGATGACGGGCATGTTGCCGGTCGCGATGCATTCGAAGAATCCACGGATACGCGGCGCCATCCAGTCGGGCAAGGCGCGATACAGGTGGATCATCGACTCGTACATGCCGGCCGCATCGCGCGGACGGGCAGCGGCGAAGCCACGGATGGTGGGTGCGTCGCCGTCGGCCCAGCTCAGTGGAGTGACGGCAGCGTCCGGCCAGCGTGTCGGTTCTCGCTGGCGTTCGTCGTCGCGGCGCAGATCGCAAATCGCGCGCACGCCGAGTTGCAGCAGCGACGGGTGATCGTCGGCGGTGAAATAACTGAGCACGCCGGTGCGAAAGACCTGCCCCCAACGTACCTGTCGGCCGTCCAGGGCAACGTACCCGCCGATGTCACGAAAGTTGCAGCCTCCCCGAAGGGCAAGCAGTCGTGGACGGTCGGAGTCGAGCGGAAGGGTCGATGCATTCATGAGGAATCAGTCCGGTGAACAGGACGCGATTCTCGCATACGGCGCAGTCCAGCATCGAGACAGGCCAGACATTGCACAGCGTTCCTCGTTGACCGCACCGCATTGAACCTGCAGTCGCTTCAGTGTCACTCAACAAAGTGGCAAGAGAGGGAGCGGCACGATGCGCCTCGGATTATTGATGACTGCGGCATCGCTCGCGGTCGCCGGTTGCGCGGGAAATGGCGAGGGACTGGACGAGAACGGACGGCCCATCGACGGTGGACCGGTGCCGCTCGCGCCAACTTTCGCTTCGATCCAGCAGAACGTGTTCACACCGATCTGCACGGGGTGCCATGTGGGCGCGCAGGCACCGCTCGGTCTGCGTCTGGATGAGGCCTCGTCTTACGCGATGCTGGTGAATGCACCCAGTGCTGAAGTGCCCTCCCTGATGCGTGTGCGGCCCGGCGATCCGGATGGGAGTTATCTGCTTCACAAGCTGCAGGGAAGCGCGGCGATCGGTGGACGCATGCCGCTGGGCGGTCCGCCATTGCCGCAGGCAACCATCGATGTCATTCGCCAGTGGATTACCGACGGTGCGCAACAATCCGTCGCCGATGCAATGCCCGCCACACTCAGCGCCGTGTCGCCGACGAATGCGGAAATTCTCGGCAAGCCGCCGATCGAGCTGCTGGTCCAGGCGTCCGCGGAACTCGATACGAGCCGGCTCCAGGCAGGCGGCGTGACGCTCGTCGCCAGCGGTCACGATGGCAGCTTCGAGGAGGGCAACGAAGTTTCGATCAATGTCATGCAAGTCGAGGTGCGCTCGCTCGATCCCACCGTGCTCGCGATCCTCGTGCCACGCGAACAGTGGACGGTGGACAGTTACCGATTTCGCATTGCCGGTCACGATTCCGAGGCGATCACTGATCGCGCCGGCAACGTCATCGATGGCGACGGCGATGGCGCGGCCGGGGGTGACTTCGTTGCGTACTTCGAACTGGGAGGAACGCTGTGATGAACGGACGCATCGGATTCTTCCTGTGGTTGCTGCTGGCCGGCAGCGGCACAGTGATGGCGGAGCCGTACTTCGCCGTCCAGCAGGGCATGAAGTGCGTGACCTGCCACGTCAATCCCACCGGCGGCGGTATGCGTAACGCATTCGGCAACACGTGGGCACGTACCAGCCTGCCGGCACGTCCTATCGATCTGCAGATGGGTGAGGACTGGACTGGCAGTCTCAGCCGCTACATTTCGCTTGGCTCGAACCTGCGTGCGAGCGCCGCCTACGTCGATACGCCGCATCAGCAGTCGCGATCGGCGTTCGATCTGGACGAAGCGCGCCTGTATCTCGAACTGTCGGCAATCCCGGATCGTCTGGCCGTGTATCTGGATCAGCGCGTCGCCCCCGGAGGCAGCGACAATCTGGAAGCCTATGCGCGTTACTGGTCGGCGAATCGCAGCTGGTATGTGAAGGCCGGGCAGATGTATCTGCCCTACGGTCTGCGGCTCGAAGATGATTCCGCATTCATTCGCCAGGTGTCGGGCATCAATATGGAGACGCCTGATCGTGGCGTCGAAGCGGGAATCGAGATGGGAGCGTGGTCGGCGCAGTTGGCGATCACGAACGGGACGGCGGGTACCGCGGAGAACGATCAGGGTAAGCAGTTCAGCGGTCGCGCGGAGTTCGTGAAATCACTCTGGCGCTTTGGCGCGAGTTACAACTTCAACGATGCGGATGTCGGTGAGCGCCAACTCGCCGGTCTGTTTGCGGGTCTGCGCACCGGCTCTGTCGCCTGGCTGGCCGAGGCGGACTACATCGAAGACAAGGGACTCGTCGGCGGCAAACGTAATCAGTGGGCAGGCCTGCTCGAAGCGAACTGGATGCTGAGCCAGGGCAACAATCTCAAACTCAGCGCCGAGTATTTCGATCCGGATGACGATCTGAACGAGGATGAGCAGACCCGCTGGAGTGCGGTGTGGGAATACACGCCCATCCAGTTCCTGCAGTTGCGACTCGGTGTGCGGATTTACGATGGAATTCCGCAGAACGATCTGCAGAATCGCCGGCTCGCGTTTCTGCAGGTCAACGCATTCCTGTAGATCGCAATCAGAACTCCGGCAACGTCGGTGGGCGGTAGGAATCCGTCGCGTCTGCTGCCAGGTTGCCAATGAACTGCGCCTGATCCGGCGGAATGGGCGCGAAGATGCGCCATGCCTCGGTCGGGTGTGCGAGCGCCCAGAACGGCGCGTAGATCGAGGATGCCACCCACGGTGACCGGATCACCGGCGTCGAAGGGGGCGGCTGGATCCGGCGCAGCCCTTCCACTTCCACTTCCTCGATCGTATCGGGGTCGCGAATGCTGGTGAGTAGCCGCTGGATCTGTTCCCGCGTGAACAGCGTCGTAACGTCGGGTAACCGCAGGTCGAGCGATGGCGCCGTTTGCTGGGGTTCGGCCGCAAAGCCCGGCTGGCAGATGGGCACCAGCAAGACGGTAGCGAGGAGGGTGCGCATACGTTCGATTCCATCCGTGCAGCGACAGTTCTCAGACAATTCAGAGCCGGAGCCCATGAAATCGTTCCATCGGCTCATCTACACTCTTGCATATGAGTGCATTGAACCAGCGCGGCGCCCTGTCGCATATCCGTGTTCTCGACATGAGCCGTGTGCTCGCCGGCCCGTGGGCCGGACAGATCTTTGCCGACCTGGGCGCGGACGTCATCAAGATCGAACGCCCCGGCAGCGGTGACGATACCCGCGGCTGGGGTCCACCGTATCTCAAGGATCAGGACGGTCGGGATACGCATGAGGCGGCGTACTTCCTGGCCGCCAATCGCGGGAAGAAGTCGGTCGCGCTGGATATCGCCAGACCGGAAGGCCAGAACATTCTGCGGCAGCTCGCCGCGCAGTCGGACGTGCTGCTCGAGAACTACAAGGCGGGCGACCTGGCGCGCTATGGACTCGGCTACGAGGACCTGAAAGCCATCAATCCGGGGCTCATCTATTGCTCTATCACCGGTTTCGGTCAGACGGGCCCGATGCGGCACGTCGCCGGCTACGACTTCATCGTCCAGGGCATCGGCGGCCTGATGAGCATCACCGGCGAACGGGACGATCTGCCGGGTGGCGGGCCGCAGAAGGTTGGAGTCGCGGCCGCTGATATCACAACGGGCTTGTATTCAACGGTGGCCGTGCTGGCGGCGCTGGCGCATCGATCGCAGACCGGGGAAGGCCAGTACATCGACATGGCGCTGCTGGACGTGCAGGTCGCGATCATCGCCAACATGAACATGAACTATCTGGTCTCGGGCAAGGTGCCGCAGCGCCAGGGCAATGCCCACGCGAACATCGTGCCGTACCAGGTCTTTACGGCAGCGGACGGGGAACTCGTGCTGGCAGTGGGAAATGACAGTCAGTTTGCAAAGTTCTGCGAAGCGGCGGACTGCACGTTTGCTCAGGACCCACGCTACCGCAAGAACGCCGACCGCGTACGCAACCGTGCCGAGCTCGTGCCCTTGCTCGAGCAAGTGCTGCAGCAGCGCACGGTCGCTGACTGGGTTGCGCTGCTGGAGCCGCTGGGCGTTCCCGTGGGTCCCATCAACGATCTGGCGCAGGTGTTCGAGCACCCGCAGGTTCAGAGTCGAATGATGCGCGTCGATCTGCCGCATCCATTGGCGGGTTCAGTGCCGCAGGTGGCGAGCCCGATCAAGATGTCGGTGACCCCGCCGCAGTATTCGTCGGCACCGCCAACGCTTGGTCAGCACACGCGTGAAGTACTGCGCGAACGGCTGGATCTATCGGATGAAGAACTGGCGCGACTCGTGGCGAGTGCGGTGATCGCGGATTGAACAGGCAGGTACACCAAAGAGCACAAGGGAAAGGATTTATCCGTCAGAAAATCGGGATCCCTTTGTGTTTTCCTGGGCTCGTCTGCGCTCCTTTGTGTCCCTGCCTTTCCCTGTCTTGCTATCAGATTCCGAGAAGCGTCCTGGCTTTGCCCAGCGCGTCGACCGATTCCTGATGCTTGCCTGCCTTGTGCAGTTCTTCGCCTTCGGCGCGATATTTCTTGACCCCGGTGAGCTGCCCGGCCGCAAGCTTCGGTTGTGCAGCCAGCGCGGCATCGATCTGCTCCATGTCCATCGGGCAATGAGCGGCGATGGCCGACGAGGTGAGTGCGAAGAGTGCAGCCGCAAGGAATGCTTTGCGCAAATTCATTATCCGTCTGCGTGATGCCAGGGCTTGGTTGCAAGCATCCAGGGCCGTTGCGAAGGAAGAGGCGAGTGCGCTGAGCACTCGCCCGAGGCATCAATACTCACCATTACGAAAATCAACCCCGATGCGGTGAGTCGCTGGTAAATCTTTGCGAACACAATTCGAGATATCGAAGGTCCAATGGTTGCGGACACTTTCCAGCGCGGCCCGGTCCAGGAGGCGATAGCCGCTGGAGTGTTGCAGTTCAGTCCTGGTGGCGCGGCCATTCGAATCGATCTGGACGTCGATGTAGACGATGCCCTCCTGTCCGCGCAGCTGCGAGCGCATAGGGAAGGTCGTGCGGCTTTCGAGGATGCGAGGTTGGCAGGTGGTGTCAGCGACGGCGAGCGTCGGAAGTACCGCAATGGCAGTGGCCAGAATCGTAAGTGGGGCGTTCATGGGAGATCCCTCGATGGAAACGTCAGCCAGGAAGAAAATCCGTCGCAGGAACCGCCAGGACGGGTCTGCGTCAGTCGGCACTGCGACGGTGGACGGTATGCTGCGTTGCGACGGTGATGCGCCCTTGAACTGGCCGGGTTCAGACGCTACTGTATGAAACGCTACAGACCTGTCTGTTTTAATGCTACGTACAGGTCTGTAGCGTTGTCAAGCGTGACTATCGGAGGTAGACGATGGGCAGACCCGCAGCGACCAAACCCGGCGAAGAGGCGACGGAGAGCGTTCGGGACCGGATCCTGAGCACCGCCCGCGACCTGTTCTATCGCGAGGGCGCACGCGCGGTGGGCGTGGACATGGTTGTCGCGCAATCCGGCGTGGCCAAGACCAGTCTCTATCGCTGGTTTCCCTCCAAGGACGCCTTGATCGCCGCCGTGCTGGAGCAGGAGGCGAAGGATCGTTGGGCTGGCTGGGACTACAACCTCGGACGCAGCGGCCTGACACCGCGGGAGCAACTACGGGCGCAGTTCGAGGGCCTTGCTCGCTTCGTCAGCAGCACGAAATATCGCGGCTGCCCGTTCCGGAATATCACGGTCGAATTTCCCGATCCGGAACATCCCGCGCGCAAGATCGCGAGTGAAGTGCAGTTCGAACTCGCACGACGCATTCGCGCGCTCGTGGATCAGATCGAGGGGGTTCGCGATCCCGCCGAACTGACCGGTCATCTGGTGCTGCTGGTCGATGGCGCCTTTTCGGCCGCTCAATGCATGGGTCGCGATGGCCCACAGCAATTCGTCGTGACGGCTGCCGATCGGCTCATCGACTATCAGTTGCAGAAAACAGCCTGAAGCACCCCAGCTCGTTGCCGAGCCAGGCCGTGAACGCGCAGGTCAGCTGGCCGTCGCTTTCTCGAGCTTTTCCGATTCTTCGAGCCATGCCGATTCGATGTCGTCGAGTTTGCGCTTGAGCGTCTTCTGGGAATCGAGCAGTTGCAGCAGACGCGGCTTGCCCTGTTCCTGGTAGATCTCCGGCTCGGCGAGAGCGGACTCGATCGCGCTCAGTTCCGTTTGCAGTTTCGTCATGTCCTTTTCCAGGCGCGCAATCTGGCTGCGCAGCCCGCTCAGGCGGTTACGCTGTTCGGCTTCCTCGCGCTTGCGCTGCTTCTTTTGCTCCGCGCTGTTCTCAACGGACGTGTCCCGCGCAATCTCTTGCTCTTCCTGCTGTTCGCGTGTCGTGAACCAGCGGGCGTAGTCGTCCAGATCGCCGTCGAATACACGGGCCCTGCCCTGATCGACCAGCAGCAGATCGTCGGCCACGGCGCGTAGCAGGTGACGATCGTGCGAGACCAGCACTACGGCGGCCTCGAAATCCTGTAGCGCCACCGCCAGCGCCTGACGCATTTCCAGGTCGAGATGGTTGGTCGGTTCGTCGAGCAGCAGCAGGTTGGGACGCTGATAGCTCACCAGCGCGAGAACCAGTCGCGCCTTTTCGCCACCGGAAAACGGTCCAACCGGTTCGAACACGCGATCCCCGCTGAAACCGAACTTGCCGAGGAAATTGCGCAATTCCTGTTCCGTGGCGCGCGCCGCGGTAGCGCCGCCGACGCGTTTCAAATGCGCCAGGGGCGATTCCTCGATCGACAGCTGTTCGAGCTGGTGCTGCGCGAAGTAGCCGATGCGCAGGTCGCGTGCCTCGGTGCGTTTGCCGGACAGCGGCGTCAGTTCGCCCGCCAGCATTTTCATCAGCGTCGACTTGCCGGCGCCGTTACGGCCCAGCAGCGCAATGCGACTGCCGGGGGCGATGTTCATGCTGATGGATTTCAGCACGGTCCGCTCGCCATAACCCACGGACTGATCGTCGATGGTCAGCAGTGGTTGCGGCAATTTGTCGGGCGGCAGGAAGGAGAACTCGAACTCCGAATCGACATGCGCAGGTGCGATGCGTTCCATGCGCTCCAGCGCCTTGAGGCGGCTCTGCGCCTGCCGAGCCTTCGTCGCCTGGGCCCGGAAGCGCTCGACGAAGCCCATCATGTGTTTGATCTCGCGCTGCTGGCGCTCGAACATCGTCTGCTGCTGCGCCAGCTGCTCGGCGCGTTGTTCCTCGAACTTCGAGTAGTTGCCGGTGTAGATGCGCGCCGTGCCCTGCTCGATGTGCACGATGCGATTCACGGTCCGGTCCAGGAACTCGCGATCGTGCGCGATCATGAGCAGCGTGCCCGGATAGTTGCGCAGCCAATCTTCGAGCCAGATGACCGCATCCAGGTCGAGGTGATTGGTCGGTTCGTCGAGCAGCAGCAGATCGGAACGACACATCAGCGCCTTGGCGACGTTCAGGCGCACCCGCCAGCCACCCGAGAAGGCGCGGATGGCGCGGTTCTCATCCTCGGAAGAGAAGCCGAGTCCGTGCAGCAGGCGGGCGGCGCGGCTGCGGGCGTCATAGCCGCCCATCGCGGCATAGCGGGCGTGCAGTTCACCGAGCCGGATGCCGTCATCCGCCGCTTCAGCGCGCGCGATCGCCTGTTCGGTAGCGCGCAGTTCCTCATCGCCATCCATCACGAACTCGATGGCGCTCTGCCCGGTGGCCTCGAGTTCCTGGGCGACGTGCGCCAGCACCAGCTGCGAAGGCCGGTCAAAACTGCCCGCATCCGGCTGCAGTTCCCCCAGCATCAGAGACAGCAGACTCGACTTGCCCGTGCCGTTCTTGCCGACGATGCCGACCTTTTCGCCACGATAGATCGTGAAAGACGCTTCCTTGATGAGCAGGCGCGTGCCGCGACGAAGCGATAGAGAGGAGAAGGTGAGCATGGGTTGAAGGCCAGGGCGAACGGGCCAACTGGCTGACTGGCAAGAAAAATGGAAGCGGAGGATAAGCGTGTAGGCAGCGCTGACGCCAGAGCAGCAGGCAGCGATGTGTGGCAACGAAGCGGTGCGTCTGCGTGAGGGCAGAACGCGGACCCGCTTCCTTCCTTATGGCCAGCTTGCCAGTTGGCCGCTTACGCGAACAGCCTGCTGACTTTCGTACGGCCGTTGGACTGTGCGAGCAGCAGGGCGAAGAATTCGTCCGCGCTCATGGCGTCGCCGAACAACCGGCCCTGCGCGTAGTGGCAGCCGCGGGCACGCAGCAGGTTGAACTGTTCTTCGTTCTCCACACCTTCGGCCACGACTTCCACTTCGAGCGCCTTGCCCATGTCGATGATGGTGCGCACGATCGTCGCATCGGCCGGATTCACGGCGGCGTCGCGCACGAACGATTGATCGATCTTGAGCGTGTTGATCGGGAACTGCTGCAGCGCGCTCAGGGAGGAGTAGCCGGTGCCGAAGTCGTCGATGGACAGATGCAATCCCATCGCATGCAGTTCGTTCAGCAGCTTGATGGTGCGCTTCGGATCCGCCATCAGGGTCGTTTCCGTGATTTCGAGTTCGAAGCAGGTGGGCGACACGTCATGCCGGCGGAACACCGCGCGACAACGCGTGATGAAACTCGCCTGACGCAGTTGCTTCAGCGAGAGATTGATCGAGACCCGACCCGGGTCGGGGATGCGTTCGGTCCAGCGCTTGAAGTCGGAGCACACGCGGTTCAGCACCCAGTCGCCGATGCCGAGGATCAGGTTGGTTTCTTCGGCGAGCGGAATGAACTGCGATGGCGGAATGTCGCCATGACCCGGCAGCCGCCAGCGCAGCAGCGCTTCCGCCCCGATGATGCGGCCGTCCTGCAGGTCGACCTTCGGCTGGTAAAACATCACGAGTTCATCGCGTTCGAGCGCGCGCCGCAGTTTGCTTCGCAGCATCAGGCGTTCGACGGCCGCTGCATTCATCTCGGGTGAGTAGAACGCGAAGCTGTTGCCGCCGTTCTGTTTCGAGTGATACATCGCCGCGTCGGCGTTGCGGATCAAATCGATGACGTTCTCTGCGTCCTTCGGGCACAGCGCGATGCCGACGCTTGCAGTCAGGAAGACTTCCTGTTCGTCGACGTAGTAAGCCTTGCCGACTTCCGCGAGCACCATGCGGGCAAGGTTGGCCGCCTGGGCGCGCTCGTGCTCGGCTTCGCTGAAGCCCTCGATGAACAGGCCGAATTCATCGCCGGCCAGGCGTCCGACGACGGCCTCGCGGGGCAGGATGCGCGTCAGGCGTTCGGTCAGCACTTCCAGCGTGCGATCGCCCGCGGCATGGCCGAACGTATCGTTGATTTCCTTGAACCGGTCCATGTCGAGGTACAGCAGCACGATGCCGCGGTCGGCCTTGCGCGCCCGCGCAATGGCCTGCTGCAGCATGTGCTGGAACTGCATGCGGTTCGGCACCTTGGTCAGCGCGTCGTAACGTGCCAGGTAGCGGATACGGCGTTCGGCGCGCTTGCGTTCAGTGATATTGCGGACGACGAAGATGGTGCCGGCAAACTGCGGATCGTCCGCGGCGATGGGCGCGCCCGAGAGCGATACAGGAATCGTCTGGCCGCTGGCTGTCGCAATGACTGTCTCGCGCGTTTCGACCGCCGATGCTTCCAGCGAGAAGTTCTCGCGTTCGTTGTCGGCAATCAGGGTGATGAACTGCTTGCCGACGACTTCTTCTTCGCGATAACCGAACAACCGTACCGCGGCGTCATTCGCGCGAGTCACGACACCCGCAGGAGAGGTCACCAGCACCGCATCGTTCATGCTGTTGAGGACGGTGTTGAGATAGTCCTTGGTGATCGTGGTCTGGCGCAGGTTCTGGCGCATGCGGTCGAGCGCCATTTCGAGATCCGCCATCTCGTTGTTGCTGCTGATGGCATGAGGGCGCGTGTAGTCGCCTTCGCCGATGCGTTCGGCAGAGCGGATCAGTTCGACGATGGGGCGTTCGAGTCGTCGTGCGAGCAGCCAGGCGACGAGCGTCATGACCGCGGTGATGAGGACTCCCGCCGCGCCGATGATCCACATCCAGTTCCTGAAGTCGCGCTGTTCGACGCTTTCGAGTTGCTGGCGCAGGCCGCGGGCGGAGTCGAGCAGCCCGGGGCGGCCGACTTCGATCCGGACGGCGCCAGCAGCGCCGACGCGTTCTTCGATGAGGCGCCGCTCCTCGACGCCGAGTGCGCCTACCCAGGGCTCGCTCTTCCGACCGACGAACAGCGCCTTGTCGTTGGTATCGTTGATGGATACGGACGTGACGATGGGTGAAGCGAGAATGGCGCGGCCGAGGCTTTCCGCTTGCCCTCGATTGCCGGTGAGCAGGGCGGCTTCGAGTTCGGGAGTGCGTACCGTGATGAGCGAGCGACCTTCATGGTCGAGTCGCGTCGACTCGGCGGCAAGCAGCGACAGTTCGCCATTGACTCCGCTGGCAGTGACGGATCGCCGGTACTCGAAATACTCGAGCGACAACAAGACGGCTGTAATGCACAGTCCTGCTGCGATCGCGATGCCGAGTAATCTGACCCTGAGGCCGTGCGTTCTCAAACCCTGCTCCAGCGCCGTTCGTACTCGTGCGCGTCGAGGCCGCCTGCATCGACGGTCATGAGTATTGGTGACCGTGCGACCGACCTGAATTCGTATTTGACCCCGAAACCGGTAGTTTCGCGCATGGGTCTTTAGTCACAATCCGCCGCTCACCAAGCTACGCTGATCGCCGCACAATCCGGCGTCATCATAGCGGGGTTTCTCAGTGTGCATGCCACTGCGTGCGCTGAATCTGATGTTGAAAAAACCGAACACGCGCGCGGTTGTCGGGTTTTTTGACATACTCGCGTTGTCGTTACTGAAAGTGTCGAAGGTTTGAACACGAATGAATGAGCTCGAGCTGACTGGTCGGGCGCGTAGCCACGTCGTCGAACTGCTGCATCCCCGATGCGTAGTTCACTACGAGGCAGCGGCCTCCTTCCTCGCGATGCGAGATGCCGCGGCCGACGACGGTATCGATCTGGCTGTGCGTTCGAGCTTTCGCGACTTCGACACGCAGCTGCAGATCTGGAACAGCAAATGGTCAGGAGAGCGTCAGCTCTACGACCGCAACAGCCAGCCCATTGAACGGGCAAGCCTGGGCGACAACGAGGCAGTGGATGCAATCCTGTGCTGGTCAGCCATCCCGGGTGGCAGTCGCCATCACTGGGGCAGCGATATGGATGTGATCGATGCGGGCGCGGTTCCCGAAGGTTATTCAGTCCAGCTCGTGCCATCCGAGTACGGCGCGGACGGTATTTTTGCCAGGTTGAGCCGGTGGCTGGACGACAACATGAACCGGTTCGGTTTCTTCAGACCGTATCGCGTGGATCGCGGTGCGGTGAGTCCCGAGCCCTGGCACCTGAGCTATGCCCCCGTGTCGGTGCCAGCTCTCGAATCCCTCAGTCTGTCGATGCTGCGCCAGGCCATCGAGGCGAGCGCCATCGCCGGCAAGCCGCATGTCCTGGCGCGACTGCCGGAAATCTATACACGTTTCATGCTGACGATCGATGGCTGGGGCCGGCTGGTCTGAGGATTCTCCGCCTCAGGAGCGGTCAACGGCCCGCCCGCATCTTCTCGCGCATCGCCACGACGCTTTTCAGGAACACTCCGGGCATCCAGCGTTTGAGGCGCCACAACCAGCGCGCCGAACCGGGCAGGACGATGTGGGTCCGCCCCGCGCCAGCCTGCACCAGCACATCGCGGGCGACCTGGTCCACGGCATAGGTCGAGTTGTCCATCGCCCGCGCGGCGCCCGCGCGGTGCTCGTCGCTGCCGCGGAACGATTCCAGCAGGCCGCTGCGGAAAAAGGTCGGCATGACCACCGACACCTGCGTGCCGGCGTCGCGCAGTTCGGTGCACAGGGTTTCGCTGATCGACAGCACGGCGGCTTTGGTGGCGTTGTACGCCACCATGCCGGGTGCGGAGGCAAAGGCCGCTGCACTGGCAACGTTGATCAGCAGGCCTGAGCCGTTGCGTTGCAGATGCGGGATCGCTGCCCGGCTGCCATGCACGACACCCATGAGATTGATGTCGACGATCCACTGCCAGTCGTCGAGCGATGTATCCATGAGATTGCCGGCACAGGCGACACCGGCGTTGTTGACCATGATGTCGAGGCCGTTGTTGCTGGTGGCGAATGTGTTCACCGCAACCGTGAGTTCATTGGAATGAGTGACGTCGCCCGGGTACGCGAGCACCGCGACACCCGCTGCCGACAGCTCGCCTTCGATCGCCGTCAGTCGCGAGAGATTGTGATCGAACAGGCCGAGCGACCAGCCATCCCGCGCCAGAGCGTGCGTCAGCGCCAGTCCCAATCCACTGCCGGCGCCGGTAATGAAAGCGCGCTTGCGCGGAAATCGCGCCGCGAGTCGCGGAAATTGCAGGGACATGGGATACCTGATCGATCGGCGTGGTGGCGGGCGGCGCAAGGGTAGCCGCTGCAATGCGGATCGACCAGCGTCATTGCAGCAGTCGCTGCGCGAACAGCGTCATCCAGGCGGCGGCAGCGCTGAGCACGATGCCGGGAGCGAATTCGAAACCGAACATGCGATCGCCGACCGAAAAGGCGACGGCGCATTTGCTGATCGTGTTCACCGAAAAGCCGATGAGGACGGCGAATGCCGCCAGTTCGAGCGCGACGCTGTCATTCGCCGCGAGCGAGGCAGCCGAGACCGCAGACGCATGCGCATCAGCCAATCCGCTGATGGCGCTGGCCAGCAGCAAGCCGCTGTCGCCGAGCCATTGCGTCAGCAAGGCGGAGACGATGAGTGCGCAGCCGATCACCAACACGAAAATCAGCACGGTTTTTGGATTGAAGGGACGACCCGCGGGGCTTTTACGTTCGCCGCTGTCGCGCTCGCTGCGAATGGCGAACAGCGCGGCATATACCGCGACGACACAGCCTGCGGCGAAGAGGGGCAGCGCCATCCTCAGCAGCAAGGGGCGACTGACGAGGCCGATGAGGATGGCGATCTGCAGGATCGATGCCACGGATGAGATCGTCGCGCCCGCCACCGCACCACGTCGCAGTTCCGGGTGTTCCTTGGCGCGCGCCGCCATCGTTGCGGTGGTTGCCGTGCTGGAGACGAATCCCGAAAAGAAGCCGGCAATCATCAGGCCGACGCGGGGGCCCAGCGTCCGCAGCGCGATGTAGCCGAGGCCATTGATCGCCATGATCGTGACGGCCAGTGCCCACAGCTGGCGTGGCTTGACGACTCCCCAGGGGTCGACGGCTTCCTGTGGCGTCAGGGGCAGGATGATCAATGCCGCCGCCGCCAGCAGCAGGCCATCGCGAATCTCGGCATCCGTGAGCTTTTCGTGCACCCAGTGATGCAGCTTCGTGCGTGCCGCCAGCACTATCACGATGACGACAGCCAGCGCGGCGGCGAGTTGCGGTTCGCGCATCGAGAGGCCGCCGAGTACGAATGTGCCGAGCTGCGCGATCTCGGTCGTCATGCCGGGACTCTGATCGTGCGTGCGCCGGTAACTGATCGTGATGAGCGCGGCGACGGCAAGGCCGAACGCGATGAAGGTGATCTCGTCGCCCACCAGCAGGCTGATTGCACCCGTCAATGACGTCAGCGTGAAGGTGCGTACGCCCGCGGAACTCTGTTCGGGTTTATCGGCGTGACTGCGCTCGCGTTCGATGCCGATGAGCAGGCCAACACCGAGCGCAACGGCCAGGCGGATGAGAGGGTGTTCGAGAGGCATGCGTAGGAGGCTAACTGGCTAGCTGGCTAACTGGCTAGCTGGCCAGACAAGCAAGAAGCCCGCGCTTTGATTCTCTATGATCGGGCCAGTCGGCCAGCAGACCAGTTTGCCAGTTGGCCGACCCGCGTCAGCCCTTCCAGGCCTGCTTGATGTGTCCCAGCACCAGCGAGCGGATGTTCTGGACCGGGTTCTTTTCCCAGGTGAAGCATGGCGGGTCACGTCGCAGCATCGGCCAGCTGCCCGTGCGCAGGACCTCGCTCAGATAGTCGAGATTGGCCTGGATCGCTTCCATGTACGGATTGCGGCCATTGAACAGCACGCTCAGGTGCCTGTAGAGCCCGGCGAACTCGCCGTCCAGGCGCGTGCGCCGGACTTCCTCGACGAACTCCGGCGTCTGTCGCAGGACGTCCAGGCCCGAGCGGTATTTGACCGCCATGTTGCCTTGCTGATCGCTGGGCATCGCGATTCCGCCGAGGACGAATTCGGGGTAGAGACGATCGCGGCATTTCTCGAGGTAGCAGCGATCTGACATCTGTGCGATGAGATCGCCGGTGCCGACGATGTGACCGACGATGCGATCGCGCAGATCGTCGAGCCGGATCTGGTCGAACTGGACTTCGTAACCGGTGAAGTGCACGACCTTGGTCGCGACCGGCACCCATTGCGCCATGCCGATGGTGGGCAGGTAACGGCCGATGAATTGCGCGCTGCGACCGACATGGGTCAGCGTGAACTCGGCACCGTTGCGATGCGTCTGGTCGTCGGTCTGGCGGATATAGCCGGCGTCATGGAACAGCGCGATCACCACCGCGAGGATGGCGCGTTCGGGTCCCAGGCGTTCGTCGGCGATGTGTGCGCGATCGTATCCGGCGATCAGGCGCGCGGTCGCCAGTGTGCCGTCGAGCGAATGTTGCAGATCGTGGTAGACGGTGTCGCAACCGTAGTACCCGGGAAACTGACCGTTGAAGAGCCGCTCGAAATCGCGGAAGGCGCTATCGATGCGGTCGAACGGGTAGTGCGGCCACTGCTGGCGATAAAGGTCACTGACCGCACGGCGCACGGCATCTGCCGAGCTCACCTGTACGGTGTTGGTGACATCGAAATCGCTGCGGCGGTATTGCATGGATGTGTGCCGCCCGTGCCTGAAGAATGTCGGTGCACGGGGCGGATTCGCAGCAGTCTAGCCACTGGTTGCGGTTTGTCCATGTCGGAATAGTTGGCAGCGACGCCGGCAAAAACAACGAAAAAGCCTGTATTTATGCGGAAATATTGAAGCTGCCGACGACCGGCGCATGATCCGAGGGCTTCTCCAGTCGTCGCGGCTCTTTATCAATGTGACACGCGTCACACAATTCAGTGAGGGCGGAACTGGTCAGCAGCAGGTCGATCCGCAAGCCATGATTGCGACGGAATCCCAGCATGCGGTAGTCCCACCAGCTGAACATCCGTTCCGGCTGTTCGAAACGGCGAAAGACATCGGTCAAGCCGAGTCCCAGCAGGCCGCGCAGGTGTTCCCGTTCCGGTTCGCTGCAGAGCACCTGACCCTGCCAGGCGACGGGATCGTGCACATCGCGATCTTCGGGCGCGATGTTGTAATCGCCGAGCACGACCAGCCGGGGGTGCGAGCCCAGCTGTTCCTGCAGGAACGCCTTCAGCGCGTCCAGCCAGACGAGCTTGTACTCGTACTTCGGCGAGCCGACGGCCTGGCCGTTGGGTACGTACACATTGACGATGCGCACGCCGCCGGTCGTTGCGCTCAGCACGCGGCGCTGTTCGTCGGTGTAGCCCGGCATGTCGCGCACGACATCTTCGAGCGGGAACTTCGACAGGATCGCGACGCCGTTGTAACTCTTCTGTCCGTTCGCGATGACGTGGTAGCCGAGTGCGGCAATTTCCTCGAATGGAAAACCTTCGTCGGGGACTTTGGTTTCCTGCAGTGCAATCACATCGACCGGGTTTTTGGCCAGCCAGTCGGTGAGATGCTGCAGACGGGCGCGCAGCGAATTGACGTTCCAGGTGGCAATTAGCATCGGGGAAATTTCAGCAATGAGTAACGTGTGCAGTGTAGAGGGTCGGACCTCTGCACGTCACACGCTACGCATGGTCATTTACTTTCCCGATGCGAACTCCGGATCGGACAACTTCATCTCGGTCACCGGCCCGTACTTGCGCAAGCCCTCGCGGATCGCGCTGGCCTGACCGATGACGACCAGTGTCAGGTCGTTGCTGGTGGGAAAGCGTTCGCGAATCACCTTCTGTACGTCGCCATCGCTGACGGCCGCGAGTGCGGGCGCATAGCCCTCGATGTAACGGCGATCCAGCCCGTAGAACTCCAGATCCGCCAGCGTGCCGGCCCATTGATCGGCCGTCTCCAGCGCCAGCGGAAACTGACCCTGCACATAGGCTTTGCCCGAGGCGAGCAGCGCGGTATCGAGCGGTTCGGCGTGCAGTCTGTCCAGCACGGTGAGCGCCAGATCGATGGCATCGATCGTGGACGCCGTCTTGGTGAACGAACTGAGCGCCCATGTGCCGGGCTGCGACAGGCGCTCGAACCGCGAATTGGCGCCGTACGACAGGCCCGTGCGGATGCGCAGCTCGCTGTTGAGCATGGATGTGAAGCGACCGCCGAATAGTGTGTTCACCACGTCGAGCGGTGCGCGCTCCGCGAACGAGCGCGCGACGCCGACGTTGCCGGCCCAGAAATAGGACTGCACCGAGTCCGGCGCATCGATCAGCAATACGCGGCGACCCGTTGCAGCGGTGGCAGCCGGAATCGCAGGCAGCGTTCCTTCGGCCTTGTGCCAGCTGCCGAATGCCCGGCTCAACGACTGCTTCATCGCGGCAGTCTTGAAGTCGCCGGCGACGGCAATGATCAGACGATCGGCGCCGAACTGCTGCCGGTAGTGCTGCACGAGCGCCGCATGCGTCACTGCGGCCAGCCCGCCTTCGCTGCCCATCGCCGGCTTGCCGTACGGATGACCTCCAAATAGCGCGCCCTTGCCGTAAGCGGAGGTGAGTGACCCCAGTTCGGAATCCTTGGCGGCGCGGATGAATTCGATCTGCCGCGCGCGGACCGCATCGAACTGGGCCTGCGTGAGCTGCGGACGCTGCAGCACGTCCGCCAGCAGTTCGGTCATCAGCGCCTGATCGCGCGACAGGAAGGAGCCGCTGACCACGATGCTTTCCGCCTGCGCGCTGGCGGACATGAGGCCGCCGACGGAAGCGAGTGTGCTGGCGAACTCTGTCGCGTCGCGTTTGCCAGCGCCTTTTTCCAGCAGGCTGGCCAGCACGTTCGACAACCCCGACTGTGTTGCGGGGTCGATCGACGCGCCACCGCGGACGACGGCCTGGAATGCGATCAGCGGCACATCGTGTCGTTCCATGAGCAGCAGCACCGTACCGTTGCCAAGCTGTACGCGTTCGAAGGGCGGTACCTTCACACCGCTCTCGGCAGCTTGCGCAGAGACGCACAGGACGAGCACGCCGATCAACGCGAATGTTCGATGGAAAATTTTCTGGATGGCGCTCATGGCGTCTGCTCCGCGGTCGCTGCGGCGCGGAGCACCCCGACCGTTCGATTCGTCGGTCGAAGCAACTCAGCGGCAGCTTTCTTTATTTCATCGACAGTGACTCGTTCGTAGGCGGCAGGCGCATCCGCCAGCTTCTGATGGCCGCCTTTGAGCACGGCATACGAGCCCAGCAGGTCGGCCTTGCCATCGATGGTGGCGAGCTCACGCCAGAAGTCTGCGATGGCCTGATTGCGCGCGCGATTGAGCTCGGCGACGGTGACGCCTTCGCGTGCGATGCGATCGATCTGCTGATCGAAGGCCTTCTCCGCCTGCTGCAGATCGCCCCCGGACGGCAGCGACAGGAAGAGCCACACGAGTCCCGGATCGAAACCGGCGTCGAGGTAGCTGTCGGCCGAGATTGCCACCTTCTGTTCTTCGACGAGAGATCGCCGCAGCCGCGACGCGTCGCCGTCCGTAAGGATACGCAGCAACAGTTCCAGCGCGGGTACGCGGGCGTCATTGCCGGCGACGCCGTGATACGCGAACTGCAGCAGCGGCGTCTGTGCTTCGGCCTCGACCGTCACCCGGCGTTCGCCGGATTGCTCCGGCTCCCTGGTGCGGATCGGCTCGGGTGGTTCCTGGCGTGGTAGCGGCTCGAAGTATTTGCGTGCCAGCGTAAAGACCTGCTTCGGGTCGACATCGCCCACCAGGATCATCGTGCAATTGTTCGGCGCGTAATGGCTGGCGAAGAACGTTTTCAGATCGTCGATCGTCCAGCCTTCGATGTCGGACGGCCAGCCGATGGTCGGGTTCGTGTAGGGGTGAGCGACGAACGCGGCGGCCTGCACCTGCTCCATCAGACGTCCGAAGCTGCTGTCATCGACGCTCAGTCGCCGCTCCGAGTACACCACGCCGCGTTCGCTTTCGATGACCTTGGGATCGAAGGCGAGATTGCGCAGCCGATCGGCTTCGAGGTCGAAGACCAGTTCCAGCGCGCTGCGCGGAAACCAGTCCTTGTAGATGGTCACGTCATTCGACGTCGACGCATTGTTGTTGGCGCCGGCGGCTTCCAGTTGCCGGTCGAACTCGCCGGGCGCTCGCGTGCTGGTGCCATTGAACATCATGTGCTCGAAGAAATGCGCGAGCCCCGTGATCCCAGGCACTTCGTTGCGACTGCCGACACGCACCCAGTTGTACAGCGCCACGTTGGGGATGTCGGGATCGGGCCAGACGATGATGGTCATGCCATTCGCCAGCGTGACCGATTGGATCTTGTCCGTGCCGGCGACCTGCGCATGCGCAGCCGAAACGAACAGCAACAGCAGAAGCAACGACGCACGCATCATGGACCGGCCTCGATCGGGGAGGGCGTCCATCATAGCGGCGGATAAACGCGGGAGAAAAAAAACGCCGCCCGCGGGGAAGACGCGTGGCGGCGTGGAATGCGAACCTGCTTGCCCTCAAGGAGATGGCTCGAGGTTCTGCGCACGAGGGGATCGTTGCAAGGCATATGCCAGTGCTCGAGGCTCAAGCCAATCAGCGGGTTAGGCAACGGACGGTCTGTGAACGGGTGACCGGGATTGTCAGGTTCGGACGCGGCGCGAATCCCTCGTCAGACATTGACGCCGCTTGGCGACGTTTCCAGTACACAGGGAACGCGCCGCAGAGTGAATAATTGCCTTCGTCACAGCGCGAGGAGACTTCGATGACCGATACCCCACGCCGCCGGTCCAGCGACCGTGCCATGAGTAGCCCCACGTTCATCGGTGTGGGTACGACGGTCACCGGCAACCTGAACTGCGAGGGCGATCTGATCGTCGGCGGCACCGTGCTGGGAGACAGCAGCGTCCGCGGCAGCATGACGTTGTCCGAAGGCGGTCGCTGGGAAGGCCGGCTCACCGTGAAAAGCGCAGTGATCGCCGGCGAATGGCATGGCGAGATCACCGCCAGCGAGAAACTCGAGATCCGCAAAAGCGCCCGCATCCGCGGCGCCGTCAGCGCTCGCAGCATCGCCATTGCGCAAGGCGCGGTGGTCGAAGGCGAAATGTCCGTGACCAGCGGCCAGCCGGTCGTTCACTACGAAGAGAAGAGGAAGGAGGAGTAACCGCAAAGAGCGCATAGAAGGCAAAAGAAGGACAGGAAGATGAACTGGCCGCAAAAAAGCGCAAAAGACGCAAATCAGGCTCATCAAATCTGACTTTGCGTGCTTTGCGCTTTCTTGCGGCTATTTTCCCCGGCCTTCTGTCGTCTATGCGTTCTTTGCGGTTACTCCGGATTCCTTTGATCTCAGCAGCCCGTCAACCCATTGATCCACTGAGTCAGCAGTGCCACCCCGGCGGTGTCGATCTGGTTTGAGCCGACGGGTGGCATCGCATTGGCGTCGCGACGGTTGGTGCGATTCACGACGATGGAATTCGTGGCGCTGCCGGGATCGATCAGGCGCGCGTTGGTACCAATACCCAGATCTCCTGCCTGCGGCGCTGCTTCGCACGCATTCGTTTGATTCAGAGGCGTCGTGTAGCGCAGATCCAGCGTGCTCGGCGTCGGGCCGCCGGTGCGATGGCACTGGGCGCAGTTGGTGTGCAGGTAGGCGCGGGCACGATCATTCAGCGATGCCGATGTGTCCGACGGATCGGGCATCTTCGGTTGCGCGGCTGGATCAGGAATGGCCGGTGTCAGCGTCTGGATGTGATTCAGTGTGAACAGTTCATTCGCTGTACGTCCCGTTTGCGGATAGAGCAGGTCGCGATTGAGCTGTGCGGTTTCCAGTCCGAGCGAACCGCCTGCTGCGTTCGTATGGCATTGCACGCACTGGCCTTCGCTCGGATAAATCCATTGCTGGCCGTTCATCGCGCGCACCGAGCCGCCCTGCACCAGGGTCGCGTCCGTCTGCGCATCGTTCCAGGCATACGTGTAACCGCCCCATGAGCCGTCGGGATGGCGCATGAACAGGCGTGTTTCGATCAGTCGGGAAGCGAGCGTGAAGTTCTTCATCAACACGGTGCCGTTGGGAAAATCCCAGTCGCCGCTGGCCTGCACGGTGATGTTCTGGCCATCCGGCAGGCCGATCCAGCGATCCTTGGCGGCGCCATCGGACCAGAACGGCGCGTTGATGGCATAGGGAATGAGGCCCGAAGCCGGTTGCTTCGGATCGGCTGGAGTCACGCACCCTGTGGCGCTGAGCGAAGCAGGTACGGTGCCGCCGCCTGTCGGCGCTTGAAAGACGAGCCGGTGGAGCGAGTTGTAGTTCACTACATACATCTCGCCATCGTTGCCTTCGCCGAAGGAGACGATGCTGAGAGTCGTGTCCGCCAATTGCGTTGGCTGGCGAGGCGCTTGGGCGGTCGCGTTTTCCGGCAGCCAGGCCCAGATACGGCCGGTGCCGGAGTCGCCGAAGAGGTACCGGCCTTTGAGCGGCGTCGACTGCGTGCCGCGATACACATAGCCGCCGGTGATCGCTGTGCCGAGCGAATGGTCGTATTCCGTTTCCGGATCGATCAACGCTGCGGTGCTGCAGCCCGGGGTGTCAGGGTCGTAGCCGTGTGCGCCTTCGCGGCAGCGCCAGCCATAATTGCCGGCGCGGGAAATCCTGTTCACTTCTTCCC
This sequence comes from Povalibacter sp., assembly GCF_036520495.1. Classification (GTDB taxonomy): domain Bacteria; phylum Pseudomonadota; class Gammaproteobacteria; order Steroidobacterales; family Steroidobacteraceae; genus Steroidobacter. The sequence continues at coordinate 167,607 of NZ_DATDJO010000022.1, read as the reverse complement.
ACTGGCCCTGGCCGACATCGCCGACCCACAGCTCGCCCGTGGCGCGATCGAAGCTCCAGCGCCACGGATTGCGCAGTCCCCAGGCATAGATCTCGGGACATTCGCCGCTGCTGCGACCATCCGCCGGACAAAGTGCCTGAGAGGCAAACGGATTCCCGGCGGGGATGCCGTACGGCGTTGCGGAGTTCACGTCGATGCGCAGCATCTTGCCGAGCAGTGTCGTGAGCCGTTGACCGTTGCCCGTGCTGCCGTGATTGTCGCCAGCGCCGCCACCGTCGCCGAAGCCGATGTACAGGAACCCGTCCGGCCCGAAATGAATGTCACCGCCATTGTGGTTGTCTTCGGGCTGGGTCACGCGCAGCAGGATGGTTTCGGTGCCGCCCAGCGCAGTCGTGCTGCTGTTGGCGAACGACGAGATTCGCGACTCGAGTCGGTTGCTGACGCGAATGGTGTAGGAGAGGAATACGCGGCTGTCGGTGGGAAAGTCGGGATGGAAGGCCATGCCCAGTAGTCCCATCTCGCCGCCGGACGTCACCGTCACGGTCCCGTAGGTGCTGGCGCTGGCGGGATTCGTGCCGCTGAAGCGCTTGATCGTGCCGCCCTGCTCCACGACGTACCAGTTGCCGTTGTCGTTCGGCGCCTGCAGCAACGCAACCGATGCATCGAACGAGAGGCTCGTGAAGGGCTGCACCTGGATCGAACCGTTCGCAGGCTTTTCCCAGGCCACACAGGTGCTGTTCGCGGGTCGTGAATCGAGCCCCGCCGTGCCAGGCGCGGAGGGTGCCTGCGTAGTCGCGCTCGCGGCGGTCGATGCGCCGGATTCATTGCCGGCGCCATCGAATGCGCGCACGACGTAGCTGTACTGCGTGCTGGCCGAGAGCGTGGTATCGGCATACGTAGTGCCTGGCGCAGTCACCGTGGCAATCGCCGTCGTCACGCCATCGCGATAGATGCGGTAGCCCGACAGTCCCGAGCCGCCCGAATCCGTGGCGGCTGTCCAGCTCAGGTCGATCCGCGTACTGCCGGCGACGGTTGCGGTCAACATCGTCGGTATCGTCGGCGCTGTCGTATCGGTCGCTGGTGCTGGCGGTGGCGAGTCCGATGAGCCGCTGCCGCAGGCTTGCAGCAGACCTGCAAAAAGCACAGCAAGCACGCAGACTGCCGGGCGATGCGTCAGACGGAGGCTGTTTATATTCATAGATGCGTTCTTGCCGATCCGGAAAGCTGACATACCAGAGCCGCCTCGCGCCGTCGTCTGTCGGTGAACGCATACGTATGAGTCAAGGGTCCCGAAAAGTCTAAGATGCAGCCGATTCAACTGCTGTCGTTGCAGGGATGTCGGCCGCTATCCAACAACAACTTCCCGACCTGATTGCCCATCGTGGCAATGCGGCGGAGTACCCCGAGAACACCTTGCCGGCATTACGTTCGGCGCTGGAACTCGGCGTGCGCCATATCGCCTTCGATGTGCAGCTGTCCGCCGATCGTCAGCCGATGCTGCTGCACGATTCGACGCTGGCGCGCACCGCGGGGCTCGAATTGCACGCGCTGGAAATGTCATCGCAGGAGCTGGCAGTGGTCGCGGTAAACGAGGACCGCCGCTTCAACAAGCGGTTCACCGATATCGGCATTCCGACACTCGCGCAGGCCGTCAACGTACTCGAGTCGCATCCCGCCGCGACTGCTTTCGTACAGCTCAAGCGCGCCAGTCTGCGCGCCTTCGGCCATGAACTCGTGGCCCGCCGTGTATGTGAAGTGCTCAAGCCGATTGCGCGTCAATGCGTGCTCATTTCCGCTGATCTTGCGGCCGTGCATCACCTGCGGCAGGTCTCGCCGTATCGCGTCGGCTGGGTGCTGCCCGATTACTCGACGGTTTCCGCACTCAAGTGCGAAGCGCTGGCCCCGGACTATCTGTTCTGTGACCACCAGTTGCTGACGGACAACGCATCCCGCCTGTGGCGTGGCCCCTGGCGCTGGGCCATCTACGAAGTGAGTTCACGTAGTCAGGCGCTCGCGCTGGGCAAGCGCGGTGCGCGGCTCGTGCAAACGATGCTGGTGCGGGAGATGCTGCGTGAGTTCCGAAGTCTTCAGGCCCGCGTTTAAACGCCGGATCTCACACGGAGATCACGGAGCGGGAAAAAACAGTGGATCTGCTTTCTCTTCGCAAGGCATCTCGTCGTCTTACCTCCGTGTACTCCGTGAACTCCGTGTGAAATCCGATCTTCAGCCCAGCCCCATCAGCGAGGCGATCTGGCGATCGGCCCAGCTCTCGCCACTGAATCGATCCATGAATCCGCAGTGACCGCCGCGTGGGATGGCGTTGACGTGCAACTGCGGATTGCGGTCGAGGAGCTTCAGATCGGCGGCAGGAATGATGGGATCGTCGAGTGCGAACAGGATATGGCTGGGGATTTCCAGCGGGGCCAGGACGTGATCGACGATCGAATAACCGTTGAGGTAGGCGTCGAGGCTGGCGAATTCGCTGTAACGCTCGACCATCACCTCGGTCATGGTGCGGATGCTGCGCTGGGTGAAAATCGGACCGAAATCGTAGAGATCGGGGAACAGCGACTGCTTGATACGCAGCGAGCTTTTCCACTTGTTGACGAAGTACTGCTGGTAGATGAACGGAGCGCTCTCGAAAATATCCATCGTGCTGTGCGGGCGCAGCACCGGACACACGCCGATCGCACGCTCCAGCTGAATCGCCGCGGCGGGCGCACGAGCTGCAATTCGCAACGCGAAGTTGCCACCGAGTGAAAAGCCCGCGAGGGTCAGGCGCTGGCCGATGTGCTGTTGTTGAATCGCACGCACGGCGCCGACCACTTCATCGAGGCGGCAGGAATGAAAGATCTCCTTGTTCAGGTGATGCGTCGGCCCGTGATCGCGGAAGTTCAGCCGGAACACATCACAGCCGCGCGCAAACAGATGACTGCCGAGCGACAGCACATACATCGAGTCGGCATTGCCTTCCCAGCCATGCAGCAGGATGGCCAGATCCCGCCCCGGCTCGCGTCCGGCGCTCACCTGGCTGGAGTAGTGACCCAGCAGTCGTACACCGTCGCCGCAATCGACGATCTGTTCCTGTGAACAGGCCAGCAGCTGGCGGGCGCGCCGCATGACCAGAGGCCGCCGTATCCGGAGGCTCGGCAGGATCGATTGCAGGTGCGGGTTCGCGAGCCAGGCCGGCGGATTGAAACTGGCTGGGTCGGACGATGGTGAGCTGTTGAGCGAGGCGGTGAGACTGTCGGTCATGCGTCGAGACGAATGGGCGAGGATCCGGGTAGCGTGCTGACGAAATCGGCGCCGAGCAGCATGCCCGGTGTGGCAAAGCCTGGCGGAGGCGTGGAGACCAGCGCGCGGCCGATGATAGCCAGTGAAGAGGCAATAGTCAGTGCGTAGCCGTTCGCAGTCACCAGGCGTGCGGTCACGGTCTTCTGCGCAGCATTGCGCGCCTCGCCCCAGACGAAGCTGGGATTGCTGCTGCGTTGCGCTTCGGTCGGTGGTTGCAGCTGGCGATCGATGCCGAACCTGGCGATGCCCTGCACGAGTCGCGTACGCAGCACCGCTCGCAGCATATTGGCCCGGCGCATCCTGGCGAGGCCCTGCGGCGTGGTCGCGGTGAAGACTTCGATATTGGGAATGCGGGTGCTGTAGTACGCGGTACTGACATCGCCCCACGGAATTCCCACGGCCAGCCGTTCGCCATTGCCGAAGTCGATGCGTCGCTGCTGCGAGCCGAGTGGCACGCTGACGAGCTGGCCGTTGCGGCGGATCCTGGAGCCTTCGGTGCTGGCTTCGAGCGATGTCTTGGCCGTGCCTTTGCTGAGACCCGATCGACTGTCGAAGCCGAGCGCCAGGTGCGTCGCATCCGGCAGCGCTTCTTTCAGCTTGATCGCGAGGCAGTCCGTCGGCACGACATCGAATCCCACGCCCGGAACCAGCGCGATGCCGGATCGCACGGCTTTGTCATGCACGCCGTGGGCGAGTTCGAACACGGGGATCTCGCCCGTAATGTCGAAGTAGTGGACATGCGTGGCGAGGCAGGCCTGCATCATCGAACGGGCCGTCGCGGAGAAGGGCCCCGCGCAGTGGAGCACGGCCGCGACATCGGCGAGTGCGGACACCAGCGAGGTGTGATCGTCCAGATCGAAGACGGCGCTGGGGCAGCCAAGTTCGGCGGCCAGCTTGCCGATCTTCTCCTTCGATCGGCCCGCCAGCACGGGCTTCATCCCGCGTCGCACGGCTTCGCGTGCGATCAGTTCGCCGGTATAGCCATTGGCGCCGTAAAGCAGGAACGTCATTGCAGAGTGGGATCAGGCGGCGGATAAGAGGATGCGGCGGGCATTGTGCGACCCACGTCCCGCGCCGTCACGCCTGAATCCCGGCACTACTCCAACTCCAGCACGAACTCGACGCGATTGTTCTGCGCAGCAATGCGGTTCCACTCGCCGGCGGTGGCCCGGGTCAGCGCTTCGCCTTCAGGGTACGGCACTGCCACAGAGCGCCCGCCATTCGCTACTTCCACCGATAAGGCATTGCCGGTCTGTTGCGGGACGCTGGTTGCCAGATTCGCGAAGCTCAGCGACTGGCGCTGGGCCGCGGTGAGGCTGTCGTCGAACGGGTTGCCGATCAGATCACAACGTTTCACGGGCAGATCGTCGGCGGCGATCGAATAACCCTCGATGCCATTGCCGATCAGGCAGAACTCGCCGGTGTACGTCGATGCGCGCACGCGTCCTTTGAAGCCGCCGGTGCGCAGCGACTCGATCATTTCGCGCAGCCGGTCCAGTCGCTTGCCCGCGAGCGGCGTCTCGCCATAGGGAACGGGTTCAAGGTGGTTCGTGCTTAGGGCCGTTGTCGTGGCAATGGGGATCGCCGCTGCCGCCTTGGCCGCCTGCTGCAGCGCTGCCAGTTGCGCCTGCTGTTCTTCCACGACCGAGGCGAGATGTGCGTTCGACTGCATCAGGGAGCGGGTCGATTCCACCGTCCGCTGATGCAGAACGGCGAGCACGAGCGTGGGAATCAATGCGATGGTGGCCACCGCGAGGAGCAGTGGCCAGCGGGTCGAGGACGGCGCCGGCGGCGCGACGATCGGCTCCACCGGGTGCTGGAGCGCCTCGGCGGCGGGTTTTTCTGCAGCTATCTTGCGCGTCAGCACTTCCATGCTCGCGGCGATATAGCGACGCAGCTCTGCGTTGTACTCACGCATCGCGGGTGCAATGGCATTGCGAACCGCCACTTCGACCTCGCCCACCTGCGTTGGTGCTGCGTGTTCCACGCGATGCGCGCCGGTGCGCAGAGCTGCAGGGGTGCGTTCCGTGCGCTCCGGCAGTGCCGTCGGCGTCTCGTCCGGATCGAACAGCGGGGAGCGGCCGTCGCGTCGCTCGGGCAGCAGGTGCAGCTGATACAGCACGCGCGACACGTCGCCGGGCTTCACGGTCTTGGGCAGTACGCCCACCGCACCAAGTGCCCGCGCCTGACTGACGTACAGCTCGCCTTCCTGCGAGGTGTACATCATGACCGGAATGGTCGCCGTGTCCGGGTTGCTCTTGATCGCCTGGATCGCCTGGAAGCCGTCCATTCCCGGCATGAGGTGATCCATGAAGACCACGTCCGGACGGTTCTGGCGCAGATATTCCAGGGCCTGTTCCGCCGATTCGGCGGCGTCGACCTTGAGGTCGTAGGCTTCCAGCATCCGGCAGAGAATGACGCGGGCTGACCTCGAGTCATCCACGATCAGGGCGCGCTTGGCTGTTGTCATTATCGGATGCTGCTGAAGGCGGGGTGGCGATAGGGTAAGCGCACGCCCGATCCGGCTCAATCGCCACGCGCGTCCGCCTAGTCACTATCCGCTATCCGCCCGGTGCGTTTGCCGGGAGTATCCTCGAACCGTGCGGAAAAACGACTCTCGGGAGGATGGCAACGATGGCTTACTCCACCGCGGATATCCGCAACATTGCCCTGGTCGGGCAGGCGGGCGCCGGTAAAACCTCGCTGGCTGAGCACCTGCTGGAGCAGGCGGGCGCCATCCGCAGTCGCGGCAGTCACGAACGCGGCACGCTGGTATGCGATTTCGATCCCCAGGAGAGGCAGCTCGGGCATTCGCTCGACGCGTCGATCGTCAATTTCGAAACCGGCGGCGCGCGCGTCAATCTGATCGACACGCCGGGCTATCCGGATTTCGCGGGTCGGGCCCTGACGGTGCTCGAAGCCGTGGAGACCGCGGCCGTGGTGGTGAGCGCGGTCAACGGCATCGAGCCGATGACGCAACGGATGATGGATTTCGCGCGCGACCGCGGTCTGTGCCGCCTGATCGTCATCAACAGAATCGATGCGCGTGAGGCCAGGACGGAACTCGTGCTCGCTGAGCTGCGCGAGACGTTCGGACGCGAATGTCTGCCGTTGAACCTGCCCTGTGACAACGGCAGCGGCGTCGTTGACTGTTTCTTCAAGCCGGGCGACGCCACGCCCGATTTTGCGTCGGTGGCGACGGCGCATACCGAGATCATCGATCAGGTCGTGGAAGTCGATGAGGCGCTGATGGCGCTGTATCTGGAACAGGGTGAGGAGCTGACGCTGGAGCAGCTTCACGACCCTTTTGAACGGGCCTTGCGGGAGGGCCATCTCATTCCCGTCTGCTTCGTCTCCGCCGAGACGGGCGCGGGCATCCCGCAACTATTGGAGGTGATCGCGCGACTGATGCCGAATCCACTGGAAGGCAACCCCCCGCCGTTCCTCAAGGGCGAGGGTGACGCTGCTGAGCGCGTCAAGGTCACGCCCGATGCGGCAAAGCACGTGGTCGCTCACGTGTTCAAGATCAGCATCGATCCCTTCGTCGGGCGGATGGGCGTATTTCGTGTGCATCAGGGAACCGTGCGCAATGGGTCGCAGCTCTTCGTCGGCGATTCGCGCAAGCCGTTCAAGGTGGCGCACCTGTACCGACTGCAAGGAAAGGATCACATGGAGGTGCCGCAGCTGATTCCGGGCGACATCGGCGCCGTCTCGAAGGTCGAGGAACTGCACTTCGACGCGGTGCTGCACGACTCCCATGACGAGGACCATTTTCATCTGAAGTCCATTGCATTCCCGCCCGCGATGGCGGGTGTGGCGATAGAGCCCGAGCGGCGTGGCGAGGAACAGAAACTCTCCGATGCATTGCATCGACTCGTCGCGGAGGATCCCTGCGTGAGGGTCGAGCATCACGCGAGCCTCAATGAAACCGTGTTGTACGGCATGGGCGATCTGCATCTGCGTGTCATGCTCGATCGCATGAAGGAGCGTTACGGTGTGCAATGCAAGACGCACACGCCGAGTATTCCTTATCGCGAGACCATCACGCGCCCTGCGGATGGTCATCACCGGCACAAGAAGCAAACGGGAGGCGCCGGTCAGTTCGGCGAGGTGCATCTGCGCGTGGAGCCGCTCGATCGCGGCCAGGGGTTCGAGTTCGTCGACGACGTCGTCGGCGGCGCGATCCCGTCGCAATACATTCCTGCCGTCGAGAAAGGCGTGCGGCAAGTGTTGAGCGAAGGGGTGATCGCGGGCTTCCCGCTGCAGGACTTGCGCGTCAGCGTCTACGACGGCAAGCACCACTCGGTCGATTCCAAGGAAGTGGCCTTCGTCGCTGCCGGTCGGCGCGCCTTCCAGCAGGCGTTTCGCGAGGCCAGTCCGATCGTGCTCGAGCCGGTCGTGCGTGTGGAAATCACGACGCCGAGCAGCGTGACGGGCGACATCACTGCGGATCTCGCCACCCGTCGCGGCCGCATCAGTGGCAACAGTGCCCTGGGAGATCAGCGCACGCGCATCAGCGCCCTGGTGCCGCTCGCCGAGCTGAATGACTACCAGTCGCGGCTCAAGTCACTCACCGGCGGCGAAGGCAGTTTCACCATGGACCTGAGTCACTACGATCCCGTGCCGGGCCGCAAACAGCAGGACCTGACGCGCGCCTACAAGTCCGTCGACGACGAAGACTAGGTCGTCCTACGGCTTCCTGAACCGGTACATGAACTGATCGGTCTTGTGACGGATGGACTCGTCGAAGACGGCTTTGGTGTGATCGTCCGCAGGATTACTGAAGACCGGACTCTCGGCATCGAATACCAGTCCCGCGGCTTCGAAATCGCGTTTGACCGCTGCGGGGTCGATGCGGTGTGTCGCATCGACCGTCACCGCCGGATCGCTGCCGGCGGCAGCGACATGGTCTACGACCACTGCGATGCCGCCAGGCTTGAGTGCAGCAACGACGCGCGCCAGCGACTTCGCCGGATCGGTCGGTGTCCAGGATCCGTCTTTCGCGCGCCAATGCAGGTCGTGATACGACTGCACGAACAGCACCGCATCGAGCGATGCAGGATCGATCGCCAGTGCCTCGGGTACGCCACTGAGTTGCGTCACGTTGGCGAGGCGGTTGCCCGCGTAGCGCTGCGCCGGTGTGTCGCCGGCGTACTTCGCATACTCGGGATTGTTGTAGGCGTAGACGCGACCGCTCGGGCCGACCACACCCGACAGCAATTCAGTGTAGTAGCCGCCGCCTGCGAGATAGTCGAGGACGTGCTGGCCGGGCTGCAGATTCATGAAGGCCAGCACCTGCGGGGACTTGCGCCAGACGTCCTCCTGGGCATCGCTCGCGAAGCGGTCCGGATTGGCGAGCAGCGTTTGAAAAGAGTCGGCAACCACAGGGGCTGCCGCAGTCGTCGCAGGTTGTGGCGGCTGCGCGGGTGCGGCGGGCGGCTCTTGCCGCGAGCAGGCAACAATGAAGAACGTGAGCAGGATGGCAGTCGCAAAAGGCAATGCGTTCATGACTTTCCCCCGGCGATGGAGTCGAGTTGTCCGGCCAGCTTCAGCAGTTCGGATTGCAGATGTTTTCGTTGCCGCGAACTCAACGTGGCATCCAGTGAGCGTACGAGGTCGAGGTGACGCTGGCGATTGCGTTGCGACTTGTCGACGTATTCCTGCGTCCACTCGTTGTTCGCCCTCGCCAGCAACTGCTCGATTCGGTGGGTCCTGTCGGCCGACGGCTCTGCCATGAGCGCCGATTGCAGGGCACGCCGCCACGCATCCTGGCTCGCCAGCCACTCTGCCTGGCTGGGCTCGAGCTGTGACGCCGTCGCGGTGATGAGCGCCAGCTGTTCGTTCGATACACTGCCCGTACAGCGCCTGACGAATCGCGAGAGACGTTTGATCTGATCGCGCTGCCACTTGCCAGGGTCGCTCGCCTCGTCGGCTGCGCGATCGCGCGCCTTCTCGTCCAGGTTGCGGACCAGTTCATTCGTTTGATCGATCGACAACCCCTGCAGCAGCGTGGTGGCTTGCGGCGTGGTTTTCGTGACGAGTTCCTGCCAGAACTCCTCGAATCGCTGCTGGGTCTGTGCGTAGGTTGAGGGTGTTCCCGGCTGATGCATCTGTTGCGACAGGTCGCGGAGAAAGCCGGCGTAGCGTGTGAGTTCCGAGCGTCGATGCCAGTCGAGTGTCTGCGTCAGCCATTGCTGCAGCTGGCGCTCCTGGTCCTCATCGAGCGACACCAGGGACCCGAGATACCAGCCGGCCAGCGTGTCGAGCCGGTTGTAGACGAAGCTGCTGCTGCAGGCAGTCGTCAGCAATGCCACGACGCAGACAGCCAGCGTTCTCAGTCGGAGCCGGGCGGATTGGACCATACCCGTACTGTCTCGCCGATGGAATCGCTGCCGCAAGCAGGATCCACCGACATACGCGTATCACTATCGGGTGGAAGAACGCGGGCGACTCGCGCCTTTTCGGGGGGGAGGCAGACGGCTGCCGAGTCACCCGCGTTGCTAGCTGACCTTATCGGGGTTATCGCTGTCGGTCGTCACGGACAAGGAATGACGTCCTGCAATCCGGTATCCAACCGCACATCCGCTATGCCGACCTGCAACTCGCCCGCCGTGGAGAGCGAGAGAGGCGCGGTCACCGCACGCATGTTGGCGCCAGCCGCCTGAAAGCAGCTCAAAAGGAATCGCGCCTGGCGCCATTCCCCCCGAGGGGCTGAACGGAGCAGCTCAGTGACTGGCAGGGAGCCACGACAGCGCGACTGTGCGTCCCCGCGGCACTCCACGCTCAGTGTCACATCGCCCGCTGGAGGTGTTTCCACCCGATAATCGAACACGAGTGACAGTTGACCATTCGCTTCGCGCTGCAGGTCGATGGGATCGGTTCTTTCGATGACGAACGTGGCGGGGCCGCTGCCGGACCACTGGAGCAGTCGCGCATCCTCCTGTGCGGCTCGATCGATGGCGCTGACTTTCAATGCGCCGCTGGCGCTGCTGCCCGTAGCCGCAGAAAGTGGGCTGCGCGCTGAATCGGCTTCGGCGACCGCAACAGTCCAGCCACTGCCGGCGCGACCCGACTGAAAATATTCGCGAGTCGATGCCGCGTCCGCCGATCGTGAGGGTGCGGTTTCGGAGAGCGTTGCGAGTTCGCCGTCGGCGGCATACGTAAGACCAAACCCATACACGAACGGCTTCGCCTGGTTGCCGCGGGCGGCGATCGCGTCCGTCGTCGGCCAGGCGAACGACAGCTTGCCCTTGAAGTCGTGATTGATCGAGCCATCCCGTTTGCCGAACAGCACGTCGGCGACGCCGCCACCTTCAGTGCCAGGCAGCCACGCGGCGACGAACGCATCCGATGCATTCAAATATGGATTCACCCACATCGGCCGTCCCGACAGAAATACCGAGATGACGGGAATCTGCGCGTCGCGGAATCGCTTCAGCAGGTCCAGGTCGGTCTTGTTGCCCGGCTTGTATTCCAGTGTGTCGATGTCACCCTGGAATTCGGCGTACGGGTCCTCACCGAAGACGACGATCGCAACATCCGGTTTCGCCTTGTAGTTGCCATTTGCACTCAGTGTGGCTTTGCCGCCGCCAGCCGTCGCCGCGGCGCGAATACCGGAGAAAATGGATTCGCCGTTGGGAAAGTTCGCATTCGTGATGCCGGTGCCCTGCCACGTAAGCGACCATCCGCCGCTTTGTTTAGGAATATTGTCTGCGCCGTCACCGGCCACCAGCACGTTGAGCGTTGGCTTGAGCGGCAGCCGATGCTTTGAATTCTTGAGCAGGACGAGTGATTCGCGCACCGCCTGCCGGGCAACCATGCGGTGTTCCGGAGCGCCGAGAAGTTTGAAATCACCCGCCAGCGGACGCGAGGAGGGTTTGCCCGCCTCGAACAATCCGGCGCGCAGCTTCACGCGCAGGATGCGACGTACCGCATCGTCGAGTCGCGCCATCGGAATTTCGCCCGAGCGCACCTGCGCCAGGGTGTTGTCGTACAGTTCTCTCCAGCTGTCGGGCGCCATGAACATGTCCAGTCCGGCGTTGAACGATGCGGCGCAGCTCGTGTTGCTGCAGCCGTCCACCTGGCCGTGTGCATTCCAATCGCCCACCAGGATGCCATCGAAACGGAAGCGATCCTTCAGGACATCGGTGAGCAGCCCTTTGTGACCGTGGACTTTCCCGCCTTGCCAGCGTGAGAACGAAGCCATGACCGACTGTGCGCCCGCATCGATCGCGGCGGTGTAGCCCGCTGCGTGGATGTCCCGCAGCTCCTCTTCGCTCGCGCGATTGTCGCCCTGGTCGCGGCCTTCGAATGTCCCGCCATCGCCGATCCAGTGCTTTGCTGTAGTGATGACGTGTTTGCCCTTGAGGAAGTCCGGCGATCCTGGCTCGCCCTGAAGGCCGAGGACCATCGCCTTCGCATACTCGTGCACGATCTCTGGCCGTTCGGAGTACGACTCGTAGGAGCGTCCCCAGCGCACGTCCTGCACGACGGCGAGTGTCGGCGCGAACGTCCATTCCTGTCCTGATACCCGCGTCTCGATGGCCGTCATCTCGCCGATGCGACGAATCAGCTCGGGATTGCGGGCTGCGCCGAGGCCGATGTTGTGCGGAAAGAGCGTGGCGCCGACGATGTTGTTGTTGCCGTGAACGGCGTCGGAGCCCCAGACGATCGGAATCGCGTGGCCGCCGCTACTGGTATCCATCGATGCCAGGTAGAACTCGTCGGCAAGCTTCAACCATTCGCTGGCGGGCGCGAGATCATTGCCATGGGGGCCGGAGTTGCCGCCATTGAGCACCGATCCGAGTCGATACTTGCGAACGTCGTCGGCTGTAACGCTTGCAATGTCGGCCTGCACGACCTGGCCGACTTTCTCTTCGGGTGAGAGCGACGTCAGCAGCCCTTCGAGTCGCGCATTCAGTTCAGGATCATCTTTCACTGGCGGCGACAGCTGCGGCCACAGTTCCGGATGGATGCGCGACGCAGGCGGAGTGGCACTGACAGGTTCCGATGCCGGCTCGTTGGCTCGCTTGCAGCCGGATAGGGCGCAGGACAGGGCCACGAACGCTCCCAGGGCCGCGCTGCAACGTGCGCGACGACGCCAAGCATCAACCATGGTCGATCCCCCGATCAGATTGTCTGTTCTGTGCTGACATCGTCAGAGTCCCATGGACCTGACAACGTTGTCAATTTGCCAGTCCAGGCTGATTTGGCCGATCGATACTCTGTATCAGCAGGTCTGGAACGCTACGAGTCGATCGGGCGCAGAGATTTCGCGACTTGGCGATGTTGCGTGTGCCCGTCATCATCCTTCGATGAAGAATAAGGGCATGAGAAAGAGCGGACGGCGCACTGGATGGACCGCCGCGTTCGTGTTCCTCGTCGTCTGTGCATCGGCAACCCTTGTTGGGGCCATCGAGAATGCGACCTTTGCAGTCGAGCGCGTCGAGGGAGCGGGCTGGATCGCGGAAGGAGTCGTGGTGCAGCTGGATCTTCCGGCTCGCGGTGCGGGGGCATCCGCGGCGGTGTCGCGACTGTCGCTGCAATCTCCGCAACGGACGTTCAGCAATGTGCGGATCGAGTGCCCGTCGGTCGCTATCTCCGCGGAGACGATTGCCTGCGAGCACGCGCGCATCACTGGCGTGATGGGTCCGTTGGGGGCACAGACGCTGACGGGGCAGGTTGCCTACAGCCGCAGCAATGGCGACCTGGAGGCGCGGCTCGCTGGCGTGCGATTGGGTGCGGGACGGGTCTCGCTCCGGGCTGCTTTGCGGGAGTCGGGCTGGCAGATTCGTGCCGATCTGGATCGGGTGGATATCGAACCGCTGCTCGCGCTCGCGACCAGTTTTCAGATCCCGCTGCCGAACGTTACTGGCGCCGGTTTCGTTACAGCGTCTCTAACAGCCTCCGGGAAGGATGACGCCATCGGGCAGGCCGCAATGACGGCGAAGCTGATCGATATCACTGCGGCGAATGCAGAGGGCAGTCTGGCGGCCGAAAAATTCTCCGTCGACATGCAGGCTGAAGTGACCCAGTCGCGCGGCGACTGGCATTTCAACTCGCGGCTAAGGTCGGATAGTGGCCAGGCCTACGCCCAACCGATCTTTCTGGATCTGGGCGCCCACCCCATTCAGGCAACGGCGCGAGGTGTGTGGCTGCGCGATGGTGTCCTGCAGGTCGATCATTTCTCCCTCGATCATCGCGAAGTCGCGCAGGGCAAGGGTCGCGCGCGCGTGAATTTTGACGCTGAACAGCCCTTGCAGGATCTCCAGTTGCAGCTCGATGGACTGCGATTCCCGGGCGCCTATGCGGCCTATTTTCAGCCGCTGTTGCTGGACACTGCATTCAGATCGATGACGACCGCCGGCGCGCTCGCCGGCGGGATCTCGATCGTCGATGGAGTTCCCCGCCGCATCGATCTGCGCTTCGACGGTCTCACGTTGGACGATGGCGCACGCACCGTCGTACTGCGCGATCTCAGCGGCGATTGGCATTGGCTCGACGCGACTGAATCCACCGCCGCCGATCGTGACGATGATGACGATACTGATGAGCCACAGACGGCGGCGGCATCGCATTTACGCTGGTCCGGCGGCGCACTCCTCAATCTGGATCTGGGCGCGAGCGAACTGAAGTTCCGGACCGAGGGCCGACAGGTCCGTCTGCTGGAGCCTGCCCGCATTCCGATTCTCGATGGCGCGCTGAATCTGGAAAGCTTTCGGGTACGTAACGCGGGGATGCCGAACATCGCCTTCATGGTCGACGCCGCCATCGAGCCCATCAGCGTGCGTCTGTTGTGCAATGCCTTCGGCTGGCCCGAATTCGGCGGTCAGATCTCCGGCAAGATCTCCAAGCTGCGCGTTCGGCAGAATGTAGCCACATTGGGAACGACGCTGCAGGCGCAGGTGTTCGATGGCACCGTAAGGATCAGCGATCTGAAGCTCGAGCAGCCGTTCAGTAAATGGCCGCGCTTCTACTCCAACATCGCCTTGCAGGACCTGGATCTTGCACTGGTCACCGGTGCGTTCTCCTTCGGTGGCATCTCTGGACGACTCTCGGGCGACATCAAAGGGCTCGAGCTTTTCAACTGGTCACCCGTGGCGTTCGACGCGAGCCTTTATACGCCAGCGAACGATCGCTCGAAGCATCGCATCAGCCAGCGCGCCGTCCAGGACATCGGCAGTATCGGTGGCGGAGGTGCCGGCGTTACGGCGGCTCTGTCGAGCGGCGTCATGCGCTTCTTCGATGATTTCAATTACGACCGGCTTGGATTCTCCTGTCGTCTGCAGAACGACGTCTGCCACATGGATGGGGTGGCACCCGCGCCGAACGGTGGCTACTACCTGGTGAAGGGCAAGGGTCTGCCGCGCATCGATGTCATCGGTGGCGCACGCAGGGTCGATTGGCCCCGTCTGATACAGCAGCTCATTGCGGTGACGGAATCCCAGGGCCCGGTCGTGAACTAGCGCGCGGGCCGAACGAATGTTCGCGGGCAGCACGATTCATTTATGATCGGACGTCGTCGATGGATTTTTCGAGGAAACGATATGTCACGATATTTCCCGCTGCAGCTCGCCGTGATCACGCTGGCGCTGTCGGCCTGTGTCACGATCAATGTGTATTTCCCGGCGGCTGCCGCGGAGAAAGCTGCCGACAAGATCATCGAAGACGTGCTGGGTGACGCCGCTGCAAAGAGCGATAAGCGCACATCGGTATCTGACGGCGCCTCGAAGGTGCTGCTCGCTGCGGCCGGCGGCGTGCTGGATTTGCTGGTGCCTGCGGCTAACGCGCAGTCGCAGGCGGACCTCAACATTGCGACGCCCGCGGTGCGGCAGCTGACGCAGTCGATGGAGGCCCGATTCCCACAGCTCAAGAAATATCTCGACAGCGGGGCGGTCGGATTCGCGCGCGACGGTTTGGTGGAAGTTCGCGATCAGAATCTCATCCCGCTGCCGGAGCGCAACGCGGTGCGCAAGCTGGTTGCGGATGAGAACGCCGATCGTGCAAACCTGTATCGCGAGATTGCGAGCGGCAACGGACATCCCGAGTGGGAAAGCGACATCCGTTCGACGTTCGCATTGCGTTGGGCAAGCAAGGCGGCGGCAGGCTGGTACGTGCAGGACAGCAGCGGCGCCTGGAAGCAGAAGTAGCGTCCAACCCGGTCTCCCGGCGCAAAAAAAAAGCCCTGCATTTGCAGGGCTTTTCGTTTCCGAGCCGGCGACTCTTCTAGTTGTTGGGTTGCGCCGACCAAATCCAGAAACGGTGCTGTCGCTTCAAATCGCAATCACTTGGCCGGAAATTCCGGCGCGTCGTCCTGACGCTTAATCGCTCGATCCTTTTTCTCCCCTTGCGGTGCCATCCCCGCTTCTCTGCTGGCTGCGGCGCCCATGCGCTGGCAGTTACCTTCCAATTAGCACGTGGTGTGCCAGTGCGCGGAGTATGGGCTTGAAAACAGAAACTTAGCAAGCACTGTGGCAAACGAACAACAGAACTCAATGCGATCGTGAGCAATCGCTGTAAATCGGTTCGACGTCCCCGCGATGTGGAATCAACGAGGTGCGGTTTGCGGCAGAGTGATGAGCACGGCAACCCCGCTGCCGTCCTCCAGATTCCTTGCTGCGGCGCGACCACCGTGGAAATCCGCGATCAGACGCACGATGTACAGACCCAGGCCGAGGTGCGGTTTGCTGTCGGGTACGGTGCGTGAACTCACCAACGATTCGAACAAGCGCCCGTCAAGCTGCGGCGGCAGTAGGGGGCCTTCATTACTGACCGTCAGGCGATAGTCGCTCACGTCCATTTCGAGGCGCAGCCGGATATGACCGCCAACGGGGCAGAAGCCGATGGCGTTATCCAGCAGCTTGTCGAGCATCTGAGCGATCAGCTCGGGCGATCCATTGAGTGGGCAATGCTGCTCAGGAGTCTGAGTGTCGATGGTGACGTGCGTGAACGTTGCCGAGTACGCCTGACCCATGTCGCGCAGCAAGGCGGCCAGATCGAACTCGATTCTTTCGGTGTGCTCGATGATCTGCTCGACCCGTGTCGCTTCCGACATCGCCGTCAGGATCGAATGCAGCCGTCCGGTGCCGGTTCGCGCCCTTTCCAGATAGCTCTGCGATGTCGCCGGCAGTTCCTCATCGGAGGCGAGATTGTCGAGCGATGAACTGACGATGGTGAGCGGCGTCCGCAACTCGTGCGAGAGCTTGGTGCCGAGCGTCTGCAGGTAACTGGTGTGTTCTTTCAGCCGCGCCAGCAGCGTGCTGTAGTTGCGCGCCAGCGTGCCCAGTTCGTCCCGCGCATTGGTATCGGGGATACGCGGCTCGAACCGGCCTTCCGGTGTCAGCGCCGTCGATACTGCCCGGCTCAGGCGGCGGATGCGCTGTGAGAGTCGCGCTGCAAACGCCAGCGTGATCACGATCGAGAACAGCGTGGCCAGCAGCGTGAGATTCAGCAGTCGTGTCAGCGCGTCTTCGCGGACGACGGCCAATTGTTCGGCGGGCTGTTCGACCACCAGCGTCGCGAGCGTTTGCTCGTCGTAGTCGATAGGCACGGCCGCGCGGACCAGTGACGGCTCGCCGCCCGCTGGTTCGAACCAGATGGCTTTGGGATGACCGGCGCGGGCTTCGTCGACCGGCGATCCCCACATGCCGTAGGGAAGGCCGTAAGGCAGTGACGGCGTGTCGCGGTCGAACAGGCGACGATAGATCGAGCGTGCAAAGCCATCGGCGTCGCGTTGCAGGCCGGGAAAGTCGCTGGTGGCTGGGGTTTCGACGGATCCTGCACGCGCCAGCAACCAGCCCTGACGATCGACGACCGACACACGCAGGCCATTCGGAGCGTACTGCGCCAGCCGATCGCGCAGTGCATCCGATCCCGTGTGCAGCCTGCCGAGCGTCGGTGTGTGTCGCGCGTTGCCGCTCGCGTCGAGTGCAAAGACGGCGACCCGTATGCCAAACATGGAAACCGGCGCTCGCAGTTCGATGGCGTACCCCGCGGTCGTTGCGCGCCATACGCCGCTGATGCTGCCAATCTGGTCCTGCGACACTCGCCACGGCGCGCCGACATCGCTCGATCGCGCGATGATCGGCCCCGGCGCCACTGCGCTGATCGACCAGGCGCGCTCACGGCCGAACTCATCGAGCGTCAGGAAGAGAGTGCGGCTTGGTGTCGGGTCGACGCCAGACTCTGTCGTGGGGTCTTCGTAGCGGATGGCAGGGTCCGTGATCTCGACATAGACGTGCATGAAACGTCCAAAGACGCCGAATCGTGGTCCCGTGTCGTCTGCGTCGAATCCTGCGACCGGCCGTGATGGCACGGGCCATTCGTCGGCGAATCCGTCGAGCAACGGTCGGGTCATGAGCAGCGGCGCGAAGAAATCGCCACGCGCGGGATCGAATTCTTCGCGCAATTCATCGGGAAAGCGATACAGCAACTCCGGTTGCGAGGCCACGACGCGACCGAGAACGTCCGCCGTGCGTATCAACGAATCTTCCTGTCCACGGCGCAGCGTCGATTCCATTCGCTGCGCGTACTGCCAGCCTGCCCAAGGGAGGATCAGGGTCAGCAGGCTGACGAGCAGGAGTTTGGTGCGCAGGGACATGCGAGGCAGCGTGATCAGCCAGCAGCCGTCAGCCGCTCGCGGGAAGAACTCCGCATCAACCTTCCTGCCATCGGTAACCCATGCCGTACATCGTTTCCACGCCATCGAATGTGGGGTCGATCGCCTGGAACTTGCGACGGATGCGTTTGATGTGGGACGTGATCGTATTGTCGTCGAGCACGACGTTCGCGGCATCCATCAGCTGCTGCCGGTTCTTGACGTGTCCTGGATTCTTGGCGAGTGCATGCACGATCCAGAATTCCGTGAGCGTGAGTCCGAGCGGTTGATCCCGCCAGGTGGCGTGCAGGCGCGCGGTGTCGATCACCAGCGATCCGCGGGCAACGATCTGGTCGCGATTCGATGGCTGGGTGAGCGCATCGATGCGGCGGAACAAGGCAACGACGCGGGCGATCAGGTGCGTGAGGCTCAGATCCTTGGTCAGATAGTCATCGGCGCCGAGCCGCAGGCCCGACACGGCATCGAGTTCACTGTCGCGCGCGGTGAGGAAAATGATCGGCAATTCAGCCGACAGCGTGCGTAGTTCGCGGCACAGTTCGAAACCGCCTTCGGGTTCGTCGTGCAGCCCGACATCGATGACCGCGAGATCGGGCAGGCGGCCGCGAAAGGCCTCGATCGCTTCCTTGCGGGTGCCGTACGTGCGCACGGTGTAGCCGTGACGCTGGAATGCGGCGGCATAGTTGTCGCGAATAGCGGGTTCGTCTTCGACGATCGCAATCAGTTTCTTCATGAGACACGCGGTGGCATTGATACGGCGATGACAGTGTAGCGCCCGCGAGGCGCCAGATCGTACCCGCCATGATTGATCACAATCCGCCCGCGCCGGGCCAGTTGCTGGCACAGGCGCGACGTACCGTCGCCGTGAAATGGCTCCCAGGTTGAAACGGGAGCAAGGCGATGAGAGCGGTCGGGTCGGAGCAATCGATGTCGATCAGGGCAATGCCAGCGGAGGATCAGGCGTCCGGCGAAGCAAGGCGTCGTGCCCGGCGCGAGCGGCTGTGGGCCTGGGCGTCGCTACTGGTGTTGGTCGTCGCGTGGGACGCGGCCAGCCGGCTGGATGAACGTGCGGCGATTCTGCGGATGCGGATCACTCACGTGCTGGAGGAGGCGCATGGATCGCAGCGATCCGACTCCACGGATTGATGAATCAGGCTCCGGAGCATCTCCGGAGCCGTTGCATCAGAACGCACTGATGCCGGTCAAAGCACGACCGACAGTGAGCTGATGAACTGTTTCCGTGCCTTCGTAGGTGATCACGCTTTCCAGATTGAGCGCGTGACGGATGGGCGAGTACTCGACGCTGATACCGGCGCCACCCAGCAGATCGCGGGCGTCGCGAGCCACTTCGATGGCCGCGCGGGCGTTATGCCATTTCGCGACTGAGACCTGAGTCGGCACCATCAGGCCCTGGTCCTTGAGTCGGCCGAGCTGTAAGGATAGCAGTTGCGACGTGGTGATCTTGCGCGCCATCTCGGCGAGACGAATCTGCACGGCCTGCGTGGCCGCCAGCGGCTTGCCGAACATCATGCGTGTCTTGGTGTAGTCGATCACCTGCGTGAGGCAGGCTTGCGCAGCGCCGATGACTCCCCAGCAAATGCCGTAGCGCGCCTGCGTGAGACACGACAGCGGGCCTTTCAGTCCAACGACTCCGGGCAGTACGTTTTCTTCCGGGACGACGACGTTGTCGAAGAACAGTCCCGAGGTGACGGACGCGCGCAGGCTCATCTTGTGTTTGACGATGGTGGTCGTGAAACCCTTGAAGTCCTTCTCGACCAGGAAGCCGCGGATGCCCTCATCGGTCATCGCCCAGACCACGGCGAGATCGGCGATGGCGCCATTCGTGATCCACATCTTCGCGCCGTTGAGAACCCAATCCTTGCCTTGCTTGCGCGCGTGCGTCTTCATGTTGGCGGGGTCGGAGCCGCCGTGCGGTTCGGTCAGGCCGAAGCAGGCGATCACTTCGCCCTTCGCCATGCCCGGCAGCCAGCGTTGCTTCTGGTCTTCGCTGCCGAAGGCGTAAATTGGATACATGCACAGGCTGGACTGAACCGAAACGAAGCTGCGCAGGCCGGAGTCGCCACGCTCGAGTTCCTGGCAGATCAGGCCATAGGACACGGCATTCAGTCCGGCACAGCCGTACCCTTGAATCGAGCTGCCCAGCAGGCCGAGTTCGGCAACGCCGGCGACGAGTTCGCGTGGAAAGCGTTCATGTTCGAAGCAATCGCCGATGATCGGGATGACCTGATCGTCGACGTACTTGACGACCGAGTCCTGAACGAGGCGCTCTTCGTCGGACAACATCGCGCGGACGTTGTACAGATCGACGGGGTCGAGGTCGGGTGCAGCAGTGGATTTGTGAGCCATGGCGGGCATCTTGTGTCTTTCGCGGGGCAGCATCATAACCTGACAAAACGTCCATGCAGGATGATGCGATGCAAGCAGGTGTCGAGACGCCGCCGATTGCATTCAGGCTTGTCGCTGGCGCCCGGACGGGCGTAGCGTGACGATGCGGTCGTATCAGGGGAACAAGAACATGAGAACCGTGAATCAATGGCTCAGCGAGTACGGTGAGAGTCACCGCGATCCCACGAACAAGTGGCTGCACTGGATCTGCGTGCCAGTCATCGTCATCAGTCTGGTCGGTTTGTTGTGGTCAGTGCCGGTGCCGGCGGCATTCAGCGACATCTCGCCTCTGCTCAATTGGGGCACCATACTGCTGGCAGCGGGTGTCCTGTATTACTTCGCGATCTCGTGGTCGCTGGCGCTCGGCATGGTGCTGTTCGTCGGTGTCGTGGTTCTCGCCATCCTCGGGCTGCAGGAACTTCCCTGGTCGCTCAGGTCGGTTTGCCTAACTTTGTTCGTGGTCGCGTGGATCGGTCAATTCATCGGTCATCATTACGAAGGGCGACGGCCGTCCTTCTTCAAGGATGTGCAGTTCCTGATGATTGGCCCGTTATGGTTGCTCAGCTTCATCTATCGCCAGTTCGGTATTCGCTACTGACACCGGGGAACCTCATCTCCCGATGTCGAGTTCAGTGGATATTCAGTGGTGATTTCCGAGGCTGCGGCTGTATTTTGATGTTAGGTGGAGTGGTTATGGAAAAACGTCATTTGAGTTCGCGTCCTTCAAAAATTGCGCAGTTCAGCGCGGCAGCGGCGTTGGTCGTATTCGTGAGCGGTTGTACGACGGTCAATCCGTACACGCGCGAAGATCAGACCAGCAAGGCGGCGAAGGGCGCAGGTATCGGTGCGGCCGCGGGTGCTGTGGTTGGCCTGCTGACCAAGGGCGACAAGCTGCAGAATGCACTCATTGGCGCCGGCGTCGGTGCAATCGCCGGCGGCGGGGTTGGCTATTACATGGATGTGCAGGAAGCCAAGCTGCGCCAGAAGCTCGAAGGCACCGGCGTAAGCGTCACCCGCATCGGAGACAACATCACGCTCAATCTGCCGAGCAACATTACCTTCGCCACCAACAGTGCGGATCTGAATGCCCAGTTCTACAACGCGCTGGACGGCGTTTCGATGGTGTTGAAGGAATATGAGAAGACCGTAATCGAAGTGGCGGGCCATACCGACAGCACCGGGACCGAGCAATACAACCAGGCGTTGTCGCTGCGTCGCGCGCAATCCGTGGCGACCTATCTGAGCAGTCACGGGGTCGTGAGCACGCGGCTGCTGACCGTCGGAGCCGGTGAAGCTCACCCGGTGGCATCCAATGACACGGAACAAGGCCGCGCGGCGAATCGTCGTGTCGAACTCACGATCGTGCCGATTACCAGTAAGGGCTGAGCAGCGCCGAAAACCGGGCCAAAAATAAAGGGCCGGCTCAGTGATGAGCCGGCCCTTTTTCGGTGCGGTCCTCTGAGCGAATCAGGCTTCGGCAGGTGCCGTGATCAGGCCGCGCAGCTTCTTGATCGCGTTGGCTTCGATCTGACGGATGCGTTCGGCAGAGACGCCGTACTGGTCCGCCAGTTCATGCAGGGTCGCCTTCTGATCCGTCATCCAGCGGCTGCGCAGAATGTTCTGGCTACGCTCGTCCAGCGTTTCCATCGCATCGGCCAGTCGATCGGACGTGTCGTCGTCCCACTGTTCGCGCTCCACGGCAATCGAAGGATCCGATTCTGCCGATGGCAGGTACGACGACGGGGAATAAGAGCCCTCTTCGTCATCTGCATCCGGGGCCGGATCGAACGACAAGTCGCGCGAACTCAGGCGCTGTTCCATGTCCGTTACTTCAGCGGGCGTCACGCCCAGCTCAGTCGCGATGGCCTGCGTTTCCGCACCTGACAGCCAGCCCAGATTCTTCTTGGACTTGCGCAGGTTGAAGAACAGTTTGCGCTGCGCCTTGGTGGTGGCGATCTTCACCAGCCGCCAGTTGCGCAGGACGTATTCGTGAATCTCGGCGCGGATCCAATGCACGGCAAACGACACCAGCCGCACACCGACGGTCGGGTCGAAACGCTTCACGGCCTTCATGAGACCGACGTTGCCTTCCTGGATCAGGTCGCCCACGGGCAAGCCGTAGCCGCTGTAGCCGCGAGCGATGTGAACGACAAAGCGCAGGTGCGAAAGCACCAGTTCGCGGGCAGCGTCCAGGTCGCTGTCATTCTGGAAGCGCCTCGCAAGCGCCAGCTCATCTTCCCGGGTCAGTACCGGGACCCGCGACACTCGTTCGACGTACGCATCCAAGCTGCCGACAGGGCCGGCCAGGACCAGGTCTGTATTCGAGCGAATCAACGCGGTTGCAGTGGTCATGTTGAAGATTCCCCTCCTAGCGATGCGGGTTCGAGTCTAGCAGTCAGGTGATTGGAGTGCTAAAGCCCGCAAAGGTTCGCAGAGTGGGGGTCGCGGCGCGATCCTTCAATGGGGATCCAGAATACTGATTTTTATCGATATTTTCATTCGTGCCGCCGCGGAATGAACTACATGAAAGACTCTTAACTGGGCTCGATTTCCCTGAGGTGCCGGTTGGCTGCGATGCAGGATCCCAGCCAGCCCAAAACGACGCCAGAGGCGAGCAGGATCAGCGTCGGATACAGACTCAGTCCGGCGATCTGAAAGCCACTGCCATACAGACCCGCAATGCGGCCGATAGGTTCACGCAGGACGCCGACCACCACGGCCGTAAGCAGCCACGCGATCAGGGATCCCCCGATGCCGTACCACACGCCGCTGTAGAGAAAGGGCCGACGGACGAAGGCATCGCTGCCGCCCACCAGCTTGGTGACCTCGATTTCGGTGCGCCGGTTCTGGATGTCCAGGCGGATGGTGTTGCCGACGATGGCCATCACACCAATGGCCAGAAATGCGGCGGTCAGGATCACCGCACGACGGATCGCCTCCAGGATGGCCTGCAGTCGATTCACCCACGCCGTATCCAGCTGAACCAGCTCCACTGAGGGTTGGGAGCGAATGTCATCGGCCAGCTCTTCGAGATGATCCGCCGTTGCGTATTCGCTCTTGGGGTGGACCACGAGGGAGTGCGGCAGCGGGTTACTGGTCAGGGCGTCGATGGCCGAGCCAAACCCGGAATTGCGGCGGAATTCCTTCAGGGCGTCATCGGCCGTCAATACCTCGACGTCCGCCACGTCACGCCGTTGACGCAGACGCTGCGCGATCCGGTTGGCCTCGTCGACAGAAGAGGGGATCTTCAGATACACGGACAGATCCACGGCGCGATTCCAGTTGCCTGTCGCCGTCTGTGCGTTGGCGATCAGCAGGTGCAGGCATGCCGGCAGGGCAAGCGCGATGCCGATGACGAGCGTCGTCAGTAACGTCGCCAGCTTGTGCTGGGTCAGTCGGCCGAGCGCGCCCACCAGTGTTTGCAGATGACGTGTGAACCAGGCGCCCATGATCAGTGCTTCCCTACCAGCTTCGCCGGATCCAGCAGCTTCTCTGTCGCGGCAGCTCCCTCGACGATGCGTCCACCCTCGAGGCGGATGCGGCGCACCGGAAACTGCTCCAGCAGGTACACATCGTGGCTCGCAATGAGCACGGTCACGCCCACTTCGTTGAAGCGCCGGAAGATGTTCATGACTTCCATGGAGAGGTCGGGGTCGAGATTTCCCGTCGGCTCGTCCGCTATCAGAACGGGCGGCTTGCTGACGACTGCGCGTGCGATGCCGACCCGCTGCTGTTCGCCGGTAGATAGCTCCAGCGGACGACTCTGTTCGCGACCCAGCAACCCCACCTGGTCGAGCGAGGCGCGCACACGCTTGCCGAGTTCCTTCGCGCCAACACCCGCGATGATGAGCGGCAATGCCACGTTGTCGAAGATCGTCCGGTCGTGCAGCAGTTTGTGGTCTTGAAAGACCACACCGATCTGCCGCCGGAAGTGCGGGATTTTCGAACGCGACACCGAGCCCACGTTCTGTCCATTGACGATCAGCTGGCCGCGCGAAGGGCGCTCGATCAGTGCAATGAGTTTCAGCAGGCTCGACTTGCCTGCCCCGGAATGTCCGGTGAGAAAGGCGATCTCGCCGCTGGCGAGTTCCAGCGACAGATCGCTCAGCGCCTCGCGGCCATTCGGATAGCGTTTAAAGACGTGATCGAAACGGATCATTATTGCTCTTTGCGTTTCAACAGCGAGTCAACGAAATCCTCAGGATCAAACTCGTCGAAGTCCTCGGCGCTTTCTCCCGTGCCGATGAATCGGATCGGCAGTTTCAGTTCGCTTGCGAGCGCGAACACGATACCGCCCTTGGCCGTGCCATCGAGTTTCGTCAGCACGACGCCGGTAACGCCGAGTGCTTCATTGAACAGGCGCGCCTGTTGCAGGGCATTCTGGCCCTGGCTGGCATCGAGAACGAGCAGCACCTCGTGTGGTGCAGTCGGATCGACGCGGCCCATCACACGCTTCACCTTCTTCAATTCTTCCATCAGGTTGGACTGGGTGTGCAATCTACCCGCGGTGTCGGCGAGCAGCACATCGATGCCTCGTGCTTTCGCCGATTGAAGGGCATCGAAGGTGACGGCGGCAGGATCGGTACCGGCACTCTGTGCAATTACGGGTACACCATTGCGCTCGCCCCAGATCTGCAGCTGTTCGACGGCCGCTGCGCGAAAGGTATCACCGGCAGCCAGCATGACCTTGAGGTCATGATCCTTCATGCGTCGCGCCAGCTTGCCGATCGATGTCGTCTTGCCGGCGCCATTGACGCCGACGACCAGGATGGCAAAAGGCCCGGCCGACCGGTCGATCACCAGCGGAATCGCAGCGGGCTTCACGACCGACAGCAGCGAGGCGCGTAGCGCGTCGAGCAGTGCTTCTAGGTTGCCGAGTTCCTTGCGTGCGACCTGTTTGCGCAGGCTTTCGAGGATCTTTTCTGTCGTCTCGACGCCGACGTCGGCCGTAATGAGCCGGGTCTCCAGTTCATCGAGCACGTTGTCATCGATGCGGCCGCCCGGAATCAGATTGGCGAGATCGTAGGTCAGCCACGAATCGCCGCGGTTCAGGCGCGCACGCAGGCGCTGGAACAGGCCGGGCTTGCCCTTGTCGGCGGCAGCCTCGGAAGTCTTCGATTTAAAACCAAACATCGGCGGAATGAAGTTCGTCGAGCGGTGGGGCGGAGGATTCTAACAGTACAGGCCGCGCGATCAGACGCATCCCGCGTGGTGCGGGTATGCTTCGCGCCCACCATGAGCCGCCCTCCCGGAAAACCCAGTCGCGCCAGGCCCGCCGGCAAGCCGCTGCCGAACCGCTTACGCATCATCGGCGGGCGCTGGCGCAGCACGCCGATTATTTTTCCGGCGATCGATGCGATCCGGCCCTCGCCAGACCGTGTCCGCGAAACGCTGTTCAACTGGCTGCAGCCGGTCATCGTCGGTTCGCGTTGCCTTGACCTGTTTGCCGGCAGCGGTGTCCTGGGTCTGGAGGCATTGTCGCGTGGCGCTGCCCGCGTCGATTTCGTCGATAGAGAGGCAGCGATCGGTCGGCATATCGAAGCGATGCTCGAGCGCCTGCGCACGACGGACGGTGTCGTGCATGTCGGCGATGCGCTGCGCTTTCTTGGCCGGCCATCGCAGCCGTTCGATATCGTATTCCTCGATCCGCCATACGCCTCCGATCTGCTATCGCAGGTCTGCAGCAAGCTGGCCGAAGGCTGGCTCGCGCGGGAGGCGTACATTTATCTGGAATCTCCGGCCGATCGTTCGCTGCCGGATTTGCCTGAAGGTTGGTCGCTCCATCGCAGCAAGCGAGCCGGACAAGTCGGCTATTATCTGCTGCGCGCACATTCCGACTAATCAAGGTGACTCATGACCGGCGCCATGTACCCCGGCACGTTCGACCCGATTACCAATGGTCACTACGACCTGGTACGTCGTGCCGCCGATATTTTCGAGCGCGTCGTCGTCGCGATTGCCGCCAATCCAGGTAAGGCTCCGTTGTTCTCGCTGGAGGAGCGGGTCAGTCTGGCGCGCACGGTGCTCGGCGATATTTCCAATGTCGAAGTCACTGGCTATGCGGGTCTCACGGTCGATTTCGCGCGCCAGCACGGACTGCGTGTCGTGGTGCGTGGTCTGCGCGCCGTATCGGACTTCGAGTTCGAATTTCAGCTGGCGACCATGAGCCGGCATCTGACCGACAAAGTCGACTACGTCTTCCTGACGCCGACCGAACAGTTCAACTTCATCTCATCGACACTGGTGCGCGAGATCGCCGGCCTGGGCGGCAACGTCGGCAAGTTCGTCCACCCGGAAGTCGAGGCCGCGATCACGAAGGCGTGGGCCAAGCGGCGCGCTGCGGGTTGAGTGCCCTCACTTATTTCTGGCACTGAGGGCAGAAGTACGTCGAGCGCTGTCCCTGCACGATCTGCCTGATGGGTGTGTGACACACGCGGCACGGCTCACCGGTGCGTTCATAGACGAATAATTTCTGGCGGAAGTAGCCAGGCATCCCTTCCGGATTCACGTAATCGCGCAACGTCGTGCCGCCTGCGCGAATCGCCGCGTTCAACACCTTGCGGATCGATCGGACCAGTGCCGGAAATTCATCGCGCCGCACGCGGGTCGCGCTGCGTTGCGGGCGGATGCCAGCATGAAACAGCGCTTCGCTCGCGTAGATGTTGCCGACGCCGACCACCAGTTGACTGTTCATCAGCAGCTGCTTGATTGCCACCTTGCGGCCCTTCGCGACGCGCGCCAGATACGCGGCGTCGAAATCGTCGGACAGCGGCTCGGGTGCGAGCATGCGAAGCAACGGATGAGTCAGCGGGTCATCCTCCGTCCACAGCAGGCTGCCGAAACGCCGCGGGTCGTTGTAGCGCAGGCACTGGCCGGTCTCGATCACGATATCGACATGGTCGTGGGGCAGGGGCGGTGTATCCGCCGGCATGACGCGCAGGCTGCCTGACATCCCCAGATGCAGGATCATCGAACCGCGCTCCAGATCGAACAGCAGATACTTTGCCCGGCGACGCAATTGCTGCACCCGCTGACCCGCTGCGAGCGCTGGGAGCTCATCAGGCACCCGCCAGCGCAGTCGCGGCTCGCGAACGACGATCCGATCGATCACACGGGCGATCACCGCAGGCTCGATGCCGCGCCGAGTCGTTTCAACTTCCGGTAATTCCGGCATGACGAGGGTCTTGAAGCCAGTGAGATAGGCGTCACAGTATGGAATGAGCGTCCACCTCTTGGGGCAAGCTCAAGTCCAGAGCAGGGATTCGCTCATTTGTGGGGTAGGGAGGGCTCCGCTATAGTCCGCGCCTCTTCGCCATCTTATGTCCCGCGAATTATTCTTTCGGTTTTGCAGGGGTACACAGTGAACCTCGATTTTCTCTATGGAATTCTGAATCTTAACTTCTGGGGCTACGTCCTCGTGACCTTCCTGATGATTCAGGTCACCTTCATGGGCGTCACGCTTTACCTGCATCGCGATGCGACCCACCGCAGTCTCGATCTGCACCCCGCGCTGCGGCATTTCTTCCGCTTCTGGCTGTGGATGACCTCCGGCATCGTCACCCGCGAATGGGTCGCCGTGCATCGCAAGCATCACGCAAAGTGCGAGACGAAGGACGATCCGCACAGCCCGGTCATCCATGGCCTGAAGAAAGTATTGCTGGAAGGCGCAGAGCTGTACCAGGCCGAGGCGCGCAATCCCGAGACCACGGAGAAGTTCGGTCGCGGCACGCCCGATGACTGGATGGAGCGCAATGTCTATCTGAAGTATCGCAACTTCGGCATCGTGTTCATGGTCGTCATCGATCTTCTGCTGTTCGGCGTGCCGGGCATCATCATCATTGCCGCGCAGATGCTGGCGAATCCGCTGATGGCCGCCGGCGTCATCAACGGCATCGGCCACTACTACGGCTACCGCAACTTCGAGTGCCCGGATGCAGCGCGAAACGTGATGCCGTGGGGCTTTCTCGTGGCCGGCGAAGAGCTGCACAACAATCACCATGCCTTCCCGAGTTCGGCCAAGTTCTCGGTGCACCGCTGGGAGTTCGATATCGGCTGGCTCTATATCCGCGTTTTCCAGGCGCTCGGCCTGGCGAGGGTGATTCGCGTGGCGCCGTCGCCTGCTCGTGTCGCGCCGCGCAGCCATATCGATCTCGAGACGGTGCGTGCAGTGATCGTCAATCGCATGCACGTGCTGCGTGAGTACTCGCGCAATGTCACCGTGCCTGTGTTCCGCGAGCAGGTTACAGCGGCCAGCGGCCAGCTCACCGGTCGCGTCAAGAAGCTGCTGGTACGCGAGCCGGTGCTGCTCGACCAGGCGGCGCAGTCGAAGCTCAAGGAAGTGCTGGCCAACAACCAGACGCTGCACACCGTCCACGAATTCCGCGAACGTCTGCGGGTGCTGTGGAATGGCACCAACATGAGCAACGAGTCGCTGCTCGCACACTTGAGGGAGTGGATCGTTCAGGCCGAGGCGAGTCGGATCAAGGTCCTGCAGGACTTTGCGGCCAGCCTGCGCGGCTACGCGATGCAGCCGGCCTGACGAACAGGTGCGGAAGAGTCGAAGAAAAACCCGCCGCAAGGCGGGTTTTTCATTTGGGACGGAGAATTCAGAATATGGCTGCGTCTGAATGCTTCCCGCGGGTCCGGCGGGACTTCCGTTCGTCATCGCCGGGCGTGCGTGCCGCAGGCGGTACTCCGCTGATGTTCGACTAAAGTCGAACCCACCTCAGGAACTCACTCGGGTCGTCCTCGAGTCCGCGCCATTGGGCTTCAGTAGATGTGCCGCTGGCGGCTCTCCGTCGACGTTCGACTGTGCGCATTGGGGGATCCCGACCGCAGGCGACCAGCGGAAATCCCGCGGGGGAAAGTCGAACCCGCAACAACACTACCCCGGAAACGAAAAACCCGCCGAAGGGCGGGTTTTTCTGCATCCATCCGCTGACGTGGGCCAGCGGGCGACGGCTGTTACTTGATCTTCGCTTCCTTGTACGCAACGTGCTTGCGTACCTTGGGATCGAATTTCTTCACTTCCATCTTGTCCGGGTGCAGGCGCTTGTTCTTGGTCGTGGTGTAGAAGTGACCAGTGCCAGCAGTCGACAGCAGTTTGACTTTTTCGCGCATGGTTCAGTGCTCCGCGTTAGACCGTGACGCCCTGGGCGCGCAGTTCGGCAACGATCACTTCGATGCCTTTCTTTTCGACCGTGCGCAAGCCCTTCGTCGTCAGACGCAGACGAACGAAACGGCGCTCGGTTTCGAGCCAGAAGCGCTGCGAATGCAGGTTCGGCAGGAAGCGGCGACGACGCTTGTTGTTGGCGTGCGAAACGCGATTTCCGGTCATCGGCTTCTTGCCGGTGATCTGACAGACTCTGGCCATGGCGATTCCTCGGGTGGCGCGCCGCTTCAGTGTGTGAAGGGCAGGCCGGAAAAATGAGTCGCGCTTTATACCAGTGGGTTGGCGAACGAGCAAGGACGGAAGATCGGAAATTGCAGTCCTCGGTGTGCTTTCGGGGCCTACAAAAGCCCCCGTTCGGCAAAGGATTCGCAGACCCCGTCCCCGATGATCAGGTGATCCAGCACCCGGATGTCGACCAGCGCCAGAGCCTGCTTCAGGCGCCGCGTAATGAGTTCGTCCGCCTGGCTGGGTTCCGCCACCCCCGACGGGTGGTTGTGGGCCAGGATGACGCCTGCAGCGTTCCTTGCGAGAGCTTCCTTGACCACCTCCCGGGGATGGACGCTGGCCCCGTCGATCGTGCCCCGGAACAATTCGTCGAAGGCGATCACCCGGTTGCGATTGTCCAGGTAGACGCAGCAGAAGACCTCATACGGCAGATCCCGCAGCCGCATTCGCATGAATTCCTTTGTGGCGCGGGGGTTTGCAAGTGCCGAGCCGGTCAACATCAGCTGCTGATAATGCCTGCGGGTGAGTTCGAGGGCCGCCTGGAGAGCGGCATACCGCGCAGGCCCCAGTCCATGGGCTGCGCAGACCTTTTCCTTGTCGGCGGTCAATAACGAGCGCAGTGAGCCGAACTCGGTCAGCAGGTCTCGGGCCACGTCGATGGCGCTGCGACCGCGGGTCCCGGTCCGGATCAGGATGGCCAGGAGTTCCGCCTCACTGAGTGCCTGGGGGCCGAGTTCGAGGAGTTTCTCCCGCGGCCGTTCCCCCACCGGCCAATCGCAGATCGACATTCCCTTCATTCTCCGTCCGGAGATTCCTGATTCCCGGCCTTGCGTCATTATCGAAGCCCGGTCAGGCGCCGGATACCTCGATTCCTGCTCATTACCCCAAGAAATGCGCATCCACCATGCCCCTTGGGAATGCAGGTATGCCGCCTGTTCGTTTGCGGCTGTTCGCGGGCCGCGCCCATAATCCCGCCCATGACCCCAGCCAGAAAAATCCTGCTCGGCGTGACCGGTGGCATCGCCGCCTACAAGAGTCCCGATCTCGTGCGTCGCCTCGTGGAGCGCGGCGCGGACGTACAGGTCGTGATGTCCCGCGGAGCACAGGAGTTCGTGACGCCGCTGACCTTCCAGGCGGTTTCCGGCAAACCGGTTCGCACTGATTTGTGGGATCACGCGGCGGAAGCCGCGATGGGTCATATCGAGCTCGCGCGCTGGGCCGACGACGTCGTGATCGCGCCGGCGACCGCGGATTTTCTCGCGAAGCTCGCGCATGGGTTTGCGGATGATTTGCTCGCGACCTTGTGTCTCGCGACCACGGCGACCATCACCGTGGCACCCGCCATGAATCGCCAGATGTGGGCCAATGCGGCAACCCAGGCGAACGTGAAGCTGCTGCAGAGCCGTGGCATCCGTGTGCTCGGTCCGGCCAGCGGCGAGCAGGCCTGTGGCGAAGTGGGTGTTGGTCGGATGCTCGAGCCCGTGCAGATCGCCGAGGAAGTATTCGCCGCCGTGCCCGTCGAAGGTGTGCTCGCGGGCCTGAAAGTCGTGATAACCGCGGGCCCGACGCGCGAGGCTATCGATCCGGTGCGCTTCATCAGCAATCGCAGTTCCGGAAAGATGGGTTTTGCCGTCGCCGAAGCCGCGCGTCAGGCTGGCGCGAAGGTCGTGCTGGTCAGTGGCCCGGTGCAGATCGCTATTCCTCCCGGCGTCGAGAAGATTGCGGTCGAGACGGCGGATCAGATGCTGGCCGCTGTCCAGGCCCAGGTGGTCGACGCCAACATTTTCATCTCGGCGGCGGCGGTTTCGGACTATCGCTGTAGCGAAATCGCCTGCCAGAAGATCAAGAAGACCAGCGACAGCATGACGTTGTCACTGGCGCGCGCGCCGGACGTGCTCGCGACGATCGGCCGTAGCGAGTCGCCGCCGTTCCTGGTGGGTTTTGCCGCAGAGACCGAGAATGTCGAAGCCAACGCGCTGACGAAACTCAACTCGAAGAACCTCGACATGATCGCCGCCAACAAGGTTGGCGAAGGGCTCGCTTTCGACAAGGACGACAACGCGCTGACTGTGTACTGGCGCGGTGGCAAGCAGGAGCTGTCGCTGACCAGCAAGGCCGCGCTGGCGCGCCAGCTGGTCGAGGTAATCGCGGAGCGCTACCGGCAGCGCGATTCATCAGAACAAGCCGGTGCGCCGGCCACTACAACGATGCAGAACCGACCCGCTATTCATGCCACTCGCTGACGGGCTGACCGCCCCTGCCGCCGCTGCGCGGCGTCGACTCGAAGTCCGCATCCTCGATCCCCGCATCGGGCGCGACTATCCCTTGCCGCAGTACGCGACCTCAGGTTCTGCGGGTGTCGACCTGCGGGCCTGCATCGACGCGTCGCTGGAATTGAAACCCGGTGACACGCAATTGATCCCGTCGGGTATTGCGATTCATCTCGACGATCCGGGCCTGGCCGCGATCGTCCTGCCGCGCTCGGGCCTCGGTCACAAGCACGGCATCGTGCTCGGCAACCTGGTCGGCCTGATCGACTCGGACTATCAGGGTCAGATCTTCGTCTCGTGCTGGAACCGCGGTCAGACGACCTTCACGATTCAGCCGGGGGAGCGCATTGCGCAACTCGTCGTGGTGCCGGTGCTGCAGGTGGAATTCGACGTCGTGAATGAATTCGCGGCGTCAGAACGCGGCGCGGGCGGGTTTGGGAGTTCGGGACGGAGCTGACTTCCGTCAGTGTCGTTCCCGCATAGGCGGGAAGAATCTCGGAAAATTCCGTGCGGAATCCAAATTTCCTCATTCCCGCGAATGCGGGAATCCATCTGAGAATCCGCTGGATGGATCCCCGTCTACATCCCGCGGGATTCCCCCGTGGGACTTCCGTTGGTCGCCGTTGGTCACGGGGATGACGAAGCTTGCTGGAGCCAATGGCCTCAGCCGCGTCGTCACTTGATCCCCTTCAGTTCCTTGAAGCGCGCGATGTCGGCGCTGAAAGTCGATTTGATCTCGTCCTGTTCGCGACGCGTGCCCGCCAGGGTTTGCTGATAGACGCGCATGCCGTTCACCGTGTTCACCATTTCCTCCGCCAGATGGTCGGGCAGCGGCGGTGCATTCGGTTTGTCGTTGTAGGGTTTGAAGCGCGCGACCTGCTGCTCCAGGCGCTTCTGCCGGTCACGCAGGTTGGCAATATTCTGTTCGGTTACGCGGTACTGAGAATCGAGAAGCTCCAGTCGCTGGTCGCGCAAACGTTCGATGTCCTCGACCGCCAGGTAGGTATCCATGAGCATCTTGTCGCGCAACTGTCGCTGCTCGCGTTGCTTGCGAGCGCCCGACTCGCTGATCTCCCGCTGCTCGCGGGTTGTGCGTGACACGGTGCCCTCGATGACCCGGATCAAGATGCCATTGTTGTTCAGTACTTCGGTGTCGAGGCCTTCGCACTGACGGGGCTTCGAATCTCCGTAGTGCGTCTGGCCGGATGCATCCCGACAGCGATAGAACGCTGCCTGGGACGATGAGGACGATGCGGCCACGACGGGACCGCTACACGCAAGTGCTGCGAGCAGAGCGGCAGTCTGGATCGTGAATCGCACTGTGTCCTTCCTCAGCATCGCGACAGGTCGGCAATAGGAGCGGCAGCGCCGCCCAGCGGGATTTTCCGGATCGGGCTGCCCACTACTATAGGGCGGGCGCACCTTTCCAGGTCAACAGGGCGGGGGATCCGCGCGCTCAGGTCGCGACACCGTACTCATTTCTATAGCGCTGCAGAGCGGCCAGCTGCTGCTCATCCCCCTTGGCCTCGAGGTGGGAGATCAGGTCCATGAGCTTGAGGATGCTGGTGACTGGCAGTCCCAGAACCTGCTCGACTTCCTGCACCGCGGAGCGTTCCGTCTGTCCGCGCTCCTGCCGATCGAGTGCGATGACGACGCCCGACGGCGTTGCACCCGCGGCCCGTATCAATTCGACCGACTCGCGAATGGCTGTACCTGCGGTCATGACGTCGTCGATGATCAGCACCTGGCCTCGCAATGGCGCCCCCACGATGTTGCCGCCTTCACCATGAGCTTTGGCTTCCTTGCGGTTGAAGCTCCAGGGCACGTCGCGATTGTTCCAATCTGCCAGCGCAATGGCGGTTGCCGATACGAGCGGAATACCTTTGTAGGCTGGGCCGAACAACACATCGAACTGCAGATTGGCCTGCTGAATCGCACCGGCATAGAACCGGCCCAGCGCCGCCAGTGCCCGTCCGGAATGAAACAGGCCGGCGTTGAAGAAATAGGGGCTCGTGCGACCGGACTTGAGCTTGAACTCGCCGAAGCGCAGCACACCGAGGTCGAGGCACAGATCGATGAAGGATGCAGACATGCGAGTCGCCGCGCGGCAAGAGTGGAGGTGGCGCATAGTAGGCGAAGACCCCTCCGCGGCGACAGGCGCAAGCGTTGTCACGACTACGTCTGCTTTCGGATGGCGTCTTCGTTCGGCATCATCGCCGCATTAACCCTGTCGACGTCGGTCCCGCGGAGTCACGTTTCTTGAGTTCAACGCAGTCTCTCGGGTGGCGGGCCCATGTACCCGCCGCCGTTCGCCCGTACACGGAAGCAGCGCCGATCGCCGCACTGTTTCTCGGCATTTCCTCGGGGGCGCCCTACGCGCTGATCGCCTCGACGCTTACCACCCGCTTGGCGCAGGACGGCATCAACAAGCGCGCGGTGACCGCGTTCACGCTGGCTTTCCTGGTCTACAACCTGAAATGGCTGTGGGCCTGGGTCGTCGATGGCGTGCGGCTGCCGCTGCTGGGTCGACTCGGGCAGCGGGTGTCGTGGCTGCTGTTCGTCGGCGTGCTGACGATGGCTGCGATCATCAATCTGGCGCTGGTGGATCCGAAGGCCAGTCTGATGGCTACGGCTGTCGCGGCAATCCTGGTGGGCGCCGCAGGCGCGACGTACGACATTGTCATCGATGCCTATCGCATCGAATCGCTCGAGCCGCGCCAGCTCGGCGTCGGCTCCGGCATGTCGCAGTACGGGTGGCGCATCGGCTCAGTGGCCGCGGGTGCGTTGGCACTCGTCATCGCGGCACGGATGGGATGGCAGGCGGCCTATATCGCCTGCGCCATCTTCATGCTGCCGGCGATGCTGGTCGGTCTGTTGCTCGGCGAACCCGCACGCCATCGCGAGCCGGAGATTCGCAAAGGCCTCAAGTCCGTACTCGATTCGGTGCTTGCGCCACTCGCTGAATTTTTTCGCCGACGCGGCGCGGCACTGGTGCTGCTGTTCATTCTGCTGCACAAGATCGGCGACACGCTCGCAAATCTCACTTTCCGCCTGCTGTTCGACGATCTGCAGTTCACCAACGGCGAGATCGCCCTCTATGACGTGGGCTTCGGCTTCTGGGCCTATCTCATCGGTATCTTCATCGGCGGCGCCATGTATTCGCGCCTGGGGATGAAACGGGCGGTGCTGATCAGTCTTGTCCTGATGGCGGTGTCCAATCTGAGTTTCGCGGGGCTCGCGGCGCTCGGGCATTCGAACTGGGGCATGGC
The DNA here is from genome assembly GCF_036520495.1 of Povalibacter sp. GTDB lineage: Bacteria > Pseudomonadota > Gammaproteobacteria > Steroidobacterales > Steroidobacteraceae > Steroidobacter. The sequence goes on along the minus strand of NZ_DATDJO010000022.1, from coordinate 132,357 downwards.
TGGCGCCATTGGCTTCGAGAACATCGCAAGCGGCATTGGCGGTGTGACGGTCGTCGCGTACTTCTCGGCGCTCTGCGATCTGCGCTATACCGCGACTCAGTACGCGCTCATCTCGGCCGCTGCCAGTGTCGTTGGTCGCGTGCTGACCGGTACAACCGCGGGAGCGCTCATCGAGCGTTTCGGTTACGTGAATTTCTATCTGTTGACGACATTGATTGCCGTGCCGGGCGTGGTTCTGTTCTGGATCATGATCCGGCGCGGATTCATCGACGACGTGGAGAGAGTCGCCTCTGGGAAATAAGAGGCATGGACTGTCGCCCTGCTTGTGAGCTCGGCCTACGCGTGAGATTTCCCGCGGGATTTCCCGTGGGATTTCCCCGTGGGATTTCCGTTGGTCACCGTTGGTCACCGTTGGTCACCGTTGGCCACCAGCGGTCGCGTTGGTGACCTTTCGATCACAGCCGAACGGTTGAGTTTATGGTCGGACTACAGTTCCCGCGGGGTTGGCCACTCTGAGTAGCCCGATGTTTCGGCACGATCCAGGCTCGTCAGTGGATCTGCCCAGGCCGCGCCCATCGACGTGACCTCGCGTTCGTTCTCGTAGTCTTCGGGTTCCATATCGACGGAGCCGCTCCAGTCCTCGGGCGCTTTCGCTTCTTCGAACTGCTGCTCGTCCCAGGATTCGAGATCGAATTCTTCCAGGGTGCCGTCGAAGTGTTGCGCCTCGACGGTGCCGTCATCGCGGTCGATGGCCACGACTTCGAAGAGTGAGCCGTCCATCCGGCGATACCAATCCCCAACAACCGGACTCGGCGACGTCATGACTTCCTCCGTAACAAGGTCCGTTCGGGCGGATTCGCAGTCCCTTGCAATCAAGGTCTTTCTGCGTGCATGTGTCGGCAGCGATGCTGTCGGCGAGATCTGTTGTATGCCTGTGAGCCTGCGGATTCAAGAGGGATTTTTTCCGCAGAGCATCAAGAGTATCAAATGACATGCGGTGACAAAGGTCACGAGGGGCACGAAAGTCGCGCGCGGTTGAAGCGAGTCTTGCCCTCGTCATTCACAGCACCTTCGTCACGTCCTGCGATACTCCATGTCCCACACGCCATGTCCCAATCGATGTCCGCGCTTTTCGAAGCGCGTCAGCGGACGCATCGCGGGACGGTCGATATAACCCTTCTCGCCGGCCACGTTGCTGAACTCTGCGGAAGCATCGAGCACTTCGCGCATCTGCAGCGCGTAATGCTCCCAGTCGGTGGCGAGTCGGAACAGTCCATCTCTTTTCAGTACGCGAGCGATCAGCGCGACGAACGGCGGCTGAATCAATCGGCGCTTGTGATGGCGCTTCTTGTGCCAGGGGTCGGGAAAGAAAACGTGCACGAACGAGATCGATGCATCCGGCAGCTGCTTCAGGACTTCAACTGCGTCGTGACACATCACGCGCAGGTTGGTGAGTGACGCGGACTGCGCGCCGAGCATCAGGTGGCCGACACCGGGTCGGTGCACTTCGATGCCGAGGCAGTCGATCTGCGGATTCGCTTGTGCGAAGTCGAGCAGCGCCTCGCCATTGCCGAAGCCGATCTCGATCATGCGTGGCGCATCGCGGCCGAAGAGCGATAGCGGATCGAGCGTCTGGTTCGTGAATTCGACGCCATACGTCGGCCACAGCTCGGTCATCGCGCGTTGCTGCGCGACGGTGGCACGCCCCGTGCGCAACACGAAGCTGCGTACGCTGCGATGTCGCGGAAGCTCCGGCGTCGGTGAATCGGAAGGAGTCTTGTCGGAAGTCATGTCGCGCTGGCAAAATCGGCTGTCTGGCCGAAACGGCGCGCGATGATATCAGGCCCATGTCGATTCAGCCGGACTCGCGCAGGTGGTCCAGCAGAACGCGTGCGGCCGAATGAAGTTCGGCACCGGATCGAGTGCACAGAAACAAGTGGCGCGCAGCCCAGTCGTCCGTCAATGGAATGGCAGAAAGCGCGAGCGACTTGATGTAGAGCGTGCTCGCTGCCCGTGGTACGACGCTGACGCCCAGCCCGGCGGCGACCATCGCACAGGCCACATCGAAACTCGTGACATGCATCTGCCAGTTCAGCGCGACACCGGCCTCGACCGCGGCGCGGGTCAGCAGATGATGCAGTGAACTATCCGCGTGCAACCCGATGAACGGCAGCTCCGCAACTTCCGCGAAGGTTAGTGAGGTGCGGTTCGCCAGCGCATGCGAGGGCATCGTGACGACGACCAGGTCGTCGCGGCGGAACGGCAACGCCGTCAGTCCGTCGATGGCCGGTTGTTCGCTGATGATCCCCAGGTCGGCAGAGTTGTTGGCCACGGCCGTCGCAATGACGGCGCTCACGTGCTCCTCCAGGTGCACATGGATGTCCGGGTGCTTCGCTGCAAACGACGCCAGGGCGGCCGGCAGGAACTCGACCATCGACGAAATGTTGGCGAAAACACGCACATAGCCGCGTGCGCCGGTCGCGTGGCGTCGCATCTCCTCGTCGAGTTGTTTGGCCTGATGCAACAGCACCCGGGCCCGGATGAGCAGCGCATGGCCGGCCGCTGTCAGCTCCACGCCTTTCGCGCCGCGCGACAGCAGCGCAGTGCCGAAATTCTCTTCCAGGTCCGAGATGCGCTTGCTGATGGCCGACGCAACCGTATGCGATCGCTCCGCCGCACGCGCAATGCTGCCCGCGTTGGCCACAGCCACGAACAATTCCAGGTCACGCAAATCGAATCGCACGATGCTGTCTTCCAATCAATAGCAAGTCAGGTTGCTGTTCAGCCGCCGGGGTGCATAGAATCACCGCCTGTGCGGGTGTAGTTCAATGGTAGAACTGTAGCTTCCCAAGCTACTAGCGTGGGTTCGATTCCCATCACCCGCTCCACTCTCTTCGTTTCCGTGTGACAGTAGCACCCTGAATGCAGGCGCAATACGCGCGTCATACCTCCGTTCGTAGTTGACGGTAGGTGGTGGGTGAAGCGCATCCCGGCTGCGGGTTTCTCTGGCTCGACGCCACCCGAACCAACAAAGGTCCTGGCGCTCGGGAAGCGCAGATCGCAGAGCTGAGGGAGCGGCCAGGCACCACTGGAACGGGCTCCGCGCGCGTCCTGGGCCGGTTGTGTTATCGCGAATAGCACTGCGGCAATCCGCTGCCTAAGATCTTCCGCGGGGTGGTCTGATCGGCGGAGGTGACATGAGCATCGCGAAGCGCCATCGATGGATGGGGTTGCTCGCGGTGATGTTGATAGGCGCCGCTTTCGGAGCGACGCAGGAAAAACCCGCCGCCCCTGAATCGAATGTTGCTCTGCTGCTCACCATTCATGACGCCATCGGGCCGGCTACCAGCAGTTTCTTCGTGCGCACACTCGAGAGCGCTCGCGAGCGCAATGCCAGGCTGCTGATTCTCGAGATGGATACACCCGGCGGCCTCGACTCTGCGATGCGCGAGATGATCCAGGCGATCCTGGCATCGCCGGTTCCGGTCGCGATCTATGTTTCGCCATCCGGCTCACGTGCCGCGAGCGCGGGTACCTACCTTCTCTACGCAAGCCATGTTGCGGCAATGGCACCGGCAACCAATCTTGGCGCCGCGACGCCGGTGCAGATCGGTGGAACTCCGCCTCCATCCGGTGACAAGGACAGGAACGACGAAGACAAGGGCGACGCGGACCAGTCCGAGCCTGACACGGCGATGGAGCGCAAGGCGGTCAATGACTCGATTGCCTATATCCGCGGGCTCGCCGAACTGCGGGGTCGCAACGCCGAGTGGGCGGAGTCGGCGGTGCGTTCCGCCAAGAGCCTGACTGCAACGGCGGCACTACAGCAGAAGGTCATCGATATCGTTGCCACCGACATGGCGGACCTGCTGCAACAGATGCACGGCCGCGTCGTGAAGGTGGTCGCCGGGGAAGTGACGCTCGATACGCAGCAGCTCGTCGTCGAGCGAGTCGAAACGGACTGGCGTACACAGCTGCTCGCCGTCCTCACGAATCCCAATGTCGCGTACCTGCTCATGCTGGTCGGCATCTACGGCCTGCTGCTCGAAGGTTACAGCCCCGGCGCCGTGCTGCCTGGCGTGGTCGGTGCGATTGCGTTGCTGCTGGCGTTGTACGCGTTCCAGGTGCTGTCGGTGAACTACGCCGGGCTCGGGCTGATCTTGCTGGGGGTCGCGCTCATGGTCGGTGAAGCGTTCGCTCCAAGCTTTGGTGTGCTGGGCGCCGGTGGCGTCATCGCGTTCGTGATCGGCTCCATCATTCTGATGGATACGCAGACGCCCGGCTTTCAGATTGCGCGACCTCTCGTTGGTGGCATGGCGCTCGCGGGCGCGCTGATGGTCCTGCTGATGGTGTCGTATTTCATGCGCTCACGCCGTCAGCCGGTTGCCACGGGTGCGGACCAGTTGCTGAGAGAGCCCGCGGTTGCCATGACCGATTTCGATGGCAGCGGGCCGGTGCGCATCCGGGGTGAAATCTGGAACGCCGTAACCCGCGCACCGGTGCACAGCGGTCAGTCATTGCGTGTCGTTCGGGTCAATGGGCTGACGCTGGAAGTCGAACCGCTCGATGCGCAGAAGCAGTGAAATCCGGAGTTCGTAGTGCGGTTTCCCTGTGGGGTCCGGCTTTAGCCGGACAGTTCCCTCAGGAAGTTCGACTATGACCGCAGGAAATCCCCTGGGGGAAAGTCGAACTCACAGGAAACAAAGACTGCGCTGTGGGCTTCAGTCCAATGGCACTGATAAATCCCAATGTTTCCACGGAGCATCCGCCATGGCATTCATCGTCGCCGCTATCATCGTTCTGATTCTGCTGTTCTCAGCGATCAGAGTGCTCAACGAATATGAGCGCGGTGTGATCTTCACGCTGGGCCGTTACACGGGCACCAAGGGTCCGGGCATCATCATCGTCGTTCCCTTCCTACAGCGCATGGTCAAGGTCGATCTGCGCCTGGTCGTGCTCGACGTGCCCACCCAGGACGTGATTTCACGCGACAACGTGTCTGTGAAGGTGAATGCGGTCGTGTACTTCCGTGTCGTCGATCCCGCCCGCGTCATCATTCAGGTCGCCAGTCCCTTCGAGGCGACGAGCCAACTCGCGCAGACGACACTGCGTTCCGTTCTCGGTCAGCACGAGCTCGATGAAATGCTCTCTGAACGGGACAAGCTCAACCTGGACATTCAACGGATTCTCGATCAGGCGACGGACGCCTGGGGCATCAAGGTGGCGAACGTCGAGATCAAGCACGTCGACCTCGATGAAACGATGATTCGCGCCATCGCCAAGCAGGCGGAAGCCGAGCGCACGCGGCGTGCGAAGGTCATTCATGCGGAGGGCGAGAAGCAGGCGGCTGCGATGCTGGTCGAGGCAGCGCGTGAGCTGGGTGCCGATCCGCGCGCGATGCAGCTGCGCTATCTGCAGACGCTTGCAGACATCTCGAGCGAAAAGACGTCCACGATCGTGTTTCCGTTGCCACTGGATCTGATCAAGCCGTTGATCGACGTTCGGCGCGAGTAGCGTGAGGGCTTCGACCTGGCTCGGTACGAACGCAGAAGAGTCGAAACGGCTTCCTCATCCGTTCGTCCCGAGCTTGTCGAAGGACAATCAGATAGCCGTGGCCCCGTCAGCAGCTGCTAGCGGCCACGCGATCGACACCTTCAGTCCGCCCAGCGCCGACCGGGTCAGCGCTAAACGGCCCCGGGTCGCTTCGGCGAGATCGCTGGCGATCGCAAGCCCGAGTCCGTGACCGCTGCCGATCTCATCGAGTCGTCCACCGCGCGCGATGGCTTGAGCAATCAGTTCCGCATCGATGCCCGGGCCGTCGTCCTCGACGCTCAGTTCGCTTTGTTGCAATGACGCGCTGCCATTGATCTGGACGCGACGCCGTGCGTAACGCGCCGCATTCTCGATGAGCGCACCCATCAATTCGAGCAGGTCCTCTGCCGCGACGGGGATCGTCAGCGCATCGGGCACGTTCACATCGAAGACGAGCAGGGCGCCGGACTCCGTGCGTTCGACCACGCCGACGATCGAGTCGATGAGCGGCAATGCCACACTGGTTGATACGGTGGGTGCAGCACGAATCGCGGCGGCGCGACTGCGTGCCAGTTCGCCGTCGACGGCCGCGTTGGCGGCCGCGATGGCGCGATCCAGGCCATCGGCTGCTTCGGCTGCGCCCGTCGTTCGAGCGCGACGGCTTTGTGCGGCGAGTGCCGCCAGTGGTGTCTTGAGTGCGTGTGCGAGATCGGCGGCGCGTCGCCGCGCTCTGGCCAGATCTCTTTCGCGCGCATCGGCGAGCTCGTTGATGGCGCGCGTCAGCGGCTCGATCTCTTTCGCGTGCGTCGTGCTGAGCCGTTCACGCGGATTGCGCTTGAGTGCTTCGACTTCGTTGCGCACCGCGCTCAGGGGGCGCAGGCCCAGCTCGACCTGAGCCCAGGCAGCGGCCGACAGAATGAGCCACAACAATGCGAGGAACAGAGCGAGTTCGTCGCCGAACTCATCGCGGGCCCGATGCAGTGACGCGTTCTCGAGGCCGACCTGCAGCAGCACATCGAGTCCGCCGCGTTCGGGTCGAACGATCCGCTCAACCAGCAACAGCTCTTTTTCGAACGGACCGGGGACGAAGCGGGTCGACCAGTCACCCGCCTTCGCCACAGCGGATGCGGGCAGGCTCTCGTCCCAGAGCGATCGCGACTGCAGGCTGCCCCTTTGAGTCGACACTTGCCAGTACAGACCGCTGGCCGGCTCCGCGAAGCGGGCATCATCGGGTTCGCGGCGCAGGGTCGGAACGCCGTCCTTGTTGACGGCGATGCTCGCGGCGAGCTGCGTGCCATCGCGGATCAGGTCGGCTTCAGCGCGATGTTCAAGGTGCCGTTCAAACAGCAGCGTCATTGCCAACCAGGCGGCGGCCAGCGCCAGAAACACGGCGACGGCTGCTCCCAGCAGCAGGCGTACGCGCAATGATCCGGCTTTCATTCGCCGCTGCCTGCGAGCAGGTAGCCGAATCCGCGACGGGTTTCGATGGCGTCTGCATCGAGCTTGCGTCGTAGACGCATCACGAGTGCTTCGATCGCATTCGCATCGCCTGGGTCCGCTGCACCGTACAAATGCTCCGCCAGTTCCCCGGCCGACACGGCGCGTCCAGTCTGATGAGCGAGGTAATGCAGCAAGCGAAACTCCAGCTGCGACAGTCGCACCGGTCGGCCCGCGTAGGTCGCTGACATGCGATTCGTGTCCAGTAACAGCTTGCCGGCGGCGATGGACGCGGAGGTGTGTCCGGCCGCGCGACGAATCAATCCCCGCACGCGCGCGATGAGTTCGCCGATCTCGAACGGCTTGCCGAGGTAGTCGTCCGCGCCGGCTTCGATGCCTGCAACGCGTTCGGTCCAGTCATTGCGGGCGGAGAGAATGATGATCGGGAACGAGCGCTGCTCACTGCGCCAGCGACGCAGCACGGTCAGGCCATCGATGCGCGGCAATCCCAGATCGAGAATGGCTACGTCGTAGTCTTCGGTGTTGCCGCGGAACCAGGCGTCCTCGCCGTCACTGGCGACGTCGACGACAAACCCGGCCTCCTGCATCGCCTGCGCGATATCCGCAGCGACGTCCGTTTCGTCTTCTACGATCAGCGCACGCATTCAGTCGTCCTCAATCGCCAGCACCGAGCCAGTGCGGGCATCGATCTCGATTTCCCGCACGCGACCCTTCGTCGTCAGTACTTTTATTTCGTAGATGAGCTTGCCGTCATCTCGTTCAAGTTCGACCTCGATGACCTCGCCGGGTACGGCCTGCTGCGCGATCGCCAGTATCCGCACCAGCGGCAGAGCCTCACCACGCTTCAGCGCCTGTCGGATCGAATCGCGATCAAGCTCGACAGCGTCGTCCGCGACGCTCGACGACACGCCGAGCGCGATGATTGCGCCCAACACGAACCCCGCCAAGTACTTGATCCTGTTCATATCGTTACGATGCCTGCGATGAGCTGACAAGACGCTGACGATCGCTGATGGCTGCGTGTCAGCCGGGGGTGGCTAAGGTCGCCGAACCCAATCAACGAACAGGAACTCATCATGTCCCATTCCAATTGCAAGTCGCTGCGCACTGCCGTCCTCGCCGGAGTGCTGGTCGTCACGGGAGGCGTCGCCCTGGCTCAGACGCAGACAACGACACCGGTGGAGGCAGCCGATGTGCTGAGTATTGCAGACATCGAAAGCCGGCTGGTTGCGCAGGGCATCCGCATCGAAGAGATCGAACTGCGCGATCTGGTGGTCGAAGTCGAAGGGCGCGACGCCAACGGTCGCGAAGTGGAGTTGCTGGTCGATCGCCGCACCGGAGAAATCCTGTCGCGGGAGATGGACTGACCAGTAACGCCAGCTGGAACGGAAAGCCATCCGGCAGCGGATGGCTTTCACTTCGCGTTCGCGGTTCCGTGACCGCAGGCAGACGATCGGACGTCGGCGCCGGACTTGGTGAGGGGCGACGAGATCCAGAGATCCAGCTGTGAGTCCCGCTTCCCGTGGAATTCCTATCGGTCACAGCCGGGCATGCTGTCGGCCACTGGGCCTCGCTTTCTGTGCGGATCGGAGCGAGTTCTGGCCAGAAGTAGGAAGTAGATTGCAGGACACACGAACTGCCGAACGTCGCGTCTCACGAAAAACGCCTTCGTCAGCGGCGATCCGACTGCGCAATGGTCGAACACACTCCTGATCGAGCGTAAACTGCGCACAGTTTCAGGAGCCCTTTGCATTGAATATCAATATCTCCAATCCGCTCGATGAGGACGAAATCGAGGAGCTCGATGATTTTCTGCTCGAGCGCATGGAAGTCGAAGCCAGCGATGCCATTGCTGCGGCCGGTGGCGATGAAGGCATTCTCGGCATTTCCGAGCTCGATGGTTTCCTCACGGCGATTGTCAGTGGCCCGAACGCGCTACAGCCGAAGACATGGTTGCCCGCCATCTGGGGAGATGAGGAACCGGCCTGGGAGTCGCCCGAGCAATTCGGGGACGTGCTCGAGCTCATCCTGCGCCATCAGAATGGTATTGCCGCGACACTGGCCGAGTCGCCAGATTCCTTCGAGCCGCTTTTCGAAGCCAGCGAAGTCGATGGACAGATCGAGCTGATCGTCGATGAATGGTGCGTCGGATACCTGCGCGGTCTCGCGCTGGACGAGGACGCATGGAACGAGGGCGGAAAGGAGATCGAAGAGCTGCTGCGGCCGATCGAGCTGTGGGGCAGCGAGGCGGGGGCGAGCGAGGTGGAAGCCATGAGCAAGTCGGAGCAAGCGCGTGCGCGTGACGCCATTCCGCAATGCGCTCGGGCTCTTCATCAATACTGGCTCGATCGGCGACCACCGCCGACGTCCAAGTGGCGCGCTCACTAGAAAATCCTGTGTAACGCGCCTCGCCCGGTGGCGGCGAAAGAAATGCAAGCGGTGTTGCTCGCAGTGAAGCAATGCGTCACGAGGTAGGTTCATCTCATGCTGGCTTCGCTTCTCAAGTTGTTCGAGCGACGCCCTCGGATACCGTCGCCTGATGAAATGGAAATGATGAGCACGAGCGACATTCTCGAGTTGCTCGAAGGTACGACCGATCGAGCTGTTCGCCAGATGGCGCGAGAAGAAATTGCGTTTCGCAAGAAATTCATGGCCGACACTCACGTCAGAACTTGCTGTGTCCACCACAGCGACGATGAAATGCGTTGATCGCGAAACGTAAGGCTGCGAGATCGACGTCGCAATGCCTACGCCTTCGTTGCCGTGGCTGCAGGCACATGACCTGACGTCGGCGTCGATTCTGGCGAAAGCGGCGAAGAGACCCAGAAAGCACGCAGCAAGCCTACGAGCGCGCGTTTACAGACTTCATGGGCAACTTCGACTCATCGCTGGCTTCGGCGGGGTTCTAGTCCCATGCGGTTCAACAGAGGTGGTCCCGCTTTTTGATACAGCCGGCTAAGTGACGGCTCTGCTCTTGTCGGCGAAGATATCGCCGGAATTCAGGAGCATCAATGAGCAAGAGATCCAGACGCAATCATTTACCGGCGTTCAAAGCCAAAGTAGCCGTGGAAGCGGTCAAGGGCCAGCAGACGGTGATCGAGATCGCCGAACGCTTTAACGTGCACTCGACGCAGGTGACGCAATGGAAGACGCAGCTGCTCGAGCGAGCGATGGAGGCGTTCGGCGCAAGTGCGGAAAAAACTGCGCAGCCGGCCATCAAGGAACTGCACGCAAAGATCGGCCAACAGGCACTGGAGATCGATTTTTTAGCCGGCGCGCTCGGTCGCATCGGCGATCCGAGCGCAAAGCGATGATCGATCGGGAGCATGAGCTGCCCTTGGATTCACCCAAGATCAGACTGCAGCGGCGACCCCATCCGTCGGGTCGCCAGATCAAGCAGGAACGTAGACCAGCCTGATCACATCCTCGCCAATCCGATCCATAGTCAAAAGGCGCAGCGGCGGTCGGGGTCCAGCGAAGTAGGGCTTGCCGTGACCCAGCACGACGGGGTGCAGGTAGATTCGATACTCATCGATCAGGCCAAGGCCGGTGAGGCTGTGTGCCAGATTCGGACCGGCTACTTCGATCTCGCCGTCGATCTCGGCCTTCAGCTTGCGCATCGCGCCTTCAAGATCATCCTCCACGAGCCGGGCGTTGGGGCCGACCGACTTCAACGAGCGCGACACGACCCATTTCGTCTGCTTCCGCCACGCTGCCGCGAAAGCGCGTTCGTCTGCATTCCATTCAGGGTGCTCGTCGTCCCAGTAACGCATGACTTCATACATCTGGCGACCGTACACACTGCCTGACTGCCCCTGAGCCTCCTCGATGAAGTGACGGAAGAGCGTGGGGCTTGGCCCAAACGCCAGGTGGTCGACGTAGCCGTCCAGGGACTGGTTCATTCCGAATACGAGCTTGGCCATACCCACTGCCTTTCCTTACGCGGCACATCCGCGTGGTTCTGGTTGCGATTGTGCGATCGGCTGCGAGCCAGATCGACTGATTCTGCATCGTCACTGCGCTTCCGGGTTCGGTCGTCCTCCGGGGGCTGCATCCCTGGATCCTGCACGATTTTTGTAACGCAAATGTACGCCCCCCGCGCGTCGACCGCAGATCGAGATCGCTTCCCCTGCGATCCTTTACAAACCCGCGACAGATTCTCTGCGCTGACCTATCTACGATTCCTTCTGTATTGCTGAAGCGAGCTGTTTCGCACCGGCGATACGCCGGTCACCAAGGGAGATGACATGCATTCGAGTTTCCGGTCGCCGGCACATTCGCTGGCTGCCTGTCTTGGTCTGGCGCTGTGCTGCGCATCGACGGCAGGGGTGGCGCAGGAGCAGCGTGCCGCAACGCAGATGCCGGCCTTCGAGCTTCTGGACAGGAACGGTGACAATCGCCTGAGCCGCACCGAAGCCGGTTACAACCGCCAGCTGCTGGATATCTTCGTCGACAGCGATGTGGACGGCGATGGATTCGTGACCCGCAGCGAGTTCGAGTCGGCAACGACGCGCGGCAAGGCCGATGGATGATGACGACCATGAGAGGACGTGGTTCGGCGCGCGCACTGCAACCAACGCGACATGCGCGTAACGAACGAATGCTCATCGCGGGCATGAGCGAGCGTTTCGCCGTCAAAGACTGTTCCGACGGCATTGCCGCGCTGTGGCGGCGTTTTGCTCCCTGCGTGGGAAACCTCGTCGGACAGGTGGGCGATGCTGCTTACGGGGTTCGCTATGACACCGAGCAGCCCGGCGAAATGGAATATCTCTGCGCAGTCGAAGTCGCGAACTTCTCCTCGGTGCCGCGCAACTTCACACTGATGTGCATTCCTGCCCAGCGCTGTGCTGTATTCCTGCATCGCGGCTCCGTCGCCTCGGTACGCACGACCTGGGATGGCATCCACGATTCGTGGCTGCCGGGCTCGGGACAGATCTGCGTTGGCACGCCGTTCGAGCGTTATGGGCCGTCGTTCGACCCGCATGCAGGGACGGGTGGCGTCGAAGTGTGGATTCCAGTCGCGCCGCGCAATCGCGCTGACGAACTCGCTGCCTCGTTGACCCGCCATCGCTTCGCCAGCGAGGGGCTCGGGGCGTAGTCGCCAGTCGCAGCATCGACGTTGCGTTGATGTCCGGTGGCCGCCGCTAGAACCAGTAATCCGCGACGCATCGTCCATCTCGCGGCAGATCGTCGAATGTCACCAATCCGTCGAAATGATCGATCGGAATCTGTGCGACTGCATCTGGTTCGGTGAGTCGCAAGTTGACGGCGATGCGCCGTCGCCCGTCAGCGTCGAGTTGCAACGATCGCCAGAATGCGATGCAGCCACACGTCGGGCAGAAGTGAAAGCCGATAGCCTTGCCGCGTACGTAGGCCTGTGTCGGACCAGACACATGAATGTCTTCGCCTTCGAAGTCGTAGGCCCACAGTGCGCCATAGCGGCGACACATGGTGCAGTTGCACGCCGTGGCGCCGTCCGGCATCCCGTCGACTCGCCATTGAACCGCGCCGCAGTGACATGAGCCTTCGATCATCGCTGTCCCTCGGTTCTGGAAAATGTCGCGTTTTTCCTGCGCGCCTTTACGCCGCGGTTTCGCTGACCGCGGCGGCTTACTGCGTTTCGGGGTGCGTCTTCAGGGAGATCTCGATATACGCGCGCTTTTGAAACCGTCCAGAGAGCTTCGCGAAAAAATCGGTGAGCCGCATCTGCAGGCCGTACTTGCGACGCAGCGCCTGCAATGCGGCGGCGATCCCGGTGGGTTCCGTGATGAGTCGCGCTTCACCATCGATCCAGGCGCTCTTCACGTTGCCGCGCAGATCGCACGCAGCCAGCCGCACGCGGGGCGTAACGCGGATGCGTTTCACCTTGCCTGCATCGCCCGCACTGAACACGTAGTAGCGATCGTCGCCTCGCGCGATCCATACCGGCGTTCTGACCTCGGCGCCATTGCGGCGATAGGTGGCGAGACTCACGTAGGTTTCGCCGGCAGGATCGAAAGGTCGTAAGTCGTTCATGGCTGAACAGTGCTCCCGGAGCGGGTGTTCTGGCAAATCCTGGTGAGGAGTGTTCCCTGTCCGCGCGATCGATTCCAGCCAGCAGCCCAGTGCCCGGCAGCCCTTCCGGTCGGGCTGCTTTCAATGCACGTCGCGATGCTGCTGCTGTGTCTTGCTCGCCAGGCTGAAGCGCGCTTCGATCGCGCTGTCGGGCAATTCACCGACGATGCGCCTGGCGGCATAGCGACCGACCGCGGGACCGTGTTTGAAACCGTGGCCGGAGCCGGCACCGATGAGCCAGGCGTTGTTCCATTGCGTGTGACGATCGATCAGCAGATCGCCGTTCGAACTGTTTTCGTACTGACACACCCGTGTTTCCGATACAGGCGCATCGGCGAGTGCCGGGAAGCGGCGTTGCATGAAGGTGCGCACGTCGTGCAGCTCGGCGGGGGCCGTCATCCGCTCTGCGGTGTCCGGATCCATCGGTGCGCCGTGCTGGTCGTGTGCGATCTTGAAGCCGCGCGCTTCGAGCGTCGGAAAACCGTAGTAGATGTCGCCGTCGTTGAAATCGGCCCAGCAGGGCAACTGCGTTGGCGCGAAGCGTTCATCACCGGGGGGCGGGCGAAAGAAAAAGACCGCCTGCCGCGTCGGGAAGATTCTCGAGCCCAGCAACTGCGGGAACAGCTTGGGCAGCCAGGGCCCGCACGCAAAGACGAACTGATCGGCTCGCAACGATTCCCCTGCACTCGTCTTCAATGTTTTCAATGTGTCCGAGGCGGCGAGCGGCGGGATGGCGCATTGACGATACTCGCCGCCAGCCGCGACGAATTCGCGCACCAGGGTCTGGACTGCGCGGCGTGCCATCAAGGCGCCGCGATCGCGTTCGAACAGGCCGACCTCGATGTCGTCCCACACCATCTGTGGATAGCGGCGTTTGAGTTCGGCCCGGTCCAGCGCTTCGATCGGAATGCCCAGGTCCCGGTGTGCCTGCAGCGATTGCTGCACATACGGTTCCATGCGTTGAAAGAAGAACAGGACGCCGATGGGATGAAAGATCGGCAGGCCCGCACGTGCCGACAGCCATTGCCAGTCGGTCAGCGATTCCCAGGCCATGCGGCTGTAGAGGGCATCCCGGCCATAGGCCGTGCGTGTGATGCGTGATTCGCCGCCGGAGGATGCCAGCGCATTCGCCGCGCCCCAGGCATCGACGAGCAGCACGCGCTTACCGAGTTTGGTCAGGTGCCATGCGGTCCACGCGCCGAAGACACCGGCGCCGATGACGATAATGTCGGGAGAGCCGGTCGACGGCTTTCTCGTGGACGGCTCCGTGGTCACTGCGGTGGCGGACGATACGCTCGCGGCCGCCGCGAGTGACGCAAGGACATCGCGTCGGGTGACTGGGTGGTCCGGCATTGGCGCACCTCACAAAACCTCGGTGTCGACAGGCTTTCCCGCGCAATAGTGCACCAAGCGTGCGCGGCTGCCCACTGCTGATCGGAGCGGGCGCCGCTGTTGTTCAGGACGGATCGCAGCGGAGTTCAGTCTGCGGGCAGGGCTTGTTCGCGTGCGCCTATCGGCCGGCGACCGGAAGGACGGGGGGAGGGTCTTGGCGAGACCTTCCGTTGTTTTATCGCAGCGTCGAAGAGGTCGCCGCCGCATCAGGGTCATGGCAGCGTTGCGTGTCGATTCGCTGTCGCGCACCGCACGGCTTAGTGCCATCCTGACTGGGGAGTGCCTACCTGCGTTGCCCTTCCCGGTGATGATCGGGCCCGCCAAGCCCCTCCCCCCATCCATCCAGTCGCCAGAGGCACGCTGCTTGGGTGGGCTTCCCAGAAGCGTGCTGATCGAAGCTGCGGATGCTCAGCGCCGATGCAGCGCAGCCACCACACCCGTGAGCAGCTTCTCCAAAAACTTTGGTCGATAGCGGGTTCGATAGTTCGGCGTGTCGTCGATTGCATCCGGAAACCAGTCGAACGACCCGAAGGTCGTGACGGGTGTCGTCGAGTGGCCCTGCGGACCGGCGCGCCCGATCATGAGCGTGAGTTCGTTGAGATGCAGCAGGAAATCGGCCGACATGGGCTGCGGCCGACCCTCGCGCATGGCCCTGACCATTTCGGCGAGGCCGAGGAATTTATCGGTGGAGTAAATCTGGCGGCGGCGCAGCCAGCTGACGAACTTGTGTTTGAGCGAGGTGCCGACGCCGCGTTCCTCGCCCGCGTGCGACTTCCAGCGTCGCATCAGCGGCAGGCGACGTCCGCCGATGCCGACCAGGCGGCCGATCATCGGATGCGTGCGCACCGTGTAGGCCTTGCGACCGCTCAGGCTGACCCGCGAGAAGCGTTCGAGCCGCACGGGCGATTGATCGTGAAAGATGTTGTCGACGCTGATCTCGCCTTCGTCGCCGATCACGCGAAAGCGATGATCGCGTGGCGCAACCCATGAGCAGGTCACGCGCGCCGCAACGCCATTGGCGAAGTCGATGCAGGCGACCGAGAGATCCGCGGTGTCCGACGGCGACAGCGGTACGGGAGTTCGCTTGTTGGGCACCAGGCATTTCGAAAAGGCAGTGACGGAGGTGGCCGGACCGAACATCGCGCATAGCCAGACGAGGTGGTACGCAACGTGTTCGATGGTGCAGCCTTCCTGCAGTTCCTCGGCATACGGAAAGGGTGCGCCGGTCGGGCTCTGCACCTTGTCGAGCTGCATGAGGTGCGCCGGGTTGTCGTCCAGCTCCGCATAGATGAGGATTGGCCGGCCGATCGCACCATCACGCACGGCTTTCCAGAGCGTGCAGATCGCGTCCGAGTACAGATTCGGCGGCGCGCCGGTGAACACTACGCCGCGCGCCTTGGCGAGTTCGACCAGTTCGCGGGTGCGTTCGAGTTCCGTGGTCAACGGCTTTTCGGAATAGACATGCTTGCCGGCTTCGATCGCGCGCCGGATCACATCGTAGTGCGACTGGATGCTGGTGAGGTTGACGACGATCTCCACCTGCGGATCTGCGAGCAGCGCCTCGTAACTCGGGTAACTGTGGAATCCATAGTGCTGCGACACGACGGCGGATCGTGCCGTGTCGATGTCGAAGATGCCGCAGACCTCGAGTTCCGGGTACGCCCACTTGGTGCGCATGTAGATGTCGAAGACATAGCCGCAGCCCACGAAAGCAATCTTCATGCGGATCAGAGTTCCTTGGCGGCCTGGCGGTGGATGCTGTTGCGGATCGCCTCCGACGTGGCGGCGACGGCGATGCTGTCGTCGAGCGGCATGATGCTGCTCTCGATGGCGCCGCGCTGGACACACGCACGGACTTCGTCCGCCTCGTAGTGATAGCCATTGCCCGCGTAGCGGAAGTCCATGGACTTGCCGCCGCTCCGACTCGATCGGCCGAGACGTTGCGCGATGTGGTGAATCAACCCGTGCTGACGCAGTCGTGCTTTCCAGCCGAACTCGGCGGCCTCGTAGCCGCGGGGCGGCTGGCGCGACAGGACGAGGCCATAAGGGCGAACGATCGAGCCGCGCACGCCGAGCATGCCTTCGGTGCCGAGCACGTGGAAATCGTCAGGAGCCCAGGCGCGCAGACTGACGAAGAACGAGCCGACGACGCCATTGCCGTATTGCAGCTGGAAGGCGGCGTCTTCGTCGATACCGGTCGGGCCGATGGTGCCCATGGCCTGCACGAGGGTCGGTGCGCCGAACAGCCATTGCCCCAGTGACAGCGGGTAGGCGCCGAGGTGCGCGATGGCACCGCCGCCGAGCGCAGGATTGAACATGCCGTTGGCGGCTTCGGGGATCTGCGAGGTGCCAAAGTTGCCGGTGACCCAGCGCACATCGCCGATGGTCCGTTCCTTCAGCCTGTCGTGCAGGGCCCGCGCAGCGGGCAGGAAACGCGTCCACATCGCTTCCATCGCGAAGACTGACCGGGTGCGCGCCGCTTCCGAAATACGGATGGCGTCGGTGGCGCTGCAGGTCATGGGCTTCTCGATCAGCACGGGAATGCCGGCCTCGATGCACAGCAGCGCATGGGCGGCGTGTTCCGACGGTGGGGTGGCGATGTAGACGGCGTCCACGCGGCCCTCGGCCGCCGCTTCGGCGTAGCCCTGGATCGCACGGGGAATGCCCAGCGCTGTGGCGAACGCCTGCGCCTTGTCACGAGAACGCGAAGCGATGAACTCGGCCCTGGCCCCTTGGGCGGCCGCGAGTCCAGCCACGAACTTTGCCGAGACCGCGCCCGTACCGAAGATGCCCCATCGAAATTGTGTCACTCACCCACCGCCAATCCAGCCGCAAGAGTTTCTGGTTCTGCGAATCCGCTGCGCACAAAAACGTCCGCGGAACCCGCTGGGCCCGCGGACGTGACTGTGCACACCACCGTCATCGATTGCGCGATCGCCAGACGGCCCGAAGTCGGATGTGCAGGATACGCGCCACAACGCCGAAACTGCGCCTGCAGTTCCAACAGGTGCGGCAAATGATTGCGTTTGCGCCACAGCGCAGCGTCGGTATGTTGCGACGAGCTGTCGCGCGGCAGGTGGCGAGGGCGCTCGGATCGTCAGGCAGGTCCACACGCCAGGGCCAGCGGGATGGCCAGCCTGACTTCGAACGTGGTGGCGCCTACCGGACCTGCGGCGAACTCGAAGTGACCGCCGTAGTGCAGGCGCAGCCGTTCGCGGACATTGGCCAGTCCGAGACCCGTGCCCTGCGTGCGGGTGGGTGCGGCGAAATCATTGGTGATGCGCAGTTCGAGCTGCTCGCCGAGGGCGCGCGCGGCGATGCGAATGCGTGCGATCTGGCCGCTGCCGCGACGGCCGTACTTGACGGCGTTCTCCACCAGCGGCTGTAACAGGAAGCTCGGCAGCGACGCGTTCTCGAGCCGCCGTTCGATGTCGTAGTCGATGGCCAGTTCCGGATGGCGCGTCTGTTCGATCTCGAGATAGAGCCGCTGGTTCTCGAGTTCCATTGCCAGCGTGGTGCAGTCGGCAGAGGTGTCCTCGAGCGCCATACGCAGGAAATCCGACAGTCGGCCGATCATGTGCCCGGCTTCTGCGTTGCGGCGATCCAGCACCAGCGTCGACAGCGAGTTCATCGTGTTGAACAGGAAGTGCGGATTGATCTGGTAACGCAGCGCCCGCAGCTGCGCCTCGCGCGCCGCGATCCCGATGCGGGCATGTTCCTGCGACTGGCGGCGCACCTGCTCGCTGTAATCGATGGCCAGGTGCAGCGCCGCCCAGGCCAGAAAAAACCAGGCCCAGAAGCCGTAGATGATGACGCTGAGGCCCAGCGTATCGCGCGTGGGTGCGGTGGCGACGCCTGCCCAGTGCAGCGCCGCATTGTTCGCCAGCAGATGTATGAACGCAGCGCAGAAGGCCAGCGCGAAGGTGAGCAGCGCGCGCCGGCGAAACGGACGCGGCGGTATCTGCATGATCAGCCGATGCATGCCGACGCACAGTCCAATGCCGAAAACTGTCAGCCCCAGGCGCAGCGCAGCACGTACCAGTTGATGCTCCATATCGCCGGCGATGCCGGAGAGGGTCACCATCAGGTAATTCGCTGCCCACAGTCCAACTGTCATCCGGGCTACGGTTGGCAGGATCGATGCCTCGCGAGCGTCCTCGCGCATCGTCGGATCGGTAGTTGCCGGAATGACTTCACTCATCGCTTCGGATTATGGCGACGTTCAATGGCAGCGTCATGGCTGGCTTGAAATGGGCGGGGTTCTGATCCATTCGTCTCTCCGGAAAGCCCGGTGCTCGGTGGACTGCGATGTTCACCAGGACTTCGAGCAACGTACGTGCTGCACCATCCGCAGGCGATGGCTTCAGAGGTCACAAATGGCTGCAGCACAGGGAGGATGCTCGCGCCAGTCGGCCCGCCCTGTGTGCGATGACTGAAAACCAGTCGGCCGCGATATTGCCGGAAGTCATGCCCGTTGATGAGTCCATGGGAGGCGGCGGCCGATATTTCGCACACGGTTTCTGCCGATATTCCACGCGCTTTTCGCGGCGTTTAATGGGGCGGGCGCGAGTTCCAGTTCATGTTCGCATCTGTGCGCACGGCTGCAATGCCTCACTCACGCGGTGACTGCAGAAGTAGTGCGCGTTCGGCTTTGCTCCAACGTATAAACAAGCAGGAGATTCTCAACATGCGCGGACCCAGTCTGTTACTTGGCGGCGTCATTGCTTCGGTGCTCGCCACCGCGGCGCTGGCGCAGACCAGCATCGATCGGTCATTCACGACAGTCAGCAAGGATTGCCCCGGAATCCAATGGTCGGCAGAAGCGCTGAAGGCCTATCCGAACATCGCCAGGGCCTGTCAGGCCGTCGAAGAACGCAATGGAAAGACCTACGTGAAGTTCGCGGGGCGCGTCGAGCGCAATATCAACAGAGGCGAACAGCTGACGATCAACTTCCGGGATGGCGGTACGCTGACATTGAGCCCCCCCGCCAACACCAAACTGTACGTGAATGGCAAGGAGACATCCGTCGCCAGCTTGCAGCGCGGTGATCAGCTGCAGTTCTACGTGCCGGAGGATGAGTTCGTAGCGCAGGTGGCGGAGGACGATACGCCGCAAACACGGTATGTGGTCGTACCAATCGTTTACCGCGAAGTCATCCAGGAACCGGAGCAATCAGCGGCCGTACTGCCAGACACCGCGGGCGAGATGCCGCTGGTCGCTCTGTCAGGACTGATGCTGCTCGGTCTCGGGGCCGGTCTTTCCGTCGTGAGAATGAGGAAGCGCTGAGCGGTCCACCCTGCGCGACCCTCTCTCTGCGAAGAGGATCGCGCAGGAGACTCAACCGCCTGCCGCGAGTGGCGTCGCCTGCGCGTGCACGATGAAGCGCTGCGGAGCCGATCCGACGAAGTAGAACGGATAGCAGGTCACCAGCGTGATCTGTGCGGTCTCGGTCGGTGCCAGCACGCTGGAAGCGCCGGGGTCGACGATATCCAGTCGGGTGATCCGGTATTCGCGGGTCGACGCAACCGTGTCCAGGAACAGGGTGTCGCCGACCCGAATGTCTTTCAGTACCCGGAAAAAGCCATCACGATGTGCGGCGATCCCGATATTGCCGGTGGCGCTGTCGATTGCCGCCGTGCCCGCGATGCGCCCGGCGCCGCGATTCAGCGTGAGGTCGCTGGTGCCCTCGTAAACCGGGACTTCCAGCTTGAGCTTCGGGACGCGCAGGACAGCTTCGGGCAATCCCTGGTGCTGCAATGCCGTCCGGTACTGCGCAAGACGTTTTGCATTCCACAATGACGTGTCGGGTTGGCCGGTCTGCAATGACTGAGCTCGCGGCGACGCAGGTGTGAAATCCTCCGTGGTGTTCTGCACCAGCAGCGCTGCGTGCTGGGCGCGCGCCTGTCGCATTGCATCGACGCCATCTGCGCTGGCATTCGCCGACCAGGTGCGGAAGCCGATATACGCGGCGAGCAACAGCGCGCCAGCGATCCAGGCAGAAATTTCCAACAGCCGGACAGGACGCATGGCGCTCGTGCTCACCAGATCCGCAGGAGCGGTTAGCGTACCTTCACTGGGCGCCCGATGCCGCTGGTCAGGGCTTCGGTGACTACCTATGACCGCTGCCTGTGAACAGGACCTCTGATAGTGGGTCCGGCTGAAGGCAGATCCACAGGCGGATTTACCAGCTACTCTCTCGCGGCTAGCGCCGCATTCGTCTGCGAAGCCAGGTTGTACTCCAGTCGATTCAGCGTGAAGTGCACGGTCGTGCCGCGTCCCAGTTCGCTCTCGATCCAGATCCGGGTGTCGTGGGCGTCGATGATCCGCTTGGTGATGTAGAGCCCGAGACCGGTGCCGTGACGACCTTCGCGCGAGCCTGACCAGTAAGCGTCGAACACCAGCGGCAGGTCCTTCGAATCGATGCCGGGCCCCGTATCGCTGACTGAGATCTGCAGGTCGTCATCACTGCGCTTGACGACGATCGTGATGGTGTCCCCATGCCGGCAGAACTTGATGGCATTGCCGAGCAGATTGGACAGGACCTGCAGGATGCGCTCACGGTCGCAATGGACGACATCGGTGGGAATGCTGCAGTCGACGACCAGATTGATGCCCTTGGCCTCGGCCAGAGGCTCGTGCACGGCCGACGCCTCGGCGGCGACCTTGCCGACCAGCTCGGGTTTGATCGATACGGCGATGTGGCCGTTGCGGATGTTGGCCATGTCCAGCAGGTCCGCGATGACGCGGCTCATCAGGTCCACGGTGCTGGAGAGGCGGCTGTGAATCGCGGTCCTGGCCTCGTCGCTCAGTTTCTCCGGTTTGCGGCTCAGCAGCTGCACACCGCTCTTGATCGCCTGCAGGAAGTTGCGCACGTCGTGCGAGACGACGGCAAGCACATCCTCGCGCGCCTGCACGGCTTCGCGCAGCTGGGCCTCGCTCTGCTGCAACTGCCGGAACTGGTCCGCGAGCCGCTTGCGCTGCTGGTCGAGGCTGATGAACGTATCGGCCTTGTGGCGCACCGCATGCGGGTCCAGCGGCTTGAGCAGGAAGTCCACCGCGCCGGATTCGTAGCCGCGGAACACGCGTTGTGCATCACCCGTGCCGGCAGTGACGAAGATGATCGGAATGTATTTGGAGCGTTCGGCGCCGCGCATCAGCTCGGCCAGTTCGAAGCCGTCCATCTCCGGCATCTGCACGTCCAGGAAGGCCAGCGCAAACTCGTGCTGCAGGATCAATTCGAGTGCCTGCGTAGCGGATTGTGCGAAGAGGATGTCCGCATCGTCACGTCGCAGCAGCGCTTCGAGTGCCACCAGGTTTTCCTGGATGTCGTCGACCAGAAGGATTTTTGACTTGCAGCTCATGCAGGGCTCCGTGAGGTGAGCGTCGGCGCAGGACCGGTCAGCAGCGCTGGCAGCTGGAGCGCCATTTGATCGGGCGTCCAGAGAAAAGTCGGATCGAACAGTTGCAATGCTGCCTGCGGCATGACGGTCGCGTCTGCCGAGGCCGGTGTCTGCACGATCGTTACGGCACCCGCCGCATGAATTTCCTGCATCGCCGCCGCCCCATCGACACTGGCGCCGCTCAGCAGGATCGCGACCAGGTCGCGGCCGTACACATCGCGTGCCGACTCGAACAGCACATCGATCGATGGTCGCGAGTAATGCACCGGTGGGTCCGCGGAAAGTGCGAAGGCCCGATGCGACTCGATCAGGAGGTGATAGCCGGGAGGTGCAACGTACACCGTGCCTGGCGCCAGCGGTTCCTTGTCTTCGGCCTGCTTCACCGGCAGCGGACATTCCCGGGCCAGCAAGCCGGTCAGAGTGTCAGGAGGACTCGGTGACAGATGCAGGAGTGCGATCACCGGCAGATCCAGCGTGACGGGCAGGCATTGCAGGATCGTGCGCACTACCCCCAGCGCGCCGGCTGAGCCTCCGATGAGGAGCGCCGCGGGAAGCGCCGGGTCGCGGGTGGTGCCGGCAGATCCCATCAATCCACCCTCCGGAAAATCTTCTGACCCGTGCTCATGTCGCAGAAGCGCGTCGCCTCGCTCGAGAAGCGAATGGACTCCTTCGTCCCCAGGCAGAGAAAACCTCGCGGGCAGAGCGCTTCGGCGAACAGCCCAAGGGCGCGATCCTGCAGCTCGCGATCGAAATAGATGAGCACGTTGCGACACGAGACCAACTGGACCTCGGAGAAAATGCTGTCGGTCGCCAGGCTGTGATCCGCAAAGGTGATGCGGCGACGCAGCTGCGGCGCCATCACCGCGTGGACGGCATCCGTGTGGTAGAAATCGTTGAGCGAGCCGCGTCCGCCTGCCGCCCGGTAGTTCAGGATGAATTGCTGCAGGCGATCCAGCGAGTAGACGCCCGCCTGCGCGCGTCGCAGACTGTCATCGTTGATGTCGGTCGCATAGATCAGCGTGCGCTCCAGCAAGCCCTCCTCCGCCAGCATGATGGCGTAGGAATAGGCTTCTTCTCCGGTGCTGCAGCCGGCGATCCACAGTTTGAGTGACGGATAGGTCGCAAGAATCGGCACCACATGCTGTCGCAGGGCGAGGAAGAACTCGGGATCGCGAAACAGATCGGTGACCTGGATCGTGAGATACGCGAGCAGCTGCGGAAAGACATGCTTGTCGTGCAGGATGCGTTCCTGCAAACCCGAAATGCTGTCGCACTGCAAGCCGCTCAGCGCCTGCAGCAGGCGCCGGCGCACGGAGGCGATCGCATACTGGCGGAAATCGTAGTGGTAGCGCTGGTAGATCGCCTCCAGCAGCAACCGTATCTCCAGATCTGTGACCTCCGGTCTCAACGCGGCGCCTCCGGCGGCATCCAGATACGCAGCAGCGACAGCAGCTTTTCGATGTTGATGGGCTTGGTGATGTAATCGTTCGCGCCGGCGTCGAGGCAGCGCAGCCGGTCGTCCGGCATCGCCTTGGCCGTCAGCGCAATGATCGGCAGGTTACGCAGGGCCGCATTGCTGCGGATGTGGCGCATCGCTTCGAGTCCATCCATCTCGGGCATCATGATGTCCATCAACACCAGATCGATGTCCTTGCGGCGTTCGAGCGTGGTCAGCGCTTCATGGCCGTTGCGCGCGATTTCCAGCAACACGCCGTGCGGCTCGAGCACGCGGCTGATGGCGAAGACATTGCGCACATCGTCTTCCGCCAGCAGGATGCGCCGCTTGTCGAACACGGATTCGCGGCTGCGTGCCACACGCAGCATGCGCTGCTGCTCGGCGGGCAGCGACGCTTCGAGTCGGTGCAGGAACAGCGTCACTTCATCGAGCAGTCGCTCGGGCGACCGTGCGCCCTTGATGATGATGGACTTCGAGTAGCGGCGCAGCTGCTGCTCTTCATCGGTCGACAGCGAGCGTCCGGTATAGACGATGACGGGTGGGAACGAATACGACTCGTCCTCGGCCATCTTCTGCAGCAGCTCCAGTCCCGACGCGTCCGGCAGCGACAGGTCGAGCACCATGCAGTCGAACGTGACTTTGCGCAGCTGTTCCAGTGCGGCACCGGCGGTGGGAACCGCGATCGTGCGCACCAGGTCCGATTGCAGCAACCGCTCGATGCTGTCGCGTTGCAAGGTGTTGTCTTCGACGATCAGTACGGTGCGTTGCTCCTGCGTCGCCTTGCTCTCGAGGTTCGCGAGTGCAGTGATGAGCTGTTCGCGATCCACCGGCTTCATGAGCACACTGGCCGCACCCATCTCCAGCACCGTCTGCGAGTAGTCGAAACTCGAGATCACCTGGACCGGGATGTGGCGCGTGGCGGGGTTGTGCTTCAGGCGATCGAGCACCGACAGGCCGGTGTGATCAGGCAGGCGAATGTCCAGCACGATGGCGGTGGGGCGGTGACGCATCGCCAGTTCAATGCCTTCGTCCGCGGTGGCGGCCAGCAGGCATTCGAACTGAAAGCCTGCCGCCAGCGTCGCGATGATGCCGGCGAATGCGGGATCGTCCTCGATGATCAGCAGCACGCGTCCCGATCCTGTAGCGGATTGCGGCGCGGGCCCGCTGACAATGGGAGCCGGGTTCTTCGGGCGCGCCGGAGTGCGCAGCGAAGGAGCGGGATGCGATTGCCCGATCGCCGCCTGTGGTGCCGCAGGCTGCGGTCGCTCCGACTGCGGCAACGTCTGCGGGATCAGGAGTGTGAACGTGCTGCCCGAGCCCGGTGCGCTGCGCAGTTCGATGCGGCCCCCGAGCATCACGGCCAACTCTCGCGAAATCGACAGTCCGAGTCCCGTCCCGCCAAAGCGCCGATTGGTCGTGCCGTCGGCCTGCCGGAACGGCTCGAAGATGATCCCATGCTGTTCGGCGGCGATACCGATCCCCGTATCCTCCACGGCGAAGCCGAGCCAGTCCCGCTCTTGCGGCGCGGTGGGCACGAACACGCTCAGGCGCACATGTCCCTGCATGGTGAACTTGAGCGCATTCGACAGCAGGTTCTTGAGGATCTGCCGCAGGCGCTGCGAATCGGAATGCAGCGTCACTGGCGCGTCGGCTGCCACATCGATCTCGAAGCTCACGGACTTCTGGTCCGCCAGCGGCGTGAACGTCTGGATCATGTTGTCCAGCAGTTGCTGCACGCCGATCGATTCGCGCTTTACGTCGATCTGGCGTGCTTCGATCTTGGACAGGTCGAGGATGTCGTTGATCAGCTCCAGCAGGTCGTTGCCCGCAGAATGGATGTGGTTCGCGAACTTGATCTGTTCTTCGGTCAGGTTGCCCTGCGGATTGTCGGCGAGCAGTTTCGCCAGGATCAGCGAGCTGTTGAGCGGCGTGCGCAGCTCGTGCGACATGTTCGCCAGGAACTCGCTCTTGTACTGGTTGGCACGCTCCAGTTCGCCGGCCTTGTCCTGCAGTATCTGTTGCGTCTTCGCCAGATCGTCGCGCTGCTGCTCGAGCATCTGCGTGTACTCTTCGAGCTGCGTATTGTTCTGCGCGAGCTGGTGTTGCTGGGTTTCCAGATGGGCCTGCGATTCCCTGAGCGCCCTGGTCTGGACTTCCAGTTCCTCATTGCTGACGCGCAGCTCTTCCTGCTGCGTCTGCAGCTCTTCGCTCTGCCGCTGGGTTTCCTCCAGCAGGTCCTCGAGCCGCGTGCGGTCTTTGGAGGACCGCACGGCGCGGCCGAACGATTCGAAAGCCCGGGTCAGCAGTTGGCGTTGCGCTTCGCTGGTCGGTTGCAGAAAACCAAGCTCGACGACGGCTTGCACTTCATCGTCCGCGATGGCGGGGACGACGAGCAGCTCGCGCGGTTGCCCGTGGCCCAGGCTCGAGGCGATGGGCAGATAGTTCTCCGGGATATCCGTGACACGCAGCGTGCGACGGTCCTTGGCCGCCTGTCCCAGCAGGCCATCGCCCGGACGGATGGCAGTCTCCGCCGCTGCCGGCGCGAGTGCATAGGCAGCAAAGCGGCGAAAGGCGCCGCCGCCGTTGGCGATGTAGACCGCGCCGACCTGCGCGCCGAGCGACTGCGCGAGAAACGCGAGTGCAGTGTCGCCCAGGACGGCGAGTCGCTGTTCCCCCTGCGTTCGGGTGGAAAACTTCATCAGCATCCGCTGCAGCCAGGTCTCGGTCTCGCGGCTGCGATACTCGCGCGAGGCAGTGATCGCGGAAATGAGGATCAGCGCCAGCAGCAGCGAGGAGCCACCGACTGTGACGAATACGGAGAACTGGGAGGCCTTCAGCCACTCGTCCTCACGCTGATGCAGCAGGGTCTCCTCCGCCTCCACCATGGTGGCGATCTGCGTGCGGATCTGGGCCGTGGCGATGTGACCGCGGTCCGTGCGCACCACCGACATGGCTTCCTCGATCTTGCCGTCACGGCGCAGCTCGATGGTGCGATCGAGTTCGGCGAATTTGGCGTCGATCTGCGCGCCCAGCGAATCCAGACGTTCGCTCTGGCGCGGATTGTCAGAGAGGAAGTCCTTCAGCTTGCGGCGCTGGAGCGGGGTTTCGGTGGCTGCAGCCATGAAGGGCTGCAGGTACATCTCTTCGCCGGTGAGCAGGTACCCACGCTGCGCAGTCTCGGCATCGATGATCAGCGCTTGCAGCCGCTGCAAGGCGCTGACGACCTCCAGCGTATGCGAGACCCGGTCGCGGGATTCGGAGCGGCTCTGCAACGACGCCAGGGTGACGATGCCGATGAGCAGCATCGCGAGAAGCGCCAGAGCGAGGCCAACGAATGTGCCCCAGGGCAGCGGTAGTTTCGAATGAATGCGGGAGCTGTCAGCAGCGTCTTCGGTAGCCGTCGTTGCGGTGGCGGTCATTGTTGTAGCCCGATGGATAACAGCTCGAATAGTACGGGGAACCCTTGCATGAAGGCTCATGCGGATTTATGCGACCCCGGATTTTTTCGCCAAGAGGATTCTGAAGCCAATGCGTGCAGCTGCGCGACCGTCGCCGGTCGCGCAGGAATTGGTTTTCATGGCTCCAGAAGCCCAGCGCCTGCAACGCATGAGCATCGTGGAAGTTCCGCTGACACGGCGGTCAGCGTCAGGCAGCGGGATGGGGCAGCATCCCGTTGCCTGCGGTCAGTGTCAGATTCTTCCCATCAACAGCAGCACGACGAGGACGATCAGCACCACGCCCAGCAGGCCGCTCGGGCCATATCCCCAACCGCGACTGTGTGGCCAGGCGGGAACTGCGCCGATCAGCAACAGAATGAGAATGATCAACAGAATAGTGCCCATGCGCGAACTCCAAGCGAATTGTTATTACGTCCACTCAATTCCTGCGGAGCCCTACAAGTTTCACCGTCGCGCAAACATACGCCCCGGGTGGTCGCTCAGTTCGCATGCTCGCCCTTGCGCGAGTCGCCTTCCGTCTTCTGTTCGAGACGCAGATTGCCGATGCAGGCGGTGAACTCTGCCCCGAAGAGAAAAATCTGCGCCGTGTAGTACAGCCACAGCAGCATTGCTGCGAAAGATGCAGCAGCGCCGAAGGCGGACGGTTGCGTCGCACGGCCGAGATAGAAACCCACCAGCCAGCGACCCGCCTGAAACAGCATGGCCGTGAGCAGTGCACCGATCAGTGCCGATTTCCAGGGCAGCCGCCGTGCCGGCAGGTACCGGTAGATCACGCCGATCATTCCTGTAATGAGGACCGTGGAAACCAGCAGATCGACGGCCGTAACCGCGACCAGCAGTGCTTCGTACCGTTGCGCCAGCGCGCCGCGAATGCCGGCGAGCGCCGTCGTGATGCTCAGGGACACCAGCAGCAGGAAGCCGACCGCGAGTATGAAACCGAAGGACAGCAAGCGGGCGCGCAGAAAGCCGTAGATGCCGCGAGGCGCATGCGCGCGTGCGCCCCAGATTTGTTCCAGCGCCGTTTCGAGCGCTGCGAAGACGGTCGTGGCGCCGACCAGCAGGCTCACCAGGCTGATGACGGTGGCGAGCGGTCCGTCACTGTCCTGCGAACTGTGCATGGCATCGAGCAGGATCTGCGCCGTGCCGTTGCCGAACAGCGAGCGCAGCTGCACGGCCAGATTGGCGTAAGCCGCGTCGGTTCCGATGATCCATCCGGTGAGCGTCACCAGAATGATCAGTAGCGGTGCCAGCGAGAAGGCGCAATAGAACGCGAGCGCCGCTCCGAGCGTCGCAGCCTGGTCCTGCGACCAGTGCTTCGCGGCGCACGTGAGATGGCTCCAGATCTTGCGCACGTGTGACATCGAACGGCCTCGCTGATGCGCAGCAATGCGCTGCGCAGCGGCGCGGTTCCCCGGATCAGATCCCCGGTGGTGACTATCAGGTGGCGGCGTGCACAGCGTGCTTGCGGTCCCGCTGTTCGATCGCCAGCGTATAGGCGATGTAGTGCTTGTAGATATTGCTGACGTACTGGACGGTTTCGCGGCCTACTTTCTCGGCGACCACCCGTTCGACATTGTTGAACCACTTGTTCGGATCGAGTCCACGCTGTTCGGCCAGCTTGCGCAGGCTGCGGATGCGATTCGGTCCGGCGTTGTAGGACGCGAAGGCGAACAGGGCCTTGTCGATCTCGTCCATGGGCTCGTCCGCGTAATACTCGTCGATCATGAAGCGGACGTACTTGATGCCGGCATGAATGTTGGGTTCGAGCTGGCGGATGTCGCCCACCTTGAGATCCTTGCCGGTCGCGGGCATCACCTGCATGACGCCGATCGCTCCAACCCGGCTGCGCACTTTCTGGTCGAGCCCCGATTCCTGGTAACCCTGGGCCGCCATCAACACCCAGTCGACCCTGTACTCCTTGCTGTACTTGCGAAAGAGTTCGCCCAGGTGTGCGAACTTCTGCATTTCGGCTGCGGTCGTCGAGTTCTTCACCCAACGCGTGTTCTGGAGGTATTTCTGAATCACCACGTTGCCGAAGGTGGTGCCGCGCGAGGCTGTCTCCATGAAGACATCGAGTTCGGCCTTGAGCTGCGGGCTGTTCTTGCGGATCGCGAAGGCGATGTCGCCGCCGTCGTGAACGATCAGGTCCTCGCGGACCTTCATGTCCTTGAAAACCTGACTCCAGAACGTGCCGAGATAGCGGTCGACCACCGTGAACTTCACCAGCCCGGCGTTGACCATCTCGAGCACGTCTTCGTCTTCGAAGGTCGCGGGGGCCTCGCGCAGCACGATCGGCGGTTTGCCGCGCTGCTTCAAGCTCGCGTTCAGCGCATTGAGGCTCTCGTAGTAACTGGACGCCTTTCTGACGAAGACCTCCTGGCCGGAAAGCCCGTCGATCGTCGCGATGATCGGCGCATCCGCGGCAGTGACCAAGATCTCCTTGACGCCTTGCGCCAGCGGCGCCACGAAATCGACCTGCGCCTGGCGGCTCGGAGTGACCGTCAGGTTCGCCGCCACGACATCGCCGAGCCCGGCCCGCAGGGCCGGCAGTAACTGATCGCGAGAGGTGGGAAGGAAAATGGCGGTGACGCGCAGTTTCGTCAGCTTGTGATGTTCATTCACGGAGTTGCCGAACGACTCCATGATTTCGTAACTGAGTCCGCGCTGTGTGCCGGCGTCGATGAAGTAGAACATCTTGCTGTACGGGACGAGGACGCGAATCACGCGCCGCTCGATCATCTTGTCGAGATCGCCGTGCCAGGGCTGGTTGTCGAAGGCGATGTCCAGATGAGTATCGGCGGCGGATTCCGGCGCCGGCGTGGCGGGAACGTCCGGTGCGGCCGCAACAGGAGCCGACGGCAGTGCAGCGGGCTGGGCTGGACTCTCCTCGTGGCCACTGCCGCTGTCGCCACTACTGCAACCGACTGCCGTCAGTATGCAGGCCAGCATCGGCAATGCGATACGGATCATGCGGCGCCCTCGACGATTCGCAGAGTCTGCGAGTTCGGACGGATTATTCTCGCGTTACGTGCCTGACAGCATCCGTACTAGTGGCCGGTCAGTAACAACCTTCAGGAGCAGAAAAGGCACAATGTCAGTCGGCGGCTACTGGTGATAGCGCTGGTGAAGCCGGTTCATGCCGGCGATCCAGCAGATCGCGATCTGCAACCTTGCGCTGCCTGTACTCGATTACTTCGGGGTGCGGCAGGATCAGGAACTTCTCGTCGCTCAATCCCCGCACGACCACTGCTCACGACATCATGGCGAGGCATCGGGCGCTGGCGCCGTGAAGAAAGCGCATTTGTGCCTGAGTGTATATTCATACGCGTCAGTGACCCGGAGACCGACGACTCATGAATCACCCAGTTGCCGGTCGCGTGTCGACCCTTGCAGGTCTCGCCATCCTTGTGTTTCTCGATGGCTGTTCCGACCGCGCGCCGGTGTCATCCGCAGCGCCCCCGCAACTGTCGGAACGGACGGAGTCGGCGTCGTCGGTGGCGCTCGCCAATCCGGCATCGGCGAACTGTCTCCAGCAGGGTGGCCGGTTACACATCGAGAAAACTCCGCGAGGCGATGAGTACGGCGTGTGTCTCTTCGAGGACAACTATCAATGCGAGGAATGGGCACTGATGCGAGGTGAGTGCCGGGCCGGCGGGGTTCGCGTGACCGGTTACATCACCGCGGCCGGGCGTTTCTGCGCCATCACTGGCGGCAAATACACGGGGATCGCAGGCGTCGATGCATCGACCGAGCGCGGTATCTGCAAACTTCCTGGCGGCACGGAGTGCGATGCGGAGGCCTATTTCAGCGGTGACTGCCGCCCGTAGTCCCTGCCTTACGAGGGGAACGAACCGACTTGCGATGACGTTGCTATGGCAACGAACGGAGGAGTCAAGTCATGCAGGCAGAGAAGGCAGTGATCACGGCGCTGTTTCGCGATGCGGCAAGTACCGAACGTGCCTACGAGGCAACGCTTGCCCGAGGATATACGTCTGACGATATCAATCTGCTGATGTCCGAAGAGACCCGTCAACGGGCCTTCACGGGCGGCCGTGTTCATTCTGCGCTCGCCCACAAGGCGCGACAGAGCACGGAACATTCGACGCCTGACAAGCCGGGCGTACTCGATGCCGGTGATACGGGCGGTCCCATCGGCGGCACGGTAGGGACGATCGCTCCTGCCGCGGCAGCGGTGGGGACGGCGCTGTTGCTGCCCGGACTGATCTTCGCCGGGCCCATTGCCGTGGCGCTCGCGGCTGCCGGGGCGGTGGGTCTCGCGGGTGGCGTGATCGGCGCTCTGACCCATTGGGGCATCCCCAAGACCCGCGTCGAGGAATACGAGAGTCAGATTCGCGCTGGCGGCGTATTGATGGGTGTGAAGCCGAAGTCGACGGACGATGCGGCCTGGCTCAGGCAGGAGTGGTCGGCTGCTGGGGGAACACTGATAGTGGATAGTTGAAGATAGTTGATAGCGGATAGTTGAGAGTGGATAGCGCCGGAGGCGCGTGATCTGCAGCTATCCACTATCAACTCGCACTATCCACTAGTTAGCCGCGAGGCTTTCCCGCTCGATCACCTGTCCGCGCAGAATGATCTTGTCGATCTGGCTCCAGGCGCGCACCGACTCCAGCGGATTTGCTTTCAGCAACAGCAGGTTTGCGATCTTGCCGGCGGTGACGGTCCCGTAGTCTCTGTCGAGGCGGAACTGACGCGCGTTGTTGAGCGTCGCGGCGCGAAAGACCTCCGCAGCAGACAATCCCGAAGTCGCCATCAGTCGCATCTCCCGATACGTGTCGTAGCCAGGCTGGTTGCCGTACGTCGGCGCCGAGGGTGTGTCGCTGCCGAGCAGCAGTGGATGGCCGAGTTCGTGCAGATAGCGCGCGGCACGCATGCCGCGTTCGCCAGCCTGCAGTTCGAGCGAGGCGATCTTCGCATCGGGCAGGTCGCCATAATCGTGCTTCATGCTGCGTTTGAACCACTTGCCGGCATCGCTGCCGTACCAGTCCAGCAAGGCAGCAGGTACGACCTTCTTGTACGTCGGATCTTCGAGCGTGTCGGCACGGAAAAGATCGGCCGTGCCGGCCAGCACCCGCAGTGTCGGTTGATAGCCGGTGCCGCTGCGATGAATGCGCTGCAGATGCGCGGCGATGTCCGGCGGTACGCCGGTCTGATTGTTGGAACTGCCCCAGTTCCACAGGCCATGCGCCAGGACATCCACCTTGCCATCGAGTGCGATGCGCTGCATGTCGAGCGCATTGGCGTGCGCGATCAACAGCAGTCCGCGTTTCGTCGCAGCTGCACGCAGACGTTGCAGCGACTGCCGGCTCAGCATCGGCCAGTCGGACTGATCGCCGAAGCCGTCCTCGATGAAGACCTTGACGCAGCTTGCGCCGCTCACGGCGATGCGATCGACGATGGCTTCCGGCGTATGTGCCGCCGCATCGACGCCGGCGGGCAGCGGATGCTTCGCAGCGTTCGCCGGCTCGAAGATGAAGTCCGGCATCAGGCGGTAGCGCACCGACTTGTCCATGAGTACGGACGGATAGCCATCGAGTGGCAGCGTCGAGCCGCAGCGAAACAGATCTGGCCGCTGCGGTTGCGCTTCGAACGTGGTGACGGCGTCCGGAGAATTCGCCAGATCGAGCAGCTGCGTGACGCCGAAGTAGAGATAGCTGCGTGGCTGCTGGCGCATGTACGCGTCGACCAGCGGCTGCAGTTCCGGCGACGCACTGTCCCAGGGAAGTCCCGCAGGGGTGGAGATGTGGACGTGGGTATCGGTCAGTCCCGGCGCGAGGAATCGGCCTGAGCCGTCGATACGTCGCGCGCCAGGTGCGGTGATCGGCCTGCCCGAGATCCGGGCGATACGTTCGTCGCGGATCAGTACGTGCTGACGCGGCAGCGCCTGCGAACGCTCCGGCGAGACGAGCGTTACGTTCTCGATGAGCAGGTCGGCCGCCGCGCAGGAAAGCGCGGCCAGCAGGGCGCTCAGCGCGATCAGCAGGCGTCGCACGATCTGTGGGCCTTCAATTCATTGATGTCGCGAGACCGACCGGCGCTGGCTGGTTCTGCATGGAGCGCGCCACCGATTCGGCCTGTTCCAGCACGCGCAGGACGTTGCCGCCTGCCACGAGCTCCAGCTCACGATCGGTCCAGCCACGGCGGATCAGTTCGGCAAACAGGTTCGGATACATCGACACGTCCGACAGACCCTCGGGCCAGTCCGAATTGCCATCGAAGTCACCGCCGATGCCGATATGTTCGACGCCTGCGACCTTGCGGACGTGATCGAAATGATCGGCCACCTTGGCGATGCTGGTCCTGGGCAGCTGCAGCTTGCCGAAGATCTCGTCTCGCAGTTGTTGCTGTTCTTCGATCGACTTGCCCTGCGAGCGTCGTTTGAACTCGTCCATTGCGGGCTTCTGCACTGCGCCGATGGCGGGGTCGATGAAGCCTGCGACGAACGTGATCATGATGACGCCGCCGTTTTGCCTGAGCCGCACGAGAATGTCGTCCGGCACATTGCGTGGCACATCGCAGATGGCGCGCGAGGAGGAGTGCGAGAAAATCACCGGCGCCTTCGAGACACGCAGCGCGTCGTCCATCGTTTCGGTCGCGACGTGCGACAGGTCGACGAGCATCCCGAGGCGATTCATTTCCTGCACCACCTGCTCACCGAAGGGTGTGAGTCCGCCATGCACCGATGGGAACGCGGCCGAATCCGCCCAGTCGAGATGCACGTTGTGCGTGAGCGTCATGTACCGAACGCCCAGGTCGTAGTAAGTGCGCAGCGCGCCCAGCGAGTTCTCGATGGCATGCCCGCCCTCGATGCCCAGCAGCGAGGCCACCTTGCCGTTCTTGCGAGCCGCGCGAATGTCGGCCGCTGTGGTGGAAACCTGCAGCGCGTCGGGATAGCGCTCGATCATGCGCCGTGCGATATCGATCTGTTCGAGCTGTGTCCGCGCAAAGTGACCGGGAAGTTCGCCGGGAATGTATACCGACCAGAACTGAGCACCGACGCCCCCCTCGCGCAGCCGGGCGATGTCTGTCTGGCCGCTCACGGTGCCCCGCAGATCGTATTGCTCGACGCTGCCGGGCGTGGTCTTGTCAGTGCGAATCGTCCATGGCAGGTCGTTGTGGCCGTCGATCAGGATCGTGCTGCCAAGCAAGCGTCTGGCGTGCTCCAGTGCCGGATCCGCCTTGTCTGCCGCCTGCCCGGCGCCGGCGATGACCATCAAAGACAGAGCCAGCGTGATCCGGACGATGAGTGTCTGCATGTCGATGCGGCTGCCATGACGATAGAGTGAACCGAGCATAGACGGCTGCCGTCATTCGCGAAAGCTTAGCCTGCCCGATAGCGAACGAGCCGTCGCGAAGTATCCGCAGGCTGAGTGCAGCGACGGGTAGAATCCTGCGCCGCGCGTCTGCGCTCATCTATTCGCCGTACCGCCTCCCGATGCCATCGACTGCTTCGACTCCTCACCCGGCCTGGCCCGGTCTCGTGCTGGCCGGCGCCGGCGCCGTTGCGTTCTCCGGCAAGGCCATCATCGTGAAGCTGTCGTATCGCCATGGCGTCGATGCGGTCACGGTCATCACGTACCGGATGCTGTTCGCACTGCCGCTGTTCCTCGCATTGTCGTGGTATGCGAGTCGCGATCGGCCGCGGCTCGAGGCGCGCGATTGGCGCACACTGTTCGGATTGGGATTCACGGGCTACTACCTCGCAAGCTATCTGGACTTCGCCGGCCTGCAGTACATCAGCGCCAATCTCGAACGCCTGATCCTCTATCTCAATCCAACCATCGTCCTGCTCGTCGGCCTGCTGCTGTTTCGAATTCCGGTCAGCAAGCGTCAATGGACGGCGCTCGCAATCAGCTACGTCGGTGTGTTGCTGGTGTTCGGGCACGACATGACTCTGGGCAGCGGCAATGTCGCGCTCGGGGCGGCGCTCGTGTTCGGCAGTGCGATCAGTTACGCACTGTACCTGGCGTTCAGTGGCAACGCGGTGAAGCGTCTTGGTCCGCTACGTATTGTCGGAGTGGCGACGAGCATTGCCTGCGTGCTGTGCATCGTGCACTTCCTGGTCCTGCGGCCGGTCGCATCGCTGGATGTCGCGCCGCCGGTGATCTGGCTGGGCGTGCTGAACGCGACGTTGTGTACGTTCGTGCCGGTTCTGATGGTCATGCTCGCCGTCGAACGGGTCGGTGCAGGCGTCACTGCGCAGATCGGCATGGTCGGTCCCCTGTCGACGATCGTCCTGAGCGTGCTGGTGCTGGACGAGCCGCTGACGGCATGGATGATCGCCGGAACGGTGGTGGTGTTCATCGGTGTGTGGATGCTCACCGGCTCGAAGTCCAGAGGGAAATAGCCGCAAAAGGCGCAAAGGACGCAAAAAGATTCAGTATTGGAATTCCTGCTTTATCGCTTTTCCCTTTGCGTCCTTTGCGCCTTTTGTGGCCATTCTCTTCTGCCTATGTCGCCGCCCGCTGGGTTTGTAGTTGCGAGCGACTGCCGGCCAGTGACGAGCCCGCCAGGATCATGATGAGTCCGACGAGTGCGTTGATCCCGAAGTGCTCGTCGAGCACGAGTACGCCGAGCAGTGCGGCGACGGCCGGGTTCACATACGCGATCAGCGAGGCGCGTGCGGCGCCGGCCGCGTGTATCAGATAGAAGTAGAGCAGCAACGCCAGCGCCGTGCAGACAATGCCCAGCACGGCGACCGAGATCAGTGATGTGCTGGACGGCATCCGCACTGGAGCCGAGGCGATGGCAAACGGCAGCAGTGCCAGCGATGCCATCACGAGGCTGCCCGCCAGGGCGCCCAGTTCGTCCACGCCGGACAGATGGCGCTGCACGATCAGCGGCCCGATCGCATAGCCGGCGACGGCGATCATCATCGCCCCGACACCGAGCCACAGCATCGGCCCGTGACCTGTATCGAGCCCGAGCAGCACCACCACGCCGGAGAAGCCCAGCGCCAGGCCGGCCATCCGTCGCAGGCCCAGCCGTTCGTGGACACCGAACAGCGGCGCGATCAGTACGACAGTCAAAGGAACGGTGGCAATGAGGATGCCGCTGAACGAGGACGTCAGCCACTGTTCGCCGAACGCGATGAGAAAGAATGGAATCACCAGTTCCGCGATCGCAAAAGCGAATACCGCAGTCTTGTGGCGCATCGCCGGTCGCAGGACGCCGCGCTTCCAGGCAATCGGCACGAGGATGGCTGCCGCGAGCGTGATGCGTCCCCACGCAATACAGGCCGGCGACAGGTCAACGAGCGCCAGCTTGATGAGGAAATAGGGTACGCCCCAGATCACACACAGCACTGCAAACGTGACGGAAGCTCTCCAGCTCATCGGAACTCTCACGCTGACACTCGGGGAAAACAGGAGTAATCCGCAACGCCGGGCGAAACGCAAGCGCGGCAATGTATCCAATCGCAGGGCTGATCACGCGCCGCCCGCGGCCGTGGCAGACTTGGATGAACGAACGGGGGTGGATCGCTATGGCGATGATATGGTCTCGACGCGATGTGGTCGTGTCGACGGCGAGTGCGCTGGCGTTGGGCATGAGTACGCGCCCGGCACTGGCGGCCAATGCTCCCTGGCGCGCCTACGGCGCAGCGATCGTCATCGATGGACTCGGCGGACCCGGCAGTCTCACCGCCGAGCCGGGCGCACCTCTGACACCTGCGCATCTCGAGGACACCCGTAAGTCGGGGCTGACGTGCGCAGCAACGCGGGCACAGCGACGCACGCATCGAGAAGATTCTTGCGGTGAACCTGCTGCGCGCGTTCGGCGATACCTGGAAAGCGTGAGCCGACCATGACGCCGCCAAAACTCCATGCCCGCATCCGTTCCAGCCGGCGGCTGTCGGATGGATTCATCAAGCTCGATCGCATCGAGTTCGACACGGACATGCATGCCGGCGGCACACAGACGGTCGTCCGCGAAATTGCGCATAGAGGTCATGCCGTCGGCGTGCTCGGTTATGACCCGGTGCGCGATGCCGTCGTGCTGATCAACGAATTCCGTCCCGGCTGCCTGGTGGCGGGCGATCCGCCGTTTACGGATAACGTCGTCGCGGGCGGCATGAGTGAGGACGAATCGCCGTTGCAGGCGGCAGTGCGTGAAATGCTGGAAGAAACCGGGCTCGAACTGCGTGATCCGGTGTTGGTGCACCCCGGCGCCTACGTGAGTTCGGGCGGCAGCACGGAAAAGATGGCGCTGGTGGTCGGGGTCGTCGTCACCCGTCATGCGGGCGGCGTGCATGGGAACGCCGAAGAGTCCGAAGACATCCTGACCGTGGTCGTGCCGTGGCGGGATTTCATCCAGCGGGTGCGCAGCGCCCAGATCACCGATTTGAAAACACTCGTTGCCGGCTATTGGCTGGCAGAGCATCGCGAGCAATGGATGCGTCCATCGAAGTCCGCAGACACAACCGGAGAATCAGAATGAAAGATGTTTTGGCCTCTTGTCGGTCGCTCATTGCCGCAGGCGCAATTGTCGCGCTGGTGTTGCCGTTGGCCGTGTCAGCTGCACCGAGTACGGCGAAGAAGGCGGTGGTGCAGTCTGTCGACCGGCATGCCAGTGAGCTGACGGGGCTATCGGATCAGATCTGGGCGTTCGCTGAAACGGCATTGCGCGAGCATGAATCCGCGGCAGCGCTCGCGGACTATGCCGAGAAACAGGGATTCAGCGTCGAGCGCGGCTTGTCGGGCATGCCGACCGCGTTCGTCGCGTCGTACGGTTCAGGCCGGCCCATCATCGGCGTCATGGGCGAGTACGACGCACTGCCGGGAATTTCGCAGAAGGCGCTGTCGGAGAAGACTCCATTGGTGGAAGGCGGCGCGGGTCATGGCTGCGGCCACAATATGTTCGGCGCTGCGAGCCTCGGTGCGGCGCTGGCGATCAAGGAGCAGATCGCTGCAGGCAAGCTCAAGGGCACGATCCGTTTCTACGGCACGCCGGCTGAAGAGTCCGTGGGCGGCAAGACCTACATGGCGCGTGACGGAGTGTTCAATGACGTCGATGTGATGCTGGCGTGGCATCCCGGCGACGAAACGCAGGCGGATACCACGTCGAGTCAGGCGATGGTGGATGTGGTTGTCGAGTTTCATGGCAAGGCCGCACATGCCGCCGGTGATCCGTGGAACGGCCGCAGTGCCGTCGATGCGCTCGAACTGTTCACGCACGGCGTCAATCTGATGCGCGAGCACATCAAGCCCACGTCACGCATGCACTACACGATCGTGGCCGGCGGCGACGTGCCGAACGTAGTGCCTGAGTACGGCAAGGTGTGGCTGTGGCTGCGCGACTGGAAACGCTCGGAGGTCGAAGATCTGCTGACCCGCGCGCGCAAGCTCGCCGACGGCGCTGCCGTCATGACCGAAACGACATCCACGCTGACCGTCCAGAACGGCAGCTGGGAACTCCTCAACAACATGGCGGGTGCGCGGCTCATCAACGAGAACCTCACCTGGCTGGGTGCACCCGTGTACTCGAAGGAGGAACAGGATTTCGCGAAGGCGATCCAGCGCGCGACCAATGTGCCCGACATCGGCATGGACACGAAGATTCAGCCGCTGGAAGGTCAGGAGCAGGAAGGCGGTTCGACGGACGTGGGCGACGTCAGCTGGGTCGTACCGACGCTGCATTTCACGGTGGCGACCGCACCGAAGAAGGCGCCGTGGCATGCCTGGCCGGTGGTGGCGACCGGCGGCATGTCGATCGGTCACAAAGGATTGTTGCTGGCATCGAAGACGCTGGCGGCGACCATGGTCGATCTCTACGAGAAGCCAGCAGCGCTGAAAGCAGTGCGCGAGGAGTTCCTGGAGAAGAAGGGCGAGGTCGTGTTCCAGGCATACATTCCGGCGGGGGCGCCGCCGGTGCCGAAGGAATGACATGACGGCCTGCGGTCCGCGTGGGGTTCCCCTTGGTCACAAAGCGGCCTTCGGTCCGCGTGGGATTCCCGTTGGTCACAAGGGGGCCTTCGGCAGGGAAGAATGCGGAGTTCTTTTCTTCCCCGCTGACAACGTCAGCCCCTGACGAAGTCCACCCTGCCGACAGGCTTTCCTGTGACCGAAAGGGAATCCCGCGGGACCGACGCAGTTGGCCGCCATTAAAAAAAAGGCCCGACAGAGTCGGGCCTTTTCATCTCACCTGGAAGCAGGCTTTCTTACTTTTTATCCTTGCCGTTCTTCGTATCCGGCTTCGCGTCCGGATTCTCGATTTCTTCCAGCAGCTTCGTGTGCAGATCCGGCAGCACCGGCAGGTCCTTCGCGTCCTGAACCAGTGGCTTCAGCTGTTCGAAGATCTTGCTGGTCGATTCGTGCAGTTCCTTGTACGTCGTGACCAGGCGAGTGGTGCTGTCGGTCATCTTCGTCAGCTTCTGATCCTGCTCGGTCTTTTCCTTGCGCAGGGTGGTGAAGCTGGTTTCGATTTCGCGGCGGGCGTCCGCTTCTTCCTGACGCTGCTTCTTCAGCGTGTTCATTTTCTTCAGGACATTTTCCGGCGTGTCGGCCAGCGCAGTGTTGATGGCCTTCAGCTGCTTGTCCTTCTCCGCGACGCGATCCTTCAGCGTCTGGATTTCCTTCGCCGAGGAGGTACGCGTGGACGCAGCCTGCTGGATGGCGTTCTCTAGTTTGACGGTGAGATCCGCAACCTGGGTTTCGGCGGCGATCTGCGCCTTGTTGGCGGCGGCGAGTTTCTGCTCCATCCCGAGGATGGTCGACTTGGCCTGCTCGCGGGCGATGACGACACTGGTGTCGGACTCGGCGACCTTCTTCAGGGCTGCTTCAAGCGCCGTCTTCAGCTCATCCTGAGTGCAATTCGGGTCGATTTTCAAAGCTTCTGCGGCGGTCCGCATCAGCAGCTGCTTGCTGATCGCAAGCTCTTTCCACACTTTCAGCTGAAGTTCCAATTGCGCTTGTTCCACCATGTGTCCTGCTGCTACCAAAGGAAGGGAAATTTACGGGCGCGAATTGTAGTCCAGAACCAGCCATTTCGCGGCAGGTCATGGTGAAAAATCCGCCATCCCACTCCAGTGCAACCGCCTGCCCTGTCGTCAGGTGTCAGCCGAGGCGGATGCTGCAACTGGTTGTTCTCACTGGATTTCGTCACCCTGATTCTGGCCCGGGCGTGTTGCTGTCAACGCGTCCGAGACATTCCCTGTAATGGGGCTCAGATCGCGACCGACGGCCGCAATCGGGGGTGACGGGCTCTCCGGAGCGTGGGAATGACGCAAGGATGGCGACGATTTCCGCAAACCCAAGCGCTTTTCGCCGCAGGGCCAGCAGTCAATCTGCGATACGGGTTGACACCTTTTCGCCCTCGCGCGGTTGCGGATCGCGCTCGAATCCGAGCGTGCCGGGGATCGCTGCCCGATTCATTCGCGTCACGGGCAGGCGCAGTTCAGCGATGGAAAATTCCAGTCCGGTCGGTTGTCCCGAGGGCAGGGCCAGCGCGCTGGTAAGCGTGTCCTCGTCGATGGCGGCGGTACCGCCCACCATGCGGCCGAGCGCCCATTCCAGATCGCTATCGATCAGCAATCCCGCGCCGTGTTCGGTCTGGAACAGCAGCGAGCCTTCGTCGTCCAGGTACGCGTGCGACGGTCGTTCGACGGATAGCTGCGTATGCGTGACGAGTCCGCCGTCCGCTACATGCAGCACGAACGGTGTGGATTCCAGGGTCACGTAGCCACGTTGCGGTCCATTCTGAAAAAACCAGCGGCCGTATGCGTCGGCGGCATAGTTGCGGCCGATCGTGTCGATGATCTGCGGGCGGCTGATGGTCTCGCCCTTGATCAGCCAGCGACCCCGGCGATCCAGGCCAAGCCAGCCGAACAAGGCCGGTACTTCCGGCCAGCGCTGCATCGCTCGTAATGCCCAATCTTCCACTGCGCTACCCGTCAGAAAAACCAAGGAGAGGAGAAGCTCACATCGACGCCTCACAGCGACGCCGGGCGATGGGGTTCGTCGCAGAATCGGCATTCGAGCGGTGATCCCAGGGCCTCTTCACGACCCCGCTCGGTCGTAACCCATGTGCGCACGAACCAGGGCGGATTGTGCCTGACGTGCTGCGAGTGACCACACTCCAGGTCGGCGATCCAGTAACCTTCGTCGTCCTGACGGAATCCGGTGATGCGGCGTTGCATGCCCGGATTCTACGCGCGACCGCATTGGCGGCTCGCACCGCGCACGTCCTCGTCCGCAGCGGCAGGCGGGTGTAACGCTCTCCTATAATCGAAGAACGATGCGAACACACATGATCAGAACCCACCGGAGGGTGATGTGACGGCGACCAGCGATCCGATCATTTCCATCAGCAATCTCGTGAAGACCTATGCGTCCGGCTTTCAGGCGCTCAAAGGTGTGGATCTGGCGATCCGTCGCGGCGAAATCTTTGCGTTGCTCGGCCCGAACGGCGCCGGCAAATCGACGCTCATCAACATCACCTGCGGTGTCGTGAATCCCACCTCGGGCACCGTCACGGCGGATGGGCACGATGTCGTGCGCGATTATCGCGCGGCGCGCTCGAAGATCGGCCTGGTCCCGCAGGAACTGACGATGGAGTCGTTCGAAACCGTCTGGGCGACGTTGCGCTTCAGCCGCGGCCTGTTCGGCAAGGGGCCGAATGACGCGCACCTGGAGAAAGTGCTGCGTGACCTGTCGCTGTGGGACAAGAAAGACCAGAAGATCATGGCGCTGTCCGGCGGCATGAAGCGTCGCGTGATGATTGCCAAGGCACTGTCGCATGAGCCGCTGATCCTGTTTCTCGACGAGCCCACCGCGGGCGTAGACGTCGAGCTGCGGCGCGACATGTGGGAGATGGTGCGTTCGCTGCGGGCCAGTGGCGTGACGATCATTCTCACGACGCACTACATCGAGGAAGCCGAGGAGATGGCGGACCGCATCGGCGTCATCAACAAGGGCGAAATCGTGCTGGTCGAGGACAAGCACGTCCTGATGCGAAAGCTCGGCCGCAAACAACTGACGCTGCATTTGCAGGCGCCGCTGCGCGAAATCCCGCCGCAACTGGCGAACCGGCAGCTGGAACTGTCGGCCGATGGCAACGACCTGATCTACACGTTCGACACGCAAACCGATTCGACCGGCATCGCGAGCCTGCTGCGCCAGCTGAATGAGCTCGGCATCGACTTCAAGGATCTGCGTACCGAGGAAAGTTCGCTCGAGGAGATTTTCGTGAATCTGGTGAGGTCGTCCCGATGAACACGCATGCCATTCGGGCGATCTATCGTTTCGAGCTGTCGCGCTGGTTCCGTACGCTGATACAGAGCATCGC
This sequence comes from Povalibacter sp., assembly GCF_036520495.1. Lineage (GTDB taxonomy): Bacteria > Pseudomonadota > Gammaproteobacteria > Steroidobacterales > Steroidobacteraceae > Steroidobacter. The sequence continues at coordinate 90,306 of NZ_DATDJO010000022.1, read as the reverse complement.
CTCGCCGGTGATTTCCACCTCGCTCTACTTCGTGGTGTTCGGCGCGGCGATCGGCTCGCGCATCGCGACGGTCGATGGCGTGAGCTACGGCGCCTTCATCGTGCCCGGCCTCATCATGCTGTCCGTGCTAACGGAGAGCATTTCGAATGCGTCGTTCGGCATCTATATGCCGCGCTATGCCGGCACCATCTACGAAATTCTCTCTGCGCCGGTGTCGTTCGTCGAAGTGGTGACGGGTTATGTCGGTGCGGCCGCCACCAAGTCGGTGTTGCTGGGACTGATCATCCTCGCGACCGCGCGGCTGTTCGTGCCCTTCCACATAGAACATCCGCTGTGGATGATCGGTTTTCTCGTGCTGACATCCATCACGTTCAGTCTGTTCGGCTTCATCATCGGTCTGTGGGCCAGTGGCTGGGAGAAGCTGCAGGTGGTGCCGATTCTCGTGATCACGCCGCTGGCCTTTCTCGGCGGCAGCTTCTATTCGATCAGCATGCTGCCGCCGCTGTGGCAGAAGATCACGCTGTTCAATCCCGTCGTATACCTGATCAGCGGTTTCCGCTGGAGCTTCTACGGCATCTCGGATGTCGGTGTCGGCATCAGTCTCACGGCCACCGTCGGTTTCATGGTGCTGTGCCTGATCGCCATCGCGTGGATATTCAAGACCGGGTATCGCCTGAAGAACTGAAGCAGGCGCGGGCGTGTACCGCCAGTCCCCATGATCGTCGTGGCCAGACCAATCTGAACGGAAATGGTATTGGCATCGCAGCAATCGGCATGACGGCTGCTGCGTATGCGGACCGAAGCCCTTAGAGCCCGTGTCGGCGGCGGTGCCCGGACTTCTCAAGGGTTACCTCGCCAGCGATGCGCAGAAGCTCGCAATGGCCCGATGCGGGCGTCGTATGCTCATCCGCACGATCGTGTGAACCGGTGGGTCGGAGGGCCGCATGAGGCATTGCCAGGCACTCGTTTTGTCATTGCTCGCCGCGGTCCTGTTCTCGCAGCCTGCAGGCGCAGTGCCATTCTGGGGTGCGAAGCAGTCGCTGCCCGCGGATACCCCTCCTGCGCAGTTGAAGCACGGCGAGTGGATCTGGCTCGGCGATGCCATTCAGACCGGACCGATGGTGATGGTCGTGGATCTCAGCGAACAGCGCGCGTACGTGTATCGCAATGGCCTTCTCATTGGCGTGACGAGCGTCAGCACCGGACGTCCAGGTCACGAAACGCCCTCAGGTGTATTCACGATCCTGCAGAAGGATAGAGACCATCGTTCGACGATCTACGACAGTGCTCCCATGCCGTATATGCAGCGGCTCACGTGGGGCGGTGTCGCCTTGCACGCCGGGGGATTGCCGGGGTACCCGGAATCCCATGGCTGCGTGCATCTGCCGAGCGAATTCGCACGCCTGTTGTTCGGCATTACCTCGACGGGCATGACGGTCGTGATCGAGAATCGGGCAGGCAAGCCGCAGGACGTGCCAAGCCCCGGATTTCTGGCACCGGTAACCGCACGGGGCGAGGCGCTCAGCGTCCAACCGCTGCGTCAGACCGAACAACTGCGCTGGAATCCGCAGGCGTCCGTCGACGGGCCCGTGAGTATCGTCATCAGCCGCGGCAGCGGCCGCGTGGTGGTGTATCGCAACGGGATCGAGATCGGTCGCGCCAGGGCTATCTTCACCGGCTCCGAACCTGTCGGCACTCACGCTCTGATTCTTGCGTCCGGCCCCGCGCAGGTGGCCCTCTACGTTCCCGATCCGGCGACGCAGCACTGGCTGCATGTCGGCCTCGCCGGTGAGAACGACGAAGGCGGCACCGAGCCCAATCCGCAGATCGCATCGAGACTCGAAATACCGCCCGAATTCGTGCGCGAGGTCTACGGCATCCTGACGATCGGCTCGACGGTACTGGTGACTGACGAGGCGATCACGCCCGCTACCACCGGCAAATCGCTCGATGTGGTGAACGCCGATCCACCGACGAACTGACGATCGCTCTGCGAGCTTCAGTCTGCGTGCGGGGCCTGCTGCGTGCCATTCACGGGCTGGATCGCGATGACGCGCGGCTCGAAGCTGCTGCATTTTTCGTCGGCGCAAATCCCATTGATCCACACCTCGCCGTTGCCGAACATGATGCCCCATTGATTGACCAGCAAGTCCGCATGCGGCGTGTTCACTACCGCGGCAGCGATGGCGGCCGTCACGATCTGATCGTAGTTCAGCGCGAAGGTCGCGGCGTCCGCGATGGTGGTCGGCTTGCCATCGACCGTAACTTTCAGGGGAAACTGCACCATGGCTGCGACAGCGGTGACGTCGTGCGCAGCAACAGCTCGCTGGAGTTCCACGATGGCGGTGGTGTAGCGGGCAGGATCGCCCAGCACCTGTTCGATCCTGCTGCTGACAGCTTCGGGGAAGGGTGCTGCTACTGTCGCTGGAGGAACCGCAATCCCCGCAACTGGTGTGCCCTCGGAAGACGGTGTGTCTTGCGCCTGTTCCCGCTGACAGCCGCAGAGACAAAGCAGAGAGATGAAGACGGTCAGGGTGCGTGCAACTCGCGGCATCGGGATTCCTGTGACGGTAAGCCGATACTGTAGCAGTGAGCCGGATTGCAGTGCCTTGCGAGTCGCTGCACGGATCCGCGATTAGTCGTGATCGATGAGGCGGGTCACTTCATCCACCAAGGTACGACCGGCGAACGGCTTGGCCAGAAAAGCCGCGGCGCCCGCGTTCTGTGCCTGGCGTCGACTGGTGGCGTCGTCATGCGCCGTAATGATGATTGTCGGCCGCACGTCGCCGGACTCGTCCAGTCGCCTCTTCAATTCGTAGCCCGTCATGTCGGGCAGATGGACATCGATCACGAGGCAATCGGCCTGCTGCGACGCATTGCTGGCAAGGGTCGAGGCGGCGGAATCGAAACTCGTGACCTGAAACCCGGCAGCCAGCAACAGGCGCGAGAGGGCCTGATTCAGGCCGATGTCATCCTCCACGAGAACAATGTTGCCCCGGTAAGTAGCCACGGCGCGCCCTGATTGCTGGCCGACACGGACACACGGTCGCGAGTCCTTGCTCTGTGCAAGCCTGACAGGCGCGCGTCTGGGGCTGTATCAGTAGTTGGGGCGAGAGGGGCTGCCCGATCGCGCTCTGAGAAGTGCCGGATTCTGTGCCCGCGGCGCAGCAACGTTTGCAGCAAGCCGTGGCGAATCGATGCCGGCGTCGTTGTCGATGCCGAGCAGCCGTGCCGCGCGCACCAATTCGGCAAGCGAGTGCAGATGCAGCTTGTCGAGCATGCGTGCCCGATGAGTCTTGATGGTTCGCTCGCAGGTATGAAGTTCGACAGCGAGCTGCTTGTTGAGTGCGCCGCGGGCGACGCCGAAGAACACGGCGCGCTCGCGATCCGACAACGACATGTAGCGTTGCTGCAGCTGTTTGATCTCGCATCGGGTTTGGCGACGTTGCGTATCGATCATGAGCGCATGGCGGACGGATTCGAGCAGCACATCGCTCCGCACGGGCTTGGTCAGAAAGCTGACGGCGCCGGATTTCATTGCGTGCACGCTGGTGGACACATCGTTGCAACCGGTGATGAAGATGACCGGCGGCGCCGATTCGCGCGCGGCCAGCGCATCGAGGAGTTCGAGGCCGCTCGGCCCGGGCATGCAGATATCCAGCACGACGCAGCCGGGCCGCGTTGCCGCATCCGACAGAAGAAACTCGCCGGCGCAGCGGTAGCCGATCGCCTGCATGCCGGCGGCGTTCAGAACGCGAGTCAGGCCTGTGCGAAAACCGTCATCGTCGTCGACGACATGAACCCGGCATCCTTCGCTCGTTTCGCTGTCCATTTCCGTCCTCTGTTGTCAGAACATCCCTGAGTCAGGCCGCCAGTGGAATGGTGAACCGGAAGCTTGCACCTGGGCCGGTCTCGTTGTTCTCGGCCCAGATCGTGCCGCCATGGGTCTGCACGATGGCTCGCGCGATCGACAAACCCAGCCCCATGCCATCGTGCTTGGTGGAGTAGAACGACTCGAAGATGCGGGTCGCGTGGCCGGACGGAATTCCCACGCCCGTGTCTCTCACCGAGACTTCCAACGAGTTCGTGCCGTGCAGGCCCGTCTGCACTTTGATGTGCCGCTCATCGAGCGGTGCATCCTTCAATGCGTCCATGGCGTTGATGATCAGATTCAGCATGACCTGTTGCAGATGGACCGGATCGCCCGCTGCGGTTGGCAGCCCATCGTCGAGCGTCGTGTGTATGACGACGCCGCGGCGCATGGCGTCGGGCCGGGATAACATCAGAGCCGTCCGGGCGATCTCGTTGATGTCGATGCGCTCCATGCGCAGCTCGCGTTTGGACAGCAGCTTGCGCAGGTTCTGCACGATCCCGTGAGCGCGCAGGTCGTCGCGGCGTATGTCTTCGAGAATGCGGCGTATCTCGTCGAGCGGCAGGGGATTTTTTTGCAACAGCATTTCTGCAGCGTCGGCATTGCTCAGAATCGCGCCCAGCGGCTGACTCACTTCATGCGCGATAGAAGCGGTCATCTCGCCTACCATCGCCAGTCGGGCAGCGTGCATGACTTCCGTCTGCTGACGCAGCGCTGCGTCCTGGGTACGCCGGCGTCGATGGTTCTGCAGCATGAGTGCAACGATCAACGCAGTCTGCAGCAGCAGAAGAACAGCGATGCCAGTTTGAAAATTCCTTGGCGTCATTGCAGCCTGCGTCGGCGCGGACAACATCAATCCCAGTGCGAGGGGATATATCCGCGACCAACGAATGAGTTCGATGCTCACGCGACGAATCATCAAGGCGCTGTGTGACGTTTGAAATAGCGCGCGCCGAATCTAGTCTCGTCAGATCAGTAACAGCTGTGATGATTCGGCAACAAATGCGTATCGTCATAAGTAGAAGTTGGCGTTAGTGTTCGCCGAACTGGCCAAAGGGAATGGAAAAAATATGGAACGGCAGGCCTACACGGATTTCGACGAATTCGCCGACTCGCTCAGCGGTGTCGCGGGTCGGTTTGTACCTACGGCGCGCTCGTCCGGTGAATGGTGGATCGAACGCGCACATGCAGGTCGCATCGATCTGCAGCATGTACAGGTGGGTGGCGCGACGACCTTTGCCGGCGACGGAGTGCCTGACCATCTGATGATCGCTATCCCGATCGCCGACAGCGAATCGATCCGCATCGACGGCCAGCCGTTGGCAGTCGATATCTATGCGCTGGTGATCAACAACCAACCATTCACCTGTTCCAGCCGTCAACTGACCCGTTGGGCCACGATGACGATCCCGCTCGAACGCTTGAATGGCAATGCCCCGCAGCTGCTCTCGCCCGTTGCGGGAGGGACGCGCAACCAGGCGAAGCAAGCGGTGCTGGAGCAACTTCGCTCACTGACTCTGCGTCTGTGCAGTGATCAGCAGACGATCAACATCGTGGAGTCAGCTGCGTCCGCTGCCGTCGAAGAAGAAATATTTCACGCCGTGATCGCAGCACTCGATGCCAGCTCCCGCGCCACCGATCGTCACATCGGCAGGCCGCAGGTATCGCGCACGCGCGTCATCGCCCGATGCCTCGAACTGATCGATGCCTCCGAAGGCCAGCCGCTGTTCATCGACGATCTGTGTTCGGCGACGCAGGTAAGCGAGCGCACGCTGCGGAATATCTTTCAGGAATACTTCGGGGTCGGTCCGATGCGCCTGCTCAAAGTGCGTCAGTTGCGCGAGATCCGCAGCGCGCTGCTGAAAGGCGATGCGGTCGCCGACACGGTCACGAAGATCGCGGCGCGCTTCGGCGTCTGGGATTTCAGTCTGTTCGCGCGCAACTACCGTGCACTCTATGGTGAGGCGCCATCGCAGACGCTGCGTCGGCCGCGCAGCAGTCCCGCAGAACGGCGCGATGACGAGACACTGTCGCCGACGTGGATCGGGTATGCGTCGCGCCGCTTTACCTTCGGCCCGCCGCTGCAGACAACGGAAGGGGCCGAAGCCGATGCGGAGCCAGGAACTACCGGGCTTTAGGCGCTAGGCCCTAGGCTCATGAGAAGAAGAGCAGGTCGCTTGTCCGACCTAGTGCCTAGCACCGAGTGCCTAGTACCATCAAAGGCTCGCGCGGATGAACAGCAGCGGTCCGTCGAAACTCATGTTCACCATGCCGGGGTCGGTTTCGTCGCGCGAATCGATGTCGATCGTGAAGGTGCGATAGCCGAGGCCGAACACCAGGTAAGGATTCATTCGCCAGGTGACTGCCAGTCGGGCATCCAGGATGGAGCCATCGACCTCTTCGATGTTGGCGGTCAGGTATTGCAGCCGACCTTCGGCTGACCAGCGCTCCGTGAAGTCATAGCGTCCTTCCACGCCCAGCAGCGGCAGCGGTGCAACACCGGATTCGGAGTCACGCACTACGCGGCTGCGCACGAGTGCATTGACGTCGACGCTCGTGATCTGGATACCGAGGGTTGCCGTCAGTTCGGCGTGATCGCGCACCAGGAAGCGATAGCCGTAGGTGAGGCCGAACATGGTGAGATTGAGTTCGCTGTCGACGCGCTCGCCTGGTTCGTAGACCTCATCATCGAAAAAAATCTCCTCCTCGATGATGGTCGAGGCCGAGCGTCGCGAGCTGAAGCCGCTCAGGCGGATCAGGTGGCGCTTGCCAGGCAGCAGCGTGATCTCTGCTTGCGGCATCAATGCGAAAGCGTCGAGGCCGAGATCGTCTTCGGCGTTGATCTCGGTGCCAGGCAGCGTGAGCGATTGGTCGACGCGCAGTCGTGTGTCGATACTGGCGCCGAGCAGCGTCACCTCGACACGGAACCGGTCTTCGATGACGCGAGGCCGTGGCTCTGGCGACAGTGAAGGTGTTTGCGCCACCGCATTGCTGCCGGCCAGGAGTCCTGCGGCGCCGAGTACCAGCGCGTGCATCCGGTTCGCGAACATCACTGAGCAGCTCTCCTCTTGTTAAGTGAGCCGCCCGGATTATGCATTGCGGGTCAGGTGACGGCGACCCAGTGATCGTCCCAGCGCAAGGGAAAGTCACTGGCGAATTGCAGGAAGTGTGAACGCGGTGGTGTTTTGTCGATTTCGTAAGCGCTGCCGTCGCGTTGCGAAGCGATGATCGAACCGTCGGCGAGTCGCGACAGACCGTAGTTCTCGGCGGCGGCGATGAATCCCAGGTAGCGATCGTCGGTCGACGACCAGCAGGCGACACCCTGGCCGTAGGGACACGCGGCTGCAATCAACTGCTGTGGTTCGCTGATGGCGATGCTCGCCACGTAACCGTGGAATCGTGTGCGTTCCGCGACAGGTGAGGGTAGTAAGCGCAGCCCGGAGCCGGGCTGGTAGATGGCAGCGATGCCCGGTGCATCCGCTGGCTCGCCTTCGTACTGCAGACCGATCGCAGTGACACCGCTCGAGGTCACGGACAGATGACGGATGCTGAGCAAATGATCGGGCAGACGCCACTGTTCGCGACACTCTCCGTTGCTCGCATCGATCACGCACAACGATGGATCCATCGTGGCGATGTTGAGTTTGCGTCGGAAAGTCCGCGGGTGGGTCATGATGCCGCCATTAGCGACGAGCAATGAGCGTCCGTCCGGCAGCCACGCGACCTCGTGTGGATCGATGCCGTGCGTGTCGATCTCCGCCACGATGCTGAAGTCCGATGTCCTGCGCACCGCCAGCACGCCGCGCACATTCTCGTAGTCGTGTTCTGGCGTGTAGAGCAGGCTGCCGTCCGGCGAGAACACACCGTGTCCCGCGAGATGCCGGCCCGCCGGCGTCTCGAACAGCATGCGAACCTGCAGCGTATCGCGCCGTAGTTCGAACGCGGCCGTGCCGGGGCGGCGCGCAAAAAAGTACACGCGCTGCGGATCGGCAGGATCGATCGCACAGCCATGGGCACGCAGCGGAATGTGGGCACCGAATACCTGCTTCGACTCCAGCGACAAGCCGCCCACGTACTGATCGCCGCGCGCATCTTCGAAAGCCGACAACAGCGTGCCATGCAGCTGCGAACGCAGCCGGTAGCCGACACCGGCCGTGACCGCGCCAAGGGCAACGGCAGATCCGATCAGGAAATTGCGTCTGTTCATGTGCATCGGAACAGGAGGTACACAAAGGAGCGGCCGGCGCAAAAGAATCGAAGGAGCACAAAGCTCTGAACGGCAATCCAGAAGCATTATTGTGTGCTCTCTCGAGTGCTTTTTTTGTGCTCCTTTGCGTACCTGTCTTATCTCCTACAGAGAATTGATAAAGGCGAGGAGAGCCTCACGATCCGCCTTCGACATCTTCAGAAACGCCTGCTGCGATTTCGCCGCTTCGCCGTCATGCCAGAGGATCGCCTCGCTCACATTGCGGGCGCGGCCGTCATGCAGCAGCAAGGTGTGACCGTTGACGATCTCCTGCAAGCCGATTCCCCACAGCGGCGCCGTGCGCCATTCGGAGCCGCTCGCTTCGAAGTCGGCGCGGCCGTCGGCGAGGCCGGGACCCATGTCGTGCAGCAGCAGGTCGGTGAAGGGGTGGATCGTCTGCTTGCTCAGCCAGGGTTTGTCGCTGGATTCGGCCGTTGTCGACGTGGCGCGATGACATGACTCGCAGCCGGCATCCAGAAACAGGCGTGCGCCAGTTTTGACCTCCGGTGTATCGAGGTTGCGGCGCGCCGGTACACCCAGCATCTGCTGATAGTCCACGATGTGCGTGAAGATCTCGTCGCTGATCTCGGGTGAGCCGCCCGTGGGCGCTGCGCGGCAGGCAGTCTGCACGTTCGTGCAATTCTCGTCCGGTCGCAGCGACGTGGTCATGCCGATCTCGGAGGAGAAGGCTCCGGCCGTCTGGTGTGCGATGTCCGGTTGATTTGATTTCCAGCCGAGTCGTCCGATCACGGCGCGTTCGAGCAGGTGATTCCAGACGTGATTGGGACGACCGGAAATGCCATCGCCATTCTTGTCGTCCGGATCGGCGCGCTCGAGGATCTGGCTTTCCGGGATCGCTTCGAGCAGGCCCATGCCGATCACGGGTGGCGCCACTCGCGGCGAGAACTGATTGTCGTGCGCCAGTTCGCCGTAGGCGAGTTCCGCGAATTCGTACACGGGCGCGAGCAGGGTGTAGTGCTCGCCGTCGGAAAACGTGCCGTGAATGTCGCGATGCCGGATGCGTACGGTGCCTTCGGCCGGCACGCCGCCGATGGCGAAAGGATTCAGGTTGCCGCCGTAGCGCGGATCGGCGCCGGGCTCGTTGTTGTCACCGGGAACGGGCGTGGCGAATTGAATGACCAGCGACACCGGGCGTTCGTCGAGCCTCTGCGGTGGCCGACCGCGTCCGTCGTTGTTGTGGCAGGCGTCGCAGCTGCGGGCGTTGAACAGCGGCCCCAGTCCATCGCGAGCGCCCGCCGTGGCGGGCGCCACCACCCACGGGCTGTTGAAGAACGCATTGCCGATGAAGAATCGCCCGCGCTGCTGCACGTCGAGATTGGCGGCAGGCTGTGCGAACGCCCGATGGGTGGCGTTGCGCACGGTGGCTGCTCCGCCCGAATCCGGATCGAGCAGTGCCTGAGTGTCCAGTCCGCTGCGCGCACAGGCCGCGAGCCCGAGCGCCAGTGCCAGCAGTGCGGACGTCTTCGCGTTCGGCTTCATCAATCGCCCAGGCCTTCCATATCGGACATGAAAATCTGCAGCGACTGCGCAGCGCGGCCGATGGAGAGCGCTTCTGCACGCAATGCGTCGATAGCGGTCTGAACGCGTGTGCGCCCCTCGGCATTGTCGGGCTGGATCTCGCGATCGAACGGATTGCGGATGGCTCCGAGTGCGTCGCTCGTCCGCGCAAGTCGCTCGTCCACCTCCTCGGCGACGCGCGGGTCGGCCTTTTTCACCAGATCCGCGAGACTCGGTCCGCTGACCGTCTCGCCGTTGGTTCGCTGGTAACGGGCGAAATAGACGTGCGTGATGCCGGCGCCGTTGTTGCGCAGATCATCGGCCGTCGTGTCGCTGAAACAGGATTGCTCTTCTTCCTGATCGCCCGACAGCAACGGCACGCTCATGCGCTCGCCGGCCATCTCGACTTCGGCGAGTGCTGCCATGCCGGTCAGCATGTGCTTGAGGCCGGTGTAGATGTCGCCGCTGACGAGCTTCGCGCGATAGTTGGGAGCATCGGCCGGCGATGTGGGATCCCAGGCCGCGACCAGCATTTCCAGATCGCTGATGAGCAGCGTAGTGGCGGCCTTCAGGTATTGGCCGCGACGTGCCGCTACATCAGTGGCGGGATCGCCGGTCGGCACGAAGTCCGTGTGTGAACGCTGTCCAGCCGATTCCGGCGGATCATTGCGGTCCTGACCCCACAGCAGGAATTCGATCGCGTGCCAGCCGCTCGCGATGTTCTTTTCACCGCCGGCCTCGTTCTGTGCCGCGATGAGTTCGGGCGTGATTTCCGGGAAGGCCTTGGCGTTGCCGATGATGTCCAGGCCTGGCGCAGCGTTGTAGACGTCCTTCTGGACCGCATCGATGTGATTTTCATCGAGCGGCCAGCCATTCATCTGCGGCTCGGGTCCGCCCTCGGCGTCGATGGGGCCTGCATAAAAGCGAAAGGCTTCGGAGTAGCTGTACGGAACGCGGGCTTCGCGCCAGCGCTGGCGTGCGGCGTCAAGGGTCTCGGGACTGGGCTGGGCAAGCAGCCGATCCACGGCCTGGTCCAGCGCGCGCGTGGCCAGCAGAGTGTCCTCATACGTGGCGTGAGCGATCGAGGCATACGTCGCGATGACCGGTCGGCGCGGATCGTCCGGGGGAGTACGGCTGCAGCCCGAGCACATATATATGAGCGCCAGCATCGCTGCCGCCGCGACTCGCGTGGATGGAAACATGTCACTCCGGACGATCGATCTGTTGGTATGCCGCGCCGCAGGAAGCAGCAGGGCGGACGGTCGGCCGCGGCATCCGTTGCGCCGCGGGGAGCCGATTCTATTCTTAATCGAGAATCACTCGCAATTAGGGGTACGGATACTTAAGGAATCTCTGATTGATCCGTCGTTCCCGTGACCAACGCGAATGACGAATCTGGAATCAATCAGACCTGCCTTAATGCCGGGCAAGGACCACGACCTCGGAGTCGGACTGCTCGCGGGCAGGCTCGTCGCCATGCTCGTCAATGAGCCGCAGCGACTGGCGACGATGCAGGATGTCGTGCAGGTCGGCCCCGGCGACGCCAAGTTGCTCGGCCGCCTTGTCGATCGGCAGTCCCTCGCACACGATGAGGCTGACCGCGGACCAGTAGAGAGCCGCTTCCATGCGAGTCTGCTTTTCCATACGACCACCTGCGTCGGGGGGTACGGCATCGATGGTGCGGCGGTTCTGCCCGTCCTGGGCAGTCACAGAAATACCTAGCGAAGTACGTTGATCGAGCAGCCAGGATTGATCGAAACAGACCGGAGGGACTGCAACTACTGGCCGCTCTCGACCAGGCGTTTACTGACGAACTGCCAGTTGGCCAGGTTCTCGATCACCGCCTTCACGAACCGCGCGCGTTCCTGCTGGTAGTCGAGGTAGTACGCGTGTTCCCAGACATCGCAGGTCCAGACGGCGTGGTTTCCGGAGATCAGCGGATTGTCGGCGTCATGGGTGGTTGCGATCTCCAGCCGTCCGTCCTTCGCAATCAGCCATGCCCAGCCGCTGCCGAACTGGCCCACGGCGGCGTCGATGAATCTGTCGCGGAAGTTCTCGAGGGATGAAAAGTCGCGCTCGATACCTTTCAGCACGCTTTCGGGTGGCGTACCGCCCCCATTGGGGGCGATGGACTCCCAGAAGAAGTCGTGATTCCAGGTCTGGGCGGCATTGTTGAAGATGTTGCGATCCAGCCCATCGCGATTCGCGGTGTCCCTGATGAGGGTTTCCAGGTCCCGGTCTTCCCGCGGTGTGCCACCCGTCAATTCGTTCAGCTTCCTGACGTAGTTCGCATGATGCTTGTCATGGTGATGCTCGACAGTCCGTGCAGACATGACAGGGCCGAGGGAATCCCTGGCAAACGGCAGGGGTTTGAGCGTGAAAGCCATGGCGGCATCCTCGTCGGCAGATGCAGGTGCAACGCCGGATGGCAGCGACGGTTCCGGCTCGGCGGGTGTTCGTTGACGAGTCATTTATCGGCACGCAGGCCGCAAACCGTGGAATGCGTCGAGATTTTTGCCCTTCAGTCCCGCCCAATCGGTGCGGCCCGGCGCCAGAGCGTCTATATTTCCTCATGGAGCGTTGACCCTTCCATTCCAGAGAGGGGCAACCAGATCTGTATCGCGTTGGGCGCTCGGGGGGAGACGATGAGTTTGGCCAGAACGACCTGGATCACAGCAATCGCGGTGACGTCGACTGCATTGACCGCATTCCCGGCCCGGCCCCAGACAGCCGATGCTCCGGCGCCCTCGTTCGTGTCGCTGAAGTTCGAGGGTTCCTGCGATGCACAGAACAACCGACTCTGGCTGGCCAGCACCCACACCTTCAAAACCATCGGCGTGAAGATCCGTTGGCGCGCTGCGGGGGGCAAGGACCTGATCGAAGACTTCTTTCCCGGCCCGAATTCCGTGCGTGAGATCGGCTGCGCCGCCGAAGCGGAGATCCTCGAAGCGAACTTCGCCGACTTCTAGGGCTCGCGGTATTCTGCCGTGCAGCCATGCCGGTATCCAGCCGTGCCGTTGATACATCAATAGTAGCGGTCCGCTGGGTCAGTTCTTCGGCGCAGTAGACGCCGTTGCCGCGAATCTCGATGGCAGCGAACTGGCGCCGCAGCTGTCGTTCAAGATCGGCGCGCAGTACGCCTTCAACGTCGGTAATGGAATGCGCCTGACGCCTCGCGTCGACTACTGGCGATGACTTCTCGGACGCATCTACAACAAGCCGATCGACAGGATCGAATCCTGGGACCTGTTGAGTGCCCAGATCGATCTCACCTCGCCGAACGACTCATGGCATGTGCGCGCCTTCATCAACAACATCATGGATGACAACAGCATCACAGACATGTACGCGACCGATGCCTCATCCGGCTTGTTCACGAATGTGTTCGCGCTGGAACCGCAGACGTACGGGGAAGTTCACACGGAGGTCACAGAGTTCACAGAGCTGAGAAAGGACTTTTCTCTCTGTGTTCTCTGTGATCTCTGTGTGAAATTCCGGTTCTTGAAGGTCAGAATCCTCGCAACGTCGCAAACTCCTCGAGCGGCGCTCGATCAGTCCGCAGCGTATTGATCGGCGCCGTCTCGTCCCGGTAGCCGAGCGCCATGCCGCAGAAGAGCATGTGCTGCTCTGGAATGGGCAGATACTCTCCCAGCGTCTTGTGCCAGACGGCCCAGGCTTCTTGCGGGCAGGTGTGCAGGCCCTGTTCGCGCGCCAGCAGCATGATGCTCTGCATGAACATGCCGACGTCGGCCCACTGGTCCTGGCCCATGCGGCGATCGATCGAGAAGAACAGCGCTACCGGCGCGCCGAAAAATTCGTAGTTGCGCGCGAACTGTCGCAGTCGCCCGGGTTTGTTGTCGCGCGCGATACCGATCGTTGCGTAGAGATCCTCGCCGCACTTGAAGCGGCGCGAGCGATACGGCTCATGAAGGTCGGGTGGATACACGTGGTATTCCGAGCCTTCGCCGTTGGGTTGTGTCGGCAGCTTGCTGCGAATGAGTTCCACGAACTCGGCCAGTGGTTTGCCCGTGAGGACATGGACCAGCCAGGGCTGCAGATTGCCTCCGGACGGCGAGCGTTTTGCGGCCTCGAGGATCTGCACGATGGTCTGGCGCGGCACCGGCGTAGCGAGAAATGCGCGGCAGCTCATGCGGGTTTCGATGGCAGTAGAGACGTTCATGCTGTGCCTGCGGTGGCTGAAACTGGACGCGATGATAGGCCATCATCCCATCGACGACGCATGAGTCTGTTTCTCGGTAGGTGACATTGCGCTGCTGTCCCTGGTCAGTTGCCGGGCGCACTGGCGGCCACCTACAGTGCGGCCAGGACAGACACCCGGTGTTTACGATGACCATGTCACGGCACACGCTCACCGCCAGCAATGGAGCGACCTTCGTCCTGCGAACCTTCGATCCGCAGGTGGCGCCTGCCGCGGTCGTGATCGTTCCGTCGGCGATGGGTGTCGCGCAGGCCTACTACCAGCGCTTCGCCGAGTGGCTGTCGGCGCAGGGATTTGCCGTCATCACATTCGACTACCGCGGTATCGGCCTCTCGGCGCCGCCGAGCCTGCGCGGATACGACGCAACGATCTTCGACTGGGCCCGCGATTGCGAAGCCGCCATCGATTTCGCGGACCAACGGCATCGTGATATCCCGCTGCACTGGATCGGCCACAGCCTGGGCGGTCAATTGTTGGGGCTGATCCGCAACCGTGATCGCATCCAGCGCGTAATGACCGTCGCCACGGGAAATGGGTACTGGCTGGAGAACAGCTGGCCGACGAAGCGCGCCGTCTGGTGGCTGTGGTTCGTCGCGGTGCCGCTGGCGACGCGCATCGCGGGCTATTTTCCCGGCAAACGCTTACGCAAGGTCGGCAACCTGCCGCTCGGAGTCATTCGCCAATGGCGGCGCTGGTGCCTGAATCCCGAATACGTCGTCGGCGTCGAGGGCAGGGAAGTACGCGAACAGTATTCCTCGGTGCGACAGCCCATGATGTCGGTGTCGTTCACCGACGATGAAATGATGTCGGAGCGCAGTATCCGTTCGTTGCATCGCCTGTACAGCAATGCATCCGTCGAGTTCCAGCGCATCGCGCCGCGCGATATCGGCGTCAGCCGTATCGGTCACTTCGGATTCTTCAGGCCGCAGTTCGAATCGACCCTGTGGCCGCTGGTGTCGCAGTGGCTGGCGGACCGCTAGGGAGAACCCCGCGGCCACAGGCTAACCGCGAGCCGCGACCGTCCTCCTGCGAGAGGCGTACCGCTTTGAAAGATGTCGATGACGGGGCGGCGTGGCAGCCGGGTTTAAAAAGAAGCGTGCGTAACATTCGTGGTGTTACGCACGCCCTGCATCCGAGATGGCTCAGGGGGATAGTCAACCACCGTCGTAAGCATGTTTAAAAGTTACCGGAGAAACCGGGTTCATAACGATGGCCTCACCATCCGCTACGAACCCACTCACAACCACCCGAGGGTGTTGATCTTGGTAATGCATGAGGTGTGCCAGGATTCGCCGCGGCCGCGATTGGCGTAGATCCAGCGTTCTGCCGCCGCGAGACGGCCAGGCATGCACCCGTGATGTGCATGGCACCGCGCACCCCGCGCCACGGGTGCGCATGATTTGATCAGGCGATGAATATCCGGATGAGAATACCCGGTTACACGCTGGTGGCCTTCCACGGATCGTAGGTTGCAAACGTCCAGACGTGGCCTTCGAGGTCCGCGCAGGTAAATCCACGACTGCCGTAGTGCTCGTCGCGCAAGCCGATCAGTATCTTCGCGCCCGCGGCCACCGCGCGGCGATGGATCTCATCCGGGTCGGTGGTGACGACACAGATGCTCTGTGTGACCCGGCCCGCCGTCTCATCCGGCTGGCGCAATAACCGGCCGAACTCCGAATCCTTCACGCTGCCGAGCATGATCATGCCGTTGCCGAACGTCAGCTCGGCATGCATGACATCGCCGCGCTCGTCGATGTACGCAGCGCGCTTGCTGAAGCCGAACGTACCGCACAACCAGTCGATCGCGGCGCTGGCATTGCGATAGGTGAGGCAGGGAGTGATGGTTGCAGTCGTATTGCCGGCCAGTGACGTCATGTGTGACCTCCAGGAGCGTGAGGGCGGGTCCTCATGGTGGGTTGCCGATCAGGTTGGGGTGAAGAGGAATCAGATACACAACGGTGCACAAAGGACACAAAGCAGGAAACGGCGATTGGTCCGATATTGTCCGGCCCGTCTGTTTTGCGCTCCTTTGTGTTCCGCCTTGTCCCGCGGGATTTCCGTTGGTCATGCTCGTTTGTGTACCTCTTCAACTCTGCTTCTGATTCTCCAGTGCCTTGATCGTCTTCTGCCAATCGTCCTGCAGCAGCCGCGACAGCGCGCGCTCGGGACCGGTTACTGCTTCCACAACCACCTGAGTATGTCTGGCAGCAGCGCACCGCCATGCGCATCGGAATGCGCGCCGTCGCCCCACACATGATTCACAGCGTATCGGGCGCCAGGCGTGTCTGCCTTGTCTGCATTGGCATTTGCCCATTCGAGGGCCGACAGCATCTGCTGGTTCGCCAGAAACCAGTTGCCATGCTCGTTGTTCAGATCGTTCGATCCATCCTGCAGGAAGATCCGCAGCGGGCGAATGGCGCTCTTGCGGATCATGCCCGGATACAGATCGCCGCCCGGCGTTACGAGCCAACCCTGCTGCGCGGGCTTGTAACCGATCGACGTGTAGCTGCCGATGATGCTGATGACTTTGCGGAAGACGTCAGGCCGGTGCCAGGCGACGGTGAATGCGCAGATCGCACCGCTGCTCGTTCCACCGATCGCCCGCTGCTCGGGATCGTCGGTCAGACGGTAGCGCTTGCTCACTTCGGGCAATAACTCGTCGATGAGAAATCGTGCGTACGTGTCGTCGAGTGCATCGTATTCCGGTGCGCGGTGATCGGGATTCTTCATGCCCAGGTCGTCGGGATAAGTCTCGCTCGTATTGCCGGGCGTGATGAAGACGCCGATCGTCACCGGAATGTCGCCCTTGTGAATCAGATTCTCGAGCACGGCAGGCACTCGCAACGATCCTTCCGGGTTCGTTGCACGCTGGCCATCCTGGAAGACGAGCAGGCTCGCGCCCTGCGCCGGCGGTTTCTTTGTCGAATACTGAGCTGGAACGAAGATCCAGTATCTGCGAACCGTGCCCGGAATCACCTTGCTGTGAAATTCGAACGGGCCTTCCAGTTTGCCTTTCGGGACATCCGGCTGGTTCAGCGAATCGGCAGTGAGCGGGTACTCGCCGGGTTTGCGAGCGACATCACGCGATGCTTCGGCCCCGTGCGCGCAGATCGCGACGAGCGACAGCAGACACGCGGTCAACGACATTACGCTTCGGCTCACGGTGATCCTCCGGGTGGGCAGGTCTGGTCTTCCTCGAATACTCGAGAGAACACGCTTCCCGGACGGCCCCAATCGTGCCGCCTGAAAAGACGGATGCGCTGCAGCTTTTCGTTATCAACTATCAATTGCTCCTACAGCTCCCTCAATCCCGTCGTGATCGGCAGCTTCGCCGCGCGCAAGCTGGGGAGGAGTCCGCCGAGCAAGCCGAGTAACAAGGCATAGATGAGTGCCTGGATCAGCAGTGCCGGCGTCACGGTAAAGGCGAAGGTGATCTGGCTGAACGTGGCGAAGTTCATGGTGGACGCCTGCATGCCATTGAAGGCGAAGTAGGAGATGAGCATGCCGGCCACGCCGCCGACGAGGCCGAGCAGCAGTGCTTCAGCCAGTACTGAAATCACCACGGGAACAGCGCCGAAACCCAACGCTCGCAGCGTGGCGATTTCGCGTGTCCGCGCCGAGACCGCCGAGTACATCGTATTCAACGCGGCAAACATGGCGCCGAGGCCCATCAACACCGCAATGGCTGTGCCCAGAGTGCGAACCAGCGTCGTCAGCGTTCGCGATTGTTCCTCGTAGTACTGCTTCTCGGAGAAGACCTTTACATTCAGCCGTGGATCGGCCGTGAGCGCGTCTTTGAAGGAACGCATCGTATCGGCACTGTCGAGTCGGACGCGCATCGATTGATACGACGAGCCGCGGTGGTACGCACCCTGCAGGACCGTGGCATCGGTCCACATTTCCGATTCGGCCACGCTGCCGCGATCGGCAAAGAGGCCGGTGACGACCCACTCGGTCGTTCCCCAGCGAAGCCGGCTGCCGACGGTTAGTCCCTTGAACTGTTTCACCGCGCCGCGCCCGACGATCACTTCGAATTTACCCGGCGTGAAGTTTCGCCCTTCGACGATGCGGAACTGGTCGCGCAACTTGCCGGCGTTGGGGGAGACGCCGCGCAACGGAACGTTTGCAGCCGTACCTGTGGTGCGCAATGGCACATCGACAACCACATACAGTTCAGGCGATGCGATGGCGCCGTTCGCATCGCGCTTGACGCCGGGTGCGTCGGCGATCAGACGCGTCTGCTCGAGCGTCAGGCCGCTGCCCATCTCATCGGTGGCGCCGCCGCGCAATACGATGGCGACGTCCGCTGCGCCCGACTGATCGAGTACGGCACGAAAGCCTTCGGCGATCGATAACACACCGATGAGCACGGTGACGACGCCGGTGATACCGATGAGGGCGACGATCGACGAGCCCACCCGCTGGCGAAGGTTGCTCAGGTTCAGCGCCGTTACCGCGACGATCTGGGATGCAGTGCTTGCCATTTATGCCTTCCTCAATGCATCGACGATCTTCAGTTGCCAGGCCTGTGCACACGGCAGGGCGCCTGCGATCGCTCCGAGTCCGATGGCAAGCACCGCTCCAATGATGTACGTGTTCGCGGGCATGCCCAGCGTCGGGAAGAACTGCTGGATGGCCTGCCCAAGGCTCATGGCTGCCATTGCAGCGACGCCCAGTCCGATGGCAGCGCCCAGCACCGTCAGCAGCAGGGCCTCCGCAAGCACCATTGCCGTAACCTGGAAACTCGAAAAGCCCAGGGTCTTCATCACCGCGAGCTCATTGGTGCGTTCGCGAACCGATTGGCCCATCGTGTTGGCGATGACCAGCAGCATCGTGAAAAAGACGGCGGAGGAGACTGCAGTGACGATGGTGCCGATGCTGCCCATCTGATTGGCGAAGCCCTGCACGAAGGCTTTTTCCGTCGACGTCTTGGTCTCGGTCGATGAGTTAGCGAATTGCTCGTCCACCTTGCGGGCGATGTCTGCCGAGCGGGACGGATCTGCGATGCGCATCACAATCATGCCGATGTTATTGCGGCCGAAGGAGCGTGCCTCATTCAGATAGTCGTACTGGAAGTAGAGGCTGGAGTTGTCGCCATTGCTGGTGCTGTAGATGCCGATGATCTTGAGATCCCAGGTACTGCTGCCGTCGCTCTTGGTCCAGATATTCGAGCGCAGCGGAATGGTGTCGCCGGCCTTCCAGCCGAAGCGTTCGGCTACCGCACTGCCCACGATGGCGCCAGCGCGATCGGCCTGCCATTCGGCGCGCTGTGCCTCGGGCAGGGAGTATTCCGGGTAGACCTCGAAGAATATTTTTGGATCCACCGTCAAAGCAGCGATCTGATTGCGATCGTCCTGAAAGATCCCGCCGAACCAGTCCTGCGACATCGCAATGCGGACGCCCTCCACGCTGCGTACCCGGTTCAGGTAGCTCTGCGGCAGCGGCTGGATGATCGATACTTTATTGATGGTGACCAGTCGATCGACGCCCGCGAGATCAGCGCCGCCCGTCAATGCGGCGCGCATCGTCTGCAGGATGCCGAACAGCAGGAATGCCACGACGATCGACGCCAACGTCAGCCACGTCCGCAGTCGCTTGCGTTGCAGGTTGGACCAGAGCAGGGGCAGGAATTTCATGAGGGAGACCCCAGGCGCTAGGTGCCAGGCGCTAACCGGAAGGAATCAGGCGGCGTGATCCTCGATGCTGGAATCGAAGGTCGAGTTTTCATCTTTGTCTCCTTGCAGAGTCCGGGCCAGGTGCCTGCATTTCTCTCACGCTGCCGCGCGAATCAGCTGGCCCTTCTCCAGATGCAGTGTCCGTTTCGCGCACGCCGCCGCGTGTGGATCGTGCGTGACCATGATGATGGTCTTGCCGTGGCGTTCGTTCAGCGCCTTGAGCAAGTCGAGGATTTCGTCGCCGGATTTCCGGTCGAGATCGCCCGTTGGTTCGTCGCACAGCAACAGAGTGGGATCCGAGACGATGGCGCGCGCGATGCCGACACGCTGTTCCTGGCCACCGGACAGCTCGCGGGGCTTGTGCCCGGCCCGTTCGCTGAGACCCACGAGGCTCAAGGCAGCAGCGGCGCGCTTGCGGCGTTCAGCGGCGGAGAGTTTCGTGAGCAGGAGCGGCAACTCGACATTGCGCGCGGCGGACAGCACCGGCAGCAGGTTGTACATCTGGAAAATGAAGCCGACATGATTGGCGCGCCAGCGCCCCAGGGCGCCATCGCTCATCGTGTCGGTGCGTTGACCGGCGATCTCGATCGAACCGGCGCTTGGCCGGTCGAGACCGCCGATCAGATTGAGAAGCGTGGATTTGCCCGAGCCCGACGGCCCCATGAGCGCGAGGAAATCCCCCTTGGGGATATCCAGATCGAGCGCATGCAGCACATGCACGGTTTCGGCGCCGCGCTTGTAGTCCTTGGCGAGGCCGCGAATCTTTACCAGAGTCTCGTCAGTCACGTTGTCTCCCTCGATCAACGTTGCCAGCGGATGCCATTGTTGCGGTCAACGATGACAGATGTTGTCAGCAATAACTGGTGACGGAATTTCAGCCGGATTTCTGCCGAACACTCGCGCCTTCCTGCAAGCCTTCGACGGGTGCCGCCACGACGGTTTCACCGGCATTGATTCCGGACAGCACGTCGATCTGTCCATTCCGTTCGCTGCCGGTGCGGACCGCTACCCGCTCGATGGTGTCGCCCTGTATCCGCCATACATAGGCGGTGTCACCTTCGCGTATGACCGCGCTCGTCGGCAATCGCACGGATGCCCTGGCGGTGGCGTTCGGCAATTCGTTGCGATCGTCCAGGAAGCTCACCTTCACACCCATGTCGGGCAGGATGCGCGGATCGAGCGCATCGAAACCGATACGCACCCGCACAGTGGCCTTCTGGCGATCTGCAGTCGGCACGATATTGATGACGTGGGAGGGGATGGTCCAGTCCGGATAGGCATCCAGCACCGCTTCGGTCCGCTGTTCGTCGCGCACGCGATTGATGAAGGCCTCGTTGACGTCGACCTCGATCTCGCGCGAGTCCATGTCGACGATGGTGGCGATGCCGGTGCGCGTGAAGCCGCCGCCCGCCGAGATCGGCGACACCATTTCGCCAGGCTGTGCATCCTTCGAGACGACCACGCCATCGAATGGTGCGCGCACCAGCAGATCCTCCAGGGCCTGAGCCCGCACGCGCAACGTGCTCTGCGCGACTTCCACTTCGCTGCGCAGCGATTCGAGGCGCGCGCGTGTCGCCGCGACTTCCGATTGCGACGCATCGAGCACCGATTCGCTGACCAGTTTGTCGGCACGCAGCTGTTCATTGCGGCGCAGGGCGCGCTCGGACTCCGCCAGGCGGACATTCACTTCATCGAGCTTGGCCCGCGCAGAGTCGAGCTGTCGCTGCGAGAGCGTGTAGGTTCGTTGTTCCGAGCTGTCGTCGAGCCGGGCGATGAGCTGGCCCTCCTTGACGGTCATGCCTTCCTCGATCAGTACCTCGGCGACCTTGCCGGTCACCTTCGAGGAGACCGTCGCCTGCCGACGTGCGACGACGTAACCGGAAGCATTCAGCACGGCGGGGCCGGTGCCCGTCGAACCGGAGGCGGCGACAGCCGTTGCGATCTCAACCTCGACTGCCTTATCCCGGAACACGACCCAGGCTGCCGCGGCCAGGGCAATGGCCAGCACGATGATCAGGAACCACTTGTAGGGTTTGCCAGATTGCGGGTCTGGTTCTTCGCTGCGTTCGATACGCAGACTGTCGAGTGCGTTTTGATCGAGTGACATGCGGATTGTCGTTGTTCGAGCCGGCCGGGAGGTGCCGCGGCATTCTACGGGGTGCTCTCGATGGCGGTAAGGCAGGATCGGTGAAATACGCCGGAACGCCGGTCAGACGGCGCAGGAGTGCGGCCGATCCTGCGCACGATGTGCCTTCATACGAATTGCTCCAGCCAATACCGGACAGGCAATCGTCACATCCGCGCCGCGTCGCGCGCATCGCTGAGCGGCCGCGTGGGCAGGGTGAAGCAGAACCGCGCACCTTGATTTGGCTTGGCGTCGGCCCAGATGCGACCGCCGTGACGCTCGATGATGCGCTGGACAGTCGCCAGCCCGATGCCCGAGCCTTCGAACTCGTTGGTTCCATGCAGCCGCTGGAACGGTTTGAAGAGCTTCTGCTCGTACGCCATGTCGAATCCGGCGCCGTTGTCGCGCACGAAGAAGGTCGCCAGGTTGCCCGGCGTCTGCTCGCCGATCTCGATTCGTGCATCCGCGGTCTTCGAGGTGAATTTCCAGGCATTGTCGATCAGGTTCGTCAGCATGTCGCTTATCAGGCGCTGGTCGCCATGGGCGGTCATGCCCGGTTGTATCGTGACGTCGACGGACCGCTGCGGACTGGCATGACGCAGCTCCCCGACGATCTCCTGCGCCAGCGCGCTGACGTCGAGGATTTCCCGCTGCAGCGTGTGGCGCGAGATGCGCGACAGCGCCAGCAGCGCCTCGATCAGTTCCGACATTTTCTTTACGCTGGCCTGGATACGTGTCAGGCGCGAACGCTGATCCTCAGTGACGCTGTTGGCCAGGGACAGCTCCAGCATGCCCGCCTGTCCCGCGATCGTGGACAGGGGTGAGCGCAGGTCATGGGAAACCGACGCGGTGAATGCCTCCATTTCGCGATTGGCGCGCGCCAGCGAATCGTTGGCTTCCCGCAGCTGATTCTGACTCGGCAGCTGCATGATGTGGGGCCAGGCACGCCACAGCAGAATGGCCGTCGGCACGGAGGCCGCCGCCGTGATCAGCTTGATCAGCCCTTCGAGCCAGTACTCGACGTTCCAGACGTTCCATACGTCCATCACATGCGTGAGTCCACAGGACACGATGAAGATGCCGAAGCAGATGAACAGCGAATTGAACGGCAGGTCGCGGCGGCGACGCGCGATGCGAATCAGGATGAACGGTATCGTGAAATAGGCCAGCGCGATCAGGAGGTCGGGCAGGACGTTGAGCCATAGCACTGCCGGCGACCACAGGTAGCAGTGCCCCTGGGGCATGAAGTACTGCGTACTGAAGAAGGGAACGTCTGGTTCCATCATCGAACTCCTGATCATGCATCGGGTGCAGCCGCTGGGTGGTCTGCCGCCGATTTTCTTGGATTCGCTCAGGCAATCGGCTTCCAACCGAAGCCGTGGCCCTGCCGCTGCGGTCACACCGGCGATCCAGCCAGTACTGCGCGGACGTCCTGCGGTGAGCGGGTAAAGTAACCGTAGCCATGACGGTTCGGAAGCCGTCGATGGCCGGCACGCAGAGTGTCGTAACGACGCAGTCGAGTCGAGCCAGAGATGCCGCAGCGTCGGGGGCGGGATTCCCCGGACGAGGGTGTGTCAGCGGGATGGTGCAGTGGCGCGTCCCGATGCGCCTCTGGATGGTTACTCCAGCGCCTGATACACCAGATTGCGCATGACCGAGCGGTAGTACGTACGCCGTTCGATGTTGAGTTCCTGCAGCATCATGATGGCGATCAGGCGTTCCTGCGGGTCGACCCAGAAGTAAGGACCGGTCGCTCCGCCCCAGAAGAAATCGCCGGTGGAGCCGGGCACCGATGCGCGACCGCTCTCCAGACGCACGCCAACGCCGAGGCCATAACCCTGTCCCAGTTGCGGCAGTGGCGCCGTCAATCCAAGTTCCTGCACGAAGCCGCCGTAGCCGACTCCGGGCGGAAGGTGATTGCTGGTCATGAGCGCGACCGACTTGCGCGACAGCAGGCGGATGCCATCGAGTTCGCCGCCGTTGAGCAGCATGAGGCTGAAGCGTGCGTAGTCGCTGGCCGTGGAGAGCAGTCCGCCGCCACCGGAAAACCATTTCGGTGGCTTCACCGGGTTGTAACCGACGACGATCGCGGGGCTTCCGGGGGCACGCTGAGGCTCCGCCAGGCGTGCTGCCTGTGCATCGCTCAGCAGAAAAGCGGTGTCGGGCATCCCGAGGGGCTTCGCGATGCGCTGCTTCACGAATTGATTCAGGTCCAGACCCGAGATGACTTCGACGATGCGGCCGAGTACATCGGTCGACATGCCGTACTCGAAAGTCGTGCCCGGCTGGTAGGCGAGCGGCAGCTGCGCCAGCTTGTCGATGAGTTCGGCGTTGGTCTGCTGATCGTCCATGGTGTTGGCGTCGCGGTTGGCGCGCTGGACCAGCGAGTCGCCAAAAATTCCATACGTGAAGCCGGACGTATGCCGCATCAGATCCTGCACGGTCATTTCACGCCGCGATGGCTCGATCGCGAGCGTGCGTTCGCCGCCAGCGATTTTCTCCACGCCGACCTTGAGCTGCTTCAGCTGCGGCAGGTATTTCGAGACCGGATCGCCGAGCTGCAGCTTGCCTTCTTCCATGAGCATGAGCGCAGCGACGGAGGTGACCGGCTTGGTGAGGGACGCCAGCCGGAAAATCGAATCCGGCTGCATGGCCGCGTTGCTCGACTTGTCGCGAGCACCGAAATGCTTCGCATAGACGGTCTTGTCGTTGCGGACGATCAGGATGACTGCGCCGGGAATCGCGCCATCGCGCACGTCGCCGGTGAATTTTTCGGTCAGCCGGTTCAGTCGGTCGACCGAGATGCCGTCGGGCGAGTCCGATAAGACGGAAGTGGCAGTCATGAACAGCACCGTGGCGCAAAGAGAGTGAATCAGCTTCATCGCAGGCTCCGATTACACGAGACCCGTCAGGTAGTAAATGGCGATGACCACGAAGACCGCGAGCGTCTTGATGCAGGTGATCGCGAAAATGTCCTTGTAAGCCTGCCGGTGAGTCAGTCCGGTGACCGCGAGCAGGGTGATGACAGCGCCATTGTGCGGCAGCGAGTCCATGCCGCCGCTGGCCATGGCCGCGACGCGATGCAGGACCTCGGGCGGAATACCCGCGGCCTGCGCCGCTGTCAGGAACTGTTCCGACATCGCCGCGAGCGCGATGCTCAGTCCGCCGGACGCCGATCCGGTAATGCCGGCGAGCGTCGTGACGGTGATGGCTTCGTTCACCAGCGGATCGGGGATCGCCATGAGGGCGTCCCGGATCAGCAGGAATCCCGGCAGCGCCGCGATGACTGCACCGAACCCATATTCCGAGGCCGTGTTCATCGAGGCCAGCAACGCGCCGCCGACCGCCGTCTTCGTGCCTTCCGCGAATTTATGCATGATGGGGCGGAACGCAAACAGCAGTACGGTGACGATGCCGGCCAGCAGCGCACCCAGCACTGCCCAGATCGCCGTGACCGATGACAGTTGCGTGACCAGCGGCTGCGCGAGGCCGGCGAGCTGCGTTTCGATCCGCGCTTCGTGAACATTCGGAATCCAGCGCGTCAGGATCAGGTTCACGACGCCCACCACCAGCAGCGGCAGGACTGCGATCAGCGGATTCACGACCTGTGTCACTGCGATCGTATCCGGCTCGTTGATGTGCCCTTCGCCATAGCCTTCGCCCTTGCGCAGTGCCACGCGCCGCCGCCAGTCGAGATAGGCCATGCCGGCGATCAGCACGATAACCGCACCACACAGCCCGAGCATCGGGGCGGCCCAGGCGGTCGTGCCGAAGAACGTCGTCGGAATGATGTTCTGGATCTGTGGCGAACCTGGGAGCGCGTCCATGGTGAAGGTGAACGCGCCGAGCGCGATCGTGCCGGGGATCAGGCGCTTCGGAATATTGCTGCGCCGGAACATCTCCGCGGCGAACGGATAGGCGGCGAACACGACGACGAACAGCGATACGCCGCCATACGTCAGCAGCGCGCAGAGGATCACGATGGCGAGCATCGTGCGCTGCTGGCCCAGCGCGCGGGTCACGGCGGCCGCGATGGACTGCGCAAAGCCCGACATCTCGATCAGCTTGCCGAACACCGCGCCGAGCAGGAACACGGGAAAGTAGAGCTTGAGAAACCCGACCATGCGTTCCATGAACAGGCCGGTGAACACCGGGGCGACCGCCGATGGATCGGTCAACAGCACCGCGAGCAGGGCAGCGAGCGGAGCAAACAGAATGACGCTGTAGCCGCGGTAGGCGGCCAGCATCAGCAACGCCAGCGCTCCCGTCACGATGACGAAGCTCATGGAATCCCCCCGCTACGCCCGATGGAATTAATTCATCAGTTGATGAGTTTTGCCGGAGATTGCCCCGCCAGGCCGCCGGCTGTCAAATGTGCGACCGCAGTTTCTCAGCGGTCGAGCAGCAGCTGTTGTGTATCGACAGCGGCAAAGGCTTTCTGCCCGGCGCTGTAGTCCCATCGTTCGACGGCGTAGGTCAGGGGTTGCTGCGACAGGCGGCGCACGATGTTGACGGAGTTGGGTGAGCCGTGGCGGACTCGATGCGATAAGGCGGTGCCGGCCTGTACCGCCCAGGCGCGTCGCCTCAGTCCGGAAAATTTCTGTGACAGAGGCCGCACGTACGGCAGATGGATGTGACCTCCCATCACCACATCGGCGCCCGCAGCCGTCCAGGCGCGAACGGCGGCAGCGTGGCCGTGAACCAGGTTGGTTTCGTCCTCCGCACGAATGACGTGGACGGGTTGGTGAGTGACCACGATGCGAATCCGATCGTGCGGCGCCGCTGCCAGTCGCTGTGTGACTGCGTCGATCTGCGCGGCGGAAATTTCCCCATCGATGTGTCGATGTCGACGCGTCGTATTGATGGCAGTGACGTTGAACGCGTCATCGTCGTAGTTCGTCTCGAGCGCCGGTCCGAAGGCACGGATGTAGTTGGCGTACGGAAACAGTACGCGTGCGAGCAGATTGAACAGTGGAATATCGTGATTGCCGGGAATAGTGATCACCGGTCGCGTGCCGAGTCGCTGCCGGAACCGCTGCGCTGCCTGGAACTGACCGCGGCGTGCACGCTGCGTGATATCGCCCGACCAGACGATCACCTGCGGATGCGTAGCCTCAACGAGGTGCAGCAGCGCATCGACGACCGGGGGTTGCTCCGTGCCAAAGTGCGTGTCGGAGATCTGCAGCAACACGCTCATGACGTCACCCCGTGGGGGTCATCAGGTACAGCGTCTGCGGTGCGACCCGGAAGTGCAGCGGCAGATCGGCCTGCCAGATCTCGCCATCAGTGGCTACCTTGAGACTGCGTTGCCGGCCGCTCATCGTTTGCACCGTCATGTGTCGGAACGCGAAATTGCGGACATTCTCCGCCTCACCCACGCGGCCGAGCAGACCACGGATCGCCAGTCCCAGCAACGCTGCCGTGCCGATCGGTTTGAGAATCAGTGCCGCGAGACGGCGCTGCCCGACGTCCTGAGCCTCCGGCAGGCCGATCTGCTCGAGCTGCAGCGCGTTGTTGCCGACGAACAGCGTCGGTGTGCGCACGAGTTCGACGCGATCATCGTGCTCTATCTCGAGCGACAGCTGCCGATGCTGTCTCAGCAGCGTCCGCAGTCCCGCCCACATCGCCACCGCGCGATTGCGTCCGTACTGTTGCTTGAAGGCTTCGCGATCCTGCAGCAGCTGCGGATACAGGCCGACGCTGGCATTCACGAAGAAGACCCGATCGTTCACCAGTCCGACCTGTACGGGCTTCAGTGTCGAACCCAGCAATGCTCGCGTGGCCTCCGCGGCATCGAGTGGAATGCCGTGCGCGCGACCGGAATAGTTGAATGTTCCCTGCGGTACGATGCCAAAAGGTCGTCCCGTCGGCAGAGCGGCCTGCAGAACTGCGTTGATCGTGCCGTCGCCTCCGGCAGCGACGATAGCGCCGGCATGGCGTTGTGCTTCGTCCGCCGCGCGGCGTGCGATCGTCGGTAGTTCTTTGGGATTCTCCACCGCGAACACGGCATATCGCTGTCCGGCTTCGCGCAGCGTCGACTCGATGCGCTCGCGCTCGGTCTGCGCGTCGGATGATCCGGACGCTGCGTTGAGGACGATGAAGAGAGGTGTATCGCGGCC
Source organism: Povalibacter sp. (assembly GCF_036520495.1). Taxonomy (GTDB): domain Bacteria; phylum Pseudomonadota; class Gammaproteobacteria; order Steroidobacterales; family Steroidobacteraceae; genus Steroidobacter. Next base: position 62,533 of record NZ_DATDJO010000022.1, on the reverse strand, counting down.
AGGTGTGTCGGGGTGCATGCTGACAGCACAATGCCCCACGTCTCGCGCGGTTCCTGTCCGACAGCGCATGCATCGGGTCCTGGATGCAAAAAAACTCCCCGTGGAGAGTCTTCATCTTTCGGATCCCAGTCCCGTCAGTCGCCAGGCAAGAGCCATGGGCTGGGGTCAGTCGTTGCAGAATTCGGGCGGGGCGCGATCTACTCGTAACGCCTGCCTTCATGTTCCAGCCAGCCGCCGGGATGGTGCCCCTGCGGGTCGTGGTGCGTCCAGTGAATGACGCCGCCTTTGTTGTTCCATTCGTACTCGCCATTGAAAGCGACCGTGTCGCCTTCGCGCAGCGAGTCGATGCGTGGTGCGAGATCGATGTTGTGTGCGATGAGCAGGCTCTGACCGGAACTCAGCTCGATCAGGAACCGTTGATGCCGCGAACCCTTGTGGTCGTCGGGCAGTATTTTTCTGACGACTCCCCGTGCCTGAATCCGGATGTCGCTGCGTTGATTGGCGAAGGCGTTGGCCAGCACCGCATCCGCATCATCCGTCGGAGCGGAGACAGATGTGGGCGGCGCGGGCGCATCCATCGGCGCCTGACGGGTTGCAATCAACCAGGCTCCGCCCGCCAGCAGAAGGGCAACGAGTATTCTTTTCAAGAGGCCACCGAGGTCTGGAGACGCTGTGACTATCGCAGAAAACTGGATCGAGGAAGTCATGCGCTTCTGGTTCGACGAGCTGTCACCGCAGGATTGGTTCCTGCGTAACGAGGTCGTCGATCAACAATGCAGAAAACGTTTTCTGGCGCTGTATGAAGTGTTGAGTGCGCGAGCATCGTCTGCGCCACCGTCGACGGCGCGACATGCGCTTGCCACGGTCATCGTGCTCGATCAGTTCCCGCGTAATCTGTTTCGCGGTTCGCCGCGTGCCTTCGCCACTGATGCGATCGCGTTGTCGCTTGCAGAGCAGGCGATTGCGGCGGGGTTCGACAAGGCGTTGAGTGCCGAACAGCGGCTCTTTCTCTACATGCCGTTCCAGCATGCCGAGGATCGCAGCATTCAGGCGCAATCAATCGCGCTGTTCGAGTCAGTGGGCAATGTGCAGTCGCTGGGCTATGCCATGCGGCACAAGGAGGTCATTGACCGGTTCGGGAGATTTCCGCACCGCAATACAGCCCTCGGGCGTGACTCGACCGCCGAAGAGCTGGAATTCATGAAGCACCACGGGGGCTTCTGAAACGACCGTGGGCCGGTTTTAAGGCCGGCCCACAGTTTGGGGATCAACTGCTAATGCAGTGATTACCAGCGGCCGCCGCCACCGCCACCACCACCGTAGCCGCCACCGCCGCCGCCACCACCGCCGTAGCCGCCGCGACCACCGCCGCCGCCACCGCCGTAGCCGCCACGGCCGCCGCCGCCACCACCACCGCCGCGGGGCTTGTCCTGCGCTTCATTGACCTTCAGCGGACGTCCGCCCATGTCCTGACCGTTCAGGGCCTGGATGGCGCGAGCCGCGTCGGCGCGCGGCATTTCCACGAAGCCGAAGCCACGAGGACGACCGGTTTCACGATCGTTGATCAAGCTGACCGAGTCCACGGTGCCGTGCTGTTCGAACAGCGAGCGCACAGTAGCTTCATCAGCCGAAAAGGGCAGGTTGCCCACGTAAATCTTGCTCATTACAAAAGACCTTTGAGAAAGCCTACAGCGCTTCTTGCTTGAAGTCGGAAGCAGGCGGGAACTTTAAAACGACCGTCCTGCCTTCCATGCAAGGCGCGGAACGAGTCTCCTGGATCGGGAACAACCGGTTGGAAACCTTGGACGGACAGGGGTCCCGATCAAGGAAGGCAAAGGGCAGGGTCACGAACCGGGCGCGACTATACCTCTTTGTGAGGCTTTGTAAGATGCATTTTGTGGGGGGTTGGTCACAAAGAGGGGCAGGATTTCCCTGATTTCAGCCATTGTTCGTTGCTGTAACAACGCCTTATCGGCGTAATGGCCCGGAAAATGACAGTCTGAGGCCTCCCCTTAAGCCAAGGGGAGGCACTGCAGGGCATCACGACGTCGCGCCGGCGGAGTCCCGCTTGTTGCGGTCCCTGATCTTCTCGCGGCGCTGTTCCCAGCGGGCTTTGCGCTCGGCCAGCAACTGCGGAATCCGGGCCTTCTGTTCCGCCGTCAATACCGCATAGAGCTGTGTCTGGGTATCACTGAGCTGCTGGATGGCATCCGCGGCGAGTTGTTTTTGCACTGCAACTAAAGCCGGATACTTTGCATCGTCCGGCATGGTGGTCGCCAATGCGGCCCGATTGCTGCGTTGTTGACTGCGCAAAGCCCGACGCTGCTCCTTGCCGCCCGCAAAGATGGATTGAACGCTCTGCTTCTGCGCGTCCGTGAGATCGAGCTGCTTCAGCGTGCCCATCAGCGACGCACCGCCGTGGCGATGCATATGCCCTTGGCGTTGCCCCATCTCCTTGGCGTCGGTGCTGTCGCCCGCGTAGGCCATGCTGCCGACGATCGTCAGCGCGGCGCAGGCTGCAAGCAGCGAAGTGCGGAATCGGTTCGGGTTCATTGGCGTTCTCCTCGACGACAGTAAGTCATCGTTCGTGATGATGCCGAGTTCGCCAGCTCCCGGAGCGGCATGCTCCTGGAAGACCGGCGGACCTCTGTAAGCAGACGAAAGCATCGCGGTCGGCTCTCAATAGAAGAGACCATTGACTACCTGCATCACCACGCCCGTCGTGATGGCCGCAAGCACGACGTCATTGTCCACGCGCACCCAGTGGTGACCGCGCGGTGGCGGGCGGAGGCGATACGTGTCGTAGTTGTGGATCACGTAGCGCGGTGCGTAGTACGCAGCGGGCAGGCGCGCGCCACGATGCCAGGTGTTGTGACGGTGGCCCTTGGGCGGGGCATAACGCACCACCTGGTAACGGCCGTCGCCACGACCCTCGTGACGATCATGGTGGTGGCCGTGTCGACCGCGGTCGTTCGCCTGGCGACGATCGTCGTGACGATCACTCCGAGCGTGCCCGTGATGCGCGCGATCACGGCCGTGAGAGTCGGCCATGGCGACGGTTCCCATCAGCGTCGAAGCGGCAAGGGCGGCAACCAGAAGGCGTTTCATCGTGTTCTCCTCGGGCCGGACGATCCGGCGCGGGGACACTATCGCGCAGCGTCACTGATGTGAGGCTGAACGATTTCGATCAGTGTCGGTTCATCTTCGCCACCGCGAATCTGATGCGTTTAGTAAAACGCAGCGTCAGAATGCGCTGGCCGGCACGCGGCGCTCACGGTAATTTACCGACAGGGGCGGGGAGGGGCAGGAGATGGTGGCCGAACTCAGCAATCATCGCTCGTTACCATTGCACGACGCGGCCATGCCGCCGGTGCCGATACGTCTGTCGTCGGATCCGTTCGAGATCTTTCTCGAGGCCATGCTGCAGGTCCGGCTCGAGTGCCATCTGTGGAAGGCGCATTTCATTCACCTCTCCGGCCACACGCTGCCTGAAGCGACTTCTGCGGAGTATCGCGATGTCTGGGATCTGATGCTCGCCAGGTGGATCCCCGACTATTCGCCCGAGAACTATCGCCTTTACGCACCGCTCTTCGAGAATGCGCTGCGCGACATGCGCTCGCGCTTCGATCGACTCACGGTGGTGTTCAGTCGGGTGTTGCCGCGCGATGTGCGCAGGCGGCTCGACAAGGCCATCCGGCAGCTGGACTTTGCCGCGGCGAGCTATCAATGGATTCCCGCCCGCGTCCACATCGAAGATCCCGCCGTGCTGTTCGCCGCGCGCTTCAAAGGTGTGATTCGCGTACTGCGATTGATCGCACGCGATGCGGACGAACGGCTGCTGTTGATGGTGGACTGATTCCCAGGAACAGTTGTTCGCCGTCAGGGCTTCCACTCCCGGTAACGAAGGAGAGAAGCCATGACCGATATCAGCAAGGCAAAGGTAGCGATTCTCGCTACACACGGATTCGAGCAATCCGAATTGCAGGTTCCCCGACAGAAGCTGCGCGACGCGGGAGCGACGGTGGTGGTCGTTTCACCGCAGGGCGGAGAAATTCGCGGCTGGAAGCACAAGGACTGGGGCGACAGCGTCAAAGTCGATCTCATGCTCGATGAGGCGGCGCCCGAGGACTTCGATGCGTTGATCCTGCCCGGCGGTCAGATCAATCCCGACCTGCTGCGTGTCGATGCGAAGGCACTGAAATTCGTGCGCGCCTTCCTCGATGCGGGGAAGGTGGTTGCTGCGGTGTGTCACGGTCCCTGGCTGCTGGTCGAACTCGATGCCGTGCGCGGACGCAAAGTGACTTCGTACAAGTCGATCAGGACCGACATGCTGAATGCCGGCGGTAAATGGGTCGACGAACCGGTCGTCGTCGACGGCGGCATAATCACCAGCCGCAATCCCGACGATCTCGACGCCTTTTCCGCAAAGATCATCGAAGAGATTGGCGAGGGCAGGCACTCGCCGCACGAACAGCGCAAGGCAGGTTGATCCCATGTACGAATTGCACTACTGGCCAGGTATTCAGGGGCGTGGCGAATTCGTTCGCCTGGCCCTCGAGTACGCCGGTGTGGACTACATCGACGTTGCGCGCGCAGATGAATCGCATGACGGCGGTGAAGAGGCGCTGATGAAGCGCATGCAGGGGGCGGATCTGCAGCATCCGCCCTTTGCGCCACCCTGGTTGAAGGTAGGGGATCAGTTGATCGGCCAGACAGCCAATATCCTGCTCTTTCTCGGTCGCCGGCATGGTCTTGCCCCGAAGGAGGAGGCCGGCGAGTTGTGGACCCACCAGCTGCAGCTCACGATTGCGGACTTCATCGTCGAGATCCACGACGTGCATCATCCGATCGGGTCGGGCCTTTACTACGAGGATCAGCGCGATGAGGCGCGACGTCGCGCCAGGGACTTTCGTGACAACCGTGTGCCGAAGTTCCTCAAGTACTTTGCGACCGTCCTGCAGCGAAACCCCGCGGGCGATCTGCATCTCGTCGGCAGCAAGGTTACCTACGCGGATCTGTCACTCTTCCAGGTGATCGCCGGCTTGCGTTATGCGTTCCCGAACCTGATGCGATCCACAGCGAAGCAGTATCGCCAGGTCATGACCTTGCACGATCGGACCGCTGCCGAGCCGCGCCTGGCCAGCTACTTCGCTTCGGCCCGCCGCATTGCGTTCAACCAGGAAGGAATTTTCCGCCACTATCCTGAGCTGGATAGCGCAGCGACCTAGAGAAGTTCGCGCGCAATTTGACGTCGAACCCCGGATCGCTAAGCTGTCAGCCGGCGAAACTCCTGGCCGGAATGATTCCATGGAAGACATGCTCTACGACGGGACCGTTCTGAACTGGACGGGCAAGGGAAAATTCAAAGCGACTTCGGGAATGCCCGGTCATCAGGACCCCGCCGATCAATGTCTGCCCGAGGCCGGGCCCGTGCCAGAGGGGGTTTATCGAGTGCCCTTGATCAACGGCACGGCAGCGCGTGATGACGGTGCAGGGATCTGCCGCCTCGAACCGTCGTGGCGAGTCGAGTCGATTCCTCGCGGCGCAGCAGCAGCACAGTGCGAGCCCTACTGGGCGAACTGGGGACACAACCGTGTGCGTATCGAGCCCGCTGACGCCGCGACCCGCACGAAGTGCAGTCCGGCGCGCAGCGGCTTCTATCTGCACGATTCGACCAAGGGGTTCAGTCACGGTTGTATCGAAGTCGAAACGACGTTCTTCGGTGTGCTGCGCGCGGCGATGAAGCAGGGAACGCAGCGTCTGACGCTCAGGATCAAATACACCGGCGGTACGACCAATGGCGGTACGAAAACGTGACCCTGCGTGCCCTCGTTCTGGCTGCGGTTGGACTGACGACCGCCTGTAGCGGCGCGAACGCCGACGTCGCGATCGAGAACACACTGCATGCGTGTGTGACGCTGACCCCCGCAAAAATTTCGCAGATGGGAAGTTCACTCTTCCTGCCGACGGCCTGGGCCGTGCACAAGAGCACCGGTGAATGCGGCTGCAAGTCAGCGCTGATTTCCTATCGTGTGACCGCCGGGCCGCGTGATGAAGTGATCGCGACCGGCGTGTTGTCGTCCATGAACAAGACGAACTATGCCTTCCTGATCAATCCCGATGCGGGGATTGCGTACGACGCGAAATACACATTGTTCGTCGGCTGCGCCGGTTGAACGCCGTTCATTGTTTTTTCTTGTCCAGCCACACACCCACGCCCTGCGCATTCAGTTCCACATCGGTCGCCAGTAGCGCGTGAAGATTCTCATCGCTGTCGCTGGAACCGCAGCGACGCAATTCCGACATGTAAATATCCTGGAACGCAGCTTTGAGTCGCGTGTGGCGATCGGGTGCCGTCGCCAGTTCGCGTCCGACCTTCACCATCGCATCGATCTGCGTCAGCAACTGCGCCGCAATGTTCTCGGGTTCGCCGACCGCCCCGTAGTGCGTGAGGTACAGCAGTTTCGGTTGTGATTGCAGGATTCGCTCGACCGATGCGTGCAACGCCTGCCAGTCGAACTGCACCGGCGCGGTGGCGGGGATGACATGTGTGCCAAGCGGCGTCGTGAGCGCAGGGTAGGCGATGCCCAGGGTGTCACCGGTGAACCAGCCCCGGCTCGCTTCGTCCCAGATGCAGTGATGATGCAATGCATGTCCTGGCGTGTCGGCGAAGCGCAGCGGTCGACCGCCGAGTTCGATCACCAGATCGTCATGGGTTTCGAGCACGCGATCGGCCGCCACCGGCACGAGCTCGCCATAGTCGCGTGCGGTGACGTCAGCGCCATAAACCGCACGCACGCCTGCCATCAGCTTCGCCGGATCGATCATGTGACGCGCGCCGCGCGGATGCACGACCAGTGTTGCGTTGGGCAGATGCTGCATGAGCAATCCCGCGCCGCCGGCATGATCGAGATGCACGTGCGTGAGGATGACGTAGTCCACCGCATCGCGATCGAGCCCGTGGAATGCAAGGGCGGCGAGCAGTCGCGGCACGGAGTTGTTGGTGCCGGTGTCGACATACGCGGCGCGACCGTTGGCGACGATGAGATGGCTGGCATCGAACAGTTCGCGGACGAAGCCGGTGTCGATCACGCTGATGCCGTGATCCAGTGGTTGCACGAACTGCCGTGGGTCGGGGGGTGAGTCAATCGACATGGGGCGGTGGCTCGAGTGGGGGTTGAGGGATTCTGCCATCATCCCGATCAGTCGCGGCTACTGCGGTTGTGCCAGTGAAGACCGTCGTTGAGCCCAGGTGGCTGCGCTCTGCGGCTTGATGAACAAACCCGTTACTTCCGGGTGGCTTGCCCGGACCTGCGACTCTATGTCGATCACGCAGGCTTCGATCTCGTCCGCGGTGAGTCGATCCACGAATTCAGCGCTGAGCAGTGCGACGACCTGCTCCGGGCCCAGCTGTGTCGCGATGACGCCATTGGCTGCCGCCACTCCGGGGTGCCGGCCGGCGATTGCGAGAATCGAGCGGGCCAGTTCGGGATAGACCTGCTCGCCGAGCAGAAGCTCCTTGGTGCGGCGGGCGAGGGCGATGCCGGTGATGGCGAGGACCAGCGCGATTCCCAGCGAGGCCACGCCATCGAGTACGGGCATCGCGAAAATCTGTGCGCACGCAATGCCGGCCAGCGCGATAAGCAGACCGGCGAGCGCCGCGGAATCTTCGAACAGTACCGTGAAAGTCGTTGGATCCTTGCTGACTCCGACGGCCTCGAGATAACCGCGTCCGCCCTTCGTCGCGCGGAACTGGCGGAATGCAATCCACCACGACGCGGACTCGAAGACGAGCGACAGTCCCAGCACCACGTAGTTGACCAGCGGATTGTCGATCGGTTCGGGATGCAGGATATGGTGGATGCCCTCATAGAAGGACACTCCCGCGCCAAGTCCGAACACCATGAGCGCGACGATGAAGCTCCAGAAATACAACTCGCGACCATGGCCGAAGGGATGCCCGGCGTCCGCCGGCTGCCGTGCGCGTCGCATGCCATAGAGAAGCAACAGTTCATTGCTGGTATCGACCAGCGAATGCACCGCCTCGCTCAGCATGGCCGAACTGCCCGTCCAGAACGCCGCGCCGAACTTGGTGGTCGCGATCAGGACATTGCCCAGCAGCGCGGCGTAGACAACCTTGCTGGAGGCCTGGCGAGCCATGAGCGGGCGTCGAGAGCCTGCGACTGGCTCAGGACGCGTTGCGGTTGCTGCGGGCGACCTGCGAAAAACCTTCGACGAATTGTCGCAGTTGCCCGCGCACCTTTTCGTCGACGAGATCGCCCTGGTCGTTGAACGCGCTGCCCGCCCGCGCCACCATCAATCGGCCGCCAAACCACGGTTGCGTGCGCAGTGTGCGCAGAACGGCCAGCCAGGCATTCTGCGAAAGCTGTGTGCCATAGGGACCGGGCGAGGCGCCCATGATGGCGACGGGCTTGTCGCCGAACACCCTCGCAATGTCGTCCGCGGGGCGTGACAGCCAGTCGATAGCGTTCTTCATGACACCGGGAATGGAGTTGTTGTACTCGGGCGTGCACAGCAGCAGACCAGCGGCGCCCGCGATCCTGTCCTTCAACGCTGATACCGCCGCTGGAATGCCCTCTCCCTCGAGGTCGCCGTTGTAGAGAGGGATGTGCTGGATGCTGGCGATCTCGAGTTCGATATCGGCTGGCATCAGTGCAACGGCCGCTCGCAGCAGGGCGGTGTTGAAGGACTCGCGGCGCAGGCTGCCGGAAATGCCGATAATCGTCGTCATGGGGATTCGCTCCGGGTAACGAGTTGCGATTCTGCGCGAATGAGTGGCCGATGTCGCTACGGTGACATGGAGATCGACATGACCGAATCCAATCTTTTCGAGGGCGGATGCCTGTGCGGTGCGCTTCGGTATCGCTCGACACACCCGCCGTTGCGCGGCGTGATCTGCCATTGCTCGATGTGCCGCCATCATTCCGGCGCACCGGCTCTGGCGTTCGTGCACTTTCCTGTCGCGGCATTCGCATGGCAGCGGGGCGAGGTCAGCTGGTTTCGATCATCGCCCTATGCGGAGCGCGGCTTCTGTGCTGTCTGCGGCAGCACTATCGGGATGCGCGAAAGCGTGCTCGCGGATCGAGTGCAGGTCTGCGTCGGAAGTCTCGATGAGCCGGATCGGGTCCGTATCGACGATCACGTCTGGACGCAGGAACGGATCGGCTGGTTCGACGTACGTGATGAGCTGCCGAGATTCGCAGGCAGCAGTTCCGCGGTGCCGTCGAAGGCGTAAGAAACCTGAGGCAATCCGGGCCGTGCGAATGCTTACGATCCCTTCGCCAGCGCCGCCTCGACGGCCTTCGTCAGTTCAGGGCTGTCCGGCGACACCTTGCTGCCGAAGTGGGCGATCACCTTGCCGTCGCGACCGACCAGGTACTTGTTGAAGTTCCAGCCCGGTTCCTGACCCGTCCTCGCAGCCAGTCCTTTGAACAGCGGATTTGCCGCCGCGCCCTTCACGGACGAGCGGCTGAACATCGGGAACGTCACGCCGAAGTTCTGTTTGCAGAATTTTGCGATCTCGCCTTCGTCTTCGAATTCCTGGTTGTTGAAGTCGCCCGACGGGAAGCCAAGTACGACGAGGCCCTTGCCTGCGTAGGTCTTGTACAGCTTCTCGAGTCCTTCGTACTGCGGTGTGAAGCCGCAATGGCTCGCGACGTTCGTCACCAGCAGCACCTTGCCGCCATAGGTCTGGCAGATATTTTCTGCCGGTCCGAGCAGACGGCGCTGGCTGGCGTCGATGTCCGTCTTCGGGCAATCGATGGCGTGGGCGCTCAATGCGAACAGCGAAAGCGCGAACAGGGCGGTAAATCGCATGGCGTGATTTCCTCGTTCAGAAACCGGGTTCAAAGCTGTCGGGCGGATGCTGCCTGCAGCCTGCATCGCCGAGCGTAGCGTATTCCTGTCGATCGAAGCGTGCGTTCCCGCCGAACGCGAGTGCATACGCCTTCGAAATGCAGACGCTCAACGTCGAGCTTGTCCTTCTGTTGTCCGCGCACGCCTGTCGGCGGCGACGGGCGAGGACAGGCGAAGGTCTCGCCAAGCCCCTTCCCTTGTCCTCGCCGATCGCACGGCCGGCAGGCGCACGCGGGCAGGATGTGATGCGGTCTAAAGGTGCGGCTGCCCCCGCTCCTGTCGTTTCTTCAGGTAGCTGGTGGGCTGCGGTACGAGATGGGCACGCGGAAGTGCTGCACGGTGTCCGGGAAGGTCAACAGGTAGCGATCGTCTTCGGGGTAGTACCGGGCCCGGGAGAAATCCTCGCCCGCAAAGGTGCGGATGTCGGCTTCCGATTTCCACCAGCTCAAGGTCATGACGCGCGTCCGTTCGCTGTCGATGTCCTCGAACAGCAGCTGATAGCCGAGATTGCCGGGAGTGGCGCCATAGTCTTTCGCGCCGGTCACTTCGAAGTAACGAATGTAGGCGTCTACTTCGGAGGCACGCATTTCCGCCGACCAGAGTCTGAGAATCATGGCAGGGTCCCCGTCATGGCAGCGCAATCGCCGAAATCGAGCGCCATGTGAATGAGCAGTCCCAGTCCGATGAGTCGCGTGCGGCGGGGAATCGTGAGCAATCCATACACCGCGACGGCCGGCCAGCGATGCAGCGGATGAAACCCGATGCTGCACCGGTCCGGATCGTAAATCGGTTCGGCGAACAGATGATCCAGATCGACCAGCATGGTCGCAAGCATGATCAGCCAGGCACGACGCCACTGTTGACGGAAGAACAGCCACGCGACCAATGCGGGTACGGCGGCATGCAGCAGAAGATGTACGATGGAGCGCAGGGACATGGACGGTGGAGGCTCGATGCAGCGTAATGCGGAGAACGAATCGGTGTCGATCATGACACTGGCGGACATTCCGCGCGCCTATGCGAAGACGCGTCCGCACCAGCCGGCGCTGGCCTTCGAAGGCCGGGTCACGACCTTTGCGCGGCTCGATGCCCGAACCAACCAGGTGGCGCAGGGATTGAAGGCCGCGGGGCTACAGCCTGGCAGTCGCATCGCGCACCTGGGCAAGAACAGCGACCTGTATGTCGAGTTACTGCTCGGTGCGGCCAAGGCCGGTGTCGTGATGACGCCGATCAACTGGCGGCTGTCGCCACGCGAGATTCAGTACATTCTCGACGACAGCAATGCGCAGCTGCTGTTCGTGGGCGCAGAGTTCCACGCGATGGTGCCGTCGTGCGCGCCGAAGATGTCGAACTCGCGCGTCTTCGGTCTGGATCAGCCCTATGAGAGCAATGGCTACCAGGAGTGGCGCGATGCCCAGTCGTCCGTCGACCCCGCGTTCGCCATCACGCCGGAAGCGCCCGTCACGCAGCTGTACACCTCCGGTACGACCGGCAATCCCAAAGGCGTGGTGCTTTCGCATCGCAACTACACCAGCTTGCAGCATGCGACCGATCGATTCGCCTGGAGTCGCTGGGAGCCGGACGACGTGAGTCTTGCCGCCATGCCGTGCTTCCACATCGGCGGTACAGGCTGGAATGTAATGGGTCTCTATCACGGCGCACTCAACGTCATCGTGCGTGAGTTCGATCCCACGCGGATTCTCGACTCGCTGAACCAGTGGCCGATCTCGAAAATGTTCATCGTGCCGGCGGCGTTGCACCTGCTGGTGCGCCAGTCGGGCGTGCGTGAGCTCGATTTCTCGAGACTGCGATTCATGCTCTACGGAGCATCGCCGATGCCGCGCGAGCTGCTGCGTGAGAGCATGGATGTCTTCAAGTGCGGCTTCGTGCAGCTCTACGGCATGACCGAGACGACCGGTGCCGTCACCGCGCTCGAACCCGAGGATCACGCACCGGCCGACAATCCGCGCATCGCGTCTGCCGGCAAGCCCCTGCCCGGTGTGGAACTTGCGATTCTGGATGCGCAGGGACGACGCATGCCGACCGGAACCGTCGGCGAGATCGTGATCCGCTCACCGACCAACATGAAGAGCTACTGGAATCTGCCCAAGGCCACAGCGGCGACGGTCACGTACGAAGGCTGGCTGCGCAGCGGCGATGCCGGCTACCTGGATGCCGATGGCTACCTCTATATCTACGATCGCGTGAAGGACATGATCATTTCCGGCGGCGAGAACATCTACCCCGCCGAAGTCGAGAATGCGATCTTCGGCCATCCACAGGTGGCAGATGTCGGTGTGATCGGCGTGCCGAGCGACAAATGGGGCGAAGAGGTGAAAGCGATCGTGGTGTCGAAACCCGGCGCTCCACAGGATCCCGGGTCGATCGTTGCCTGGGCACGCGAACGCATCGCCACGTACAAACTGCCCAAGAGCATCGACTTCGTCGAAACGCTGCCGCGTAACGCCGCAGGAAAAATTCTCCGCAAGGAACTGCGTGCACCGTACTGGCAGGGCCGGGATCGGCTGGTCAACTGATTCAGGAAGAGGATCTCCACGGGGGACACGGGGGACACGGGGTAAGAACACGAGGTCACACGCCAGATCTCCACGGGACACTCAGTCGTCATTCCCGCGCAGGCGGGAATCCATCTTTACGGTTCGTATAGATTCCCCCCCTGTGCGGGAATGACAGTAAGAGCGTTTACCTATTCCTACCCCGTGTTGCCCCGTGTCCCCCGTGGAGATCTTCTTCCGAATCCTCAGCGTGCCTTGCGGAACGTGACATTGATCCGCTGCGAAGCCGTCAGTGAATGATGTGATTCCTTGAGCGATGCGATGCCGTGATACACGAATCGCGACGGGCCGCCCCAGACGACCACGTCGCCGTGTTCCAGTGGTACGCGGCGCGTCCGATCATTGCGTCGCAAGCCGCCCCATTGGAACGTGGCGGGCACGCCCAGTGACGCGGACACGATCGGTGCAGTGGCGTCGCGTTCGTCGTAGTCCCGGTGCAGTGAGAGCTTCGTTCCGGGGTCGTAGCGATTGATCAGACAGGCATCCGGACGGAAATCCGCAAAGCCCGCCGCGGCGGCCGCATCGCTGGCCAGTTTGCGAAAGACGTCCGGCATAGCGGGCCAGGGCTGGTGCGACAGCGGATCGATCGGGTCGTAGCGATAGCCGGTTCGATCCGAAACCCAGCCTGACTCGCCGCAATTCGTCATCGCGACCGACATGGTGAATCCGCCGGGTGTCACCAGATGCCGGAAGGGCGAATGCGATGTCACGTCTCTGATTGCAGCGAGCAATTGCGGGGCGATGTCGGTGGCGAAGCCACGCAGGATCGCCGCGCCCGGCGCCAATGCTTCGGTGCGTTGCGTTGCAGGCAGCGATTCGAAGAGACTGCCGGTGGGCTGATTGAGTACGCGCTTCATGAGTCGGTCAGGAACCGGAACCCGGGTGCTTCTGTTGTTCCATTCTCACCTGCGAGGGCTCTGCAATGAAATCCGCACGTTTGTATGTGGGTGACCTTCTTCGGCGTGGGATGAGTTCAATCGAAGGTCTCGCCAAGACACTTCCCCCAGCCTCGCCGTCGCCGGCCGATAGGCGCACGCGGTGAGGAAGGGCGGCAGGCCAATTCAAAACGCGATGTATCCAGGACTTACGGGCATCAGAAGAAAATCAGATACACGAGTCCCAGGATCAACGCCCATTTCACGACGTAGTACACGGGCTTGTTCCAGGACTTGAGACGCACGCCGACCAGCCGGACCTTGTAGATGTATTCGAAGAGGTGGTTCAGTACGCCGACGTGTTCGCCGGGGACGTTTTCCGTGGCGGCGGCCTTTGCCATGCGCTGGCCGATGGCCCGATTGATCCAGCGCACCCACGGATTCGACACCGGTCGCTCGATGTCGCAGAAAAGAATGACGCGCGTGACGTCCGTGCGATTCTCGGCCGTGTGGATATACGTTTCATCGAACATCACTGCCTCACCGTCCTTCCAGTAGTACGTCTCGCCATCGACGTTGATGAAGCAGTCCGGTGAGTTGGGAGTGACGAGGCCGAGGTGATAGCGCAGCGAGCCAGCGAATGGATCGCGATGCGCGCCCAGGCGCGAGCCGGGCGGAAGCACCGTGAACATGGCTGCATTGATCGACGGAATTCCCGCGAGCAATGCGGCGGTCTTCGGGCACAGGTTTTCTGCGGATGGCAGGAAGTCGCCATACCATTTCAGATAGAAGCGCTTCCAGCCCGTGCGGAAGAACGAATTGAAGCCGATGTCGTTGTGTTTCGCCGCTGCGCGGATGTAGCCCTCGTCGAACAGCTTCAGCGCCTCGTCACGAATCATCTGCCACTGCGACGTGACGGGGGTGAGTTCGGGGAACTGAGTCACCTCGGCATAGGGCTTCGCCCTCACGGCCGAGAACAGATACATCAGCGTGTTGTACGGCGCCAGCAGGTTGGCGTGGTCGGCGAACAGACGCGAGAACTTGTGATGGACACGGCCGCGTAGCTGTACGTACGCAACGCTCGACAGGAAGAGTGCGATTACGACATTTCGGAAAATCAGGAATCCATTCATGATGCGGCATTCTACCGTCGTGTTTTCGAATTTCATCCGGGAAAACAGGGTCATTCATGCCGCGGTCACCATGGTCTGTCGGGACGCAAGACGAATGAATAGGGTCACCGCAACGAGCGTGATCGCGACGCTATGGCTCGGGTGCGCCGCCTCGGCACCGGCTGGTCCGCTCGATGCTGCCGAATCGGCCTACGCCGATCTGAACGACGCCTACGGAGCGATTTCGCTGATCGATTCGGGTACGCAAGCGACTTACGCCGGACACGATCGCACGCACTGGTTGCGGATCTATACAGAGCAACGCGCCACGGTGGCGACTGAGCTGGCCGAGGTGACGTCGCAGACGCTCAGTGCCGACGATTCCCGTGCACTGCATGTCATGAAAGATGCCCTGGCGTCGCTGAGCGACTCGCCGGATTCGCCCGCGCCGGCAGCGAAGTGTGTCGATGCTCAGAGCAAGGAGGCCACGGCTGCTGCTTTGCGACAGTCCTTGTACGGCTGCTTCGCCGAGCATGCCAACAGTCTGCAGTTCGAAGGTCAGACGGTCACGCGTGTCGGCGCGTTCGATCTGCTCACGCGCATGCAGGACACGCAACGTCGCAAGGCACTGTTCAATGCCTTCACACCGCTATGGCGAACTCTGAACGGCAACAGCGAAGTCGATAGTCCGTATCGGCGCATGATCGCATTGACCGCGGTCGAAGCACGACAAGCCGGCTCTGCCATCGACGCCGCTGCGAAGACCGTCGGTGCGACACCGGGTGAGATCGAGCGGTGGCTCGAACAGATTCTGGAGGCATGGCGGGTGGCGTCCGACAGCACGCCAATCGAACCCTGGGACTATCGCTTCGTTCACGGCGCCGCCGAACGAGCACTCGCTCCATCGATCGCGCGGGAAGCGATGCAGCCGCTCAACGAACGGTTCTACAAGGACCTTGGCGGCGACCTCGCGGCATGGGGCGTTCTGTACGATCTCGATCCGCGCTCCGGGAAGGCACCGCTTGCCTACACCGACTATGTCCGCCGTGGTCGGATGGTCGATGGACAATGGCAGCCGACGATCGCACGCGTTTCCGGCAGCTACGCGCACGGCGGGCTGGGCCTGCTCAACGAACTCGTGCATGAGAATGGCCATGCGGCGCACATGATGGCGTTGCACACGCGCCCCGCCTTCATGGATCTGGGCGATGCAGTGTTCTACGAGGCCTTTGCCGACGTGCCGTCATGGAGCGTGTACGAGCCGGCGTGGCAGCAGAAATACCTCGGCAGGAGCGTCGCCGAGCCGGAATCGTTACGCGGCATGTTCGCGACCGTGATGCTAGATGTGGCCTGGGCCCTGTTCGATCTGCGCATGCTGCGTGATCCGTCGCTCGATCCCAATATCGTCTGGACGCAAATCACCAATCGCTACCTGCACGTGGTGCCGCATCCGGAGCTGTCGTGGTGGGCAGTGCGTGTACAACTCGTCGAGTCGCCGGGCTACATGGTGAACTACGGACTCGGTGCGGTGATCACCGCCGATATCCGGCAACGCACGACAGAGAAGATCGGTGCGTTCGATGCTGGCAATGTGCGGTGGTTTCCCTGGCTCGACGAGAACCTGCTGCGAACCGGGCAGCAGACGCCGACGGTGGAGTTGCTGCAGCAGTTTCTCGGCAGACCGGTGTCGCCGCAGGCGCTGCTCGATCAGTTGGGACGAATCAGGAGTCCCTGATATCGCGAAGGTTACGCAGGCTCGCCCTCGACAATGACAATACGAAGCGGCTGCTCGTCATCTTCCCGATGGTTGCGGCGACGCGCTACAGCATGACGACGGTCGGCTCGTCGCTTACAGGGTGACCGCGCGTGTGACCATCCAGTAAACGGCAAGACAGCCGATGACCGTCGCGCCGCCTGGCAGCAGCAACCGATAGAAGCTCGTGTCGCGAACCATGAAGGCGAATGGCATCAGCGCCAGCACGATCGCGAGCTGTCCGAGTTCCACGCCTGCGTTGAAACCCACCAGGGCCTGGATGAGGTTGCCTGCCGTCAGGCCCAGATCCGCCAGCACCGACGCGAAACCGAGGCCATGAATAAGGCCGAATCCCAGTGCCAGCAGCCAGCGCCGCTCGCGCACGACCGGATAAACAATGTTTGCCGCGCCGAGCAGCACGGTGAAGGCAATCGCGGATTCGACCCAGCGGCTGGGCAGTTGCAGAACGCCCACGGCGGCGAGCGCCAACGTCAGCGAATGCGCCAGCGTGAACGCCGTGACCACTTCGACGATGTCGAGCGCGCTTTCGCGCAACGATGCCCGGGCGTGCCATGCGCCTTGTTTCCGGATCACCACGGCCGGCAACAGGAGCGTGAACAGAAACAGGATGTGGTCGTAGCCCAGCCAGATGTGACGCACGCCTTCGACGACGAAGGTGCGGAACTGCTGCCAGTGCTCGATGCGATCGATCTGCAGCCAGGTTGGCGATGCATCATTGACGAGTACGCGCGATTGACCGGCGCCGTTGCTGCGCAGATCCAGCAGCCCGCGATGATTGGGGTCGACGCCGGCCATCAGGGAGTAGGAGATCCCGATGCGTGCTGCCGATGCAGCGCACTGGCCGGATAACTCGAGGACGGCGTAGTTGCCATCGACGTGCTCGTCGATCAGCAATTCTCCGGCACGCAGTGGGCAGGTCGAATTCACGTCGCTATTCGTGCCGATGCGCAGATGCTCCAACGCATACGCGGCAATGGCGTCGCGGCGCTGCCGCACCTCTCCCCAGGTGATCTGACCATTCTCATCGGCATCCAGGCCGATCGCGAAGTCGAGATCGCGCAGAGCGATGTCCCACTGGCCTGTCAGCGCCTGGCCGTTCACGGA
This sequence comes from Povalibacter sp., assembly GCF_036520495.1. Classification (GTDB taxonomy): domain Bacteria; phylum Pseudomonadota; class Gammaproteobacteria; order Steroidobacterales; family Steroidobacteraceae; genus Steroidobacter. The sequence goes on along the minus strand of NZ_DATDJO010000022.1, from coordinate 45,216 downwards.
CAGGGTGAGATAGCTGTCGCTCTGCTTGTGAGCGAAGCAGGCCGCTGATGCGAACAGCAGCGTGACCAGGGGCCATTGCAGGATCCGGCGGATCATGGGCGTGCCCGCAATGTTGCATCCTGATAGCCGTTCGCGGCGGCCCAGCGCATGATGACATCGAGCGAATCGCTACGAGCGGCTGTCGCTGCCTGCCAGTAGATGCGGATATCGGCGGGTTCACGCTGCACCCGCCAGTTGCGCTCGGCGGCCTGCAGCGCCGCCATCGCGTCGCCGCGCACTTCGAGCAGGTAGCGCGCGTGCTCGCGCAGATGGATCGACTCCCCATCGCGTAACGCCTCCCGATAGCGTGCCTCGTACATGGATGTCCAACGGGTACCGCCAAGGTGCCTCTCTGCAATCGCAAGCCGCAGCAACAGCGCGTCCTGCGCTTCCAGGCCGGCGAGTAACTCGATCACTGCAGCGGGTTGTGACCGCCGCAGATACAGATCCGCCAGTTCGCCCTTGAGGTAGTTGTCGTCGGGATTCGCCAGCAGCGCGGCGGCGAAGTGGCGTTCTGCGGCGTCGCCGTCATCGAGCCTCACGGCCATCTCGCCCAGCTGCCCGAGCAGCCAGCTGCGAACGGATGTGTCCATGCGCGTATCGTCCTGCGCGACACGTTGCAGTGCGCGGTAGCTGCTGTCGAGCTTGCCGTGCATGCTCTGCGCGGACGCGATGCAGGCGAGCGCGATTCTCTGATCCGTGATTCCGATCAGTCGCCGGCAAGCGTTTTCTGCCGCGGTGAAGTCGCCCAGCACCTGCAACAGCGTTGCCTGTGTCAGCCAGGCCTGTGCATTGCGCGGATCGAGCTGCAACGCGCGCTCCAGCAACGACTGCGCTTCGGCGAATCGATGCGTACTCTGCAGTGCCGTGGCCATGAGGATCAGCGCATCGACCGGAGCATCCTGACGTCCGGTCCAGGAGGCGAGCGTTGCCTGCACATAGGAGAAGAAGCGGGGATCGCCGTCACGGCGGCCAGCACTCAGCCACGCGCGCGATAGTTCGAGCGCCGCGTCGAGATTCGCAGGATCGTTCGCCAGCGTGCGTCGCAGTCGCTGCACCTGCGAGGTGACAGGCACCTGTGTGAGCACCGTCGAGTCACTCGCCGGTATGTACGGGGCTGCCAGGGCGGCCCCCGTCATTATGACGAGGACGACGGCGAGCCCCGGAAAGCGGGCTCGCCACCGGACGCACGCAGCGTCGTTACGGACCGGATGCGGCGATGACGTCATCGTAGGTCGTCTCATTGTCATCGTCCGTGAAGGCCCATTCGATCGATTCCAGTTCGACCGGTTCGCTGGTATCGGAAGTGGCCGCCGACACGAGCAGATCGCGCGTGAACACGGTGAAGTGGGTGGTCGTCGGTGGTGGCGGTGTGGGTGACACTGGCGGTGGCGGTACGTTGCCCGACACACCGTCCGCGCCGTCGCCACTTGAACCGCCACCTCCACATCCGGCGACAGCGAGCATTGCCGCTACTGTCGCCATCGTGGCTGCACGTTTGCTGTGATTCATGACTGTCTCCTGCTCAGTTGCCTGGGTTGGGCGAACCCGGTACCGGCGTCGCGAGATATGGGAACACATCGAGATAAGTGTCCGCGGCGAGAACTGCGCCACTCACCATCGAGCTCGCCGCTGTCGGACCAGCCGCGCGCGATCCGTCTGTGTAAGGTGTGCCATTGTTCGGGTCCGCCTTCTGCGTGCCGCACGTCAGCGCCTCGCTGCACAGCACGCCCTGCGCGACCCGCAGCTCGATATCGACGACGTCATCGACGGGGCGGCGACCGTTCGGGAATCCGGCCGTGTCTCCGCTCAGTACGCCAAGATCGTTCTGCATTGCTGCAGGCTTCGGCGCAATCGATGTATTGAGTCGCAGCATCTCTGCGCCACGCACGCCAGCAGGCTGGTTCAACCCCGGCACGCCGGTGAGGAATGCGGCCACCAGATCGTTGCGCGGCGTCTGCGGCGGAATCGCCGCGTTGCCGAACAGGACATTGAGCAGCACCGGTAGTGTCGGGTTCGTGACATACGTCAGGAACTGACCATCGTCGCGAGGTTCGCTGCCGTTGAACTTGTCCTTGTCGGGCAAGCCGATCACGAGCTCGTTCACCAGCGGACTGCCGAGTCGCGAGACCTGCGTCCACGCCCCTGCTTCGATCGTCGTGCGTTTCGGGCTCGACGGTTTCGGATTGATCAGTCGCGCCTGTCGCAGGCTTGCCGTCATCCAGCCGCCGATCACTGGCTCGTTGCCGCGGGTCAGGCAGCTGATCGGCACTTCGAGCGCGAGCGTGGTGATGTTCTTGCGCGAGATGATATTGCGTTCGCCGTCACGCGGCCCCGCCGGGTTCGTGTTCACCAGGTCGAACACCTCGCCCAGGTTCACCACGAATCCCTCTTTGCGCTGACCCGCGAACACACGCGCCGGTGACGAGCAGTCCGGAATGCTGGCGTTGTAGATGAAGTTGCTGGCGTAGCCCGCGTAGTCGGGTATCGACTTGTTGCCGATGTTGTCCGCCGGCTTCTGGAATGTTTCACCACCCGAGCTCGCATTGCCGAGCAATTGCGGAATGCTGCTGCGCCGATTGCCGCGGACGACGGCGACGGTATAGCTCTGTGACATGTTGAGGTTCGCCGCGGCGGGGTCGACCTGGCCGATGTTGATGAGGGGCACCGCGACATTCTTGTCGCCCGCGGGGACCGCCAGGTTTTTGTACGTGTCATCGAAGCGGAACTGGAACGTGATGTCCTCGCGGGCATCGCCGTTGTTGTCGATGTGGATCTCGTACAGGGCCTTCTGGTCCAGCGCGAAGTAATTCGGTCCGCCGTACGAGTCCTGCAGTGGCAAGTAGTTGGCCAGGATCGTGACGTAGCCGTCCCGGCCGGCTTCGTAACTGCGGAACATATAGAAGTCGGTGCCGTCGACTTTCGGCACGCCGGTGATGAAGGGCGCCTCGCGGTGACTGGAACCGGAGGCGAGGATGGGTGTGGCGGCTGCGGCGATCAGCAGCGCAGCACGCAGTGCGGTAGCGTTCATGAGTCTCTCCGTGCGTGGATGAATTCACCGTCCATTGCGACGGCTTCCCTGCTGTACGTGGTAACGCGGGCGTCGGATTCAGAACTTTCGTCGTACACCGGGTCGGTGAATCCGCGGAGCCGCCGCCTGCGTATGAGCATCAACCGCAGCGCGTGGAGAGCGCGATGAGATCTTCCATGGAATGTGCGATGGCAGCGTCGCTGACAGTGGTATCGGCGGCGGCGCTGGCGGGCGGAATTCCGACCGCGGTTCTGGAAGAGGTGACCGTGACGGGCAAGCTCGATCGTCTGACGGGCAGTTCCGTCGCGGCGAATCAGGGGGTCGTGACCCATGAGCAGTTGGACCTGCGCCCGGTGTTGCGCACCGGCGAGCTGATGGAAGCGGTACCCGGTCTCATCGTCACGCAGCACAGTGGCGACGGCAAAGCGAACCAGTACTTTCTGCGCGGCTTCAACCTGGATCACGGCACCGATCTGGCGACGAGCGTCAACGGTGTGCCGGTGAACATGCCGACGCATGGCCATGGTCAGGGCTACACCGATATCAACTTCGTCATCCCCGAACTGGTCGAATCGATTGCGTATCGCAAGGGCACGTACTACGCCGAGACCGGTAACTTCTCGGCGGCCGGCGCGGTTGACATGCGCTATCGCAGCAAACTCGAAGCGCCACTGTTCGTGATGGAGGGCGGCACAGACGATTACTACCGCGGCCTGCTCGCTGCGTCACCGCAAGTCGGGCCCGGCATATTGCTCACGGCGCTCGACTACGCGCACACCGACGGACCGTGGGAGCTGGAGGAAAACTTCCGGAAGCTCAATGGATTCGTTCGATATTCACAGCCGCTTGCGGCCGGCCAGTTCAGCATCAGCGCCCAAGGCTATGACGGTGACTGGCGCTCGACCGACCAGATTCCGCAGCGTGCGGTCGACGCCGGTCAGCTCGGTCGCTTCGGCAACATCGATCCGACCGATGCCGGGTCATCGCATCGCTATGGCATCTCTGTCGATTGGGGGGGCGTTGTTGGTGGCGGACAGATGACCGCGTTGCTGTATGCGGTCGACTACGAACTGAATCTGTTCTCCAATTTCACGTACTGCGTCGATCCGGTGAACGGCGACCAGTTCGAGCAGCTCGACGACCGCCGCGTCCATGGGGGCGAGGTGGCCTGGCGGGATTCGTTCGAAGCGCTGAGCCGACTGCAGACCCTCACCGTCGGTGTGCAGGTTCGCAGTGACGATATCGGTAACGTCGGTTTGTATCGGACGATTCGTGGCGAGCGTTTCGAGACGATCCGTGAAGACTCCGTACGTCAGGTCAGCTATGCAGCCTATGCCAGCGTCGAAACGCGCTGGAGCGACGTCGTACACACGACCGTCGGTCTGCGCGGCGACTATTTCGATTTCGATGTCGATGCCAATCGGCTCGAGAATTCCGGGACTGCGAGCGACTCCATCGTCAGTCCGAAGTTCGCGCTGGTGCTGGGGCCGTGGAGCGAGACGGAGTTCTTCGTCGATGTGGGCAAGGGCTTTCACAGTAATGACGCGCGCGCCACCACGATCCGGGTGGATCCGAACGACGGCGTGACGCCGGTCGCGCGCGCCGATCCGCTCGTCGATGCGCTGGGTGCGGATCTTGGAGTACGCACCGCGATCATCCCGAACCTGCAGCTCAGTGCGTCGCTGTGGTCGCTCGAACTCGATTCCGAACTTCTGTTCGTGGGCGATGCGGGCACGACAGAAGCCAGCCGCGGCAGTGAGCGTTATGGTGTCGAGATCGCAGCGATCTGGAATCCCGTGCACTGGCTGATCATCGATGGCGACCTGGCCTGGTCGCAGGCGCGCTTCACCGACGATGACCCCGCCGGCAATCGCATTCCCGGCGCCATCGAAGATGTCGCTTCGCTGGGCGTGGCAGTCGATCATCCGAGCGGCTGGTTCGGCGGCCTGCGCTTTCGCTATTTCGGTGAAGCCCCTCTCATCGAAGACGACAGCGTGCGCTCGGAACCCACCACCCTGGTGAATCTCGAAGCCGGCTACCGTATCGGCAAGTCCTGGCGCCTGAGCGCGGCGCTCTACAACGTCTTCGACAGCACCGACAACGACATCACCTACTTCTACGAGTCACAGCTCGCGAACGAATCAGCCCCGGTCGAGGACATCCACTTCCATCCGGTCGAACCGCGCACGGTTCGGGTGACGTTGCGGACTTCGTTCTAGGTGAGAGTCGGCGGAGGAGGAGATCTCCCCGTGTTCCCCGTGGAGATCTTCCTGTCTTTTGCTTCTGCTGCATCCAATCCGCCCGCGGTGACGTATGTGCATTCATGAGCAATGCGTTTTCCATGTCGCAGGGCGTCGGCCGCGCCGCATCGGCGTCTGCTGTCGACGATGTGGAAGCGCTGCTGGCTCGTTGTGCCCTGCACGATGAGCGGGCGCTGGCGGAGCTTTATCGACTGGTGTCGGGGCGGCTGCTGGGTCTGTTGCTGCGCATGCTGAGGAGTCGCGCCGTTGCCGAGGACGCGCTGCAGGACGTCATGGTGCGCATCTGGCAACGCTCGGATCAATATGTGGCGTACCGGGGTCGCGCGTTGGCCTGGATGATGTCGATCGCGCGCAATCGTGCCATCGATCTGCTGCGATCCCGGCGTCAGCAGATCACCCTGGACGAAGTTCCTGACGCTGCATTGGTCGATGAGCATGCGACGGACTTCGCCGATCTGACATCGAGCGCCAGCGACCGTCACACCTTGCACGATTGTTTGCGGCGTCTGACGTCCGATCAGCAACGCTGCCTGACGCTTGGCTATGTCGATGGGTACTCCCAGGAACAGATCGCGACTGCCATTGCGAGTCCGCTGGGCACGGTCAAGACCTGGATTCGTCGCGGCCTGTCGAGCCTGAAGCGCTGCATGGAACCATGAACTACAGCCACGCACAGCTGCTCGACGAACTGGCTGCGCAGTACGCTCTCGGTACGCTGCGCGGCTCAGCACGTCGTCGCTTCGAGCGCCTGTGTGAGCAGAACCCCTTGGCCCTGCGGGCATTGCATCGATGGGAGGAGCGCCTCATCGATTTGGCATCCGGCATCGCGCCCGTGCGACCTTCAGATGCCGTGTGGCGCGGCGTGCAACAGAGAATCCGCGCCGCAAGTGCGGCGTCTCGCAGAGGGCAGCGCTGGAGTCTCGCAAACCTTGCGATGGCCGCAACCGTGTTGCTGGCCGTCGCGGTTTCGTTGTGGATATTCCTCGGCTGGCAGCAGCATGATCTGGTGGCAAGGTTCACCGATCAGCAGCAGACAGAACTGTGGCGGATCGAGGCGACCTCGCGCGGGGATGAATTGCAGATTGCGACGACGAGTGCGGTGACGCTCGACCCGGACCATGCATATGAGCTCTGGGCGTTGCCCGAGTCGGGTGCTGCGCCGATTTCGCTGGGCATATTGCCGCAACGCGGAAAGGCCACTCTGTCCTTGAATGCGACACAACGACAAGCGCTGACATCGGCAGCGAAAGTGGCGATCAGTCGCGAGCCGCCCAGCGGTTCGCCGACTGGCGCACCGACCGGTCCGGTGCTTTACGTTGCTGCAGTCGTAATAGAAGCCTGACTTCCCCGGTCTCTCTCCCGTCGGTGATCGGTCGGGTCGGGCTTCGTGCGAGGAAGTTGCGATGATGGAAGTCACAGCGCAGGCGGAGGTGCAGGGCGAGTCGGCACGGACCCAGGATCTGTCCGCATTCATCGATGGCATCCTGCTGGGCAACGAGCATGCTCTCGAAGAACTCTATGAAGCCACGGTCGGCAAGGTGTATGCGCTGGCATTCGCCATCCTCAGAAAAACCGAGGACGCGGAAGACATCGTCTGCATGACCTACGCCTATGTATGGACCGATGCGTCGCGCTACGACGCGGGCCGCGGCTCGGTGCTTGGCTGGTTGCTGATGTTGTGTCGCAGTCGTGCGCTCGATCGGCTGCGGCAGCGGCGCATGAACAGATGGGTGAGCGAGCCGGCTGACCTGGACAACCTGGTGACGGAGGATGATCGTCCGGATGACATCCTCGGACTGATGCAGCGACATAGCGCCGTCCGGGCTGCGCTTGGAAAGCTGGCGCCGACGCGGCGTCATCTGGTGTCATTGGCGTTCCTGCAAGGCATGTCGCATCAGGAGATCGCCGCTGCGACGGGTCTGGCGCTGGGTACCGTGAAGAGTCACCTGCGGCGAGCGCTGACGCAGCTGCGCCGGGAACTGGAGGTCGCGTGAGTTACCAGGACGAAGAATTGCCGGACAGCACGCTCCAGGCGCTCGCGCTCGCACTGAAGCCGGCGGAGCTCAGCGAATCCGTACGGCGCCGCCTGCGCGAACGTGTTTTGCAGCAGGCGCATGAAGTGGCATCAACAGGGACTTTTACCGTGCGTGCGGGCGAAGCGGCATGGATCGAGATCGCGCCATTCATCCAGATGAAACTGCTGCGGCGGGATCAGGCCGCCGGCAATCAGACGGTATTGATGCGCATGCAGCCGGGCGGCATAGTGCCGCCGCATCGCCACGCACACGAAGAGGAATTCCTCGTGCTGGAAGGCGAGTGCTGCATCGGCGATCTGCAGCTGCGAGCCGGCGATGCGCATATCGCGGCGGCCGGCTCATGGCATGAGGCCGTCACGACCCGGACCGGCGTGCTGGTTCTGTTGCGCGGCGAATATCCACTGCCGTGCACGGGGTAGCGCCAGGGCCTGTCACGGTGCAACTCAGACAGTTGGGGCGGCATTCAACGAAAGTCGAACGCACAGAAGCAGGAACGAACTGCATGGCATGCGGTCCGAGATTCGGGCACAGTCGCCCGGGTTTTTGTTCGTCGCACCCACCGCAGGTCTGTCGTGATTGCCATAAAAAAGAACCGGATCCTGTTTGCGTTGCTGGCCCTGGGCGTTCTCGGCACGATCTATTTCGGATATTTCGGTACCGTCGATGCCAGGGACTGGCGGACCGCCAGCCGCGATCCGGCAGGCCTGGCGCCCGATCCCGCGACGACACCGGACGCAGTCGTGCAGGTGTACTCCGCGCGTACCGTGAGCTGGAAGGGCTACTTCGGCGTTCACACATGGATTGCCGCCAAGCGCAGCAATGCCGACAAATTCCTCGTTTACGAAGTGATCGGTTACCGGTTGCGTCGCACGGGAAATGTGGTCGTGGTGCGTGACGATCGGCCGGCAGACGGCTACTGGTACGGCAATCGTCCCGAACTGCTGAGCGATCTGCGCGGCGCGGGAGTCGATGCGATCATCGATCGTGTCGAAGCGGCCGTGCAGCGCTATCCGTATCCGGACGCCTATCGCGTCTGGCCCGGGCCGAACTCGAATACGTTCACCGCGTTCGTCACGCGCGAGGTACCGGAGTTGCGCGTCGATCTGCCGCCAACGGCAATCGGCAAGGACTATCTCGGCCTCAAGTCCGCCGGCATCACGCCCAGCGGTACGGGTGGACAGTTGAATCTCTTCGGACTCGCGGGCGTGCTGGTCGGGGTGGAAGAGGGCGTCGAAGTGAATCTGCTCGGACTCACGTTCGGCGTCGATCCACTCAGTCTGTCACTCAAGTTGCCACTGATTGGCCGCATCGGTCCGGGCGGCAAGGTCGAGCCCGCCACCCTGCCCGCCAGCGTGATCCCGGACGTTCCGGCAACTACTGGGGCGGTTGCTGCCGGCACGACCTGACGCTCATAGTTCGCGGGATGCGAATCCCCTTGCCCACCTTGCTGCGCGTCCCTGTCGCCACCGTGCTCGTGATCGTGAGCACGGTTCTGCACGTGACGCCGCTGCTGCTCATTGCGATCGTCAAAGCCTGCCTGCCGGTAGCCTTCATTCGTCGCGGCTGCAACGTGCTGTTGATGGCCATTGCGGCAAGCTGGATTGCGGTCAATTCGGCATTGATCCATGTGCTCACGCGCGTGCGGTTCGCGGTCGACATCGATGCGTCGTTGCGCCGCGATGGCCATTACCTGGTGCTGGCAAATCACCAGAGCTGGGTCGATATTCCCGTGCTGCAGGCAATCTTCAATCGACGTATCCCGCTGCTGCGCTTCTTTCTCAAGAGCCAGTTGTTCTGGGTGCCCCTGCTGGGCCTCGCCTGGTGGGCGCTCGATTTTCCGTTCATGAAGCGCTACTCAAAGGAAACGCTGGCGAAGCATCCGGAACTGGCTGGCCGCGACATCGAAGCCACGCGACGCGCCTGCGAGAAATTCCGCCACATCCCGGTGTCGGTGATGAATTTCGTCGAAGGCACCCGCCTGACGGCGGAAAAGTACCGCAAGCAGGAGTCGCCGTTTCTGAATCTGCTGCGACCCAAGGCAGGAGGCGTGGCGTTCGTCCTCAACGCACTCGGCGATGCCCTGCATTCGATTCTCGATGTCACGATCGTCTATCCCGAGGGACACTCGACGCTGAAAGATCTGTTCACGGACCGCATCAGCGAAGTGCGTGTGCACGTGCGCGAGCTGCCGATCCCGGTAGAGATCGCGACGGGCAACTACGAGACCGATCCGGCCGCGCGCGAGAAGGCGCAGGCATGGATCAATGAACTGTGGCTGCAGAAGGATGTGCGCATCGCGGCGATGCGGATGGGGGTAGGGGGGTAGCGCGCTGAGAGATGGTTGGGAACGCTTCGCGTACGCGCGCGCCTTCGGCCTGCGAGGGGCGAGGACCGGGGAAGTGTCTCGGCGGTTGCGTCTGTTGGTACGGTGGCAGAGCTCGGCGCAAACCGCCGCAACGTTTGAGCAGTAGTTCCTCATGTCCAGAACACCGCGCAGCGTTGCAGTTCATTGAACCCAGAAGGTGGTTATCGACTGGGCCGGTTGCAGATGACAGCGTGTTCGCCGAGCCCCTTCCCCGATCCTTCCCCTCGCGAGAGCGCGCTGATTTCGACGGAGTCTTCGAGAACCACATCGCAAGAGATGGTTCGACAGGCTCATCACGAGGCGGATAACGGTCGCCAACTCTTCAGCGCACTCTTCGCGGGTGGAAGAATGGGGTGAGGGGCTCGGCGAACACACTTTCACCGACTACGGCACCAGTCGATAACCACCCTCTGCGATCAATGAGCCACTACGCAACGCGGCGCATTGATCACGGGGAGCTGCTACACAAATGTTGCGGCGGTTTGCGGCCGGACTTGAAGGTGATCTTCACAAACGCAACCGCCGAGACACTTACCCCGTTCTCGCCACCCGCTGCCGACAGGCGTGCGCGTCGCGAAAGCGTTCTCGATTCCGATTTGAGCGCCTGCAATGCCTCGCCCCTCGCCGGCCGACAGGCGTGCGCGTTGCGAAGCATCTCTGGAAGTGGCAGCGCCGCTCCGACGATTCATCGCCGGAGCGGCGTGCCGTGACGATCAGGCTCCCTTCGGATTTGGACCGAAGCGGTTCTCGCCGGGTGTGCTGTCGAGACAGAAGAACACCAGCAGGATGATGCCGCCGATGAACGGTATGAGGCTGATGAGCAGCCACCAGCCGCTGCGATCGGTATCGTGCAGACGTCGCACGCCTACGCCGATGCTGGGCAGAAGCACTGCCAGTGAATACACACCGCCGAGCAGGCCGATGCCGTAGAGCGGGTTGAACGTGCCGGTGATGTTGTCGACGATCGCCAGCACGATGAAGACGAGGATGTTGAACAGTACGAACATCCAGTACTCCTTGCGCCGTGCGCGACCGGTGAAAACTGCATATTTCTTGAGAACGTCGAGATACCAGTTCATTCGCGTTTCCCTCGATTATCGTTGCAGGTGTCGCATGACTGGCGGCGCCAGCCCACGACCGCAGGATTTATAGCAGGCCGCACCGGCAAACGCAGTCCGAAAGGGGTTTTGGCAGCCCGCTTTCGCCAATGCCGATGGCTGGCTTCGCGCAGCGAGTCTGCGCTTTCAGTCGTGAGCCTATCGCGCGATCGCACACGGCATGCTGAAATTCACCCATGAGCGCTACCGTCGACACCCACCATGAATCCACTGCGACGGCCGCCGCCGTATTGGGTGCCCTGAGTTTCTGTCACTTCCTCAACGACATGATGCAGTCGCTGTTACCGGCGATGTATCCGATGTTGAAGACGGGCCTGCAGCTCGACTTCGGCCAGATCGGCCTGATCACGCTCGTGTACCAGATCACGGCATCGCTGTTTCAACCGCTGGTCGGTTGGTACACGGACAAGCGGCCGCTGCCGTATGCGCTGTCGTGCGGCATGGGATTCACCCTGGTCGGGTTGCTGCTGTTGTCGAAGTCGCACAGCTTCGGAATGCTGCTGTGGTCCGCGTCCATCGTCGGTATAGGTTCGTCGATCTTCCATCCGGAGTCGTCGCGGCTGGCGCGACTAGCATCCGGCGGCCGGCATGGATTCGCGCAGTCCGTGTTCCAGGTGGGCGGCAATGCCGGATCAGCCGTCGGACCGCTGGCGGCTGCGTTCATCGTGCTGCCGAACGGGCAGGCGAGCGTGGCATGGTTCGCGCTGGCTGCAATGCTCGGCATCATTCTGCTGGCCAAAGTCGGTGGCTGGTACGCGCGCCACAACGTGCGTCAGGCATCGCGCAAGCCGGTGGCTGCACCCGCGGTGCTTCACAACCGCGGGCAAGTCACCGCCGCACTGGCGATCCTCGTAGCGCTGATCTTTTCGAAGTATTTCTATCTCGCCAGTTTCACCAGCTACTTCACGTTCTACCTGATCCACAAGTTCAACGTGTCGGTGTGGACGGCGCAGGTCCATCTGTTCGTGTTCCTTGCAGCCGTGGCCATCGGCACGATTGTCGGCGGTCCGGTGGGCGATCGCATCGGCCGCAAATACGTCATCTGGATTTCCATCCTTGGCGTGCTGCCCTTCACGCTGATCCTGCCGCACGTCAATCTGTTCTGGACCGGCGCGTTGAGCGTGCCGATCGGCCTGATTCTCGCGTCCGCTTTCTCGGCGATCCTGGTTTACGCGCAGGAACTCGTGCCTGGCAAGGTGGGAATGATCTCGGGCCTGTTCTTCGGCATCGCCTTCGGCATGGGCGGCCTCGGCGCCGCAGTGCTCGGACATCTGGCGGATGTCACAAGCATCGAATACGTGTACAGCCTCTGTGCCTACCTGCCTTTGATCGGGGTGCTGGCTGCGTTTCTTCCGTCGATGGGGAAAAGAGCGTGACGACTGGTTACGACCCGTGAAATTTTCAACGGCAAGGCTCGGCAGTGCGGATATTCCAGGGCGTGTTTGCGTCGCGGAGCAGTCAGGCGCATTCGCTTATCGATAGTGATTGGAGAGGATTGTATGAACGAAGAAACGGTCGAGCGCCTGGAGCTCAAGCTCGCCTTCCTGGAAAGCGCGAACCAGGAACTGAGTGATGTCGTCTATCGGCAGCAGCAGGACATCGACACCCTGAAGCAGCAAGTGCGGGAAATGCTGGGGCGGATCGAGTCCGTGCGCGACGAATCGACTCGCTACACGGCGGAGCAGGAGAAGCCGCCGCATTACTGAAGATGGGCATCGACGCGCGCCTTGCGGGTTTGTGGACTGCCTCTCGATGTGCCTGTTGCGTGTTCCTGCTGTTTCCGTCGCGACCTGCAACCATGCGGGACGAGCAACGACTGTCGTGATCGGCCTGTAATAAATCTACCAACGGGACCAGGACACACATCGATCTGCTGAGTCAGCTTCATGCGCGATCGCAATGAAAGGCGCGAGGGTGGAGAGCGGCGGCTCGCGCCACGTCCCGCTCCTCGCGCCGGCGGGTCGGATAAATCCAGGCGGCTTCCAGTTCAGCCCTTGCGGCGCTTCTCGACCTTCTCGACGACCCTGGATCGCAGGGCCAGGTCGGTTGTCAGCAGATCAGCGATGCGATTGAACTCTTCGACCTGCAGTCCTTCGCGTTCGACCGCCGCGATCATCTGCTTCTCGGCAGAGGCTTTCACCTGCGTTGCCTGCTGCTCATCGGTGGTGTTGCTCAATTGCTGCGTTGCCTGGGCCTGGATGTCCTGCACTGCCACGAAGGCCGCGGCGAACTGATCGACTTTCTTCTCGTCGATCTGCACGACCCCGCTGTCCGGAGCGACTGTTTCGGGCATGGGCGCTTGCGGTGCGGCGGTGGATTGTGCGAACGCAGCGCTGGACGCCATCAGAATGCCGGCGGCGAGGAATGCGGCGCGAATGTTCAATGGAGTGTGTCTCATGAGGATCTCCGTTCACGTAAGGCGATGGGTGTGTCGTGGGGACACCATTCGCAATACGTCAGAAGATGCATGGTTCCGCCGCGGGCGTGATGCAGCAGCGTGCGTAGTCGATTGCGCCACGCGTGCGGCGCTTTGCAACATTTTTCCGTCGTCAGATCGCGACGCGCGATGCAGTGCAGTTCGGAAATGAATCGCAGCAGCACGATCACCGCGCGCGTGCGACCGGTGAGAACGGGACAAGAGTCTTGGCGGGACTTTCCGTTAGTTCATCGCGGCCTTGAAGACGAGCGGGTCCGCCAAGCCCCGTGCCCTATTCTCCCAGTCGCAAAGAGCGCGCTGCACAGATGACATCTGCGAAGAGTGTCGACCGAAGTTGCGCAGGACGCAGGACTCAGCGTTCGCCTAGTTCGAGATCGTCGAGGCAGCGAGCGCTGCGTCATCGACCTGCAGCGTGACGGTGGAGGAGAGCGGAATCGCATCGAGGAACGTGGCCGCCTTGATCGTCGCCGGCGCTTTCACCTCGAGCAGATCCATGTAGACGGGGGAGCGTGCAGTGGGCTCGGTGCCGTTGAGTGTGTAACGAATCTCGCCCGATGATGCCTGTCGCGACAGTTCGATGCCGATGCGACTGCTGCTGGCGCCGCCGCGTGGAATGATGGCGACGCGGAACAGCGCATCGCTGTAGCGGATGCCCAGCTTGTCGTAGCGCCGCATCTGCGGAACCAGCCGATTCACGAAGCTGGCCCACCGCTGCTGACTGGCCGGCGACCAGCCGATCTCCGCCAATGCAGCGCCGCGCGGAAATGCGATGACATCCATCTCGACTTCCGAGCGTACGAAGTCCGTCCAGACGTTGGCATGGACGCCGATGAGTCGCTGCAGGTCTTCCGCAGGCAGCGCTGCTGGCGCCGGATCGAACGCATACACGTCTTCGAGTCGCACCACCGCGTCGTTGCCGGGCGGCTCGCCGATGTCCGAGCTCTGCTTGTGATTGAAGTCGAGCAGGTTGAGCGAGGAGACGACGACGTCGTGGCCGGCTGCGACTGCCGCCAGTGCGCCATCGAGTCCGCGAGATGAGAGTACGGGAAGTCCTGCATCTGCGAGCTGGTCCCAGCCGATGATGCGCCGTCCGCGACCGGCGCCGAGCGCGACGATGCGCTTGACGAAGTAATCGTGCAGCTGGCGCTCGCTGGTGTAGCCGAGCTCCCGCATGCGCGCCTGGATCTTCGGTGCCGAACGCCAGCGTTCGAAAGGAAAATCGGCGCTGCCGAGATTGATGCAGGCGCCGGGAAAGAGTTGTGCGGCTTCGTTGATCACATCGCCGATGAACACGAAGGTGCCCTCGTCGGCATTGAGCAGGTCGCGCGTTTCCGCGCCCGCCGCGAGCTGCGGATACGCCGTGATCATGGCGCTGGCGTGCCCGGGCATGCCGAAGCTCGGCACTACCGTGACGTTGCGCTCCGCGGCGTAGGCGACGATGTCGGCCACCTGGAGTTGTGTGTAGAACTTCGTACCGATGCCGTTCACGGCGGTGAGCTGCGGAAATCTGCGTAGTTCCAGTCGCCACGCCTGATCGTCCGCCAGATGCCACTGCAGGACGTTCAGCTTGTGCAGCGCCATCGTATCGATGAAGCGCTTGATGAACTCGATCGACTGGAATTGACGCGCCGAGTCGAGCGTGAGGCCGCGCCAGCGCAGTCGCGGCTGATCGGCGATGCTCACGCCTGCGACGCGAATACTCTGCGTGGGCGCCGCGTCGGCGCTCAGCAGCTGCCACAACGTGATGGCGCCATAGAACAGGCCGGCGCGATCACCTGCGATCAGTACGATTCCCTGTGAAGAGATGTCGAGTCGATAGCTTTCAGCGGTCGCGGCAGTGTTCTGAAGTGTGAACTGGATCGCCTTCTTCGGCGGGGCTGCGCCGTCGGCCTGAACTATGGCAGGGCGGAAACCGCGCGTGCGAAACAGCAAGTCACCAAAGTAGTGCGCTACCTGCCGCACGCTCGCGTCGTCCGCGATCACGAGAGCTGTACCTGCCTCCACGGTGAACGCGCCGGAGCCAGGGGAAATTTGTGCGGGCAGGGGCATCAGGGCCGGAACAGGCGCGCGGTCGGATGCGCCATGGGCCATGCCTGCACTGCAAAGTAGCGCCGCCAGTGTGCCGAGGATCTGGGCTCTCACGACCGACTCCTGAATTGCCCTGCGAAGATTTCGCTGCGAACGCGCGCATGCGGCGCGCAATGCAACGGCAGAGACAACTGCAGAAGTTGTGCCAGTCGCCCGGATGGGAAGGCTGAGGAACAGCTTGAATCCGCGAAGCGGTTCAGTCTTTCGGGAGACGCGGCCGCACCATCGTCGCCAGCAGATTCTCCAGGGCGTGACGCGGATCGGCGCTGCGACCGAGATGGACGGCCGACGTCTGAATGATCGTGCTGCGCGGCGCCACCAGCCAGTGGAATCGTTCGCGCTGCGAGAGCCGGCCGATGGGGCCTGCGTCATTGCCGCCGCGACAGATCAGCGGAATGCTGGCGAGATTGGCGCGCACGGATTCGAGATCGACATCGGACGCCAGCGCCAGCAGCCGCGGCTCGTCGAGCTCGATCCGCGCTTCCAGGAAATCCTGGGTCTGGCAGGACACGATCACGCCCGCGTTGATGAACTCCTGGCGTTCCACGCGCGGCACGACACGCACGATGGCGTAGTCATACGGGCACTGCACGGATCGCCTCCTCGAGAAATGCCTGTGGCGCCTGCAGTCGTCGGTTCAGATATTCGCTGTAGGCGGCGCGGTAGGCGGCCGGGGTTTCGAATTGGTCGTCGCCAGACAGCCACGCATCGGGCACCAGGTCCACGATGCGCTCGATCGTCCGCGGCGTGATCCTCGCACTCATCTCGGGGCCGATGTCGCGCAAGGCGGTGGCGAAGCGCAGCAGCACGTGGTCCTTGATCAGAGCGAAGCGATCCTGGCTGCGGTCGCGCCAGTCGTTCCAGGAGTGATGGAAGTACAGCGCCGCGCCGTGATCGATCAGCCACAGCTGGCGATGCCACATCAGCATGTTGGTATTGCGCGCCGTGCGATCGACGTTGGTGATGAAGGAGTCCAGCCATACGATCTGCGAGGCGAGTCGCGCCTCGGGCTGGCACACGATGGGATCGAACATCACCGATGCGGGCAGGTAGTCCAGCGCGAGATTCAATCCGCGACTGGCGTGAATCAGCGCCTGGATTTCCGGATCGGGTTCGGTGCGCGCCAGGTCACCATCGAGTTCGACGAAGACGAGTTCGGGCACCGGCAGCCCCGCAGCGCGTGCAAGTTCGCCGCCGATCAGTTCCGCGATGAGCGCCTTCGGTCCCTGCCCGGCGCCGCGAAATTTGAGCACATACATGCCTTCATCGTCGGCTTCGACGATCGCAGGCAGCGAACCGCCTTCGCGCAGCGGCGTAACGTAACGGGTGGCGGAGACGGTGCGCATGCAGGGAGTGTAGGTAGTCACGCAGCAATACTGAAGAACGGGAGTCTCCACTGGGGACACGGGGCTTCACGGGGCAAAAGGGTTCACCCCGTCATCCGGTCTCTTCGCTCTGTGATACCCCGTCCCGCGGGATTTCCTCCGGTCATGTCCCCCGTGGAGGTCCTTCTCTTTATCTTCACTCCGCGATCTTCGCCCCATCGACCCGGAAGCGCAGTGCCTGCAGTTGTTCCTGCGACAGATTGGCGAGTCCGGTGGCGGCTGCTGCCTGTTCGCCGGACTTCACGGCTGCATTGATCGTGACGCTGTTGCCCTGCTGCAGGATGCGTCCTGAAGCATCGACCAGCACCGGTGTCACCTGGATCGCACTCAATGCCACGGGCGAGCGGTTCTGCACGACGACGATGACGCGGCCCTGCGCGTCGAGCTGACCGGTCGTGGCCACGTAGTTGCCGGGATTCTGCGGCAGATCCATCTTCATGTATTCGGCCGCTGCCGCCTTGCCGATGCTGCTGTCTGAGGTCGCGGCGGCTTTGTAGTACTGCTGTGCTTTCGCCGTATCGCCACTGTCGCGCGCGATGTTGCCGAGGTAGTACGCGGCCGGTGCGGTCGGCAGCAGTTGCGAGCTTTTCGTCAGCCATTCCTGCGCCTTCGCCTTGTTGCCGAGCTGCAGCTGCGCTACGCCGCCGCCGAGATAGGAACCGAAGTACGACGGATTGAGCTGGATGGCCTTCTGATAATAGGTTGTCGCCTGCTGCGGATTTTTCTCCGCCAGGGCGATTTCGCCGAGGAGTTCCTGGAAGCGGCCTTCCTGCGGTACGGCCTTGGCTGCTTCACCAGCGAGGGACTTGGCCGTCGCGAAATCCTTCTTGCGGGTCGCGGCCACGGCCTGATCGAACTTGTCGTAGGCGGGCTTCATCTGCCGCAGCTGCTGGGTCGCCGCCACGTATCTGTCGGTGCCCAGGTCGCCGCCGCGTCCCAGATTCGTGGCGGTCTGTTCGTTCTTCTGTACGCGTTCTGCCGACGGCGGATGCGAGGCAAACAATCCTTCCATCCAGTTCTGCTGTTTGGCGCCGCCGGATTCGGAGAGGCGCAGAAATGTCTGTTGCAGCGTGACCCCGCCCCAGGGGTCGTAGCCGGCGAGCTTCATGTATTTCATGCCATAGAAATCGCTTTCGAGTTCCTGGTCGCGTCCGTACTTCATCTGGACCATCTGTGCGCCGACACCGGCGCCCTGGATCGCCATGCTGGCAAGACCGGCATCCACGCCGCCGATGGCTGCGCCGATCTGCGCTGCCGCCATACCGGCCTGCAGCAGCGTGCCGCGTTCCTGGGCCTTTGCGCCGTGACGTGCCGCGGCATGCACGATCTCGTGACCGAGCACGGCGGCGAGTTCTGCTTCGTTCTGCAGTTCCGTCAGCAAGCCGCGGTTGACTGCGATCTTGCCGCCGGGCAGCGCCCAGGCATTCGGCACGGAATTGTTGAGCACCACGAATTCGTAAGGCAGTTTACGGTCGGTGAAGGCCGCGAGTTTCTGGCCGACGCCGCTGACGTACGCGGTGAGTTGGGGATCGACGGTGAAGTCGCCGCCTTCGCTCTGTCGGGTGGGCTCATAGTGCTGCGCACCGATCTGCAGTTCCTGGGCTTCGGAAACGAACTGGATCTCCTTCTTGCCCGTTACAGGATTTACGCCGCAGGCGCTGAGCCACGCGGTGGCCGCGAAAATCAGGATGACACGGGCAAATTGCATGATTCTTCCTATTCAATACCACCGAACGGGCGACCAGCACCCTGGATGGACGCGATTATCTTCTCTTCCATAGTTTGTGCCACAGCGCGTCCAGGATAGGTATCGAACGCAAGAAGGCGGTCGCAAGCTTCCGGAGCAGGTAACGAAGGGATACAACACCGAGAAACATCCTTGGAGAGGTGCGGTTTGTCGGGGGCACTGACTGATGAGCTGACCGATGCAGTCCACGGAGGGTGGCGAACAGCCGGATCGCGATTCGGCCCGGCCCTGGTCGTCCTGCTCGCCTGTATCGGCACGACGCTGTTGCTGACGTGGCTGTATTCCGACGCCCAGACGGCACGGGCGCGCGAACAGTTCGCCGCCTGGTGCGAAGAACGGCAGCAGCTGATCAACCGCAACCTCGATTCGCGTATCGAAGGGCTGTATGGCCTGCGAGCCCTGTTCGATAGCAGTGAGTACGTCAGCCCTGACGAATTCGAGCGATACACCTCGGATGCCATCACGCGTCATCGTGACGTGCGCTCCCTTGGCTATCTTCGATACGTCGCCGACGAGCAGCGCGACGCTTTCGAGCAACAGTACTCGCGGTTGTTGGGCAAGGAGTTCAGGATTCTGGACCTGGGTCCGGACGGCAAACCGATACCTGCCGCTCGCCGCCCACACTATGCTCCATTGGTGTACGGGCAGATCCGGGACAGCGTGCCCATCGGTCTCGACTCGCGAACCGTGCCGGCGCTCGTGGATGCGATGGATGCCGCCGCCAGGAACGACCTTGCGAGTGTGGTGATCCTGCGCGCCCCGCACGCGGCGCCCGAGCAGACGCAGCGGTTCGTGCAGGTCTATCTGCCGATCTTCTCGCGCGGCACCCGCAGAGCCCCGGCGGACCAGCGCATCCTCGAAGGCTTCGTCAGGCTGCGTTTCGTGCTGGAGGAGCTCACGGAGGGAATCACTGACCAGGCGCGAACCGCCGGGATCGAGATGCGGGTCGTCGAAGTCGGACGGGAAGACCTGGCGGCCGACATCGGCGAGGGCGCGGTCGTCTCGGAGTCATCCTGGTTCGGACCCATGCGGCTGGAGTGGCGTGGCGGCATCGCCATTGCCGATCGCATGCTGTCGCTGCAGCTACTCGCGATCGATGGCCGGACAGAACCGGAGCTGCTGCCGGCGTGGGCATTGTTGCTGGCGGGATTGGCGCTCAGCCTGGCGGGCTCGCTCGCGGCGTACTCGCTGTCGCGGAGTCGCCTGCGCACCGAAGCCATGTCGCGCAATCTGCAAGCGGAGATGCGCGAGCGTCAGCGGAGCGAGCAACGCACGGCACAGAGCGAAGAGCGTTATCGCTCGCTGGTGGAGAACAGCCCGGACGCCATCCTGATGGTCCGCGAGAACGTGGTCACGTTCGTGAATCGGCCGGCCATCGAGTTGTTTGGCGCCGCCAGCGCAGAGGAACTGGTCGGTCGTGATGTCCTGGATCGCGTCCATCCGCAGGACCGGGCGATCTTCCAGAAGCGCTTCGAGCGGATGCAGCAGGAAGGAGTCGTCCTGCCGCCGCTGGAGGAACGTCTGCTGCGCCTCGACGGCACCACGGTCCATGTCGAAGTACGCAGCGTGCCTTTCATTATCGACGGCGTCATGGTGCTGCACGTGACGATCCGCGACATCACGGCGCGACAGCAGGCCGAACGCGAACGCATCGGACTCGAGGCGGCCCTGCGGCAGGCGCAGCGGCTCGAGGCCATCGGCACATTGACGGGCGGTATCGCGCATGATTTCAACAACATTCTCAGCTCCATCGTCGGCAACATTCGCCTGGTGATGGAGGACCTGCCGGTGGGGCATCCCGCGCGACAGAGCGCGCACGAGATCCGCAATGCGACGAGTCGCGCCCGCGACCTGGTGAAACGACTGATGACGTTCAGTCGACAGCAGGAAGCGCCGCAGTCGCCGCTCGATCTGGCGCCGCTGATCGACGAGGTCCAGCAACTGCTGCGGCCGGCACTGCCCGCCGGTGTGGTATTGCGCCCGGTCGTCCCGCCCGATACACCGCCCGTGATTGGTGACGCCACGCAACTGCACCAGGTCCTGGTCAATCTGTGTACCAATGCATGGCAGGCGATGCCCTTGGGGCGCGGTGAGATCCAGATTCTGGTGAGGACGATGACGGCGGCGAAGGCGCGGCGCGAATCCCGTGCAACGCTGCAAGGCGCGGCACGCTATGTCTGCATCGAAGTGCGTGACAACGGCAGCGGTATTCCACGCGAAGTCATCGACCGGATCTTCGATCCCTTCTTCACGACCAAGGGGCCGAGCGAGGGCAGCGGACTGGGACTTGCCGTGGTTCATGGCATCGTGCAAAGCCACCAGGGGGCCATCGTAGCGAAGAGCGAGCCGGGCTCCGGCAGCAGCTTCTTCGTCTACCTGCGCGTCAGTGAGCGGGCGGCACGTCCCAAAGGCGTCCCGGTTGGTGATGGGCCGCGCGGCGCGAATCAGCATGTGCTGTACATCGACGACGAAGAATCACTCGTCCTGCTGGTGACACGCATCCTGGAACGCAACGGCTACCGTTGCTCGGCGACGACCGATCCGCGTCAGGCGCTCGCCTGGATCGACCAGAACCCGCAGGCGTACGACCTGGTGCTGACCGACCTGAACATGCCGGGCATGAGCGGCATCGACGTGGCGCGCGCGATCCTGGCGCGCTGCCCGACGTTGCCGGTCGTGATAACCACCGGTTACGTGCGCGCAGCCGACGTGGCGGCCACGCGCGACCTCGGAATTCGCGACCTGATACTGAAGCCGGATACCATCGACGAACTCGCCAACCTGGTTGCGCGCTTTCTGCAGGAGTCCGCCGGGCCGGGCTCATGAGGGACGATGGAAATTTCGATCGATATTGCGGCGGTGCGCCGCCTCATCCGCACAGAACATTCACAGGCATGCGTCGAAATCGAGGCTCGCGGACCGGTTGCGGCGCTGGCCGCATCGCAGCTGCGGCATGACGAGCGGCTGGCCGGGGCAGCCGATGCCGATACGCTGGCGTGCAAGGACGGCTGTTCCTGGTGCTGCCACTTCACCGTCGATGTGCGGGCGGCGGAAGCGTTCCGGATCGTCGACTTCGTGACCGGGCATTTTTCGCCGCAGCAACGTGCGGCCCTGCAGCAGGAAGTCTTCGCCAACAGCGCCGAGGTGGCGAAGTTGTCGGAGATCGAGCGCATGCAGCGCACCGTCAAATGTCCGTTTCTGGACGGGGGCCGCTGCACGATCTATGCGGTGCGCCCCCAGACGTGCCGCAACTATCACGCGACGGATTCGGCGGGCTGTCGTCAGTCGTTCGAGCAGCCACAGAACATGGATATCGACCCGGAGTTCGCGCCGCTGGTGTATCAAGCCGGCGGCGCACACATCGAAGCGTTCTCCAAGGCGATGGCAGAGGCGGGCTATGACGTCGCGGCCTACGAACTGAACATGGCGCTGGGCGCTGTCTGGCGGCAGCCGGAAGCCCGTCTGCGGTTCGAGGCTAAACAGAAGCCGTTCACCTCTGTTGCAGGTGAGGATGTGCCGTCGGAGTTCATGGATGACGACGAGGACGAAGAAGACCGATGATCGATCGTCGATCCAGCAGATAAGGGTTCAGCGACGGCGGGTTCGGTCTGTTCCGCTCGGCTCCGTCTGATCGAAGGGCTCCCTGCACGGAGATAGGCTTCTTGACGGTGCGCGAGCGAAACAGACTCCTGCAACTGTCTTCAATCGCGGGCGTAGCGGTTGCCTCGATCGATCTCTCGCTCGATGTCGAGATAGGCGTCCGTCACCGGGGCGAAATATTTTTCGGTGTCGCTATCGCGTGAACGAGCCACTTCATCGCGCAGTTCGTTATAGGTGCGGGACAGATCACTGAACGCTGCATGCACATCGAGTCGATCGGCGCGGTAGTGAATGAGCGTTCGACGGAAACCGCGGGCTTCTTCCGTCAGGTCACGCGCATCCTGCCGCACGCCATGCTGTCCGGCCTGTCTTTCCAGGGCGAAGCTGCTGTTTTCCAGTCGTTCGACCGAACT
This sequence comes from Povalibacter sp., assembly GCF_036520495.1. GTDB lineage: Bacteria > Pseudomonadota > Gammaproteobacteria > Steroidobacterales > Steroidobacteraceae > Steroidobacter. The sequence continues at coordinate 22,696 of NZ_DATDJO010000022.1, read as the reverse complement.
GGACATGGTCGGACCGCTCGTCGCGCATCCTGCCAGGGCAATGACAACAGGGCCGATCAAGACACCCAATCCGGGCCAACTTGCTCCAGATCGCATCATGGTCTGATCCTCGTGCCTGCGGCAGCTTCGGTTAGTCGAAGAATGAGCGGCGGGGCAGAGCGGTTCCTTGGCGTTCAAACGAACCGTGCGAACAGCCTCCGTCCCAACGGTTGCCTGACCGGAGGTGATGTCTCGGGCAGCGGGATCGTTGCCGACATAACGTCTCTGTTGCAGGGGGCGGTTGGCGCGGCTCAGGGAAATCCTGACCCGAGTGCGGTGCGACTGGCCGCTTTTTGACAGTCGTGAGGGGACGCGAAGGGCCAGCAGGGGCTTCGCCCTAATGCGCCGGAATCATGGCTATATGCCAAACCGGATTTGGCAGTAAGCCTCGCGATTGATGAGAATTCATCGTATCCGGATCGTTGCGCCTTCGTTTCGTCCGTCCCGGGCTCCCTGTGGGTTCGGGCCCAGGATCCGCTACGCAGCAAATACACCGCCGGATTTCGCCCGTTTGGAGATGACATGGCTGCCTTGAATACGGAAAAGGTGAAGAGCGTCCACCACTGGACGGACTCACTTTTCAGCTTTACGACCACCCGCGATCCGGGACTGCGTTTCGAGAATGGCCAGTTCGTCATGATCGGCCTGCCGGTTGAAGGCCGCCCGTTGCTGCGTGCGTACAGCATCGCCAGCGCCAATCACGAAGAGCACCTGGAATTCTTCAGCATCAAGGTCCCCGATGGTCCGCTGACCTCGCGCTTGCAGGCCATTGAACCCGGTCAGGAAATCCTGGTCAGCCGCAAGCCGACGGGTACCCTGTTGCTGCACGACCTCAAGCCCGGCCGCCGCTGCTTCTTTTTCAGCACCGGTACGGGGCTGGCACCCTTTCTGAGCCTGGTCCGCGATCCGGAGCTGTACGAGCGCTTCGATCGCATCATCCTCGTGCACGGTGTGCGCCAGCGCAGCGATCTGGCCTATGAGCAGTTCCTGTCCGAGGTATTGCCTCAGGACGAGCACCTCGGCGACCTGGTGCGCGCGCAGCTGACCTACTACCCGACCGTCACGCGTGAGCCCTATCGCAATCGCGGGCGACTGACCGATCTGCTGAACAGCGGCCGCATGCTGCAGGACCTGGGCGAGCCTCCGCTCGACCCCGAGCAGGATCGGGCCATGATCTGCGGCAGTCCGCAGATGCTGAAGGATCTGTCGTCGATCCTCGATAGCCGCGGCTTCAGGATTTCACCGCATATCGGCGAGCCGGGCGACTACGTGATCGAACGCGCCTTCGTGGAGAAATAAGCCGCGAAATTGCGTCAGCTCGCGACTTCGTGCTATCAAGTTGCCCATGACCCCGATGTCTCGCAGCTATTGGTTCTTGACCTACTTCTATTTTCCGAAGCCATTGGCGGAAGGATCGGGTTCGACCTGAATTAACGAGTCAGAGACAACACCCGAGAAACCGCCAGCAACACTGGCGGTTTTTTTTTGCCCGGCGCATTCCGAGCCGGTCGACAGGAGCATTGACGTGAACGTTCGTACCGATGATCTGCGCATCCGCGATATCCGGGAGCTGGCCACCCCTGAAGAGCTGATGCGCGAGTTTGCGATGACGGAGCCTGCCTCCGCGGCGGTCGCGTTGGGTCGGACAGGCATGCAGAACATCCTGCACGGCAAGGATGACCGGCTGGCCGTCGTCATCGGACCGTGCTCGATTCACGACACCCGGGCCGCCATGGAGTACGCGGCGAAGGTGCGCGAACAGCGCGACCGTTTCGGTGACACGCTCGAGATCATCATGCGTGTCTATTTCGAGAAGCCGCGCACGACCGTCGGCTGGAAGGGGCTCATCAACGATCCGGATCTCGATGGCAGCTTCAACATCAACAAGGGTCTGCGGCTCGCGCGCGGCCTGCTGCTCGACATCAATCAACTCGGCGTACCGGCGGGTTGCGAATTCCTCGACATGATCACGCCGCAGTACATCGGCGATCTGGTGGCCTGGGGCGCCATCGGCGCACGGACGACGGAGAGCCAGGTGCATCGCGAGCTCGCGTCGGGCGTGTCCTGTCCGGTCGGCTTCAAGAACGGCACCGACGGCAACGTGAAGATTGCGATCGACGCCGTGCAGGCGGCGTCGCATCCACATCATTTTCTGGCCGTCACCAAGGCGGGCCGCAGCGCCATCGCGACCACCGCCGGCAATGCGGACTGTCATGTGATCCTGCGCGGCGGCAAGGCGCCGAATTTCGACGCAGCCAGTGTCGCAGCGGTGAGTGCGCAGCTCAAGGCCGCGGGGCTCGATCAGAAGATCATGATCGACGTCAGCCACGGCAACAGCAGCAAGCGTCCGGAGAATCAGCCACTCGTCGCACGCGATATCGCCACACAGATCGAGAGCGGCGAGCAGCGCATCGCCGGCGTAATGGTGGAAAGTCACCTGGTGGCAGGACGTCAGGACCTGAAGCCCGGTACGCCGCTGGTCTATGGACAAAGCGTCACGGACGGTTGCATCGACTGGCAGTCATCGGTCGGTGTGCTGGAAACGCTGGCAAAAGCGGTCGAACGTCGTCGCCGCCTGTCGGTACCGAAGGCGCTCGCGAGCTGATACGTCGAGTCCGAGCCGGAAGCTCACACGGAGTTCACGGAGTACACGGAGATAAGAAGGCAGGAGACTTTCTTCTCCAGCTCAGAGCCCTTGCTCTCCGTGCCCTTCGTGCGAAATCTGTCAGGCTCTGACGATTTCCCGGCAGCGCTGCGCGGTTGCTTCGTCGACTGGGAACATGCACTCGATGCGCAGTTCGTCGATCGTCACATCGCGTGACGTGCCGAACACCGTCAGCGTCGAGAAGAATCGCAGTTCCAGATCGCCGCTGCGAAATATCGTGCTGAGCATCGGCAGCGGCGCGGCGTTGAACTCCCGATTGCGCCAGTGCGGCGGGACCTCGGGATAGGCCAGCACTTCATCCATCAGCGCACGCGCGGCCGTATCCGCGGGCGAGGCCATGATGTCGCCATGAATGTGCCGGATCAGATCGCCGGCCACTTCCTCCCAGTTGGCGATCAACGGCCGCATGTCTTCCGGATCGAATACCTGCCGCAGGATGTTGCCGTGTTTCGGTCCAGCCGGCTTCAGCCGGTCGAAGATGGCGGGCAGCGCGCGATTGGTCATCAACACGTCCCAATGGCGGGTCATGACGAACGCGGGATAGGGGTTCTGGTGCTCGAGAATGAAATCGAGTGCGCGGCGTACTGGCGCCATCTCGGCTGCGGTCAATGCACTTTCACGAAAGGTCGGCGCAAAGCCCGCGGCGAGCAGCAGCGCATTGCGTTCCCGCAGCGGCAGATCGAGCACGTTCGCGAGTCGTCCGATCATGTCGCGGCTGGGTTGTGCCTTGCCTGTTTCGACATAGCTCAGATGACGCGCCGACACGTCGGCACTGAGCGCGAGATCAAGCTGGCTCAGCCGTCGCACGGTGCGCCACTCCCGCAGCAGAGGACCGATCCGATTCGCGGAGGACCCGAGGGACGCGGCATAGGTGTTCATGAGCCGATCATAAGGGACGCCGCCGCGCACTCCATAACCTGCGAAGTCATTGAACTGCCGCTCATCGTCGCGCTCTCATGGCGCCACGAATCCCGCGGAGATCACAGGTGCGCGCAGGCAATTCATCGGCAGCACGTTCGGCTGGACGGTTGCTGCGGCAATGACGGGATGCGTGCCGCGGCGGCGGGGTGAAAGGACGAGCGCCATGAAGCGCGTGCAGCCGACCGACGCAAAGGCATTCGGCGCGTCGAGGGGGCGAAGCTGTTCTTTCCCGAGGAATATCCCGATCTGATTGCGGAGGAAGCACGCCGGCTCTGGGCATCGCCTGACGATTTCGTAATGCGCGGGAAGAGGCGAACCGCGCGGCTTGCGGAACCGGTGAGCCGTGGGTGCGTTCCCTTGTCTGTCGTATGGATAAGGGTGCACGGCAATGAAATTTCTCGTCTGGATCGGCGTCGCCATGGTCATCGCCTGGGCGATCCTCTGGCTTGGCATCAAGATGGCAATCGGCGCGGTGCACCTGCTGCTGATCCTCGGCGTGGTCGCGATCGCCTGGGGATTTTTCAGGGGCGCGCGTTCCAAACCGTAGGCGTTGACGATGGAGGCGCAGCCTGCTGCTGGCATGCCGCAGGTCGTGGCGCAGGCCCGCAGGCATGCGCGCGCCAGCGGGTTGTTATACGTAAGCGATGCGGCGCCCGGCATTTCGCGTGAGCGTCGCGGCAAGGGCTTTCGTTATCTCGCACCCAATCATCGGCCCATCGTGGCAACGCGTACGCTGGAGCGCATTCGAAAACTGGCGATTCCGCCGGCGTACACCGACGTCTGGATCTGCAGCGTCGAGCACGGACATCTGCAGGCGACCGGACGCGATGCGCGACGACGCAAGCAGTATCGGTATCACGCGCGCTGGCGCGAGATCCGCGATCGCGACAAATTCTCGAAGATGATCGAGTTCGGCGAACGCCTGCCGCGGCTGCGTCGCCGGCTGAAGCAGGATCTCGCCGCGCAGGGTCTGCCCAGGGACAAAGTGCTGGCGGTGGTCGTGACGCTGCTCGACGAAACGCTGGTGCGAGTGGGCAACGAGGAATATGCGCGCAGCAATGGTTCGTTCGGGCTCACCACGCTGCGCGCTCGCCATGTCACGTTTCTGCGCGACGGGCGTGCGTCGCTGAGCTTTCGCGGCAAGAGCGGCCGGCCTCACGACATCATTCTCGACAATCGACGGCTGACGCGGGTCATTCGCCATATACAGCAGCTGCCGGGTCAGCTGCTGTTTCAATACCTGGACGATGATGGCCGGCGCCAACCGATCGACTCCGGCATGGTCAATGACTATCTGCGCACGGCCATGGCCGACAACGGTGAAGGCTTCACGGCGAAGGATTTCCGCACCTGGGGTGCCACCGTCCGTGCCATCGCCTTCCTGTCGGGCCAGGCGTGCGACCCTGGAATCAGCGACACTGTGTTCAATCGCTGCGTCGCCGCAACGGCCCGGAACGTGGCCGATGCGCTCGGCAACACGCCGGCTGTCTGTCGCAAGTCCTACATCAACCCCGCCGTGTTCAGCGCCTGGCGCTCCGGCATGATCGGGTCGCTGGTGCCGCGCACGTCACTCGATCCGAAGCGCATGGAGAACACCGCCCTGCGAGTGCTGAAGAAGGCGTCGCGATCGAAGCTCTGAACTTCAGCTCATCGCGAACACCTGCGCGTCAGTTTGTTGCGTAGAAGAACTGTTCGCGAACGATCTTGCCGTCGGCGACCTCGTAGACGCACAGTTCGCTCATCGCGCGTCGACCACCCTGCTTGTAGGTGGCGTCCAGATCCATCCTCACCGTGAAGAATGAGTCTGCGATCAACGGATCGCTGCATTTGATGAAGTGAACTTCGCTGATGGTCGCGTCGAATCGGCGGCCTTTCTCATGAATCGCATCGAGACCCTGGACTGTGCCGAGATCGCCGGTCATGCCTTCCATTTCGATACTGCGGGCATTCGCAGCAAACAGTTCGTCCTGAGCCTCGTTGAACTTGCCAGCGCGGCACAACGACACGAGACGATTGGCTATGGATTCGGTGTTCATGGCGACTCCTTCGACGGGCTGACCGTGTCTGGACATCCTGAAACGAATCGATGACAGTTGGCGTCTTGTTTGCAGGCGATTTTTTTCTCGTACTTGTCGGATCGATGGCCGCCGCGAAGTCCTTGAGCTACGCAAGGCCAGACAATGCGGAGGTATCAACATGAGTGCGGTTGCCAATGAAACCCAGCCCGGACAGGTGGAAGTGCTGGGCGGGGTGGTTCCCTACCTGACGGTCGACGGCGCGAGCGCAGCCGCCGATTTCTATACGAAGGCATTCGACGCGACGGAGGCAGGGCGGTATCCGGTGGACGAGAAAGGCCGGACCATGCACATCCATCTGTACATCAACGGCTCGTCCGTGATGCTGAGCGACGCCTATCCAGAGTACGGACATCCGCTGCAGACGCCGCAGAGTTTCAACCTGACGCTGCAGGTCAGCGACATCGATGCGTGGTGGAATCGCGCGGTCGCGGCCGGCGCGCAGATCGTGTCGCCACTGCAGGAAATGTTCTGGGGCAGTCGCTACGGTCAGCTGCTCGATCCGTACGGTGTGATGTGGTCGATGAACGAGAAGCCGAAGAAGGCATGACGCCTTTCGGCCCGCGCGGGATTCCCGTTGGTCTCAGGGAAGAGTGAGATCGGCCGTCATTTCTTCTGAAACGAAAGGCCTCCTTGGTGACCGACAGGGAATTCCGGGGGCCGACGACAGTCGGCCTTCATTTACAGAAACATCCCGCCCGACGCCTCGATGCGCTGCGCGTTGATCCAGCCATTTTCGGGCGATAGCAATGACGCTACGACGCCACCGATGTCGTCGGGCCGACCCACGCGACCGAGTGCGGTCTGCGATGCGATGAAGTCGTTCACCTGGGCGTTGTCGCGCACCAGGCCGCCCCCGAAGTCCGTTTCGATCGCGCCTGGCGCGATGACATTCACGGCAATGCCGCGCGGACCGAGTTCCTTCGCCAGGTAGCGGGTCAGCACTTCGATCGCGCCTTTCATCGATGCATAGGCGGCGTAGCCCGGCAGCGCAAAACGCGCAAGTCCCGTCGATACATTGAGTATTCGTCCGCCATCGGCCAGGACCGGCAGCAGCTTCTGGGTGAGAAAGAACGGTCCCTTGAACTGGATGTTCACCAGTTCGTCGAACTGCGCGGGCGTGGTTTCCGCAAAGCTGGCGTGAATGCCGATGCCGGCGTTATTGACCAGGTAGTCGATGCGATCGCGCTGCCAGCTCGTTTGCAGCGCCTGGCGCAGGCGCGCCACGAAGCCATCGAAGCTGGCGATGTCACCGACATCGAGCTGCAACGCCACTGCCTTGCGACCCTGCTTGCCGATCTGGTCCACGACCGCGTTGGCCTCGGCCACATTGCTGCGATAGGTGATCACGACGTCGTTGCCGCGCTCGGCCACTTTCAGTGCTGCGCTTCGGCCCAGGCCGCGGCTGCCGCCAGTGATCAGTGCGATGGGAGTCATGCGGGTCTCCTGATGAGTGGGTCAGTGCATGCAGCTTATTGGGCTGTGTCTGGCAGATAAATGGTTAGAATCCGGCAGTGGTGTTCGGATTCAGGTCATGGCCTGGATCGCAGACCACGGCACCTCACGCCGAGGCGGCGCCCAACCAATCCCGTTCATCGCGACCGGCTGCGGAAGGAATTTAATGCAAACTTTCGGCCCGTCCCGCACGGCGCTTGCCCGCGCTGCATGGCTGCACTACAACGACCGCATCGTGCCGTAAAGCACAAGAACATGGCGCCGACCGTGAACAAACCATTGATGCTGTTTTTCGTATTCGTTATCGGCGCGTGGCTCAGTGCCGGTGCGAACGCAGCAGAGGTATCGAACAAGTCAATCGATGAGCTGCAGGCCGAGCTGACGAGCGGACGCACCACGTCCGTGGCACTCGTGCGTGCGTATCTGCAGCGTATCGAATCGGTCGATCGGAAGGGGCCGACCTTGCAATCCGTGCTCTCGCTCAACCCCGACGCCTTGCGCGAGGCGCGGGCACTGGATGCGGAGCGCAAGCAGAAAGGCGCGCGCGGACCGCTGCACGGCATCCCGCTGCTCATCAAGGACAACATCGAAACGGCGGATGCACTGCCGACCACCGCGGGCTCCCTTGCGTTGATCGACAACGTCACCGGCCGCGATGCGCCGATCATTGCGAACCTGCGTGCCGCCGGCGCCATCGTTCTGGGCAAGACGAATCTGAGCGAATGGGCGAACTACCGCTCCGATCGCTCCATCAGCGGCTGGAGCGGTGTCGGTGGCCTGGTGAAAAATCCGCACGTTCTCGACCGGACCGCCTGCGGCTCAAGTTCGGGCAGCGGTTCGGCCGCGGCCGCAGAACTGGCCGCTGCGACGGTCGGTACCGAGACGGATGGCTCGATCGTCTGCCCGGCGTCCATGAATGGCGTCGTGGGTCTCAAACCGACGCATGGATTGTTATCGGGCGAGCGCATCGTTCCGATCGCACACAGCCAGGACACGGCTGGTCCGATGACGCGCTCGGTTCCCGACGCAGCAGCCCTGCTGACTGCAATGGTCGGCAACCAGCCCGCCTGTATCGCCGATGGCTGCCGGGTCACCGACTACGTCGCCGCGCTGAAGCAGGCGACACTCACCGGCAAGCGCATCGGCGTCTGGCGGTCCGCGCCGGGGCGCTGGTCGCAGATCGATCCCCTCTACGAGGCTGCGCTGGACCACCTGCGGGCGGCCGGTGCAACACTCGTGGAAGTTCCCGTGCCCGAGCTAGAGCAGATAGGTCTGGCGGAACGCATCGTGCTGCGCATGGAATTCAAGGCCGATCTCAATGCCTGGCTGGCCACCACGCCGCCGACCGTGAAAACGCGCACGCTGGAGCAGCTCATCGAATTCAATCGCAGTCAGCCGCGCGAGACGGTGATCTTCGGACAGGAGATTTTCGAACGCTCCAATGCATCGGCCGGACTCGACGATCCCGCGTATATCGCCGCGTTGACGGATTCGCGTCGACTGGCCCGGGACGCGATCTCGCGCACGCTGCAGGAAAACAAGCTCGATCTGCTCGTCGCGCCCACGACGGGACCGGCGTGGCGCATCGATCTGGTCAATGGCGACAAGTCCTCAGGCTCCTTCAGCACGCTGCCGGCGGTGTCGGGATACCCGCATCTCACCGTGCCGATGGGAACGCTGCAGCAGTTGCCGCTGGGCCTGTCATTCATCGGCCTGCCGTGGAGCGAGGCACAGCTGCTCGCGGCTGCGCACGTGTTCGAGCAACGCCGCGGCCCGCGTCCCGCCCCGAAATTCCTGACGTCAGTCGATGTAGAGGATTCGCGTAGATTGCCGGCGCCGCGCTGACGTCGGTCACTGCTGGGTGCGGCCGAAGATTCGCACGGCTATCAGCACGGCAGCAGTGTCTTCCGCGGGCGATGCCGTCCATTGCAGCGGTTCGCCGGCCCAGCAGATTCCGGTTTCCGGCTGCAGCCGGATGTCGCTGTGAGTGCGCAGGATCCATGTGCCGCTTGCGGCAAACACGAGGCCGCTGTCGCTGGCGGGAGCCGTAGTGCGCTCGCGGAGGATCTGTACGTCGGCGGCAACGGAGTCACGTCGGGTCATGACATTGAAGTCGCGCGAGGCTGATCCCAGCAGTTCGCACTCGGTGCGCCAGTCGCCGGCAAAGTGCAGCGGTCGATACAGCTGATCGAGCGATTGATCCAGGGCCTGCTCCGGCGCACGCAGACGTATGCCATCACCACCCAGCAACAGGATGATCCGGTCGACATCGGGGAATGTCGAGAATGGCCCGCTCGCGGTGATGCTCGCGACGCTGACGCGCCACTGGAAGTCGTGCACGCCTGAATGCAGTGGCCAGCTGACGATCTCCTGGGTCAGGCCGCCACCGTTCTTCCAGCGAGTCTGTCCGATTTCGCGCAGGTCGAACTGTCGGTACATCGGCCTATCATGCCTGAAAGTGTGGGGCGGGCTTTAGCCGAGGAAGAGGCAGAAGATCTCCACGGGGTACACGGGGAAACACGGGGTGGAGGAATTCCCTTCTTGTGGAATTTGCTTGCCCCGGGTCACCCCGTGGAGATTCTTTGTCTCTGGATACGGAGTGGTGGAATGAAAAAAAGGCGATCGCATCGATGACGCGATCGCCTCTGTCGGCCGGCATGTCCGACCCGGCATGCCGTCTTCGACAGCCGGTTATTGCCAGTACGGCTTGGCCTTGTAGTACGCGTAGGTCTGATCCCGGTACGCAAGGCCATCATTCCTGGTCAGCTCCTCGATGGAATCCGCCGGTGCAGCCTTGAGCTGATCCTTGGTCAGATCCACGACATAGCTGTTCTCGTCCTTGTCGTAGTCGAGGGTGCTCCACGGCACCGGGTGGAATTTTTCCCCCATGCCGAGCACGCCACCGAAGCCGATGATGGCGAACATGATCTGGTTCGATTGCTTGTCCAGGACAATGTCCTCGACCTGGCCGAGCTTCTCACCCTTGACGTCCTTCACATTGGTGCCGATGACTTTCTTCGCGCGAATGGCCGACGTATGGCCTGCTTGAGTAGGCATGTCTCTCTCCTCCGGATGAGCGTGAACGCGGAAAGCGCGTTCAGTAGAGACTCAATGCAGCGGGGCCGATGAGGTTCCGTGCCCGCACCGCCGAAGCGTGTGAGCTTTCTCTGATAGCGCGGCGGTTGGATGAAACCTCACCAATTCGCAGAGCGGCAGCGCAGAAGCCGCGATGGACCGCAGCGCATGCGGGGTACATGATCGCTGCTCCTCTGGTCCGGAGATTTCTGATGACGTCCTCAGGCGCACGAGCTGTTATGCAGGAAGCTCCCGATTTCAATGTCAGCCTGCGCATTCGCCATCCCGAGATCGATCCGGCGCAGATCACCCGCAAACTGGGCCTGCAACCGCAACACGTGTGGGCGCGGGGCGATGCCAAAGTACCAGGAGACAGTACGGCGGGCCGGCGCCGCGACACCTACTGGTCAGCGCGCCTGCCGCAGCTGCTGGAGCGTGCAGCGCAAACATTCCCGCTGGACGATGCAGTCACCACCCGGTTCGATCCAGTCATCTACGCGCAGTTCGCCTCCCGGGCGATCGACCTGCCGGCCTTCCTCGCACTGCACTTGTTGCAGATGAAGAGCGCGAAAGAATTCCTGCAGGCTCTCGCCAGGGAAGGTGATGTCGCTCTGGTGGTAGCGATGGAGGCGCAATCCGGGGCGGGAATCCGTCTGGAGCAGGCGTTGCTGCGCCAGATCGTGGAGCTCGGATTACGGCTGGAATTCGAGTTCGACTGAGCACCTGATCAAGAGCCTCTGATTGACGATCGGGCAATAAATCTGACTCCATCAGTTCTGATGCGCGAGCATCGTCCCGCTCTGATCCACGTGGACCGTACGGCCGTTTTTCGTCATGTTTCGTCAATGTCCTCCTCTTGCAGGGCACAATGACGCCCATGAAAGTTCGCGGTTTCGTTCTACAGGCCAGTTATCGGGTGATCTCGCGTCCGGGGGGTGCGCGCATTCCCGTCGTCTACATCTATGGTCGACTCGAGGACGGCGGTTCCTTCCTGGTTCGCGACGATCGTCCGCGGCCGCACTTCTTCATCCGCACTGCGGATGTCGCGCGGACGCAAGCCTTGCGCATTCCGCAACCGCAACCGGCGGGGCGGCATGCTTTCGATCATGCCGAGGTCAGCCGCATCGAGGCCGAGGTTCCCGGCGATATTCCAGCAATGCGCGATCGTCTGCATGCCGCCGGTATCGATACGTTCGAAGCCGATGTGCGCTTCGCGATGCGCTACCTGATCGAGCGCGGCATCAAGGGCGGCTGCGAGATCGAAGGCGAGGCCGTAGCCGGCAGTGGCATCACCCTTGTATTCGACAATCCCGTCATGACGGCGGCCGACGTTACGATCGAGCCTCGCGTGTTCTCGTTCGATATCGAGACGGACGCCAAGGCCGAGCGATTACTGGCGATCTCGATGTATGCGCCCGGCATCGACGAAGTGCTGATCGTCGACGCCGACGATCGCGACATGCCCGAGCGGGCGATCCGCTGCGCCAACGAGTTCGAAGCGATCGACCGCTTCTGCGAGCGCGTGCGCAGCTTCGATGCCGACGTGCTGACGGGCTGGAACATCATCGACTTCGATCTGAGCGTCCTGCAGCGGATCGCGGCGCGCGTCCGGCATCCGTTCGAACTCGGGCGCGAGTCGGGCGCGATCCGCATCCGCAAGCCTGAAGGCTATTTCGGCAGCGGCCAGGCCAGCGTGCCGGGACGACTCGTGCTCGACGGCATCGACCTGCTGCGTGGCGCCTTCATCCGCATGGACGACTATTCACTGGATGCGGTGGCGCGCGAGGTGCTGGGTGAGGGCAAGGCCGTCAAGGGCGATTCGCGCGACCGCCTGGCTGAAATCATCCACAACTACCAGCACGATCTGCCGGCGTTCGCGCTCTACGCACGCACCGATGCGCGTCTGGCTTTCGACATCGTGCACAAACGGGATGTGGTGCGGCTGGCGCTGGCACGCAGTCAGCTCAGCGGCATGACACCCGATCGGGTCGCGGCCAGCATTGCCTCGTTCGATTTCCTGTACCTGTCCGAACTCGAGCGACGATGCATCGTCGCCCCGACAGTTCGCTCCGATGACTCGCGAGTGCATGTCGCCCAGCAGGGCGGCCACGTGCTCGAACCCATCGCTGGCGTGCACCGCAACGTCTGGGTATTCGATTTCAAGAGTCTGTACCCGAGCCTGATCCGCACCTTCAATATCGATCCGCTCTCGTACGTTGCGAACCCGTCGCCACAGGAAAACCTGATCCGGATTCCCGGCGGCGCGTTCCGGCGCGAACACGGCATCCTGCCGCGCATGCTGGACGATCTGTTCCCGCGTCGCGAGGCCGCAAAAAAGGCCGGCGACGAGGTAGCGTCGAACGCCATCAAGATTCTGATGAACTCCTTTTACGGCGTGCTCGGCACGCCCGCCTGCCGCTTCTACAACCCGGCGCTCGCCAACTCGATCACGGGCACCGGCCGCGAAATGCTGCTGTGGTCGAAGCGCTGGTTCGAAACCGCCGGCTACGTGGTGCTCTACGGCGACACCGACAGCCTGTTCGTCCATTCAGGCATGGATGATCCTGCGGCAGCGCAGCAGCATGGCCGGGACCTGGCGGCTCAACTGAGCGCGGAAGTCGCGCGCTACATCGAGGAGCGCTGGCAGGTGACGAGCCGGCTCGAACTCAAATTCGAGAAACTCTATTCGCGCCTGTTCCTCGCGCAGGCCCGCAACAGCACGCGGGGCGCCAGTAAGCGCTACGCCGGATTGCGCTATGGCCAGGACACGCCGGAGTTCGTCGGGATGGAAGTGGTGCGCAGCGACTGGACGCCACTCGCCAAGCAGGTGCAGCGCGAACTGTATCAAAGGCTGTTCACCGATCAGGCCGTCGATCGATATCTGGAAGACACGGTGAAACGACTGCGCCGCGGCGAGTTCGACGACGCGCTCGTCTATCGCAAAGGTCTGCGCAAGGACGCCGAGGAATACACGGCAACAACCCCGCCGCACGTGGCCGCCGCTCGTAAATCGACCCAACCGCTCGGCCGCACCATCAGCTACGTGATGACGACCGCCGGCGCCGAACCGATCGACAACATCCGGCATCCGATCGATCGCGAACACTACGTAGTCAAGCAGGTGAAGCCCGTGGCCGAACCGGTGCTGGCGACCCTGCGGCTGAACTTCGACAAGGTGATCGGCGATACGCGGCAGCTCGATCTGCTGGGAATATGAGAGAAGGAAGAGCGAAGATCTCCACGGGGGGACACGGGGTGTCACGGGGTCAAGAGGCCAGGACTCCTCAGTTCAGAGAATTTGAGATAGGTGCCAGAAGGCATTCGTGATCTCAGGTCGGTGCAGAATTTCTGCTCTGCCTTGCCCCGTGATCCCCGTGCCCCCCGTGGAGACCTCCTTCCGTCCTCTGTGTTCTTTCCGTCCCATTCGGACATCCCATGGGATTCCCGTTCGGTCATCCCATGGGATTCCCGTTCGGTCATACTCTGTGTAAATCTTCTCTGGAATCCCGCCGATGACGCGACTCAGTCCCCTGGCCGGCCAGCTCCTGCCGCAAAACCTGCTCGTCGATATCCCGAAGCTCATCACGGCCTACTACGAGGTGAAACCCGACGCGGGCATCGCAGCGCAACGCGTCGCGTTCGGCACCTCGGGGCATCGCGGCGTGTCGTTCGATGGCAACTTCAACGAAGTGCATGTGCTCGCGATCAGTCAGGCCATCTGCGAGTACCGCAAGTTGCAGGGCATCAATGGTCCGCTGTTCATGGGTTTCGATTCGCATGCCCTCTCTGCACCGGCATTCGCCAGTGCGTTGGAGGTGCTTGCAGCGAATGGCGTGGAAGTGCGTATCGCGGTCGGCGACGAGTTCACGCCGACGCCGGCGATCTCGCACGCCATCCTCGTCCATAACCGCGGTCGGGAGCACGGTCTCGCCGACGGCATCGTGATCACGCCGTCGCACAATCCGCCGGACGGCGGCGGCTTCAAGTACAACCCGCCCAACGGCGGACCGGCGGATACGGATGTCACCAAGTGGATCGAACAGCGTGCGAACGCGCTGATCGAGAGTGGCTTGAAAGATGTGCGCCGCGTGACGGTCGCACAGGCTCGTGCGGCAGCGACGACGCGTGAACACGATTTCGTCAGCGCGTATATCGAGGATCTCGACAACGTCATCGACTTTGAAGTGATTCGCGGCGCGGAGTTGCGCATGGGTGTCGATCCTCTCGGCGGCGCCGGCGTGAACTACTGGGGCCGCATTGCAGAGCGTTACCAGCTGCCGCTCGACATCGTCAGTACCGAAGTTGATCCGACGTTCCGGTTCATGACGGCCGACTGGGACGGCAAGATTCGCATGGACCCCTCGTCGTCCCACGCGATGCAACGACTCATCGGGCTGAAGGATCGCTACGACATCGCCTTTGCCTGCGATACCGACCACGACCGCCACGGCATCGTTGCGGCGAGCAGCGGCCTGATGCTGCCGAATCACTACCTCGCCGTGATGATCGACTACCTGTTCCAGAACCGGCCGCAGTGGCGCAGCGACAGTGCCGTCGGCAAAACGCTGGTCAGCAGCGGCATGATCGACCGGGTCGCGGCCAATCGCGGCCGCAAGGTGTATGAGGTGCCGGTAGGCTTCAAATGGTTCGTCGATGGCCTGGTGAGCGGCGACCTGGGTTTCGGTGGAGAGGAAAGTGCCGGTGCATCCTTCCTGCGCCGTAACGGCAAAGTCTGGACGACGGACAAGGACGGCCTGATTCCGGGTCTGTTGTCGGCAGAAATCACCGCGCGCACCGGACGCGATCCGGGCGAGTCCTACCGGACGCTGACGGAGCAGTTCGGGGAACCCGCATCCGATCGTGTCGATGCGGCGGCGACACCCGAGCAGAAGCAGAAACTCTCGAAGCTCTCGCCCGCGCAGATCACGGCCAGCGAGATGGCAGGCGAGAAGATCGAGGCGGTCCTGGATCGCGCCCCCGGCAACAACGCAGCGCTGGGCGGCATCAAGGTCGTGACCAGGAACGCCTGGTTCGCGGCGCGTCCGTCGGGGACCGAGAACATCTACAAGATCTACGGCGAGAGCTTCCGCGGCGAAGACCATCTGCGGCGAGTGCTCGAAGAAGCGCAGCGCGTCGTCAACGCAGCACTCGGCTGAGGGATCCGGATCGCCGCTGGCGCGTTAGGCTCAGTCACCAGAAGGAGCAGAGCGATATGCGTGGGATCGTCGTTGCATTCGTCACAGCACTGCTCGGCGCATGTGCGACCAGCCAGGACGTGAGTCCACGTGAATTTCTCGATGAGCAGACGGCCGCCACCATCACCATCGTGGCGAACCCGGTCATATTCGTGGGCGAGACCCAGGGTCCGCGTGGCCTGGATCTGGAGCGCAGCTTGGGCCAGAGCTCTTTCGGCCAGGGTGCCAATCGCGATTACCTGGAGCTGTACGGCATCGACGTGAATCGCATGGGCAGCCATCGCCAGTACTTCGTGATCCAGAAATGGCTGACGCCAAAGGATTCGGATCCCCGCGCCATCCTCGAGTTGATGGTGGATGGCAGCATGATCGAGTTACGCGCGACGCCTGAGGATCCGCGCAAGCTCGGCATCTCGGCGCCACCCGCGCCAGTATTTTCCAGGTCCTCGCAGTGGTGGTACTTCCCCACCGATACCGCGACGCTGCGCCGGATTGCCGGCGCGTCCAGTCTCGACGCCAGCCTTGTCATCGGCGAACACCGAACTGCCTACGAGATATTCACCGATGGTCGGGCGCAGCTTGGCGGACTGGCGGCTGCGCTGCCTTAGGCAGAAGTGCGGACCGCAGGAGAATGAAGAGGCCGCAGAAGAGCGCATAAAAATACCAAACGGAGACAAGCCATGATCAAAGTAAGTGTCATGTACCCGAACAAGGACGGCGCGAGGTTCGATCATGCGTACTACCGGGACACGCATATGCCGCTCGTAAAAGCGCGCATGGGTGACGCATGCCTGTACTACACGGTGGACCGGGGTCTTGCCGGAGGAGCGCCCGGCACGCCGCCGACTTACGTAGGCATGTGCCACATTTTCAGCGACTCGGTCGAGAGCTTTCAGGCTGGGTTCGGACCTCATGCGAAAGAGATCCTGGCAGACATCGCGAACTATACGGACCTCACGCCGGTGATGCAGATCAGCGAAATCGTGGTTGGGCATTGACGAGGCGTTCATTGCCTTCGCCTCTGAAGGGCGCCTGATGTTCGAGCGGAGCGCCGTGTGCGCTCCTGCGATTTGTCAGGCCACGATGAGAGACAACAGGTAGATCGAGACAGCGACAAGACTCAGTACGGTTCTCACGGCGTGTAGCCGGCCCCAGAAAACCAGAAGGTCACGGGTCTCTGATGAGTTGAGATCTCGACCTGGCGCCAGGAGCTTGTCGTTGGTGGGCATGATCACTGCGAAAGTGAACGGCACAACAGCTCCAACGAGTAGCGCAGCGATGAGCCAGGCGATCCCGGCGCCGAAGACCCAGGCAGCGATCCCGCAAGTCAGGCTCAGCAACGCGAGTGGAGCCTGAAGCCACGTGGCCCGCTTGTAACTCGGAGCCCATTGGAGCGCCGCCATCCTTGTTTCGAGACCCATGCGGGCGGGATGCTCTGCGACATTGATATAGAGAGCGGCGCCGGCAAAGAGGGCGCCGGCAAACGTTGCTACGAACTCGAGAGCTGGGACAAGCGTTGACATTTGTATTGGCCTGCCACGCCGTTAAACACCGACTATGCGGCGGTGAGTTCACTCCGCGAGCAGACACTGTTTCGCGAGTCCTGCTGTATGAGGGGAACCTCATCGTGCTTCAGGAGCGCTGGCTCCGGAATTGCCTTGATCGGCTGGCAGTTGCGCTTCTTCTCGAGCCAATACACGACATTGCCGGCAACCACGATGCTTCCAGAGACAACCGCGGTGGTCGCCAGAATCACGCTCGTCCCAATAGCCTGACCGATACAGTCCTTGCTGGAACAGCTGGCTTCTGCGTTTGCCGATTGGACATCGAGAACCATTTGCTTTGCCACGACCTGGTACTCCTCATCGTAGACCGAGACGGTCTCGGGACGGCGCAAGCCTGGATGAGCGGGATGGCGGCCAGCAGGTGGATGTAGTTGTTTCGCATGAGCTGCATGTTAATTCGAGACCCAGCGAATAGCTTGAGCCGTAGCGAAAGAGCCTTGTTTTTCTAAGTGGGCGCCAGCGGCGTGTTATGCCTGGCCGCGGTACTCACCGATGACCTCGATAAGCCCGACAATGTTGTCATTCAGTTCTTCCAACTCTTCAGCAGGAACCCACCATTCTGTGTGGTGATCGCCACCGACCCTCTGGGTCTCATAGCGACGCATGAACGAACTACGAACTGCAAAGCGAGTGACGTACCCAACGCCATCATCTTTGACATTCCATCGGCTCGCAATCTCGATTGCGTACTGTTCATTCGTGACGGGGTAGAAGGTGGGCTATTCAGGCAATCTCGGTGGCCCCGACCCATGCTTCGCCTGGGCCTCCTGCAGTGCCTCGACACAGTTCGATAACCGCCAGGACAGCACTTTGCGCGTGTACCACCGCCTTATCCTCCTGCCCCCAGCGGAGCGCATTTCATGTCCTGGCCTACAACGACGAACGTTTGCGACGAGCAATCTACCTGCCTCATAGGGAACGTGGGCGCCCATTAGACAATGTGTTGCTGTGGCCACCTCCGGAGTGCCGTAACTTTATTGCACGCACTGTGTTCTTGAACTCAGCGTCGCGTTTAACTGAAGCGGAGGCTCCATGCGTCAATACTCGATAATGCCCAGCGTTATCGGCTTGCTGGCAGTTCTCGATTTGTCGTCCGCCGCGCAACCTGAAGGCGGGGCGAGTGTTGAGTCGGCACCCTACGGCAATTATCGAATATCCGACCAGCACCAGCTCGGTATCGACCGGTTCGTCACGGATGATGGCAAGGACGCGGTGTTGATCTCCGACTACTCAACCGGCGTCGTTCGACGCTTGTTTCCGGTCACGCAAGAACGCTTCGTCATGGGAGTCGGCTTCAACACCGCCTCGCCTGCAGAACTCACGTTGACCTTCGTCAAGGATGATCGAGGTACCGTAAGAGGCGTTTCATTGCGCGATGCACGAGGCGTCGAGCAGTTTGCGCAGCGAGTCTCCCTGCGAACCGAGGCGGTGTCGTTTCAGAATACCGATGCGAAGCTGGAGGGCACACTGCTCATACCGTCGACGCATGGCCCGCATCCGGCCATCGTGTTGTTGCATGGCTCGGGGCCACTCACTCGCTACTCATTTGGCCCTTATCCCCATTTCTTCACCTCGCTGGGATTCGCAGTGCTCATCTACGACAAGCGCGGCAGCGGCAGATCCAGCGGCACTCGTGTAGATGCATCCACCGGCGTTGCGATGAAAAACTCGCTCTATCCGGATGAACTCGTCGGCGACGCACTTGCTGCTATGCACCTGCTTCAGCAACGGAAGGATATCGATCCACAAAAAATTGGTTTCTGGGGATCGAGCGAAGGCGGGATGCTGACCACGCAGGTGGCGGCGCGTGCCGAAGAGGTCGCGTTTGCGATCAACTCGTCGGGATTCATGGAGCCGCTGTGGCAGACCTTACGCTACCAGGCAACAGCGATCCCACGCTCGCAAGGCGCTGCGGTCACGAAGATCGAGCAGGAGGCCGCCTTCGTCGATTGGTGGCTGGGCGTCGCGCGTACCGGCAAGGGCTGGGACGATTTTCAGCAGGCTCAACAGCAGCTCAGCGCCGCCGGCCGTGGGTGGCTGTTCCAATCTCGAGGTCCGTTCACATCACTGGAACAATTGCGTTGGGATTGGAATCACGTCTTGACGTTCGATCCGCTCGTCGAGCTCACGAAAGTACGTTGCCCCGTGCTCGGTGTCTTCGGCGAGCTGGACCCACTCACGCCTGCACATCGAACCGTTGAGAACATGAGCCGCACGCTCACAGCCACCGGCAACAAGGATTTCACGTTCAAAATTTTCCCACATGCAGGTCATTCGCTGTCGGAACTGCCGGAGAAGAATCGGATGGCGCCTGGAGTGTTCGACACCCTGCGCACCTGGTTGCTCGCGCGCGTTCAGGTGACGGATTGACGCGCGCACTGGGTCTCGGTACCGGGATTAGGATATCCGGTGTATTCCAGTGAGGCCGGATGACGCCCCCATGCTTCGTGATACCGAAGTACTCCGTCGACTCTCTTGTATAGCTTGATCATGCTTCTTCCTTGGCCCAACGTCAGCGTTGACGCGCCTGCGTCTTCGCTTCGGCTTGAATGAATTGTTAGGCATCTTTGGTAGCAGCTGTAAAAGTACGGGTCACCTCATACATTCCAGGCTCAAACTTGGCGATTGCTAGAGCACGCTGCAAGAATGGCAGGGGGGCCGGATCTTTCCGCATAGCTTCATAGTCATCTTCGCTTCGCCACTTGGCATACATTGTAACTTTGGTTCCGTCTAGGCTTCGATGGAGGCTTGCTGAGATGAAACCAGGGGCGTACCGAACTGAAGTGTCAGTGGCTTGTGTGAGTAGATCGATCAACTCCTGTTGCCTGTCTGGGTCAACGGAGAAAACGTTAATTAGGATGATCGGTTCGTCGTTCATTCGATCTACCTTACTGAATTTGAGATGCCTAACGGTTGAGCTGAGCCGCGCGCACGCCGGCGTCTGAGCTTGGCACTTTATCTATCACGCGTCCGCTCCAGCGATTTGTTAGGGCTCTCTACGATGAGGCTGACCGTCTGGCCCAACCGCGTCCGAGAAGTCTGGCTTCGTGGACATACTGATGGGTAGACGGTGCTTAATAACAAGCTCAATCACTTGCATCGAAACCGCAGGTGGCTCGGCCGCCTCTGCGGCCTCGCGGTAGTACCAGACCACGCCCTTCGAAGCGGCGAGCGAGCCTAAGGCTGTGTTCAGGGCCGCCAAGGTTGTCGGCTTGCCATTGAGCAGCACCTTACCGGTTGAGAGCACACTTACCTTCGCTACTATTTCAGCTGCCAAGACGGCACCTCCGAGGCCAAGAAGAATCAGGAGGGCCACAAGCAAGTTCAGGTGACGCACAGAGAGCCCTAACGTCTGCGCTCAGGCGCGAGCGTCTGCGCGAGTCGCCTGCAGCGCGTTGTTGGGCCATACCTGTCACGTGAACTCATACAAGTCTTCGTCCTGAAGCTCGACACGAGTGTCATCCATCGCCACCACAAAGCCATCTGCACTGACCTGGGCGGAACCAAGGCGACCGGACACATAGATCTGAACGACCACCCTTACTCGCTCTTGCGGCAGCAAATCTCTATATATGGAGATGGTGCCGCGTTTGCCGCCATCGTCCAGATCCAATTGCGAATGCGCAGGCAGTTCGAGCAACTCTCGCCAGGTACTCTGCCAAAGCCGTTGCAGCTCGCGCTCGGCCTCCGCCGTGAGCGGACCGTCGACTGGAAATCTCGTCATTGACACATCAGGCCCAACAGTTAATTAGACGGAATCCGGAATATTGGTTTAGGCGGAATCTGCCTAATCATTCGCGACATCATTGCTGATCTTCCCTGTAACTTGCCGTCGCAGCAACATAAACCGGCCACAAGGAAGTGGCAACGGCGAAGGACAAACCGCGCCAAGGGCTGGCGGGCGGTGAGCTGGGGGCGTTCATGGCCTGCTGTCAGTACTCAACGCCGTCTGGGCAGACGGCATCTGGCGAGAGAAACGCGGTCGCACCTAAACCGGTCGCAGCTGCTCCGCAATGCTGCGCGTCTGCGGGGTAACTTCCTTTCCGGTGTGTGCCGTCGTCTTGCGCTCGATCAGCATGACGTGGCATTCCTCGTCGGCGATCGGGTTGTGGCGTACGCCCTTGGGCACGACGAACGTATCGCCTTCGTTCAGTACGACCGTTCGATCTTGCATCTCGATACGCAGTGAGCCTTTGAGGACGTAGAACAATTCGTCCTCATCGTCATGGCTGTGCCACGTGAAGGTGCCGCGTACCTTCGCCACCTTGATGAAGGAATCATCCAGTTCCGCGACGACGCGCGGCGACCATAACTCGGTGAGAGTGGCTGCGATATCGCGGGGAGATACGACGCTGGACATGCGAGTCTCCGTCACTGCGCGCACTCGCGCGCGATCAGTTTGCCGAGTCGCGCGATACCGTCCTCGATCTTCTCCTTCGGGACTGTGACGAACGACAGTCGCATGGTGTTGTGCTGCGGATCGTTGGCAAAGAAGGGCGCGCCGGGGACGAAGGCGATTTTTTCCTCGGCGATGGCCTTGTCCAGCAACTGCATGGTGTCGATGTGCTGCGGCAGTCGTACCCAGATGAACATGCCGCCTTCGGGTTCATTCCAGGAGCAGCCTTTGGGGAAGTGCTGTTGAAGCGCATCCAGCATCGCCCGGCACTGACTGGCGTACAGCTGGCGGATCTGCGGAATGTGGTCGTCGAGAAAACCGTCCTTGATGACTTCGTGCACGATGCGTTGAGTGAAGCTCGGCGTGTGCAGGTCCGCAGCCTGCTTGGCCTGCACCAGTTTCAGCGCCAGTTTCTCCGGCGCAATGACGTACCCCACCCGCAGGCCCGGTGCGAACACCTTGGAGAACGATCCCATGTGCACCACGCCGCCTGGATTCATCGACCAGAGGCTCGGCAACTGTTCACCGCGGTATGACAGCGAGCCGTAGGGATCGTCCTCGACCAGCGGCAGTCCGGCCTTCGCTGCGACGTCGATCAATTCCTTGCGCCGCTGGACAGGCATACGACGACCGGTCGGGTTCTGGAAGTTGGGCAGGCAGTACATGAAACGTCCGCCGTCGGTGAGATCGCGAGTCATTGCGGCGATGATCGGCCCCTGATCGTCCGAAGGCACGGACACGAATTCCGGCTCCGACAGTGAGAAGGACTGCAATGCACCGAGGTAGGTGGGCGTCTCGACCAGCACACGGCTGTCGACATCGATGAGTACCTTGCCAAGCAGATCGAGCGCCTGCTGTGAGCCTGTCGTGATGAGCACCTGATCGATGTCGATGGGCGCGCCTTCGCGGCTGTGACGTTGCACGACCCATTCACGCAGCGGCTTGTAGCCTTCCGTGGGTCCGTACTGCAGCGCTGGAGAAGGTGCGGTGGTCAGGATCGAGTCGCAGGCCTTGCGAATGTGTTCGACCGGAAACGTGGCGGCAGACGGCAGGCCACCTGCAAAGGAGATCACCTCCGGCCGCTCGGTTACCTTCAGAATTTCACGGATGGCCGAACTGGTGAGTTTCTGTGCGCGCTGCGAAAGGGTCCAGGTCATGGAGATGCTCACTCGTCGTGACGTCTCGAACCGAAACGCCATCAGGGGTGCGCAGCTTACGGGAAGCGCGGGTGCAAGACGTAGCCGCAGAATCGCGTCGACGCTCCCAGTACAGTGCCGCTTGGCCGACTGTGTACAACGCGGCGGTGGGGG
>NZ_DATDJO010000021.1:0-55150 GCF_036520495.1 Povalibacter sp. | reverse complement strand
AGTCACCGCTCCCACCGTAACCTTGCGCGGCAGCGCTCCTGCGCAAACCACGACCGCATCCAGTCAGAACGTCGTCAGCAACGAGCGCCGGGCACTTTTCTCCGCACGGCCGGATCATTGCGTTTCCTCCGGCTGCGGTTCGATGGGCGGATCGACGGGCTCGTCGTCCGGATCCGGTTGCGGCGAGTCGCCCGGCGGCGGTTCGTCACCCTTGTCATCGTCTTTCTTGCCGCCGTCGCCATCGTCGGGACCGCCGCCCTGCTGCTCATTGGCGGACACCTGCCACATCACGACCGTCGTGCCAGGCTGCGCGATGGCCGTGCCGTAGAAGCCGGTTACCGAGGCCAGCGACGATTTCTCGTCGGCGTCCTCCGGGCGGACGCTGATGTCGATGCGACGCACGCTGTCCAACGGGCTTTGCGTGACTTCCATGGTCCAGCGCCAGGTTCGGTCGCCCATCTCCACTTCATCGGAGGTCTTGTCGATCTTCGGTGCGTTGGGCGCCAGCCGGGTCAGCGTCAGCTGATTCATGGCTACCCAGTGAGCGATGGTTTTATCGCGCACGTAGGTGCTGTTGCGGGCAGTCTCGCTGATGGCCTGGATCGCCGCGAGCATGCCGAGCGAAACGATCACGAGCGCGGCGAGCACTTCGATCAGCGTGAAGCCACGCGTGCTATCGCGAGGAGGACTAACGCTTGGTCTGCTTCGCATTGCGCGCGTCCTTTTCCTTGTCCGTGGGCGGTTTCGTCTGCGCCACCAGCGACCAGGGTTCGGTGCCGGTGCGCCGCTCGAGGCGCAGGTCAGTATCCGGTTGCGACAGCACGCGCCAGATCGCCGGTTGCGAATCGCGCTCCAGCGCCAGATCAAACGGCATGATGTCGCCGCTGGAGAGAATGAAGACCTGCGGCAGCCACTTCGCGTCCTGCACCTTGTCGGAACGATCGACCGGACCGGGTTTCAGCACGATCTCGCGCGATTCGACCCACATGCGAAACCGCAACCCTTCGGGCAGGGCGCGCGGCGCGAACAATCGGTCGTCTTCGATGGGCAGCCAGCGTTTCTCGCGACCGTCGTAACGCAGGAACTCGTACCCGGTGGCCCACACGAACATGCCCAGATCGAGCCCCTGCAATTCGGTCTCTTCGCGGGCCTGCTTGAGAACTGCCCAGATGCGCTGCATCTGGTCCTCGGATTCGCGGTCGCGACCCAGCACGCCCATCGACAACGTCGCCGCCGAAACGATGACCCCGATGATGATCATGACGACCAGAATTTCCAGCAACGTGAATCCCGTGACGCCACGTCGAAAGTGGCGGCGGGTGGGCAGATGCATGGGCCGGTGCGTGCCTGGCATACGTGGCCGTGAAGGGACCGGTGAGTAACACCGGAGGCCCGGCGCAGCTCTTACTCTATATTCCAGTTACCGATGTCGGCGTTGATCCCTTCGCCGCCTTCGGCGTTGTCAGCGCCCAGCGTGAAGATGTCGTACTCGCCGTGGGAGCCGGGGCTCTGATAACGATAGTCGTTGCCCCAGGGATCCTTGCGCAGTCCGCTGATATAACCGCCCTCGCGCCAGTTGCGGATGGAGGTATCTCCTGGCTTTGCGACCAGCGCGCCGAGTCCCTGATCGGTGGTCGGATACTTGAAATTGTCCATGCGGAAAAGATTCAGGGCGGTCTCGTAGGAGCGTATGTCCTGCTTGGCCTTCGCTATCTGCGCATCATCGATCCGGCGAATGACGTTGGGGGCCACCAGGGCGGCGAGAATGCCCAGGATGACGACCACGACCATGATTTCGATCAGCGTGAAACCCTTCGGCAGACGCATGGAAGCCAATCGGGTCCGGCGGTAGGCAAGTGAAACAGGCATGTCATGCAATCCTTGTAGGCATTGAGGCAGGGGCGCGTATGAGCGTATCGATATATAGCCCCGCAAGAACGCGCCGGATGATAACAAAGCAATATGAAAGCATTGAGTGAGGGCCGTCCAGACAGGTTACAGCCCGCAACTTCTATCAGTCGAACGCAGGGACTCTGGCTGCTTGGACTTTTCTGCGGCATATCGGTTCTGCTGGCGATGGGGGGCGAGGCCGCGCGTCTTGCAATGCGATATGAGCGCGCGGCCGTGTTCGCTGGCGACTATTGGCGCCTGCTCACGGGGCATCTGGTCCACGGCAATCCTGCGCACCTTTCATTGAATCTGGCCGGACTCGGCCTGATTGCGGCGCTGTTCCCGCGGGATTTCACTCTCAGGCAATGGCTGATCGTGCTACTGGCCAGCATTATCAGTATCGATGCCGGTTTTGTTCTTTTTGAGCCACACCTGCAGTGGTATGTGGGTCTTTCGGGTGTGCTCCATGGGGCGCTCGCGGCCGGTGCGGTCGCGTGGTGGTGGCACGAAACCAAGCCTCTCGCCCTGGCGTTGACGGCTGTAGTGATCGGCAAGCTGGTCTGGGAACAATGGCAGGGGGCGCTGCCTCTTTCCGGCGACATGCCGGTGATCGTCGATGCCCATCTGTTCGGCGCCATCGGTGGCGCGATCGCAGCATTCGGCATCTGCCTGTATTCACAACGCTGGTCACTTCGACGCTGATCGCTATAATCGCGCGCCGTTTTTTCAGTCAGGATCAATAGATGTCGTTTGCGTTCGTGTTTCCAGGCCAGGGATCGCAATCCATTGGCATGTTGAGCGCACTCGCTGCTGCCGAGCCGCTCGTGCAGGAGACATTTGCCGAAGCGTCCGACGTGCTCGGCTACGATCTGTGGCAGCTCTGCCAGGCAGGGCCCGAAGAGCTGCTCGGAGCTACCGAACGCACCCAGCCAGCCATGCTGGCCGCTGGCGTCGCCACCTGGCGCGTCTGGCGCAAGCACGGCGGCGATCTGCCAGCTGCAATGGCCGGGCACAGCCTCGGTGAATACTCCGCGCTGGTCGCCTCAGGAGCTCTCGACTTCAAAACGGCGGCAGCACTGGTGCAATTCCGCGGTCAGGCCATGCAGGCAGCCGTGCCGGCAGGTCAAGGCGCCATGGCCGCCATCCTTGGCTCTGAAGATGCCGATGTCGAAGCTGCCTGCGCGGAAGCCGCGCAAGGCGAGATCGTGCAGGCCGCCAACTTCAATTCGCCAGGACAGATCGTCATTGCGGGCGCTGCGGCGGCAGTCGATCGCGCGATCGAGCTGCTCAAGTCGCGTGGCGCCAAGCGCGCGATCAAGTTGCCGGTGAGCGTGCCATCGCATAGTGCGATGATGGCGCCGGCCGCGGACAAGCTCGCGCAGCGCCTCCAGGAGACGCGCTTCGACGCACCGCAGGTGCGCGACATCTATACCGTCGATGTGCGCAAGCACGGCGATGCCGACGCCATCCGCGCGGCGCTGGTTCAGCAACTCGTCAAACCCGTGCGTTGGACGCAGACCATCCAGGCGATGGTCGGCAGCGGTGCGCGCGTGATCGTGGAATGCGGCCCAGGCCGCGTGTTGACCGGCCTCAATCGCCGCATAGAAAAGAGCAAGGAAATCACCATGCTTGCGATCGAAGATACCGAATCATTGCAGACCGCCCTGCAGGCATGCCGGGAGAACGCATGACTACTGCTTCCATGAACGACGACGTCGTGCTCGTTACCGGCGCGTCACGCGGCATCGGCAAGGCGATCGCACAGGAACTCGCGCAGCGCGGCGCGACGGTCATCGGCACTGCGACCAGCGAGAGCGGCGCGCAGGGGATCACTCAGTGGCTCAGCGACGGCGGCTTCAAGGGTCGCGGGCTGGTGCTGGACGTCTCGCAGCAGGATTCAGTCGATGCATTGCTGAAAGAAGTCGATGCGAAGGAAGGTTCGATCACGGTGCTGGTCAACAATGCCGGCATCACTCGCGACAATCTGTTGTTGCGCATGAAGCCCGACGAATGGGACGAGATCATGAATACGAACCTCGGTTCGGTTTATCGTCTCTCGAAGGCCGTGCTGCGCGGTATGATGAAGGCCCGTCGCGGCCGCATCATCAGCATCGCGTCGGTGGTCGGGGTCATGGGCAATGCCGGCCAGACCAACTACTCGGCGGCCAAGGCCGGTATCATTGGTTTCAGTAAATCGCTGGCTCGCGAAGTGGGTTCGCGCAACATCACCGTGAACGTCGTCGCACCCGGGTTCATCGCCACGGACATGACGGCGCAACTTGCGGCGGAACAGCAACAACAACTCGCAACACAGGTTGCACTCGGTCGTCTTGGCGCCCCTGAAGACATAGCCCATGCCGTCGCGTTCCTGGCGTCTCCCCAGGCGAGTTACATCACCGGGGAAACGCTGCACGTGAATGGCGGCATGTACATGGTTTGAGGTTGTCAAGTCGTTGTTATGCGGTCCCTTCAGGAAATGTTGGCCGCTTCAGTCACTTAACTTAGAATACGCCCCCCGTACGACCCTCCCCATAATAAAAGGGTCGGTCTCGAAGGGTTTCAAGCAGTCTCACAGAGGACTCGTACAGCAATGAGCAGTATCGAACAGCAAGTCAAAGCCATCGTCGCCGAACAGTTGGGCGTCAAAGAGGAAGAAGTCACCAACGACGCTTCCTTCGTGGACGATCTGGGCGCCGATTCACTCGACACCGTCGAGCTGGTGATGGCGCTGGAAGAAGAGTTCGAAACCGAGATTCCGGACGAAGACGCCGAGAAGATCACCACCGTGCAGCAGGCGATCGATTACATCACCGAACGCCGCGCACAGGCCTGAACCTTCAGGTGCGCGGCCATCAACGCCGCGCACCGTTTCGGGTTTCCGGATCGATCTGCTATGGAAGGCGGACCGGCCGATCGATTTCCTTCCTGCATAGCCGATCATCGAGGTAAGCGCTTGTCCAAGCGACGCGTCGTCATCACCGGTCTTGGCATCATTTCGCCCGTCGGCAGCACTGTCGAGGAGGCCTGGAAGAACGTACTCGGAGGCGTGAGCGGCATCGCTCCGATCAAGACGTTCGATGTCAGTGCTTTTCCCGTCCGCTTCCATGGGCCGGTTGCCGGCTTCGATGCAGAGAAATACCTGCCCGCGAAGGAACTGCGGCGCATGGATCCGTTCATGCACTACGGCTTTGCCGCAGCCATCGACGCATTCAAGGACTCGGGACTGAGCGTCACGCCGGAGAATTCTCCGCGCATCGGCGTGGCAATGGGTGCGGGCATCGGTGGCCTGCACACGATCGAAGAAAACTACGAGAAGTGGGTCGAGACGCACAGCCCCAAGAAGATTTCCCCGTTCTTCGTGCCCGGCAGCATCATCAACATGATCTCCGGCCACGTATCGATCCAGTTGAAACTGACCGGGCCCAACATCGCCACGGTCACTGCGTGTACGACATCGACACACGCAATCGGTCTCGCTGCACGTCTGATCCAGTACGGTGACGCGGACGTCATGATCGCCGGCGCCGGCGAGATGGCAACCACGCCGCTGGGCCTCGGCAGTTTCTGCCAGGCGCGCGCGCTTTCGACCCGCAATGACGATCCGCAGGCGGCCAGCCGCCCGTGGGATCGCGACCGTGACGGCTTCGTGCTGTCCGACGGCGCCGGTGCGTTGACGCTCGAGGAATATGAACATGCCAAGGCGCGCGGCGCGCATATCTATGCCGAACTCGTCGGCTTCGGCATGAGCGGCGATGCTCATCACATCACCGCACCGCCCGAAGACGGCGAGGGCGCACGTCTTGCGATGGCAAACGCACTGCGCGATGCGAAATTGAACCCGGCCGATGTTCAGTACATCAACGCCCATGCGACATCGACGGATCTCGGCGATCGCGCCGAAACGCTGGCGATGAAGCGCTGCTTTGGCGATCACGCATCGAAGGTCGCGGTGAGCTCCACCAAGTCGATGACCGGGCATCTGCTCGGCGCAGCGGGCGCCGTGGAAGCCATCTTCTCCGTGCTCGCGATTCGCGATCAGGTCGCGCCACCGACGATCAATCTCGACAATCCTGGTGAAGGATGCGACCTGGATTACGTGCCGAAAACGGCGCGCCCGATGTCGATCGACGTAGCCCTGTCGAACTCGTTCGGCTTCGGCGGCACCAACGGAAGCCTGATCTTCCGCAAGATCTGATTGCAAAGGCCATGAGTCCCGCGTCGGCGGTTCGACCTGTCACGGTCTCGCCGACCACCTTGCTCGGACTGCACGCGGCTAACCCGGAGCGTTATCCGGCCTTTTTCGAAAGCGCAGCGGCCGGCGAGCCGCTCGGCCGCTTCGACGTCCTGTTTGCATACCCGGGGGAGCGACTCACGCTTCACAGTGACCTGCTCCTGTCGGGGCCTGCAGGGATCGAATCCTCCGCGTCGTTCCTCGATGCACTCGATCGCTGGTGGAGTCGCGAACGCACCGCGTCCGATGACTCCTCACTGCCGTTTCGCGGCGGCTGGCTGGTGTACCTCGGTTACGAACTGGCTGCGCAGATCGAGCCGCGCCTGAGATTACCGGCATCGGCAGGCCTGGTGGCGCAGGCCGTGCGAATCCCGCTGGCCGTCATTCACCAACGCGGTACCGATCGCGGCTGGATCGTCGCCGAGCCGGGTTACGCAGCAAACGTCGACCTGATCGAAATGGATCTGGCTGCGGCTCCTCGATCTGCGCCGACACCGCAGCCACTGCTCGAAAGCGACATCGTCGAAGATCCCCCGCAACGCTATCTCGATGCAGTGACACGAGCGCTCGAGTACGTCGGCGCCGGGGATGTGTATCAGGCGAACCTCTCGCGGGGCTGGCAGGCGTCTCTGCGTCGGGGAGTGCAGCCACTGCATCTGTACCAGCGTTTGCGGCATACCAACCCAGGTCCGTTCTGCGCACTGGCCGTTCTCGATGGCATCGCCATCGTGAGTTCATCGCCGGAACGGCTCGTGTCGGTCCGAGATCACGTTGTCCAGACACGCCCGATCGCTGGCACCCGGCCGCGCGGTAGCGACGTGCATTCCGACGAATACCTTGCGAAGGAACTTCACGCGCATCCCAAGGAGCGCGCAGAACACGTCATGCTGATCGATCTCGAGCGCAATGATCTGGGCAGGATCTGTGAAGCCGGCAGCGTCCATGTCGATGAGTTCATGACCATCGAGTCCTATGCACATGTGCATCACATCGTCTCCAACGTGCGCGGCCGGTTGCGTGCCGACGTGACGCCAGGGCAGGTGCTCGCCGCGGTCTTTCCCGGCGGCACGATCACCGGGTGTCCGAAGGTTCGCTGCATGGAGATCATTGCGGAACTCGAAGGCGCGCCGCGCGGCGCTTACACTGGGTCCCTCGGCTATCTGAACCGCGACGGCAGCATGGATTTCAACATCCTCATTCGCTCGCTGGAAGTGCGAGGCGACAGCGTTTCGCTGCGTGCCGGCGCGGGGATCGTTGCCGATTCGATTCCGGAACGCGAGCTGGAGGAGACACGCGCGAAGGCGCGCGGCGTGCTGCGAGCGCTGACTGGTGCCGTGCCATGATCCGGGCGGCCTTGCACAACGGTGTGGCGATCACCGACCCGAGTCGCGCTGTATCGATCGACGATCGCGGTTTCAACTATGGCGACGGCCTGTTTGAAACAACGCTGCTGCGTGCCGGCAGCATCCGCTTTCTCGATACCCATCTGCAGCGTCTGCGCTCCGGCGCTGAACGCCTGGGTATCGAAGTCCCGTCGGCACTGGAGGCGGACATCGCGAACCTGAGCGCCTCCTGCGGTGATGGTGTTCTGAAGATCGTGATCACACGTGGCCCCGGCGGCCGCGGCTATCGACCGAGCCCCGGGGCGCCGGTCAATCGCATACTGAGCGTGCATCCTCTCCCGGCAACGGGAGAATCCAGCGGACTGACGTTGCGCTGGTGCGAGATGCGACTCAGCCGCAATGCCGCGCTGGCGGGCATGAAACATTTGAACCGCCTGGAGCAGGTGATGGCGCAGAACGAATGGCATGACCCCGGCATCGATGAGGGGCTGGTGTGCGACACCGAAGGCGAACTGGTAAGCGCAACTGCCAGCAACGTGTTCATCGTGCGCAACGGTGCGCTGCAGACGCCCGATCTTCGCTTCAGCGGTGTTCGTGGCGTGATGCGATCCCAGGTGCTGCGGGTCGCCGCGGAGCTTGGAATCCCATGCACCGAAGAGCCGCTCTGGCCGCACGATCTCGAAGAGGCGAACGAAGTGTTCCTGACCAATGCCGTACGCGGGATTCGTCCCGTCGCTGAACTGCAGGAACGACGCTGGCAGACATTTCCGATGTCCAGTCGGTTGTCGCAGGCGCTGAAGCTCTGATGCGCCGCCTGCTGCGAATCGTCTTCGTATTGTTCGTCCTGGCGGCGGCTGCCGCAGGTTTCGCCGCGTGGCGAGCCAGCGTCTGGCTGCACACACCCATTGCGGGACTCAGCGAACCCTCGGTCTTCGAAGTGGAGCGGGGTGCGTCACTGCGAGCTATCGCGACCGCATTGAATCGTCGTGGCTGGCTGGATCATCCGCAGGTCTGGATCGCGTGGGCCCGACTCAAGAAGCGCGAAGGTGACCTCAAGGCGGGTGAGTATGCATTGGCACCGGGACAGACGCCCCGCAGCCTGCTGGAGACGTTGAGCTCTGGCGCAGTCATTCTGCACGGCCTGACGTTCATCGAAGGCTCACGGGTGGCTGACATTCGCCGGCTCATTGCCGCCGATGAGTCCATCGGACAGACGCTCACCGGCAAATCGTCGGAAGACATCATGGGCAGTCTCGGCGCACCGGGCGTTCATCCGGAAGGGCAGTTTTTTCCGGATACCTATCGCTTTGCACGCGGCACGTCCGATCTGGAGCTGCTCGGAATGGCCTACAAGCGCATGCAGTCGGAACTGGATGCAGCCTGGCAGAATCGAGCGAAGGATCTGCCGCTCGCCACCAAGTACGAGGCGCTGATTCTTGCGTCGATCATCGAGAAGGAAACAGCGCTCGACAGCGAGCGCGCGAAGATCGGCGGCGTCTTCATCGAGCGGCTCAAGCGTGGCATGCGCCTGCAGACGGATCCGACGGTCATTTACGGCATCGAGAACTACGACGGCAACATTCGTCGCGCTGATCTGTTGCGCGACACGCCGTACAACACGTACACGCGCTCCGGTCTGCCGCCGACTCCGATCGCGCTGCCTGGCAGCGCATCATTGCGCGCCGCCGTGCAACCCGAAAAGACGGACGCACTGTTTTTCGTGGCGACAGGGAAGGGCGACGGCAGCCATTACTTTTCCGCGACGCTGGCCGAGCACAACGCTGCCGTGCAACGATACCTGCGCCGATTGCGTCAACAGAAAACGTCGAAATGACCCGCGCTAAATTCATCACGATCGAAGGCGGAGAGGGTGTCGGCAAATCGACGCAACTCACCGCGCTGCGCGAGTGGCTTGCACAGACTGGTCGCGATGTCCTGTTCACACGCGAACCCGGGGGCACGCCGCGAGCCGAACGCATACGCGAGTTGCTGCTCGAGAACACGAGCGAACCCATGCCGCCCCTGTGTGAGTTGCTGCTGGTCTTTGCCGCACGTTCCAGTCATCTCGACAATGTCATCCGGCCGGCGCTGGAGAAAGGTACGTGGGTGATCTGCGATCGCTTCACCGATGCGACCTATGCCTACCAGGGCGGCGGCCGCGGCATGGATAAGGCGCAAATTGCAGTGCTGGAACGACTGGTCCAGGGCGATCTGCGACCTGATCTGACGCTGTTACTCGATGCTCCGCTGGACCTGACGTCCGCGCGTGCGCAGAACCGCAACGCTGCAACCGGCACGGTGGATCGATTCGAGCGCGAGCAGCGCGCCTTCTTCGAACGCGTGCGTGACACGTATCTAGAGCGCGCGAGACAGGAACCTGAACGTTTTGCCGTGATCGATGCCGCTGCCGACCGAGACGCGGTCGCGATGGCGATCCGTTCGGCGATCGAGAGTCGGTGTCATGGCTGAAAACACATTCATACCACCGCCGTTACCACGGCTTTATCCCTGGCACGAGAGCGTCATCGAACAGATGAAAGGCGCGTGGGCTGCGGGTCGTCTGCCGCACGCGATCCTGTTGCAGGGCGCGGAAGGACTCGGCAAGCGCGAACTGGCCTCGTGGCTGGCTGCGGCCGTGCTCTGCGAAACGTCGACGGAGACTTTGCAACGCTGCGGCAAGTGCGCGAGCTGCCTGCTGATCGCGGCTGGCACGCACCCTGACTATTTCTGGGTGCGCCCCGAAGAAGACAAGCAACTCATCTCCGTCGATCAGATTCGCGATGCCACGACGCGCCTCACCAAGACCAGCTATCGGCAGGGCTACAAGATATCCATCGTCGATCCGGCACATCAGATGACGGTCGCGGCAGCCAATGGACTTCTCAAGACTCTGGAGGAGCCGACGTCGAACAGCCTGCTGATCCTGATCACGTCGCGGCCATCGTCGCTGTTGCCAACGGTTCGCAGTCGTTGCCAGAAGATCACATTGAGCAGTCCCAGTGCCGCAGAAACGCTGCAATGGCTGCAGACCGAAACCGGCGCCGCAGCGGATCCGGCGCTGATCGAATTCACCGGCAACGCGCCGCTGCGCGCCCGCGAATTCGCTGACGGGCGTTTTTCCTCGCTGGATTCGGACATGCAGGGGGCTCTCGGGGCACTCGTTGCGGGCCGGGTCGATGTGACGCACGTCGCAGCCGAGTGGACCAAGAAGAACGAACTGCCGGAGCTGCCGAACCGCCTGACCTGGCTGGATCTGTGGCTGACTTCGGTCGCCCGCATGGGAATTGGTGGAACTGCCGATCTGTTCACGTTCCC
Organism: Povalibacter sp.; assembly: GCF_036520495.1. Lineage (GTDB taxonomy): Bacteria > Pseudomonadota > Gammaproteobacteria > Steroidobacterales > Steroidobacteraceae > Steroidobacter. Next base: position 44,371 of record NZ_DATDJO010000021.1, on the reverse strand, counting down.
TGCGAGATCGGCGCACTTGCCAAGTCTGCCTGCCACGTTGAACATAAGTGCAATTTACGGGGTAGTGGACCAGATTCGCGCTCTCAAGGCGCAGTTGGCCCGCACGGCCCTGCAGCGCGAACTGGCTATGGAATCACTCCTGATAGCGGTGCTGCAGGTCATCGGACCGCCCCCCCAGGAACTGAGGAAGTGACCGGATGGTGATGCGGCAGCCCACGAGCAAGCCAGGGTTATTGACCCTGACGATCAAGGACAAGAGCGCCTTGTACCTGGCTTACATGCCGTTCGTGAAAAACGGCGGCCTGTTCATTCCGACGAACAGCAACTATCGACTCGGCGACGAGGTCTTCATGTTGCTGAACCTGATGGGCGAAGACGAAAAGCTTCCGGTCGCCGGCCGCGTCATCTGGATGACGCCGAAAGGCGCGCAGGGCAAGCGCACGGCGGGCATCGGCGTGCAGTTCAGCGATCAGGATCGCGGCAATACGCAGCGCAAGATCGAAAGCTACCTGGCTGGCGCGCTCGGCGGCGATAAGCCGACGCACACGATGTAACGACGCCCCTACTTCTACCTCTACTTCCTGGCGACGTCCGCCGCCTGCAGTCCGCCTCGAAGCACGGAGGCGTGGAATCCCCGCTCCGAAAGAATATAGGCGCCCGCCGAACTGCGCCGACCCGTGTCGCAGCACACGACGTAGTGCGTATCGCGATCCAGCGATTTCAGCTTCAGGCGAATGAAATACAGCGGCAGGTTGATCGCACCCTCCATGTGATAGTTCTCGTACTCGCTTGGCAGGCGCACGTCGAGCCACTTGGCGCCGCGGTCCACCAGGGCCTTGCCTTGCTCCAGATCGACCCATTGCAGCATCGGTTCATTCAGCAGCGTACGAAAGTCTTCCTTGCCGAGTCGCATGAGTGTGCCGTCGGTGATCATGCTGACGCTTGCGTTGCGCTTGGCGTCGGAGATCAGGGCCTCCTCGCCGAAGGTATCGCCCATGTTCAGTTCGGCAAGCTTGATTCCCGCTTTGTTGAGCGGAGTCTCGCGAACCACGGCGCACGTGCCCTTCACGATCACATAGAAGTAATCGCCTTCATCGCCCTGGCGGATGACTGTTTCGCCGGCCTTGTAATCCATGCGCTGCAGGCGCATGAAAATCGCCTGGATGTTCGCGGGCGGAATCCGGTGCAACGCCTTCGTCTGCAGCAGAGTAGTCATCCAGTCGTCTGAGGCCGGCTGATTCTCCTCATGCTTGAGTTCGCCGACCTCGTAGCTACCCGTCTGGTCCCAGGTCAGCATGACATCGAGCATGTCGCTGTCGATGGCCAGATACTCGATGCGGTCGGAAACCACGCGCGCGCCGTAGCGACGCGGGAGCTGCGGAGCAATCGGATTGCGGGCCTCGGGTGAACCGCCGCGCAACATGAGCACCGTGCGGCCGTTCTGCATCAGCTCGAGGACGCCGCTCACGAGATAGAAGGTGCGCTTATCCGAGTCGCCTTCCTTGAATAGCATCCGGCCGGCCGGCAGTTCGCGTAGCGCGGCTTTACGCGACAGGGAATGCAGGTTCTCGGTCTTCAGGCCATCGAGCGGTGAGAACGATCGCAACAGACTCAGTTCGAGCGTTTTGCTCTCCATCGGCTTACTTCAATACCTGCATCGACCGGGAAGGTGCGCCGTGGTTGCACGGGCGAAAGCATGGTAACACAGTGTTTTTCACCGGAATTCCGACGGTTTCGTAGCGCGCGTCACCGCGGCTACCGGACGGCATCCCAGCCGGGATCGGGTGCGAAACGCTCGCCGTGCGCTTGCTGCAATTGCTTGAGTCGCGTCACGACCGCATCGACGCCGCGCTCGCGCGCGTATTGCAGCGGACCGCCCCGGAACGGGGCGAAGCCGGCGCCGAAGATCACGCCCGCATCGACGAGGTCGGCATCGTCCACGACCTTCTCGCGCAATACCGCGACCGCTTCATTGACCAGCGACAGCAGCAGACGATCCTGAAGATCCGCCGGCGCCTGCTGGCCTGACGCGTCGGGCTTCTGCGGCTTGTCGTTCTGCCATTTGTAAAAACCTTCGCCCGTTTTCTTGCCGAACTGCTTCTGATCGAAGCGCGTCTGCAGCACCGCGGGCGCCGTCATCTGCCCGGACTGGAAAAACACCTTGCCCACGCTCATCACGACATCCAGGCCCACGACGTCGGCGAGTTCGATGGGCCCCAGCGGCATGCCGAAGTCTTCCGCAGCGCGATCGATCAACGCGAGCGGAATGCCTTCCTCTGCTGCCCGAATGGCTTCGCTGAGATAAGGCATCAGCACGCGGTTCACGAGAAAACCCGGCGAACTCATGCACGTGATCGCAAGCTTGTCGATCTGATGGGCGAACGCGGAGCCGCGTTGCACCACGCTCGTATCGCTCGTCTGCGCGCGAATCACTTCGACCAGCGGCATGCGTGCGACGGGATTGAAGAAGTGCAGACCGATCAGGCGCGACGGATTCGCCAGTTTGGCCGACAGCTGTTCGAGCACGATGCTCGAGGTATTGGTCGCGAGCACCGCGGCAGGCTTCATGCGAGGCTCGAGGCGGGCATAGAGTTCTTGCTTCGCCTCGAGGTTCTCGAAGATGGCCTCGATGACGACGTCCGCATCGGGTACGCCTGCGCCTTCGACATCGCCCTTCAGTCGTGCAAACGTCTGCGCGCTCCTGGTCGCGTCCGGATAGCGCTTGTCGAAAAATGCCTTGGCGCGCTCGAGCGCCGGTGTGATGTATTTCAGTTCGCGGTCCTGCAGAGTGACCGTCATGCCGCGTGCGGCACACCACGCGGCGATATCGCCGCCCATCACACCTGCACCGACGACATGAACATGCTTCGCCGGTTCTGCGCCTGACTTGCCGGCGGATTTGAGCCGCTCCTGCAGAAAGAACACGCGGACGAGATTGCGCGAGGCCGGGGTACACAGAAGCTGCCCCATGGAGCGCGCTTCAGCCTCGTAGGCCTGCGGACCTTTGCCGCCGTGTTCCTGCCACAGGTCGATGAGCGCATAGGGCGCCGGGTAATGTTCTGGCCGCACGCGCTTCGCTACCTGCGCTCGCATCTGACCCGCCAGAATCGGCCGGAGCGGCGCGAGATTCAGCAGCCGGTTTTTCAGGCTCGCGCCGCGTTGCGGAGGAGGATCTAGTGCGATTTCTCTGGCGATCTGATTCAACTGCGCCGGTGGTGCAATTCGATCCACGAGCCCCATTTGCAGCGCCTTCTGCGGCCGCAGCGTGCGCCCCGTGAGCATCAGATCCATTGCAGCGATCGGTCCGGCGAGGCGAACGGCGCGGACGGTGCCGCCCAGCCCGGGATGAACGCCCAGCATCACTTCCGGAAATCCGAGCGTGATCGACGGATCGTCTGCAACGACCCGGAATTTGCAGGCCAGTGCGAGTTCAAGCCCGCCGCCGAGCGCAAAGCCATTGATCGCCGCCACGGTGGCACAGGGCAGCGATTCCAGACGGTCCAGCACCTGCTGGCCCTGTCGGATCATCGCGTAGGCCTCATCCGGCGACTGGATGCCGATGAATTCCTTGATGTCGGCCCCGGCAACGAAACCGCCTTTCTTGGCTGACGTGATGATCAGGGCCCGGGGTCGCGAGGCATGCAGAGCGTCGAGGTGCGCATTCAACTCTTCCATGACAGCGCGCGACAGGCTGTTGGCCGAGGCGCCGGCTTTGTCGATGGCGAGCCAGGCGACACCCGATTCATCGGTGGTCAAAGTCCAGTTGGCGGTATCCGGCATGGCGTCCTCACTGCAAAGTGGAGTCTGGCGCTCAGGCGCCTGGGCGGCGCACCTGGAAATCACAGATCAACGGCCGGTGATCGGAAAAGCGGACATCCGGGACGTCGAAATAGGTGATCTCGATACCGTTCGAATACAGCACGAAATCCAGTTCCTTGCGGGGATTGCGGCTGGGATAGGAGGGCATGCCGGTGCGGTTGGCACTCTTGAGTCCCGATGCCTCCATGAACAGGTAGATCTCGTGATCGCCCCAGAACGTATTGAAGTCACCCGCCACGATGACCGGCTTGGTCGCGCGTTTCACCAGTTCATGCAGATGTCGCAGCTGGTCGTGGCGATGCCGGAACTTGAGTGACAGGTGCACCAGGAAGATGGCGCAATCCTCCAGTTCCAGCTCGATGATCAGCCGCTTGATCCCGGTTTCGAAATAGTGGAACCGCTCGCCTTCGACGCGAGGCGCAGCCAGGAATGCATTCCCCTGCTTGCGTACGATTGGCAGGAACTGGTTGAAGGACGCCGCGCCGTACTTGCACTGGTACATCGAGTAATGACCCAGGGCATTGGCGATCTGCGTGGCCTGATTCACCAGGCCCGAACGGATGGAACCTGTATCGACTTCGATCAGACCCACGAGGTCGGGATCGAGGGACTTCAGGTACGCGGTGAGCTGTTCGAGTACCCGCGAATTGCTGCGCAGATAACCGGCGCCGGGAATGGGCAGATGGAATGCCGGACCAGTGCCAGTTGCGTACCGGATGTTGTACAGGACGAAGCGCATGTGGGGCGGCAGGGTGGCACGGAGGCGCGGCGGAATCGCAGCGCCGCATTCTATAGCAGGCCCAAGGTAATAAGCTGTCCGCCAGACCCGCAATCGCTGGACTCAAGGCTGCTGCCCAACCACATTCTCGATTAAGATTCAGCCGCGTTTCTCGGTCTCGCGGGTGCAGGGGTGACACTTGAACGGTATTTCGGAGCGGAACCCGGTTCGTATCTTCGTCGTCCATGCTTTCCAGCCAGCCGAGGACTACGACCGCGTGTTCGAATATCTGGAGAGCTCGCACAACTTCTACTACAAGAACTGCAGCAATCCGGGCCTGCACGTGACTGACAAGGACGCCATGAAGGACGAGTTGCGCAAGCAGATCTCCCTGTCGGAAATCGTGGTCGTGCCGTCCGGCATGTACGCCAGCCACCGCGAGATCATGGATTTCGCGGTGCACTGCGCCAAGGGCCTGAACAAGCCCATCGTGGTTCTCGAATCGTTCGGGGTAAAACAGAAAATACCGGTTCAGCTGGAGGCGCTGGGCGACGAAACCATCGAATGGAACGAGCGTGAAATCGTCGATGCCATCCGCCGCCAGGCCCGCCATGAAAACACGGCCCGCTGGGACGTCATCGATTTCAAGATGGACTGAGGTCGATCCGACGTCCCGCTGTGGTCACGACTTCAGCAGCTGTGGGTCCGACTTAGTCGGACACCTCCCGCCGCTCTCAATCTTCGCTGTTGACTGCCCGCAGCTTCGGCGGACGCTGGAACATCTGACCCCGCGCCAGGGCACCCAGCATGTTCACTATCCTCATGGCGATTCGGCCAGCTTCCATGTCGGACATCTTCCGTACCGTGGCCTGCTCGGCAGTTTCGCCGCGCAGTGGTCGAACACACGACATGCAGTCAGCCACAGAGCAGAATTCCTCGCGGATTTCCTTGGGTAGCTCGTCCTGGTCGATGGTGGCAAGGTGCGTCTTGTACGCGTCGATCAAGCGCTGCTTGATCGGGCCACTCGAAGCGAGGATCGCTGTTGCGGCAAAGAGATGTTCCCAAGCGCTGCTCATCGCTACTGACTCCCGGCAAAAATGGAGTGAGTGGATCATTTGCCGGGTCCTCTGTGACGTTGAAACAACGACAGGCCGGGACGCGCAAATGTTGAGGAATTACTTTAAGTGTGCCGGTGATTTTTCTATTGATCACTCAAGCCACTAGCGTCGAAATATACACCCGCGACTTCGAAAGGCAACCCGACTGGTGCAGATTTTTTCGGACCATGCTTGCTCAGAAAATGAGCAATCGGCACTAAATCGGGGCAACGACTGATGGCTGAGAGGTCGGCCCCGGGTCCGATTTGACATGTCCCGGGTGTGGCGGCTATCCCGAGAACCCGGCGGACGGGGTGGAATGCCTGGATCGAGGTAGTGATTCCTCGCCGCTGCAAAGATTCGATCGACTCCGCTCTGCCTCTCCCGGGCAACGAAACCCGGGAAGGGTGCAGAAAAAGCAGCGGATGCTTCTAGTACCTGTAGACGATACCGATCTTGAACTGATCCAGATCGGGGGTGCCGTCCGCTTCGCTCAAATCGAGCCAGTGCCTCTCATAGGCGGCGCGCAGCGAATAGCCGGCGGACAGGTCCCAGCGCACCCCGACGCCCACTTCATATTCGAATCCGTCGATGCTCCGCGTGTCCTGCACGGTGCCACAGATATAACCCCACCAGGGATCCCACCAGCACACGTTTTGCGGTCGGCCGTCGGGGATGTTGGTATCGATGAACGCCCAACCGATGCCTGCCTTGACGTAGGGCGTTACCGGGCCGTCGATGAAGTTGTAGTGGAGGGACGCGCGTGGTGTGAAGGCTTCGTAGCTGCCGCTGACCCCCACAGTGCCCAGAGGCACGGGTGGATTGCCATCCGATGCGGTCTGCAATGTCGCGTCGTAGTCGACATCGTTCCAGTCGAGCGCGAACTGCACTTCGAGTTTGTCGCTGATCCGGTAGCCGAAGGCGATCGCCAGTCCGAAGTCGTCGTCCAGGGAAGCGGATGAGCCGCCGTTGAAGTCCAGGTCCTGGCTCAACTGATAAATCACATCGGCGCCGAATTCCCAACCGGTGCCTCTTTCCGCACTGGCGGTGGCGCTGGCGAGCACGCCGGCAGCGAGCGAGGTCAGAGTCACTAGAACTTGTTTCATGACCACTCCTTCCATTCATCAGTCGGCAGTTGAAAGATCAATCAAGTCGTCTTGCCGCGTGAGGCATCCAACGCTTTCTTCAGCAGCTCCGCCCAGCGACGGATCTCCCGCCGCGCATCGGCGTTGTTGGTCACAGAGTCTGTCCATGTCCATTGCCCACCCTCCATGTCTTCACGACGGTCGTACGCGCGGCTCAGCAGCTGGCCGGTGACCGAATCATGCAACTCGGCGATCAGGGTCATCTCACCGGAGCTGGTCGTGTACGTCCGGACGCGAGCGGCGGTCTGCATCGAGACGTCCGGCGCGTTGATATAGAGATTCACGATCGCCGCATGGACGTCGAGCACGTCCTTCGCCGGTTCCGTGACGATCTGGTAACCGCCTTTTTCCTGCAGTACCTGCTTGAAGACATCCGCGAAGGCATCCTGAAGATCCTTCTTGATCTTCTCGCGATCCGGCTTGTTCATCTGGTAGAGCACGGAATCGTTCTCGGGCTTCCAGTTCTTGCTGAACTCGACCTCGATGGGCCGCAGGATCAGTTTGTCGTACTGCGCGAGATTCGCTTCGGGAACCTTGTAGACCGCGTCCATACCCTTGATATCGACCCGCACTAGCCCCTGATTGGCGGACGCGTCGTCAATGGGTGATTTCTGCGTCGTGGTCGCGCATCCTCCGACCAGCAGCACTGCGACAAATGCGTAGACACAGAAATGGCGATTCACGCTTTCTTCTCCGGTTATGGTCACGCTCCGGATGCATGTTGCCGGTAAGCTGGGGTCGCGACACTCAGTAGTTGGGGCAACTGGCACCCAGGGTGGATAGAGCTGCCGCCGCGCCCGGTCTCGACTCAGAATGCACCGATGATGAAGGCAAGCGGTCCGTCGTACTCGAAACGCAACTTGCCGTTGAAGCGGTCAGCGTCCACGTCGACATGGGTGGAGAACGTGTTGTAGCCCACACCCACGCCGAAATTGCGGAAGGGCTGCCAGTTCAAGCTGATCTTGTAGTCCTGCAGGCTGCCGTCGTACTGGTCGATCTTGATCGCGAAATACTGCGCCTGGGCATCGACATAGAACTGGTCGTTCAGTGCCCAGGTGCCTCGCAGGCCAATGACTGGCAACGGCCCATTCCCATCGGCGGTTTCCTTCAGATCAATGCCGCCCAAACCGGCATTGCTCGAAGCGTCGGCGCGCAGCCCGGCCGTGATACTCAGGTTGTGCAGCCCGATCGTGCCGGCGACTTCATAGGTGTCGCGTTTCAGGAAGGAGTATTCGTAAGCGAGTTCGATGATTTCGACATCGAGATCGACGCGCACGTTGGCGTTGAGCGGGAAGGTCGTATCACCATATTCAATGTCGCGATCGATGGTGCGTTCGTTGCTCGAACTGTTGTCGAAATACATGAACCGCAGCTTGTGTCGGTCGAAGAAGCGCCAGTAACCATCGATGCGAAATCGATCGCTCGTGGAGACTCCAAGGTCCCTTTCGAAATTCACCTCACTGCCAGTGCTTCCAGCTTCTCCGTCGAGGCGCACCGTGGTGTCGGTGTCGAGAAAGAACACGCCAAGACTGATGTTCAACTTCTGGTTGATCGGCCAGAGGGGGTCTGCATGCGCGATTCCATGACAGGCGATCAGGCAAAGCGATGCAAGGAGCTGTGCGAATCTATTCATGGCGGTTGACCTCAATGCTGCATTGGAACCACTGGCGCCGGCGCCCACCGAAGGACCGGGGCATCATGCCGCTCGAACCACGATTGACGTTGTAGCGCTGCGCCCATCTCACGCGAGTAGTGATCCCGGTCGCTGACCCATGGCACATCCCGTGTGTGAACCCGGCTCCAGCACCGGGCAGAGCCGCATGCTGCAACGTGGCGACAAATCAGGCAGTACGTACGATGGGCAGAAAGACGAAATAACGAATTCAGGGGTTCATCGGTGGCAGCGACGACTCCCGCGACTGTTGCTCCACCGCGCGGAACAGTGCTGCACGGCGTGCCCGTCGCAGGGAGTTGCGCACTGCATGCAGGGCAGCACTCGACGTCCGCGGTTGTCCGCTGTAGAGATCGGACAGAAGTTGCCTGCACGCGGAGCGAAATGTCGCGTCCGGTGCATTGGCGGTGATGTGCGCAGAGCCCCGGTCGCCAGGAAGCCTATCCAGCCATCGGTACAGCGCGGGGCCGACATCGCAATTTCCGCGCCGCAGCGCAGACTGCAACTGCCTGAATGCATGAGACTCGGAATGGAGTCGCCGCTGACGACGTTGGTGCAAATGCGTATGCAGTATCCCGGAACCAGCGGCGCCATCGCTGCGCGAGCCACCAAAGTCCAATGACAACTGCGCTGCCGACACCCGTGTATCTCAGGCCCTTGCGCCAGGAAGTCTTGCGCGGAGCTGCAGCCACGGGCTGTTCGGTTGGCAGAGCAAACGCCAGCGGCGCGGCTGGCGCTGCAATTGCGTGAATCCGAACTGCAGGTATCCGTGCGTCGACCGTCTTGTGCGTGTCGAGATCCCACCACCGGACGTCGATCGCTGGTAATACGAAATCTCCCGGTTGCTGCACAACGTAGTTCACCGCGAACGTGCGGTGCCCGACGACCGGCGTCCCTGGCGCTGAATCGGCGAGCACGGGTGCCTGCGGATATGCCATCAAGCCGGCAGTGTTTCCAAGTACGACGTCCGGAATGAACATAGCGGGTGTGCCTCTTGCCGTGGCGGCGATGGTACGCATGAAGGCATCGCCGACTTTCAATGCAGAGAGGTCAGCGTCGGTCGTCTGCTGCAAGGCTAGATCATGAGTGACAAACGCGCCTTCAGCTCCCGGCGGAGCAACGACATGAAGATCGAGCGGTTTCGTCGTCGCCGTGAGCGACTGCCGTTGCGGTCCGATTCGAGCTGAGATTTCGAATGCCGGGAGCGCCAGATCTGCCGCGACAATCGGAGTGATCGTGTACTTGTGCTCGATTCCGACCCAGTTCGCACCGCGGATGGTGTCACTGATGTGAGGCGGTCGATCATCGGAGAGCCTGATTACCGCCCCGGGTACATTGAGCGCCGGTAGTTCGATACCGCTGGTGAAGAACTGGTCGGTGAACACATCGACGACCAGCGTAGCCGGCTGACCGACGGCGACACCCGCCGCGGGCTCGAGCCTTGTTCGCACGATGAAGCCTGGCGCGTCCCCGGCAGGGCATGGGAGCGCGAGAAGCAGGCCAGGCACTGCCAGAAGCACGAGTTGCGAGGCTGATGGGATCTGGCACTGACGCTGTCCGGCTGAAGCTGAGTTCCCAAGCAGAGGAGGGGTGGACCTCCACCGGCCTTCCTGATCCTGCGACTGCGCGGGTGCCAGGCTCGGTTGGGAGAAGCGCAGCGACGCACCGATGCTCATTGGTCGCCGGCCTCTGCTTCGATCCGGAACTTCTGCCGGAGAAAGTCCGCCGGCGACACTTGCAGATTCTTCATCCACAGGTCGGCCGTCTGTTTGCGGATCATTTCCGGCGTCAGGACCTTGTCCTTGCCCTTCTTGCCTTTGTCGTCGAACTGCACCTGATCGGGCGGGAGGTCGGGCGTCTGTTCGGTTTGCTCGTCCTCCGGCTGCGGCATCAGAGCGGCGACCAGGTCGCGGTTGTGCTTCGCTGCGGGGAATTCCGGCCGTGCCTGCAGTGCGTTGTCATAGGACTTCACCGCGGCGTCGTACTTCTTCAAACGTGCATGGGCATTGCCTTGCAGGAAGAATCCGTCCGCGCTGTCGAGCCTCGAGAACTCCATCAGCGCATTGGCATAGTCGGCGGCGCGATACAGCGCGATTCCCTTCCATCGCGGCTCCTGAAAGTGCAGCGCGGCCGCTCGATAGTCGCCGCGCTCGAAATACCAGCGTCCCTGCTGATCGGGCGTCGCAAACCAGTCGATGATCCCGTCAGCGTACGAGGACGTCGGTGACAACGTAGCGCAGATCAGGATGGTCGCTGCGGCCCATCGCACCACCCAACCCCGGCGGAACCAGAGGGCGGCGAACAGCGCAATGGGAAAGCACAGGTAGTAGCCCGATTCCTTCCAACGCATCACGCCATTTCTTTCCTGCACGATCTGCAGATGATGCTGCGCACGACGTTGCACCCATTCGAGATCGGATGAATCCAGCGTGCTGCTCGCAATCGGCACGTCCGCGGTCGACGCCAGTTGCTCCAGGGCCGCCTGGTCGAGACTTGCGAGCATCGGCCGACCATCGGCATCTGTTCGAATCGATCCGTTGGCGCTGCGCAGCGGACCGCCTTCAAGGGTGCCCACGGTCAGCACCAGCACCTGATGAGTGTCATCGTCCATGAATGCGCGGAACCGCTCGATCTGCGCTGTATCGAAGCCGTCAGTGATGAACAGCACGGTGCCGGTCGCCACCTGTTCCTTTGCAAGCAGGCTCACGGCGATATCGAGCGCCGCAGCAGCATTGCGGCCTTGCTTCGGCATCAGTTCGCTTTGCAGCGCGGGCAGATACAGATCCATCACCGCAGTGTCTTCCGCGGGAGGCAGCACCAGATGCGCCATGCCGGAGTAGGCGATCAATCCGGTGCGGGAGCCCGCACGCAACTCGAGCAAGTCGTGAATTTTCTGCTTCGCGCGTTCCAGACGCGACGGCTGCACATCGATTGCATTCATGGAGTCAGCGAGGTCCAGCGCGATCACCAGCGGCGCAAGATCCTGACCGAACGGAGGCGGCTCGCGTTCCCAGGTCGGACCGGCAATGGCGATGCCCCCGAGCGCCAGCGCGAGGGCGACGGAGTCGACGGGACGCAGGCCGAAGCGGGGTTTGGGGTGCAGCAGCAGATGCGGCAGCAGCCGTGCGTCGATCAGTTGTCTCCATTGTGCGAGTGCATCGAATCGCCGGCGCCACAGCCAGGCGATCGCCAGCGCAGCCGGGATCAGCAACAACCACCAGGGGCGGAGGAAGTGAAGGGAACTCACGCCGACACCGCTGATGTGCTTTTCTCGGGCGGAGAAGATCGCCGCCGCATCGACAGCAGCATCGCAATCAGGTGGTACAGCATCAGCATCACGGATGCGACACCCAGCGGCCAGTAATACAGTGTGATCTTCGGCCGGAACTCGGTTCGCTCCACCTTGACTGGCGTGATCGTGTCGATGCTCGAGTAGATGTCTTCCAGACCAGCGCTATCTTCCCCGCGGAAACTGCGGCCATGCGTCTCATCGCTGAGCCGACGCAACGTCTGCAAGTCGACCTTGTCGTCGCCGGTTGCGCGCGGATCGCCAATACCGATGGTGTCGATGATGAGGCGGTTGTCGGCGGCAATGCGCGCCGCATCCTCTGGCGGAATACGACTGGCCGTGTCGTTGCCGTCAGTGAGCAGCACCAGCACCTTGTCCTGCGCCTGCGAGTGCTGCGTCATCTTGATCGCGACGCCGATGGCATCGCCAATGGCTGTCTGAGGACCGGCCATGCCGATGCGGACTTCGTCGAGCAGCAGCAGAACGGTTGCATGATCGAGGGTGAGCGGCGCTTGCGGAAAGGCTCCCTGGCCGATAACGATGAGCCCCAGGCGATCGCCCTCGCGTCGGCCAATGAACTCGCGCACCACGGACTTGACCGCGCTCAGGCGATCCACCGGAGCGCCATCGGCATCCTTGAAATCCCGGGCCTCCATCGATTGCGAGATGTCGATGGCGAGCATGAGGTCCCGCGAGGATTGGGTCCGCACCAATGGCGGCTGCAGCCACTGCGGACTGGCCATCGCAATCACGATCAGGATCCAGCATAACGGTGCGAGCAACCGTTGCACCCAATTGGCTTCGTGGACCACGGCACCCGTAGACGGCTCCAGATGCAGTGCGCTGGCGACCTGCTCGAAGAACGGAACGCGAAGGGCAGGGGTGGTCTCACGAAATGGCGGCAACAGCCACCACAGCAGCAGCGGCAATGGCAGCACCGCAAACGCCCAGGGCAGGTCAAATGTCAGCATGGTGATGCTTGATCCAGCGTCGCGAGAGGTCGAGCAGCGTCCGCATCTGTTCGCTGGAGATGCTCGCGGGCATCGAGCCGGCGTATGCGAGTCGTGTCAGCAATTGGCCGGTGCCATGCTCGAAAGCAGTCGCGTCGAACGACCGATCGAGGAATCGCCACCAGTCGTCGCCCGAGAGGGCGGCCACACGTTCGCGGGAGGTCGCGGCAATGACCGACGCTTCAGGAGCGCGGGCAGCGTCGCGATGACAGCGGACGGATCGTCGTGGACATCGGGATGGCCGGTGCGACATGCACCGCGTCGATCTCGCGCCGTGCATCGAATATCGATTCCTATGACACCACCGTGGTCGACGGGACGGACGGCTCTGTTCGATCTGTTCCGCTTCCGGTGTCCCCCGGGCATGCTGGCGTGCGCCTTCGCGCTCTTGGCCGCTTCTTCTTGGCGCACCAGCAAACGCCAGCTTCGCTTTGCTCGTCCGGGTACGTGACCAGCACTTTCATGAGAAATCGATCCATCCGCGCCTCGGGCAACGGATACGTGCCTTCCTGTTCGATCGGATTCTGCGTCGCCATTACGATGAACAGGTCAGGCATCGCATGAGTTCTGCTGGCCACGGTGATCTGCCGTTCTTCCATGGCTTCGAGCGATGTTCTCGCCATCCTGCTGGTGCAGGACTTCAGTGCCGGTGATGTCGGCTGGCAGCAAGTCGGGAGTGAACTGAATGCGGCGCATCTGCGCATCGAGGCTCTGCGCCAGGCTCTTCACAGCGCGGGTCTTCGCGAGACCCGCGCTGTGATTCCAGCAACAGATGACCATCGGCCAGCACGCCGATGATCATGCTGCGGATCAGGTACTGCTGGCCGAGGATGGACCCCTCGATGAGCTTTTGCAGCTGATCGACGGCGGTGCGGGCGGAGGAGGGCATGGAGTGATGTGCCGTTCTTGTTGCGGGTCCGGCTTCAGCCGGACGTCGTCGAACATGTCCGGCTGAAGCCGGACCCACAGGAGGAAAGACCTCGCATTACTTCCTCTCCCACGGATAGATCACCTTCCATTCGCTCTTCATGTCGACCACGGTCCATCCCTTCTGCGTTGCTTCATCCGACGCTTTGTCGAGCGTTCCAATGCGAGACTGGCGGTCATACGCCCATTCGCGCCTGTCGTCGGTGTGATGCACGATGCCCATGAAGCGGGCGCCCGCACCTGCCGCGGTCCACTGCAGCATCTGATGGTCGCCATCGGAGTTGCCGAACGCGAACACAGGCACGCGGCCAATGACCTTGTTGATGCACGCAGGCTTGCCTTCCTTGTCGTCGATGAAGTCGATCTCCGCGAGTTTCACCAGCACGGGCTTGCCGTCGCGGATCTCGTACTTCACCTTGCCGCTCGATCCGTAGGGCGATGGGCTTCCGTGGTTGGCTTCTGATCATGTCCGGGATAAAACGGCAGCGTGAGCCGCAAACGCAAGCAGCCTTCCGCGCAGCCCGTTTCACCTGAGACGATGAGTCGATCCGGGCATACGTTCCTGCCTTCGCTGTTGCTACTCCTCTCGGGCGCCGCCGCACTGATCTATCAGCTGCTGTGGATCAAGCAGCTGTCCCTGAGCGTCGGCGTCGACGTCTACGCAATCACCATTGCGATCAGCGCATTCTTTGCAGGACTGGCCGTCGGCGGGACGGTGTTCGGACGATTGGCCGACAGATGGCCTCGGCCGTTCCTGCTCTATGCCGCGTTGGAAGTCGGCGTGGCAATCGTCGGCCTTGCAGCAACACAGTCGCTGTCGCATTCCGCCCAATTGTTCGGGCGAATGGAAGACACGCTTGGCCCAGTGGCGTGGCTGCTGCCGTTCACCCAGGTCAGTGTGCCGGCGATCCTGATGGGCGGCACCGTGCCCGTGCTCGTGCGTGCGGCCGTGCCCGACAGAGAGCAGGTCGCGCGAGTCGCCGGAAAGCTCTACGGCGCCAATACGGCCGGCGCGATCATCGGCGCTCTGTTGCCCGTCTTCATCCTGATCCCGGCATTCGGCGTACGTGGTTCCGCGTTCGGCGCCGCGGGATTGAATCTGCTGGCAGCGAGCGGGGCAGCCATCGCGGCCTTGGCCATGCCGCGACAGGCTGCCTCAGCGGTGCGAGGCCAGACCAGGGCAGGGTGGTCGCAGCTCCTTGTAATCACTCGACGCACGCCGGCGGCGCGTCTTGCCCTCGTTCTTTACGCAGTCTCCGGCGGCATCGCTCTCGGCTACGAAGTCATCTGGTCGCAGGTCGTGGCGCAATGGACGAGCACACGCAGCTTTGCCTTCGCGATCATGTTGGCAACCTATTTGTTCGGCTGGGCGCTCGGCAGCCGTCTCTATGCAAAACGCGCAGCACGCTCCGCAAAGCCCTGGGGCGAATTCGGACTGCTGATCGCGCTTGCTGGCGTCGTAGCATTGTTCGCCGTGCTCGCGCTCGGACCCTGGCTGCAAGGCGCGCAAGTCGACGGCGCCACACTCGCATTCGGCTTGACTCGAAATGAGTCGTTCGCGATGGCCATGCGGTTCGTCACAGCGACGCTATGGATCGTTCTGCTACCCACGATCCTCCTGGGAGCCGCCTTCCCGCTCGCCATGAGGATCATTGCCGAGGCCGACCGCGCCGGCACCGACACCGGATCGGTCATCGCCTGGAATACGATCGGTGGCATCGCAGGGACGGTGCTGGCAGGCTTCGTACTCGTGCCGCACCTTGGCCTGGAGCGCAGCCTGGGCGTCATGGCCATCGCAGCCTGCGTTCTGGGCATTACGGCAGTGATGCACGACGCCGCGGTGGGACATGTCGCCCGTTGGACCACGTTTGCCTGCGGTGTGCTGGCTGTCGCGGGTGCTGTCATCGTCAAGCCTGATCACCTGGCACAACTGCTTGCGCAGCATCGCCGCGGCGATCTCGTCTTCTATCAATCCGGTGCAGGCGGCACGGTGGCTGTCATCGAACAGAAGGCGAGCAAGGGGACGTTCCACCGGCTGTATGTCGATGCCGTGTCGAACTCCGGCGATTCCATGACGTCGCTCCGCTATATGCGGTTGCAGGCCTTGCTGCCGCTGATCATTCATCGAGGCGAGCCGCGCGCCGCACTCGTCATCGGCATGGGAACGGGCATCACCGCCGGCAGTTTGCTCAACTATCCCGGCCTCGAGCGGCGCGTCGTGGCCGAGCTGCTGCCGGAAGTCGTTGACGCCACGACCTTGTTCGCAGGCAATCAATCCGTGGCCAGCGATCCGCGCGTCGATATACGTCTGCGCGATGGCCGGCGGGAGTTGCTACGCGATGGCGGCACCTACGATCTGATCACCCTTGAGCCGCCGCCGCCATCGGCGTCTGGTGTCGTCAATCTGTACTCCAGCGACTTCTATCGACTCGCCTCGCGGCGACTGAATGCAGATGGCTTGCTGGCGCAGTGGCTGCCATTGCCAACGCAGGTCAATGCGGACACGCAATCGCTGGTACGCAGTTTTCTCGACGTATTCCCATACGCGACACTCTGGATCACGGAAATGCACGAGATGCTGATGATTGGCTCGCACGAACCGATCGATCTCGACCTGGAGCGCATTGTGAATCGCTTCAAGGAGCCAGGGATCGCAACCGCTTTACGCGAAGTCGGCATCGACTCAGTGCAATCTCTTCTCGCCGCTACGGCGCGACCGGTGACGGACGACGATCCACGCATCGAATACGGTCCCTGGGTGCTGCCGGGGGAAATCACCCGGGTGCTACCGCAACTCCTGGGCCTGCAGACTGATCCGCCTCTCGCTGGCGCCGATCATGAGTTCACCGCACAGATGAAGCTGGATCGGGATCGCCTGCATCGCTTCTATTCGGCCGGTCTGCACGCCTATCGCGGCGAGCGTGATCGCTGGGCGCGGGCACTCGAATCCGTGGTGAGCGAGGATCCTCGCAATACCTACTACCGCTGGATCGTGAGCGGCGAATGACGCCATCGCAGCGCGAGTGACCCGGGTTGCCGGGTTGCGGTCCGCCCTTTATGCGTATACCCGCCCGTTCGAACAGCAGCCATATTTGCCGGTAGATAGGCACGAGAGGCGCGATCCGTTGAACGTGCTCGTCAATAAAAGCTGTCCGATATCCCGCAGGAGAGAGCGACATGCGCATCGCGAAAGTAGTTTGTACCGCGACAATGATGGCAATGGCCGCTGGTCTGGCGGCCTGCGCGTCCGGACCCACCATTCGGGCAGACGCCGATCCAACGGTGAACCTGTCGAGTTACAAGACCTTCGGCTTCTACGAGAAGGTGTCCACGGACAGGAGCGCGTATACCACGCTGATCAGCACACGGCTCAAGGAAGCCACGCGTACTGAACTCACCAAGCGTGGTTATACGTTCACGGAGACGAATCCGCAGTTGCTCGCCAACTTCAATCTGAATATCGAGAACCGCCAGGATGTGCAGAGCACACCGTCCGCGGGTGTGGGCGTCGGCATGGGCGGTTACTACGGCTATCGCTCTGGGATGTACGGCGTGTGGGGCGGCTATCCGCAGGATGTCGAAACCGTGCATTACCAGGTCGGCACGCTCGCGATCGATCTGGTCGATGCCGCAAAGAAGCAGCTGGTATGGCAGGGGACAGCGGAGGGTCGCATCAACAAGAAGGCCATAGAAAATCCGGGTCCGGCCATCGATTCTGTCGTGGGCGAGATCTTTGCCAAATATCCCGTGCCCGCGCCAGGAGCTCCAGCTAACTGACAACGGACGATGGCTAGCGATGCGTGGACGTAACCGCCGAGGTCACCTGCGTCTTTGGCTGACGCTGGCCGTGATGCTGCCAGCAGTGGCCTGCGGGCGGGAAAAGGTGGATGTCATACACCTGCTCAACGGTGATCGCGTCACCGGCGAGATCATTGCGCTCGAGTATGGACAGTTGAGTATCGGCACGGATTCGATGTCGACCGTGACCATCGAGTGGCCTGACGTAGTCGCAGTGGAGAGCAACCAGTCCTTCATTCTGGAGGATCTTGCAGGCGGGCATTATTACGGCACCCTGTCGACCGACCGGGCCACCAGAACCCTTGCGATCCTCGATCAGGGCGCCAGCGAGCCAGGCCAGCTGGAGATGGTGCAAGTCGCACGCATCTCACCCGGCGAAGCGACATTCTTCAGCCGACTGCAGGGATCGTTTTCTGTGGGTTTCGACTACACGAAGTCCAGCGACATCACGACCATCAGCGGCAGCATGGATCTTTCGTATCGCGCGCCGACGTTCGCGTGGTCGCTCGGTGCGGACGTGAATTCCACCAAGGATCCGGTGCAGGGCACGCTCGATCGCGACACGCTCACCTACAACTATCAATGGTTGCGCGAACACAAACGGTTCTGGGCTGGCCTGAGTTCGCTCGAGCGCAACGAGGAAACCGGTATCGACGCACGTCTCACACTCGGCGGCGGCTTTGGCCAGTATTTCATCCAGACCCCGCGCAGCGAGGTCTCGGGGTTCATTGGCCTGGCCTATACGAAGGAATGGTCAACCGGCGTCGAATCCAGTCAGGAAAGCATCGAAGGGTTGCTGGGCGCAAGCTGGCGTATCTTCAAATTCAACACGCCGAAAGTCAG
This sequence comes from Povalibacter sp., assembly GCF_036520495.1. GTDB lineage: Bacteria > Pseudomonadota > Gammaproteobacteria > Steroidobacterales > Steroidobacteraceae > Steroidobacter. The sequence goes on along the minus strand of NZ_DATDJO010000021.1, from coordinate 26,053 downwards.
CCTGAGTGCCAGCCTGGTTCTCTACCCGAGCATCACGGAGTCAGGGCGATACCGCACCTCCGGCAACCTGTCGCTGCGACGGGAAATCATCTCCGACTTCTATCTGGATCTGTCGCTCTACCAGTCTTACGACAGCGATCCGCCGGATGAAACCGCGGAGAAGGACGACTACGGCGTAACGACGTCATTGGGGTACTCGTTTCATTAGTGGACGATCGCCGGTTCAGTGATGATGAGCGGCACCGGCACATGCGACCGTCTTGTGGATCCCGGAACAGATCGCGCCAAAGGATCCATCGATTACTGAGTCTTCATGACATCGCGGCAGATCTCGGCCGCTTTGAGTCGCGACTCCTGGGTGCCGAACCGGAACGGTCCGAACGATGCGAGCGTGTTGTCCATGCAGGTCTCGAAGCGATCGGTGGCCGCTTCGTGTGCAGCTTGCTCGGGCGAGGATGCACAGCCTGCGAGCATCAGCAGGCTGAAGATGACGATCGAACGCATAGCGACTCCGTGCCGTTGTGCCGTTGAGGAAGCGGCGACCATACCGCTCGAGCCGTGCGCGATTGGGCGATCGGCGTCACGAAAAGGATGCTGCGCAGGGCGCTCCGGGATCGGTGTGACCTCCGGCCGGCGACGCTTTCTTCTGTACGCATAATGTATATTATGACAAATCGTGAACCACGGCGTTCTAGGGGTAACACGCCGCGTGTCGAGCCAACGAAATTCCGGTAACCCTCTTCGAAATTCCGGTAACGCGATCCACGGTTAATCAAGCCGCTGCGGGGGCCCGGCTGAACTTGCTGGAATCGCATCCTCCATGGATGTCTTTTTGGGGCTTGGCAATGAATCGGTGAATCATCGTCACTGGTCGCGTTGGACGCAGACCCGACTGCCAGACTCGGCGGTATATTCAATCGATGAAAAAGACGCAGCGTTATCGAGCCATCAAGACGAAAGATCACGGCGCCGGCGGCTACTCGTGGGTTGTGTTCGACATCACGCAGACCAACAAGCGTGGCGAGCACACGTACGTCGCCGACTGCATCAACGTAACCGCAGCTCGACTCGTGGCTGATGCGTTGAATAGTTGCGTCACCGCTCGGCCTCGAAAGCGATAGCTCGCTTTACACAGACATCAAGTCGACAGTTCAGTTATTCGTTGGTCCAGGAGAATCGAGCAAGCTTGCCCTTGCCTTTGCCGAGAGCTTCGCGGCCAATCAACCTCGCTTCGAACTCGAAGTCTTCAGTGATTTTCACGATAAGCAGCTTATTGAAATTGCCGGCACGCTTCACATGAACGCGCCCTGCTCGCTTTTCTGGTGAGATTGTCTTCACCTCAACAAAATCGTTGCCCAGCTTTCCGGCCGATCCTTGCGCGTGCGCTCGATGACGCTTGAGACCAAACTTTATCTCAGCGAACAGTTCTCCCAACTCGCCCCAGATCTGCAGGTAGTTCCCAGTAAGGGCTTTGTAGCTCGCAGCCGCATCTAAGAGAGAATGAAAGATCTCAATCAGTTCCGCACTCGCGAGCGGGTATTGCTCTGCGAGTTCCTGCTGAGCGCAAAGCCGGCTCGATCAAGACAGCTAGGAATCAGTAAGAGGTGCCCAGGGGGTCAAATTTACTTCGGCGTTTTCCACCAAAGGGGATCAAAATTCAATCGGCGTTGACACTTACATGCAATTTGTCGAAAGTTCGTTGTGACCCGCCCAAGGATATGAGCGCTCATGGATAAGGTCGTGCGCCCGCTGGTCGAAGATCTGACCCGTCAGCATTTTCGACAACTTGATGGATTGCGCGGGATCGCCATCCTGATGGTCATAGCCTGCCACTTCGATCTGCTCTACCAGCCTGTGGACGGCGGCAAGGGCCTGGTTTCGAAGTTCGCGCAGGCCGGATGGATGGGGGTCGACCTTTTTTTCGTCCTGTCCGGATTTCTCATTACAGGCATCCTGCTCGCAACACGCGACTCGCCGCACTACTTCCGCAATTTTCTGGCACGCCGCTTCCTGCGCATCTGGCCGCTGTACTACGCGAATCTCGTGCTGTTCTTCCTGGTTCTTCCGCACGTCCTGCCGGACCTGCCGCGCGATTTTCAGAGCATGCTCGATAAGCAGGCATGGTTCTGGTTGTATGGCGCGAACTGGCTGTTCGCACAAGAGGGGGGATTCAGGCAGACAGGGGGCGGCTACTTCTGGTCGCTCGCAGTCGAGGAGCAGTTCTATCTTCTGTGGCCGCTGGCCGTGTACTGGCTCTCGTCCAGATCGCTGCTGCGGCTGTCGATCGGCCTGCTCTGTGCCTCACTTGGCCTGCGCCTGTTCCTGGAGGCCAACGGAGTCAGCGTTCAATCCCTTTATACGATTACATTCACTCATCTGGATGGTCTGGCTGTCGGCGCCATTCTCGCCATCGGCCTGCGCTCTCAGAAAGGTACGCAGCAGCTCCTGCGCATACTGCCGTACTGCTGCGGAATCTCTATGGTGGTTCTCGGCATTGCTCGATGGCAGGACGGCGCCTTCTATTACTGGAGCCGCTATACAGTGCTGTACGGTTACACGGCCATCGCAGTTCTTGCAGGCTGCCTGCTGCTCTGGTCGCTCCGGCTTAGTCAGCAGGCAGGACTCAACAGGCTCCTCGCCTGCGCACCGCTCGCTGCCGTGGGAAGAGTCAGCTATGCGTTGTATCTGATCCATGCTCCGCTCGCGGCGTTCCTGAAATCTGGATTGATGCCTGCGCTCGCAAAGTATTTGCCTGCGTGGTCCTACGGCGCGCGTTACTGCGTCGTCATAGTTGTAGTCTTGAGTGTCTCGTGGCTGCTAGCCATTGCCAGCTGGCATTTCTTCGAGAAGCCAATTCTTGCACTGAAAGGCCGATTTTCGTACGACCAATCGGTACCTGCGCCAGCAGCGGTGGGCCTCAAGATGGCAGAGGATCGCCGTGAGTCCGGCTGACAAACGCGGATGCCAGTCCGCGGCGATCCGCGCTATTCGAACCGGCCCGTGCCGACGCCGGAATCTCACCATCTAGATCGCCCTTCTGCTCGCAACTACGAGGTTGGACGTGAAGAAGAAGCGATACACCGAAGAACAGATCATCGGGCTCCTGCGGGCGGGCGAATGCAGGCGTGCCGGCAACAGAGCCATGGCGTACGCATGGGTTCTTCCCGGAAGCGACCAATTCTTTCGTGCTGACCAGCCAGCTGGGCCTTGTGCGGAGAAAGTTGCGTTTCGCGCAGTTCTGCCTCAAGAGCACGGATGCGGCTGTCCCGCTCTTCAATCTCCAGAAAAAAGTCCTTCTCGCGCAGAGACAGATAGTAGTCACGATATTCGACCTCCGTCTGCTCCCTTGCCATCTTATCCGCGGTCGCTTGCTGCTCTTGCTGCGCCGTAAGGCGCGCCTCATCAACCGCATGGCCGAAGCCCGCAAAAGAAGCAGATCCTATCGATGGGCATGGCCCACGCGTAGCTAGTGCACCGGCTGCACTACTCCACAACTCACTGATTAGACTCTATTCCTCCATCACGATGAAGTGGCCACAAATTGAAAAACCCGACAATTCTGGTGGCAGCCGCCGAGCCAACCTGTGACGGGACCTGCTTCTCGTTCGCCATTCCCAATAGATGCGCCTTTATAGATGCGCCTTTGCAGCTTCGAGGCGCTTTTCCAACGGTGCTCGGAAAACGCACCAATCCGCATCTTGCGCCCGCCTCCGCCGCGTTCTCTCGTGGAGCACGCTCACCCTGCAATACACGACACCCGGAATTCCGGAACACGCACCGGTGCACCATCCGTCGCATACGCAACGGCACCGCCGCCTGATGTAACGCATCTGCTACATAGCCGATGCAAAACGGCAAATGATCCAGGCAGATACGAGAACTGCCTGCACGGCTGACGAATGAGCGTGAGCACACCATCCATGAGGAGATCACATGAGCTGGATCAATGTTGAAGCCGAGGACGGTACATTCAGCGCCTACGTGGCGAGGCCGGTGTCCGGTTCGGGGCCCGCAGTCGTTGTCGTGCAGGAGATCTTCGGCGTGAACGAGGATCTGCGCGCGACCTGCGATGAACTTGCGAAGCTCGGCTTCATTGCCGTATCGCCCGATCTGTTCTGGCGCGTGACACCGCGCATCGAAATGAACCGATTGGATGAAGCCGAATGGGCCAGGGGCTTCGAGCTTTATAAGTCGCTCGACTTCGATCGCGCGGTGCGCGACCTCGCGGCGGTCGTCACGCTGGCACGATCGCTGGAAGGTGCGAGCGGTCGAGTCGGTGTCATGGGATTCTGCCTCGGTGGTTTGCTGGCGTTTCTCACAGGTGCCAGGACCGATGTCGACGCCGCCGTGTCCTACTACGGTGGAGGCACCGAGCGATATGTCGACGAAGCGCGCGCTGTGACGACACCGATGACGCTGCACCTTGCGGGCGAGGACGAATACATGCCCGCGCCCGCTCGGGAGAAGATCGTCGCGACTCTGAAGGATCGACCGAATACAGATGTCTTCGTCTATCCTGGCTGCGCTCATGCATTCGCGCGGCATAAAGGCGTTCACTACGACCAGGATGCGGCCAGGCTCGCTAACGCTCGCACCGAAGCTTTCCTTGCGAGGAACCTGGGCTGAGCCTTCGTCAGCGCATGAGTGCATCGCGCCGCAAGCGCACGTCACCCACCCGCTATTCGGGGCTCCAGTTTGCCAGTGCTTCTGTGAGCTGCCTGGCGACGAACTTTTCGGCGCGCATCCATGACCGATCGTCGTCACCACGGAAATTGAGCGAGCGCTGCACTACCACTTGATCCTTGTCGACGTCTGCAACGAGTACGTCTGCAAACTGGATCAACGTGCTCGCCTTGTGGATTCCGCCGTACAGCAGCAGTTTCGCGCCGGCGGCCTTTGCGGCATCGAGCAATGATTGCGAGTCAGTTTGGTCAATCGAACATGGCGCGGGATCGCACTTCGGATCGACGATCCTGAACCGACCGTCACGCGCAAGATCGTCGCGCAACGCATCCATGAACCCTCGCAGTCGCGCTTGGTGGGCTTCGCTCTGGTCGGTTGGCTCGCCGGACGTGTCCCGGTAATCGAGATCGATGAGCGCGATGGACACTGGATCGCGTTCATTGTCCGCGGCGTGCGCATGCGGACACAGTACGACGACAAGCGCCAGTGAGAGCGCGGCAATCGCCCGTCGCTGTTTCATGTCAATGCCCACTGTTCGATGAACCAAGGGCTGCGATTCTTTGCGATGTCGCGGCGTTCTGCTACGAGGACGAATACGGATCCCGGATCCGTGCGCCATCTACTGAGCAACAGCAACTCTGCGTTCTTTGTTCCTGAGTCGCAAACACATGTCATTGATCACAGCCTGATACGACTTTGCGCCAAAGATTGCGGAGCCGGCGACAAAGGTGTCGGCGCCGGCGGAGGCTATCTCGCTGATATTGTCGACCTTGACGCCACCGTCGACCTCCAGGCGGATCGTGCGACCTGTCCGTGCAGCGTGCAGGTCGAGCAATGCGCGCGCAGCAACCAGCTTGTCGAGCGTCGAAGGAATGAAGGACTGGCCGCCAAAGCCCGGATTCACGGACATCAGCAGTACCAGATCGAGCTTGTCGATCACCGGTTCGATCATCATCAGCGGCGTCCCCGGATTGATAGCGAGGCCTGCCTTGCAACCGTTGTCCCGAATCCGTTGCAGCGTGCGATCGACATGCCTGGTCGCTTCGGGATGAAAGGAGATGAGTCCCGCGCCGGCCTTCGCGAACAAAGGCACGAGTGCATCGACGGGCTCGACCATCAGGTGCACATCGATCATGGCATCGCCGGTATGGGGTCTGATCGCACTGCACACCTCCGGACCGATCGTAAGATTCGGTACGTAGTGATTGTCCATGACATCGAAATGGATCCAGTCGGCGCCAGCTTCGAGCACGCTGCGAACTTCTTCGCCCAGTCGTGCGAAGTCTGCGGAAAGGATACTCGGCGCGATCACTGGTGACTGCACGGATGAGGGTGTCGTCATGTGAAGCTCCTGACGTGGTGCGTCTGCTCATCGAACCCCAAATGATCCAGAAGCTCGGCAAACGCGTGAAGTTGCGCGTCCGGCGCCGGCACATTTGGCCCGCCGTATCCATAGTCGACGTACAAACATCGCACCCCCGCGGCGTGTGCAGCGGCGACATCGAAGCCAGAATCTCCTACGACAACCGCGTGCTCCGGACGAAGCTGATGTCGTTCGAGACAGTGTTGCACGACGATCGGATCGGGCTTGCGTGCGGCGAGTGTATCGCCACAGACGATCGGATCGAACCATCGCTGGAGCCCGTGGGCCTTGAGTAATGGGTATGCAAACCGTTCCTCCTTGTTCGTGATCAGCGCCAGCTTCACTCCTGCCGCATGCAAGGCTGCGAGTGTCGAGGAGACGCCGTGGTACACCGTGCTATCACTGGCACGGTCGCTCAACAGATAGCAGGCATATGCCTGCATCAGGCGATCCATCGCGCCTCGCTCCGCCAGACGGCTCGATTCGTCCGGCTGCACGTGTGCCCTGCTTTGTGCCAACGCCTTGGCAACGGTCGCACGTGCGCCTTCACCGATCAGGTTGCGTACCTGGCCCAGCGAGAGCGAAGGCCGCTTCTCTCCAGCAAGCGCGTAGTTCACGGCTGCCGCGATGTCCGGCGCAGTGTCCACGAGCGTTCCGTCGAGATCACAAATCACCAGCTTGGTCCTCATGCGTAGGCTACAGGCTCATGCGTGCGTTGTTCGGCGCCGATGAACTTGAGCACGCAGCGTGCAATCTGCTGCGGTGTGAAACCGAAGTGTTCATACAGGACGGGGCCGGGAGCAGATTCTCCGAACGTGTTCACGCCGATGACATGCCCTTCCCTGCCCACATACTTGCGCCAGAGATCCGGCTGTGACGCTTCGATCGCGATAATTGGCAGATCCCGCGGCAGCACACTCTCGCGATAGAGATCATCCTGCCCATCGAATCGACTCGTGCACGGCATCGAGACCACGCGCACGTCGACGTTCTGTACCGCCAGCAGTTGTCTTGCTTCGAGCGCGAGATGCAGCTCCGATCCTGTTGCGAGCAGCGTTGCGCATGCATCCTCGCTTTCGTACACGACGTATCCACCCCGCCGGATCTGTTCCAGATCGTCAGGCCGACGCGCGCGAATCGGCAGGTTCTGGCGGGACAGCAGCAATGCAGTCGGACCCTCAGTACGAGTGACTGCTGCGTCCCATGCCGCGAGCGTTTCGAGCAGATCGGCGGGACGCCACACATCCAGATTCGGAATCAGTCGCAACGACGGTGCGTGCTCGATCGCCTGATGCGTGGGTCCATCTTCGCCCAGGCCGATGGAGTCGTGGGTAAACACGTGAATGACGCGCTGTTTCATCAGCGCGGCCATGCGCACGGCATTGCGGCTGTAATCGCTGAACGTGAGGAACGTGCCGCCATAGGCAATGAAACCGCCGTGGAGACTCATGCCATTCATCACCGCGGCCATGCCGAACTCACGTACGCCGTAGCTCAGGTGATTGCCGGCACGATCCCGTCCTGCCGTGACACAGCCTTTGAAGTTGGTGAGGTTGGACGCCGTGAGATCGGCGGATCCACCGAACATCTCCGGCAGTCCCGGAGCGAGCCTGTCGAGCACCATCTGCGATGCTTTGCGGGTCGCGATCGATCCAGTCTGCAATGCGAGTTCCTCGGCGGCGCTCATCAGTGCCTGCGCATAGCTCGCCGGCAGATCGCCGCGCATGCGCCGTTCGAACTCGGCGGCCAGATCAGGATAGCGGTCGCGATAGCGTTCGACTGTCTTGCGCCACTCGTCGTGCAGGCGTGAGCCCCGAACACGCCCATCCCATGCATCGCGGACCTCGTCCGGGATCGCGAAGGGTGGATAGTCCCACTGGAGTGCTGCGCGCGTTGCGCTGACCTCCTCCGCTCCCAGCGGCGCGCCATGCGCTTCGTGTGAGCCGCTTTTGCCCGGCGATCCGTGCCCAATGACCGTCTTGCAACAGATCAAGGTGGGCTTTCCGTCCGTGTGCGACGATTGATCGATCGCTGCACCGATCGCCGCATTGACCGCATCGGCATCGTGTCCATCCACCTGCAGCACCTGCCAGCCATACGCGCGAAAGCGAGCGGGCGTGTCGTCGCGGAACCATTCAGATACGTGGCCATCGATGGAAATGCCGTTGTCGTCATAGAACACGATCAACTTCGACAATCGCAACGTGCCCGCGAGACTGCACGCCTCGTGGCTGATCCCTTCCATGAGGCAGCCGTCACCGAGAAACACGTACGTTCGATGATCGACGAGATTGCAATCAGCTCGGTTAAAGTGTTGTGCGAGCAGCTTCTCCGCAAGCGCCATGCCGACTGCATTGGCGAGTCCTTGCCCGAGCGGCCCGGTCGTCGTCTCGACGCCAGGCGTCAGTCCCGTTTCAGGATGACCCGGTGTTCGTGAGTGCAGCCGGCGGAAGCGCTGCAATTGAGCCAGAGGCAAGTCATAGCCGGTCAGATGCAGCAACGCATACAGCAACATCGACGCATGGCCGTTCGACAAGACGAAGCGGTCGCGATCGGGCCATTGTGGGTCGGCCGGATCATGCTTCAGCCAGGTCGACCACAGCACCTCTGCGATGTCGGCCATGCCCATTGGCGCGCCTGGATGTCCGGACTTTGCTTGCTCGACCGCATCCACGGTGAGCATCCGTAGCGCATTCGCTTTGCGACGGCGTAAGTCATTCATGCGATCCACCTCATGCGCGACGTTTCATGTCTTTCAGGCGAAGAATCATGGGCGTCAGGATCAGCTGCAGGGCCAGACCCATCTTGCCGCCCGGCGCACACAGACTGTTCGGCCGCGTCATCCATGATCCCTGCAGCATCGACAGAAGGTAGGGAAAGTCGATGCCATGGGGGTCGGTGAAGCGGATGATCACCATGCTTTCATCGGACGACGGGATGTCGCGTGCAATGAACGGATTGCTCGTATCCACCGTCGGCACGCGCTGGAAGTTCACATGCGTTCGCGAGAACTGCGGACAGATGTAGTTCACATAGTCCGGCATGCGCCGCAGGATCACATCGACCACTGCTTCCTGCGAGTAGCCCCGCACCGACTTGTCGCGATGGAGCTTTTGAATCCATTCGAGATTGATGATCGGTACCACACCGATCAGCAGATCGACATGCTGTGCGACGTTGGTCGTCTCACTCACGTAGGCGCCATGCAGGCCTTCGTAGAACAGCATGTCCGTGTCCGCATCCGTTTCGGCCCACGCGGTGAACGTCCCAGGATCCTGCCTGTAAGGCGCGGCTTCGGCAGGATCATGGAGATACTTGCGGATGCGACATTGCCCGGTCGCGCCGTATTGTTTGAACGTTGCCGCCAGCTCATCGAGCAGATTCGCATCCGGACCGAAGTGGCTGAAGTTGCGCTCGCCGCGCTCCTCGGCATCCTTCATCGCGGCGCGCATCGCCGCCCGGTCGTAGCGATGCAACGAATCGCCTTCGATGATCGCCGCCTTGATCTTCTCGCGACGGAACATGTGATCGAAGCTGCGCATCACGGTCGTGGTGCCGGCGCCCGAAGAGCCGGTGACCGCAACGATTGGGTGTTTCGCGGACATGGCGGCTCCTCACGCGTCGATACGCAACAATGAGCGCTCTGCAAAGAGCGGCGAGTAATAGGGCTTGTCGATTCCCGCCGCGTGCTCCACGTGATAGCGCTCGATGCGTTCGACCTCATTGCGGGAACCGAAGATCAGAGGCACACGCTGATGCAGGCTGTCCGGCACGACTTCCATCATTCGGCGCAAGCCGGTCGATGCGGCACCGCCCGCCTGCTCGACCAGGAATGCCACCGGATTGGCTTCATACAGCAGACGCAGCCGCCCGGCCCGCTGCGGATCTTTCGTGCCGTAGGGATAGAGATAGACGCCCCCGCGCATCAGGATGCGATGCACGTCCGCCACCATCGAAGCAATCCAGCGCATGTTGAAGTCGCGTGTACGAACGCCAGTCGCGCCGGCCTTGCACTCGCTCACATAGCGTTTGATCGGGGCCTCCCAGAACCGTTCGTTACTGATGTTGATGGCGAACTCGGATGCATCGGGATCGATCGAGAGATTGGGATGCGTGAGGATGAAGTTGCCGATCTCTCGATCCAGCGTGAAGCCGTGGGTGCCCTTGCCGATCGTCAGCACGAACATGGTCGACGGGCCGTACAGTGCGTAGCCGGCCGCCACCTGGTTCGTGCCGCATTGCAGATAATCGGCAGGCTGCGGCTGGCCGGAGCCTTCGTAACGCAGCACCGAAAAGATGGTGCCGACGCAGACGTTGATCTCGATGTTCGACGAGCCATCCAGCGGATCGAACACGAGCAGATGGCTGCCCCGCTGAATCTCGAGCGGGATGTCGAGAGGATTCTCGTTCTCCTCCGACAGCATGCCGGCGATCTGTCCGCTCCACTCGCAGTGATCGACGAAGATCTCGTCCGCGAGTACATCGAGGCCATGCTGCTCCTCGCCCTGAACGTTCACGCCGCCGACCATTCCATGTCCGCCGCCCAGGACGCCCTTCCCTGCCACTGACGAAATCGCCTTGACTGCGGCCGCAACGTCGATCAGCAGCGCGGCGAGCTCACGCTGTTCCGCATGACAGTGCTCGATGAGAAACTTCGACAGCGTCGTCCGACCCGAGTACAAGCGCATGACCTTCTCCTTCTGACGATCACATGGCCGCTTTCTGGAACACTCGCGAGGACAGCAGATCCCCGGCGTCGATCAAGGTCAGCTCGTTGATCGACGCGCGCTCGCCTTCCATCGCCCGCGCGAACAGTCGGTTGGCCTGGCGCAGCCGCGCACGATCCAGCGCATTGCGAATGGAGCGGGCGTTGGCGAAATTCGGCTGCTGGATGCGATGTGCAACGTAGCGTTTCATCGCCTCACAACTGTTGCTATCGAATCGGTAATGCATGCGCTCGACCATCAGCTCCGCGATCTGCAGCAACTCCGCCTGGCTGAAGTCCGGGAACTCGATGTGATGAGCGATGCGCGAATGAATGCCCGCATTCGCACGGAAGAACGTGTCCATGCGATCCTTGTAGCCGGCAAGGATGACGACGAGGTCGTTGCGATCGTTCTCCATGGCCTGCAACAGAATCTCGATGGATTCCTGACCGTAGTCGCGTTCGTTCTCAGGTCGATAGAGGTAGTACGCCTCATCGATGAACAACACCCCGCCCATCGCACGCTTCAGGACTTCTCGGGTCTTGGGTGCGGTGTGGCCGATGTACTGCCCGACCAGATCGTCGCGAGTGACCGTGATCAACGTGTTCTTCCGCACGCAGCCGAGTCGCTGCAGGATGTCGGCCATCCGCGCGGCCACGGAGGTCTTGCCAGTTCCGGGATTGCCGGTGAAGCACATGTGCATGCTGGGTAGCTCGGATTCGATTCCAAGCTGTGCACGCGCGCGGGAAACCAGCAGGAACGCCGCGATCTCGCGAACGCGTTGTTTCACCGGTGCGAGACCGACGAGTTCGCGATCGAGTTGCTCGATGACTTCACCGACATGGGAGTCGGAGAACAGTGCTTCGAGATCGACGCTCTCTCGCGCTGCCATGTCCTCTGCCGCGGCATTCACGTGCGACCTCGCTCGCTTTCGCGCACGGTCTGCATGGAGTACCGGATCGACCGTCCCTGGGTTTCGGTTCGCGTCAGTCGGAGCTCCGGCTCCTCCTTCGGACGATTGACGATGAAGGACAGCCGTACGGTCTCGAAGCCGCGCGTGGCATCGAATGCATTCAAACGGATGTACTGGCCAGGATGGGCCTTGCGGCAGGCGTTCAGCTCGTACATGACACCGGCCGCATCGTGTACGTCGAACATCGGCAGATCCCACATCTCCCAGTACGTGTTGCGAGGATGAGGATCGTCGGTGAACTCCACCGACATGGCCCAGCCCTGACCAAGCGCATAGCCGATCTGTGCCCGGATCTGCTCATCCGTCAGATCGCGAAGGAACGAGAATGTGCCTTGAGTGATGCGCATGAGTCGCTCCTTCAAACGGCCACGGTCGGAGTCGGGACGAAGTCCACGGTGTCGGTGGAGGTGTAGTTGAACGTCACATCGCGCCAGGTGTCGAGGGCGGCACGCAGCGGCGAGCACCAGCGGGCTGCCCTATCCAGCACCTGCGGACCTTCGTTCCAGATGTCGATGCCTTCGTTGCGTGCCTGCACCATCGCTTCGAGCGCAACGCGATTCGCCTGCGCGCCCTGGGCAATACCCTGTGGATGTCCGATAGTGCCGCCACCAAACTGCAGCACGACATCCTCACCGAGATAGGTGAGTAGCTGGTGCATCTGCCCCGCATGAATGCCGCCGGAGGCCACTGGCATGACTTTGCGCAACCCCGCCCAGTCCTGGTCGAAGAAGACACCATGCATCAGGTTGGCGGGCGTCAGCGGCTCGCGCAGCGTGTCGTAGATGCCGGCGATGACGTTCGGATCGCCTTCGAGTTTTCCGACCACAGTGCCCGCATGAATGTGATCGACACCGGCGAGCCGCATCCACTTGGCAATCACGCGAAAGGCGATGCCGTGATTCTTTTGCCGCGTGTAGGTGCCATGACCTGCGCGGTGCAGATGCAGGATCATGTCGTTGCGACGCGCCCACTTGGCCATGCTCTGGATCGCGGTGTAACCGATCACCAGATCGATCATGACGATCGCGCTGCCGAGTTCCTTCGCGAACTCGGCGCGCTCGTACATGTCTTCCATCGTTGCTGCAGTCACATTCAGATAGTGACCTTTGACTTCGCCGGCCGCGGCCGAGGCCCGGTTTACCGCCTCCATGCAGAAGAGAAAGCGATCGCGCCAGTGCATGAAGGGCTGCGAGTTGATGTTCTCGTCGTCCTTCACGAAATCGAGTCCGCCGCGTAACGCCTCGTAAACGACTCGGCCATAGTTGCGACCCGACAATCCCAACTTCGGCTTGGTCGTAGCACCGAGCAGCGGACGGCCGAATTTGTCGAGACGTTCGCGCTCGACGACGATGCCTGTCGCGGGTCCCTGGAACGTCTTCACGTATGCGACTGGAATGCGCATGTCTTCGAGCCGCAGCGCCTTCAGCGGTTTGAAGCCGAACACATTGCCGATGATCGAGGCCGTGAGATTCGCGATCGAGCCTTCCTCGAACAGATCCAGCTCGTAGGCGATGTAGGCAAAGTATTGCGCCTCGGTATGGGTACCCGGACCGGTATTGGGCACCCGGTCGACCCGATAGGCCTTCGCGCGATACATGTCGCAGGCGGTCAGACGATCGGTCCACACGACCGTCCAGGTCGCCGTCGACGACTCACCTGCCACGGCGGCGGCAGCTTCCTCTGGCTCCACGCCTTCCTGCGGAGTGATGCGAAACAGCGCGATCACATCCGTCTCCTGCGGCTGGTAGTCCGGCTGCCAATAGCCCATCTCGCGATACTTCAGGACCCCCGCGTCATATCGCTTTCTCGCCGGGACCTGCTCTGCTGCTGCCAGTGCTGTGCTCATTGCGCTCACCTCGGATGGTTGAGCACAGGCTGCCGAAAGCATAAGTTAACGTGAAGTCACGATTTCTTATTCGGCAGTTCAGGGATTCCTTATGCTCCCTGTGACATTGCGGCAATTACAGGTGTTCGCGTCCGTCGCTCGACACTCGAGCTTTGCGCGCGCCTCTGAGGAGTTGCATCTCACTGCCCCTGCCGTGTCGATGCAGATCAAGCAGCTCGAGTCGGTCATCGGCTTGCCGCTGTTCGATCGCAGCGCCAACTCGGTCACGCTGACACTCATAGGTGAATACTTTCTCGTGCACGTCCAGCGCGTGCTCGCGACCATGCGTGAAGCCGAGAACCTGATCGGTCGACTACGAAAAGTGCAGACGGGCGTGCTCCACCTGGGGATGCTGACCACGGCCAAGTATTTCGTGCCGCATCTGCTCGCGGGTTTCATGAAGCAACATCCGGGCGTGCAGCCCCGGCTGATCGAAGGCAACCGTGTGGAACTCGTCGATGCGCTCCACCGCAACGAGCTCGATGTCGCGATCATGGGACGCCCGCCGAAGGAACTCGACACACGCGCCGAGCCCTTCGCGATTCATCCACTCGGCGTGATCGCCGCCGCAACGCACCCGCTGGCGCAACTCGATGAGGTCCAGATCAATACCCTCGCGCGCGAACCGTTCATCATTCGCGAAGAGGGATCCGGCAGCCGGATGACGATGGAATCGCTATTTCGCGAGTGGCGCATCACTCCGCCCGTGTTGATGCAAATGACCAGCAATGAATCCATCAAGCAGGCTGTGATGGCCGGCCTTGGCATTGCGTTCATCTCGCTGCACACCGTCGCCGAAGAACTGCGTTCAGGGAAACTCGTCACGCTGCGAGTCGATGAGATGCCGCTGCTGCGCCAGTGGCAGCTGGTGCGTCTCACGGCGCGAGTCATGTCGCCGGTCGCCGAGGCGTTTCGTCACTACGTGATCGAACAGGGCGAAGCCTTCGTTGCCGCATGGTTTCAAGGAATCGATGGTGATCGGCCGATGCGCGGTGAGTGACAGAACTCCGCCCCACCTATTGTCTTGTTACTCGGCCGTGACTCAGCAGCCGTTTCAAACACTCGCTGGTCGATCTTTGTAGGCGGCTGCGCCCGGGACCGTCACGGTAATCACCGTTCCGCCGCCTTCACGACTGTGAATTCGCAGTCTGCCGCCTGGCGCTTGTTGTGACCACGCCGCAGAGGGGATCAACGTGACGGCGATGGTCGTAAACGGAAGGATACGAAGCACCGTGCGATCCTCCGCAACTGTTCTCGATATTCTCGGGATCACCCGGGGGAACGACGAATGGATCAATGCCTCCGGGCTACCCGATCGATTGCAGAGTGTCCTTCACCCATCCGTAGGCCTGCCGCTGACCCCGCTTCAGTTTCACGTCGAGCTTCTGCCCCCTGTAGACCAGGGTGCCTGGCTGGCCGGCAAGACTCGTGATAACGGCTCGCTCGAGCTGGCCTTCAGACCAGCGAAGCTCCACCGAGAATCCACCGCGGGCACGCAGACCCGTAACCGTTCCCTCTGACCATGCCTTGGGCAACGCGGGCAGCAGGTGAATGCGCTGCCGATGCGACTGCAGCAACATTTCCGCGATACCGGCGGCACCGCCGAAGTTACCGTCGATCTGGAACGGCGGATGCGCGTCGAACATGTTTGGATAGGTGCGCGACGGATCGAGCAGCATCTTCAGCACCGCATGTGCGTGATCCCCCTGCGCCAGTCGTGCCCACACATTGATGCGCCAGCCAAGACCCCAACCCGTCGCTTCATCGCCACGGATCGCGAGCGACAGCCTGGCAGCCTTTGCGAGTTCGGGAGTGTCCTCGACGGTGATCTGTTCCGACGGATACAGCGCATACAAATGCGAGATGTGACGGTGGCGCAGTTCGGGTGCCTCGAGATCCCAGTCCTCCAGCCATTCCTGAAGCTGGCCGGCCTTGCCGATACGGTCGGGCGCGAGCCTCGCGCGAACGGCTTTGCATTGATCGCGGAAGCCGGTGTCACCGCCGATGATCTCAGCGGCCACCGCGGAGCGATCCAGGAGATCGCGCAACAACTGGCGATCCATCGCAGGCCCCGCACATAGTGCGGCGTTGAACGGATGCCAGTTCTCGGGTGATATCGAAGGCACGGTGACCAGCGAACCGTCCTGCGGACTTACCGCGAGGGTATCGACGAAGAACTCCACCGATCCCTTCATCAGTGGATAGATCTCCCGCAGGAATGCGGCGTCGCGCGTGAACTCCCAATGATCCCAGAGATTCTGCAGCAGCCACACGCCGCCCATGGGCCAAAGTGAATACTGCGCGCCATCGATAGGCGTGACGGCACGCCACAGGTCGGTATTGTGATGGGCGACCCAGCCGCGAGCGCCGTACATGTCGCGCGCGGCGATCGCCCCGGTGACGGAGATGTCCTTGACCATCCGCAACAGCGGCTCGATGCACTCACCGAGGCCCGCGACGTCGGCCAGCCAGTAATTCATCTCCGTGTTGACATTGATGGTCCATTTGCTTTCCCACGGCGGATGCGGACGCTCGTTCCAGATGCCCTGGAGGTTGGACGGCTGCGTCCCCGGACGCGAGCTCGAAATCATCAGATAGCGTGCGTACTGGAAGTACAAGGCCGCGAGCGCAGGATCCACCGCCGATCCTGATTCCCGAATACGCTGATCAGTCGGTGTGAATGCAGCCTCACTCCCGGTGAGATCCAGCGTCACGCGGCGGAACAGGGTCGCGTAGTCCTCGACGTGCCGGCCGAGCAATTGCGCGTAGTCCGATGAGGCGCTGCGGAGTTGTTGCTGCGTAATGACCTGCGGATCGGCGGAGAGATCGTCAAACCGCCTGTAGTTGGTGGCGATCGCGATACGCACGACGACTTCATCCGCGCCTGCGACATTGATCCCCGCCTCGCCGATGGTTCTCGAACCGCCACGTTGTCCGACCCGCAGCCTCAGCGTGAACTTCGCCCGCCCTTCGATACCGTGCTCACCAGGTCCGATGCCGGACATGACCAGCGTGTCATCGCCCTCGGTGTTCACGCTCCCTTTCTGCATGGACGTCAGCGAGAAGGCGCCTTGAATTCTGCCGGGCCGGTCCGCGGTCAGACGCAGCACGATCACCTGATCCGGCGCAGACGCGAACACCTCGCGCACGAAGCGCGTCTGCCCGGAGGTAAAGCGCGTGCGGGTCACGGCGGTTACGAGATCGAGCTCGCGCACGTAATCGGCGACATTCTCGAGGCCGAAGGCATTGATGAGCACATCGCCAACAGGCTGATACGACATCTGCTTCAGCGGGTTGCTCATCACGTGAGCATTCGCATAGTCCTGCGCCTCGGCGTATTTCCCCGCGAAGATCAGGCGCCGCACTTCGGGCAGCGCAGCCTTCGCCTGCGGGTTGACCGGGTTGTACGGACCGCCGGAAAAAAACGTGTCCTCATTCAACTGCAGCCGTTCGAGCGCGACGCCGCCAAACACCATCGCACCGAGCCGCCCATTGCCCACCGGTAGCGCCTGTACCCATTCTTCGGCGGGCTGGCGATACCACAGGGACAGCGGTTTGGGTGTGAAGCGATCGTCCGATGCTGCGTGAAGCGGCGAACTCTGTGACGCCAGCGCGAGCGCAACCGTGCTGGCCAGCAGATCGCGGCGGGTGATATTGATCGGATCAGTCATCGAGCTCATCCACCTGTCCTGCGGCAACCAGGACGGTCTCATTAATCGCAAGCGCGCGGACACGACGGGCAGACCTGGGCGAACAACCTGCAGTGACTTCGTCCAGCGCGTCTTCCGCCAGGCGTGACCCCTTCTTCACTCGGGGATACGCACCTGCTGCGTCGTCTTGAACGCGGTGGACTGCGTCGGCACACCAGACCCCGGCTGGCCTGATCCCACCGTCACCTGATGCTCGCCCGCGAAGACCTGGCGAACTCCGTCTCGTGTCACAAAGCTCAGATCGCGGGGTGACAGCTCGAACGTGATGGTGCGGCGTTCTCCGGGCTGCAGCGCGAAACGCTGGAACCCTCGCAGCGCACGGCGTGGCGCCCCCTCAAAGACGGGAGGCTGGATATACAGCTGCGCAACTTCGTCGCCGGCGCGATCGCTGGTGTTTCGAACCGTCGTAGTCACACGCACGCCACCCTCCGGGGTGCCGCCAACAGACTCGACCTTCACGGGCGCATATTCGAAGGTGGCATAGCTCAAGCCGTACCCGAACGGATAGACCGGCGTGCCTTCGAAGTAGCGATAGGTGCGCCCTTTCATCGAGTAGTCATCGAACCCGGGCAGATCAGAGACGCTGCGGTAGAAGGTCAACGGCAAGCGGCCCGCGGGATTGACGTTGCCGGCGATGACGTTGCCGACCGCGAGCCCGCCAGCCTGGCCGGGATACCACGCTTCGACGATGGCTGCGGCATGCTCTTTCGCCCACGACAGATCGAGCGTGCTGCCATTCATCAGCACTACGATCAGCGGCTTGCCCGTGGCTTTCGCCTGCTCGAGGAGCCTGCGCTGATCGGCCGGCAGATCGATCGAGGTCTTGTCACCTCCCGTGAATCCCTCGATCTCGAGCTTCATCTCCTCGCCTTCCAGATCGGAGGTGAGTCCAATCGCCGCAACGAGGACATCGGCCTGGTCCGCGGCGGATTTCATGTCCACCTCGGGCTGTGTCGACACACGCTTCCAGAGCAGTTCGATCCCCGCCAGCAGCAGCGCATCGTTCGTCACACGCAGTGGATAGCGCTGACCTTTCCTGAGCTCGATGCTGACGAACTCCGAGCGTGTTCCCCACGGCTTGTGCCGATGCTGTGCGATCACCTTGCCGTCGAGCATCACTTCGGCGTTCGTCCCCTGCAGGCCCAGACGATAGGTTCCCGTCTCCGGCGGCACCAGATAGCCCGTCCACACGACGCGGTAGTAATCAGTGAGTCGCGAAGATTCCTTGCTGCGCAGGGCAACCCCGGGCTCGACCCGGGTCATCGTCGGCTGATCCTTGAACGTCACTTGAGCAGTGCGCTCTCCGAACTCGGCATGATTCGCATACGGCGCCGCAGGCGCTTGCACAGGTTCGAAGTAGTCGGCTCGCAGACCCGGCTTACCGTCCGGTGTGCGCAGCGCGCTGACAGGAATCGGATCGCCATCGGTAATCGAGGCACCCCAGGGCACGTGCGTCACTACCGCGCTGGGTAGCGCGCGCCGCAGCCCCTCGACCAGCGAGATGGGTGGACTCGAGAGCTGTGATGAGTAGTTGCCTCGCAGTACGCGCGTGGCATCCGCGTGTGGGCCGATCACCGCGACGCGCCTGATATTCTTCAGAGGCAGCACGCCGTCATTCTTGAGCAGGACCAGACTTTTTTCCGCACTTGCGAGTGCCAGCGCATCGCGGGTCGGGGACGTGATCGTCGGTCCCGAGATGCCCGGAGCGCGAGACACCAGCCCCGGCAGATCGCCGTTGCGATATCGCGCGGAGAACAGGCGAATGAGCGCGCGGTCGATATCTTCGTTGCTGATCAGCCCGCGCTCGTAAGCTTGCAGATAGCGATTGCCGAGACCGCCGATATCGAACAAGGTGGCGGTGTTGCATTCATTGTCGACGCCCGACTTCAACGCGACCGCTACGGCAACGACGGAGTCCGGCGCATATTTGTGGTCATCACTGATGTCCTCGACCGCATCACAGTCCGAAACCACGTAGCCCTGGAAGTTCCAGGCCTGCCGCAAGCGCTCCTTCAGAAGCAGATCGCTCGCGCACGCCGGCTGTCCATTGACGCGGTTGTAAGCGCACATGATTGAGCCGGCGCGACCCTCGACGATCGCGGCGCGAAATGCCGGCAGGTACGTGTCCTCGAGATCGTGAGGCGATACGAAGACGTTGGCTGAATGACGCGTTGATTCCGGGCCGCTATGTACCGCGAAATGCTTTGGCGATGCAATGACGTATGGTCGATCGGGGTCCGGCCCTTGCGTGCCGCGCACGTATGCCACACCGAGTTGTGAAGTGAGATATGGATCCTCGCCATACGTTTCCTGCCCACGGCCCCAGCGTGGATCGCGGAAAATATTGATGTTGGGCGACCAGGTGTCGAGGCCGGTGCCGATGCGACCGAGTCGTCCGGTCCTGCGCCCCATCGCGTGCAGGCCGCGAACCTCTTCGCTGATGGCGGCCGCGACATCGTGGAGCAGCGCGGTGTCAAACGAGGCAGCAAGGCCAATCGGTTCCGGAAAGTTGGTCGTGGGTACTCCGCCCAGTGCACCGTGCAAGGACTCTGTCCACCAGTTGTAGGCCGGAATCTCCAGACGTGGAATCGCGGGTGCCACGTTGAGCAACTGATTGACCTTCTCATCCAGCGTGAGCTGCGCGACCAGGTTCGCTGCCTTCTGGTCGGCTTTTACCCGCAGTGAAGCATCATCGGCCCCAGACCCAACGACCGGCGTAGCTCCTGCAACGATCAGAAATGCCACGACCGCTCGCAAGCGACACCGCATCTGCATACCTGCCTCTCTTCTGAAGTTCGTTGCAATGAATCCTGGACACGGGCGGCGGGATTACCCGCCCAGATTGGCGCGTCAGTTCGACGATCGATGTCTGCTTTCCCAGTGCCGCGTTCGTGTTGAAGTTGCGAGCCCGTGGTGTGCGACGGCGACCTTGGCACAATTATATATGTCTTACAATATGACGCGACTCGGGTCGTGCCGAAGAAGAATCGGAAGTCTTCGCTCGGACCGAACTGTCGCGTCGACAGGAAATCTGTAGGCGGATTCAGGCCACTGGGTCGATGAAGCAGTTGATCGACAGCCTACCCGTCAATGGATCTGCATCAGGAACGAAGTCCTTATCGATGCTTCCTGAATGCAGCGAGTTTCGCCGGTAGATTAGAATGCGATTGAAAACGCCTGGGACGCTCGCGATCTGTTGGAAGAGATCCGTATCGGAGTTGATGTAGCCGGCAGGAAGTGATTGCGGTTCGCGCAGCAGCTGCTCGATGTGCTGGTAATAAACCTCCTTGCGTGAGGCGTCGATGGATTCGAATCCAGTCGCGCGGTGGCGATAGAAGGCGGTGCCGCCAAGGTTCGCCTCGAACAGGTAGTGCACGGTTGCGAGGCCACGACCGTCGGTCGAATCGACATGCGGAATGCGTTGCAAAGGCTTCAGCTGCGCGGCCGGTGTCGTCACCAGCGAGTAGTGACACATGGGGAACGCGAGCGACCTGCCGGTCAGACCGAAGAAATCGAACAATGTTCTCTGCAGACGACCGCGAAACAGCTGCTGATAAGCCAGCGGCGCCTCGGTACGCATTCCAGGGTAGTTGATGCCGCCCGAACGGAATTGTCGTGCAGCCGCCCTGCGCACCAGGCGCTGCGGATCGGCAACGAAGTTGTCGATCACCAACAGTGGCGCCTTCTCGGCACCGACGGTCAGCTGCTCGATGCGAAAATCCGGATTCAGGTCGAGAATCATGGCGATCGCGAACCTCGAACGCTGTTACGCGACAGCGACCCCGTGGCACATGAGCTGCAAACCCCTGCTCCTACCTGTTCACAACCCAATGCGTCGACGCCGCCGCTGCCTTCGCGACCGACCAGATATCGTCACTCGCTTTGCAGTATCGATTCAGAAAGTCGCCATGCGACGGCAACCGCTCCATTGCATGCTGGACCGGCTTCCTGAGCTCGCTCAGGAAGCGCTGGAGCTCCGCATCTGTCATTGCTCTTGGCAACAAGTGTGGCTGGCGCGGCTTGATGCCCTGCCCCATCAGAACGTGGGTCCACGAGTCGATGCGGAACAGTTCGCCATCGCCCTGCCACGCATGCCCGCGTTCGCGAAAGATCTCGATCCGGTGGGCCAGCGAGTCGGGTACGACCATCTCCCTGCACTCGCGCCAGAACTCGGTATCGGTGCGCTCGTTCGCGTGATAGTGCAACACTACGAAGTCGCGAATGTGTTCTATCTCCTTGCGCGCGAGATTGTTGTACTCGGCCATCAAAGCCGGCGTCACGCCGCCGAACGGAAAGAGATGAACGAGCCGCACCGCGGCCGTCATGATCATGTGAATGCTGGTCGACTCCAACGGCTCGATGAACCCGCCCGCAAGACCTACTGCGACGACATTCTTGTTCCATGCCTGCCGCCGGCGCCCGGTACGAAACCTGATCACTCGCGGCTGCGTGACCGGCTTGCCTTCGACTGCGCCCAGAAACTTCTCCGTCGCCTGCTCAACGGACATGTGTCGACTGGAGAACACGAAGCCGTCGCCCACGCGGTGCTGCAGCGGAATGCGCCAGCGCCAGCCCGCTTCATGAGCGATGGCACGTGTGTACGGATGTGGCGGCGCGACGGGTTCTGATTGCAGCGCGACTGCTGTATCGCAGTGCAGCCACTTGCTGTAATCCTCGTAGCCCGTCTGCAGCGTCTGTTCGATCAATATTCCGCGGAAGCCAGTGCAGTCGATGAACAGATCGCCCTCGATGGTCATTCCTGATTCCAACTCGAGCGCTTCGATGAACCCTGATTCTGGGTGCTGCCTGACGTGCTTGATCTTGCCTTCGATACGGGTAACGCCGTAACGCTCGGACAGCTTACGCAGATATCGCGCGTATATTCCGGCGTCGAGGTGGTAGGCGTAGTTGATTTTCGAATCGGGCGAAGTTGCGAACTTCTGCTGCTCTGCCGCCTGATGCTCCAGACAGTACTCGCCGAACTCCGACTGCATGCCCCTGGCAAGACTATCCAGCCAGAAGTGATGAAACTCGCACGACCAGCTGGACTGGCCAGTGATGCCGAAGGGGTGGATGTACGACTCGCCCTGCTTGCGCCAGTTGTCGAACAGAATCCCCAGCTTGAACGTCGCTGCGCACGACCGCATGAACTCCTGCTCGTCGATCTGCAGGAAGCGATTGAATGCGCGCATCGGCGGGACGGTGGACTCCCCGACACCGATCGTGCCGATTTCCTCGGACTCGACCAGCGTGATGTCGATCAGCCCGCGAAGCTGATTCGACAGCGCCGCCGCTGTCACCCAGCCTGCGGTACCGCCGCCGGCAATCACAACCTTTCGAATTTCTTTAGTGCTCACGCGTAAATCCCCCGCACACTGACGTCATCCGCAAGGATGCTTTCGTGTGCAATCAGTGATTGAGCTTGTTGATCAACATGGCGCGGATCTGCCGTGCCCGCGCATCGTCGATCGGATCCAGGATGCCTCGTGCTCGTTCCGGCAGATGCTCTACGGCATGTTGCGCCGATCCGAACACGTAGTAGTCGAAGACCTCCCTCCATGCCTGCTTCTCGCGCTCCGGACGATGGCGTAATGTCCAGAGAGCGTGATACAGCACGTTCATCGGCGTCGGAATGTATGCGGGCATGCTGCTCCACCAGTAGTTCACTAGCGCATTGAACGAGCTGAGACCCTCGACGTGATGCCACCACATGCTGGGAATGAAGACGGCGTCGCCGGGCTCCAGCACGGCAGTCAGCCCCGCATTCAGCGCCTCACGAAAGCGCGGATGCTTTTCGAAGTCTGGATTGTCGAAGTCGACGACACTGATCGCCTGCCCGCCCGGAGTAGGCTCCAACGGGCCTGGATACAAATTGAATATCTGCTCAGGCGGAAACAACGTGAATCGTCGACGTCCGACAGCACAGCAAGCGATGTTGTTCGGCGCATCGTAATGACAGGAGGCGATCGTCCGATTGCCGATCCAGATACCCGGCGGCGGATCGATGCCATGCGCTGCGAAATCCAGCTGATTCTGCGAACGAAATCCCGGCAGGCAGGAGTCCACGAGCAGCGATGCCACGTAAAAGGTGGGCGGCCGCTCATCGTTCAGGTGTGATTCGATTTCGCTCAACACCTTCGACAGCGGATCGCGCCGCACTGTCGTATTCAGATCCGTGAAATCCTCGTTGTAGAACGGTCGCCCGGCTACATGCGGCTCGCCAAAGTTGTATTGAACAGGCTTGCCGTTATCGAAGGATTGCAAGTAGCGCATCGCTGCCGCATCCGACTCCAGACCTGCGCGTACGAGCGCCCAGTCGCTCACGAGCCCCTTCAACACCGCAGGCTGTCCCGACGCAAGCAGCTCATCGAGCGGCAAGGCGTTGCCTCGACAGCCCTCTATGACCCTGATTTTTCCAGCGACCTCGACCATGAATCCGTCAATGCCTGGCTGCGTTGTCAACTGAGCATGAGTATAGGCAATTGCTCGCCAAAAATGCTCGCGCAGCGGACTTATCGCGACGCCCCATGAAGGCAGATGTGCAGCTATTGTCGCCGAGCCCTCGCATGTAGTATTTCGATGTCATGAACATCACAGACTATCTGCTCGTGCAGACAGGCGCGAATTGGGGAAAACTGCTCGGCTTCTGGATACCGCCATTACCACCACGCTTCTCTCTGTGGCTCGTCAATCTCCTCGGCGACGTCTTTGTCGTCACTCAGGACAACGCCGTGTCGCGCCTCGACGTTGGCAACGGCAGCTGTGTGGTGGTGGCGCGCAATCGCGAGCACTTCGCGCAGTTGCTCGATTCTGGCCACGCCAACGACTGGCTCAGGCTGCAACTCATCGATGAATGTCGACGTGCTGGCATGACGCTCGGAAGGCACGAATGCTACGGATTTCGTCTCCCGCCTGCGCTGGGCGGCAAGTATCAAGTCTCCAATCTCGCACCCACCCATCTCGCAGTTCACTATTCCTACCAGGCCTATATCTGCAAGCAGAGTGACGTCTACTGGATTCCGCCCGATTGAAGATCGAGGATACATGGAGCCCTCCTCTTACGCCTGCATCTTCGCCGCGAGAAATGTATTGATCGACAGCCGTCCCGTGCGCGGATTCGCGTCAGGCACGAATCCCCGCGCGACGTTGACCGAGTGCAGCATGCTGCCACGATAGACCAGCATGCGATTGAACACGGCGTCGTATCGTGCAATTCGTTCGAATAACGGCGTGTCGCCGTCGACGTATTGAGCGGGCGGCATACCCACAGTCCTGACCTCGGCGTTGACGCTGCGCATATAGCGCTCCTGCATGTCTGCAGTGACGATCTCCGTGCCCGTGCTGCGGTGGCGATAGAAGGATGTGCCGCCGAGATCACAGAGGTAATGAAGCACTGCAATCCTGTTCTGGTCGGCGGAGTCGAAATGCGGGACCCGCTGGAACGGGAGCAGCTTGTCAGGAGGCGTCACGACGAGAGAGAACGTCGAATCGGTGATCACCAGCTCACCCGCCAGATCGAACGTAGTGCGGATGAGATCGCGCAGTCTCGTCACGGTCGAGTGGGCATACTCCGGCGGCGCCGAAGACCTGACGCCTGGATAGTAAAGCGACCGCACGCTGTAATCCGTCCGTGCTGCCGCTACCTCGATCAGCGCCTGCGCGTCCGGCCGCGCGTTGTCAATCACAAGAACTGGCGCACGGCCGTTACCGATGTAGTCGACGCGGTGCTGCACGAAATCACACCCCGATCACGCGATCATTGGACATTCGAGGAGCGACCCCGGGCACGCCTCGTGGAACCTGCTTCTGGCCAACGGGAATCCCGCGGAACGAGCGCCGTAAAACGCAAGATCGGATCGCGCAATAGTCCTGCAACGGGCTCTAACCATTGGCAGCCTGCACCCCGCGCCGACGCTGCTTCATGGCCATGAGCTTTCTGACATTGCCGTGAGAAGCGACGACGAAGAACGCGAGTTGCAGGAAGCCTGCCTGATTCAGTTTGTAGAGCGAGGTCGCGTCGAGGTCTCTCAGCTTCTCCGGGCTGACAGTATGCAAGCCGGTCAAGCCGTATGCTTCCTGCTCATTGAGCTTGATTTCAACCTTCACAGGCTCGATCAGATTCATCGCGGTGAAAGCCGCGAACATTGCCTTGGCAACTTCCAGACCATCGTGGATATCACGCAGCACCGCTGCGATGTGGCCGAGATACGGTGTATTGCCTCCATGCGGCAGGAATGCGGGTTCTCCCTCGACCTGGCTGACGCGAGGGTGATCCAGGTCCACATGGATGACCGGTTCCTTGCGAATCTCCCCATCGATCTGCCGTTCCTGGAAACCGATCAGAAACGGCCCCCGCGCGACGACCGCCGGCAGATACACGGCGTTCCAGCGGTTGTTGTCGAGAAACAGATTTTCATTCTTCTCGAAGCCGAGCAGAGCAACGGCATGATATTCGCCCGTGTCGCGATCGCGGCGAAAGAAGATCGGATACTCCTTCTGGATCTCCGCGAACTCCGTCGGACAAGTCAGAACCGTCCCTGTGTTGTCACCGAATTCAGCGCCGTAGCGCGTAATCACCCGCAGATCCTTGTGGGCAACGTTGTTCAGCATCACGTATTGAGGCATCTGCAAACTCGACAGCAATGGCGGCTACGGATTATCCCTCCGAGCGTTCTTCGATCAAAGTCGCGGTTCGATGTTTCGGGCGTCCCTTCACGGAAGAGAGGCCGCTGC
>NZ_DATDJO010000020.1:0-30286 GCF_036520495.1 Povalibacter sp. | reverse complement strand
CGGCTCAGCGGCAGGCTGAGCAGCCCTCTGTGTCTCGTACTTCTTCTTTCTCGGCATATCGACTCCTGTAGGTCATGATATGCCTCGAACACAAAATTTCAGACAGGTCCTCGCGCTGCCTCGTTCAGCTATCAACTTTCCACTATCAACTATTCACTCGGGCTAACCTTCCCTCCCCTGCCAATCCTCAACACCTTGCTTACCGCCGGCACGATGTCATCCGCATCGTGCACGGCCATCATGATCTGCGTTCCGGATTCGGCGAGACGCTGAATCACGTCGAGGATCTGTCCGCGCGCATCGCCGTCGAGACCGTTGCAGGGCTCGTCGAGCAGCAGCAGCTCCGGTTCGTTGATCATGGCGCGCGCGAACAGGGCGCGACGCATCTGCCCGTACGACACCCGGCGCGGTCCACGGTGACGCAGCGATTCCAGGCCGAAGAACTGCAACCACTTCGTCGCTGCTGCAAGATCCGCACGGGTGGCCGGTTCGTTCAGACCGATGCTGGAGTAGCGGCCGGAGACGACAATTTCCTCGAGCGAGCTCGCCGCGAAATAGTTGGCCTGGAGCTCCGGCGACACCCAGCTCACGCGGGCTTTCCAGTTCTCGATGCGTGTGCCGCGCGATATGCCGTGGCGTTCGATGGTGCCGCCGAGCGCCGGATGCAGATCGCCATAGATCATGCTGAGCAGCGTCGATTTGCCGGAGCCATTGGCACCGAGCACCGCCCAGTTCTCGCCGCGCGCGAGCGTCCAGTTCAGATTGCGGATGACCGGACGATAGTCGCGGTAGATATCGGCGTTGCGGATTCGCACCAGCCATTGCGCCTTGGCGCTACGCTTCGCGTGATTACTGGGGATCACAGCCGCACGGTGTTTTTTCCGGCGCTTTTCGGCTTTGGCAGTGGCAACGAAACCTTGAGTGGCGCGGCCGGCGGATTCGATTTTCCCCGCCGCGATCCGGGCGACATGCGTGAGATTCTTCGGCAGTTCGGCAGGGCGATGCGAACTGATGATCCAGTCGTGCCCGCCGCGCGGCCGTTCGAGCGCACGCTTCAGCTTCCCCTTCACGCGCGCATCGAGACCGTTGAACACTTCATCGAGCAGCAGTACGCGCGCCGGAGAGGCGAAGGCACGCGCGACCAGCGTGAGTCGTCGCTGTCCGTACGAAAGCGACAGGATGCTGCGGTCACGCAACGCCCACAGACCGAAGCGCCGCAGAACCCGCTCGATCTTCGCGCGCTGTGAACGCGTCGGCGACGTCAGCGGAATGTCTTCGTTGAAGAGTCCGGACGTCACCACCTGCAGCACCGTCAGGTCCCAGTCATGACGAATGTACTTGTCCTGCCGCTCCGGACCGACATAGGCGATCAGTTCCTTGCTGCCCGCGGGCTCCCGACTGACGGCGCCGTCCAGTCGATAAAGACGTCGCTCGCGGCCGGTCGGCGTCGGCCAGACATCGCCCCGCAGCATCTTCAGCAGCATCGACTTGCCCGAGCCATTGGGACCCAGCAGCGCCCAGCGCTCGCCCTGGCGCAGCGCGAAGTTCACGTCATCGAGAACGGTGTGATCGTCGAGGATCAGCGAGCAGTTCGACAGTTCAATCAGTGGGTCGGCAGTAGTCATCAGGAGAAGAGTCCGGAAAGAAGATCAACCGCAAAGAACGCATAGAACACATAACAGATTTCGCTTCCCGCTTTGCGATCTATGCGTTCTTTGCGGTTATTTCTCACCTTCCGATTCCCAGTCGCCCGAGGCGACCTGGCGGACCCTACCGTCCTCTTCGAGCTTCAGAAGATGCGCCAGCAGCGATGCCTTCGCGATGACATGCAGGCGGGAGTCGACGTCGTCGTACACGCGAACGACCAGCGTGTCGAGATCAGCTGAGTTCAGTTGCCCGAGGCAATCGATCACCTTCGCCTCACGCTGCAACCGATGCGCGATGATGCGAGCGATCTCCGCTTGGGCATCGTCGATGACGAGCCCGTGACCGGGGGCGATGCGACTTACCGGTTCCTGCTGCAGGCGCCGCAGTGAACGCAGATAGTCGCTCATGCTGCCGTCGGGCGGCGCTATCACGACAGTCGATCCCTGCATCAGGTGATCGCCGGTGAACAACAGACCGGTTTCGTCGAGCAGGTAGCACAGGTGATTCGATGCGTGACCCGGCGTGTGCAGTGTGCGCAGGCGCAGGCCATCGACGTCGAGCTCATCGCCGTCCTGCAACGAGCGATCGGGTGTGAAGGTTGGATCCTGGCGACCGTCATCAGGCGGTGCGCGACCCAGCAGCTCGGCGCCGGTGACTTCGGCAATGGCAATGGCGGCGGGCGAATGATCGCGATGCGTATGCGTGACCAGCACCGCGGCCACCTGCTTGCGGGTTTCGATCAGGACGCGCTCGATATGCGCCGCATCGTTGGGACCGGGATCGATCACGACGAACCGGTCGCGGCCTACGAGGTAGGTGTTGGTTCCGGGACCCGTCATGTAGCTCGCGTTATTGGCAACGAGCCGGCGCACCCCGGGCGCGATCACGTCGAGTTGCCCCGACATCAGCGATGCCATAGCTCATACCCGTCACGAACAAAGGGCGGTGAGCATACTGATAGAGCCCAGCTCAATGCCATCGGTCGGGAAAGAAACCTGACTTCCCGCCCCTGCCGCACCCAGCACGTACAGCAGCGGCAGGTAGTGCTCGGGGGTCGGCACCGACAGTCGTGCGGCGTCACCCGCCACCTCGTAGTCGATCGCCGCCTGATGGTCGTTGCGCATCAGGGCGGAGCGGATGTAGTCATTGAACTCAGTCGCCCATGACGGACCGCCGCCGCGGGTGCTCCAGTCGATCCGGCGCAGGTTGTGGACCACGTTGCCGCTGCCGAGGATCAGAACGCCTTCGTCCCGTAACGCAGCAAGACGCTGCCCCAGCGCGTAGTGGAAGGCCGGCGGTTCGCGAGCGTCGATGCTCAATTGCACGACCGGAATCTGCGCCTGCGGATACAGGTGCAGCAGCACCGACCACGTACCGTGATCCAGCCCCCATTGCTGATCCGCGAGAACCGGCAGTGGCTGCAGCACCTGTTGAACGCGCTGCGCAACGTCCGGGCTGCCCGGCGCCGGATAGTTCTGCGCAAACAGTTCGGGCGGGAATCCGTAGAAATCGTGAATGGTGCGCGACTGCTCCATCGCGGTGACCGCCGTGCCATCCATGTACCAGTGTGCCGATACGGCAAGGATCGCCCGCGGCGTCGGCAGCGACTCTCCCATCGCCCGCCACGCGCTCGTGTGCGAATTGATCTCCAGCGCATTCATCGGCGAGCCGTGGCCGATGAACAGTGTCGGCATGCGTTGCGTTTCCATGGTTCCGTTCTACCAGCGCCCCGGGCGCCGATAAATACGGACATGGAATCATTGTTATTCGTCTCGAACGCCGAAGAGAGAGCTCTCCACGGGGGGCACGGGGATTCACGGGGAGGGGGAGCCCTCCACTCCGAACTTCTGAGACCCCGTGCTCCCGTGTTCCCCGTGGAGATATCTCTTCTCAGCTTCCTTCTGCTATCACGCTCACACGCACCGTCAGCCGATGCTGGCCGCCGCCGACGATGACCCCGCGCAGCGGCGAGACGTCGGAAAAGTCGCGGCCCCAGGCGACGGTGATGTGATCCGTGTCGGCGCGGACGCCATTGGTGGGATCGAACTCGACCCATCCGGAGATGGGGCAGTACACCGCTACCCACGCGTGCGAGGCATCGGCGCCAACCAGCGCCTTCGCACCGGGCGGCGGCACGGTTCGCAGGTATCCGCTGACATAGCGCGCAGCGAGACCGCGTGCGCGCAGACAGGCGATCATCAGGTGCGCGTAGTCCTGACAGACGCCGCGGCGCTTCTCCAGCACTTCCATCAATGACGTGGCGACCGTGGTTTCACCCGGCGCATAGGTCATGGCATCGTGCACTTTGTGCATCAGGCTCTCGGCACAGGCGAGCACGGAACGACCGGCAGGAAAGCATGCTTCAGCAAAATCCGTGAATGTCTGCTTGATGCGGACGTGCGGCGATTCGGCGCGAAAGCGCATGGCTTCCAGCAGCCCCATGCCGGGAGGGCGACCCGAGTAGCTCAGCAGGCTGCGTACACGCTCCCAGGGTTCGCTCTTCAGTGCAGGATTCGCGCGAGCGTGCACTTCGACCATCATTTCGGCGGTGACGTCGAGCCGGCTATGCGGGCGATCCAGTTCGAGCCGCGTCACCGGATTGCCGAACGAATCCACCGCGTCGCTGCTGTGCGTGGGCGGCGGATCGATGACGATGCTGTGCCGGGTGCAGGTCTGGCGTTCCGTTTGTCGCGGCGCCAGATGCAGCAACTGGTGCGAGTGCACGACATCGCCGCTGTAAACGTACGACGTCTGATGGCGCACTGCGTACTTCGCCGACACGACTGCGCTCATGCGGCCACCACTTGCAGTGCGTCTTCCGTATGCGAGAAATGCCGCATGGACAGCCAGTCCGACAGATCCGTCGCCGCGGCCGACAGTGCCAGCAGGCGCTGCCCGAATGCCTGTCGTGCAGCGATCGCCGTATATCCGGCTCCTTCAAGCACACCGAAATCGGCGTCGTCGAGATCGGCCAGCCGATCGAACGCATCGTCGCGACCGACGCTGCCAGAGACGCGCAATTGATTCAGCACCGCACGGGTCTCGGCACATTGAAAAGCCAGCCCGCGCGGATTCTGTCCATCACGAATCAGCAGATGCAGTACAGGGGTGAGACGCGCGCTGTCCACGTTGCGCGTGCGATAGGTGACCGTGCTCCCGGCAATCTCCAGCCACCATTCGAGTTCGGTGCGCAAAGGCATCGTCGCAATGACCAGCCGCAGGCCGATCAGGGTCGACAGGAACTGCACGCGCTCGAGCCGCCGGCCCAGCATCAACAGGCGCCAGCCATCATCCTGCTGCATGTCATCGAGCGCGAATCCCGCAAGTCCGGACAATGCCAGCACCAACCGGTCCAGCGTTTCGCGCGCATCGCTGCGGCTCGAAGCAGCTTCGTGATACTGACGCTGCAACACACCAATCGCGCGCCAGTGCTCGGCTGACAGGCGACTGCGCGCCTGCGTCGCCGACCATTCGAGACGCCGCAGATCGGCAGCAACTCCGCCGGCATGGGTCAGATCGAAGAGACTCGTCAGCAGATCCGATTTGGCAGCAAGCACTCCGAAATGCGCGCAGCTGTTGATCGCCTGCTTCCACGATTCGGAGCGCGTTTCCAGCGCCAGCGTCGCACGCGCCAGTCGCGCCTTGCCCTCGCAGCGCTCGGCATAGCGCCCCATCCAGAACAGATTCTCCACGAGCCGCGACGGCAGATCCTCGCTGCGACCGCGGCGCCGGCCCGTGGTCACCGACGCATCGGATTCATCCTCGGCATCACCAGCGAGCACCCAGATGTCCTTGCTGCCGCCACCGCGCTGGCTCGACACGACATCGGCCGTGGTATCGCCTGCGATTCGCGCAAGCCCGCCGGGCATCACCTGGTAACCGGTCGGTGTGGCGACCGCATAGACACGAATCGACATGGCGCGGGCCATCAGACCCGTCGGTCCCCATGCGGGTGACTGTGACAACGCCACTCGCTCCTGCGCGACGTAGGCGTAGGGCCTGGCACGCAGACGTTGGATCAGCGCCGCCCTGGCTTTGCGATCCAGCCGGCGTCCGAACACAGGCTCGAAGCGCTGATTCGGGAACGTCGGCTTGATGACCAGATCGTCCAGGTGGGCAATGACATGCTCGAGCGCGGGACGTTCGCCGCACCACCACGTCGCCACCGAGGGCAGCGCGAGCGGCTCGCCGCCGAGCCATTCGGCTATCGGCGGCAGAAATCCCAGCCAGCTCGCGGATTCCAGCACGCCACTGCCGAGCGCATTCGACAGAACGACCCGTCCGGCGCGCACGACCTGCAGCAGGCCAGGCACACCGAGCGCCGAGTCGGAACGCAGTTCCGCGGGATCGCAGAAATCATCGTCGAGACGACGCAGCACGGCATGCACGCGCCGCAATCCGGCGAACGTCTTGAGATACAGCGTATCGCCGCGCACGGTCAGATCCGCGCCTTCAACGAGAGCAAGCCCCAGCTGCCGCGCCAGGTAGGCATGTTCGAAATAGGTTTCGTTGAACGGGCCCGGCGTCAGCACCACGGCCAGGGGCAACTCGTCGTCGTCCACCTGGCTCAACAGCTGATCGCGTAACGCAGCGAAGAAGCCAACGGGCGAGCGCACGCGCAACTCATCGAGCGCCTGCGGCAATACACGCGACACGATGCGGCGATTCTCCAGCGCATAGCCGGGACCTGATGGCGTCTGCGTCCGGTCGCCGAGCACCCACCACTGTCCGTTCGGCGCGCGGGCAAGATCCGCGGCATACACATGCAGCCAGCGTCCGCCGGCAGGATTCAGGCCGCGACACGGCCATAGCAAATTGGGATGCCCGAACACGAGCTCCGGCGGCACGATGCCTTCGGTCAGCAGACGCTGCGGTCCGTAGATATCTGCAAGCAAGGTATCGAGCAGCTGCGCCCGCTGCGCCACACCGGTGGCGATGGTGTGCCACTCATCGGCGGGCAGGATCACGGGCAAGGTGTCGAGCTGCCACGGCCGGTCGCGACCCTGCGGATCGGCGTAGACGTTGTAGGTGACGCCGTTCTCGACGATCAGTCGGCGCGCCAGCTCGACGCCGCGGCGATTCGCATCGGCGTTCGAGGTTTCGAGCCGCCCGATCAGGGAACGCCAGTGGTCACGCACCGAACCATCGGCCCCAAGCAGTTCGTCATAGCGCGAACTGTCGGCGGTGTAGGCGGTGGTGACGGTGGGCAGAGGCACGAGCGGAGAGATTGATAATTGACAATTGATAGTGAAGAGACGGAGCGCGGCGAGTCTAGCGCAGGGCGCAGCTCAGCTGACAGGTCTTGCGGCATCGCCCGATCACTCGATCATCCTCGTCTCAAATCGACCGTGAACGAGAACTCATCCGCAGTCTCCGCCGCCGACGGTGCGATCGGCCCCGCACTGAAGCCGGTGCGGAAGAAGCGCGCCAGACGACGACTTTCCGCCTCGAAGGCATTCACCGGGAACGTCGCATAGCTGCGGCCGCCCGGATGCGCCACGTGGTACTGGCAGCCGCCGATCGAGCGGCGCATCCAGGTGTCGAGCAGATCGAATGTCAGCGGCGCGTGCGATGGGATCAGCGGATGCAATGCCGATGACGGTTGCCACGCACGATAGCGAACGCCGGCGACGAACTCCCCGACCTTGCCCGTCGCACGCAACGGAATCGCATGACCGTTGCAGGCCAGCGCGTAGCGATCCGGCGCGAGGCCGGTGACATGCACCTGCAGACGCTCGACCGAGGAATCGACGTAGCGAACCGCACCGCCCGCCGCATTTTCTTCACCCATCACATGCCATGGCTCGAGTGCGTGACGCAGCTCGATTTCCACGCCGGCATTCGCGTAGTCGCCGATCTTGGGGAAGCGGAACTCCATATGCGGATCGAACCATTCCGGTTGCAAGGTATAGCCGCCACTACCCAGTTCGTGCAGCACGTCGCCCAGATCCTGTTTCACGAAGTACGGCAGCATGAAGCGGTCGTGCAGCTCCGTACCCCAGCGTGCGAGCCGCGAGGGTTCATACGGCTCGCGCCAGAACTTCGCGATCAGCGCACGCAGCAGCAACTGCTGCGTCAGGCTCATGCGCCCATGCGGCGGCATCTCGAATGCGCGCATCTCCAACAATCCCAACCGGCCGCTGGCGCTGTCGGGCGAATACAGTTTGTCGATACAGAATTCGGAGCGATGCGTATTGCCAGAGACGTCGATCAACAGATTGCGCAGCAGGCGATCCACCAGCCACGGCGCGACGTGAGTTCCCACTGGCGGAAGCTGACGGAACGCAATCTCGAGTTCGTACAGGGAATCGTTGCGGGCTTCGTCGACACGCGGCGCCTGCGACGTCGGGCCGATGAACAGTCCGGAGAACAGGTACGACAGCGACGGATGGTTGTGCCAGTACGCGATTAGGCTGCGCAGCAGATCCGGCCGGCGCAGGAACGGCGAGTCATTGACGGTTTCGCCGCCCAGCACGAAATGATTGCCGCCGCCGGTGCCGGTGTGCCGGCCGTCGAGCATGAACTTCTCGGTGCTGAGCCGCGTCTCACGCGCCGTCTCGTACAGGTGAGTCGTGCGATCGGCAAGGTCGCGCCAGCTCGATGCAGGGTGGATGTTCACCTCGATCACTCCGGGATCCGGCGTGACGCGGAAGTAGTTCAGACGCGGATCGCGTGGCGGTTCGTAGCCTTCGAGGACGACCGGCAGCGATTGCGCCTGCGCCACGGACTCCACGACGGTCACGAGCTCCAGATAGTCATCGAGTCGCTCGAGCGGGGGCATGAAGATGTAGAGCACGCCATCGCGCGGTTCGGCGCACAGGGCGGTGCGCGCGATCCACGACGCCGATTCACCTGCTTGCGGTTTGCGTGCGGGATCGGACTCGGCACGCGCGTTATCGCGTTCGCGTGCCCAGGACTGATGCCACAGTTCGCTCGGCTCGTTCGCACGCCGCTCCGTTTCGCTGTCGGTCGACCCTGCGATCTGGCGGCGGATATCGGCATGCCGCGCCAGCGGCGGCCGCGAAATCGTCTGATCGGGCGGATACAACCATGGGAATTCACCGCTCGTCACCCAGGGCTGCGAATCGCGCGGCAGCCGGTAGCCAACCGGCGAATCGCCCGGCACCAGGTAGCAACGCTCAGCCCGCAGAAACCACGGACCCGATTGCCAGCAGCCGCCGCTGCGAGCAATCGGCAGGACATGACCGATCACCTTGTCGAGGCCGCGACTGAATATTTTTGCCAGTCGCGCGCGCTCCAGCGGATCTTCCAGCCGCGAATCGAAAGGATCGACATTCGCGGGCAACTGGCGCTCGCGCCACAGGTAGTAGAAGACATCTTCGTACGCGGCAAACAAGTGCCGTGTCGACACGCCCAGTCGCTGAGCGACAGCCGCGAGGAACCGCTGGGCCTTCACCTCGTCCGCGCCGTAGTTGCCCGACTCGTCGGCATAGAGGGCGGGGTCCGCCCAGACCGGCTCGCCATCACGACGCCAGAAGCAATTCAGAGACCAGCGCGGCAGCTGTTCGCCCGGATACCACTTGCCCTGACCGAAGTGTGCGAGCCCGTGCGGCGCGTACTTCGTCCGCAGCTTGTGAAACAGCTCGGCCGCGCGACGCCGCTTGGTCGGACCGAGCGCGGCGGTGTTCCATTCCGCGCCGTCAGGATCGTCGCTGGCAATGAACGTGGGCTCACCGCCCATGGTCAGGCGCACGTCCTGCGCCAGCAGATCCGCATCGACGTGGGCGCCGAGGCTTTCGATCCGTGCCCACTGCTCATCCGTATAGGGCTTCGTGACCCGCGGCGCTTCCCAGATGCGCTCGATCTTCATCGCGTGGGTGAACTTCACCTCGGAGTCATCCACTGCCCCGCTGACGGGTGCAGCAGCGGAAGGCTCCGGCGTGCACGCAAGGGGAATGTGCCCCTCACCGGCCAGCAGGCCCGAGGTCGGATCCAGGCCAATCCAACCGGCACCGGGGAGGTACACCTCGCACCAGGCATGCAGGTCGGTGAAATCCATTGCCGTACCCGATGGACCATCGAGCGATTTCACATCGGCCACCAGCTGGATGAGATAGCCGGAAACGAAACGCGTCGCGAGCCCCAGGTGCCGCAGCAACTGCGCCAGCAACCAGGCCGAATCGCGACAGGAGCCCGAGCCTTTCTGCAGCGTCTCCTCGGGTGTCTGCACGCCCGGTTCGAGACGGATCAGGTATTTCACGTCCTGCGCCAGTCGCTGGTTGAGCATGACCAGGAAATCGATCGTCCGCATCGGTTCCCGCGGCACCGACCCGAGGTACTTCGACAACAACGGCGTCAATGGAGCAGCGATCAGGGATGGCGCGAGTTCCCGTTGTTCTTCGGGCTGATACTTGAACGGAAACTGCTGGGCGTACTCCTCCAGGAAGAAGTCGAACGGATTGAACACCGCCATCTCGGCCACGAGATTCACTTCGATGCGCAGTTCCGTGGTTTTCTCCGGAAACACCAGCCGCGCGAGATAATTGGACTGCGGGTCCTGCTGCCAGTTGATGAAGTGTTCCCCGGGCGTGACGCGCAGTGAATACGACAGCACTCGCGTTCGCGAATGGGGCGCCGGACGCAAACGAACGATCTGCGGGCCCAGGCCGACGCGACGATCGTAGCGATACGCAGTGACGTGATTCAGGGCGACATGAATGGACAAGCTGCAGGCCTCGTTGAGGTATTCCTGAGTTCTCTGCAAGACTCACTCCACCTTATCTCGAGGACCGGCCCGGGATGGCCGCCATGGGCCGCACCGAATAAGTGCGTAAACAGCTATGATCGCACCACACTGAAGACCAGCGGGGATCGACGACCGAATGTGGATCGCAATACTGATCCTGCTGATTGCGGTGCTCGCGATCGTGCTGTTCGTGGTCTTGAGCAGGGGTAGCCAGCAGCCAGTCGGCGAGCCGGCCGCCACTCCGATCCTGCCGACCACGTCGATCTCCGGGATTCCGTACACGACGGCCGAGATCGACCCGATCGTGAACGAGTGCTATCGGATCGCCTTCAGCCAGACCCGGCTCGATCAGCAGATCCCTTCCGACCATGCCCCCGTGCTTGATGCGATCAGCAAATCGCTGGACGAGTCGGTATATGAGCGCGACTACTTCCCGCGCCGGCCCATGCTGCTGCCGAAGCTGCTGCAGGCCATCAACGACGACGAGAGCACGCGCGAGGAACTTGTGCGCGTGCTGCTCGAAGACCCCGCCCTGGCGGGTGCGGTGCTGCAACGTGCGAACAGCGCCTTCTATCGAACCTCACCCGAACCGATCGAAAGCCTCGACCGCGCCGTGATGCTGCTAGGAACCAACGGCTTGCGCTCCCTCATGGCGGCAGCGATCCTGCAGCCGGTCTTCCGTATTCCGCGCGGGTCGTTCGAAAAGTTCGCGGACTTCACCTGGGAACAGGCCGAACGCACCGCGATGGCGGCAGAGGTCCATGCGCGCGCCGATGGCGACACCAAGCCGATCGTCGCCCAGCTGCTCGGACTGCTGAGCCTGCTCGCGAACATCGTCCTGTTCCGGCTCGCGTTCGACAAGTATCGCGACTTCCCGCATCTCACCCCGCGAGCCGACGTCATCATCGAAGCGATCCGCACACAGCGCGCCTGTACCGCCAGTTTGATCGCCCAGTCGTGGAAGCTGTCGGACCTTTCGATCGCCGCGTTCACGGAACAACAATCGAAACTATCGCCCGATCAGATGAGCGGGATCGGTCGCAGCGTCTACTTCGGCGATCTCTGTGGTTCGCTCGCGATGCTCACCACACGCGGCTACTACACGAAAAGACAGGCCCAGGTGATCATCAGCGGCCAGGGCGCCAGCCGCGAAACGACGCTCGCGATGTGGCTCGCGGCAGCGTCGGTGGCTCAAAGCTAGGCGTCAGAGATTGCACACAGAGAGCGGGCGGTTCTGGCTCGCTGAGCGCGGCGTGATTATCTCGTCCCGGAACTGCCTGCCCGACCCGACCGTTACGAAGCAGAGTCATCTGCAGGTAACGTGTCATGAGAGAACTGAAACAACGACTGGACAGACAGCAGGGCAAGATGGGCTGGCTCCTGCTGTGGCTGGTGGGCGTGCCGATCCCCGTGCTGCTGGTACTTTTCCTGCTGCGTGGCTGCACCTGATCCGTCAGTATCGCAGTCACCTTCCAATCCCGAGAGACGCCCATGCTGGTTACTTTCCGTTCAAAGGCGACCGGGTCGGTCACCATGTTTGGTGATACCGCCAGGCAACTGCTGTCGATGATGGGTGCCACCGGACGCATCCCTGCCGCACTGACCGGCGCGGATGTCGGCGATGCCCTGAACAAGCTGCAGGCCGCACTCACCCACACCGCCGCCCCGCCAGCGATGAACGAAGACCTGGAGGCCGACGAGGAGCAGGATAAGGATCCGCCGGTCGAACTGACCGCCCGAGCCGCACCGTTGATCGACCTGCTGCAACGTGCGGCGGCCGCCAATGCCGAGGTCGTGTGGGAAGTCCAGGGTTAGCTCAGGGCAGATAAAGATCTACACGGGAGATCACGGGGGCAAGAGGCAGGAAATTCTGCAGGAGTTCGTTCCTTCCGACCCCGTGATCCCCGTGGAGAGATCTTCTCCTCCGCGTCTTCGTGCATAATTGCGGCCCTCTTTCAGCCACCAGCCAGTCCAATGGGCCGCATATTCGAAGTCAGAAAGCACGCAATGTTTGCGCGCTGGAATCGCATGGCGAAGCAGTTCGCCCGCGTCGGTAAGGAAATTGCCATCGCAGTGAAGGCCGGGGGGCCTGACCCCGCTTCGAATCCCGCCCTGCGCCGGGCGATACAGAACGCCCGCGCCGTGAACATGCCCAAGGACAACGTGACGTCCGCGATCAAGCGGGCCTCTGGCAAGGACGCGGCGAATTACAACGAAATCATCTACGAAGGTTACGGCCCGCACGGCGTCGCAATCATCGTCGAGTGCGCGACCGACAATCCCACCCGGACGGTCGCCAACATCCGCAATGTCTTCGACAACAATTCCGGCAATCTCGCCGCGACGGGCAGCGTCGTTTTCCAGTTCAAGAAGATGGGTGTGTTCCGGCTCAATCCCGAAGGCATCGTGCAGGACGACCTGGAACTCGACCTGATCGATCACGGCCTGGAAGAGATGGGCGAGAGCACCGGCGAAAAAGGCGAACCGCAGCTCGTCATCCGCTGCAACTTCTCCGATTTCGGTCAGATGCAGAAAGCGCTGGAAGACCGCAAGCTGGTACCGATCTCCGCCTCGCACGAATACATCTGCATCACGCCGACCGAACTGCCCGAAGAGCAGGCCACCGAAGTGATGACCCTGATCGACAAGCTCGAACAGGATGACGACGTGCAGAACGTGTATCACACGCTCGTCTGAGAGTGGACAGTTGATAGTGTGGGCCGGCTTCGGCTCAATGCACTGACTTAAGGAACCTCCGATTAATCCGTCACTCCCGCGCAGGCGGGAGTCCATCCGGTTGATTCAGATGGATTCCCGCCTACGCAGGAATGACGAATCTGGAGTTGACCAGACCTTTCTTGAAGTGATCGGCCCCTTACTGTGGGTTCGACTTCAGTCGAACATCTGAATTCTTCGGAGGTCCGGCTTCAGCCTGGCTAAAGCCGGACCCACAACCGGACCTCTGGCGGCACCAAAGATTGACGCCGCTCCTCTCTGCAACTTTCCACTGTCAACTATCAACTCTCAACTACTCGCAGTAGCTCTTGCAGTCCCGCATTTCGTCGAGACACATGCGATCGGCTTCGCGGGCATTGTTGTCGCAGTCCTGGCGGCGCGAGGCTACGTTGCCGCTCAGCGAGTTGACGCACGCGTCGTAACGCGTGCTGGTGCGGGCGAGACAGGCACTGCGATCGCGGGCGTACTCGCATCGCGCCTGACCATAGAACGCGCAATCCGAGGCCGCTGAATTCGTGCCGGGCGATGCCGTGAATCCACCGGTCGCACCGAAGCCGACGGCGCGCATGCAATCCTGCTTGCCGCGACGATTGATGCTGCGGCATTCGCCGTCGGAACGCTCGCATTGCGCGATGCATTCCTGGCGACGGATCTGCGCCGAATTGTCGACGGTGGCGACTTTCAGTGGCGCCGCTGCCGCTTTTCTCTCTGCCACGACGGGCGTGGTCGCAGGCTCAGGCTGAACGAACTCAGCAGGCGGCGCGGACGCGACTTCCACCGGCGGCCCCTGAGTGGTGGTCGTGTCGACGGACTGCGGTGGCGGAGGTTGCGAGCCGCCAGCATCTGCTGGCTGCGCGACCGTCGTCGCGGGCTCCGACATGGACTGCGCCAGCGTCGGTTGTTCGCGCTGCGTCACGTAATACGCACCCGCCGCAGCCGCGGCGGCGAAACCCAATCCGAGCACGATCCACAGGGCTGCCTTGCTGCCGCTACTGCTGGGCGCTTCGAGTTCCGCCAGGAAATCATTCAGCGATGGCCAGCGGTCATCCGGTCGCGGCGACATCGCGCGCATCACGGCATTTGCATAACGCAGGGGCACGTCGCGACGCGCCTTGTCGAGCGACTTCACCGCGCCCATCGGAATCGTGCCGGTCAGCAGTTCGTACATGACGACGCCGAGCGCGTACTGATCGGCGCGCCAGTCCACTTCCTTCGCATCGAGTCGCTGCTCGGGCGCCATGTAGTACGCGGTGCCGAGCGTCATGCCGGTCTGCGTGAGTTGGGAGTTGCTGTAGGCGCGCGCGATACCGAAGTCCATCAGCTTGATGGTGCCGTCCTCGGACAGCCAGATGTTCTCGGGCTTCAGATCGCGATGCACGATGTAACGATGCGCATAACGCAGCGCGTCCATGAGCTGCCGTGCGACGTCCGTAACTTCGCCTACGCTGAACGGGCGGCGCTCCTGGTTGTAGTCCTCGATCCGCTGTCGCAAGGTCTGACCCTTGAGGCGCTCCATCGACAGGTAGTAGTGCCCACCGGCCTCGCCCACGTCATAGACGCGGACGATATTGGGATGCGACAGGTTGCTCGACATTTTCGCTTCGGCAAGGAAGCGATCTTTCGCCGCGGTGCTGAAGATCAGGTCCTGGCGCAGCACCTTGATAGCGACGTCTTCGTTGCGCAGCCGATCGCGCGCGGCAAAGACGTAACCCATGCCGCCCTGTCCGAGCATCTCGCCGATCTCGAGGCGGCCTGACAGCACCGCACCCGTATCCATACGCACATGGGTCGCGTGCACGGAGGGCGGCGGCGTTCTGTCGTCGCGCATCATCGTGGCGCTCGTGTCATCCACCGGCACGCGCGTATAGCGACCGGTCTCCGTCAGGAATTCGTACGCTTCGACCAGGCCCGACAAGGCCGTCTGGTGCTGTTCGCGCTCCACTGCCGTCTGCGCGGCGATCAGCTTTTCCTGGACCGTCGAGAGTCGCTGACCGTAGGCGCGGGTCACTCCGGAGGCGTCCTCATCGCCCGTGAGTCCAAGCCGCGCCAGTGCTGCACTCTTGTCCATTCAAGCTTCCCGATTCGTTATGTTGGTAAGGGAGATAGCACAAAAACGCCCGAAAAGGAGGGACCCATGCCCGTTCGGGAGGGGCGTCCTGCGCGAGTCGCCCAGGTCGTTACGAATGCCTCCGGAACAGGTCGGCCGCCTGGCCGCGGGAATCACAGTCGAGCTTGTCGAGGATGTTGGCAATGTGACGCTTCACGGTGTGCAGGCTGAGCGTCAGCGAACGGGCGATGTGCTTGTTGCTCGCGCCGGCGGCCACTTCCGCCAATACCTCGAGTTCACGCTCCGAGAGCGCGGCGAGCAACCCCTTGCGCGTCGCCGGTGCTGCTGCCGCGGGCAGCGTGATCCAGCGGCCCAGCGTCTCGAGCAACTGCGCGTGCTCCGACGATTTCTTCTGGTGCGATGGAACGAGATCGAGCAGCGCATCGACCACGACACGCGATTCGAGCAGCAGCAGACCGATGGCACGTTCGTGGATGACTTCATCGTACGCGGGTTCGAAGGTCGACCACGCCTCCGCCCGACGGCCCTGCATGAGCAGCGCATAACTCAGGTTGATACGCGCATCCGCATAGATCATCGGCATGCGGCATTGATCGTAGGTCATCAGCGCTTCGCGCAGCGCCGTTTCGGCGCGTCGCCAGTCCTTGTCGAACAGCGCATCGAGACCGCGTGCGACGGCCGCCGCGCTCTGCGTGAACGGCCATTCGCCGGGTGCGATTGGCGCGGTCAGGAAGGGCAGCACTTCGCGAAATCCAGCAACATCGCCGATCAGCCAATACGCGCGTCCGAGCCCGTGCCGGTAAGCGCGCAGCCATACGACGTTGTGGCCGGCCAGTTCGGCGATCTGCAGACCCTTGATATGCGCCTGCATGGTGTCGACGCCGCGCTCGTAGTCACCGACGACCATGCTTGTAATGGCGCGCATCTGCCCCAGCCGTTCGATGGCGAGCCGCACGCCCCCGAACTGGTGCTGGATCACTTCAGCCTGCGTCAGCGCTTCGAGCAATTCCGCGCGTCGTCCACGCCACAGGTGGGCCCATGCGCCTACCGTGAGCGCGGAGATGTACCACGGCATCGCATGCACACTGCGGACCTGCTGGAATGCGCCGAAGAATCGTTCGAAGGTGTCGGCGACGCCGGGGATGCCGATCAGCACGCAATGGATGCGATCAGCGGTGGCGGCGCAGATCGTCGCAGGATCGGTTGCAGTCATCTCCACGAATTCGCGCATGTGCCGCGCGACGGCGTCGAGATCGCCGGTGGGCGTAGCGCACCAGGCACGCAACAGTGCGAGCTCGGCCTTGCCGAGCGAATCGAGCGGCAACTGCACCGCCTGTTCGATTCGCGCCGTCGCCTCGTCGCGCGCACCGGAGGAATTCAGCGCATCGATGAGATGAAACAGCGCAGTCACTCGATCGGAAAGATCCTGCGGGGCCGTGAGCCCATCGACGGCAGGCGTCAGCTCCCGCCGGGCGCGCGGCCAGTCCCAGCGGAACCACGCACAGGCGCCGCGCAGATAGTGTGTGCGCGCGTTACCGGCCCGCACATGCTCGGGAATCGCATCGATCCAGCGCTCGACGGTCGCAATGCCGCCGTGTGCCAGCCGCTCATGCGCTGCTTCGCCAATGCGCGCCATTGCCTCGTCCCAGCGTTGCGCGACCAGCAGGTGATAGATGGCGCGCGACTGCGTGCGCTCCACCTTTGCTGTGAGCTCGTGCAGTTCGCGCTTCAGTTCCGGATGGCGGCGTGCCAGCTCGGCTTCGAGAAACTCGCGGAACAGATCGTGAAAGCGCAGCACCGGCGTCATCTCATCCACCGCCGTCAGGAACAGATTGCGCCGGTAAAGCGCTTCCAGTACCTGCCGCGCATCGGTGCGTCCGGTGAGCACCGAACACAGGTATGGGCTCAGCTCGATCAGGATCGAACTGCGCAGCACGAAATCCTGCAGATCCGGCGGCAGTTCATCGAGCACTTCCTGCGCGAGATACGCGAACAGATGACGATTCGAGTCCGCCGCGTCGCTCTTCGACAGCGAACCCGGCGCGCTCCCGGCCGCTCGTGACTGCAGCATCAGCAGCAGGCCGGCCGCCCAGCCCTGCGTACGCTGCATCGCCTCCTGAACGTCTTTTTCGTCCAGTGTCTTGCCGAACTTCGCCAGCGCCAGCGCGGCGGCATCCTCGACGCTGAACTGCAGGTCGGCTGGCGTGAACCAGCCAAGCTCGCCATAGGTGCGCCAGCGCGCCAGCGACAACGGCGGCTCGATGCGCGTACCGAGCACCAGCGTCACATGATCCGGCAGGCGTTCGATCAGCGAGTCGAGCAGTTCGTAGACGTCCGTTTTCTCGATGCGATGCAGGTCATCCAGGACGATGACGATGCGGCGCGCCACGCTCGTGCACAGCGCATTGACGAGCGCCGCGAGCGCTGCACGCATCTGTGCACGCGATGCCGCGACACTGTCGACCAGCGCACGCGGATCGGCGTCCCAGCTCAGTTCCAGCGGCTCGAGTGCCTGCAGCAAGGCGGCGAAGAATCGATTGACGTCGTTGTCGTCGTTGTCGATCGTCAGCCACAGCGTCGTGGTCTCGGGTGGCGGATCGAACATCCATTGAGCCAGCAAGGTCGTCTTGCCGGAACCGCCCGGCGCGCACACCAGCGTGACCGGATTCTCGTCGATGGATTGCGCCAGGCGCTCAAGGAGCGCCGCCCGCGTGAGGATGTCCCGTCGCACTCGCGGAGCGCGAAACTTGGTCAACGCCACCAGATTCCACTGGCCGGTCGCCCCGAGGGTATCGACACTTTCTGGATTGGCGACCATGCGAACAGGGCACGAATAGTTGTTTGACGTATTGTCAGACAGGAGCTTCGATCATCGCAATCCTTGCGCGCATCCAAGCTTCTTATCTGTAAAGACTTCCGGCGCTTTGCTACTTACGCCGGCTCGATGGCCGGAATCCACAAGGTCGCGACCAGACCACCACCCTGTCGATTGGCCAGCGACAATCTGCCGCCATGGGCCTCGACCACTTCACGACAGATGGTCAGCCCCAGCCCCGCCCCGGATGGCTTGGTCGAATAGAACGGCAACAAGGCCGATCGCAGCACCTCATCCGTCATGCCCGTGCCGCGATCGAGCACCTGCACGCGCCACCCGCCTGCGTGCTCGGCGACCTGGACGTCGATGCTTTCATCCGGCGCGCCCGCTTCCCGGGCATTCTTCACCAGGTTGATCAGCACCTGTTCCATCTGGGTGGGATCGAAGACGGCCGTCCGGTTCGATGGCTCCTCCAGCACGCGGAACGGGCTCGTCTGCTGCAGCGATCGCAGGAACGATGACCAGTCCACTTCCTCCGGCCGCGGTCGCGGCAACTTCGCAAAACGAGCGTAGCCGTCGATGAACGTGTGCAGGTGCCGGGCCCGTTCTTCGATGGTGCGAAAGATCCGATCGAGCTGCGACGGATCGGGACGCTCCGCCAGCTGCCGGCCCGAATGCGCC
Source organism: Povalibacter sp. (assembly GCF_036520495.1). Lineage (GTDB taxonomy): Bacteria > Pseudomonadota > Gammaproteobacteria > Steroidobacterales > Steroidobacteraceae > Steroidobacter. Next base: position 11,632 of record NZ_DATDJO010000020.1, on the reverse strand, counting down.
AGCGACGAGATCGGCGCGAGCGAGTTGTTCAGTTCGTGGGCGATCACCCGGATCACTTTCTTCCAGGTCTCCACTTCCTGACTCGACAGCTCGCGCGTCAGCTGCTTCAGCAGGTACAGCCGATGCATCTGGCTGTTGAGCAGGAAACCCCGCTGCGAGAGGTGATAGATCTCCGACTCGCCTTCATTCTCGACGGTGAACAGCGAGTCGCCATCGGTCGCCACCGCCTGACGCAGCGGTTCCGGCGCCGCCTGCAACAGCTCGGTGAAGGACAGTCCTTCCAGCTGGCGTCCGCCGAGAAACGCCTGTCGCGCGGCCACATTGCTGTAGACCACCCGATCGCCCGCATTGGTCAGGACCATCGATAGCGGCGTCGCCTGGATCACGGTGTCGAGCAGCAATTCCCGCTGATAGAGTCCCTGTCGTTCCGCCCGCAGCAATTCGCCGAGTCCGTTGTAGCTTTCAACCAGCGCGCGCAGTTCGGTATGCGACGACGGCGCGATGCTCACGCTGAAGTCCCGATCCCGCATGCTGACGATGCCATCGCTGATCGCCTGCAACGTGCTCGTGAAGGGCCGCGCCAGGAAGCGCGCGCCCGCCAGACACAGAGGCACAAAAATGATCAGCGCCGTGCCCGCGGCAATGACCGGCGAATCCAGCCAGCGGTCGATCAATGCATAGACCACGACCGCCGCGATCGCAAGACCGATGCACAGCAGGGCCAGCCTGCCTTCGAAGGAAAAACGCATGGTGCGATAGTGCTTGTCGGATGTGGCCGTGACAACACAGTCACCTGGAGAATGAAGAGAAGATCTCCACGGGGGGCACGGGGTTCACGGGGGGTCGGAAAACGAGGAAGCGGCGTTCCTTTCCTCACCCTGTGATCCCCGTGCTCCCCGTGCTCCCCGTGGAGACTTCTGACTCCTGAGTTCTTATTCCCGTCCGCCGGCTTCCTTGAGGCCGAGCTTTTCCATGCGACGGTAGAGCGCCTGGCGACTCAGGCCCAGCTCGCGAGCGGCCCGCGCGATGACGCCGCGGGCACGCGACAGGGCTTGTTCGATTTCTGCCCGATCGGGCTCGCGTTCCGGTTCGGCTTCCGCGTCCGCTGCCACGGCGGTGAGCCCCAGGTCTCCGGGAGTGATCTCTGAGCCGGTCGACATCAGGCAGGCGCGGCGAATCGTGTTCAGCAGCTCCCGCACGTTGCCCGGCCAGTTGTGAGCCAGCAGCACGCGTTCCGCCCCCGCATTCAATGCGCGGCCTTCGAGGAAATGCCGGGTCAACGGCAGGATGTCGTCGGGTCGCTCGGCCAGTGGCGCGACTTTCAATTCGATGACGTTGAGCCGGTAGAACAGATCTTCGCGGAAACGCCCGTCGGCGATGGCGGCCCGCAGATCCGCGTTGGTCGCGCTCACGACCCGGACCTTGACCCGCCGCGTAGCGCTGCTGCCCAGCCGTTCGAACTCGCCGGTCTGTAACACGCGCAGCAGCTTGGCCTGCCCTTCCAGCGACAGGTTGCCGATCTCATCGAGAAACAGCGTGCCGCCGTCGGCCGCCTCGAAACGGCCCTGTCGCGCCTTGACCGCGCCGGTGAACGCGCCGGCCTCGGCGCCGAACAGCTCGGCTTCCATCAGATCCTTCGGCAGCGCGCCGACATTCACTTTGACGAACGGGCCGCTGCGAACCGACGAGTTGGCCTGGATGATCGCGGCGATGATCTCCTTGCCCGACCCGTTCGGCCCCGAGATCAGCACCGGCACTTCCGCGGGCGCGATGTGCGTGGCCTTGGTGACCAGATCGCGCATGGCATCGCTTTCGAATACCAGTCCACACAGATCGAACCGCGCCGCGAGCGCAGCACGCGATTCGGCGCGCTTGCGGACCGCACGCTCGCGCTCGACGGACAGCCGTCGCAGATCGAGCAGGTTGCGCACCGTGGTGAGCAGTCGCGCATCGTCCCAGGGCTTGGCGAGATAGTCAGCCGCCCCGGCCTTGACGAGTTCGACCGCGGTTTCCAGATGCGTCCACGCCGTCAGCAGCACGATGGGCACCGATGGATTGCGTTCGCGGATCGCATGAAACAGCGCCACACCCTCCTCGCCCGAGGTCGCTTCCTTTCTGAAGTTCATGTCCTGCAGCACGAGGTCGATCTCGTGCGACACGAGCGAACGCAATCCCTCCGCCGGCCCATTGGCACTGATGACGCGATGCCCCTGCAGCGACAGCAACACTTCGAGCGCGGTACGCACCGCGTCGTTGTCATCGATGATGAGGATGGTGGGCATTCAATTCACAATTGAAGATTGACAATGAACAATTTCAGAAACGTTCCTTTCCGCAATTATCAATGGTTCATTGTTAATTGTTAATTGGCTTTCAGACCGTCCGCGTCGCAATCGCCGGCGGAATCGCCGCGGCGCGGCGTGCCGGGACAAAGACAGCAATCTGTCCAAGAACCCACAACAACACGGCGCCGGCGAGAGGATAAACCGGCGCGAGGCGTGGCAGCGAGTAGGTCGTGCTGAGCCAGTGACCGAAGGCGAAGGCCAGCAGCACACCGAGCACCACACCGCCCGTCGTCAGCAGCCAGTTCTCGATCATGAAGTAGCGAATGATATCGATGCGGCGTGCCCCCACCGCACGACGCGTTCCGATCTGCTTGGTCCGCACGTTCACATGGAAACTCGCGAGCCCGACGATGCCCAGCGCCGTCACTGACACCATCAGGCCGATGATCACGCTGAGGAACGCGACCATGCGGCTGTCGGCGCGATAGCTGCGCTCCACCCAGTAAGTGTGCGGGCGGACCCACGTGATGGCGCGATTCAGATTGTTTTCGGACAACTTGCGCTCGATCTCCGGGATCAGTGCTTCGCGCCTGCCTGGCTCAGCGCGGATCGCGTAACGAACCACGGGGCCGTTCGGAATGCGCGGCCAGAACATGACATGCGCCTGATTCTCGAAATTGACCCAGGCACTGAGCATGTTCTCCATCACGCCGACCACGACTGCCGACTGGCCCAGCGCGTCGTAAACGGTTTTGCCAAGGGCCGACTGGTCGCCAAACATGGCCTTCGCCACATCCCGTGTGATGATGACGGCCGGCGCGAAGTCCGAATTGTTGGGGTTCGGGTTGTACTGGACCTCCTGCTCGTGGAAGGCCCGCCCCTCGATGATCTTCACCCCCATCGCATCGATGCCGTGCTCGTCGATCTCGTAGAGATTGACGTTGGTGTCCATTTTCAGTGGGTCCGGCGTAACGCCGAAGTTCGACGAGCGGCCGCCTCCGGACATCGGCGTGCCGTTGATCGACGTGGCCGCCACGACGCCCGGCAGCGAGCGCAACAGATCCACGTCGCGACGGATCGTGTCGCGGTTGTCGTAGTTCGGCCCGAAACCGTAACTCTGCACGAAGATCAGGTTGGCCGAATCGATGCCGGGCGGACGACCGATCTTCTCCACCCGCTGCATGATGATGAACACAGCATTGGCGACGACGGCCAGTGTCAGCGCAATCTGCAGACCGACGAGAAACACGCCGGTCTTGTTGCGAAGCATGGCGCTGAGGATGGGACGGAATTCCATGAGAGAACCTCGAGAGAAAGACACAAGTGGCTAGGCACCAGGCGCTAGCCGGAGGGGATCCTGGATTTCAGCAAAGCCCACGAATCTTTCCGCATCTTGCTTGGAAACCTAGGGCCTAGCGCCCAGGGCCTAGTTGCTTCTACTGCGTCTTCAAATACGCCGCCGGCTGCACCCGGCAGATTCGCCAGGTCGGGTACAGGCCAGCGATCACACCGGAAGCAATGGCGATGACCAGCGCGATCAGCGCCATGGTCACGTCGAGATGCGTGAGGGCGTCATAGTTGTCGTATAGCTGGCGTACGCCGAGCAGGCCCAGCGCTGCAAGGCCGATGCCGATCACGCCGCCGGCGATACCGATGACACCGACTTCGATCAGGTGCTGGTCGAAGACGGTCTTGCGCGTTGCGCCCAGCGCGCGACGCAGGCCGACGAGCGGCGCGGCGCCGAGGAATTTCGCGAGCAGCAAGCCGATCATGTTGAGCAGGCAGACTGCGAGGAACATGAAGGACAGGCCGACCAGCACGCTGTTGTCCTTCTCGACCACCTCGTTGATCGTCAGCCACTCATCGGGATGCCGCAGGCGATTGTTGAGTGGACGTTCGAAACGGCCCAGCTTCTTCTGTTCGCGCACGTAGTTGTCGATGAAGTCCTGGTAGGCCTCGGCCTGGTGGCGATCCTTGAGTTCCGCCCAGTACTGAATCCAGACGCAATCGCTGTTCAGGAAGTCGGCGAACGAATTCAGCGGCTGCACGCGCCAGCAATTGATATTGCCGGCGCTCTGCACCTCATCGACGATGCCGACGCTGAACGGCACGAACGCCTCTTCGATCTCCTCGAAGTTCGAGTTGTTGAGGTCGTAGACCTTGGGAGTGACTTCCCACTGAGCCAGCACGCCGATCACCTTGTAGTCCTTGCCATCCATGCGCACCGACTTGCCAACGCTGTTCGCGCCGCCGAAGACCTTGTCGTTGGTGGCCTTCGACAGGACCACGACCCGCTGCGAGCCCTGGTCGGCCGAGTCATCCCAGCCGCTGCCGTACTGGAACGGCACGTCGAATATGGGGAAGAAGTCCTTCGTGGTCAGGCGCGCGGTGATCAGGAACGGCTTCACGCCGGAGGCGGGATCGGCCTCGACCACGAACGGCCCCTTGCGCATGGCCACATGGCGCACCGGAATATCCGATTGCAGCAGCGCCATCGCGTCGCGGTAGGTGAGCTCCATCGGCGGCAACTCGGGACGTTTCTCATCCCACGGCTGATTCGGATCCCAGTTGTCCAGGGTGACCGCATAGAGCACATCGTTGCGATGTTCGAGCGGATTGCCCGACATCAGGCGATAGACGGTCAGCGTCGTGATGCAGACACCGACACCGAGCGCGATGGCGCCGATCATCAGCCCGGCGATGACCGGCGTGCGGCGCAGGCTTTTGAGAGCAAGACGCAAATGGTAGGTAAACATCTCTATGACTCTTCGTGTGGTGCGTCTGGAGATCCAGAGCAGGAGCCGGAGTAACCGTATGAATCGCAGAAAATCATGCTTTGCGTTCCATGCGGTTACTTTCGTCCGATTCCTGTTCTGAAAATCATTCACGCGAAGGTGTGGAGTCCATCGTTCGCAGCCGATGTCCGCCGCACCTTCGCGCGTCTGAGTTCCTCAAACCCCTGCTGCCATCGCTTCCGGACGGATCAGCGGCTTGGCCGCGAACGGCTGCAGATCGGTGACCTGCCCGTCCATCACGTGGACGTTGCGGTGCGCGCGTCGCGCCAGTTCCGGGTCGTGCGTCACCATCACGATCGTCGTGCCGCGGCGATTGATGTCTTCCAGCAGGTCGACGACCTGGCGCGCCATCAATGAATCGAGATTGCCCGTGGGCTCATCCGCCAGCAGGAAGCGCGGCGTACCCGCGAGCGCGCGAGCAATTGCAACGCGCTGCTGCTGGCCGCCGGAGAGCTGCGCCGGAATGTGCTTCATGCGCGAGGCCAGCCCCACCAGCTCCAGCGACTCCGTGATGCGCTTCTTGCGTTCGCCGGCATTGAAGCCGCGATAGCGCAGCGGTACATCGACGTTGTCGAACAGGTCCAGATCCGGAATGAGGTTGAAGCTCTGGAAGATGAAGCCGATCTTCTGATTGCGGATGCGCGACCGGGCATCGTCTGACAGACGACTCACATCCTCGCCATCGAGCTTGTACGTGCCCGTATTGAACGTCTCGAGCAGGCCAGCGATGTTCAGGAACGTCGTCTTGCCCGATCCCGACGGACCGGTCACCGCGACGAACTCACCCTCCTTCACATGCAGACTGAAATCGCGGAGCGCATGCGTTTCGATGAGGTCGGTGCGGTAGACCTTGCTGATGTTCTGCATGTGAAGCATGGTGCAATCCCGTAACGAAGGTAGATGAGTGGTCAATCGGCGAGCCGAACCGTTTCGATGCGGTCGAACTCGCCCAGGTTTGAAATGATGATCCGGTCGCCCGGCGACAGGCCTTCGAGGATCTCGACCTCGCTGACGCTGGTGCTGCCGGTCTGGATCGAGGCCCGCGTTGCGATGTCGCCGCGAACCACGAAGGCCACGCGTCCGCCGCTGGTATCGAGGAATGGTCCGCGCGCCACTTTGATCACGCCATCGCGCTGTTCGAGCACGATGCGCGTCGACAGGCGCTGATTCTGACGCAGGCCGCGGGGCACATCGCCGGAGAATCGCAGACGACCGGTCACCTGACCCTGCTTGACCTCGGGCGACACCGCACTGACAGCGGCCGCGAAGGTCTTGCCCGAATACGAAACCTCGGCGTCCATCCCCAGCTTGAGATCGTCGGCGTAGGTTTCCGGCACGGTGAACTCGATTTCGAAGGCCGTGAGATCGACGACCGTGATCACCGCAGCATTCTGCGGAACCGCAGCGCGTTCATTCACTGCCAGCGTTCCGACGATACCGTCGACCGGCGACCTGATCTCGAGATCACCGACGCGCCGCTGCAGGTCCTGCACCACCAGACGCTGCCGATCGCGCTCGAGACGCCTGGCGCTCAACTCGAACTGCAGGCTCTCCTTCTGCAACTGTGCGGTCTCGACCGCGTGCTTGTGGTTCACCGCTGCGGCTGCCGCGTCATCGCGCGCCTTTTCGTAATCGCGTTCGCTGATCAGGTGCTTGCCCCACGAATCCTCGGCACGACGCTGCTCCCGCTCCGCCGCCTGAATGCTGACGTTGGCAAGATCGATCGTCTGCTGATTGCCCAGCAACTGCCGGCGCGTATCGATGCTCTGCCGCTGCACCGCGACTTCCATCCCGGCCAGCGTCGCTTCTTCGCGCGCCAGTTCGTTACGCAGCTCCGGGCTATCGATCTGCGCGATGGGCTGCTGCTTCTTGACCGTATCGCCGGCCTGCACCATGTAGTGAACCGTGCCCGGCGCGACGGCGAAGAGCGTCGGACTCACAGCAGCCACGACCGTCCCCTGCGCCGACACATCGCGAATGAATTCACCGCGAGTGACCTCCGCAATCCGCACCCGCTCCAGCGGCACAGAAACTTCGGCGCCGAACCAGCTGCGCACCAGCATGACGATCAGCGCCAGCAACAACAGCCCGCCGACACCCGCACCGATCAACACGGTGCGGCGTCGATTCAGGATCGCGGTCTGGTCGATCTGCACGTCCTGCGCGGACGTATCGCGAATACGGGTGACCTTCTCACGATCGGTCTGGGGCACGGCTGAGATCATCAGCCGCGCTCCTGGCTGTCCGTCGGGCATGCATTCGTGTTGCGCGGCACTTCCAGCGCATAGCGGACGTCATGCCGGATCATCAGGCCTTCCAGGTAGGCATCGCCCTGCGAGTTCATCTCGCGATCCACCGACCGCGCGTCCGGCGACGCCAACAGGACCGCCAGCGCACCCGCGCTGACCGTCAGTGCCGAAAGCCTCGCCGTGAATCTGAATGTCGCTGTCCGCATGTCCGTCTCCTGGCGATCTGTCCGGATCGCTCTCGCTGACCTACACTGCACGGGTTGTGCCAGCGCCGGAAAGCAGCGAAATTTGCGGGAAATATGCGGGTTTCACCCTATGCGACCGACCCTTCCGCAAGTGTCCGGTCGGAGGATCGGACAGACGGCGGACATCTGCGGACACTTTGCCCTCAGATAGGTACAATGCGCGCCCACCGTGCGGCCGTAGCTCAGTTGGATAGAGCATCTGGCTTCGAACCAGAGGGTCGGGAGTTCGAATCTCTCCGGCCGCACCACTCAAAACAAATAGGGCCAGCTGCCTTCGGCTGGCCCTATTTGTTTTGTGGTTCTGCCCCGGAGAGGTTGAGAACTCCCGATCGCCGCGTGCGGCGATCGAGGGAGTTCGACAAATCGCGACCGCGATTTGAACGCCTGAGTGTCGCGTCCAGAGCGACGCTCAGGCGGCCCCAACGGGGCGAGCAAGGAACGTTGCGAGTAATCTCTCCGGCCGCTCCGGACTGCTGTCCGCAGCAGGTCCTCTTATATTTGAGTTCTGCTTCCCGGAGAGATCGAGAACCCCTCCGCGCCGAGCACCGTAGTCCCTCTCGCCCTCCGCCGATCTGCCGAGGCAGAGTACCGCGTCACTGTTCAGCGAAATGCCAGCTTCTCTAGTCCGTCATTCCTCCCGCAAACTGCTGCGGACTCCTCGGTTCATGAAATCAAAGGTATATCCCGTCAATGCTTCGTTATGACTGTATCAACTCCCATCTGCGCATGATCTGGGATGAGCTGCGCTGCCATTCGTACGCCGCAGCAATCTCGCGTGCCATCAAGCCCGGTGACGTCGTTATCGATTTTGGTTGCGGCTTGGGCATCTGGTCGATGATCGCTGCAAAGGCCGGGGCTTCCAGGGTCTATGCCATTGAAGCGGTCGACGACATGGCGCAGATGGCGCAGGCGCTGATTGCCGAAAACAACTTGAGCGATAAGATCACCGTGATTCACGCGAACGCGGAATCGGTCGATCTACCCGAAAAGGCCGACTGCCTCATTTCCGAGTTGATGAACTGCGCCGGCTTCAATGAATACGATGGCGCGCCGCTGATGAAAGTGCGCGACCGGTTCCTCAAGCCGGAGGGACGAATGATCCCGCAGCGCATACGGCACGTCATTCGGCTGTGCCATCTCCAGACTGAGTTCAAGTCCGATGATGGCGGCTGGGCCAATGGCATGTACGGCCTGACCTGGAATGCAGTGAAGGATTTTGCTTCTGCAAGCTCCACCTCTACAGATTTGCGCAATTATGCCTGGGCCTCACCTCCGCACATTTGGTGGGATCTTGATCTCATGCGCGATGATCTGTCTGACAATCAATATCGAGCCGGGATTCCTGCACACTGGGAAATTGAAACCGAGACCACAGTGCATGGCGTTGCCGCTTACTTCGAAGCGGATCTCGACGACAACATCATGCTATCGACGGCGCCAGACGCGCCTTTCACGCATTGGATGCACACGTTCCTCTCGTTCCCACGAGCACTGGCAGTGCGTCCAGGTGATCGCCTCAGCGTGAAAATAAGTTTCTCGACAGGCAGAGGAGCTTCCACCTATCCCATGTCCGTCACGTGGACGCGAGATGGCAACATTCTCGATCAATTCGATACGTACCCCACGTCCATTCCCGGGGCTCCATCCCTCTCCGCGGAGAGCGCCGGGGGTCAGCAGGAAGCGCCGCTTTAGCCTAGGGAACAAGACACCCGGTCGATTCTTCAAGGGTTTCGAACGTGCCCGGTGCTGTCGGCGCCGGGCCGAGGGTTCGTGGATATTTCCCGCGATTCGGATAGAAACGCGTCGGTCGTGGCCATGGACGGCGCACGACGCCAAGCATTGTTCGCGGGCCGATTCGACTCCGGACAGCACCGCAGTCCTTACTTCTGTCATTCCGCCGTCGGCGATGATCACTGCTCGTGAATATCCCACGAAGCCTCGGCCCTGCACCGGAGCGCATAGTGATGATGCGCGCCCTTCCTCTCGCCGTTCAGAAAACTGCGCGGAACCTAACAAGCGGATGAGCGAACCGTGCAGTCAACATGTCGTGAGTACGATCAACGGCGCTTCCAGACTTCTATCGCGGATAGCACTAGAATGGCGCCCGATGACGCCGTAGCGGTGCGCGTCATCACCCTATGCCCTAGACGGCCTTGTTTGTCTGCGGTGCGTGGGCGCCCCCACTGCAGACGTCAAGCAGCACACTGCCTCAATGCATGGAGTGCTCGGGTGCACGACAATGACGCGCAAAGCACCGGCACTAGCTATCAGCGTAGCCGGCACCGCAGGGCATTGCCATGTGGTGCAACTGCAAGCGTGGAGCCAGCACTCTCGCATGATGAGAGACCTTGTGTGCTCTGCAAGTTAACACCGATGCAGCGGGGACGAGCAGCTCCTGTTTCAGCCGCCTCTTGATCTCTGCGAACAACTCCGCCTCATGGCCGGAAAGCATGTAGGCGATCATTCCGCCTTGACCTGTTAATGGGGCCGCTTTACCGCTGACAAACTTATCCACATCGTCCAGATATTGCGCCACGCTGCCAGGGCTCTGCAGAACCTTTGCTTCGATCGGCCAAGCGATGCGTCGATTCTCCGTGTAGACAAACGCAAGATCGTAGGCCGGCGGTCTACTTTTCCCGCCCGCTCGCGTTTCTTGCTCTGGAAACTCGTGATGCGGACAGATGGACGAATAACCTTCGTCCTCCTGGCTCCAAAGCTTATTGATGTGCATGAAGTGATTCGAGGTCAGGTCGCGCTCCAACTGGTCCAGAGGCTGCCGCAAGTCCACATGCTGCAAATCCTCAGTCTGCAGCTTATCGAATGCACGCCAAGTTAGATCCAGCACGTGTGTGGCAATTCCCGTCGCCCACGATCGAGCCTGCTCCAACGACTGCTCGTCCATGGGCCATCGCTGCGCGCTGAACGTAGGGCGCCGATTCATGCGGCAGCTGGCTTGTGAGCGGCTGCAGTAATGATGGTACCGGCCAACTGGTCGGCATCACGCATCGCCATCGATCGCGACCAATAGCGGCATTCGTCCGGTTTCACGATGGTGAGATTCATGACGCGCATACCTCCCTCGCTCCCTGCGTGAAACAAATAGGCGACGCGTTGAAAGCCAGAGCCCGCCACAGAACTGCCACTAGCCCCAGGCTGAAGCTGATGTGAGTGAAACTCGCTGAGTCGATCGAGCAAACCATCTACTCGAATCGGCTCAACGCTTACCGGTTTTGCGTCGGCCGCATCGAGGCGCAATGTGATCATGCGCACAGGCAACCTTGCGGCTTGCGGCTCTGTATAAATCGTCGCGGCGACTTTGCGCTCCCCGCCAAACGTCGCCTTAACAACACGCATGAACGTTGTTGCGTAATCCGACAGCTCAGGCTCTAACGCTCCAGAGTCATCTACGCGACGGGTACAGTGACGGCCGGGGCCAGGCGTCGTTCGCAGTGCATCGGGTAGCGAATAGTGCAGAAAATCCTCTATGAGAATCTTGTCCGCAGCTGTCAACGCGAAAAGCCTTGCCGTCTCAGTATCGATATCCTGAAAGGATTTGAGCACCGAGAGATTGGGTGAGCTAGGTGGTAGGGGAACCGTAACTAGCTCTTCGCACAAAGTCTCAGTGATATAGCGATTGACACGGCTGCTCGTCAGGCCCAGGAAATACGCAGCAAGTTGACTGTTGTAGACGACGTTGGCAGCGCGGACATGTTCACCGTCGCGGCTCAAGTCACGAACTGTCAAATAAGTCTTCTTGCAGATCACCCCCCACCCCTGATCACTAGCCTTTACGAGCGCGGCTCGAAAGCGTCCGGATCTGACCGGAAAACTTAGCTTGATCAGCAATTGAGGAACTTTAAATGGCTCGAAGTCGGACGAGTCTTTGCTGTGGATGCGCGGATGGGTCCACTTTGGAAGGACGTGTCAGATTTTCTGTGTTCGAGGCGGTTTGCATTTAGTTCGCGGGTCTGACGAAGCGATCTCCGTACAGCACAGCGAACTGGTTCATCGCCAACTTCCATTCTCGCGCTGATCGTATCTTGCCATCGTTGATGTTG
>NZ_DATDJO010000019.1:0-18715 GCF_036520495.1 Povalibacter sp. | reverse complement strand
CCTGCACGTGCATCAGCACGTGCAGGCACCTCGTATCACTACGCTGCGGAAGACAGCAGTATTGCCAATGGTGACTGGAGATTTCACGAGTACGTGAGTCAAGCCTGAGACAGGGCGGCATCAAGTTCACATCCGGCCGCGCTCTCGCGTGGCACTACCCTTAAGGAGGTGCAACGTGACCGCACTCAGTCGTTTGGCATTCATAGGCAATTCGCTGCCCCGTCGCTGCGGCATCGCCACTTTCACAACCGATCTGCACCACGCCGTCGCCGACGCGCGCAGGGAGATCGAAGTCGCTATCGTCGCGATGACCGACCACGGTCAGGTCTACGACTACCCTCCCGTCGTGCAACTGCAGATCAATGATCAGAATCCGGCGGAATACGAGAACGCCGCGGACTTCCTGAACGCAGGTCAGTTCGACGCCGTCTGCTTGCAGCACGAGTTCGGCATCTTCGGCGGCGAAGCAGGCAGTCACCTGCTGGCACTGCTCTCGCGATTGACCATGCCGATCGTCACGACGCTGCACACCGTTCTCGCCGAACCGAAACCAGCCCAGCGGGCCGTCATGAAACGGCTCGTCGAAGTCTCAGCGAAAATCGTTGTCATGGCAGAGAAGGCGCGGGAATTGCTGCGCGACGTCTACAGCGTACCCGCAGAAAGAATCGAAGTCGTTCCGCACGGAATCCCCGACTCCGCATTCCTCGAACCCGATGAGGCCAAGGCACGACTGGGCTTCGGCGGAAAATCCGTCATCCTCACGTTTGGACTGCTGTCTCCCAACAAGGGCATCGAAGTCATGATCGACGCCATGCCGTCGATCCTGCAGAGTCGGCCCGATGCGGTGTACGTCGTGCTCGGCGCGACCCATCCCAACCTGGTGCGCTGCGAAGGCGAGGCCTACCGCGAGCGCCTGATGGCCCGCGTGCACGCCCTGGGGCTCGACGATCAGGTGGTTTTCCTCGATCGATTCGTCGACCAACGCACGCTGCTCGATTTCATCTCGATGTGCGATGTCTACGTCACACCCTACCTCAACGAGGCACAGATGACGTCGGGCACGCTGGCGTACAGTTTCGGACTGGGAAAAGCCGTCGTTTCCACGCCCTACTGGCATGCGCGCGAACTACTCGCCGATGGACGCGGTGTACTGGTGCCCTTCGGTGATGCGACAGCCATCGGCGCCGAGATTGCACACCTGCTCACAGACAGCGCCCGACGAGACGCCATGCGCCGGGATGCCTATTCGAACAGCCGCTCGATGACCTGGGAGCGAACCGCCGAACGGTATCTGAGCATTTTCGAGAAAGTACGACGTACGCAGCGACTCAAGATGATCGCCTCGCAGGGCGATGACTCAGCGCCAACGGAGAGCCCGCCGCTTCCGCAGATGCAACTGGGCCATTTCCTTTCCATGTGCGACGACACCGGCCTGTTCCAGCACGCGATCCACTCGGTTCCCGATCGCTCGCACGGCTATTGCGTCGATGACAACGCCCGCGCACTGCTGGTGGCTTGCGCCCTCAGCAATTGCGGCGACCATCGCATGCCAGAAATATTGACGACACGCGTCGCGGCGTTCGTACAGCACGCGTGGAACCCCGACACCCGGCGGTTTCGCAACTTCATGAGCTTCGAGCGTCGCTGGCTCGAAGACAGCGGCTCGGAGGACAGCAACGGCCGGACGCTCTGGGCCCTTGGCGTGTGTTCGCGCAACGATACGAGCGCGAGACGACGCCGATGGGCAACCGCGCTGTTCGCCGAAGCGTCGTCCATTGCGGAAGACTTTCGCTCGCCGCGCGCGTGGGCCTTCACGCTGCTTGGACTTGATGCTTACTGCATTGCCGCTCCAAAGGACTCGCGCGCCGCGTCGCTGCGCCGGCTCCTGGCGGACAGACTGATGTCCAGCCTCGCTTCGGCAGAGACGAAGGAGTGGGTCTGGTTCGAGGATGGCCTTGCTTACGACAATGCGCGCCTGCCACAGGCTCTGATCGCGACCGGCCTTTCGGCCAGCGTCCCGGCGTACGTAGCAGCCGGGTTGCGATCATTGCGCTGGCTGATGGCATTGCAACGCACCGCCGCCGGGCACTTCCGCCCCGTAGGTTCGGATAGCTTCGGCGATAAACGCCGCCTGCCACGGTCGTTCGATCAGCAACCGCTCGAAGCAGCGGCCGCAATTTCTGCCTGTCTCGCTGCCTGGCGCGCCGACGGCGACTCGAGATGGAAATCCGATGCGCAGCGTGCCTTCGCGTGGTTTCTCGGCGGCAACGATCTGGCGGCGCCACTGGCCGATCTGGAAACCGGCGGCTGTCGCGATGGATTGCATCCCGACCGCGTCAATGAAAACCAGGGCGCTGAGTCCACCGTCTCTTACCTGCTCGGCCTCGCAGAAATCCGCGATCTTGCGCACCTCGGCGGCAATCGCACGAAACCGACCCAGGTACGGATACTGCGCGTCTGAATACTTTGCAAAATCCGCCCGGTCGGATCGAGGGTGTCTTGTCACAAACTACGTTTCTCAACCGCCAGGCGCTCTCGCTGCGCCCCAATCCAGCTCGCGTCGTCGTGCGCCCGTTCAGGCCCGCGATCGAACCGCGCGATCTCAACGCGACGGACAAGAACCGCGCGAACAATATCGTCGATCGTGTCCTGGCGCTCGATGCCGCTACGGCTGAACTGCTGCTGGCAGATGTCCTGCAGAACTTCCAGGGTCGTCATCGCAAGCTGATCGAGACGTGCGAAGCGCGGGCGGACGAAATGGAAGACGCGTTCGCCTCACATGCGAATTTCACCAGGGCGCAACGCCGGTTGGTCGGCGCCTACTTCCTGCATGAGTATTCGTTCGAGGCGGCGGCGTTGTTCAATCCGAGCATTGTCGATCACCCGGATCAATCCGGCGTGCCACGGAACTCGAAGCGTTTCATCATGAGCGTGCGCGCTGTCGGCGAAGGACACATCTCTTCACTGACGTTCCGGACCGGAATCATCTGCGCCGAGGGGCTCGTGACTCTCGACCCGACCGCACCGCTGGCCTCCATCCCCAAGGTGGAGAACCGCATATCCGGCCCGCACGGCGATGAGGTGGAACTGCTCTTCGGACCGGACGAGGATCTCAGTGAACGCGTGATTTTTCCTGTCACGCTGTCCCAGTCGAATGGCATTGAAGATGCGCGCTTCGTTAAATTCGACGCAGGCGATCACACGCGCTACTACGCGACCTACACCGCCTACAGCGGCCGCGAGATCAGATCCGAGCTGATCGAGACCACAGACTTCCTTTCGTTCCGCATGTCACCGCTGCAGGGCACCGCGGCACAGAACAAAGGCATGGGCCTGTTCCCGCGCAAGATCGGCGGCAAGTTCGCCATGATCGCGCGGCAGGACAACGAGAATCTCTATCTGATCTATTCGGACGATCTGCACATCTGGAACGGCGGTGTCGCGATCCTCAAGCCGCAGTTCCCGTGGGAGTTCGTGCAGATCGGCAATTGCGGCGCACCCATCGAGCTCGACGAAGGCTGGTTGCTGCTGACCCACGGCGTCGGCCCCGTGCGCAAGTATTCGATCGGCGCAGTGCTGCTCGACAAGACCGACCCGTCGAAGGTCATCGCACGCTCGCGCGAACCCCTGATCCGCCCCGAGCCCGCCGAACGCGAAGGCTACGTCCCCAATGTCGTCTACACCTGCGGTGCAATGCGTCACAACGAGCAGATCATCCTGCCGTATGCGGTCTCGGATACGTTCTGCAGCTTTGCGAACGTCAGGATCGATACGCTATTGCGAGGACTGCGAGGATAGAGAGCCGGCGGAACGCCCGGAGAGATGACTCGCGCGTTCCATGCGCGCCCCTTCGGGGCCGCCTGAGCATCGCTCCTGAAATGCGACACTCAGGCGTTAAAATCGCGGTCGCGATTTGTCGAACTCCCGACTTCTGGTTCGTAGCTACAAGGTCGGTGCATTCGATCTGCGCCATCTGGGACGTTGAGGACGATCGCGTCGCCCCGCGACAAGCAAAAGAAGCGACGCACCGATGACTATCGCCGTCCTCCTCTACGTCGACCGATCACATGAATATTTTTCTGGAGGCGACATAGAGGCGACACGCATCCTTTTCGCCTTGTAAGTTCTTTTTTCCATGACGTGTCTGAAGACGATCGCTCCAGTCCATCAATGGATCGCTGTGCACTCCGGTGTTTCGGAATACCTGGTGTCGCGGTCATGATCCAAGAATCGCGTCCACTCCTGTGGAGCGATCATTGATGATCAACCCCGGAGTTCTCCGTGAGGTGAATGTCGAGCCCGTGTGGTCCGGCACTCAATTCCGGCTTCAGCTCCATCGACGGGATCTGGTAGTCGCCGCCGTTCTGCATGCGGTATGGAATGGGCTTCGTCGTCCACAACGTGTCCAGTCGTGCGCCGAACTCTGCCTGCGACTGCCGATAGCGACCCTCGTCGAGCTTGCCCGTACGATAGATCACGAACGGCCGCAGCACGTCGAAGCCGGCGTAATAGAGCATGCCGTGGTTGATCGGAAATAACAGATCCTCCATTCGTCCGTTGATGCCCCGCTCCGAATAGTGTGACGCCCAGCCTCCGGTCGTCACGATCAACATGGCGCGCTTGCCCTTGAACATGCCTTCGCCGTAACGATCGCCCCACCTGCGATCCGAGTGCTCGCCGACGCCGTACGCGAGCCCGCAGGCGTACACGCGATCGATCCAGCCCTTGAGAATCGCCGGCATGGAGAACCACCAGAGCGGAAACTGCAGCAGGAGCGCGTCCGCCCACAGCAGCTTGCGCTGTTCCGTGGCGATATCGGCGGATTGCGCATCAGCTTCATAAGCGCGCTTGGACGCGGCTTCGACTTTCAGAATCTGGCCAGGCTCATGATTCAGGAAGTCGGCGCCATCGACGGCCGCCCTCCAGTTCATCGCATATAGATCCGATACGGTCACCTCGTGGCCGGCGCGCCGTAGCCGCTCGACGGCGAACTCACGCAGTGCGCCGTTCAACGAACGAGGTTCCGGATGGGCACAGACGATCAATACTCTCATGGTGAGATGCGCTCGAAGAATCGATGCGCGCACTATGAGGTTCGCCCCGCTATAGTAGAAATGAATAATCTGGATACTCCATATAGCGATGGACAATCTCAGCCAGATCGACCTGAATCTGCTCGTCACGCTGGAAACGCTGCTGACGGAGCGCAGCGTCACCCGCGCCGCCCAGCGGCTGCACCTGAGCCAACCATCGGTCAGCGTCCAGCTGCGTAAACTGCGGGAAATCTTTTCCGATCCCCTTTTGCTTTCATCTCAGGGGCGTGGCGGCATGCTGCCGACGACGCGTGCCCAGGCGCTGCTCCCGGCGGTGCGCTCGGCTCTGGATGAAATCCGTCGCGTCGTCGCACCGAGCGCGCCGTTCGATCCGCAAACCTCGCAGGTCACCTGGCAGATCGCAGCCGCGGATTACGCCGAGTACGCGATCGTGCTACCACTGTTGACGACGCTACGGCGCATGGCGCCTGGAATGCGCGTCTCGCTCCGACACGCTGGTCATGCGCAGATATACCGGCAGCTGGAAAGCGGCGCGATCGATCTTGCCCTGCTCGCAATGGACACGGCGCCCGACCACCTGCATCGCCGGGTGCTCTACAAAGAAGACTACGTGCTGATCGCTCGCAAGAAACATCCGGCGCTCAAGCGCAAGCTGACGCTCGATACGTTCACGAAGCTCGAATACATCGTCGTGTCACCGGAGGGCGGCGGCTTCAAGGGCGTAACCGATACGATGCTGGAAAGCCGCGGGCGCAAACGGGAAGTGATGCTTTCCACACAGCATTTTCTGCTCGTTCCCGAGGTCGTGGGGCAGACCGACCTGGTTGCGGTGGCTCCGTCGCGTTTGGTCAACAACCGCGCTGATCGGCTGCAGATCCTCGCCCCACCCTTGCGCATTCCGTCTTATGAAATGGGCATGATCTGGCACGATCGCTCGCATACGGATCCAGCGCATGCGTGGCTGCGTGAGCAGATCGAGCTTGTCTCGCAAGCGTCGCCGCAATGAGAGGCGCTAACCACGTCCCCGCGCCAAGCGTGAAGGCGTCCGGCCGGAAGTAACGCCGTCCAAGTCTCTCGCGACACGAGTCGATAGGCCGGCCCATTCACGCAATGGAGATAGCGGCGCCGTTACGTATCGACGCAATCTACATGGCAGGTTTGAAGATACCGGCCGCCACATGAACGTTGTGAAGCAACACCATGGTACTGACTATTTTTTCTCGATCTCGAGCAGCTCCACTTCAAAAATCAACACAGCGTTCGGCCCCACATGTGGCGGTGATCCTTCGTCTCCATAAGCCAGGTCAGCAGGGACATACAACTCCCACTTGGAGCCTTCCGTCATCAACTGGAGTGCTTCGGCCCAACCTTCGATAAGCATTTTTGGATTGGTGCTGTAAGGTTCACTACGTGAGTAAGTGCTATCGAATTCGGAGCCATCGATAAGTCTTCCCCGGTAGTGCACCTTCACGTCATCTTCCAAGGTCGGTTTACGCCCGCCGCTGCCCCTGGTGATTACCTTGTACTGCAAGCCGCTCCTGGTGACCACCACACCTTCCTTCCTGGCATTTTCCCTTAGAAAGACCTCACCTTCTTTTGTGTTCTTTTCCGCTGCCACCACCCGTTCTGTCTCTTTCTTCTTTAAATGAACCTCTCGGTAGACCTCCATCGTCGCGGCCACTTCTCCAGCAGACATTTTCTTCTCGCCGCCATCGAACACGGCCTGCATCGCCGCCGCCATAAGAGCGACATTCAACTCGATGCCCTCTGCCCTGAACTTCTCCGCCAGCTCGGCACCATAGGCATAACTGAAGCGGTCTTCCAGAGTCCTGAAATCCTGTTGCCTTTCCTCAGCGACTGCTTCCATTTCTGCTACATCTTTGGCTTGAGGCTGTCGACTACAGCCGCCCATGCACGCCGCAGTCAGCCCCAATACGGCGACAACACTCATGTTTCTTTTCATGTGGTGGTTTGCCGGCGGGAAAACCTTGCTTACTTTTCAACGCACAGAAAACCCCAACCGCGAACGGCTGGGGTCTTCATGAAGCACCAGGCGATCAGCGACTACCGCAGCAGCCGGTCAATCTGGGTGCGCATTGCGGCACCAACCTGGCCACCGGTACCAGACACTGGTGCGAAGTGAGTGCCAGAAGTCGTCACCTGCCTGTAAATGGTTGAGTTGGTTCTGCAGTTCAGCGCGTTGTAGGGAAGCGCTGGGGCCAACACGTCGCCAGTACTGAAGATGCAGGTAACGTCAACATTGGAAGCGACAGGACGCTGAATCCTGGTCGTGTAAACAGTGTCAGGCTGAACCGCAATGACACATGACACTGCCGAGCCAATCGCATTTGCAGCGTTAAAGGAACCGCCGCCGCCTTGTGAGTGACCGGACGTACAGATTTTCAGATTTGAATTAAGGATGTTGCCGTAACGGCTCCTCGCCTGACTCACAGCGTCCCGTACGTCTGTACCGCTTCCAGAACTGGAGGTGGTCGCAGCGGCCACCAGAACGCAACGTTGAGCTGCGGCAGTCAACAAACCTTGGTAGGTGGTTGAACCCCCGCCCGTCCCGTTACCCCACCCCAGGAGGTTGTATCTACCGTCACTACCGCTTGGCACATAAAAAACAGCACCGCTTCCGCTTTGCCGGGAAACGCTGCAAGTCTGGGCAAATGCGCCTGCAGACATCAGACAGCCGAGCAGGAGTGAGCTAGCAATAAGTACTTTAATGTTCACAACTAATCCCCCAACGGTTCTAACTTGGATTGTCAGCATGTAGGACTGCTTTAGTTGGCTTGAGCGAATGTGGAACCTCCTTGTGTCGAACTCATCACCTTGATGATCTGGTCACGCAACATGCGGATCGCGCAGATCTACTTCGGATCTCGCGCCTGCCAATCAGAACTGGTAACCCGAGCGCGCGCTCGTTCTTCGGGGTTGAAATACTGGTCGAGCAACTGCTCGATCTGGCGGTCACGTTCGACCGCATCCAGACCTGCCTGCATCACGTATTGGCGCGCCTGCCAGAATCCGTTGAAGCGGCTTTGCCATTTCGCTTCTTCACGGTCGTCCGCGGCCAACTCGCGCGCACCTTCCGCGCCCAGAATTGCGTTGCGCGCGGAGTAAATCTCGGTGCTTGAGGCACCCTGCGCACGCAGGCGTTGCACTTTTTCTGCGGCAGCCTCTTCAGGCTCCAGCAGCCCCTGGGCCAGCAGGCGATCGTTCAACTTCTCTTGTAAGGCGCTTTGCTGAGCCTGTTTCTCTTCATCCGTTAAATTGGCGTTCGTCTGAATCGCGATGGAGGCAAACATGTGGCGCCCGTTCGCATCTTCGACCGCGAACAATTGGTCGGAGATTTCCGAGCCGAGGTAATTGCGTCGCAGCTCCACCAATTTTTCGTAGTGGTCGGCGGGTAGCTGGTTTACCGGTTGCTCGTTGAACTCCATCTCTGCCAGGCGAAATCGGTAATAGTCTTCAAGGATTCGAGCAGCTTCGTCTCCCGCCGGGCCAGGCAAGCCAGTGCGAATCAACTTCTGTAGCTCTGACATGGCCGCTGGACTGAGATTGGGCCCCAAGGCGGCGAATCCCTCCTCCAGTGCTTCCTTCAGCGTTTGATCCGGCACCACGCGGCCGTTTTCATCGAGCTTGATGCTCTGAAGAATTCCGTAGATTCCCACTGCGTTGGAAGGCACCACACCGGCTGGACGAGGCTGGTCCGCTTCCGGATTTTCACCAGCGCCAGTTGCTGGTTTGGTGCTGGTGAAGTTCTGCCACTGCCACGTGGATGCAATGGTGTTGGTGTTTGTGTCTTGAGTATCCGCACTGGCGATCGGCATCCGCGTTGCGGATTCGTCCCCGGACAACAACCAATAGGCCAGGCCACCGATCACGGCCGCCGCCGCAAGACTGGAAACCAATGCAGCTCTTGTTGGCATCGAATTAATGCGCCGTCAGATCCGCGCCAGAGTCAGTGCCTGACTCGATGAATCCCGGTGGATGGCCAGTGAATGGCGATGCAGCGAGATGACTTGAGCATGCCTGTTCATGGTTCCCCCTCATCTGCTTGCACCGTTATCCAGCGCCGGATATAGCACAACGATTGCGTAATGTGCCATTCGGGGGAATCACCGTGCCTGCATGTCACTTCAGTCTTGTGCAGTGCGACAGGCGTCGGGCAGGACCGAGGCATGAGTGCTCATTGACTGGAAGAAAAATAGCGACACGAGCTAGTTGATCGACTAGATCTTGATTGAATTTTTCTTTATTTTTCAAATAATTAATGACATTACGCTTCCGATTTCTACGCTAGATACTTCTTGATTCACCCCTGGTCCATGCGGACGCGTTGCCCGCAGTCATCGTGAGCACCGTCCGCGCTCTGACCAGACAGAGCCGCTCTGTCGCCAAGCTTTTCAGACGAAGGGAGTCAAGATTCGTGAGGCAGTGCGCACTGGATGTTCTCGAACGAGTCCTCTGCTGGCGTCTCAGTGCCGTAATGGGAGTCAGCCTCGCCCGAGATCACTCGCATGGCTTTGCTCGGTACATTCGGTGTGCAAACGAATCATCTTTCGCGCGCTTATCCGCGACAACGGCGTCGACAGCGCGCGCCTGAGCGGATCGGCGCCGGGCTGCCGCCTCCCGGCTTTCGCTTTAACGACGACCGAAGCCAATGAAGCCTCGAGAGGCCCCGCTCAATCGCCTCAGGGTTTGTCGTCAGCCGTTCAGGCCACCTGATCCGTCCATACCCGAAAACTCTGCAGGACGTTGACCCCGAATGCGGTGCTGATAGCGACATCCGCGGCATCACGTCCACGGGCGATCAGAATGCGGCCGATGCGCGGCTGATTGTTGCGAGCATCGAACGTGTACCAGGTACCGCCGAGATAGGCTTCAAACCATCCGGCGAAGTCCATTGGCGCGTAGGGCGGCGGCAGGCCTATGTCGCCGAGGTAGCCCGTGCAGTAGCGCGCCGGAATGTTCATGCAGCGGCAGAACGCAATGGCGAGATGGGCATAGTCCCGGCATACCCCGTTTCGATCGGTGTATGCCTGCAGCGCCGTCTTGGTTGCTCTGGCGTGTTCGTAACCGAACGTCAGATGGCCATGCACGAAGTCGCAGATTGCCTGCACCCGCGCCCAGCCCAGCGGTGTGCCGGTGAAAAGCTTCCAGGCGATTTCGGAGAGTTCATCGGTTTCGCAGTAACGGCTGCCGAGCAGATAGACCAGCGTTTCCTCGGGCAGGTTCTGCACGTCGTACTGCCATGCGTTCGGTGCGATGACGTCAGAGCGACCTGAGTCGTTCACGATGGCATCGGCAGTGAGCCGCAGCCGCCCTTGCGGCGCCACCAATCGCGTACACCAGTTGCCGAATCCGTCGCGATAGGACACCGCAGGAGTCGATGGGCTAGTGATCAGGTGATCCGGCCGAACCAGATCGGACGCCCGGCTGTAGTGAATGTTCAACGTCAATATCATTGGCGTTGGTTGAGGAAAGTCGTAGATCAGTTCGTAACCGGCGCGAATCTGCATTGCGGGTGCCCTCAGGCTGGAAGGAAAGGAAAGGAAGGCACGCCACGTTGCGTTGGCCAGTGTGGTCAATGCCACGCGGGTACGCGCGGCACTGAGCGAGCGATACGCGTCAGCCGCTAATGAGGTCCGACGCCTGCTTGAGCAGACTTGCCAGTCGTCCGGCCCAGGTCTTCTGACCGGCTTCGTCGGCGATCAGGTCGTTGCGAATCTCGAGACCTACATGCGGCAATCCTCGCGATTCGCCGTAGACCGGCAGACCGTAGTCAACGTCTGCGATGCCGTAGGGCTGGTTGTCGCCGACTTCCATGCGCTTGTCCTTGCGCAACAACGGCAGCAAGGCTTGCGCCAGCCGCGCATCTTTTCGATACATCAGGCCGACGCTCCAGGGGCGCGACACGTTGAGATAGGTCGGCGTGAAACTGTGCACTGCAAGCAGCAGCGTCTTTCTACCATCGCGCTTACGTTGCTCGAGAAGCGCATGCAACGCGTCATGATACGGCGTGAAGATTTCCGCGCGGCGCACCTCGATCGCAGCCGCATCGAGATGCTCATTGCCCGCAATGTCGACCCATTCGCTGCGACCAGGAATTGAATCCACAGCCGCCGGCAGCCGATTGCAGTCGATCACCAAACGCGAGTAGTTCTGCATGGTAAGTGTGGCCTCGAGCCTTTCGCTCAGCAGTTGGGCAACGCGGGCGGCACCGATGTCCCAGGCAATGTGACTGGACAGCTCTGTGTGCGACAGTCCCAGCGTACCCAGCACTTTCGGGATGCGTGGGCTCGCGTGATCGCAGGTCAGTACGAAATCGGACATCGCCGCCGGCCGCTCGATCGTCACCGGTGACGGTTCGTCGGCATCCAGCAGGTGCAGGCGTGCTTTGCGGCTGGCCGTCTCGCGGCGCGCAGTGCTCATGCTGGCACGTAACGGGCAGCGCTGCGCAGAATCACACGTCGCTGCCGCTGCACCCACCGATGAATGCGGACGTCGCGGGAGGGCACATAGGTATTAGATACAGAAGCTTGCGGCGCGTGCATGGGATAAATCGGGAGCGCGCCGATGGGTGACGCGACCCAGCATGCGCCTTGTGCGCCTGAACTGCTTACCGAAGCGCCGGATGGCCGCCGCGCGGATGCTGATCGAATCGGTTTGCTCAAGCCGCTAGCCGTTCTGCCCGAGCAGCGCGCAGCGCGTTCGCCCACCATACGAGATGGTCGTAAAGCGCTGTGCGTGAACTCACAAGGAATTCATAATCATCTAGCGATTTCCCCCGTGTCAGAACACCCAGAAACGGCTCGATGCCGATGTTGACCTCATGCTTGATAGGGGCCATCTGCAACTCGATGGCGATACCACGCAAATGCTCGATCGCCCGCGCCGCGCCGACGCCACCGTAGCCCACGAAAGCAATCGGCTTTCGATTCCACTCCAGGTAGGCGCTATCAAAGGCGTTTTTGAGGACGGCAGTAGGACCATGATTGTATTCAGCGACGGTCGCCACGAATGCATCGCACTGCCCGATGCGATGGCGCCAGGCTTCGGCTTTCGGATGCGTGTACACCCCCTGAGTGACCGAGGGGCTTTGCGGCTCTTCGAAGAACGGCAGTTCGGCTGCGCGAAGATCCAGAACCTCGAGGTCGAAGTCCTTGCGGACGTGCGCGCCTTGCAGCAACCACAACGCGGGGACGTCGGCGAAGCGATTCGGACGAGTGCTTCCGATGATGAGGCCGACTTTCAACATGATAACCCTCGCTGTATCGTTGATTTGACCAGTCACAACGAATCACAATATTGCGAAGCGAAACTATGGGCACGTGCCGAGCCGAACAATCACATATTCTTGTGATCTGATCGATCGTGAAGTTCCTGTCGTACGCCAGTTGAAGACGCCCGCTCAATCGAATGGATCAACCGGTGCAGGTGCAAAGCGTCTGCAAAGGACGGCGCGTCCGCTGTCCCTTTGTTGAGATCCGCGGCGATCGCCGCGTACTGCTGCAGAACATTCTCCGCCGGTCCCTCGAGCGACGGATGGGTACGATACGCGTCGGGTACGACCAGTTGATGAAGCGTGGCATCCGCGCCCTCACCTCCCTTCAATATCGTTTCACCCACGCCTGGATACCCAAGAGACCCAGTCGCGAGCGAGTCTCCCTGCGTCCCATTGATCTCAAGTTGGTAATTGGTTGCACGGGACAATCCGCCGCGGAAATGAGCAGACACAACCGACCCTCGCTGCAATGCCCCGGCAACAGTAATCTGATCCGGTGTCCGCATGGGAATGGTCTCTCCACTCTCGCTCACGCGAACCGTCGTCCTGCGCTGATGCAGCATTGCGACCAGATGCTTGTAGCTGCCATCAAGGACATAGCACACTGTGCTGATACACGGCGGCGCTGGCGGGGTAGGACACATGGCGATTCAGATCGCGGCCGCATTTGGCGCAAAGACATTCGCAACCGCGAGCGCCGCAAACGCTGGGTACGTCGCAAGTCTTGGAGCCGTTCCTATCGACTACAGAGCCAAGTCCGTAGACGGCTACGTCGCAGAGCACACGCTTGGCGAAGGCTTCGACATCGTTTACGACGCGGTTGGCGGACGCGTGCTCGATGCATCGTCCCAGGCCGTCAAGAGGTTCGGCCACGTCGTCAGTGCCTTGGGCTGGGGCACTCATGCCCTGGCTCCGCTATCGTTCAAGGGCGGCACTTATTCTGGTGTATTCACCTTGCTGCCGCTGCTGACCGGCGTCGGACGCGAACATCATGGGGAAATTCTCCGTGAGGCGACGCGCCTTGCCGACTCTGGTCAACTCAAGCCGAGAATCAATAGTCAGACTTACACACTCGATACTGCGAACGATGCCCACTGCGCCCTGGCAGGGAGCGCAACGACCTCGGGCAAGGTAGTGATCACCATCAACGCTCAAGAATAGATTCGATCTCCGCATCGGGTCGCCGGACGATGACTACGCTGTCGAGCCACGAGATCGACAGCCGCGATGAACCGACGATGCCCCGCATATGAGCGAGGAAGTGTCATGACGCGTATCACCACTGCATTCGGCTTTCACTCGACCGCGGCCGAAGTCATTGCGGGCGTGAACCTCAATGGCAAGCGAGCCATTGTCACTGGCGGCGCAGCAGGCATAGGACTCGAGACCGCGCGCGCTCTGGCGTCCGCCGGCGCTGCCATAACTCTTGCCGTACGTCGTCCCGCCGCGGCTCAAACGATCGCTGTCGACCTTCGTCAATCGACCGGCAATCACGCTATCGACGTCAGACCACTAGACCTCTCGGATCTTCGATCCATCAGTGCATTCGTTGCTGCATGGCAGGGCCCGCTGCACATCCTGGTCAACAACGCAGGGATCATGGCGCTGCCACAGCTGCAAAGAACGCCACAGGGGCTTGAGATGCAGTTTGGCACCAACTACTTGGGCCATTTCGCGCTTACCATCGGGCTGCACGGAGCTTTGCGCTCTGCCAATGGGGCTCGAGTCGTCTCCCTCAGCTCCAGTGGTCATCTGTTCTCTCCGGTCGTCTTCGACGACCTGAACTTCGATTTCATTCCATACACGCCCTTCGGCGCGTATGGCCAGTCGAAGAGCGCCAGCGCGCTTCTCGCGGTCGGCATTACGCAGCATTGGGCGAGCGAGGGCATTTTTTCGAATGCGCTTCATCCGGGCGCCATTGCCACGGGACTCCAGAAGCATACCGGCGGATTGAAGACGCCCGCCGAAAGGCGCAAGACGCCGGCGCAAGGCGCGTCGACGTCGGTGCTGTTGGCGGCTTCACCGCTTCTGAATCGCATCGGCGGCCGCTACTTCGAGGACTGCAACGAAGCGCAGCAAGTCACGAGGCGACCAGAGGACTTTACGGGCTCTGCAGGTTATGCCGTCGATCCAGACAATGCCGAACGCTTGTGGCAACGGTCTTTGGAGTTGATTGCAGGAGAGACGCACCTGCCACAAGGATCGGCAATAGCGCTACCAGCATCCTCGCAAGCCTAGCCCGTCCGCACTTCGACGCGCATGCGCACGCCGACGATCTGCTGCTGCCGATACCGCATCAATCCAGCTTCGACACGACCCGCGTGACGCCACCAGTTGCAAAGTTTGGGACATCGGCCACAACCTTCTTCCACTCGGGCGTAGCAGTAATCGCGGACATATCTGCCTGGCTATCAAACCATATCTCAAAGATCCGGTAGTACGGAGCCGGCGATCCGTCAGCCGCAGGTGGACATTTTGAGGTCTCTGTTCTCTTTCCACCTTTGGCTGTGACAACAAGTGGCATGTGAGTTCCAAAGTAGTACTCTTCGAAGTCCTCTGGATTTTTGGGATGCCCATAAAGAACGGTAACTTTGATTCCGCCAGCCGATTGAGCGCTCGTGTTCTCCGCGGCTGTTGCCGCGCCCACGGCCAGTGTGAGAGCCGCGATAAGTGAGGTTCTACGGTCCATGACGCACTCCGGATGTGTTGGATTGCTGGTGAATGACTATTGAGCAGCGTGAAGGAGCATTGCTTCTAGTGCGAACTAACGCTTCGTTTCACGCGCGCGTTGCTTTGAACGCGTGCAAACGCTTGTTATGTGCGCCCTTGCCAGCGTTGAGGATGACGGCTTCCATGAACTACTGCCACGACCACGATTTGGGACTGTTCGACCCGGAAGTAGATCCCGAAGGGAAAACGGGTCATCAATGCGCGACGTGTATTGCGATGAATCACCGGGTAGGTCAATGGGTTCTCAGAAACGAGTCGGAACGCAGAAAGCGCTTCATCCAAGAACTCGTGCCCGAGACCTTCGCGCTACTGCTCGTACCATGAAGCAGCTGCCGCCAGATCTCGGTCCGCCTCCTCCCTGAGCCGGACGGTGCGCTTCATAGCCTCTTTCTTATATCCGCAATCACGTCTTCAGCAGGACGACCTGCGTCTCCGTCGGATTCGTATGCGTCCAATCGACGATCCAGCTCGGCTCGCTGCTCAGGCGTAAGCGGCAACAGGCTTTGGTCTGCAGCAATGCTGTCCCACAGGTCTTCGACCAAGCGGATTCGCTCATCCAGCGGCAAGTTTCGAAGGTTGGCGTTCATGGACTGAGCATATGCCTGGAGGGGGTTTTCTCCAAGAGAGGTGGTCCCGCTTTTTATACAGCCGGCTAAGTGACGGCTCTGCTCTTGTCGGCGAAGATATCGCCGGAATTCAGGAGCATCAATGAGCAAGAGACCCAGACGCAATCATTTACCGGCGTTCAAAGCCAAAGTAGCCGTGGAAGCGATCAAGGGCCAGCAGACGGTGATCGAGATCGCCGAGCGCTTTAACGTTCACCCGACGCAGGTGACGCAATGGAAGACGCAGCTGCTCGAGCGAGCGATGGAGGCGTTCGGCGCAAGTGCGGAGAAAACTGCGCAGCCGGACATCAAGGAACTGCATGCCAAGATCGGCCAGCAGGCACTGGAGATCGATTTTTTAGCCGGCGCGCTCGGCCGCATCGGCGATCCGAGCGCAAAGCGATGATCACGCGTAGCGTACGAACTCGCAAGGGGCAGCTTAGACAGTAGTCTCGACGGCAGTGAACCCGTCTTTCAGCAAGCAAAGCACCGAGCACCGACTGCTTCCGCTGAGCATCCATCGCTCTTCATTCCGCCCCCGTTGCCTCAATGCCGGTCGAGGTAACACCAGGCAGGCCCTCTTGTGTTCCTCTGAACAAAAATCGATCAATCTGACGCGCGCCGAATTCTTCCGCTCACCCCCAAAGTGAAGACACGCCTACTCCGAGGTTACCCAGCGCGTTAAACGGGCGCAGATTTCTTCCCCATCGCTATTTGGCTCGGCCTCCCCCGTTTCTCACTCTGCGACCGCACGATGACGCCCACTTTTCCTTCCGCGTCACGCACAGTCGATTGAAGCGATGAAGGGCAACTCAACGGCGCAGCCGGCCTGGACGAACCGCTCCGAGCTGCGTGGATATGACTGCGCATAATCGCTGCGGCCCATTCGGAATCCCGCGCCTGCAACGCGCACACGATCTCAAAATGATGGGACGCGGCCCGTAGTAGCTCCGTCGGTTCGTAGGCAGGTAATGCTCTCAACACCATAGGTGCCTCCAGCAGTACGCTCAACATCGCATTAAGGCGGGGATTGCCAGAAAAGCCATGCAACAATTGATGAAAGACTGAGTTGATTTCCCAGATTCGCGCGATGAATCCGTCAGCGCGAACTTCACTTTCCATGTACTGGTCTTCAGCGAGCGTTCGAAGCTTGTCTATCCCTGCAGGCGGAATGCTCAAGGCTGCTTGAGCAGCACCGTATGGCTCCAGCAATGCGCGCAGATCGAACACATTATTCGTGTCCTCTTCGGTCCACTCAGTAACGATTGCACTGTGGTTTGCGACAACCTTGACGAACCCCTCGGCCTGAAGCCGTCGCAAAGCCTCGCGAACTGGAGTACGGCTGACCCCGGTCAAATCCGTTAGCGCCTTCTCAGTGATTCGCGAAGCGCTGGGATAGATGCCACGCACGATTCGATCGCGAACCGCGACATACACCCGTTCCGACGCACCAGCCATATACCCGCCCTCTACACAATTTGACCGCAGCCCGGTCTCGCTATCGCACACGAATCCGTGCAGTGGCTGCAGCCTCGCCTCCTGCTGAACGCCTGCCCGCCACTAGGTCCTGGTGCTGGCGACGATAAGCAAGGAATCCGGTGTCGACGTTCGCGTGCCGGGTGAAGGAACAGACACCGGCTATATCCTCCGGCGAGGAGAAATGCCTCAGGCACGGCGCCCGTCTGCCGGTCGTGACCAGCACTTGCGGACTGGCCCGATTGATATTCGATCCTAGGCGGACTTCTGCTTCTGTCTGGCGTCCGCCGTCTGCTTGCCTGCGTCTGCCGCAAGCCGCGCGTCGTCGGTCTCATCCTCGTCGCTGGCGACGGCCTGTCGGAAGCCGCGCATCGCGCCGCCCAGGTCGGAGCCGATGCTGCGCAATCGCTTGGCGCCGAACAGCACCAGCGCGATCAGCAGGATGATGATCAGTTCTCGGAAGCCGATTCCCATGACATCTCCTCGTTGCGTGGGTAGTTCATCATGCCGGTCGTAGCTTGCACCTCACGCTTGCGCAGCGAGATTCCGTGCAGACCGGCCTTGTTGCGAATGGCCGAAGGCGTGCGGCCCAGGTGCGCAGCGATCACCTCCGTCGCCGCGCCGGCCTCCGCTAGTTCCCGAAGTTTGCGCACCGCATCGGTCGACCACACATTGTCAGTCACCTTGCGCCGCATCTTCCGGCCGCTCATGAACGGCCTTCCAAGTACTCGACAATCTGCGGCAGCGACAGCACTTCGGCGTACTTCGCCTGCAGATCGAACAGATTGGCGTCGTGGACTGCCGCCGTGCGATCGCCGACGGCGTCGCGGACCACCAAGGGAATGAAGCCGTGCTGACAGGCGTCGACCGTGGTGGCGCGCACGCAGCCGCTGGTCGACACGCCCGCAATCAGCAAGGTATCGACCCGCAACGCCGTCAAGGTCGAGGCGAGCGAGGTGCCGAAGAAGGCGCTCGCGTACTGCTTCGTGATCAGCGTTTCACCCTCCGCGGGCTCCAGGCCCGGCCCGAAGGCCGCCAGATCCGGATGCCTGCCCTGCTCGAAGCAGGCCAGTGCCGGCAGCTTGCGAAAGAACACGCCGCCGTCGCGGCCACCCGGCTGATAGCCGACGTTGGTATGGATGATGGGGATGTGCGCCTTGCGTGCCGCCTGCAGCAGCTCGACGCAGGCCTGATGTGCCGACTCCACGCCTGCATATAGCGGTGAGCCCGGCGTCAGATATGCCCGCACAAAATCGATGACCAGCAATGCAGGCCGCGTACCTGGACGCAGCCTGCCGCCGAAGCCTGCGTCCGTTGTGGTGTGCTGCTCAGTCATACGCGGTCAGATGACTTTCTGCGCTTGCAACTGCGCGAAGCGTTCGGCGGTCATTCCCAGCAACTGCTTGAACACTTCGTCGTTGTGTTCGCCCAGCTGCGGGCTCGGCGAGCGGATGCCGCCCGGCGTTTCCGACAGCTTCGGCGCCACGTTCTGCATCTTCAACGTGCCAAAATCCGGATGCTCGACATCGCGGATGGCTTCGCGCGCCTGGAAATGC
>NZ_DATDJO010000018.1:0-350649 GCF_036520495.1 Povalibacter sp. | reverse complement strand
AATCGATGAGCAGGAGCTAAGAGATGAGATTCGGCGAAAACTGGAGAGTCGCTGGCATCTGTAGTGGGAACGCACTGCGCCGGCCCAACAATGCGTTCAAGCGGCGACGTGCAAAGACGCACGCGCCTTAACGCAAACGTTGGGCATCGACCGAATCATGAAGCGGAAGAACGGATGGATGGTGGCTGCAGTATCGGGGCTAATATTCGCGGTCCTGTTTGTCGTTCTTGGCGGAATCAGTCACGGGTGCGTGGCGTACTTAGCTGCATCGGGACTTCTGCTCGGTGCAATCGCTGCTCCGGAGATGGAGCCAAAGGCGTTTCGCTTCCCAGCGGCTTGGCAAGTTGCCTTCGGAGCCTTAGCGGGTATTGCTCTAGCGGCATCTGTGCAATTCGCCGCTTCGCTAGCAACAGCGGAAGTCATACCGTCCAGGCATCACTAAAATGCCCACATTCAGCAACGGCTCACTTGCTTTGCTTCTGGGGGCATCTTTCAGCGCAGCTGCTGGGATGGCTCATCTGGCATGCATCGTCATTGGTCCGCCCGCCTACCGGTTCATGGGCGCAGGCGAGCACATGGCTCGGGCGGTCGAGGCCAAGCAGCTCAGGCCTGCGCTTGTCACATTGGCCGTCGCTGGCATCCTCCTCATTTGGGCCGCTTTTGCTCTGTCCGGGGCTGGCGTGTTCGGGCCACTGCCACTGACCAAGTGGGCTTTGGTTGGCATTTGCGCCGTCTACCTTGGCAGAGCGGTCGCCTTTCCGCTTATCAAGTCGAGCTTCCCTGGAAACTCAAAGAGGTTCTGGTTGGTTTCGTCCGGCATCTGCGGCGTCGTCGGCCTCGTGCACGCTTACGGCACGGTGTCGCTATGGCGCATGCTGTGATGCCTAACCCTTCCAGGGAGGGTACGCCTCATGTCAACGTTGCGCGTCGAATGCGCCGCAATCGTGAAGACCAGAAGATCAGAGGTACAAATGCTTCTGTTTTTCGAGGAATACGCGAAGCACTTTGCTCTCAACTTTGGCCAGGCAGCTCACGGCATTCGATATTTCTTCTCGCATCCAGATGCAGATTCATCCTCACCACGAGGATCGCTGAAGCATGGCCTGGTCTCTTCAGGAATTCGGTCAAAGCGCGTCGCAAACGATCTTTTATTTGCCTTCATTCCACCTCACTGGCACCACAGCCGGGAGGAGCTCAGTTCCATGCTGAGCATTTCGTTTTCGCAGTGGTTTCAGTACGGCTACAGCGCCTGGCGCTTTACGGAATCGGGAGAGGTCAGAGCAGACCTTGCTGGAGTCGACAGAAGATGGGATCCCAGGTGCCAAGCGCCATGAGTTCGCCGCCTGACTGTTCCATCGAGAGAACGTCACAATGGCTGCGCGCTCGTGACGCCTCTCATGTCGAACGTCAGATTGCTGAGAAGACAAATGAGCACGACAGTCATCCTGAAAGGCTGCAGGCTCGCTGAAGACATTAGAATGTCACGCAGACGGGGAGCAAGATTCACGTTGCTGATGGCGGGACATGCGGAGCCCAGGACCAGGTCGTTCTCAGACCAGGGAGAAGTAGCGCGGTGAGCCGGAGCGAGGCCAGATCATGAAAGCAAGACAGCGCGAAGAGCTACTCAGCAAGCTGAAGGTTCGGTTCGAGAAGAACATGAGCCGGCACAAGGGCGTCGAGTGGTCGAAGGTGCAGGCGAAGCTGGAGTCATTTCCCGAGAAGCTGCATTCCCTCCATGAGATGGAAAAAACGGGCGGCGAGCCCGATGTCGTCGGTCATGACAAGACGACCGGGGAGTTCATTTTCGTTGATTGCTCTGCGGAGAGTCCATCAGGGCGCAGAAGCATTTGTTATGACCGCGAAGGACTGGAGTCCAGGAAGGAAAACCGGCCGGAGAACTGTGCCATCGATCTGGCTGCGGCCATGGGGATCGAGATTCTGACGGAAGAGCAGTATCGAGACCTGCAGGAGCTGGGCTGCTTCGACACCAGGACTTCGAGCTGGGTGAAAACCCCGCCCGCCATCCGGGAACTCGGTGGCGCACTTTTCTGTGATCGTCGCTATGACAACGTCTTCGTGTATCACAATGGAGCTCAGTCGTACTACGCGGCGCGGGGTTTCCGCGGCGCTTTAAGGGTTTAGAAGGCTGAACGCCAAACCACTCGCCGCCGAGCACACGGATAAACATCGACGTTATGCGCGAATCCAGGCCTCGTCGCGTCCCGCTGGACTTCCGTGGGTTGAGCGGTGAGGAAAAGATCTTCCGGCTCTCCGGAGCGACAGAGCGAGCCGAAGTTCGAGCAGGCTCGCGCCGAGATTTACATCTATGACCTGGCTGTCGCCGCAGATTTTCGTCGCCACGGCATCGCCACTGCGCTGATCGAGGAGCTAAGAGGCTGGCGCGCGCCAGAGGCGCCTATGTCATCTATGTTCAGGTGGATCACGCAGACGAGGCGGCTATCGCGCTCTATACGAAGCCGGGAGTCCGGGAAGATGTCCTGCACTTCGACATTGCTCCTGGTGACGGCGGCGTCTGACACTCGACAGGAGAAACCCATGCCCCTGCCTCAAGATCGATCTTCCCCGACCGACTTCGACTTCATCATTGGGGACTGGCGCGTTCTGCATCGTCGCCTGAACTCGCGACTGACGGGCTGCACCGACTGGACCGAGTTCGAAGGGCTGTCCTCGACGAGGAAGATTCTCGGAGGTTTCGGAAACGTGGAGGACAACATTCTTGGATTCCCGGAGGGTGAAGTCCGGGCCGCCGCCGTCCGATCGTTTGATAGGTCGGCACGCAGGTGGTCCATCTGGTGGCTGGATGGCAGGAATCCACATCAACTCGATACCCCGGTCGTCGGTGAATTTACCGGGAACACGGGCGTGTTCTTCGCCGACGATTCGCTGCGAGGACTGCCCATCAAAGTGCGTTTCATCTGGAACGCGAATCCGGGGATGAATCCAACCTGGGAACAGGCCTTCTCACCGGATGCCGGCAAAACCTGGGAGACCAACTGGACCATGGAGTTCCAGGCGGGCTGAGGTCTGAATGACCTGACGCTGGAACAGGTGAGGATCGACCGATGCTCAAGACAACACCTGCTGCTGATCCGGATGCTTACGTTGCGGCACTGGCCGGATGGCGGCGCGCGTGTGTGGAGAATCTGCGTTCCGCCGTGCGCAAGGCCGCAGCCCTGGACGAGGTGGTGAAGTGGGGGCATCTGGTCTATCTGTCGAACGGTCCCGTTCTGCTCATCCGTGCCGAGGAAGAGCGCGTGCTGTTCGGATTCTGGCGAGGGCAGCGCTTGCAGACCATCGAACCGCGTCTGAAAGCCGGCGGAAAATACGAGATGGCCACGCTGGAATTACTGGAGGGGATGACCATCAGCCCGGCAGCCGCGCGCCGGCTGGCGAAGGAGGCTGTCACGCTCAATCAAACGCTGGGCAATCCGACGCAGGCCGCCACGCCTCGCAAGGCGGTGAAGCCGCGACGCGCGAATGCTGCGCGTCGTTGACGTTGGCTTAGTCTGCGGCGGTGACTTCATCGCCAGTTGCGACAGCGAACGATGAGAAGGTGTTGTAAGGAACCGCCGGGAGAGCAACGCCAGCGGCGGGGTCGCCCTGACGTTCGAGTTGCGCACGCTGCATACGCAGACTGGCGCGCTGCATGTCCAGTTCCCGCTCCTGCAGCCTTTGATAGGTCTTCAATTGTTCGCCCGTAAGAATGTGGGCGACGGCGTCGCGTGTGCGTTCGTTGGCTTGCGACATGCGTTCGATCTGCTCTTCCTGCCAGCTGAGCCGTTCTGCAAGTGTCATGCGGTCGAACCGCTGCCGCATCGACGCCTGCTGATTTTCCTGCAACGTCTGTTGATCAAGCTGCACGAGCGTCTCTCGCAGCGGAATACGCTGGTCTTCGCGCAACGATACTCCGGCGCCCGCGAGTTCGGTGGTGAGCTGTCGCACGCGCATGCGCGCCCCCATGGAATTCTGATAATCGTCCCACTGCTGCAGACCGCCGTCCCCCGCCAACCGGGCGATCTCGGCGTGATCGGCCTCCTGACGCTGGCGATGATCCGATTGCATCTGTGCTATCTCCTCCTGGGTCGGGGGGTGGTCAGCTGAGAAGCTTCGAGACGTTTCCATGGTGCGCATCTGTTGCTCCGCGAGCAGATCGAGCAACTGGTCGGCCTGATCCTGTGAAATGCCGAGCTCCTGCGCGAGGTCCGGATGGACCTGATGCATGCCAAACCGCTGCTGCATGCGCATCGCCTGACGGTACTCGGGATCCCGCAGCAGTTCGCGCTGCCGGTTGACGAATTGCTGACGCATCTGGGTCGATCTCTGCGGAGCGAGCGCCGCCGGAGCCGGCAGTTTCTGAGCAACGGGCGTCACTGCCGCAGGCTCCTGAGCGAACTGCGTGATCGGCGGAGTTTCAGGCGGGTGCTGTGGCGGTGGCGGGGCAAATGGATTCGGTGGCCGGGCAGCTTCGAGATGTTGGAGACGCGTCTGCAGCTCGGCAGTGCGCTGGCGTTCGACGCGGAGCTGCGAATGAAGGTACGCGGCGGCGGTGCCGCAACCCAGTGCAGTGATCGAAAGAATCAGCAGCGGTCTGTTCATAAGCCGTCCCTCGGCGTAGGAAAAGACTAACGATGGATGTGAAGCCAGAGGTCTTTCAAATTCGGTTCGTGTCGAGTTTATGACCGCAGGGAATGGTTTATCCATCGAAGCGCATCCAGAAAATCGTGCGCCGGTTTCAACAGCGCAGCGTCACCCTTCGATGGATGAACCATCCCCTGTGGTCACACGCTCAGGGCGAATGGAGAAAAAAACCAGAGCTCCATGCGACCCCTGCACTGGATCCCCGCCTTCGCGGGGATGGCCAAACACGCGCGGACTCTCAGTCCGCGCTCTGTTTGGCCACTTCTCTACGCAGTTCTCTCAGTTTCATCTTGATCGAGGCGGCGTTGGTCGGTCCCATGCGCAGTAACAGTTTCTGTCCGGCCGATCGCTCCTCGAGTGCCGGATCGGCGTACTGATAGAACACGCCTGGCTGCGTGAGCCGCACCGGGCCGTCGACTTCCGGCGTCTGCAGCAGGTGATCGATCACTTCGATCAGGCGGTTGTTGAAGTAGCCATCGGGATACCCGATCTCGGTATAGGCCTGCTGGAACAGCGGGTAGTAGCGCTTGTAGAGCGCGGCGACCTGTCGTGTGTCGGTGTTGCGCACCAGCGCCATGATCGGGGCGTAGCGGGCGTAGTTCTTTTCGCTGAGCGTCAGCGCTTCGTCCTGGCCATCGACGAGCGGCACGCCGCCGGTCGGCTGCACCGGCCACATCTGAATGGCCGTCTTCTTGCGCGGCAGGTTGTCGATTGTGACGACCGTGTGCCGCACGATGTTCTTCGGCACCAGGAACTGATCGAGTGGTTTGCCGAAGATGCCGGACAGCGATTCGTAGAGGGCCCCGTCGCTCTCGCCCAACGAGGGCAATGGCGGAGCGTTCGGGGCTGGCGGGTTGATCGGATAGTTCGCGGGCGACTGCGGCGCGGTCGCGACAGGTGCCGGTTGCACCTGTTCCGCGACCGGCTGTTCTTCCTTGTGCTTGCGTCCGTAGTAGAGCGCGGCGATCAGGCCCGCCGCGACTACCAGGGGAATGCCCCACCACAGATACTTTCTGGTGTCTTCTTCCACGCAAGCCTCCGCAGCGAGCTGGTTACTCGGGCTTGACGAACTTCAGCACGAAGTTGTCGGCCTCGCCAATGGCAATGTACTTCTCGCGGTCCTGATCGCCGAGTGTAAGGGTGGGCGGCAGTGTCCATACGCCACGCGGCCAGTCCTTCGTGTCCTTCGGGTTCGCAAGAATCTCGGACTTGCCAACGTACTTGAAGCCGGCCTTTTCGGCGAGCGCGATCGTGTAGTCCTCGCGCACGTAACCGTTCTGCGCCTTCGGATCCTGCGGCTTGTCGTTGCTGGCGCGATGTTCTTCGACGCCGAGTACGCCGCCGGGCTTCAGCGCCTTGAAGAAGGACGCGAACATCTCGTCGACGGTGCCGCCGGCCATCCAGTTGTGGACGTTGCGGAAGGTGAGAACCATGTCAGCCGAACCGTCGGGTGCCGGAGCGTAGGTGCCAGCGCCCACTTCGCCGATCTTCACATTGCCGTAGATCGTCGGATTCTCGTCGATCTTCTTCTTCCAGCCATCGTAGGCCTGCGCAGCGCGTTCGCTGGCGGCACGTGGCGCGGTGGTGATGTACAGGGTGCCCTTGTCGTGGAGGTAGGGCGCGAGGATTTCCGTCCAGTAGCCGCCGCCGGGTGCAATTTCCACCACGGTCATCGTGGGCTTGATGCCGAAGAACTCCAGCTCTTCCTGCGGCTTGCGCGCCTTGTCGCGTTCGACGAAGGCCGGCGTGCGATGCGGGGACGCAATCGCCTTGGCGAGCGCGGCATCCTTCGCCACAACGGCTGACAACGGCAACGTCGCCAGAGCCAGGCCGGCGATGGCGTGAACAAATCGCATGGAACGCATAGGCAAAACTCCGAAGGTGAATGAGCCGCGTCGTGGGCGCGTCCGACTGTACCAAACAGCGCAACACCGATGTACCGCCAGGCTTTGATGACAAGCGGGTGCGCTGCCAGTTCCATCCGTGAGCCGCAGATTCTGGCCACCGGACTGGCGAAGTGACTACCATGTCGCGCGCATGATCCAGACCCGCTCATTTCCCAGACTGATTTCTTGCATCGCGGCAGGGTGGCTGGCGGCTCCGTCCGCATTGACCGCACCTGCGCCCGCCACGCTCGAGCTGCGGGAGTGCCAATTCGAGCAGATGCTCGGCGGTACGGCAGCGGCGCGCTGTGGTCGCATGCGGGTGCCTGAGAATCGGGACGATCCGGCCAGCAGGACCATCGAACTGCGGGTCACCGTGATTCCCTCGCTGCGCCTGCAGCCCGAGCCCGATCCATTGGTCGTCATCAGCGGTGGTCCCGGGCAATCGGCGACAAGCTTCTATGCTTCCATCGGCCCCGCGTTGGCTGCGATCCGGCGTGAGCGCGACATTCTGGTCGTCGATCAGCGCGGGACTGGCGAGTCGCAGCGGCTGGACTGCGAATTCGACAACGATGCAGACATCGTCACCACGGATCCCGCGCATCTGCGCGAACTCGGCGCAGCGTGCCTCGCGAAGCTGCCGGGCGATCCACGCTTCTATACGACGAGTGTGGCTGTGCGTGATCTGGACGACGTCCGGGCGGCGCTCGGCTATGAGCAGCTGAATCTGTATGGCGTGTCGTACGGCACCCGCGTCGCGCAGCACTATCTGCGCCGTTATCCGCAGCGTGTGCGCACGCTGACGCTGGATGGCGTCGTACCCGTCGATCTGGCGCTCGGACCCGATATCGCGCTACGCGCACAGGCGGCGCTCGACGCCATCTTCGATCGTTGCGCTGCCGAGCAACAGTGTGAGAAGGCGTTTCCGCGCGTACGCGAGCAGTTCCGGGCGCTGCACGCCACGCTCGATGTCAAACCGGCGTCCGTGCGGCTGCCCGACCCGGTCAACGCGCAGATGATCGACTCGACGTTCGGCAATCTGCATCTCAACGCGGCCGTGCGCATGCTGACCTATAGCGACGAGACGGCGTCGCTGCTCCCGCTGCTCATTCACGAAGCGCAGTCGGGGAAGCGGCTCGAAGCCTTCGTCGCGCAATACCTCATGATCGAACGCATGATGGAGCTGCAGTTCGCCTACGGCATGCACTTCGCGGTCGTCTGCAGCGAGGATGCGCCACGCTGGGACGGTGCGAATATTTCGAGCGACGAACTGGCGGCGACGTACCTCGGCACGAACTTCATGCAGGGTATGCGGGCCGTGTGCGACATCTGGCCGCGCGGTGTGGTCGACGCCGGATTCAACGCGCCATTGCGCAGCGACGTACCGACATTGATTCTGTCCGGCGGGAACGATCCGGTGACACCGGCGGAGTATGGTGCGCGCGCCATCGAATCGTATGCGCGCGGCCGTCATCTGGTGCTTGACGGTCAGGGACACGGGCAGCTGGCGACGGGATGCATGCCGCGTCTGCTATCGACGTTCATCCGTAATGCCGACGCAGCGGGTCTCGACACGACGTGCCTGAAAGGCGTGAAGCCGGCGCCGTTCATGCTGTCGCCCGTCGCGACGGGGCCGTGAATGACGAAGGTCACGAAAGTCACGAGGGTCAGGAGGATCACGAAGTGGCGATGATCTGTTCTGATCAGCCTCGTCACCTTCGTGACTCCCGTGACCTCCGTCACTTCGAATCATGATTCTCGTCGAGAGCATCACCAAGCGCTTCGGTCCCGTGCAGGCGCTGCACGATGTCTCCTTTGCCGCCGCGGACGGCCGCATCACCGGGCTGCTCGGACACAATGGCGCTGGCAAATCCACGACCTTGCGCATTCTCAGCACGGTGCTGCGCGCGGATGCCGGCCGCGCGCTCATCGACGGTCACGATTGCGGCAACGAGTCGCTGCGCGTGCGGCAATCGCTCGGCGTGCTGCCACACGCAAGTGGTCTGTATGTGCAGCTGACCGGCCGCGAAAACATCGAGTACTACGCGCGTCTGCACGGTATGAAGGGTGCGGCGCTCAAGACCTCGTGCGATGCCATGATCGAGCGACTGGGCATAGGCGCCGTCGCTGGTCGTCGCGCCAGGGGGTACTCGCAGGGCGAGCGCCTCAAGGTGGCGCTGGCACGCGCTCTGATTCACACGCCGCGCACCGTCATTCTGGATGAGCCGACCAACGGGCTCGATGTGAATGCCGTGCGCATGCTGCGCGAAATCATTCGCGAGCTGCGCGGCGCCGGTTGCTGCGTGCTGTTTTCCAGCCACGTGATGCAGGAGGTGGCCGCGCTGTGCGATGACATCGTCATCATCTCGCAGGGCCGGGTGGCCGTACGCGGTACGCCCGATGAAATCCTCGCTGCACTTGGCACCGATGATCTGGAGGAAGCCTTCGTGCGGGCGGCGGCCGGCGAGGCGCAGGCATGAGTGCGATCTGGACGGTCTTCTTCAAGGAAGTCATCGAGAACCTGCGGGACCGTCGCGTCGTGTTCTCCGCGTTCTTCTTCGGCGTACTGCTCGCGCCGGCAATTTTCGCGCTGACCACCACGCTTGCGTCCAACCGCGCGGTGCGCGATCAGGAGCAGCCGCTCAAGCTGCCGGTGATCGGTGCCGAGCACGCGCCCAATCTCATGCAGTTCCTGGTGGAGCAGGGCGCGCAGATCGAACCGGTGATGTTCTCGCCAGATGAGGCGACCCGGAAAGTGCGCGACGGCGTATACGAGCTGATTCTCATCGTCCCAGCGCAGTATGCAGAGCAGCTGCGGACCGCAGACCTCGCGGCTCTCGACCTGGTGGTCGATACGTCCAATACCCACGCCGCGGGGACGACGGAGCGCACGCGGCGGCTGCTGGAGGCCTACGGACATCAGCTCGCGATGTTGCGATTGCTGGCCCGTGGGGTCAGTCCCAGCGTCGTCGATCCAGTGAGCGTGCGTGCTGTGGATGTCGCCACTCCTGCGGGTCGCTCGCTCATCATCCTGGGCATGATGACTTATTTCTGTCTCATGTCGATGTTGGTCGGTGGGTTCTATCTCGCCATCGACACCACGGCCGGTGAACGCGAGCGCGGCTCGCTGGAGCCGTTGCTGGCGTTGCCCGTGACCCGGGCGCAGTTGATCCTCGGCAAGATTCTTGCGACCTGCGCCTTCATGGCAGTGTCCCTGCTGTTGACCCTGGCGGCATTTTCGATCGCGCTTGAATTCGTACCGCTCGAACGGCTGGGTATGTCGGCGAATTTTGGGCCATCGGTCGTACTCGCCATCTTCGCCGTAATGGTCGTATTCGTGCCGCTCGGCGCGGGTTTGATGACCGTCGTCGCGTCCTTCACTCGTAGCAATCGTGAGGCGCAGACCTGGCTGTCGGTCGTGCTGATGATTCCTCTGGTGCCGATCATGTTTGCCGTGGTCAGCGGCACTCGGGCAACCACCGCGCTGATGACGGTGCCCAGTTTGAGTCAGCACCTGCTGGCCACTGCACTGATGCGGGGCGACTCCATCGATCCGCTGCACGTTGCCGTATCGGTAATCACGACGCTCGGTGCCGGGCTGCTGTTGATTGCGGTGGCCGCGAGGCTCTATCGGCGCGAATCGATCCTCGGCTGAGTTGCGCACGTTTGCGCACGTTTGCGCACGCTGTCTTCGCGTCCGGGAAAGCCTGATCATCCGCACCCTGAAAGACCTGCAAGGTGCGATCTCACCGCGTCATGCGTCGCACTCCGAGTGAACTCGCGAGCGTGCATTTGAGGCTGGAATTTACGGAGTTTTCGGTTGTCGCCATTTGCAGTCGTCCACCATGGGCGCGCCGGCAAGAAATTCACGCCGTTGTCTGGTGACTCCGACAGTTGCGACTGGCGATCGTTGTGGCTTTACTCGCCGCCGCCATGCAGCGCAGGCAGACGAAGCAGACCACCGGCAGAAAGGCTTCAGGTCCACTTGCGTGCATGAGCTGACGCGCTTCGCCGCAAGCGAAGCTTCATTGTGTTTTGACAAGGGCAAACCCGTTGCGAGACGGGGACGCAACGCCACCGGTCCAGCGTGCATGATGCGCGGGACGGCGGGGCTACCGGAACACCCAGCCGTGTCCTCACGTGCTGCAGTCTTTCGATCAAGCGCTCCCCCCTATTGCTCGTGAACGGATGTCCGCTGAGGGGCAAGTAATGTTCATTGCGCAGAG
This sequence comes from Povalibacter sp., assembly GCF_036520495.1. Classification (GTDB taxonomy): domain Bacteria; phylum Pseudomonadota; class Gammaproteobacteria; order Steroidobacterales; family Steroidobacteraceae; genus Steroidobacter. Next base: position 339,881 of record NZ_DATDJO010000018.1, on the reverse strand, counting down.
CAAGTTCCGCCGGGACGTGCAACATTTCATTTTGATTCTCCTGACCACGCTCTGCGTTCCGCAGTTCGCGAGCGCGGCAGTCAACAAACCTCCGGTCATCAAGGGCACGCCGGCCACGACAGCGACCGTCGGCACGGCGTATTCCTTCACGGCAAAGGCGACCGATCCGGAAGGCAAATTCGTCAGCTTCGGCATTCGTAACAAGCCGGATTGGGCGACCTTCGATCGCTACGCGGGGCGACTCAGCGGTACGCCGAAGAAGTCGGGGACCCACTCGAACATCGACATCTATGCGTGGGACGGCGTCAATGGCGTATCGTTGCCCAAGTTCAAGATCGTCGTACAGGCGAGTGGCACGACGAATCGTGCTCCGGTCATCTCCGGCACCCCGGCGACTTCGGTGACTGTGGGCGGCAGCTATTCCTTCAAGCCCACCGCATCCGATCCGGATGGCAACTCGCTCGGCTTCACGATCGCGAACCGTCCGAGCTGGGCTACCTTCAGCACCTCGACGGGCCAGCTCACCGGCAAGCCGGCGAGCAGCAACGTGGGTACGTTCTCGAACATCGTGATCTCGGTGAGCGACGGTAAGATCAGCAAGTCGCTGTCCGCCTTCTCCATTGCGGTGAAAGCATCCGGCTCGACCAACACAGCGCCGACCATCAGCGGTTCACCCATCACGGCCATCAACGCCGGCTCGGCCTATTCGTTCACGCCGAAGGCCAGTGACGCGAACGGCGACACGCTGAAGTTCAGTGTTCAGAACAAGCCGTCCTGGGCAACGTTCAGCACGACCAATGGCCGTCTCTCGGGTACTCCGAGTGCGTCCCAGGTCGGCAGCTATTCGAACATCGTCATCACCGTTACTGACGGCAAGGCCTCCACTGCGCTGAAGGCGTTCGCCATCAAAGTGACGGCCGTGTCGAATGGCTCGGCCAGCCTGAGCTGGACACCGCCGACCCGCAACACCGACGGTTCCGCGCTGAGCAACCTGAGCGGCTATCGCATCTACTACGGCACGAGCTCCAGTGCGATGAACAAGACCGTGCAGCTCAACAATCCGAGTCTGTCGAGCTATGTCGTCGACAATCTCTCGCCTGCTACGTACTACTTTGCGGTCAAGGCGCTGACTTCGAATGGCAAGGAAAGTGCGATGTCGAACACCGCGAGCAAGAAGGTGAACTAGGACAGTGACAGTCGAGAATTGATGGTTGACGGTTTCGGAGTAGACCGAAACGTTTACGGGCGGGAATCCATCTGGCGTTACAGCCGGAAGGGTTCCCGCCTTTTTTCACTAGGTACTAGGTACTAGGTACTAGTAAGAAATCTGGAGGCCGGAGAGAAGCCTCCGACTAGAGCCTGGTCCCTGGAGCCTGGTTCCTGGTTCCTGGTTCCTTGGGTCTGGCGCCTTTCCCGCCTTGCGAGTAGCTTCTAAGCAGAACATCCGCGGGAGCCCGTCATGTCTCTCCAAGGCAAAACCCTCTTCATCACCGGCGCCTCGCGCGGCATCGGTCTGGCAATCGGCCTGCGTGCCGCACGCGATGGCGCCAACATCGCCATCGCGGCCAAGACGGATCAACCGAACCCGAAGCTGCCTGGCACCATTCACTCGGCCGCCGCGGAGATCGAAGCGGCGGGTGGCAAGGCGCTGCCGATGCAGGTCGATATCCGCGACGAGAACGCGGTTGCCGCGGCGATGCGGCAATGCGCCGACCGCTTCGGCGGTATCGACATCCTGATCAACAATGCCAGCGCCATTTCGCTGACCAGCACTGTGGAAACGCCGATGAAGCGTTTCGATCTCATGTTCGGCGTCAATGTGCGCGGCACGTTTGCCTGTTCGCAGGCGGCCATTCCTTACCTGACGCAGTCCGCGCAGGCGGGACGGGGACCGCATATCCTGAATCTGTCGCCCCCGCTGACCATGAAGCCGGGCTGGTTCGCGCCGCACGTTGCCTACACCATGGCGAAGTACGGTATGAGCATGTGCGTGCTTGGCATGGCTGAGGAACTCAAACCGCAGGGCATCGGCGTCAATGCGCTGTGGCCGCGGACGGTGATTGCCACCGCGGCGTTGAATCTGATTCCGATGGCGAACGCGCAGCTCGGCCGCAAGCCGCAGATCATGGCGGACGCAGCGCATGTCGTGCTGACGCGCGATCCACGCCAATGCACCGGCAATTTCTTCATCGACGACGAAGTGCTGAAAGCCTCTGGCGTCACTGACTTCGATCAGTATGCGGTGACGCCGGGCAACCGGAATCTGCTGCCGGATCTGTTCGTCGACCAACAATGACGGCCGAAAAGAAGTAACCGCAAAGAACGCAAAGAAAACGCATAGACCGCAAATGAAGGTACGAGAGTGGCCGCAGAGGTGCGCAGCGGCGTGCGTGAGATGAATGCAGCGGATTCCCAACCATCTCCGAATGGCGATCGGCAGAAGAAGGGAATAGAAATTCATCTTCCTGCGTTATCCACGCGTCTCGCCGTCAATTGGCCTCTGGCTGCTCCATGCGTTCTTTGCGGTTACTGTGTTCCGTCTCTGGTTGTCACATCAGGAACTGTCATGGCTGATCCTGTCACATGGCCGACGCTCGACGGTACGGCGCCGCTCGTCATCGCCCACCGCGGCGCCTCAGGCTATCGGCCTGAGCACACGCTGGCGTCGTACCAGCTGGCCATCGAGCAAGGGGCGGATTTCATCGAGCCCGATCTGGTGGCAACACGCGATGGCCATCTGATCGCGCGGCACGAGCCCGTGCTGGACGACACCACCGACGTCACGGCGCATTCGGAGTTCGCCAGTCGCCGCACGACTCGCATCGTGGACGGTAAGTCCATCACGGCGCTCTTTGCCAGCGACTTCACGCTCGCCGAGATCAGGACCCTGCGCGCACGCCAGTCGAATCCGGCACGGTCCAGGGAGTTCGACGGACAGTTCGAGATCCCGACATTCGATGAGATTCTCACGCTGGCCACGCGCGAATCGACTGCGCGCCAGCGCACCATCGGCGTGTACCCGGAGACGAAGCATCCGGCGTTCCATCTCTCGCTGGGACTACCGCTGGAGGATCGGCTGCTCGAGGCATTGAGTCGACATGGGCTGGACCGGCCTGACGGGCCGGTGTTCATCCAGTCGTTCGAGAGCGCCAACCTGCAGTATCTGCGATCGAAGACGCGACTGCCGCTGGTGCAGTTGCTGGACGACGGCGCATTGCTCTACGACGATGCCGGCACGCGAGTCGTTGGCGTGAACATCCCGCAGTATGACGATCCGCGAGGCGGCGAACCGCCACGACAACTGGCCGATGTCGCGCGGTATGCGAATGCCATCGGGCCATGGAAGCGGCAGATCCTGCGCGATCGACAGGGGCCGCAATTGCTACAGACCGTCGTGATCGATCAGGCGCATGCAGCCGGGCTCAAGGTCCACGCCTATACGTTTCGCAACGAGCCGGCGACATTGGCGCCGCAGTATTCTAACGATCCGTTGCGCGAATATCGTCAGTTCTTCGAACTCGGCATCGACGGTGTGTTCTCCGATTTCCCCGATGTGGCGCTGCGCGCGCGGGGGGCGACGGAATAGATCTCTACTGTGCCGTGCCGGGAATCATTTCCAGTGGGCCGGCGATGCTGGCGAAAATTTCCGGCCACTGCTCGACCCAGCAGCAGACGTGGGTGAACTCGTCGAATTGCCGCCGCTGAGCCAGCGGATAGCGGGCGAAGTAGCGCGCTGTGGTGGCTGCGGGAACGGTGTGATCCGCCGTGCCCTGCAGATGCACTTCCGGCCACGGATGATCGTGCATGCTCGACGCGGGATTCGATGACCCGGTCAGTGGCAAGTAGTGGTGATGCTGGGTCCACGCATCGATGTCGAGATTCGCAGCGATCGTGATGACGGCCGCCACGTTGGCCAGGCGCTCCGCCACCAGTACGGCAAGCACACCGCCGCCGCTGTAACCGACGAGCACGATCTGCTTCCGCGCATCGTCGCCTGCAGCCTGCTGGATTGCGGCGGCGAGGCTGTCCACGACCACGGCAGAGTAGCGGTCGCTCGTCCATGTCGCGGGTCCGCACATCGAATCGTTCATGCGCTGGTAACAGGGCCGGCTTACGTAGATTGCAGGCGCTGTCGTCTGGGCCAGCAATTGCAGTGCGACGGGATTGCGGGTCGTGGGATCGGCAGCCGGCTCCCGGCCGTTCGCACCCCACGGTCGCCCATCCCCGTCCAGGTACACGAGCAGCCGCTGCGTAGTCGCGTTGGCGGCCTGCCCATTCGCGTAAACCACATGACGAAACTCGCGACCCGCGACGACGGATCTCGTCAGCTGGGCCGCCGCTGCCTGCCGATCGATGCGCTGCGCATTGTTGACGCAGGCCTGCAGCAGCAGAAGAAGAAGCGGAATGAGGACGAGGCGCATCGCGCCATTGCGGCTCGACGCGCATCCGATGTCAACTGCGCCGCCGATCCGGAGGCTCTTCCTGTCATCCCCGTCAACGGGGACCAACGAACGTCCCCACGGCGGATCTGTGGGCCTGACGACTTAATCCGTGCTTGCCGATGTCCAACTCGCGACGTGGATCACACTGAATCATTGAATCTGCGAGCCGATCGGCGTCGAATACGGGCTCTACCAAGACCGTCGTCAAAGAGGCATCGATGAACTCCAGCGTCCTTCCGAATGTTCTGCTGCGCGCGGCCATTGTGCTGGCGCCCGCCTTCCTGATTGCGGCGTCTGCGGCATCGCCGTCCGACAAGGCAGCAGCGACCAAGGGTATGGTCAAGCGCTCGGACCTGGAAATCGTGGATTGCCTGTTGCCCGGCCAGGTGCGCCAGCTCGGCAATTCCAGCTACCTCACCCCGCGTCGACCGATCCGCACCACGACGGCGGAGTGCTCGATCCGCGGTGGCGAATACGTGGCCTACGACCGCGCCGATCTGAAATCGGCGCTGCGTATCTGGATGGACACGGCGCAAAGCGGTGATCCCGAGGCGATGACCAACGTCGGCGAAATCTATGAGCGCGGCATGGGCGTCGATCCTGATTTTTCCGCCGCCGCGAGCTGGTACCAGAAGGCAGCCGACAAGAACTACTCGCGAGCCATCTTCAATCTCGGCACGCTCTACGAACAGGGACTCGGCGTGCCGCAGGACCAGCTCAAGGCGCTCAATCTGTATCGGCAGGCGTCCGGACTGTCGGAGGACAGCCTCATCTATACGTCGGCTGCGCAGCGCGAGCAGGACGAATTGCGCAAGGAACTGGAAAACGCGATCGGTGAACGCGACACGCAGCTCACCCTGTTGCAGAAGCAGTTGAAGGACATGCAGGAGCAGCTCTCGAAGCGACCTGTGGCGCAGCAGACCGGCGACAGCAAGGAAGTCGAAGCGCTCAAGAAGTGGATTGCGCAGCTGGAAGCCGAGAAGAACAAGAGCGCCGAACGCCTGGCGGGTATCCCGACCACGCGCTCGCCGCAGACCAAGGCGCAGCTAACGCAGCTGCCGGCGGTGGCCGACGAGCGCACGCTGTCCGGCATGAAGTTCGGCCGCTACTACGCCATCGTGATCGGCAACCAGAACTATCAGGCCATCGAAAGCCTGCAGACGCCGAAGCACGACGTGCAGCGCGCCGCGCGCGTGCTCGCCGACAAGTACGGCTTCAACGTGCAGATCCTCGAAGACGCCGATGACATCCAGATGCTCAAGGCGCTGAACGATCTGAACTCGGTGCTCAAGCCAGAAGACAACCTGCTCATCTATTACGCAGGCCACGGCGAACGCCTGAGCAGTGGCAAGTCGCAGGCAGGCTACTGGCTGCCCGTGAATGCGGATGCACCGCCGAAGGACACGTTCTGGGTTCCCAATGAACAGATCACCGGCCATCTGGGCCGGCTGCCAGCGAAGCGCGTGCTGGTCGTCGCAGACTCCTGCTATGCCGGGTTGCTGTCGACGGACCCGAGCTACCTGTTCATGAACGACAAGGTCAGCTATTCGAAGGACTACGTTGCCTACAAGTTGCCGAAGCGCTCACGCCTGCTGCTCACCTCCGGCGGCGATGCGCCCGTACTGGACGAGGGCGGCGGTCAGAACTCCGTGTTCGCACGCGCCTTCATCGACGAACTCGAAGCCAACACCGGCATTCTCTCCAGCCCCGAACTCTTCAGTCGCCTGAGCAAGCGCGTGCAGATCGCGGCCGAGCACAACAAGTTCGTACAGAAGCCGGAATTCAAGTCGATCAAGGGTGCCGGCCACGAAGTCGGCGATTTCTTCTTCGTGCCGAGAAGCAAGGGATAGGAACAGAAAATAGCGATTAGTTTCTTTCCATCTCTGCGATCTGTGCGGTCAATTCAGGGAGAAGTCATCCGCGCCCGATGACGCCGCCGCCATCGATGACGATCGTCTGGCCGGTCATGAACGAGCCGGCCGGGCTAGCGAGAAACACGGCGGCGCCAGCGATTTCATCGGGTTCACCGATGCGACGCAGCGGATAGGTCGCGACGGTATGCGCATAGGTCTCGGGGTTCTCCCACAGCGCCTTGGCGAAATCGGTGCGCACGAGGCCCGGCGCGATGCAGTTGGCGCGGATGTTCTTCGGACCCCACTCCAGCGCAATGTTGCGGGCCAGCGCCATGTCGGCCGCCTTCGAGATGCCATACACGCCGATGCTCGCCGAACCCAGCAAGCCCGCGATCGAGGAGATGATCACGATCGAACCGCCGCCGCGTGCCGCCATCTGCGGCAGCACCATGTTGCACAACCAGAAGTTGCTGCGCACGTTCGAGTTCATGATCTTGTCGTATGCGTCGTCTGACATATCGGCAGCGGGGCCGTAGTAAGGATTCACCGCTGCGTTGCAGATCAATACATCGATGCCGCCCCATTTCCCGATCGTGGCATTCACGAGCCCCTGCAGGTCTTCCCTGCGACCGATGTTGCACGCATGCGCGAACGCCTCGCCGCCCTTCGCCTTGGTCGCACCAACGACTTTCTCGCAGGCGTCGAGCTTGCGACTCGAGACGACCACCTTGCCGCCGTGCTCCGCAATGCGATACGCGATGGCTTCGCCGATACCGCGGCTCGCACCGGTGACGACCACGACTTTATCCTTCAGATCGAAAAGTGATGACATCGCCATGTTCTGTACCTCAAAGAAGAAGATCTCCACGGGGGGCACGGGGACTCACGGGGTATAGAGACCAAACAGCCTGCAGAATGCGGCGTATCAGACCCCGTGTCTCCCCGTGGAGATTCCGATTCCCTACTGCTTCGCTGGTTTGTACTTTTCGAGTTCCATCTTGCCGATCTGGTTGCGATGGACTTCATCGGGTCCGTCGACGAGGCGCATCGTGCGTGCACTCGCAGCGACGTGGCCGAGACCGAAATCCGTCGTGACGCCAGCGGCGCCGTGGGCCTGGATCGCCCAGTCGACGACGAAGTTGAGCATGGCGGGTGCTGCGACCTTGATCATCGCGATCTCCCGGCGTGCCGCCTTGTTGCCCAGGCGATCCATCTTGTCGGCGGCGTTCAGCACCAGCAGACGCGTCTGGTCGATGTGGATGCGGCAATTGGCGATGCGCTCCAGCCAGATCGACTGATCGGCAAGGGGCTTGCCGAAGGCGACGCGCGACAGCAGGCGCCGGCAGGTTTTCTCCAGTGTGTGTTCCGCGACGCCGATATTGCGCATGCAGTGGTGGATGCGCCCGGGCCCGAGTCGGGCCTGCGCGATCTCGAAGCCGCGACCCTCACCCAGCAGGATGTTGTCGGCGGGCACCCGCACGTTCTCGAACACGATCTCCGAATGCCCGTGCGGCGCGTCGTCGAATCCGAACACGGGAAGCTGACGCAGCACCGTCACGCCTGGTGTCTTCATCGGTACGAGGATCTGCGACTGCTGCTGGTGCTGCGGCGCGTCCGGATTGCTCTTGCCCATCACGACCAGGATTTCGCAGCGCGTATCGCCTGCGCCCGACGACCACCACTTGCGGCCGTTGATGACATACGAATCACCGTCGCGCTCGATGCGCGTCGAAATGTTGGTCGCATCGGACGAAGCAACCGCAGGTTCGGTCATGCAGAACGCCGAGCGGATGTCGCCATTCAGCAATGGCTTCAGCCAGCGCTCGCGATTGGCCGGGCTGGCGAAGCGATCGAGGATCTCCATGTTGCCCGTATCGGGTGCCGAGCAGTTGAAGACTTCGGGTGACCATGCAACGCGACCCATGATCTCGCACAGGGGTGCGTATTCGAGATTGGTGAGCCCCGCGCCACTCGCTGAGTGCGGCAGGAACAGATTCCACAATCCTGCAGCCTTCGCTTCCGGCTTGAGCGACTCGATGATCGGAATCGGCTCCCAGCGCGCCTGGCCTTCGCGCGCCATGACGAACTCGGCGACGCCTTTCTCGTTCGGATAGATGTGTTCGGCGAAGAATTTTTCGAGACGCTCGATCAGCGTCTTCACTTTATGGGTGTATTCGAACTGCATGATCGGCCCCAATACAAGTCGCGTGCGACGCGGGGTCGGGATCATAGCCAACGCAGTTGACCGATCACATCAAAGAATCAGCAAGTCGCAGCGAATACAGTTCGAGTGCTGCGATGCAGATGCAAACCGCCTTGCATGCGGCCGCAGAGGCGCGAGTCATGCGCGCCGTTCATGGCGCGCCATCGACGACTCGAATAAGGAACGAGCTCAGTTCATCTGCCGCGCTCGTGTCCGCATCACCGGAGAGCGCGAGTTGGTACCGCCCGCGAACGAGACTGGTGGAGTTGAAGTAAACCGGAACGAAGCCATCCTCGTCGGCCGACAGCTCACCAAGGGTGGCGACCTCACGAAGCGAGTCGTCGTCGGCGATGACAGACAGAGCCACGCGATAACGAGGCGGAACGGCGTCCACTTCCGGCAACACACGCAGTGCGATCGTTTGCGCTGCCTGCGGCAATTTGATGGTGGCATCGTAGGAAGCACTGCGCGTTCGCAGGACAGGATAGGTGGCGAATATCGGCAGCGGGTGTCCGGAGCTATCGACCAATGCGGTTGCCGAAGCAACGAGCAGCGGTTCCCGAGGCGCTGGTCGGTTACCGAACCACAGCAAGGTGCCCATGGCGAGGAATGCAGTTCCCGCTGCAATTGCGAGGTAGCGATGCTGCCGGAACCACGGCGGCGGTTGCAGCAATCGATGCAGCTCACCCGATTCCTGGAGTTGCGCCAGGCCCACTTTGAGTCGAGCCGTTGCCTCCATGTCCTGCACCACATCCGGATGCTCGAGGTAGTACGCCTCGAACGCCTCCCGCTCGGCATCCGGAAGCTGGTCGGCGAGATACCGCGCGACGAGGCGGTGGTCGTCTATGTATCTGCGATCCATGGGTTCATTGCGCCGTCAGTGTGCCTACCCCTCGGAGCACAGCCCATCCCCGAACGATATCTGTTGTAAAGAAGGCCGACATCTCACGCGAGGCCTAAAAGAAGGACGGCGAAAATGTCGGGCTTCCGGAACCCCTTCGCCTCCAGCAAGGCTCGCATGCGTTGTCGGGCGCGGAAGATCACTTTGTCGAAATGAAGGGTCGTCAGTCGCAGGTCCCGGCAGATGGAGTCCTTTTCCTCCTCGTCGAGATAGAAGCGCTTCACGATCTGGCGGTCGCGCAACGTGGGAAGCGATTCGATCGCCGACCGCACCTGTTCAGCCATGGAAGGTTCGATGCCTGCGCTGTCCGCCGCAACGCGCAGATCGGGCAGGGTGTCGACCAGGGCCGGATCGGCCCGACGGTCCGAGCGTTCCACCATCTTGCGCCGATGATTGCGCATCTGATTCATGGCGACCTGGAAGACATAGCCGCCGAGCAACGATGGGTCAGTCACGCGCCCGGCCTGAAGGTGCTCGAGAGAGGTGACGAGGGCCTGATTCAGGGCATCCTGCGCCAGCTGCTCGTCCCGCAGCTTCCGGCGCAGAAGCAAAAGGAGTCCGGGGTATTGCTTTTCGATCAGCGCTGCGACTGCGTCCTGGTTCAATCGAGGCGTCCCGCTGTGCCTTTCGTTGTTGGACGACACTAGATAAGCACACGCACGCATCGTCCGACAAGCCATCCGACGATGCGTGAGAGTCGTGCCACCGCTGGACGATCAGGGAGGTCATCGTTGTGAAGGCAATCGCACGTTGAAATATCTCCCCGTCAGCAGCGCTACCTCCCTTGCCCGCGTCGCCGTCCCGAAATCACGTGAGAGATTGACCCCCTTCGTCACAGACGCTTGAACGTTGACCTGCATTTCTCGAACAACAACCAAGGGGCGGGCGTATGGTCGGACGACATTTCCGGTTTCTGGTGCTGCCACTGATCACTATCCTCGCCGCCTGCAGCGGAGGCGGCGGCGACGATGATGAAGAGGAAGGCGGTGGCGGCGGTGGCGGCACGACTGCAGGACCGGGCTGGACCGTGCCACCAGCGGCGCCGCCCGCACCCGCGACTGGTGCGACCGTCGACGGCGTGTTTCGCGATGCGCTGGTGCAGGGTCTCGACTACAGCGACGGCGGTGCGTTGAGCGGCGTGACGGGAAGCGATGGCGGATTCCGCTACGCACAGGGCAATACGGTCACTTTCAGGATTGGGGGAGTGACGCTCGGCAGCTATCCCGGCCAGCCGTTCATGAGCCCTCTGCATCTGATCGGAACGACGACCAACCTTGCGCAGCAGATCGAAAACCGGCTGCGTCTTCTGCAGCTGCTCGATCGGGATGGCAACCCGGAGAACGGCATTCTGATCTCCGATGCGGTGCGCGCGACGGCGACGAACTGGACGACGCCGGACTTTGGTGCGAGCTACGCGGACTTCGCTACCGCCGTGCAGCCAATCGTTGCCGATGCCAGCGCTGCCGACGGAACGACACACGCAGTGCCTTCCGAAGTGACGGCACGCGAGCACTTCGTTCGTACCGCCTGGTGTACTTACAACGGGCTTTACCGGGGCACCTACACCGGCTCTGGCGACAACGGTGTGTGGACGATGGTTGCCTACGGTACCGGTGCGCGCATGTTCGGTGCGGGGTACAGCGCGGTCGATCGTGCAGGGTTCGAACTGGAAAAACAATCCGGCACAGGATTGTCGATCTTCCCGACGTTTGCGACCGGGCAGGTCAGCACCGGCGCAACGTTCTCCGGCAGCTTCCGCACGCCGGACAGTATCACTGGTACATGGACGAGTGGGCCCGACACCGGCACGTTCGCCGGCGCACGCTCGGGCGGTTCCAACGCAGCGATATATCGCATCAGCGGCTACTCATTCCCGCTCGGCACCGCCCTGTTGATCAATCTGGAGATCGACGCGGCAGATCGCATCACCGGATCGATCATCGATCGCGACTATCAGGGTCGGGCCGAACCGGTGACCGTGACGGGGACGTTGACGGGTACGGCGTTCTCCGCGGCGTCGGCGGGCAATCAATATGCATTCAATGCCACCTTCGACAAGAACGCCGCGGCGGGCGCCTATCGGCTCACGGGCAGCCTGCGCGACAACATCAAGAACCGGGACATCAACCTGACTGGCAGTCCGCTGACGGGGTGTCGACTGAACTAGCGGTGCCCATCAGCGCCTGTTGCGTTCGTGATGAGGCCTGAACCGGGGTCGAAACCCAGGCCTCGGGATCAGGACAGTAATTTGCGGAACGTGATCCCCGCTACTCAAGGAACAGACCATGCGCGCTGCGATCAGGCTGGCATCGGTGTTATTGATTCTGGTTGCACAAGCGCGCGGTGCGGAGGACATCCGCACCGCTCCGATCCATGCCAGGCAGAGGCTGGATATCAGCACGCAGAAGGTCGCTGCGAAGACCGGACGCCTACCGATAGTCCTGCCTGACGGCACATTGCTGCGGTTCGTGCCGCTCTCCGAGCGCACCCGACATGGCGTCACCACCATTCGCGGGCGCGAGGGAGCCGCGCGGCTGTTGTTGACCTCCGATGGCAGCAATGCCTATGGCTTCGTGGAAACTGACACGGCCAACTATTCATCGCGAACGACATCCAGGCCGAACTCAACCTGGTGCTCGTCGAGATGTTTCCGGCGCCGTTCAATGCAATGGACCCGTTTCCCGGCTTCGTCGGAAACGCTGCCATGCATACGCGCGCGGATCAGTTCGGCGCCGATCTGCGGCATTTTCTCTACTTCCAGCGCAGCGGCATAGCCTATTGCGGCCAGGCGTACCTGGTCGGCAGCAGCGGCGTCTCCGGCCTGCAATGCGGCGCCGGAACCTTCGCACACGAAGCGGGACACAATTTCGGGGCGCATCACGATCGCGCCAACGCGACCGGCAATGTGAATCTGCCCATCAACGCCTACAACTACGGATTCGTCTGCGGTGGCGCCGGAACATTGATGAGCTCTGTCGGCACACCGCGGCTGTCGCATTACTCCGATCCCGCGCTGAGCCGGGACGGTGCGCCGTGCGGCATCGCAGAGGGGCAATCCGGTGCTGCACACAACGGTCGTGCCATCGAAGTGATGCGTCCGCAGATCGAAGCTTTCCGCACCCCGGCGGCCACATACGGTTCGGTGCGCCTGGTTCAGAACACGGTTGCCGTGCCGGAGAGCGATACGGGTGTGGACATCACGATCGCGCGTGATGGCGATCTGACTCGCGTCGTTTCCGTCGAGGTCGCTACGCTCGATGGTTCCGCGGAGGAGCAAGCGGACTATCAGCCCATTCTCACCCGTCTGGAGTTCGCAGCGAACGAGGCCAGCAAGACTGTGCGCGTGGCGCCGGTCAATGATGAGGACTTCGAGCAGGACGAGACGTTTCGCATCGTATTGCGATACCCCCTGGGCCTGGTCGTGGCCGGCTCGCCGATCACGGTCACCCTCACCAGCGACGATCTCGATCGCGGCAAGGCCGAGGTCGGCACCGACAGTGTCAGCGTGTGGGAAAACGGCGGTCCGGTGACGGTGATGATGAATCGCACCGGCACCACGACCCAACCGCTCACGGTTTCCTATGCCACGGTGGATGGGACTGCCGTCGCTGGCGCGCAGTACGAAGCGGTATCCGGACAGGTAACCTTTGCGCCCGGCGCGACGAGTGCGTCGGTCGCAGTGCGGATTCTCGACAACGATCGCTACGAGCAGCCGAACTACCGCAGCTTCGCTTTCGCGTGGAGCGGCGCAAACCTCGGTCAACGGCGCACGCAATGGATCCACGTATTCAACGATGATCCGAATCGCGGTCGTTCGCAGTTCGCAGCGGTTGCAATGGAAGTGCCGGAAAATGCCGGCGCGGCCAACCTGACCATTCAGCGTATCGAGGGCAGCGAGTCGACGTTGTTCGTCGAGTACGCCACAGCCGATGGCACTGCCGTGGCCGGTCGCGACTATGTCGCCGCCGCGGGCTCGTTCACATTCCAGCCCGGCGAAGTGCAACGTGTCATTCCCGTTCAGCTCCTCGATAACAGTCGATTCGACGGCCGAAGAGTTCTCACCATGAACCTGGGCGGTCAGTCGCCCGGCCCTGTAACCACGACAACCATTGCGATCGTCAACGACGATCCGGACCGCGGCCTCGCGGAATTTGCGCAGTCGGCGCAGGAAGTGGCAGAGACAGCAGGAACCGTGCTCATTCCCGTCAGGCGCACCGGCGCGACGACAGAGGCTCTCACGGTGTTCTACGCAACGGAAAGCGGCAGCGCCGAATCGCCGCGCGACTTCCAGCACACCACGGGTCAGGTGATCTTTGCGCCAGGGGTAACGGCAGCCACGATTCCCGTCACGATCGTCGACAACATTCACTTCTCTGCGAACCGCACGTTCACTGTAAGACTCAGCGGCGATCTGACTGGCAGCCAGGTTGCGAGCTCCGTGACCATCCTCAATGACGATCCGAACCGGGGCCGTGCGCAGTTCGAATCCGGGAACGTGAGCGTCGCCGAAGCGATCGGCAACGCCGTCTTCACCGTCACACGAATCGACGGCAGCGAGAGTTCCCTGGTGGTGAACTACGCGACGACGGATGGCACCGCTCGCGCTGGCGTCGACTACCAGGCGGCCAGTGGTGTACTCACATTCGCGGCCGGCGAGACTGTCAGGACCATTACCGTGCCTGTCACGAACAACACTACTGTCGATGCAGCGCGCACATTCAGCGTCGTACTCCATGGCGACTTCCTCGGTACGACGACGACTCTGGCCGTCACGATCACGAACGATGACAGTGCGCCGCCACCCAGTGCGGGCGGGGGCGGCGGTGGAGGAGGTGGCGGCAGTTGCAGTGGCTATGTTCTGTTGGGGCTGGGAATCCTGGTTTCACGCCGCCGGTTGCGACGCGGTTCGCAGAATCTGTCGCTCCTCACCGACGTCCGCTGTCAGTAATTCAACCCTGCGCAATCCGCGCCGATGGATTGGTTCCGGACTGAAGGAACTGACTTCACTCTGACGGCGTTCGAAAATGACAGGATGCGAGGCGTGGAGTCCATGATGAACACGAAGAGGCGTTGGCGGCAGCACTTGATCAACCTGGTGAGTTCGGGTCTGGATCCAGTGGTCTATGCGGTGCGATGGGCGCGCGATCCGCGCTGCATGCAGCATGGCTCCAACCATCGCCGCGTGGGTCATATGCCAGATACACGTGCGCCAGTCTGCGCATTGTGGTCGGTCGCGCCGGGTCGCAGCTGGCAGTAGCCGCCTCTTGTAATGCAACAGTGTCGCAGCCGCTCCGCTGCGACCGCTCGTCATCCCCCGGCGCATCCCGTCGGACGCGCGCCGCTGATTCTCTCGCTCCCGGTCGAAGACCACATTTCTCTCCACATTTCTTGGGTATCCCCGCAGATTTGCGCGGACCGTCTCTGTATGCGATCGCCTATCGTGCGACGCATGTTCACCGGCGTACTACGACACCGACCAAAAACCGAGATGCTCGTTCGCGAGCGGGCAGCGAATTCATCCGAAGATGGACTGACACAGCTGCTGCGGGCGAGAAGTCTCCGGCAGCACACATTTGTCAGCGATGTGGAGATCGGCCCTTTCGTGGTCGATCATCTGTGCCGCGAGCAGGCGCTGATCATCGATCTCACCCGGCCCGCGAGCGAACAGGAAGCGCGGGCACGTTTTTTCGAAGCCCTGGGCTATCGGATCGTGGTGGTCAGCCGCCGCGATCTGTTCCACCGTCCGGAAGCCGTGCTACTGCGTCTGCGGCGTCTCTTGAGCTGAGCGTCGTTCCGTTGCGCTGCAATACCAACTAGTCGCGATCCGGCGAGGATCGCCACGTATGATGCGCGCCAGCCGTTTATCAGCGGCATTCCAGGGTTTCCCGATAATGCGTCGACCGCAGTACCGCTGCGATCACTGACGCAGGGGCAGTTTACGGAGCGATTTCTGCAATGGTTCAGCGCATCGCATATGTCACCGGCGGCATGGGAGGCATCGGTACGGCCATCTGCAAGCGGCTCGCGCGCGAAGGCTTCCGCGTGGTCGCCGGCTGCGGTCCGAATTCACAGCGCAAGATCACCTGGCTCGCGGAGATGCAGGCGCTCGGTCACGACATCGTAGCTTCCGAGGGCAATGTCGCCGATTGGGAGTCGACGGTGACCGCCTTCGACAGGGTCAAGGCAGAGCTCGGGCCCGTCGACGTGCTGGTAAATAACGCGGGCATCACGCGCGATGGCACTTTCAGCAGGATGAGCAAGGACGACTGGGACAGCGTCATCGGCACCAATCTCAACAGCATGTTCAACGTCACCAAGCAGGTGATCGACGACATGCTGGAGCGACGTTGGGGTCGCATCATCAACATCTCGTCGGTAAACGGGCAGAAGGGTCAGTTCGGCCAGACCAACTACTCGACCGCGAAGGCCGGCATTCACGGCTTCACGATGGCGCTGGCGCAGGAAGTGGCGGGCAAGGGTGTCACCGTGAACACGGTGTCGCCGGGCTATATCGGCACGTCGATGGTGAAGTCCATCCGCCCGGATGTGCTGGACAAGATCGTCGGCACGATCCCGGTGAAGCGACTCGGCGACCCGGACGAGATCGCCTCGATCGTCGCATGGCTCGCCTCCGATGAATCCGGTTTCGCCACCGGCGCCGATTTCTCGGTGAACGGTGGACTGCACATGCACTGACAGGAAGTTGAAAGTTGATAGTGGATAGTTGATGAGAAGGTCACTGCATGGCGTCCGGCTCTCGCGCTATCAACTATCCACTATCAACTATCACCCGACGCGGTAAACGCGCTCCACCAGTCGACTCAGGCCGCGTTCGCGAAAGCGCTGGTTATCGGGGACATCGGTCACATCGTTTTCTTCCAGCAGTTCGATGCGACTCCCGTCGAACAGCGTCCTCACTTCTGCATCGCTGACCGCAAACGGCGGCCCCGGCATTTCGTGCTGTGCGTAGTCGGCCGTGACCAGGAGTACTGGTGAGCTGGCTGGTAGTATTTCCCGAAGCTTCTTTGCATAGGCCTGGCGGAGCGTCTCGGGCAAGGCGATCAATGCTGCTCGATCGAACACGGCACCGACGTCGCCAAGATCAGCGGCCGACAGATCGAAGAAGTCGCCGCACCACAGTTCGATGTGCCCGAACTGCCATCGCTCGAAAGCACCTGCCTGCGCGATCCTGGGTTGCACGCCCCATTCCTTGAAGAAATCGGCCACCGCTTCGCGCGCCACCTCGACACCAATCACGGAATGGCCCTGGTCGTGCAGCCAGTGCATATCGAGACTCTTGCCGCATAGGGGCACGAATACCCGCGTGCCAGGAGCGAGCCCGAGCGCGGGCCAGTGATGCTGCAGGTAGGGGTTGATGCTGCGCTGGTGAAAGCCGATCTCGCGTTTCTGCCAGCGTTCGATCCAGAAATCAGTCTTCATGGGGCGAGTGTAAGCTTTCCCGCAGGAGATCCTGTGGCCACAGTCGGTCTTTATCGGCAGGGATGCTTCCGCATGACATCCGGCTGAAGCCGGACCTACCAGGTGGCAGTTCAGAGTCAGTCCTTGCAGGTCATTAGCGATATTTCGCCATGATCTTCGCCATGCCTGGCTTGCCCGGCGTCAGCTTCGCGTAGGGCATCTGATTCAGTGGTTCCGCAGCCGTGTTGTTTACGCTGTGAAACTCACGACTGTTCTCGTCCAGGTAGATGAGCCCGGTCACGTACTCGCCCTGGCGCAGCTTCTCACGCAGATAGTTCATGGCTTTGCCGCGATGCGTCGGGTCGTAGGACGCATCGAGCTTGCGCAACAGCACACGACTGCCGTCGTGCATGGTCACGGGCACGGCCTCGCCATCCGCGTACTGCGTCGTGATCTCCGCTGCTGGCGGCACGAAATCGGTGTGCACGACCTCATCGTAGTGATCGCGCACGAACTGGTAGCTCTTGGTAGAGCCCTCGTGATCGTTGAACGTGACGCAGGGCGAGAGGATGTCGATCAGCGCAAAGCCCTGATGCTTGAGACCCGCCTTGAGCAGCGGCACGAGCTGTTCCTTGTCGCCGGAAAAACTGCGGGCCACGAATGTCGCGCCGAGCGTCAATGCCGTCAGCACGGGGTCGACCGGGGGTTGCACGTTCTCTTCGCCGCGCTTGGCCTTCGAACCGATGTCGGCCGAAGCGGAGAACTGGCCCTTGGTGAGACCGTACACGCCATTGTTCTCGATCAGGTACAGCATGTTCACGTTGCGCCGGATCGCATGCGCGAACTGCCCGAAGCCGATCGACAGCGTGTCGCCGTCGCCGGAGACGCCGATGTAGTAAAGATCGCGATTGGCCGCCGCCGCACCGGTCGCGATCGACGGCATGCGTCCATGCACCGAGTTGAACCCATGACCGCCGCTGACGAAGTACGCCGTGGTCTTCGACGAACAGCCAATGCCCGACAACTTGGCGAGCTGCTCGGGCCGCATCGACAGTCCCCACACGGCCTCGATCACCGCCGCCGTCACCGAGTCATGCCCGCAACCGGCGCACAGCGTCGACATGCCGCCTTCGTAGTCACGCCGCGTCAGCCCGAGATCGTTCTTCGGCAGACCGGGATGCGTGACTTTGGGTTTGGTGATGAAGCTCATGGTTAACCTGCGAGAAGAGGAGGAGTAACCGCAAAGAACGCATAGATCGCAAATAGGAAGCAGAGATTTTTCTTTCTATGCGCTTCTATGCGTTCTTTGCGGTTACTCATGGGTCTTAGATAGCTGAGCGAGCGCGAGAAGCAGAGCCGAGTTCGGCCAGCACGCCATCGACGATGCAGCTCGACGAGATGGGCAGGCCGCTGTAGTGCAGGATCGAGCGCAGCTGGTGCTTTTCGACTGCGGTTTCCAGTGTCAGCAGGCTGCGCAGTTGCGCGTCGCGATTCTGTTCGACGACGAACAGCAGCGGGTGCGTGGCGAGGAACTTCTCCACGTCCTGGCCGAAGGGAAAAGCACAGATGCGCATGTAGTCGAGGCTCACGCCGCGCGCATTGAGAAGGTGCAGTGCTTCGCGCACGGCGCCGTCGCTGCTGCCGATGGAAACGATGGCGGCCTGGTTGCCGGAGGTTTCGATGACAGCCTTCGGCACCAGCGACTTGGCGCGCTCGAACTTGCGCTTCAGGCGATCGAGCACGACCTGGTAGTCCGCCGCATCCTCGGTATAGCCGCCGTACTGGTTGTGGCCCGAGCCACGCGTGAAGTACGCGCCCTTGGGATGCACGCCGGGCAGGGTGCGATAGGGAATCGCGTCCTCATCGAGGTCGAGGTAGCGATGGAATTTGGTCGGCAGCTGCTCGATCTGCTCCTTCGTCAGGACCTTGCCGCGATCGGGTTGATAGCTGTCATCCCACTCGAGCACCGGACACATCCAGTCGTTCATGCCGATATCGAGATCGGACATGACGAACACCGGGGTCTGCAGGCGCTCGGCAAGATCGAAGGCGTTGATCGCCATGTGGAAGCACTCTTCCGGATTGGCGGGGAACAGCAGCACGTGGCGCGTGTCGCCATGCGATGCGTACGCCGCCGCCATGATGTCACCTTGCTGTGTGCGGGTCGGCATGCCGGTGGAGGGCCCGACGCGCTGGATGTCGAACAGCACGGCGGGAATCTCCGCGTAGTAAGCCAGTCCGATGAATTCGTTCATCAGGGAGATGCCCGGACCGCTGGTCGGCGTGAAGGCGCGTGCGCCGTTCCAGGAGGCGCCGATCACCGCACCGATGGCCGAGAGTTCGTCCTCGGCCTGCACGATGAGGTAGTTGTTCTTGCCAGTCGCTGGATCGACGCGCCACTTCTGGCAGAACCCCTTGAAGGCGTCCATCACCGACGTCGACGGCGTGATCGGATACCACGCACCCACCGTCGCGCCGGCATACAGGCAGCCGAGCGCCGCGGCCGTGTTGCCGTCGATCAGGATGTGATTCGCCGTGCGGTCCATGGGTGTCACACGGATCGGTAGCGGACACTGAAAATGCTCGCGGGCGTAGTTGTAGCCGATCTCCAGCGCCTGCACGTTCGAATCCAGCAGCGCCTTCTTGCTCGCATAACTTTCGGCGAGCAGCGCACGCATGACATCGAGGTCGATTTCCAGCAACGCGGCGAGCACGCCGGAGTACATGATGTTCTTGAGCAGGATGCGCGCACGCACACCCTTGAACGTCTCGTTGCACATCCGCGCCAGCGGCACACCCAGAATGGTGATGTCATCGCGCTTGAGCAGCGTCGGCCGCGGCCAGCTCGAGTCATAGAGCAGGTAGCCGCCAGCATCGACTTCACGCACGTCACGCGCGTAAGTCTCGGCGTTCATGGCGACCATGATGTCGATGCGACCTGAACGCGCCACGTAGCCGTCGCGCGTTACGCGCACCTCGTACCACGTCGGCAGTCCCTGGATGTTGGATGGGAAGTAGTTCTTGCCCATCACGGGAATACCCATGCGGAACATGGACTTCATCAGCAGCGTGTTGGCGCTGGCGGAGCCGGTTCCGTTGACGTTCGCAAGCTTGATGACGAAGTCGTTTATGCGGTCTTGCGCGTCTGCGGACTGGAGCATGGGGTCGCATCACTCGCGTGCTGAATCTGGATGGTCGATTTCTGCATGTCCCATGCGGCTGTGGGACAGCGTTCGGCGCACAGGCCGCAGTGCACGCACAGGTCTTCGTCCTTGACCATCACGCGCGCGGTCTGCTTGAGGGGCGTCGAGACAAACAGGGGCTGCGTCTTGTTGAGCGCGGGCGCCTTGAGATGCAGGCGCAACTCGTCTTCGGGACGGTTCACCGTCATCGTGAGACAATCGACCGGGCAGATGTCGATGCAGGCATCGCATTCGATGCAGAGCTTCGCCTCGAAGACGGTCTGCACGTCGCAGTTGAGGCAGCGCTGCACTTCCGCGGCCACCTGTTCGGCATCGAAGCCCAGCTCGACCTCGATATTGATCTTCTTGAAGCGCTCCTTGAGCGAGACATGCGGCATCAGTCGCCGCTCGGTCGAGTTGTAGTCGTTCTTGTACGACCACTCGTGCAGTCCCATCTTGCGGCTCGACAGGTTCATGAGCGGCGGGAGCCGTTCCTGTACAGGCTCGTTTTGCAGGAACCGATGCAACGAGATCGCCGCCTGGTGGCCGTGTTCGACCGCCCAGATGATGTTCTTCGGTCCGAACGCCGCGTCGCCGCCGAAGAACACATTCGGCCGCGTCGACTGATGCGTCACCTTGTCGACCTTCGGGACGTGCCATTTGTCGAACTCGATGCCGAGGTCGTTCTCGATCCAGGGAAAGGCGTTCTCCTGGCCGATCGCGAGAATCACGTCGTCGCAGGGAAAGAGCACTTCGCCAGCCGTGTTCTCTGCCACGATGCGGTTGCCGTCGAGCTGGTACTCCATGCGCTCGAAGATCATTCCCGTGAGCTTGCCGTTCTCCACCACGAAGGACTTCGGTGCGTGGTTGATGACGATCTCGACGTTCTCGTCTTCGGCGTCTTCCAGTTCCCAGTCCGACGCCTTGAAGAAGTTGCGGGGTTTGCGCGCCATCACTTTCACGTCGGTCGCGCCGAGGCGCAGCGATGTGCGGCAGCAGTCCATCGCCGTATTGCCGACGCCGATGATCAGCACACGCTTGCCGATGCTCTTGATGTGATCGAACGCCACGGATTCGAGCCAGTCGATGCCGATGTGGATGTGTTCGCGGACCGCGTCCGAGGCATTGCGGCCGGGCAGATCGAGATCCTTGCCTTTCGGTGCGCCGCTGCCAATGAAGATGGCATCGAACTCGCGCGTATTCAGCAGAGATTTGAGACTGTCCACCGGAGCGCCGAGCCGCAGGTCGACACCCATGTCCACGATGTAGCCGATTTCCTCCGCCAGCACGGCGGCCGGCAAGCGGAACGATGGGATGTTGGTGCGCATCAGGCCGCCAGGCGTCTCCCACCTCTCGAAAACAGTCACGTCGTAACCGAGCGGCATCAGGTCGTTGGCGACGGTCAGCGATGCGGGTCCGGCGCCGATGCATGCGATCCGCTTGCCGTTCTTCTGTTTTGGCGCGCGCGGCAGGAACGGTGTGACATCGTCGCGATGATCCGCCGCGACGCGTTTCAGTCGGCAGATGGCGACGGGCTTTTCTTCGACGCGTCCGCGCCGGCATGCAGGTTCGCACGGCCGGTCGCAGACCCGACCGAGAATTCCCGGGAAAACATTGGACTCACGGTTGACCAGGTAGGCCTCCGTGAACTGTCCCTGCGCAATGAGTCGGATGTATTCGGGGACGTCGGTGTGGGCCGGACAGGCCCATTGGCAATCGACGACACGATGGTAGTAGTCAGGATTTCCGGTATCGGTCGGTTCCACCGCCACTCAGCCCCCGCAAAGCAATCGTGCGGTGTTCGTTGACATCGCATCTGATCGATGCGGCAAGCCTATACCCAATGTGCGGGGGCGGGAAGGCTTGGGATCTGCGGAAGTGCGAGTGTGGGGCCGGATCGCGACGGTCAGTGAGGGAGCGAGCTGCCTACGCATCCGGTGGAGGTTCACCTGGCTGCGAGCAGAGACTCCACTTTCGAGTTCATCGAAGTCGGTGGGTGCGCGCCTTGCTTCGCTCGAGGCGTTTCGGGGCGCCGTGAATCCGTCCATGGAGGCTCTTCGAAAACATCCATGTTTTCGAAAGCCCCGAAACGCCTCGAGCGAAGCAAGGCGCGTGGGCAGCTTCGAGCGGCTTTTCTCGAAAGATCCACCCTCAGCAGCGCGCTCTTCGCGACTGGTGAGGATAGGGGGAGGGGCTTGGCGGACCCGGTTTGTGTCGGGAAGGGCAACGCAGATGGGCGCTCCCAAGTCAGGCTGGCACGCAGCAGGAGCGGTGCCCGACAGTGTATCTACAGGCAAAGTGGCCACTGCACAAATGCTGCGGCGACCTCTTCGAGGCCGAGATGAAACAACGGGAGGTCTCGCCAAGACCTTCCCCCTGTCCTCACCAGTCGCACGGCCGACAGGCGCGCGCGGTGATGGTTGCTACAGAGAGTTCAACCGCGATTTCTCAGACAATCGAGCGCTTCTCGGGAATGACGAACAAAAGATACGTCAGCGCTTCCAAATGCTTCTTCACAGTACTTTCACCCGGAACAGCACCTCGAAGTACGGATTTCCCGAACCGCTGCTCGCAGTCATGGTGCCGCGCGGGCTGATGCGGATGTGACGGATGGCCGCATCGCAGCCGGTGGCATCCGGTGCGGGCGTATAACCCCAGATCGGTGGTCCGCTGGCAGTGATCGAGTACGACACGTTGGTGGCGGCGTTGAACGTCAGGCCCGATGATGGCGAGCCGTTCTGGAAGGTCACGGCTGTACCGCTGAGCCCGCACATCGCCGTGTTGAGCGGAATCGAATCGATGATGTCGATCGAGTCGTTGTCCACCGCGCCGGTGGCCTGATTGGTGATGCGAATCGTGTACAGCTGAATCGAGCCGGGAATGCTCTTCGGGTTGGCGGCATTGTTGAAGGGATCGGATTCGACGCGCGCGGATTTGGCGTGCACGAGGTTTGGCCCGCCGGTGACTGTGACATTGCCGCCGAACTCCGAGGTTTGTCCGCCGAGCGTGGCGGTGCTGGTGAGTACCCTGCCTGCCGCGACACCGGGCGGCAGCGGGCCGCGAAACAGGAAGCGATTGGTCGTGTCGCTGCCCTGGTTCAAGCCATTGACGGTGCCGGAGTAGTTGCCGGTCGTGCCGTCGAGATCACTGCTGCCTTCGATGAAAGTGCCGAGATACGTGAGTCCTTCGCCGAATCCCGTGGGATCGGCCTGCGCGACATAGAGTTCGATGGCGCTGGCGGGTCGGGCGAAGCCGGCCACGGAGAACTCGCCGTTGGCGATGGTCGCGGCGGTGATGACCGGGAAGTTCAGAAGACCGTTCGCGCCGGAGTCGCCGTCGCCGCTGTCGTTCAGCGTCGGACCGTTGGGGGCGTCCATGCTGTTTGGATCCGTCGACGCCGGATACAGGTCGATGCTCAGGCCGCGATTGTTGCTGAAACGATTCTGCGAGAGCCGCGTGCCCGACGCGGCGCTGAGCATCACGCCGGGGCCGGCGTTGTTCTCGATGACGTTGAGCGAGATCTCGTTGCCGCTGCCCGAGTAATTCCACGCTGCAATGCCGGTGGGTTCGTTGCCCGACGTGGTGTTGGGCGCGGATCCCGCGCCCGAGAAACCGTTCTGTCGCACCGTGTTGTTGGTGATCACCACGCCACTCATCGAACCGCCTTCGAATCCGAGCTCGATACCTGCGCCCGGCTGGTTGCGGGTCAGGTTGTTCTCGATGCGAGCGCCGGTGGCGCTACCGATCAGAAGGATGCCGTCGAAGGTGTCCGCGGGCGTCGACGACGCGCGGATCACTTCGTTGAAGCTGACCTGTGCGGCGACACCCGGACTGTTGCCGCGAATCACCGAGTTGTTGGCGGAGGCGTAGTTGCTGCGGATCGACGCGTTCGCGCCCGTGAAGACGATGGCCATCGCACTGCCGGAATCTGCCGTGCCGTTCGCAGCCACGCCGACGAAGTTGTCGCGCACGACGGCATTCGCGCCCGATGTTGCAATCGCGCCGCGCGGCAACGCGAAGCCATGTATCGCCTGGTTCGTGCCGGTAAGAGTGAACGCCGCGTCGGCGATCTCGATTTCGGGCCGCGGGAACTGCGGAAACGGCGTGGCCAACACACCGACCGAGCCGCCGCTGCCGGAGCTGCCGCCGTTCGTATTGCCGATGTTGACGGTCTGCGTGGTGGCGTCGAGGCGCAGATTGGCGCGGCTGATCGTCGGCAGCGCAGTGACGAGCGCGATCGATGCGACGCCCGTCGTCGGGATCATGAAGATGCTCGTCTCGGCGCCGGAGGGCAGCGATGTCGTCACGCCGCCGATCAGGCCGGAACCCGACTGACTCGCCGGCGTGCCGAGTGTCGCCGAGTTGATCAGGAACTGGCGCAGCGTGCCCTGGCACGGAAAGTACGTGTTGCCTGTGTCGCTCGGAGTGCAGGTGGCCGCATCGCGCGTGTTGACGATGGTGCTGAAGTTGAAACCGAAATCGATGCCACCGAACGTCGTGTTGCTGGGTGGATCGACCTCGCTCCACGACTGCATCGTCTGCGTCGCACTGGTCGCAGGAAAGCTGGCCGCGCGCGAGGCGTAGTCGCTGCGGGCCGGGTTGCGACCACCGACTTCGTCCGTGACGGCCACGAGTGAGCCAGTGGGCGCCTCGACGCGAAACGTCTGCACAGGAACGCAGGTCGTGCACGCTGCACCGCCGCTGCGTGTCGATCGCACCGTGCCGTTGACGACACGTACCCGCTTCAGCGTGTGCCCGTTGTAGTTGAATGTATAGAAGCCGGCGCTGTTGGTGGTGGCCGTACCGGCGTAGGCACCATTGTTCTCGTAGAACTCCACGCGCACGTTCTGCACGCCGATACCGCCCGCCGTGACGCGCGCACGCCCCGCACCGCCGCCATAACTTGCGTCCTCGAACACAGTGCCCGTGATCGTGGCCGCATGCACGCGGCCGGCAGCGAGCGCGAGCATTGCAAGACCGATGAGAAATGTGGCGAACCTGGCAGTCACGACCGATCTACCGCGGCATGGATCGGCGCAAGGTAGATGAGGGGAACTCGCAAGCCGACGTGAACCGATCACAAATTGACGCGCTTATGTCGGCACCCTGTACGAATCGCGATGCCCGTCTCGATTCGGTGCAAGTACGCGCGCCTAGGCCTGGAGTGCCGGTAAACCGTTGTGCTTATGTCCTATGTGCATGCGTCACGCGCGGGGGCGTGCATGATCGACACCGTCATTGCGACGCAGTTCTCGCAATCTCCTCCGCTCATTTCAGCGGCGCGCGGCCGGCACCCGCGAAAACGCGATGCTATCGGCACTTCATCGCGAATCTTGAGGGATCCCCGGCGAATTGCGACCACATTCACAAACAGCGATTTCTGCCCAACAAGAATGCCCCGGCATAGGGAAAAGGCTTGGCGACGCCTGGGGCAATGGATGAGTGAGCGAGTTTCCCAGCAGCACGCCGAGCCGATCCGGATCCGCCGGGAGAACTCGCTTGGTTCGCTGTGGTTCATTGCTGTTGCTGCTCGCGCTGGCGCTTTGCGCCACGTCGCCCGTCCGTGCCGCAGGCACGACGGCAGGCACGAGCATTCAAAGCGCCGCGCAGATCACCTATAGCGTCGGCGGCGCACCGCAGTCGGTTACGTCCAACACGGTGAATGTCATCGTCGTCGAGATTCTCGACGTCGTGGTCACGGTGGCCGGCGCCGGTTCCGTGTCGCCCGGTGGCACACAGCAGGAACTCGTTTTCACCGTGACCAACACGGGCAACGGCACCGAGAGCTTCGATCTCGCTGCACTGAGTGCCGGACTCACGGGCGATCAGTTCGACCCGACGCTGGCGGTCAATCCCATCTACTTCGACACGGACAACAGCAACGATCTGTCGGCGGGCGACACGATTTACGTGCCCGGCACGAACGATCCGGTGCTGGCGGCGGATGCGAGCGTGCGCGTGATTCTGGTCAACGACATTCCGGCCGGCGCCGGCGATGGGCAGCGCGGACGCAGCCAGCTGACGGCCACCGCGCGTACCGGTTCCGGCGCACCGGGAACGCTGTTCGCCGGCCAGGGCGATGGCGGACTCGATGCCATGGCGGGCAACACCGGCGCACGCGCAGAGCACGTGGGTGAGTACGTCGTTGCCGGGTTGCAGCTTGCGGTCATCAAGTCGCAGACCGTCGTCGATCCGTTCGGCGGTTCCCGCGCGACGCCCGGCGCCCGCATCAACTATCAGATCGTCGTGACTGCAACCGGCTCGGGTACGGCGGTCGGTGCGCTCTTCAACGACACGATTCCGGTCAACACGACGTACGTGCCCGGCACGCTGCGTCTCAACAGCGATTCGCTTTCCGATGACGCCGACAGCGATGGCGGCGAACTCGCGTCCACCCCCGCGCCGCAAGTGCGTATCACCCTCGGCGATCTCACCCCGGCCAGCGCGTCGCAGACGATCGAATTCGCCGTCACGATCGATTGAGGAGAAGGCCGTGGACTGTGGACTGTGGGCTGTAGGCAAGAACGCGCTTTCGCGCGAGTTCGCTTACGTCTGCGGCATGCAGTCGCGCGTCTTCTTGCTTACCGACAGCCCATTGCCCTACAGCCTGAAACCTGCGGAGAGACGACTATGTCGATGAGTACTCCTTCACATGCGCTGGCCGCCGCGCTCGCGTTGAGCATCCTGCAAACCGTCTCCGCACAGGAGAACTGCATCGAGCTGACGACGACGGCGGAATCCGAACAGTCGTACATCAACGAACAGGGCGCGCAGGCTACGCGCCTCGTGCCGATCGCCAGGGCGCTGCCGGGCGATGAGGTGGTGTGGACCGTGACGGCGAAGAATCGCTGCAGCAAGCCGGCCGACAACATCGTCATCGCCAACCCCGTGCCCGAGCACATGACGCTCGTGGCGAACACCGCCATGGGCGTGGGCACCGAGATCACGTATTCCGTCGACGGCAGGGAATTCAAAGCTTCCAGTGCCCTGAGTGTGCGCGACGTCAATGGCGCGACGCGCGGCGTACGGCCCGAAGAAATCCGCCACATCCGCTGGAGCTACCGCACTGCGTTCACGCCAGGCGCGACTGCGTTCGTGCGCTATCGCGCCATCGTCGACTGATTCCCATCGCTTCCGATCACCCATTCGTTGTGTCACCAAGGAGATTCGTAATGTCGATTGCAAGGCACCTCAAGCAGGCAAGCCTCGCGCTGTTCATCGTGTCGTCCGCCGCAGCGCTGCAGAGCGCTTACGCGGCTGGCACCGAGGCCGGAACGTCCATCAGCAATACGGCGTCGGTCAATTACAGCGTGGGCGGCGTCGCACAGACGCCTATCAACAGTTCGGCGGCAACGTTCGTCGTCGACCGTCGCATCTTCCTGTCGGTCGTGGCGATCACGCCTTCGCCGACAGAACTTGCGGCAACGGTTCCGGCGGCGGTCGGTGTGGTTCGCACCTTCCGCATCACCAACACGTCCAACCGGCCGATCGGCTTCCGCTTCACGCCGACCAATGTCGGGTCGGACAACTTCGATCTCGCGAATCTCGCAGTGCGCGTCGATTCCGCTGCAGGCCAGCCGATCGCCTCGTTCACGCCCGGCACGTACGACGGTGCGACGGACACGGCGACCACCGTTGCGATGCTGGCGGCCGATCAGAGCACCACGGTCTTCGTGCTCGCCGACGTTCCGGGGACAGCGGCCAACACCCAGTCCGCGACCGTGAATCTGCAGGCGATCTCCATCGAGCCGACGACGCTCAACGTGGGTGCGGTCGGTGCCGACATCGTGCAGACCGCAGGCGCCGACACGGCGGGGATCGACACGGTGTTCGGCGATGCAGGTCGCGACGGCACCGAGAGCACGACCAACGTGTACACGGTGTCTTCGGCGACGCTGGGCGTCACCAAGAGCGCGACGATCATCAGCGATCCGTTCAACAACACCAGCAATCCGAAAGCGATCCCCGGTGCCGTGGTCGAGTACGCCATTGCAATCGCGAACACCGGTGCGGTGCCAGCGCAGCAGGTGGGGGTCACGGATGCGCTGAATGCGAACACCGCGATCGCCACCGGGGCGTACAGCGGCAACGACATCGAGATCGCTGTCTCCGGCGGTGGTGGCACGACGACGTGCACGGCAGCGGCCGATGCCGACGGTTGCTCGGTGGCCAGCGGCACGCTGACCATTGCGGGCGCCAGCCGTCCCAGCATTCCGGCCGGCCAGACCGCAACCGTGCGTTTCCGGGTGACGATCAACTAAGGATCGTCACATGCGTAACCACGACGCTGTGCGGCGTGCTCACGGGATGTGAGCTGATGCACGGCGAGAATTGCGAAGCTCCGACACACGACGCGGGCGGGACGGTGAACAACCGTCCCGCCCTCGGCGTGTCTGCGAACAGCAAAAACCGTGCATGGTTCGCAGGTTTGCTTCTGCTCGCCACCGGCCTGATGGCGAGCGTGGTGTCGGCGCAGACCGCGCCGGGCACCGTGATTCAGAACGTGGCGACCGTGTCGTTCGCCAACTCGCAGGGCAATCCGCAGACGATCGCGAGCAACGCGGTGCGTACGGTGGTGGCGAGTGCGCCAACGCGCTCGACGCTGAGCATTCTGCGCATCGATGGCGCGGGCGCGGGTTCAGAGACGACGATGCACCTGACTCAGTGTCGGTCGGGAAACACGATATCGACACTGCCTCCGCCTCAGTCCGCAGCGGGAACGATCATCGACTTGTCGAGGCCAGTCGCTTTGGCGACCACCGCGTCACTTCACGGTGGCGAAGCCACGTTCCTGCGACTCGTCGATGCCGATCAGAACCTCGACGCCGCGGCAATCGATGTTGTGGAGCTGCGCGTGTCGACCCCCGCGGGGGACAGCGAAGTACTGCGCCTCGCCGAGACCGGACCCGACACCGGCATCTTTGCCGGCTACATTCAGACGCGCGCCGCTGCGGCGAGCGCTGGCAATTGCGTGCTCGAAGTGGCGCGCAATGCAGCGCTGAACTCTTTCTATGTCGATCCGCTCGATGCGCGCGATGTCAGCAATGCCAGCGCGCTGGTCGATCCTTACGGACTCGTCTTCGATTCCGCGACTGGCGCACCGGTTGACGGTGCACGTGTCCGTCTCATCGATAACGCGACCGGGGCGCTCGCCAGCGTGTTCGGCGACGACGGCGCCAGTCGCTATCCCGCAGAGATGGTGACCGGCGAGCAGGTCACTGACTCGGGCGGCTCGGTGTACTCGTTGCCGGCCGGTGTATTCCGCTTTCCATTGATCGCCACCGGCAGCTATCGGCTGGAGGTCGATCCCCCTGCGGGGCATGCCTTCCCGAGCGCATTGAGCATCGGCGATCTCGCCAATTCGCCGGGCGGTCCGTATCGGCTTCAGGACGGTTCATTCGGTCGGACGTTCGCGGTGGAGGCTGGTCCAACGATCGCCATCGATGTGCCCGTCGATGCCGCTGCGACACAACTGTTCATGCGCAAGAGCACGATCACGACGGTCGCGGCCGTTGGCGATTTCGTGCAGTACTCGCTGGTCGCCGAGAACACCTCCGGCAATGCCGCGATTCCCGGCGTCAGCATCGTCGATCGCCTGCCCGATGGCGCGCGCTATCGTCCCGGCTCCGCACGCATCGAAGGCGCGGTGGCAACGGACCCGTCCATTTCGTCCGATGGCCGCACGCTGACCTTTACTCACGGCCGTCTCGGTGCCGGTCAGCGCGTCGAGATCCGCTATGTCGTCGAGATCACCGTGGCGGCGCGCGGCAAACAGCTCGTCAACAGCGCACAGGCGCGAGGGCCGGATGGCACGGTCTCCAATACCGCCCAGGCCACCATTCAGTTGCGCGAAGAACTGTTCCGCGAACGCGCCATCCTGATGGGCCGCGTCACCGAAGGCGATTGTTCGGCACTGGCGCATCGGCAGCAGGGTGTTCGCGGCGTGCGGGTGTATCTCGAAGACGGCCGTTACTCGGTGACGGATGACGACGGCAAGTATCACTTCGATGACGTGACACCCGGTTCGCATGTCGTGCAGATGGACACCGTGACGATCCCTTCGACTCACCTCGCGTCGACGTGCCCTGGACGCGTACGCAATGCGGGCAGCGCCTACTCACAATTTGTCGATGTGCGCGGCGGCGCCCTGTGGCGCAGCGACTTCGTGCTGCAGCGAAAGCAGCCGGCGAAGGGCGAGGTGACGTTGCAGTTTCAGTCGCGGGCGGCGGCCCCTTCGATGGATGAACCATTCCCTGCGGTCACGGGCTCAGGGCGAACGCAGACGGAAGAAGTTCTTCCTGCTCGCCCTGAGTCCATCGAAGGGCTCTCGCACACCGCCACCCTCAACGTCACCGGCCTCGCCATCGACAATGCACAGATCATGGCCGTGCTGGCCGATGGACTGGCCTACGTGCCCGGCAGTGCGCACCTGAACTCGAAATCGGCGGTCGATCCGACGCGGGCGGAGAACGTGCTGATATTCAAGCTCGGCACGCTGCCGGCGGACGTCGCGTCGACGCTGACTTTCGACACACGACTGAATGAAGCATCCAGTGGCGGGATGACGGTGAAGGCGCTGGCGCGCTTCGATACACCGGCGGCGAAGAATCAGGCCACCGTCACCGTCGAGAATGTCGCATTGCGCGGCCATCTGTTGCATGAGACCGCGTCATATCGCTTCGCACCGCGCTCCGAGTTGCTGGATACCCCGCTTCAGCCCGCCGACCGCGAGCCGCTGGATCGTATCGTCGACGAATGGCGCGGCGTCACCCACTTGCGCCTGAGCGTGACGGGGCACACCGATACGGCATTGGTCGCTGCCAGTCACTCCGTTGCTTCCGCCGATCCGCAGGCGCTGGCCCTGGCGCGCGCCGACGCCGTGGCGAAGTACCTGGCCGATGGTCTCGGCATCGACTCCGACAGCGTGAGCGTCGCAGCCGATGCTGCCGCAGCCGTGGACGAGCAGCGTGCACTGCACGGCCGGGTCGACGTCGCAATCGAGGGCCTGCGCGTCAAGGCCGCCGGTGGTTTGTCCCTGCATCGTGCTGACGCGATTTCACCTGCGGTGGCTACGTTGGGTCTGCTCGATCCGGCACCGGTTGCTGCTGCGCCGGTTCTCGTCGTCAAGGAGTCGTCAGCGCGCGGCATGGATATCGAACAGGTCCAGCCGGGCGTGGACTGGGTGTCGCCTGCGCAAGATGAGTTGCCTGCGATCCCAAGCCTGTCGGTTGCCATTCGACATCTGCCGACGCAGCGGCTCGAACTGGCGGTGAACGGTACCGCGGTGAGCGCACTCAATTTCGATGGCGTCACCACCAATGCGGCGGGCACGGTTGCGCTGAGTCGCTGGCGGGGCGTGGATGTGCGCAATGGCGAGAATCGGCTGACTGCAAGGGTTCTCGATGACAACGGCCAGTTCGTCACGGAGCTGCAACGTGACGTGCACTATGCCGGTGGCGCAGTGCGTGCGGAGCTGGATCGTGCGGCATCGAGCCTGGTGGCAGACGGCACGACGCATCCGGTCATCGCACTGCGCATGGTCGATGCGTACGGCCGGCCGGCGCGTCCGGGCACGCTCGGCGGCTGGAGCATCAGCGAGCCGTATCGTTCCTGGTGGGAGGTCGAATCGCGCGATGACAACAAGCTGGTCGCGGTCGGCACGCGCTCGCCGACGTTCAGTGTCGACGCCGACGGCATTGCACGCCTCGAACTGGAGCCGACGTCGCAGGCGGGCACGGCGGTCGTGCGGCTGCGTCTCAATGAACGCCAGGAACAGGAAATCCGCGTGTGGCTCGAACCCCGCGCACGCGACTGGATTCTGGTCGGTCTCGCCGAGGGCACGAGCGCCTACAAAGCGATCCGTCAGAACATGCAGTCGGCAGAGGATGCCGGGCTGGAGGAAGGCTACACGACAGGCGACCGTGTCGCGTTCTTCGCCAAGGGCGCCATCAAGGGCGACACGCTGCTGACGATGGCCTATGACTCGGCGCGCGATCACGAGGCCGAGAAGGATCGTCTGCTCGGCACGATCGATCCGAATCGCTTCTACACGCTCTATGGGGATGCGACCGAGCAGCGCTTCGAAGCGGCCACGACCGAGAAGCTGTATCTCAAGATGGAGCGTCGCCAGTTCGCCGCCCTGTTCGGCGGCTTCACGACCGGCATGACGGTGACCGAACTGTCGCGCTACAGCCGCACGTTCAACGGTCTCAAAGCGGAGTATGCCGGCGAACGCTTCGGCTACACCGCCTTCGCCGCAGAATCGCAGCAGGGCTATGTGAAGGATGAACTGCCGGGTGACGGTACGTCCGGCCTGTACCGCTTGTCGCGCCGCCCGCTCATCGTCAACAGCGACAGGATCCGTGTCGAAGTGCGCGATCGCTTCCACAGCGAAGTCGTCATCGAGTCGCGCGACTTCACGAGGTACATCGACTACAGCATCGACTATCTCAACGGCACGGTGTTCTTCAAACAGCCTGTCCCCAGTCGCGACGCCGGTTTCAATCCCGTTGTCATCGTGGCGGAGTACGAAGTCCTGAGCGGCGGCAAGTCGCAGGTCACGGCGGGCGGACGCGGTTCAATGCAATTCGCGGGCGATCGGATGGAGGTCGGTACGACGTACCTGCAGGAAGGCGCCATCGCGGGCGATTCACGTCTGGTGGGGACGGATCTGCGCTGGCAGATCGCTGCGTCGACCGAGCTGCGGGCGGAAGTGGCGCGCAGCGAATCAGACGATCCGACGGCTACGGCGCAGGCGATGGCGTACCTCACGCAGGTGGAGCACGTGACCGAAAGTCTCGATGCGCGTTTGTATCTGCGCGAGCAGGAAGGCGGATTCGGTCTGGGACAGCAGATGACCTCCGAAGATGGCACGCGCAAGGTTGGCGCCGATGCGCGCTACAACATCACCGAGCGCTTCGCGCTCGAAGGCGAGACCTATCGGCAGCAGATGCTGGCAAGCGGTGCGCAACGTGACTACGTCAGCGCCGAGGTGCGGCGCGAGTCCGACGACTACACCGTCGGCGTCGGCGCCCGTCACGTGTCGGACACGGGACTAAGCGACGGCGACCGGGAGTCGCAGCAGGCCTTCGTGAACGGCAGCCTCGATCTGTTCCGCGATCTCATCACGCTGCGCGCATCCCAGGATCTGCCGCTGGGCGGCAAGAACGCCAGCGTCGACTTCCCGGCGCGATCCCTCATCGGCGTCGACTATCACTGGCGCGCCAGCACCAGCTTCTTCGCCGAATACGAACATGCGGACGGCGATGACTTCGATGCCGATATGACCCGCCTCGGCGTGCGCACCTCACCGTGGGAGCGGGCACAGATCCAGTCGAGCATGAGTCAGCAGGCGACGGAGTACGGTCCGCGCGTGTTCGCGAACTTCGGCCTCATGCAGGGATGGAAGGCCAGTGAGCGCTGGGACCTGGATGTCGGCGTCGACCGGAGCCGCACGATAAGCGGCACGAACGTGTCGCCCTTCAACGCGAAGGCGGCGTTGTCCTCCGGCTCGCTGAATGGCGATTACCTGGCCGCCTTCGCGGGCGCGACCTTCCGCGGTGATTTCTGGACCTTCACCTCGCGCCTGGAGAACCGTCATTCGGACCAGGAGGAACGTCGGGTGTTCTCCGGCGGCTTCTATCGCGAGCCGATTGCCGGTCACGCCTTCGCGATGTCGTCGACCTGGTTCGACAGTCGGTTCGCGACCGGTGCGGACACGATGGCGAGCGAAATGCAGCTCGCCTGGGCCTACCGCCCGGCAACGAGCGCCTGGATCGTGCTGAATCGTCTGGATCTGCAACAGGAATCGCAGCGCGATCTGCGCGGCGAGTTCGAATCGGCGCGCCTCGTCAACAACCTGAACTCCAACTGGCAGCTCAATCCCTGGATGCAACTGGGCCTGCAGCTCGGCGCCCGTTACGTTCGCAGCACCTTCGACGACGAACGCTACAGCGGTCTGTCCAGCCTGTATGGCGTCGACCTGCGCCACGATCTCACGGATGGTGTCGATGTCGGCCTGCACGGTACGCTGCTGGGTTCGCTCGAATCGGACGTCAGCGAGACAGCAGTAGGTGTGGACGTGGGCTACGCCGTGGCGAAGAACATCTGGATTTCGATCGGCTACAACTGGAGCGGATTCCGCGACGACGACTTCGAAGCCAGCCGCTACACGGCGCAGGGGCCGTTCATCAAGTTCCGCGTCAAGGCCGACCAGGACACGTTCAGGGATCTGTCACTGGACGCGCTGCGTCCAGGTCATCGCAACGGACGTTACTGACAGAGTTCGCCGCCGCCGGCTTCGCGCGCGTTGAAACTCCACAGCGTTTCCACATCGAGTCGCAGCGCGCCGGAGGTGGCATCGGCGTCGTGACGCCAGGCAATCACATCGATCCGGTCGCAGCGGCCCGATGCAACGGCGCGTTCCAGCGTGGCGATGATCAGCGTGTGGCTGAGCGTCGATGCCGTCGACTCGCCGCTGCTCTTCAATACCGCATGCCCGAAGTTGTTGTAGGGAGTGAATCGCCACAGGTATTCGGCCAGCGTGCGCAGTTCATCGCCGGAGAGCGGCCGCTGATGCAATTCACCGGCCGAGCCTTCCGGAGAGCGAAGATTCGCGGTCGCCCTATTCAGATACGAACATTTGAAAACGCGTTCACGCATGTGGAAATCCGGATCGCCTTCGCGAGAACGGCCGAACTCGTAGTAGTGAGCGGCATCGTTCGTCTCGACCAGGTCTGCGTACTGTGTCATCGCGTGCTGCGCGTGGGTCTCCGACCAGTCGAGTGCGACAGTCCAGTCATCCGTGCAGAGTTCGTGCTGCGGCGCCGGTGCCACGAGCGACGGATCGATGTCGGTGTTTTTCAGGTGCACCGTGGCTACGTTGTGCAGACCTGCGGGCTGGGAGTCTTCCTGGAAGCCGGCCGGTGTTCGCGGCGTGCCGGCGTAGATGAGTTGCGCGATCTGCAGGTCCGTCTGCTGCACTGGTCGCGGCGGCAAGGATGCGGCGGGGCTCGCAGGCGCATCATCGCCACCACCGCCGCCGCAACTGGCGACCAGCAGCGTGGCGGCTAGCATGACGGCATGCAGGCCGGGCATCCGCGGCGACTCAGGCACCGTGCTTTCCTTGATTCGGGAATGGACGTGACGCGGCACACGCAAGTTGCGCTGCCTGAGTCAGATATCGTCCCGCCGGCGGTGCGC
The DNA here is from genome assembly GCF_036520495.1 of Povalibacter sp. GTDB lineage: Bacteria > Pseudomonadota > Gammaproteobacteria > Steroidobacterales > Steroidobacteraceae > Steroidobacter. Next base: position 304,680 of record NZ_DATDJO010000018.1, on the reverse strand, counting down.
TTGAGCAGATAGCGCCCCGGCCGTCGCGGAAAGGTGCCGGTCCTTTACGTAATGTCGGTATTGTTGCAAACGCGGCAGAATTCCGGCGTGAGCACGGGATCGAGGATCCGGCGGCGGCTGTCGAGCGACAGTTCGTCCCAGCGAACCTTGTGCGTGGCTTGCCTGCGCAGCTCGCTTTCGAGGATATGTCGTTCGGTGTCGATGGCAGGAGGCGATTGATCCGACAAGCGCTGCGTATCGCCGTGACGCAGCAGCTCATCGACCGCCGCGAGCACCGAATTGTTCTGCGTCAGCGTGCCGTGATTCTCGGCGACGAACCAGGTTCGCGCGCCGCGCCACAGCGCCAGCGACGACGGCACGGTACCGTCACCTGCTGCACGCAACGTGTAATCGAACTGGCCGTCGCGCACGTCGGCTGCAGTCACGGTTTCGTGGCCGGTGCCAGCGATGAGCAGGCAGCGTTCGTCTGCGTCGGCCAGTTGCGAACGGGAGCGTCGCGCCTGCGCCAGCAATGCCAGCTCCGGTGCGAGTTCATCGCGCGGCCAGGCGTCAGCATCGAACAATCCTTCAGGCAACAGTTCATACAGTCCCGGCAGCGTGCGAAAGACATCGCGCGCGAGTTCTTCGGCGCTGTGACGCTGATCCAGTGAAGCGATCTTGCGCACGGTTGGATAGACCGCACGCAACGCGAGCAGCGGCGCATACGAACCATTGTTGGGCGCGCCGAGCTGCACCAGTCGCTCGATACGGTTCGATGTGTCGTGCGCCAGCGCCGCACGCGCCACGAGGCCACCCATGCTGTGCGCGACGACCAGCACCTTGCGCGCGCCGCTTCGTTCGATGACCTGCAGGAACTCGAGTCCCAGCTCGATCAGATCGCGGCGCCAGTCGAAGGGATGAAACACCGGTGTGAAGCCGGCGACCTCGAGCGACAGTTTCAGTTTGAGATAGCCGGGCAACATGATGCCGACGGCGCGCAGCGTCGGCGATCCCGGCAGCGCGAGATTCGACAGCAATCCCTGGCTGATCGCCGACGGATGCAGCCATACGAGGCCCGCATTCGCTCCATCCACCTCGGCAAGCCGCGATCCCATGATGCCGGGAAGAATGAATACACGTTGTCCGCGTTCGTCACGCCGGATCGCGGCGAGTCGCGCCAGATGACTCAGCTCGCGGTAGGCAACATCGCCGAAATAGGCGCTGAGCAGGGTGCCGTGCGCACCCGTGCGCAGCAAACCGACGATTTGTTCGTCGTGCAGATCGCTGATATCGGGGGAAACGGAGGTCATTGCGGCGACGGCGCGCTACTTGACCTGCGCCATCACGCTGACCTCGCCGGCCTGCTCGAACTCGAATGTGATCGGAATCTGTGCACCGGGAGCGAAAGCCTCCTGCATGCCCATCAGCATCACATGCATGCCGCCCGGTGCGAGCTGCACCGGCGTGCCTGCTTTGAGTTCAAGTCGCGTGACAGGCCGCATCTTCATCATCCCGTTCTCTTCGCTGGTCTCATGCAGCTCTGCCGATGTCGCGGATGGCGCGGCGATTCGCAACAGCACATCGTCCTGCCTGGCACTGATCTCGCCGTAGACGGCGACCACGGTAGCGCCCGGAGGCGCCGCCGGTGACCATGCATTCACGACGACCGTAGGCGGTTGAGTCTGACCGCAAGCCGTCAGTGTCAGGAGTGCGGCTGCGAACAGCAATGCGCGGCGGTTCAGCATGGTTTCATCTCTTCATCGAACTGCTGATGACTTCGCAGACCGCATCGATCGCTTCCGAGCGGGCGCTGCTCTTGCGCCAGACGGCGCCGACCGTGCGGGTGGGCACCGGGCGCGCGAAATTCTTGACGGTCAGGCCATGGCCCGAGCCAAAGGGACCCTGCGTCGCCAGTTCCGGCAGCAGGGTGATGCCCAGGCCCGCCGCAACCATCTGTCGCAGCGTTTCCAGGCTGGTAGCGCGGTAATCGTCGTTTTCCTTCACGTCGAGGCTGCTGCAGACATCGAGCGCCTGATCGCGCAGACAGTGTCCGTCTTCGAGCAGCAGCAGTTCTTCACCGTTCAGGTCATCGAGCTTCACGTACGGCTTTTTTGCGAGCGGATGCTGGTTCGGCACTGCGACGGTGAAGGGTTCCTCATACAGGGCGCGTGTTTCGAGTCCATCGTGAGGAACCGGCAGCGCCAGGATGCCCAGCTCGATCTCACCGTCGCGCAGCCGGTCGAGCAGTGGCTGGGTCTGGTACTCGTACAGCATCACCTTGAGCTGCGGCAGTTGTTTGCGCAGCTTGCGCGCTACCAACGGCAGCAGGTAGGGGCCGATGGTGGGAATCAGTGCCACCTTGATCTTGCCTGACAGCGGATCGTGCTGGTTGCGGGCCAGCGATACGATGTCATCGCTTTCCTGCAGGATGCGCCGAGCCAGCGGCAGGATCTTCAAGCCGCTTTCGGTGAGCGAGACCTTGCGCGGCTGGCGTTCGATCAGCTGTACGCCGAGATAGTTCTCGAGCTTCTTGATCTGCGCCGACAGCGTGGGCTGGCTGACGTAGGAACGTTCGGCGGCTTTGCCGAAATGACGGGTATCCGCCAGGGCCACGAAGTATCGAAGATCACGCAGATTCATAGGAAGGGCTGCTGGTGGACGGAAGGGTCATGATGCCACGGCTGACACCATAGGCCTAGGCTATGGAAATTCAAGGTGTGATTGATGCCGCTGCCGTGGGTTCTGGCCAGCAGCGTGACCGAAAGCATCCCGCGGGACAGCGTCCAGTACCCAGCAGCCCCCGCCTGATCGCTATACTCGGGCCCATGTCCCGCATCACCAGACTGTCGGCTGGCGTCATCGTGGCGCGCGAAACCCCCGACGGTTGGCGCTTTCTGCTGTTGCGCGCCTTCAATCACTGGGACTTCCCCAAGGGAATGGTCGAGTCCGGCGAAGAACCGCTGGCGGCCGCCATCCGCGAAGTCCGCGAGGAATCGCTGATCGACGACCTCGAATTCATCTGGGGCCACGAGCACACCGAGACCGGTCCCTACAGCCGCGGCAAAGTGGCGCGTTACTACATTGCGCGTACCCGGACGAGCGAGGTGTCGCTGCCGGTCATCGAAGAACTCGGCCGTCCCGAACACAATGAGTATCGCTGGGTCGACTTCGAAGGTGCGTTGAAACTCGTGTCGCCGCGGGTCGAACCCGTACTGGAGTGGGCGCGCGGCATGATGAATGGCGGTGTGAATCGTACCGACTGATCGAGGTGCCGAGTGAAACGGATCGTGGTGGTGGGCGCCGGATTCGCAGGACTCAATGCAGCGCGTCGCATGCAGCGTCTGCAGGATGTCGACATCACTGTCATCGATCGCGAGAACCACCATCTGTTCCAGCCGCTGCTGTACCAGGTTGCGATGGCGGCACTGAGTCCCGCGGAGATCGCCGCACCGATCCGCAGTCTGTTGGCGGGCGGCAATGCCCGCGTCATCAAGGCACGTGCGGAACGCATCGACGTTGCGGGCAAACGCGTACTGACGGACAGCGGCGAATATCCCTACGACTACCTGTTGCTCGCCTGCGGCGCGCAGCACGCGTACTTCGGTCGTGAGGAATGGGAACAGAACGCCCCCGGATTGAAAACGCTGCCGCAGGCCACGGAAATCCGCCGCCGCGTGCTGGAAGCATTCGAAGCAGCAGAGCGTGAACGCGATGCCGGGCTACGGCGGCAGCACCTGACCTTCGTCGTCGTGGGCGGCGGTCCGACCGGCGTCGAACTCGCCGGCGCGATCGGCGAGATGAGTCGCTACACGCTGGCCCGTGATTTCCGCGCCATCGATCCGCGCCAGACCCGCGTCATCCTGGTCGAAGCCGGTCCGCGCATCCTCCCGTCCTTCGATGCCGGTCTCGCCGCACGCGCCATGCGCGATCTCGAATCCCTCGGTGTGCAGGTCTGGACGGCTGCGCGCGTCACCGATATCACGCCGAACGGTGTGACCGTCGGCAATGAACACGTCAGCGCCTCCACCGTGCTGTGGGCAGCGGGCGTACGCGCTGCCGACATCGGCCGAACATTGGGCGTGCCCGTCGATCAGGTCGGACGCGTCATCGTCGGAGACGATCTCAGCGTGCCCGGTCATCCGGAAGTGTTCGTGATCGGGGACCTAGCGCATAGCCAGGGCGAAGACGGCAAACCGCTGCCGGGCGTGGCACTCGTCGCCATGCAGCAGGGTCAGTACGCTGCCGACATGATCCGCAACGACTTGCTGGGCCGCCTGCGCAAACCGTTTCGCTATCGCAACCTCGGCCAGCTCGCGACCATCGGCCGCAGCCGCGCCATCTGTGAAATCTTCGGTCTGAAGCTCTCAGGCTGGCTGGCCTGGTGGGTATGGCTGCTCGTGCACATCTATCGATTGAGCGGCTTCCGCAATCGCATCATCGTGCTGGTGCAGTGGGCGTGGTCATACATGACATTCACGCGCGGTGCGCGGCTCATCGTCGGCAAGGAGTGGCAGGCGTACGGGAAAGAGCCGGAGTAACCGCAAAGAACGCATAGAACGCAAAGACGGAATAGATGAGGGAATAGCCGCAAAAGGCACAAAACACGCAAGGTCAGAAAGGACGGCTGGATTGATTGCAATTCCGCTTTGCGATTTCTGCGATTTTTTTGCGGCTATTCTCTATTTATGCGCTCTATGCGTTCTTTGCGGTTACTCCTCAATACCCTCAGTCCCTGAAATTCGTGAACTGGAAGGGCATCTCGAGTTTCGCGCCGCGCACCATCGCGATGACTTCCTGGAGGTCGTCGCGGTTCTTGCCGGTGACCCGCACCTGTTTGTCCTGGATCGCGGCCTGGACTTTGAGTTTCGAGTCCTTGATCAGCCGCTGTACTTTCTTGCCGAGTTCCGTGTCGATGCCTTCGCGCAGCGTGACCACCTGTTTCGCGGTCGAGCCCGTGACGACCGGATCGTCGATTTTCATGCATTGCACGTCGATGCCGCGCTTGCTCAGCTTGAGTCGCAGGATGTCCATCATCTGCTTGAGCTGGAACTCAGCCTGGGCTGACAGCGTGATGACGAGATCCTTGAGTTCGAACTTGGCATCGGAGCCTTTGAAATCGAAGCGCGTGCCGACTTCGCGGCTGGCCTGGTCGAGCGCGTTGGCAACTTCGTGGGCGTTGAGTTCGGAAACGATGTCGAAGGAGGGCATGGCGGATAGTCGATAGTTGAAAATTGATAGTGGACAGTTTCTAAAGAAGAGGGATGCGGCGGCCTTCGCGGCTGCTGATCTGCGCGGCTTCGATGATCTCGATCACGTCGCGGGCGTCGTGGGCCGTCACAGGGGCATCTGCGCCGGTAACGATACTCTGCTTCACGGCTTCGTAGAACCTCAGCCAGCGGCCGCGTTCGGAAGGCACGATTTCGCGCTGCGACGACGTGCTCGATATCAACACGCCCCAGTGATCCTCGGCCTCGACACCGAAGCCGGCGTCCAGCGCCGCCTGGCCGCTGCGCAGCTGGTCTTCCTGCGGATCGAGTCCGTATTTCACGAACGACGCGTCGCTGCCGTGAATGCAGTAACGAAAATCGCCCGGTCCGGCAAGAGAGCTGACGCCGAGCGAGATACGCAACGAGCCCTTGGCCATCAGAATCTCGAATCCATCATCCACGGCGCCATCCGGGCGCTGAACGAACACATCGGCTTGCACCCAGTCGGGTCGGCCGAACAATGTCAGCGCCTGATCGATGAGGTGCGACCCAAGGTCGTACAACATGCCGCTGCCGGGATCGGGGCGTTCGCGCCAGCGGTCGGCAACCTGGGGCCGGAATCGATCCCACCGTGCGCGATACGACGCCAGCTGGCCCAGACGATTCCCGTCCAGCAGCTTGCGGACCGTCAGGAAGTCGCTGTCCCAGCGCCGGTTCTGAAACGCGGCGAGTACGCGGCGCTGACTGCGAGCGAGCTCTGCGAGCGTTTGGGCTTCGGCCGCAGTGATGCTCATGGGTTTGTCGACCACGACATGCTTGCCGGCGAGCAGGGCCGCACGCGCCTGCGGGAAGTGAAACTGGTTGGGCGATGCGATCACCACCAGATCGACATCGCCCCGTGCGATCAGGCTCTGCGCCGATTCCAGCGCCAGTGCGTCGGGATAGGTATCGCGCAATTCCTGCACGCGACTGGTCACCACACAGTGCAGGCGTATGCCCGCCGGACCCAACAGCGGCGCGTGAAAGTAGCGTCCGGCGAGGCCGAAGCCGATCAATCCAGCCCGAATCGTCATGCCGCGCATTATGTCTGCGGCATCGATGCGTGGCGAACGATTCGGCGCCACCCGGACCTATGTGGCGGCCGCCGATCCGCAAAGGCCGCAAAAGACAGGTGGGCCAGATCCTCAGAACCTGACCTCCCTTCGCGTTTACGTGGTTTCCGCCAGCAGTGCATTCACCTGCTGCGTGAACTCCCGCACGTACTCGTCGTAGTGATGGCCGGTCGCCGGACCATTGAAGCCGGTGTGCACGTCGCGAATCTTTCCCTGGCGATCGATGAGGATGCTGGTCGGATAGCCGTACACGCCGCTCAGCGTCGGCAGCTTGCGTTCCGGATCCTCATCGTCAGCGACGCCGGCAATCAGCATCGGGTAGTCGATATGCAGATCGCGTTGGTAGCCGCGCACGGCAGCCGCCGCCTTGGCGAAGTCGCCGTGGCGCTCGAACATCAGCGCGACGATCTCGAAACCACGCTCCCGGTATTCCTTGTAGAACGGCACGAGAAAGGCGGCTTCGTCGTGACAGTTCGGGCACCAGGTGCCGCCGAGAGTGACCAGCACGACCTTGCCGCGGAAACGCTCGTCGCTCAGCGACACCGGTTTGCCGTCGACGTCGTTGAAGGTGAAATCGAAACGGTCGGACTTCAGCGTCGTTTCGATGTGCTCGATCTGCGCGTCGTCATTGCGCTGGGCCGCGACCTTCTCGTGACTGTTCAATCCCTGCCAGTACTCGCCGACCAGCGCTCCCTTCTCGAGGCGTAGTTTGTACAGATAGGCGAGACCACCTGCGAATGTGGACAGCTGCAATTCGTCACCCCGAATCTGTCCGTCGAGAAAGCGGTGATCACCGGTGGGCGTCATCACCGTGCCGGTCACGCGATCGTGACTCTGCTCGAGCAGCGCGACGCCCTTGCTCGTCTTGCCAGTGTCGTCGGTGAACGTGACCTCCCATCGGCCCGACACGTCGGCATTGTCGGTGAGCGATTCGGGATGAAAGCGCCAGTTCTCGTTGAGCTTCGCGCGGAAAGGAATCACCTGTTCGACGCCGCCGGCCTTGATGAGTGTCACGCTGCCTTCGAGGCGATCGCGATGGATGTCAGCGTGCAGTGAATTTTCATAGCCGGGGAACATTGCGACCAGCTTGCCATCGGCGATGGTCACGTTCGGCACGCGCGTACGTTCGCTGCCGTTGTCGAGGTACAGCACGATGCCATCGCCTTCGCGTCGTACTTCAAGACCGAACGGAGCCGGGCCTCCGGGCAGTTCCAGTGTTGCGCGGTAAGTTCCTGCGACGGGTTCGGGCGCGCGTGAACTGCAGGAGGCGAAGACCAGGCACAGTAATGGCAGCAGGACGCGGACGATGGCCGACGATGGGGTCATGAGTTAATCCCGGAGTACACACGGTGTCCGCACTCTACCGACGATGCGCCGCTGCGAAAAGTGCAGATGCGTCGGTAAATCCACGCGGGGGGAACTGGTCTTCGCAAATGCGCGTTGTTCCTTCCAGAAGCTGATCCACAAATTTCTCGAAATCTAACTGGCGCGCGTGTGACCACGCTCGGTTTATGGAGATCCATCATGAGTATTTCATTCAGGTCCCTGACATTGGTCGCAGGCGCTGCCGCTTCGCTGCTGACATTGACTGCCTGCGGCGGAGTGTCGGAACTGACGAGGCAGGAGGTGGCGCGTAGTGAAACGGCCGTGAAGCAGGCGCAGCAATCCCTGGGTTCCTCGGAAGCCGGCGCGATCGAATTGCAGCAGGCGAAGGACTACTTCACACAGGCACAGAAGGCGGTGGAAGAGCAGAACGAAACTCGCGCGCAACGTTACGCCAAGCAGGCGGAACTGAGCGCTCAGCTGGCGACCGCGAAGGCGCAGAACGCGAGCGCGCGCAAGGCGGCGGATGAGCTACTGGCGAGCATCCAGACGCTACGCCAGGAAACGAATCGCCCCGCGACGTCACAGCAGTAACAGCACTCCACTTATCTCTGAGGTCGCGATCATGAAACGCACACATAATCTGATTCTGGGCCTGGCCATGGCAACTGCCATGGCAGCCTGCAGTTCGACACCGGACAAAACCATCGCCGAGCTCGAAACCGCTCGCGCCGTGGTTCCGCAAGTCGAATCTTCGCCGCGCGCCGGTGTTGCCGCGGAAAACATCTCCAATGCCCGCAAGGCGCTGGATGAAGCCAATCGCATGGTAGAGAAGGGCGGGAAGATCGACGATATTCGTTACGAAGCCACGGTCGCCGCGACGCATGCGCAGATTGCCAATGAGAAGATTCTCGAGGCACAGGCGAAGGACGAAATCGCCAAGGGCGAAGGCGAACGGCAGCAGGTCCTGGCGCAGGCCCGCGATCGCGAGGCCGAAGCAGCCCGCACCAGAGCCCAGAGCCTCGAACAGGAATTGAAGGATCTGAAGGCGACGAAGACCGACCGGGGCCTGGTGCTGACGTTGGGCGACGTGCTGTTCGACACAGGCAAGGCGACGTTGAAGCCGGGAGCCTTTTCCACGATCGATCGCCTCGCACAGGCGCTGAAGGAAGATCCGAATCGCCGGGTGCTCATCGAAGGCCACACCGACAGCGTGGGCTCGGATGAATTCAATCAGCAGCTCTCGGAAAACCGCGCGATGTCAGTGCAATCGGCGCTGATGCAGCGAGGCGTCTCCGGCGGTCAGATCAATTCGCTGGGCAAGGGCGAGAGCACGCCGGTGGCCAGTAACGACAATGCGGCTGGCCGGCAGCAGAACCGTCGCGTCGAGCTGATCTTCACGGAAGTGGCGGGTCAGCGCGTCGCCACGGATGGCAGCTGAGGCAGTGACGCCGTTGTGAGTTCGCTCTGGCTGATCGCGAGCGTCGTAGTAAGCGCCAGCGAGTAAAAACCGAGGAGTCCACGGGGTTACACGGGTAGAGAATGCATTCTGTTCTTGCCCCGTGTTACCCCGTATCCCCCGTGGAGATCTTTGTCCGACTTCAATCATTCGGCAACCCACACCAGCGCCATCGTCGTCACGTCGATGTCTGATTTGCGCGGTTTGATCTGCACCTGGTCGATTGCTGCTGCGGCCGGATCGAACTCCCCGTGCAGGCGGCTGGTTTCCTGTTCGAATTCGTTCTCCAGATCCGCGTAACGCTGCTTCAGCACTTCGACGCTTTCCTGTGCACGCGACACATCGTCGCTTTCACGGCCGATGCGTCCGGCGCTGCGCGCCGCTGTGCCGACGCGCCCGAGGTTGCCGACGCTGACCTTCTTGCGCCCGAGAAAGGCGCCGAGAATGGAGGTGCCGATGCTGATGGCCGTCGACATCTTCTGTTGCGAAAGCTGCGAGCTCTCCCGTTGCACCCGGTCCTCCCCGCGACGGATCTGATCCTGCAGCGTGGCGCGGCGCGGCGCGTACTTCTTGCGTAGCGCCTCGACCGCCCCGTCACGCTTCTCGCGCAAGTTGAGCGCGATGCGCGCGCGAAAATCGGCCTCGGACATCCCCGCAGCGGAAGCGATTCCCAGTGCAGCATTGCGAAACACGGCGAGTCCGGCTGTTTCATAGACATGGGCGGCGAGCTGCTTGCCCCAGGATTTGTAGTTATCGACGCGCAACAGCGCAGCCGGAACTTCTGCATGAGGCGCATCCGCTGCACCGGTCGTCTGCAACTGGTCCTTCAAATCCCCACCGATCTGCGCCTGCGACCAGTCGGGCGCGTCGCCATCGATAGCGACGAGGTAGGAGCGTGTCTCCCATACATCGATGCCGGCAGGCGCATTCACGAAATGCATCCGCACCAGACCGAGCACGTGGGGAACGTAAGGCGCCCCCGTACGGCGAGTCAGGTAGTACTCGTCGATTGCCGCAGGGATGACGGGTTTGCTGGCGCTGTCCGTGGCTTGCGGCGTCACATTGCGAGTGGGTGTTGCGGAGGCAGTTACCGGCGGCGCGAGTCGCGCGATCTCCGGCAACGTCAGCGGTCCGCGCAAATACGACAGGGCCCAGCGTGTGCGGAACAGCACGGGGGCATCGTCGTGAGCATTGCGCATGAGGAAGACGCGGCCAGTGAGATTGGCGAGCAACGACTCGAGTTCGCTCTTGCTCAATCCATCGCCGGCGCTCAGCAGTCCGTCGATGACGCGCGCCTTGTCGCGTTCGGTCTGCAGCCGGCCGATGAACCAGGTACCGGCATTGGAGAGTCCCTTGTAGTCGAGATCCACCGGATTCTGCGTTGCCAGCACGACGCCGAGACCGAACGCGCGTGCCTGCTTCATCAACGTCAGCAGTGGCTGCTTCGATGGCGGCATGGCCGTTGGCGGGAAGTAGCCGAAGATTTCGTCCATGTAGAAGAGCGCGCGCAGGCTCGAGGTGCCGGACTGCCGGCGCATCCAGGCGACGATTTCTCCGAGCAGCAGCGTGACGACGAACATGCGTTCGGCATCGCTCAGGTGCGCGATGGAAATGACGGCGATGCGCGGCTTGCCTGACTCGGTGAACAGCAGGCGCTGTACATCGAGCGCTTCACCCAGCATCCACGCGCCGAACGCCGGCGAGGCGATCAGGTTGTTGAGGGACATCGCCAGTTGCAGGCGTTCCTTCGCCGGGTAGAAGGTCTCCAGGTCGAAGACGCCGACCTTGTCGAAGCCAGGCTTCTGAATGCCCTGGATCAACGCGGCCAGGTCGAGATCGCGACCGTTGCTCCAGGCCTGCTCGAGGAGGGTCGAGAGCAGGATGTGCTCGCGGCTCTGCAAGGGATCGGCCTGGATGCCGACCAGGCTCAACAGGCCCGCAACGGTCGAACCGATGCGTTCACGCAGCGCACTGGCATCGGCGCGCAGCGCCGGATCGGGAGCGCTGAAGGAACGCAGCACGGACAGCGGCCGGCCCGCCGTGCTGCCGGGTGTGTAGACCGCGACTTCGGCCGTGTCACGAAAGCGTTGAATGCGCTCACCGTCCTGTTCCCAGTCCGCAAGCCCTTTACGCCAGGTATCCGCGGTCGAGGCGGCATAAGCCTCGGTACTCATTCCCTTGCGAGCTGCCTCGCCCGCGTCGACCCACGGGGCGAAATCCTCGGGACGCAACTGCGGGAACGTCAGCAGCAGATTGCCGATGTCACCTTTCGGGTCGATCGCAATCGTCGGGATGCCATCGATCGCGGCTTCCTCCAGCAACGACAGGCACAGGCCGGTCTTGCCGCTGCCCGTCATGCCGACGCACACGGCATGGGTCGTCAGGTCGCGCGAGTCATATAGAAGAAGATCGGGCTTGTCCGCGCCGCTGGCCGGATCGACTTCGCGGCCGAGATAGAAGGAGCCGAGTTTTTCGTAGGTGGGCAGCATGGGAAATCTTGAATACGACAGGTCACGAAATGGCGATAGTGACGAGGAGAAGGACTGCGACGCCAGCCGCGCACCGGTCACGACTCGCCGAAACCGGGTGACTATCGTCACTTTCATTGCCGGAGTCATCCGGTTTTGTAACCGCTTTGTCACCTCTTGGAGACTGACCCTGCTACCTGCAGGCCGGTAAGCTCGCGCACCCTATGTCTATCACCCTCGACCAAGTTACCAAACGGTATCAGGGATCCCCTGTCGTCAACGACGTCTCCGTCGAAGTCGGCGAAGGCGAATTCTTCGTACTCCTGGGTCCCAGCGGCAGTGGCAAGAGCACGCTGCTGCGCGCCATCGCGGGTCTGACCGGTGTCGATCACGGTCGTATTGCCCTGCACGGCCACGATGTCACATACATGTCGGCGCGGCAGCGCGGCGTCGGGCTGGTCTTCCAGAACTACGCCCTGTTCCGGCACATGACCATTGGCGACAACATCGAGTTCGCCCTGCGCGTACGGCGCATGAAGACCGCGGAACGCCAGGCCCGTCGCAAGGAGCTGTTGCGGCTGGTGGCGCTCGAGGGCATGGACGATCGCCTGCCGAGCCAGCTGTCGGGCGGACAACAGCAGCGGGTGGCCGTGGCCCGCGCGCTGGCGCACAAGCCGCAGGTGCTGCTGCTGGATGAGCCGTTTGGCGCGCTGGACGCGAAGATCCGCGAAGAACTGCGCCGCACCATCCGCCAGGTACAGCGCGAACTCAACATCACCACGGTGCTCGTGACACACGATCAGGAAGAGGCCTTTGCACTGGCGGATCGCATCGGCGTGATGAATCTCGGCCGACTGCTCGAATGCGGGCGGCCCGACGAACTGTATGCCCGCCCGGCGACGCGCTTCGTCGCGACGTTCCTCGGCGCGGCAAACCTCCTGCTGGCGCGACAGACGGCGCAGGGGATCCGCTTCGGCGCGACGCCCGTCAATGCGCGCGCGCTGGAGAAATTCGACAGCGGGCGCGAGCATGAAGTCGTGGCCGTGCTGCGTCCCGAAGAAGTGGAGATCGCTCCGACGCGCGACAACCTGCGAGTGGGCTACCTGGGACACGGCACCATCGAGGAGATGGTGTTTACCGGCGCGTTCGAACGACTGCGCATTCGCCTGACCGACGGCGCCGCGGACGCACAGATCGCACGACCTGCGGCCGAGAGCGGCAACGCGGCGGTGCTCGATGTCACTCGCACGCAGCACGAACAGCGTGTGTTTCCGTTGAGCGTCGGCCAGTCGGTGGCGATGGGCGTGCGCCGCATTCATGTGCTGCCCACCCCGCTGTCGAGCTACACCGCATGCGCAGCGGATGCTGCAGCCGCGGAGGCGCTGGCAAAAAATCCATTGCTGCTGGAACTCGCGAATCGCATGAAGACGCGCGTCGTCTCGCGTGTCGAACCCGCGCTGGAGAATCCTGCGGCGGGCAATGCCGCGACGGCGATTTCCGGTGTGGCGGTGATCGCGCCGCGGCGTGACGTCGCTGCGCAGATCGAGTGGTTGCTGCGCAATGGCGCCGCCGAAGTGCTGGTGCTGCCGGACGAACTGGTTCCGCCGCAGCGTGTGCTGATTCACTGGGCGGACGACTCCGCGCGCCGGCCGACACTCGCGGTGGCGGCGAGCCTGTTGCGCCACGTGCCGGCCGAGGCCGTGTACGTCGGTATCCTCCCTCACGGCGCTGGCGACGCGCAGCGTCCGCTCGGCATGCGCACGCTGCTGGATGCGCGCTCGGAAGCGCAGGCCATCCATGGCCTGGAAATGCGTACCGAACTGCGCTTTGGCGCCGCGGCCGACGAGCTGCGCCGTCAGTTGAGTGAGGCACCGGAGCAGATGCTGATTCTCGGCTTGTCGGACATCGCGGATCTGCACAAGAATTTTTCCGCCCTGTTCACGGGGCCGTTGACCCATCCGCTGATGATCGTTTATCGGCCTGTTGCACACGGCGGAGCGTCTGAACGATGAGACCATTTTCCAGGTTCATGCTCGCGGCGCTGCTGGCTGCAGTAACGGCGGGCTGCGGCTCGGGCGGCGACGCGACCGACGGCGACGCTGCCGTCACGATTCTCAATGTCAGCTACGATCCGACGCGCGAGCTGTACCGCGATTTCAACGAGGATTTCTCGCGCGACTGGCAGCAACGGACGGGACAGCGCGTCACCGTCAAGCAATCGCACGGCGGTTCGGGCAGCCAGGCACGTGCGGTGATCGATGGACTCGCAGCCGACGTGGTCACGCTGGCGCTCGCCTACGACATCAACTCCATCCAGGTGAAGGGCAAGCGGCTCGGTGCCAACTGGCAGACGCGCTTTGCAGACAACAGCGCACCCTACACCTCGACCATCGTGTTCCTGGTCCGCAAGGGCAATCCGAAGCAGATCCGTGACTGGCCGGACCTGATTCGCGATGGGATCAGTGTCGTGACGCCGAATCCCAAGACCTCCGGTGGCGCGCGCTGGAACTACCTGGCTGCGTGGGGTTACGAGTTGCATCGCCAACTCGGCGACTGGTCGAAGCTGGACGATCCGGAGGCCGTTGTGCAGGTGGAGCAGGCGCAGGCCGCGGCCCGGAAGTTCGTGAGCGACATCTACCGTCATACACCGGTGCTGGACAGCGGCGCGCGCGCCTCCACCAACACGTTCGTGCAGCGTGAGATCGGCGACGTGCTGATTGCATGGGAAAACGAAGCATTGCTGGCGCTGCGCGAACTCGGTCCCGACAAGGTCGAGATCGTCGTGCCGTCCATCACCATCCTGGCGGAACCGCCGGTCGCGGTCGTCGATACCGTGGTCGATCGACGCGGCACGCGACAGGTCGCCCAGGCCTATCTGCAGCATCTGTATTCGGATGCGGGCCAGGACATCGTCGCGAAACATTACTTCCGCCCGCGCAACGCGCAGGTGCTGGAACGCTACAGCGAACTGTTCCCCGCCGTGCCGACCTTCACCATCGATGAGGCGTTCGGCGGCTGGAGCGCTGCACACGAGACGCACTTCGCCGATGGCGGAGTCTTCGATCTGATCTACAAGGCGGGTGGCAAGTGAGGACGGTCTCCTGGACTCTTATTGGTTTGGCCAGTCGTCGGCCCTTGGCCGGTTGCCGCTAGTCCGCGCATGTATTCCTCCGTTCGCCAACCATCGGTGTTGCCCGGCTTTGGCCTGACGCTGGGATTTTCCGTGTTCTTCCTGTGTGCGCTGGTGCTGATACCGCTCACCGCGCTCGTCATGAAGACCGCCACCATGGGATGGCGCGATTTCCTGGCAGTGCTGTTCGATCCGCGCGTGCTGGCATCGTTCCGGCTGAGCTTCGGCGCGTCGTTCCTTGCGGCGATGTTCAATGCCGTGTTCGGGTTCGTGATCGCGTGGACGCTGGTGCGCTATGACTTCCCGGGTCGCAAGTTCATCGACGCATTGATCGATATGCCCTTCGCGCTGCCGACCGCGGTATCGGGTATCGCATTGACCGCCGTGTTCGCCGAGAACGGCTGGATCGGCGAGCACCTCGCGCCGTTCGGCATCAAGGTGGCCTACACCTGGATCGGCGTGGTGGTGGCACTGACGCTCATCGGCTTGCCGTTCGTCGTACGCTCGGTGCAACCGGCGCTGCTCGAAGTGCAGCGCGATCTGGAAGACGCCGCCGAAACGCTCGGCGCCGGCCGCTTCACCATTTTTCGCCGCATCATCCTGCCGACCGTCATGCCGGCACTGCTGACCGGATTCACGATGGCCTTCGCACGCGGCGTCGGCGAGTACGGCTCGGTGATCTTCATTGCCGGTAACCTGCCGATGAAGACCGAGATCGCGCCGCTCCTGATCGTCATCAAGCTGGAACAGTTCGACTATGTCGGCGCCGCCGCCATCGGCTTCCTGATGCTCGTGATCTCGTTCGTGATGCTGTTGTCGATCAACCTGCTGCAGACCTGGGGGCGCCGCCGGCACGTGGCGGCAGGACGCTGATGGCGCACGGGCCGTCCAAGGCACTGCTGGCCGAACTCGCGAGCCGTCCGGGCCGCGACACGTTTGTGAGCACGCTGATCAAGGCGGTGTTCATCGGCTTGTCGCTGCTGTTCCTTGCAGCCCTGCTGTTCGCACCGCTGATCACGGTGTTCGCGACGGCGCTCAGCAAGGGTTTCGCGCTGTACTTCGACAGTTTCAAAGACCCCGATACGCTGGCGGCCATCCGGCTCACGCTGATCACCGCGGCGATCGTGGTCCCGGTCAACACGGTCTTCGGCATCGCCGCCGCCTGGTCGATCGCCAAGTTCGAGTTCAAGGGCAAGAGCATCCTGATCACGCTCATCGATCTGCCCATCGCGGTGTCGCCGGTGATTTCCGGCCTGATCTACGTGCTGCTGTTCGGCATGCAGGGCTGGTTCGGCCTGTGGCTGCAGGAGAACGACATCAGCATCATTTTCGCGCTGCCGGGGATCGTGCTCGCCACCATGTTCGTGACGTTTCCGTACGTGGCGCGCGAACTGATCCCCCTGATGCAGCAGCTCGGCAATGACGAGGAAGAGGCGGCCATCACACTGGGTGCGGGCGGGCTGATGACCTTCTTCCACGTGACGCTGCCGAAGATCCGCTGGGGTCTGGTCTACGGCGTCATCCTCTGCAATGCGCGCGCCATGGGTGAGTTCGGCGCGGTGTCCGTGGTCTCCGGCCACATCCGCGGTCTCACCACCACGATGCCGCTGCACGTGGAAATCCTATATAACGAGTACAACTTCGTCGGCGCCTTCGCCGTGGCTTCGCTCCTGACGCTGCTGGCGGTGGTCACCCTGATCATCAAGTCGCTGGTGGAATGGCGCAGCGGATCCAGCAAGAGCTAGCACCATGACGATTCTCTGCGCAGCCAGTCGGTAGCGGTTCCTTCTGCATGTTGTCCCGTCTTCAGCAATTCATCGATCAACTGCAGATCGACACGTCGCGAGCCAGTCTTGGCTTCTGGATCGCGGCTATCAACGTCGCGATCGTGGTGCTGGTCGTGGGCGGCATTTCCATCTCGGCCATCGGCTCGCTGCGCGATCTCGCCGATCAGCAGGGCAAATCACGCGTCCAGCTCGCTGGCGCCATGGCGCGCGAAGATCTGCGCCGCTACGGCGAGGATGCGCTGGTTCAGGCCAAGACCGTCGCGGAGCGGGCCACGCTGCAGCGTCTGCTGGCCAACCGGCAAGCCGCGGCCATCGGTCCCTATCTGCGCCGCTCCTGCAACAGCGACACGATCACGTCGTGCGCGGTGTTCGAAGGCAGGAATCTGGTGGCGCAGGCCGGCGTCCCGCTGCCCTGGGTGGAGATTGCCGAGACCGGTGCGGAGCAGGGCGAGCGCTTTCTGGTGACAGCGGCCGATGCGCCCTATCCAGTGCTGGGTGCCTCGGCGCAGATCGGCGGCGCGACCGAGCGACGTCTGTACGTGGCACGCTTGTTCGACGACAAGCTGGGGCGCGCGCTGACCGATCGTGTCGGCCTGCAGATCCGGCTGATCGGCTATCGCAATTTCGTCGGCAGCAAGAAGGTCGACGATTACACGCGACTGCACTCGGCAGGCCTGTCGGATGGACGGTCCGCGGTGGCGCGTATCGAAAGCGAGGATCTGTACGCCGCAAGCTTCCCGGTGTTCGCCTCGACCGGTGAAGCGATCGCATTGCTGGAGGCGCGTCTGCCGGCGAGTGACATCGACGAATCCGTCGGTAGCCTGGTCCGACGATTGCTCATTACCGCCGTCATCCTCGCTGCGCTCGCGGTGCTGGCTGGCGTGATACTGGGTCAGCAGGTCGCAGGTCCAGTGAGTACGCTGACCGAAGCTGCCGAACGTCTGGGTCACGGCGATTTCTCGACGTCGATTCCGGTCGGCGGCACCAAGGAGGTCGGCAAGCTTGGCCGCACCATGGAAGACATGCGTAACAACCTCGTGGAACTCACGGGTGCGTTGCGTCGCCGCGAAGCCGAAGCGCAGGCGGTGCTGGGCGGCATCGTCGAAGGCGTGTACGCCGTCGACAAGTCGCGTGTCATTCGCTATCTCAATCCGCAGGCGGCACGGCTGCTGGGCGTACAGGCGCACGAGGCCATCGGCCGCTTCTGCGGCGATGTGTTGAAGCCGTGCGCCGAGAACGGCGTGCGTCCCTGCGAAAGCAATTGCCCGATCCTGCGTGCACGTGCGGAAGGCAGTTCGCAGGCGACCGAACGACTCAATCTGCGCGAAGGCACGCCACGCACGGCGATCATCACCAGCGCGTCCCCGGTCGACGATCTGCAGGTGCAGGTGATCCGCGATGAAACCGAGCTGGAAGGCGTGCGCCGCGCGCGCGATTCGGTGCTCGCCAATATCTCGCACGAGTTCCGCACGCCGCTGGCGGCGCAGCTGGCATCGATCGAGCTGCTGCGCGAGGGCATGGACACGATGTCGGGCGACGATCAGAAGGAACTGGTGCTGTCGCTGGAGCGTGGCGCGCTGCGGCTGACACGTCTCATCGACAACCTGCTCGAAAGCGTGCGCATCGAATCCGGCCAGCTCGGCATCCGTCATCAGGATGTCTCGATCAGCGAAATCATCGAGGACGCGGACATATTGATCGGCGCCCTGCTCAGGCAGCGTCGGCAGACGCTGGAGCTGGCGCTTCCCGACGATCTGCCGAACGTCGATGGCGACGGACCGCGGCTCACCCAGGTGTTCGTGAACCTGATGGCAAATGCCAGCAAGTACGCGCCCGAAGACAGCGTGGTGCGCATCGGCGCATCGGCGGCAGACGGCGTCGTGACCGTATGGGTGGAAGACGAAGGTACGGGTGTGCCCGAGATCGAAACCGGTTCGATTTTCGAGCGCTTCTATCGCGGCGCCGATGAGGAGCCCGAGCCCGGTGGCCTGGGTCTCGGTCTGTGGATCGTCAAGTCCATCATCAACCGGCATGAAGGTTCGATCCATGCGGAACGCCGCGATGGCAGGACGCGCTTCGTGGTCGAGCTGCCGCAGGCCAAAGCGGAGTGACGCAGGTGGCGAAAGCCGGAGACAATACGGTTACACCTATATGCCATTTGCGAATGCGGTGGCTGCGTCGTCTTCATTACTCTGGTCCCTCGCTACCTTCGTCACTTTCGTCACCCTCGTGACTCTGCAGCCATGAAAATTCTCTCCGCCGACGACGACAAGGACCTGCTGGCGCTGATCGCATTCACGCTGTCGCAGGCCGGCTATCTCGTGGTCAAGGCCAGCGATGGCCAGGCGGCGATCAAAGCCTTCGATGCCGAATCGCCGGACCTCGTGATTCTCGACATCAACATGCCGGGCGCCAGCGGCTTCCAGGTGTGCGAGGCCGTACGCTCCAAGTCGCGCGTCCCGGTGATGATGCTGACCGTGCGTGGCGAGGAAGAAGACCTGGTCAAGGCGCTGGAACTCGGCGCTGATGACTATCTGACGAAACCGTTCAGCCCGCGCACGCTTCTGGCGCGCGTAAAAGCATTGCTGCGCCGCGCCGGGATGGAGAACTCTGCGCCGCTCGCCGCCGGCCGCGTCAAACTCGATGTCGAAGAACATACCGTGCAGGTCGGCGGCAATTCGCCGGTGCGCCTGACCAAGCTCGAACTGCGCCTGTTGCAGATGCTGATCGCCAACGCAGGTCATACCGTCAGTTCCGATCGCCTGCTGATGCAGGTGTGGGGACACAAAGGCTCCGGCGATCGTCAGCTTCTCAAGCAGCTCGTGCACCGCCTGCGCCAGAAAATCGAAGTCGATCCGACGAATCCCGACATGCTCCAGACCGCACCCGGCGCGGGATACAAGCTGGTCGTGGAGTAAATCAGGCGGTACACAAGAGAGCGCAAAAAGAGCACAAAGGACACACAGGAAACGGGCCAATTGCTTGATCCGATCCAACCGGAGCGTCTGGTGCTTTCTTGTGCTCCTTTGTGTACATCTCCTTCTCTTCGTTTTCTCTTCGTTCTTCCAACCGACCTTTCACCGCCGCGTTACTTACTTGATACCGTCCTTCGCCTAACCTGTCGGTAACAGGCTGGTGGAGATTTTGATTGGCGGGATTGTTGCGCACGATTGCGATAGTTGGCGGCGGATTCAGCGGGACGTTGCTTGCAGCGAATTTGCTGCGCCGCCCGCCGAGCGGGCCGACGCGTCTGGTACTCATCGAGCGGAATGAGGTCGTCGGTCGTGGCGCGGCGTACGCGGACCGGGGCTTTCCGTTTCTGTTGAATGTGCCGGCCGGCCGTATGTCGGCGAATTCTCTCGCGCCGCGCGAGTTTCTGCAGTTCGCGCAGGAACGCGTTCCTGCGGCCACGGCCGAGGATTTCCTGCCGCGCGCGTTGTATGGCGAGTACCTGCAGCAGGTCCTGCTGGCAGCTGATCTGAGTGCGCCGCGCCACATCCGGCTGGAAGTCTGGCGCGGCGATGTCAGCGGCGTTCGTCGACTCGAACGCCATTTACCGCTGCAGCTGGAACTCACCGATGGGCGCAAGCTCACCGCCGACGATGTCGTGCTGGCACTCGGCAATCCCAAGCCCGCATCGTTACCGGCCGCCGCCGCCATTGCCGATCATCCGGGCTACGTGGCCGACCCGTGGTCGAAGGAGCTGCGGTTCGCGCGACACGAGACAGTGCTGCTGATCGGCACGGGTCTGACGATGGCGGACATCGTCAACATTGCATCCGTCGACCGACAGTCAACGCCGAAGATCCATGCGTTGTCGCGGCACGGACTGTTGCCGCCACGTCAGACACCATTTCGACCTGAAGCATTTCGCGGTGATGGCAATGCGTTGCTGCTGGCGGCCTCGCGTTCGCTGCGCGGTCTGGCGAGTGCAGTGCGTCTGCTCGCGACCGAAGCGGAGAAGTGCGGCGGCGACTGGCGTGAAGCCATCACGTTCGTGCGTCATATGGCGCCGACGATCTGGCAGCGCATGCCGGAGCGGGATCGCGAACGCTTCCTGCGCCATCTGCGCGCGCAGTGGGACGTACATCGGCATCGACTACCGCCGGAAATCCTGCAACGCATCGATGGCTTGCGCAACGCGGGTCAGCTGCAGATCCACGCCGGCCGCATTCAGCGCTTCGAACCACGGGCCGGCAGCATCGAGGTCACCTGGCGTCCGCGTCATGGCTCGCAGTCGACATCGTTGACCGTCGACAAGGTCATCAATTGCACCGGACCCGACTATTCCATCGCGCGCTCGTCCGAACCGTTGTGGCGCAGTCTGCTGCAACGCGGTCTGTGCGTACCCGACAACCTGGGGCTCGGATTGCGTACCGGACCGAAGGGTGCGGTGATCGATGCCGACGGCTGGCCGGGTCCGCACCTGTTCTATGTGGGACCGATGCTGCGGGCGGATCATTGGGAGGCAACAGCCGTCGGCGAGCTGCGCACGCATGCCGAGGCGCTGGCGGCGCTACTGGCAAGCGAGCGTTCCTGACATGGATGTCGATACCGAACCACCGTCGCGATCCCTGAACATCCTCATTGCGGATGACGACGCCGATCTGCGGGCACTGATTGGCTTTTCGCTGCGCCAGGCCGGATTCAACGTGTGCTCGGCGGCGGATGGTCGCTCGGCGCTGCAGGCATTCGCGACCCAGCGCCCCGATCTGGTATTGCTCGACGTCAACATGCCGCCGCCGAACGGGCTCGAGGTCTGCGTCACGATCCGCCAATCGTCGACCGTTCCCATCATGATGCTGAGCGTGCGCGATCAGGAAGACGACCTGGTTGCCGCCATCGACGCGGGCGCCGACGACTACGTGCGCAAGCCATTCAGTCCACGCGCGCTGATCGCCAGGGTTCGCGCGCTCGTCCGCCGCGGTACGAATATCAATCCGGCTTCGATCGATGCGGGCAACATTCGTCTCGATCTCGAACAACACACCCTGCGGATCGGCGCTGCGCCGCCCTTGAGCCTGACGCCGCTGGAAGTGAAGGCGCTGCAACTGCTCGCGACCAGTCCGGGTCGCACTGTGACGGCCGAACGACTGCTCAATCACGTATGGGGACGCGCCACGTTGCGCGAGCGCCGCACGCTGAAGCAGCTCATCTATCGACTGCGCAAGAAACTGGAAGACGATCCGGCGTCGCCGCGGGTGCTGCAGACCACGCCGGGTGCGGGCTACAAGCTCGTCGCGGAGTAAGAACGGGGGTGACCGCAAAGAACGCATAGATCCGACTTCTATGCGCTCTTTGCGTTCTATGCGGTTACTCTCGGTCCTCCTCCCGCTTTCAATATCGATACCCATGAAACCCTTGTTTGGCCTGCTGCTCGGTCTGGTGCTGCTGGGTACTGGGCCGCTGTCGCATGCCTGGTCGCGATCCGGCCACATGGTCACGGGTGCCATCGCCCACGAGGATTTGCTAGGCAGCGATGCCCGCGTCATAGCGCAGGTCGCCGACATCCTCGAGAAACACCCGGATCGCGGGACGTTCGAAGTCGCGCTCGGCGCTGCCACCGGCGAGGCGCGCACCCGTCGGCTGTTCATGGAGATGGCGCGCTGGCCGGACGATATCCGCAACTCGCCGTTCGATCATCCGACCTGGCACTACTCCGGAAAGCCGCTGATCGATCCGCGCGAACCGCCGACCACTGCCGTGCGGAATCATCTGTCGGGAGCGGCACTCGAAGCCTTTGCGCTCAATCTGCGCCTGGCCGGAGATCGCAATGCCTCTGCTGCCGAGCGAGCGGTGGCGCTGTGCTGGATTTTCCACCTCGTTGGCGACATGCATCAGCCACTGCATGCGGTCGATCTGTTTTCCTTGCGATTTCCGGAAGGCGATCGTGGTGGTGGGTTGCAGTTCGTGCGCGAGACAGCGGATAGCGAACCGCAGACGCTGCATGGTTTCTGGGACGGCATCGTTCCGGGGACGGGCGAGGCGTCGGACGTCCTGGATACCGCCAACGCACTGCGTGCCAGATCGACGCGCTCCGCATTTCCGCAATTGGCAGCGCGCGCGACAACGAACATCGCAGTATGGAGCAGTGAGAGTGTCGATCTGGCCGCGGCCAAGGTCTATCGCAGTGATCTTCGCACCGGTGCGTCGCCGCAGAATGCGACGGTATTGACACCCGACTACGTCAGTGATGCTCGTTCGACCGGTGAGCTGCGAATTGTCCTGGCGGGATATCGTCTGAGCGATCTGCTGCGCGCGCTGTTTTCCTGAGGTTGCAGCGGTGCTGTCGTTCGCTGCACTGCCGCAGCAGCGAGGCTACCGCCTCGTGACTGCCGCGTGATTGACGTTGTCACCACAACGACGCTCTGGATTGATCGCGAAAAGTGCCCGCCCCTGTAGGGAAAGATCTCAGGAATGAATTCGCGTCGGGAAGAAGTAATGGATGTATACCGAAAAATCATGGAATCTCGCGCCCCCGCGCGGTCGAACGATTCTCGCTCGGTGCGGGAACACCGAAAGCGTCGTTGCGTTACAAGGCACCAATGTAACGCGATCTCAATGAACAGTTGGCAGGATGAGTCTCGGCATCATCCCCGGAAGGACGACGATGGCTTACGCAATTTCAAAGGGTGTGGACGACACCTGGACACTGTGGCGGCGTGATGTGGTAGCGGCGATCCGCAGCGACTTCCCGGAAGTGCTGCAGGACATCGGCGAGAACGACATCGATTGGGACGCCTGGCGGGCTTACTACGATCGAGGTCGTTCTCCGCAACAGGCTGTCGACGACGCGTTCCTGCGTACTGTGGAAGTCTGAAGCGCATCGCATCCGGTTCGAACGAAGGACGGAATCGGACGCTCGGAACGCAACGCGGCCCTGACCGAACGGGAATCCCGCGGGTAAAAGACCGCGGGAAGAATGATCTTCGGACCACTACATCCTGTATGCGGTTTGTGTGGCTCCGTTCTTCCCTCTCACGCACTACGCACGCGGCCCTTATATGATCGCCGCTGTCAGCGGCCGGCCCTTCCTCCTTGAACATCGATCACTACCTGCATCGAATCGGTTTTCGCGAAGCGTGCCTGCCTGACCTCGCCACGCTGCGCGCGCTGCATCGTGCGCATAGCGAGGCCGTGCCGTTCGAGAACCTCGATGTGCAATTGCGGCGTCCGGTCTCGCTCGATCTTCCGGCTATCTACGACAAGCTGGTGCTGCAGCGTCGGGGCGGCTGGTGCTATGAGCAGAATGGATTGTTCGGATGGGCGCTGACGCAGCTCGGCTTTGATGTCGTGCGTCTCAGTGCCGGCGTCATGCGTGAAGCAATGGGTGACATCCAGCTCGGAGGTCATCTCTGTCTGCTCGTGCGGCTGGAGCAACCGTGGCTGGCCGATGTGGGTTTCGGCGGCAGTCTGGCGGGTCCGCTATTGCTGCACGCGGGCAGCCGTCTGGATGCTCCGTACCGTATCGACCTGGTGGAGATCGAGCACGGCTACTGGCGCTTCCTCGAGCAGGCGCATGGCGAGCCCTTCAGTTTCGACTTTCGGGCGGTGCCGGCCGACGAGGCGCTGCTGGCAAGTAAATGCGATTGGCAGCAGACGAATCCGGCGTCGCCGTTCGTCCAGAACCTGGTCGTGCAGCGTCGTCGCGGCGACACGCACATGGGATTGCGCGGTCGGGTGTTGACTCGCATGAACGCCGGAAGCGGCGACAAGACCGTGTTGAGCTCCGCGGAGGAACTCGTCGAGTGTCTGCGTGTGAAGTTCGATCTCGACGTTCCCGAAGCCGCGTCATTGTGGCCGGCGATCTGCGTGCGTCACGAGACGCTGTTCGGGCAATCGTCCGTCTGATGAGCATCGCAGCGGCGTCAGGCCAGAAAAGCGGAAGATCTCCACGAGGTGACACGGCGGCAGGAGAGGGCGACGAATACAATTCGTCCGCCCCATCCGCGGGATTGCCCGTTTACCCCGTCGAAAATCTTTATCTCTTGATCCGGTGCTTCAGCCACTAACTCTTCGCAGTGCGCTGCTGACTGAGTGCCACTCCGCCGAGGATCAATGTGCAGGCCAGCGCCATGCTGGCGGTGACGGGCTCGTCCAGCAGCAACCACGCCCAGGCCACACCGAAAAGCGGAATCAGGTATGTGACAGTCGATGCACGCGGTGCGCCGATGCGGTAGATCAGGCGATAGAACAGCATGTAGGCGATGCCGGTGCAGACCACGCCGAGCATGCCGGCGCTGAACCACGATCTGGCGGAGATCGCGTGATCGGGCCAATGGGTGATAGCCAGCGGTGCGAGCAGCAGGCTGGCGCATAGCAGTGTTGCCGACGCGTTGGCGCCGGCAGGAATGCCCGACAGATGCTTGCGCAGCAGATTGCCGCCGACTCCGTAAAGAAATGCCGCGAATGTGCCCGCGAGTGCGGCCGGCCAGACGCTCTCCCCGCTGGTCTTGCCGCTGGCCAGCACCACCACGCCGGCGAATCCGGCAACCAGGCCGATGGCACGACGCGAATTGATGCGTTCGCCGAAGAATGCGAAGGCGATCACCGCAGTGAACATCGCGGCGGTCGCATTGCTGATGGCACCGATGCCGGCGGGCGCGCGTTGTGCGGCCCAGGCGAACAGGACGAAAGGAATGGCGGAGTTGATGGCGCCGATGCCGGCGATCTTCCACCAGAGGTTGCGCGAGAAATGTCGGCGCTCGCGCCAGAGAAACGGCGCCAGGATCAGGCCACCGAGAACCAGTCGCACTTCGACGAGCGCCAGCGCGCCGAAGTCCGGCGCCGCGATGCGCATGAACATGAAGGAGGCGCCCCAGATGGCGCCGAGCGCCAGGAGTTCCACCGGAGTGAGCCATGCGTAAGCGGATTCGGCGCTGACGGCGCTCGAGGTGGTCCCGGAAGCGATGGCCATGACGATCCTGTCTGTGAAGGGCGCTCGATTGTCGCGCGGGATCGGTCAGGAGCAAGTCCGAAATCGGACAAAGATACGAACTCGCCGGGCGAGGTGCGTCGAGTGCGCCTCAGCTCGGCTCATCGACAACAATTTGTGCAGCGGCGATCGGGATTTCTACGCGCTGCTCACTTCAGCCGCACACCCGCCAGCAATGTCCCGGTCATTGCACGGGCTTTGGCACGCGCCGCATCGATGCTGTCGCCGAGTGCCAGCGACACGCCCATGCGGCGGTGGCCGCGGACTTCGGGCTTGCCGAACAGCCGCACCGCCGTGTCCGGCTCGCGCAGCGCAGCCGCGACGTTGTCGAACTCGATGTCATTCGAGTCGCCGCTGACCAGCAGGGCACAGGAGGCTGCCGGTCCGCGCTGCCGGATCGCGGGAATCGGCAATCCGAGGATCGCGCGGGCGTGCAGAGCGAACTGCGACAGATCCTGCGAGATCAGCGTGACGAGCCCCGTGTCATGCGGGCGCGGCGACACCTCGCTGAAATAGATCGTATCGCCGGCAACGAAGAGTTCGACCCCGAACAGGCCGTTGCCGCCGAGTGCGGTCGTGACTGCGTCGGCAATGCGCTTCGACTCTGCAAGCGCAGCGGCGCTCATCGGCTGCGGTTGCCAGGATTCGCGGTAGTCGCCATCGATCTGCAGATGTCCGATCGGATCACAGAAACTCGTCTGACCGTTGTGCCGCACGGTCAGCAGCGTGATCTCGTAGTCGAACGCGACGAAGCCCTCGACGATGATCCGTCCGCTGCCGGCACGTCCGCCCTGCTGCGCGTATTCCCAGGCCCGGTGGATATCCGCCGCGGTGCGCACGACGCTCTGTCCCTTGCCGGACGAACTCATTACCGGCTTGACCACGCAGGGCATGCCGAGCGCGCGCACGGCAGCGTCGTATTCCTCGCGCGTATCGGCGAAGCGATAGGGCGAGGTTCGCACCTGGAGTTGCTCGGCCGCGAGCCGGCGGATGCCTTCACGATCCATCGTCAGTCGCGCAGCGCGGGCGGTGGGAATCACGGTGAATCCTTCCGCCTCCAGTTCCAGCAGCGTCGGTGTGGCGATCGCTTCGATCTCCGGCACGATGAGCCGCGGCCGCTCCTGTTCGACCACTGCGCGCAGCGCCGCACCATCCAGCATATTGATCACATGCGAGCGGTGCGCCACCTGCATCGCTGGCGCATTTGCATAGCGGTCCACTGCAATCACTTCGCAGCCGAAGCGTTGCAGCTCGATCGCCACTTCCTTGCCCAGTTCGCCGGCGCCCAGCAGCATGACGCGGGTGCCTGAGGCGGATAGCGGCGTTCCCAGAATGATCGAGGTCGTGGTCACAGGCATCCAGTGGCGTGCGGAAGGGCCGCGAGTATCGGCTGTCCCGATGAGCTCTGACAATGGCGATCCAAAGCCCGCAGCAGGGACTTTCCCACCAGCACACGCACCGCGGGTCGTTACACCTCGTGGCTGTGCAGTGCGCGAATGAGCTCGGTAAGGCGTCCCGGATTGCGGGTGGTGTCGATGGCAGCTGTCGAATAGCCGCAGAGCAGGGTGAATCGATGCTCGCGGCTGAACTCGTTCCAGAGTTCTTCGAGTTCCATCGCCGTGTCCGGCAGACCGTCCTGGATCAGCACATTCGCGGTCTCGCTGTGTGCGCGCACGGGCTGACCGCGCGACGCGGCCTGGCGCATCAGCGTGTCGAGGAGCGCATGGAAGCGCGGACGATCGCAGCGCGAGCCGTTCATGAACTGGGACAACAGCGTTCGGGTATCGAGCTCGATGTACTGGTAGCGTGCCGTCAACGCGGGGACATCGATGCTTCGCTGACACAGCTGCGTACGAATGACGTCGCGATGCTCGGGTGTCGCGACGATCAGGCAGGTATCACCACAGGCGATGCCGTCGCGGATGAAATCGACGACTGTCTGTACGCGATCAGTTTCGCTGGAAAAAAAACTGGCTACATGACCTGCGGGAAAGGGACCTCTCATGCGTTACCAGCATAGAGAAGCGCTGCGGATTGTCCATGCGCCGATTACCCGGATGTGACGCTGGTGTTCTCCTTATTGCGCGTACGGCAAATGGATCGCACGTAAAACGCAATGCCGTTGCGGTGATTCACATAATGGCCGTGGTTGTAAACGATGTCGACACGCTTGCCTGCCAGCGCTGCAGTTGCCGATAGAACGTCGCCCGGGAATTGAATCCGACCCGATCGGAGATTTGCTGTCCAGTCAGGGTGCTACCGCGTTGTATACGCAACGCCGTCTGGATGCGCTTGCGGTACAGGAATTGCGTGGGCGTCATGCCATAGACGCTGCGGAACAGACGCATGAAGTGATGCACCGACAGACAGGCCGCCGATGCCATCTGCTGCAGTCCGATGTCGTGGTCGTAGTTCGACTGGATGAAATCGGCGGCCAGCGCCAGGCGCCGGGTCAGTTCCGTACGCGTCGATGCCTTCACGCAATCGAGATTCCAGCCGCTCCCGTGGATGCGGTGTTGCTGTTGCAGCAGACGCTCGGCCAGCACCTGCAGCTGTTCTTCGTACCAGCGTTCATCATCGACTCCCGCGAGGATGTAATGTCGGATGAACCGCATGATCGGTGTCACTGCGCTGTCGTGAGGATGCAGCCGCTCCGGAAATTCGATGGTCGTGTCGATGGATGGTTTGCCTTCGAGAACGACGGTGTCGTTCGCCGTCATGGCATGCCGCACATCTTCCACCAGCCCCGGCCGGAAGAAGATCGAAAACGACTCGACTTCGCGTTCCGAGGCGATCAGCGAGCCATAGCGGCGGCCATCGTTCAGCATCAGGTAGGCGTCGTCATCGACTGCGACGGAACGTCCGTCGACGAAATAGCGTTCAGCCCCGCCCAGCGCCATCTTGATCGACAGGCGCTGCTGGAACGTGGCGTACTCCGCGCGCCGGCTGCGACCCAGAATCACGCAGTTTTCCTGGCCCCAGCGTGAATAGAACCACTGACGGAATGCGGTATTTCCCGGCGACAGGTCCGGCATCGAACGCAGCAGCATCATGCCTCCTGAGCTCAGTGGCACCCGGTTGAGCAAGCAGTGGCGGGCTGGTCGAGTGCCTCTGCTCCTAGACTGCGAACTGACCTGCGTGCCGTCAAGCCGCACCAGGCGCGCTCTGATGCGTTGGAGAAAATTCGCAGCCGTTGCGACAGGTCGCCCGGTGGGGGCGAGTAGAGTCGCCCGACTACCGGTGCGGGAGATCCGCGATGACACGCTTTTACCGGATGCTGTCGGTCGTACTCCTGATGTGCAGTGCCGCGCAATCGCAGTCCGATCCCAGCCCCATGCCTGCTTGCCTGTCTCCGTTATTTCGTCAGTTCGATTTCTGGATCGGCGACTGGGACGTGCGCAATCCCGCCGGCGAACTTGCCGGTCGCAACACCATCACGGCGGAACAGGGTGGCTGCGTCATCGTGGAGAAATGGCAAAGCGTGGCGGGCAACGGCGGCATGAGCATGAGCTACTACGAGCCGCAATCCGGACGCTGGAAACAGAACTGGCTCAGTCCGGGCGGGATACTGGAGATGAGCGGCGGTATGCGGGGCGACTCCCTGATCATGGAAGGCCCGATGCAGTACCTCGGCAAGGAGAAGACGACACTGCTGCGGGGTACCTGGACGCCGCTGCCAGACGGCCGAGTCCGTCAGCACTTCGTCGAATCCACGGATGGCGGCAAGACCTGGACGGAGTGGTTCGATGGCTACTATCGGAGAATTGATAATTGACAGTTGGTAGTTGCGGAGCCGGCTTCCAGATTGCGGTATGGATGATTCAGAGCCCGGGTCTCGATGGTTTATTTCGACACTCCACTGTCAAACATCAATTGTTCATTGTTCACGCACGCGCACGAAGCTTGCGAATCGCGGGACGCCGTTGTCCGTGAGGCCGTGATAGCTGTAGGTCACCCACACACCGATCGCAGGTGGATGGCGGCGTTGCGCGTCGGTGAACCCCGTACCGAGGTTGAACTGCATGCCATCCGGCCGCTCCACGCGCAGCGCACCGAGCAGGGTTGCGTACTTGCCCTTGCCGGGCAGGTAGCCGACGACCCGCGCTTCGGCGTCGTCATGCTGCTTCAGCTTCAGCAGGTCATCGCTGCGCCCCGCCCGATACAACGAGCTGCCCCGATGCAGCATCACACCTTCGCCACCAGCGGCGATGATGCGATGGAGCATCGCGAACAGTTCGTCCTGGTCGCGGGCCCGGAACTGCGGAACCAGTCGCAGCCAGGGGTGCGGCAGCGACGCAATCAGCTGGCGCAGTTCCGTGAGTCGCTGATCGAACGTGCCGCCGTGCTGCGGCAGATCGAACACCATGAAGCGGATCCGGCGCCACGCCGCATCGTCCGGCTCGGCGTCGCGCACCGTCGCTACTACCTGTTCGAACTGGCCTCGATCGATCCACAGTTCGCCGTCGAGGGGGCTGGCCGGCAGGCCCATCAGGAACCAGTGCGGTGCGTGGATGGGATTGCCGGTCCGGCTGAGCAACTCACGGCCATTCCAGAGCGCGCGAACGCCGTCGTATTTCTCGCTGAGCCAGTAGTCGGCGACGAAGACGCGATCATGAAAGCGTTTTGCGAGCAGCAGCGGCGCGGCGTTCGACGCGAGCGCATCGGCGCTCAGCAACAGCAATGAGGTGATGAAGTATCGGCGTTCCATGCCGCGTCCTCGGTGAGGGAATGCCGGCATCAGAACGCAGGCTGCCGCCGTTCGTCGCGCGAATTTCTTGGCAGAGGACGCAGAAACTCACGCGTCATCGCTGCTGGAGTCGCGCGGCAGTCAGTCCTCGCGACGCCCTCCGGGCGGGAACGAAATGACTTCGCCACCGCTGGGAGCAACGGGGCGCGCGCTGAGGCGGAACTTCAGATCGCCGATGGCGAGGATGTCGCCTTCGTGCAGCACGTGTTGCTTGACGAGCTGATCGTTCACGTAGCAGCCGTTCGTGCTGCCGGCGTCCTCGACGATGACGGCATTGGGCCCGACCAGCAGCCGCGCGTGGTGGCGGCTGATCATTTTCGATGGAATGAAGATATCGTTGTCGTTGGTGCGGCCGATGGTCATGACGCGTCTGTTCAGCAGCAGCGTCTCGCCCTCGTGATTGACAGGCTCGAGGACGCGTTCGATCGGCAGCGCGTCGGCGGCGTCCGCCTCCGGGTTCAGGGCCATGCCATCCACGTCCTGACGGATCGCTGCCAGCGCTTCGATATGCACGGCGAGATCGGCCTTCAGTGTCGCGATGCGATTGTCGCGATTGAAGAGCTGCTGGGTCATGGTCTTGACCCGTCCGCGCGCCTTGCTGAGCTGTTCGGACATGATGCCGCGTTCGTCCTGTGCGGTGCGGATCTCGGCGCGCAGGGTGTCGATCAGCGTGTCGCGTGCGCGCAGCGACGACTCCAGTCCCTGCAGCATCGAACCGAGTTCCTGCACTTCGGTGCGCATCCGCGCCAGCTCGACATTGCGTTCGTTGAGCAGCTGCGTGTCGTCGTTCGATACGGCATGCAGGCGTTCGATCTTGCGGCGCAGGTCCTCGTTGGATCGCTGCAGCTCCTCGATGCTGGTGTGCGCGACGTGCAGTTCCTGCAGCCGGGCGTTCGCCACGCTGGATTGGGCTTCGAGTTCTGACCAGACCGCGACTGCATCGCGTTTCACGTCCGCAAGTTCAGTGGCGACCTGCGCCAGTTCGGCCGTCCGGGCCGCCAGCTCCTGCGCCGTGCCTGCCAGTCGGTCGCGTTCCTTCGAGACGGACAGCAGTGTCGACTCCAGGTCCGCGATCTGCGTCAGCAGCGATGAATACCGCTCCTGATCCGCCGCGGAACGCGACGTGGCTTCCGTCAGATTCGATTCCAGGGATTGGCGCAGGCCCAGCAGTCCATCGCGCTCCTGCGTCAGCGACGCCACCGTGGATTCGAGCTCGCGGATCTGCGCGAGCAGTCGATCCTGACGGTCCTGGTCGGCCGCAGACCCCGACGCTGCCTCGTGCAGTCGTTCGTCGAGCGTGCGTCGCTCGGCAAGTAGACCGTCGCGTTCCTGCGCGAGCGCGTTCAGTGCGGACTCGAGCTGCCGCATCTGCGACTGCAATTCGTCGTAGCGTTCCTGGTCTGCCGCGGCTCGCGCTGCGGCGTCGCGCAGATTCTCTTCGAGGGCCTGGTGCGTCAGCTGCGATTGCTGCGCCTGATGGCGCAGCGCCTCCAGCTCCAGGCCCAGTTGGGTGAGCTGCTCATCGCGTGCTGCAATCTCGGCAGCGAGCCGATCGCTGGAGGCCGCGCGGTGATTCGCGGCGTCGCGCAGGGCGCTGAGTCGATGGGCATCGGCAAAGGCTTTCTGCAACTGTTCGTTCAGTTCTTCGCGCGAACGTTCCAGCGCCGCAATGGACGCGTTTCGCTGCGACACCATCGAAGACATGATGTCGTAGTCGGCGAGCTTGGCCGCGAGATTGCGACCCAGCGCATGCGCCTTGCCGTGTTCGGAGATGACGACGCGCTGCAGTTCGTCGATCTGGCGCGCGCGCGAGGAGGCCAGTTCACGCGTCTCTTCCAGCGCCTCGCGCATCCGCGCATATTCGTCGGCAGTGCTGGTGAAGTTGGCCATGCTGCGCTCGAGCTGTTGCTCGAGCGCAATGCGCTGCTGCTCGGCCGCGAGGCGTTCGGCTTCGCGAGTCTCGTCCGTCCTGGCAAGCTGCGTCTTGTGGGTTTCGACCTGTTCACGCAGCTGCTGCTGCAGGCGCTGGGTCAGCGCCTCGGAAATCTCGTGCTGCTGTCGTAGATATTCGCCCTGCGCTTCGAGGGCCGCGACACGCGCGTGCAGTTCATTGCGCTCGGTATTGGGAATGCGCGTTGCGGCTTCTTCGGTTTCGCGCTGTGCGCGCCGCGCCGCGGCCAGTTCGGCCTCCAGGGTGTCGATGCGCTGGCGCAGGCGCTCGACGTTGATCGACAGATCGACGCCGCCCGGTGCCGGAAAACCGGCCTGGCTGCTGCGCACGATCGTTTCCGTTTCCGGTTCGCCGAAGCTTTCGACCAGCCAGGTGTCGGTGGTCGACAGCGGATCCGTGGCTTCCTGCGAATTGGACGCCTCGTAGGCAACGACATCGAGCTGCGGCAGCTCGTCAGTGCGGTCGAGATCTTCGGAGTGAGGGTGGGTCGACATCAGGTGGCCGCCGCTGGCGGTACTAATGTTCGCAGCCTACCTGAGCGTGCGACCAATGGCAGCGGTACTTTCTGACGGTCAGTTCCGGACCATCGACATGATCTGACTCGCATCGAGGGTCCGGGCCTTCTCCCGGATCAGCCCGATGTTCTGCTGCTGCAGCTGCCTGGCATCGCCGAGCAATGATTGATACGTGCTCTGCAACAAGGCGGTATTCATCTGCCGGCCACCGGCGTAGTAGCGCTTCGCCAGATGACCCAGCGCGTACGTGGTGGCGAACGAGAAGGCCGCCCCCGTGGCGACACTGCCGAGTCCGCGGCCCAGTCCGCCCGCGACGCTGCCGAGCAGTCCTCCCAGCAGCTTGCGACCGAACTGTTCGAGGTACTGCGAGGTGATGCCTATGCCGGCCGTGGCAATGAATTCCTTGATGTGATTGCGGTCCAGATCGTGTCCGTAGCGCTGGCCGATGCGGTAGACCATCTTCATCTGCAACGGAATGATGGCCATGGAGGCCAGCGATTGCGGCAGCAGTTCGATCGCCCCGTTCACGATCGAGTGATTGAAAATGTACTGATCGAGATCGGCGTCCGACGGCGCGGGCGCTGCGGTCTGTGGCAGGGTTGCCGCAGCGAGTGGCGCTTCGACCAGTGCGCTCGCCTCGCGGTCGATAGCGCCGGCCTGTGTCGCGTCGAGCGACAGCGCGACTTTCAGCTGATCCAGGAACATGCGCTCTGCGGCATTCGGGGCGCCATCGGCATCGCAGACGCAGACCGCCATCTCATAGGCGAGCTGGCGTTGTGAGTGATCGGTGAGCGCCGCAGCGGCCTGCCGCAGGTCCACGCGCTTCAGCAGCACATCCTGGTACAGGCGCGTGAGTTGCGGCGCGTCGAATTCGCCAGCCAGCGATGCGGCTATGCCCTTGATGGCTTCGCGCTCGCGATCATCCCCCGAGCCATCGGCAAAGGCGGCCAGCAGTGCGATCGTCAAAATGGCCTGTTGTTCGGCGGTGGGCATGGCTCGAGGGTGATTTCGCTAGTGGCGGCGGCAGCAGGGTGCCACAGACAGACCGGAGACTCGACGAAGGGGGCCGTCTACAGGAACCGGATTCGTCAGCGGGCAGCAGCCTGCGTCAGACTCGCGATGAGTTCGTCCTGCGAGATGAAGCCGTCGCCATCGGTGTCGATGTAGGCGAACCGGTCGATGAGGTATTTGTACGTACCGGCTTCGGTCTTGCTGATGCGGTTGTCGCCGTTGCGATCGATCGAGGTAAATGACACGGTGGTGGTGGCCGTGGCGACTTGCACGTCTTCCGCGTTTGCAATGGTGGCGCAGAGGAGGGCGGCAAAGAGACTCGCGAATCGCATGAATAGCTCCGGATAATCAATCAATTCAATCAAAGGTGCAGTGCGGCGTCGCGCGCCCGTGCGTGGACAACGCGGATCGAATACAAAAGTTTCCGGCTGCAGGCAAATGTCGCAGGAACTATACGATCGCCGGTCGGCTGCCGCCTGTGGCATACGCGCATCCAGGCGCGATGGTGGTGAGTTGATCTTGAACGCTGGCTGAAGTCGCTGTGCCACGTCCGCATTTGCGAAGTCGGCACTGTGGCAAATCGGACTTACAGCCGTTCGCTCAGCCAGCGCGCTGCAGCATCGGTGGTCACCTTGTCCGAGTCTCTGTCGACGCTCAGGTTGGCCTCACGCATCGTTTCGATTGAAATAGCGCCGATCAGGGGCTCGATAACCTGCCGCAGCACCGCATCGGTGGCCCGGCGCGGCGCCAGCAGCACGATCGCGTCATAGGGCAGCAGCGCCTGGCGCGGATCATCGAGCACCACCAGGTCGTCCGCCAGGATGCGGCCATCGCTGGAGAAGGCGGAAATCACATCCACCTCGCCGCTGCTCACGGCGCGATACATGAAGGTCGGTTGAAACTGCCGCTCGAGTGCGAACGACAGGCCATAGGCATTCTTCACCGACGCCCATTCCGGCCGGTCGAAGAACTCCAGATCGCCACCCATGCGCAATCGCGGCGCTACGCGCGCCAGATCGTCGAGATTGTTGATACCGAGTTCCCGGGCGCGCTCCCGGCGCATGGCGAGCGCATAGGCATTCTCGAATCCGAGCGAGCCCAGCAAAGTGATGCCGTGCTCCGTCCGCAGCCAGTCCGTCATTTCCCGCAGCACCACGTCGCGCGGCGCCGGGTCTGTCCGGCGCATCGCATTGGCCCAGAGCGTGCCTGAGTAATCGACGTAAACATCCAGCTCGTTGCGGGCCAGTGCCTGGAAGGCAATCATGGAACCGAGGCCGGTTCGCTGCGCTGTTTTGAATCCAGCGCGCTCCAGGCGCTGGGCCAGCAGGTCGGCGAGAATGTACTGCTCCGAAAAATTCTTGGCCCCGATCACGTAGGCCGCAGGTCCCGTGCGGTCACGGGGGAGGGCAGCCAGGGCCACGCCTGCCAGCAGGATGGTCGTGCCGACAACGATCCGCCAGCCACTGCGTTGCGCCGTGCCCGCTTCGATCAGGGCCAGCAGCTGATCCACGATCAGCGCCAGCCCGGCCGCGGCGACGCAGCCGACCAGCACCGACACCCAGTTCTGCACCTGCAGCCCGGCGAAGATGTAGTTGCCGAGGCTGGTCTGACCCACCGGTGTGGAGAGCGTCGCTGCACCAATGACCCAGACCGCGGCCGTGCGGATGCCAGCCATGAGCATCGGTGCGGCCAGCGGCAGTTCGACGCGCCAGAGCAGCTGCCAGTCGGTCATGCCAACGCCGCGCGCCGCGTCGATTATCGGCGCTGGCAGATTGACGATGCCGGCTACGCCGTTGCGAATGATCGGCAGCATCGAATAGAGAGTCAGCGCCAACAGCGAGGGCAGAAATCCCAGGGCGGCGAATCCCTGGCCGAACAGCCGCTGCGACAGCGCAGACAGGATGAGCAGCAAGGGATAGAACAGCGCCAGCAGTGCCAGGCTCGGAATGGTCTGCACGACGCTGGCGAAGGCGAGGACCAGCCAGCGGACGCGCTCGCAGCGCACCGCCAGCAGAGTGAGCGGCAGACTGATCGCCAGTCCCAGCGCCAGGGCCGCCGCGCTCAGGACGATGTGTTCGCCCAGATAATCCGGGAGCAACCGCCAGGCGACCGTCCAGGCATCGCTCACGCGCGCGATGCTCCATTGCCGTTACGCAAGAGCGACTGCACACGATCCGATTGTCGCCTCGGCATGTCCATGAGCGTGCGCACGGCGGCATCCGGATGCTCATTGAGAAGATCGTGCGGCGTGCCGTCGGCCACGATGCGTCCGTCGCGCATGACCAGGATGCGATCGGCCAGCAGCACCGCTTCGAAGACATCGTGCGTGACCATCAATGTCGTGAGTCGCATCTGCTCGTGCAGGCGGCGATAGCTGGTGCCGAGCGCATCGCGTGTCAGCGGATCCAGCGCGCCGAAGGGTTCGTCCATCAGCAGGATGCCGGGACGTGCGGCCAGCGCGCGCGCGACTCCCACTCTCTGACGCTGCCCGCCCGACAACGCAGCGGGCATGCGCTGCGCGAAGTCGCGCGGCAGGTCGACCAGATCCAGCAACTCCAGCGTGCGCGCGCGGATGTCTGCCGCGGACCAGCCCAGGAGTTGCGGTGTGATGCCAATATTTTCCGCAACGCTCAGGTGCGGGAACAGGCCGATACCCTGGAACACGTAGCCGATGCGTCGTCGCAACTCGAAGGGTGATACGGTGAGGACGTCGCTGCCGTCGACGCCGATCGAGCCCGCGTCGGCTTCGATCAGCCGGTTGATGGTCTTGAGGGTCGTGGTCTTGCCGGATCCCGAACCGCCGACGATGGCGACGAATTCGCCGGTGCGAACGGTGAACGACACGTCGCTGACCGCCAGCTGTGTGCCGCCGTCGAACGATTTGCTGACCCGATCCAGGACGATCATCGGCGAGTGAGTCACCTTTCCCTGCCTCGACGAGCTTGGGGTGGCGGGATGGACCGTAGCACGATGTCACAAGTCAGCGCATGGACTTGCGGTCGACGTTCGAGTCGGCTTCCAGGCGGCTCATGCTCGCGCGGCGGGCGCCATCATCTCTCGGAAAATCCGGCGGTCGCCGCGCGCCGCACGGCGAAAATCGCGCGGCGACATGCCGGCGGCACGATGAAAGGTGCGCACGAAATTGGACAGGTCATTGAAGCCGACGTCGAGCGCCACGGCGGTGATCGGCCGATCCTCATCGGCCAGCAGCCGCGCCGCGTGTCGCAGTCGTGACCGCACCAGGTATTGATGCGGGGTGACGCCGATGATCGCGGCGAACAGCCGCAGGAAGTGGAAGGAGCTCAGGCCGACCTGCCGCGCCGCCTGCTCGAAGTCGATCGCGTGCTGCGAGTTGGCATCGATCCACATCGCCGCTTCGACCGCACGGCGCCGTGCCTGCGCGTGAGTCCGCAGCGACCGACGGCTCTGTCCGGACACGACCTCGATGTACTTCGCCGCCAGCAGCACACCGGCTTCGTCGAGCGCCATGTCGCTGTTGCCTGCCGCGATGACCTGCGCGAGTTCGCCGACGATCATCAGTTGCGGCAGCGGCGCAACGCAGCGGGTGCGCCACAGCGGACGCTGCGGGCCGGCAATCATGTCGACCACTTCCGCCGACAGCCCGAATGACAGGCATTCGTCGCCGCAGCCATGGTGATCGTGCGTGCACAGATACTCGCCGCCAGGATGTCCGATGAACACCGAGCCGGCGACGAGTTCGTAATGCTCGCCCTCGATGTGGCAGCCGAAGCTGCCCCGGCGCACGAAGGAGATCGAATACTGCCGATGCTGTTCCGGAAACGGGCGATCGTCCGGGCCCGCGTTGCAACGGTAGTCGACCACATTGATCGACTCCCGCTGCAACAGGGTGGCGATCGCCATGACCGTCGCTATTTCCCGGCGGCCTGGTTCTTTGCCTGGGCGCGCGCGATGGCTTCGAGGATCAGCCCCTGTGCTTCGACGGCATCGCCCCAGCCCAGCACTTTCACCCACTTGGTGGTTTCCAGATCCTTGTAGTGCTGGAAGAAGTGCTCGATCTGCTTGATCGTGATGTCGGGCAGATCCGTGTAGTTGTGGACCGTCTCGTAGCGTCGCGTAAGCCTCGGCACCGGCACCGCAACGATTTTCTCGTCGCCGCCGGCTTCGTCCTGCATGCGCAGCACGCCGACGGGGCGGCAGGCCACGATCGCGCCGGGAACGATGCCGCGCTGATTCGCGATCAGCACGTCGCAGGGATCGCCGTCGTCGGACAGCGTGTGCGGAATGAAGCCGTAGTTGCCCGGATAGCGCATGGACGTATAAAGGAAACGGTCGACCACCAGTGCGCCGGACTCCTTGTCCATTTCGTACTTGATCGGTTCGCCGCCCACGGGGACTTCGACAATCACATTGACTTCATGGGGCGGATCACGGCCGATCGAGACGGCGTCAAGACGCATCAGAAACTCCTTGAAAGGGTCAGACGGGAAAAGCGGGGAATGGCGGCCATTTTGCCATGCCCGCCGCCAGCAAGCCTCATGCACTTGCGGTAATTCGCGCGCGCATCGGCTGTTGGGCAGCATGATCAGGACGAAAGCGGTGCGGGCCGTTGGCTCCGATGTTCTGCTGTCGTGCGGCGGCGACGAAGCGGCAAGCGGCCGGCGCATCGGCCGACGGATGGATGGCTGCGACGGACCGCACGGGTGCACGGCTTCTCCCGGTGCAAGCGATATGCAAAGCTCTCGCGCCTCATCCTGCGTCGAGTCCTGCCATGACCAGAGCCGTGCTGCTGTTGTGTTCGCTGTGGCTGATCGGTGATGCCGTAGCGGCAGACGCGCCGGCGCCGGGCAAACTGTTCGACGACTACTTCGAACGGTCCCTGCAGCTCAATCCGTTGCAGGCGACCTTCATCGGCGATCATCGGTACGACGACCAACTGCCGAACTACCTTTCACCCGCCTACCTCGCCGAAGCGCTGGATGTCGAACGCAAGTATCTGGACGCCGCGCTCAAGTACGAATCGCAGCCGCTCTCCGCCGAGGACCGGCTCAGCCTGGAGATCTTCATTCACGAGCGCCGTATCGCCATCGAAGGCGCCGCCTTCCCCAGCGAACTGCTGCCGCTCGATCAGATGTTCAGCATCGCGACGCTCATGCCCCTGCTCGGCAGCGCCACCAATGCACAGCCCTTCGAGACGGTGCAGGACTACGAGCGCTTTCTCGCGCGCATGAACGACTATCTCGCCTGGTCCGATCAGGCGATCGTGAACATGCGGCAGGGCATCGCCAGAAAGATCGTGCAGCCACGCGTCGTCATGGAGAAAGTGCAGGGCCAGCTCGCGGCGCTGATCGTCGACGATCCGCAGAAGAGCCTGTTCTATTCGCCGATCGCCAAATTTCCCGAGAGCTTTGCGCCAGCCGATCGCCAGCGGCTCGAACGGGCGTATCGCGACGCCATCGTGAATCGCATCAATCCGTCGTATCAGCGCCTGCATGATTTCGTGCGCGACGACTATCTGCCGCACACGCGCACGACCGTGGCCTGGACGGCATTGCCCGACGGCGCGAAGTGGTATGCCTTCCTGGTAAAAACCAATACCACCACGGACTTCTCGCCGGACCATATTCACGAGCTGGGTCTCGAGGAAGTCGCGCGCATTCGCGGCGAAATGGAACAGGTGAAGACGCAGGTCGGCTTCAAAGGCGATCTGCATGGCTTCTTCCGGCACCTGCAGGACGATCCCCGGTTTTATTACACGAAGCCGGATGACCTGATTGCCGGCTACCAGGACGTGAAGCGTCGCATCGACGCAGTGCTGCCGAAATTCTTCTCCCTATTTCCGCAGGCGGACTACGAGGTGCGTCCGGTCGAAGCTTTCCGTGCCGAATCGGCGGCGGGGGCGATGTACCAGCCGCCATCGGCCGATGGCTCGCGCCCCGGCATTTTCTACGTGAACACGTTCAATCTGAAAGCGCAGCCGAAGTTCGGCATGGAAACGCTGTCGCTGCACGAGGCCGCGCCAGGTCATCACTTCCAGATCTCCATTCAACAGGAGCTGACCGCCCTGCCGAAATTTCGCCGCTTCGGCGGCAACTACACCGCCTATGTCGAAGGCTGGGCGTTGTACGCCGAGTCGATCGGCAAGGAGATGGGCCTGTTCACCGATCCCTATCAGTACTACGGCCGCCTGAGTGACGAAATGCTGCGGGCCATGCGTCTGGTCGTGGACACCGGCCTGCATTCACGCAGCTGGTCACGCGAACGGGCGGTCGAGTACATGCTCGACAATTCGTCGATGGCACGCAGCGACGTCGAAGCCGAAGTCGAGCGCTACATCGCGAATCCCGGCCAGGCGCTCGGTTACAAGATCGGCCAGATCCGCATACGCGAAATGCGCAGCGAAGCCGAAGCAGCCCTCGGAGCGAAGTTCGATCTCAAGGAATTCCACAGCCAGGTGTTGCGCGACGGCGCAGTGCCGATGGATGTACTGGAGGCGAAGATCAGGCGCTGGATCGAAATGAAGAAGAGTGGATAGTTGATAGGGACCGGAGCTTTCGCTATCCACTGTCCACTGTCCACTATCAACTTTCAACTTTCAACTACACCGCGTACGCCCCGCGTGTGAGCGCGGTCATGCCGATCTCGATGCGGGCGCCCATGGGCAGGCTCGCGACACCGATCGTGGTGCGTGCGGGATACGGCTTCGCGAATCGGGTTGCGTACACTTCGTTCATCGCGGCGAAGTCGTTCATGTCGGTGAGATACACCTGCACGTTCACGACGTCGGCCGGCGTGAGGCCTGCGGCCTCCAGCACATTGAACAGATTGCGGAAGCACTGGGCGGTCTGATCGCCGATGGAGCCGGTGACGAGCTTGCCGGTGGACGGATCGAGCGGGGTCTGGCCCGAGAAGAACACCAGGCCCGCGGCCTCGACGGCATGCGAGTACGGACCGACCGCGGCGGCGCCGGGTGCGTTGATTGCGTTACGGCTCATGGGTTTAGTGGATAGTTGATAGTGGAAAATTGATAGCGGAAAGCGCTCCGCGCTCCCGCCGTCTGCACCTTCCACTGTCCACTTTCCACTATCAACTATCAACTGTTCCGAGGGTGAAGAAGAACCTCGCGCCAGCACCGACTTCGCTCTCGGCCCACACCTTGCCGCCATGACGTTCGGCAATGCGCTGCACGGTGGCCAGGCCAATACCAATGCCGGGGAATTCATTGGCGCCATGCAGGCGCGAGAAAGGCTTGAACAGGCGGTCGGCGTAACGTGAGTCGAAGCCGGCACCGTTGTCGTTGATGCAGAAGACGCGACGCCCGCGCTCATCGACAAATGAGCGGAACTCGATGCGTGCGTGAGCCTGCTTCGAGGAATACTTCCAGGCATTGGTCACCAGATTCTCGATCAGCACGCTCAGCAGACCGCGGTCGGCGATGACCGGTTCGCACGGGTCGACGATGACCTCGACATCCCGTTCCGGGTCCGTAGCGCGCTGGCGCTGGATCGCCGCCTGCACGATCGCGGTGATGTCGACCGTCTCCAGTTGCAGTTCGGCACGACTGAAGCGCGACAGGCGCAGCAGGTTGTCGATCAGGTCGCTCATGTGACGCGTCTGATCCTGCACCTTGTCGACATCGATCGCAGTTTCAGGGCGAATGCGCGTGCGTGCGACTTCGGCGTTGATCGCCCGCAGGGGCGCACGCAGATCGTGCGAAACCGCCGAGGTGAAGGCCTCGAGTTCCTGATTGGTTCTTTCCAGTTCCTGCGTCCGTATCCGCACCTTGTGCTCGAGATCCGCGTACACCTGCACGTTTTCGATCGCCACCGCCGTGGTGTTCGCCAGCGCCTGGAGCAGCATCAGTTCGTTGGCCGTGCATTCGTGGTGCGAGGCCCAGTAGTTGCCGATGGCGCCGATCGGCGCGTGCGTACGAATGGGAACCGTGACGAGGCTGCGAACGAAAGTCGGACGATATGCATCCCAGGGAATGCGCGCGTCCTCATAGATGTCGGGGATCAAGGCCGACTGGCTGTTCAGCATTGCCCAGCCGCTGATGCAGGCCTGCAGCGGAAAGCGCTGGCCTTTCCACAGCGGCGAGATGGCATTCTCGTCGACGTAGTAACAGCACTCGCCGTCGCGCAGCACGAACGTCGCGCCATCGGCGCCCGTCAGCTCGCGCGCCGCATGGCGGACGATTTCCACGATCGCATCCAGTCCGCGCGCCAGCGACAGGTCCTGCACGACGCTCACGAGGCGCGACATGGCCGCAGTGTGGCGCGCATCGTCGACAGTAGACGCCGTACGCGCCGCGGTGGCCCGCCGCAGGGCTGCGGCGAGTTGCCAGATGTGATCCTTGAGAACGTAGTCATCCGCGCCTGCAGCCAGACAGGCGGCAACGTCGCTATCGCGCGCCGCGCCGGAACACACGATGACCGGCAGGTCGGCGTACCGGGATTTCGACAGGCACGTCGCGTCGCGTGCATCGAGGCGCGGCATACCGTTGTCCACGATCAGCACGTCGAAGCCGCCCGTATCCAGCGCCCTGAGAAACTCGTCGCGGGATCGCGCCGGAATGAATTCCGCCTGGATGCCTTCCTTGTGCAAGCGTCGCTCGATGATCAGCGCGTCGCCGGCGCTGTCCTCCAGATGCAAAATCCTCATTCAGCACTTCTTCCCTCAGGCGTTCGAGGCACAAATAACAAACCACTCACGCGCGAACAAGCGATGCAGTCACGCAACGTGCAGCGCCATAGCACATCTCAAGGGAAGCGGCCGATGCGGATTCAGGTCTTCGCTGACTGCGAGTGTCGGACGCTGGCCGAAGGCCGGCGCAACGAGCTGAGGAAACGACGCCACGAGCTGCCGCGTGGGCGCGCAGGCAAGCCGAGTTTGTGCCGCATGCTGTCGAAGATCGCATCGGGCACGCTGATGCCACAGGCTTTCTCCAGTCCCTGGAATCCGGGCGATGAGTTGGCCTCGCAGATGCGATAGCCGTCGCCGTCGAAAAGAATGTCGATGCCAGCGACGTCGAGTCCGAGCGCCTGCGCGACGCGCCCGGCGAGTTGCGCCATCGACGCCGGTGGATCGAAGCAGGTACCGACCCCGCCGAGCGAGATGTTCGATTTGAAGCTGCCGTCCGCCGAGCGTCGCTCCATGGCCGCGACCGCTTTGCCATCGATCACGAGCACGCGCACGTCGCGTCCGTGACTCGACTTGATGTACTGCTGAAAGATGAAGTCGGCACCCGGCTTCGCCCCGTCGAGCAGCTTGGCGAGATCGTTGAACTGCTCGCGATCCGCGCAGAGCAGCACACCGTCGCCGCGTGTGCCCTTCAAGGTCTTCACCACCACCGGAAAGCCGAGTTCGCGCTCGACCACGTCGACGTCGATGGGAAACTTGCCGAGAATGGTCTTTGGAATGGGTAATCCCGCGCCCGCCAGGATCTGCAGCGTCTGCAACTTGTCGCCGACGGCTTCGACGGCGGCCGGGCCGTTCACCATCGCGACGCCCTGTTTCTCGAAATGCCGCAGTACGGCGAGCGTGAAGTAATCGCTTTCGCTGCCGGTGCGGGGAATGATCAGGTCGGGCTTGGGCAGGGCCTTGCCCTGGTAGATCGCGGACCAGTTGTCCTTCGAATCCACCACCAGGTCGAAGTGCCGCGGCTGCAACACCTTGAGGTCGATACCCGCCCGTGACGCAGCCTGCTGAAAGCGCTGCACTTCCGGCGCCTCCGGCACATCCGGGGCGAGCTCGCGGTGGAAGAATAGCCAGCAGCGCATGGGGTGTCCCTCTGTGGAGTATGAAAGCCCGCCGATCCCGCCTGCATTGACGCAGACGCTGCTTGTAGCGATCAGAAACGACGTGAAACTGTCGGCAGTTCCGGAGTCGGAAAGGTTTGAATACGGAGCTACCGACCACCAAGCGTAGCAGCGAGTCGGTAACGGTTCGGTCGCAGCCGGGCTAAATATCGGTGACACACAAACGGCGCAGCGAGCACGGAGGCGTCACCTCGCCGCGGGAAATTACCGACAGCGACGGATGCTGCGGCTCGGCTCAGACTGCATGCGCGCGATACGAACGCTCGCTGGACTGAGTTCAGCGTGCGACGAAATCGACGGTGTCCAGGGTCGTACCGGACAGGGCTGCCTGCAGCGCCGCATCGGCCTCCCCGACGGCGATACGGCATGTCTCGTACCACTGCGGGTTGTAGTAGCTGTGCGAGTAGCGGTCGCCACTGTCGCAGAGGATCGTGACGATCGAGCCCGACTCGCCCGCGGCGCGCATGCGCTGAGCAAGGGTCAGGACACCGATGAAGTTGGTCCCCGTCGAGCCACCGACGCGTCGATCGAGCCGACGACTGATATAGCGCATGGCCGCGAGGCTCAGTGCGTCGGGCACTTTCGTCATCGCATCCACGCAGCCCGGGATGAAACTGGCTTCCACTCTCGGCCGGCCGATGCCTTCGATGCGCGAGCCACCAGGCAATGTGAGCGACGCATCCGGCCGACTTTGCAGGGAGCCGGAGAAGTAGTCGAAGAACACGGAATTCTGCGGATCCGCGCATAGCACGCGCGTGCGATGGCGGCGATAGCGCACATAACGGCCGAGCGTGGCGCTGGTGCCGCCGGTGCCCGCGCCGCAGACGAGCCACTCGGGAATCGGCTGCGGTTCTTCCGCCATCTGCTTGAAGATCGACTCGGCGATGTTGTTGTTGGCGCGCCAGTCCGTCGCGCGTT
Source organism: Povalibacter sp. (assembly GCF_036520495.1). Taxonomy (GTDB): domain Bacteria; phylum Pseudomonadota; class Gammaproteobacteria; order Steroidobacterales; family Steroidobacteraceae; genus Steroidobacter. The sequence goes on along the minus strand of NZ_DATDJO010000018.1, from coordinate 260,341 downwards.
CCGCGAAGGTGAACTGATCCATGAAGTGCCCGCCGGTCTCACGTGCCAGCCGCGCCGACTCGACATAGATCTGCATCGGATCGTCGACCAGGTGACAGCGCCCGCCCTGAAACTCGATGGCTGCGATCTTTTCCGGTGACGTGGCCGCCGGCATGACTGCAATGAAGGGCATGCCGAGCAATCGCGCGAAATACGCCTCCGATACGGCGGTCGAGCCGCTGGATGCTTCGATCACCGTGCTGTCGTGCCGTAACCAGCCATTCGCCAGCGAATACAGGAACAGCGACCGCGCCAGGCGATGTTTCAGGCTACCGGTCGGATGACTCGACTCATCCTTGAGATACACATCGATGCCCGGAAAACCCGGCAACGGCAGCGGGATCAGGTGCGTATCGGCCGAGCGATTGAAGTCGGCTTCGATCTTGTGGATGGCGTCAGCGGCCCAGGTGCGCATGCTCGTGAATAGTTGATAGTGGAAAGTTGATAGTTTCGACGCGCGTTACTATCAACTTTCAACTATCCACTATCAACCTTCTTCATCTGTATCCCTTCGCCTGCAGCGAGAACAGGTGCGCGTAGTGGCCGTTGAGCTGCATCAGTTCGTCGTGACTGCCGTGCTCGGCGATGCGGCCGTCCTGCAGTACCACGATCTGGTCCGCCATGCGCACGGTGGAGAAGCGGTGCGAGATCAGTATGGCGATGCGATCCCGGGTCAGTGCGCGGAAGTGTTCGAAGATGGTCGCTTCCGCGGCAGCGTCCATGGCGGCCGTTGGTTCGTCGAGCACCAGGATGTCGGCGCGCGAGCGCATGAAGGCTCGCGACAGCGCCACCTTCTGCCACTGACCACCCGACAGTTCGCGTCCCTCGTTGAACCATTTGCCGAGCGGCGTGCGATAGCCTGCGGGCAATGATTCGACGATGGCAGTGGCCATGCCCTTTTCGCCGGCCTCGCGCCAGCGTGCTTCATCGCTGAAGTGCTGCACATCGCCGGCACCGATGTTCTCGCCGAGCAGCAGCTGATAGCGCGTGAAATCCTGGAAGATCACGCCGATGCGATCGCGCAGTGCCGTCTCGTCCCACTCGCGCAGATCCTGACCATCGAGAAGAATACGGCCGACAGTCGGCTGGTACAGCCGCGTGAGCAATTTGATCAGCGTCGTCTTGCCGGAGCCGTTCTCGCCGACCAGCGCCATCGACTGGCCCGGTCGGATGTGCAGGTTCACGTCGACCAATGTCGGTGTTTCCGCGCCGGGATACGTGAAGCCCACGTGCTCGAAGCGGATGCCGTCGTCCGGTTGCGGGCCGCGCACCGTCGTGCCGGCATTCTCCTCGACCGGCGTCTCCAGATAGTCATAGAGCGTCGACAGGTAGAGATTGTCTTCGTACATGCCGCCGACCGCCGAGAGAATGGCCGACACGGCCGACTGCCCCTGGCGGAACAGCATCAGGTACATCGTCATCTGGCCCAGCGTGATCGCCCGCGCGATGGCGGAGAGCGCGATCCAGGCATAGGCGCCGTACAACGCTGCGGTGCCGATCAGTCCGAGAAAGAAGCCCCACGTATCGCGGCGGACCGTGAGGTCGCGATCCTCGCGATACAGCTTGTGGAAGATGTCGCGATAGCGTTGCAGGAACAGCGGACCCAGGCCGAACAGCTTGATCTCCTTGACGTGATCTTCGCGGGCCAGCAGCGTTTCCAGATACAGCTGCATGCGGGTTTCAGGTGAGCGCCACAGGAACAGGCGGAACGCGGCGCCGGAGAATTTTGCCTCGGCGAGGAAGGCCGGCAGACCCGCGAGCACCAGCACCAGGACGGCCCAGCCGGAGAACTGGATCAGCAACGTTGCGTAACTCAGCAGCGATACCCCATTCTGCGCGAGGCCGAACGTGCGCATGACCAGCGACAGGGGGCGACTCGATGCTTCGCGTCGGGCACGTGTCAGCTTGTCGTAGAACTCCGAGTTCTCGAAATGCGCCAGGTCGAGCGTGAGCGCCTTCTCGAGAATCATGGCATTTACACGCTGACCCAACTGGGCGCGCAGTAACGACTGACACAGGGACAGGCCACGTTGCGCGCCCGCCAGTGCGGCCACCAGCAGGCCTTCCGCCACGACGAGCGTGAGTGCATGCGAGGTGAGAGCATCGTGATCTGCGGGCGCGGCCTGGATGGCGGCAATCACCGCATCGACGATCAGCGCACCGACGTAGGCGATGGCTGCGGGAAAAATGCCGGCCAGCAGTGTCAGAACGGCCAATGCAATGCTGAGCGGGCGGCTGGTGGTCCACACCAGTTCGAGCGCACGCCGGCTGTAGGCGAACACGCCCAGAAAGCCGCGCGCCAGCTCGGGCTTGTCGGAGGGTTGGCGGGCTCGTCGGGGATTCATCGGATCGTTGGTCTTGTGGGCAACTTGCAGGCGCAGTATCTCTTACTCGATCTGAGTACGGCTCACGCAATTGCAATGCCCTTTGCGCGGGAACAGAATCCAGCGAGTTCGACGGGGGAATTTCTTCAGATGAATAAACCAAAGGATCCGAACTCAACCGGATCCGATCAGACGCAGACTGAGCCGACAGCCGTTGGCGAAAAAGGCGGCGACAAACGCTCCGGTCGCGTCGCCTATGACTCCCGCGGCAATCCGATCTGGGAATGGCAGCTCGAGACGGGCGTGTACACGCGCGATATGACGACTCAGCGACTGCGCAAACTGGACCTGGGCGAACTCTCCCTCGCCGAGACCGCGAAACACCCGCAGCTCGATCCGAAGCAAGCCGAAGAGGCGCAGCGGCCCGCGCTGCCAGGCGGCGGCTTCAATCCTTACGACAATTCAACCGCGCCCGGAAGTGGGGGCAAGAGCGGCGGCTTCAATCCGTACGACAACGCCCGCGCGGTCGGCAGCAAGATCCGTCCTCCGGCCGGTCCAACGACGGCGCCCACGCCCCCAGCGCCACGCAAGCCGGTCGATCTCAGGAAGCTGGGCGAGTGGATGAAGATCAAGAAGCGGACGGAAGAGAACAAGGACGATGAGTGAGAGGCTGGCGGGCGGGCCAACTGGCTAACTGGCTCACTGGCTAACCGGCCAACCGGCCAACTGGTCAGGCCAGGAGTAGCCGGTCGAAGATAGAGATCTTCTTCTGGCCAGTCGGCCAGTGAGCCAGTTAGCCGGTTAGCCCGTGAGCTGGTTAGCCCGTTAGCCAGAGCGCCTCTCAAATTTCGCTCCCGGTCCTCATCTTCTACCGAACCGCATTTTGCGATAACCGGTTTGTTACCCCATCGCGACTGAACCCTCACTGCGTTCTGCGTAGGATTTCACCCGTGCGGACGCATCCTGGCGTCGCAATAACCGTGAAGATCCAAGGGACAATCAATATGCGTTCGCGAGAAATGTGGGGTGGTGTAGCCACGGCTGTTACGGTCGCACTGAGCACGGCGCTGTGCACCCCAGCCTTCGCAGACGCGGCTGCCGACGGTGCGAACTCTCCTCAGTCCGTTACATTGGAAAGCATCACGGTGACCGCGCGTCGCCGCGAAGAACAGGTACAGGACGTGCCGCTGGCGATCGCGGTCGTGAACGCGGCCACGCTCGAAAACACCGGCACGTTCAATGTCGGCAAGCTGCAGCAGCTGCAGCCGTCGATCCAGTTCTATTCGAGCAACCCGCGCAACTCCGCCACCACGATTCGCGGTCTCGGTGCGCCATTCGGTCTCACCAATGACGGCATCGAGCAGGGTGTCGGCATCTATATCGATCAGGTGTACTACGCACGCAGCGCCACGGCGACGTTCGACTTCCTGGATGTCGATCAGATCGAAGTCCTGCGCGGACCGCAGGGCACGCTCTACGGCAAGAACACGACGGCCGGCGCCATCAACGTGACCTCGCGCAAGCCGAGCTTCACGCCGGAAGCCCGCGCCGAAGTGACGTACGGCAACCTCGGTCTCGTACAGGGCAAGGCCTCGGTCTCCGGTCCGCTGGTCGACGACAAGCTCGCGTTCCGCATCGGTACGTCCTATACCAACCGCGACGGCACGATCTACAACGTGACGACGGGCAAGCACATCAACGAACAGGACAACCTGGGCTTCAAGGGTCAGCTGCTCTGGCGGGCGACCGACGATCTCAACATCACGTTCTCGGCCGACTACACCCATTCGGATCCGCTGGGTTTCGGCACGCTCTATGTGCGCGAAGGCTCGACACAGCGTCCGCTCGCCCGTCAATACGCTGCACTCGCCGCCGCCTCCGGAAATTACGCTCCACCGAGCCGTGATCCATTCGACCGCCTCACCGATGTCGATGCGGAATTGTCGGCCGAGCAGCGCTTCGGCGGCGGCTCCGTGCTGGTGGAATGGGATGTGGGCCCGGGCCGGCTGACGTCCGTGTCGGCCTATCGCAAGTGGGATTGGGGTCCGAAGAACGATCGCGACTTCATCGGTCTGCCGATCACGACGGTTTCGGAGAATCCTTCCGAGCAGCGGCAGTGGTCGCAGGAACTCAGGTACGCCGCGTCGGGCGACAAGATCGACTACGTCGTCGGCGTGTATGGCTTCTATCAGACGGTCGATACGGCGGGCGTGCAGGTGCAAGGACCCTACGCGAGCCGTTGGCTGCTGAGCGGTGCCAACGCCAACAACCCCGCCATTCTCGACGGCCTGCGCGCCGACAACGAGATCGGCCTCAAGAACACCAGCGCTGCGGCCTTCGGCCAGCTCACCTGGCACGTCACCGACGATCTGCGGGTGCAGCCCGGTCTGCGCTTCAACTACGACAAGAAGGAAGGCAAGTACATCGCGAGAGTGACGAATTCCACCAATACGCCGCTGACGGCCGCGCAGCTCGGTGTGCTGGCTCCGCAGAACTACACGCCGGAGTTCGACGACACCAACGTGTCCGGCGATTTCACGGTCGGCTACGACCTGGCGGACAACATCCTTGCGTACGGCACGTATGCGCGCACGTTCAAGTCCGGCGGCATCAACCTGTCGGGCCTGCCCCTCGATGCGAACAACCAGCCGATCACCGCCGTCGAGACCGTGAAGCCGGAATCCGTGAGTCACTACGAGCTGGGTCTCAAGACGCAATGGCTCGGCAACAAGCTCACCGCCAACGTCGCCGCGTTCTGGACCCAGATCGACGACTACCAGGCGACGGTGACCAACAGTCAGGCCAATGTGATCCGCGGCTATCTCGCCAATGCGCAGCAGGTTCGCGTGCGCGGCGTCGAACTCGATCTGTCGACGACGCCTGTCGCCGGATTGACCTTGTATGCGAACGGCGCCTACAACGATCATGAATACACGAGCTTCCCCGATGCTCCATGCCCGCCGGAGCTCGCGGGCGGAACCGCGGCGTCGGTCGCCAATCCGCCGAGCGCACCGGGTACGCCAGGCGGCTTCAGCCCGCCGTCCTGCGATATCTCCGGCCAGTGGCTGCCGGGTATCTCGAAGATCTCGGCCTCGTACGGTGTGCAATACGAACTGCCGCTCCCGGCGCTGGGCAGCAATGGCAGCGCTTTCTTCGCGTTCGACGGACTGTATCGTTCGAAGTTCTCGTCGAATCCGTCGCGCTCGATCTACACCGACATCGATGGTTATTCACTCGCGAACCTGCGTGCAGGCGTGAATGTCGGCCAGGGGTGGCAGATCTACGGCTGGGTCCGCAATGCATTCAATGAGGAGTACTTCGATTACCTGTCGACGCAATCGGGCAGCACCGGTCTCGTGATCGGCCAGCCCGGCGATCCGCGTACTTACGGACTGACCGTGCGAGCGTCGTTCTGATCACGATCGCCAGCCGGGTAAACAAAAGGGGCTGCCGCGGCGCAGCCCCTTTTCCATTTGTGTCATACGCTGATCACACAGCTCCTGCAGGCTGAAGCAGCGCGTCCTGCGCCAACATTCCCGAGTCCACCATGAGCTCATGCACACTTACCCGGCGAGCCCTTCTTGCCAGCCTCGCGCTCGCAGCCACGATGATGGCGGGCACCGCCGCCCAGGCTGCGACGACGACGCTTCTGAACGTGTCCTACGATCCGACCCGCGAGCTGTACGAGGACTACAACAAGGAATTTGCGCGGTACTGGAAGGCCAAAACCGGCGACGACATTGCCATCAGGCAATCGCACGGCGGTTCGGGCAAGCAGGCCCGCACTGTGATCGACGGACTGCCCGCCGATGTGGTGACGCTCGCGCTCGCAGGCGATATCGATGCGATGGTGACCAACGGCAAGCTGCTGCCGGTGAACTGGCAATCGCGTCTGCCTCACAACAGCTCGCCGTACACGTCGACCATCGTGTTCCTGGTCCGCAAGGGCAACCCCAAGGGCATCAAGGACTGGGGTGATCTGGCGAAGCCCGGTATCGCGGTCATCACGCCGAACCCGAAAACCTCGGGTGGCGCGCGCTGGAACTACCTCGCTGCCTGGGCATGGGCACTGCAACAGCCGGGTGGCAGCGAAGCGAGCGCGAAGGACTACGTGCGCAAGCTCTACAGGAACGTACCGGTGCTCGACACGGGCGCACGCGGCGCGACCACGACGTTCGTCCAGCGCGGACTCGGCGATGTGCTGCTGGCCTGGGAGAACGAAGCCTACCTGTCGATCAAGGAACTCGGTGCCGACAAGGTCGAGATCGTCATGCCGTCACTGAGTATCCTCGCGGAACCGCCGGTGGCCGTGGTCGACAAGGTGGTGCTCCGACGCGGCACGCGCGATGCGGCAACCGAATATCTGCAGCATCTGTACAGCCCCGCCGCGCAGGAGATCATCGCGAAGAATTTCTATCGCCCGATCGATCCGCAGGTCGCCGCGAAATACGCCAGCCAGTTCCCGGCATTGAAGCTGGTGACGATTGCCGACTTCGGTGGTTGGGGCAAAACCCAGAAGACCCACTTCGCGGATGGCGGAATGTTCGATCAGATCTATGCGCCGTGAGGGAAGCTTCGCCGGCGAACTGGCCGACTGGCTAACCGGCCAACTGGCAAGCAACCTGCTGCGGCTCTTCTCCTACTCTGGCCAGCCGACCAGTTGGCCAGTCGGCCAGTTTGCCTCCTGCCTCATCTCATAGGCACTTTGACATCCGCAAACAGCGCCGCCACGTCCTGCTGCGTATCCGCGGCCATGGCGCGATCGACCAGGCGGCGATTCAAGTGCGGGGCGAACAGCTGCAGGAAGTCGTACATGTACCGGCGCAGCAGGCCGCCGCGTGAGAAGCCGATCCATGTGGTCTGCATGGGAAACAGATGCGAGGCATCGATCGCGACCAGGTCGCGATCCTCGCGCGCATCGACGGCGACGTCTGCCACGATGCCGACACCGAGTCCGAGCCGGACATAGGTTTTGATCACGTCGGCATCGCGAGCGGTCAGCGCGACGTTGAGCGTCAATCCCGCCTTGCTGAACAGCTGTTGCAGCGACGAAGGACCGGTGAAGCTGAAGACATACGTCACGATCGGATAGGCCGCGACCTGCTTCAGCGTAGGCTTCTTGACCGAGGCGAGCGGATGATCGAGCGGCACGACGATGTGCCGGTACCAGTGGTAAGCCGGTAGCAGCACCAGGTTGCTGAACAGCTGTTCGGAACCGGTGGCAATGGCGAAGTCGACGCGATCGAGCGCTGCCATGTCGGCAATCTGTTCCGACGTGCCCTGATGCAGATTCAGTTTCACGTTGGGAAAACGCGAACGGAACTGCTGGATCACCGCCGGCAGTACGTAACGGGCCTGTGTGTGTGTCGTGCCGATCGCCAGCGTGCCGCGGTCTTCGTCCTTGTGCTCGTCGGAAATGCCCTTGATGTTCTGCACTTCGCGCAGCACGCGTACCGCACGATCCACGACATGCTGGCCGGCGGGCGTGACTTTCGTCAGCGTGCGGCCGCTGCGTACGAAAATGCGAAATCCCAGTTCATCCTCCAGCAGCTTGATCTGCTTGCTCACGGCCGGTTGCGAGGTGTGCAGTTTCTCTGCGGCAGCGGTGATGTTGAGTCCGTTCTGGACGACGGCCGCGAGATAGCGCAGTTGCTGGAGTTTCATGGGGGACCGGCGTTTTGTTTGAGGTATTCTGGCACACGTTGCCGCGGCGGCCAGTACGGAGAGACGCTATGAACCAGGCACCCGCTTCCTTGCCGAGCGCACAGGAACGCAACTGGGCGGTAGGCGCACATCTCAGTGCACTGCTGGGTCTGGTCACTGGCATCGGCTGCATACTCGGGCCATTGATCGTCTGGCTGGTCAAGAAAGACGAAATGCCCTTCGTGAACGATCAGGGCAAGGAAGCGCTCAACTTCCAGATCACGGTGTTCCTCGCCGCCATCGTCTGCATGATCCTGATGCTGGTGGCCATCGGCTTCCTGCTGCTGCTCGTGCTGGGTCTCGCCGACCTGGTGTTCATCATCATCGCGGCCGTGAAGGCGAGCGAAGGCGTGGCGTACCGGTATCCGCTGAATCTGAGGCTGATAAAGTGACGCAAGTGTCGAGGGTCAGGAGGCAGGCGAAGGTCAGAAGTCCGGGAGCCTGGAATCCGCGTCACTTGCATGACTTTCGTCACTCCCGTCACCTTCCCTCTTCCCTTGACTCCTTCGCGGGCCCCCGGTAATACTCCCGGCCAATGTATACGCGCACTCGTGCTCATGGTTGGTGGTGGCGGCTCTCCTAGGAGAGGGCTGCTGGATCGCGCTGCGCTTAACAAAAGACTGCTGAAGAACCCGCAAACCCATCTCCGAGCGAATAGCCGGGATGGGTTTTTTGTTGCCTGGAGGAAAGTGATGTTGTGATGGATGGATAAGGCATAGGAGCAATGCAGTTGCTGTCATCGCCTGATCACGGAATCACCGCTCACCTGAAGTTATGAAACCCCCGTTCGACATCGCCGCCGACCTCGACACCCCGGTGTCGGCCTACATGAAGCTCAAGCCGTTCCGTCCGCGCTTCCTGCTGGAGAGCGTCGAGGGCGGCGAGCGCCTGGCGCGCTACTCGTTCATCGGCTTCGGCGACTGCCTCGAGGTGCGCCTCGACGAGCGCGGCCTGACGGTGGATGGCAAGACGACGGCGACGCCGCGCAATCAGCAGGAACTGCTCGAGGCGTTGCGTGCGGCACTGGCCAAAGCGCCGCAGCCGCAGCCGCAGATCCCAGGTGTCCCGCTGCCGGGGGGCCTGGTCGGTGCGGCGGGCTACGATCTGGTGCGTTACTTCGAGAAGCTGCCCAGCCGCGCCCGCACGATCGAATCGACGCCGGATGCGCACTATCTGGCCCCGCAATCGATGCTGGTCTTTGACCATCTGACCCGCGGCGTCGCGCTGCTGCACGCAGGAACGGAAAGCGAGCGCCTCGCGCTGCGCAAGGAAGTCATCCGGGCGCTGCGTGGCCCGGTGCCGGCCTCCGACAAACGCATCAGCTATTCGCCGGCCATCGGCAGCCTCAGCGAAGCGGAGTTTCTGCAGAACGTCGCACGCACGAAGGAATACATCGCCGCTGGTGATGTGTACCAGCTCGTCCTGTCGGTGCGTTTCGCCGGGCAGTGCAGTCTCGAGCCGTTCGAAGCGTACCGGGCATTGCGGCTGCTGAATCCCTCTCCTTATATGTATTACTGCGAACTCGGTGACTGCGTCATCGTCGGTTCGTCGCCCGAGGCTCTGGTGAAACTGTCGAGCGGCGTCGCACAGATGCGGCCGATCGCCGGCACGCGACCGCGCGGTCAGGACGCGGTGCAGGACGAGGCGCTGCAGCAGGAACTGCTGGCGGATCCAAAGGAAAACGCCGAGCACGTCATGCTGGTCGATCTCGCCCGCAACGATCTCGGTCGCGTGGCGCAGGCAGGCAGCGTGCACGTGAAGCCGTATCGACACATCGAACGCTACAGTCACGTGATGCACATCGTCAGCGGCGTCAATGGTCAGCTGGCGCCGGGCAAGGATGCATTCGATCTGTTTGCTGCGGCTTTTCCTGCCGGCACGCTGGTGGGTGCGCCGAAAGTCCGTGCGATGGAAATCATCGATGAACTCGAACCCGTGCGCCGGGGCTTCTATGGCGGCACCGTCGGTTACTTCGGAGCCGGCGGCGACATGGACCAGGCCATCACCATTCGCACGGTGGTGTTTCGCGGCGATACCTACAGCTATCAGGCCGGTGCCGGCATCGTCGCCGACAGCGTGCCGCAGATGGAATATCAGGAAGTGCTGGCGAAAAGCGCCATCGTGCGCGGCGCACTGGCGATGGCGGAGGAAGGATTGTGAGCACTGCCATGAACAAGCCGCGCCTGCTGCTCGTCGACAACTACGATTCCTTCACCTACAACCTGGTGCAGGCGTTCATGGTGCTCGGCGCGGACGTGCTCGTGCATCGCAACGATCAGATCACGATCGAAGCAGCCCGTGCACTCGAGCCCTCGCACCTGTGCATTTCGCCAGGGCCTGGCACGCCGCACGAGGCGGGCGTGTCGATGAAGATGATCGAGGCCTTCGCCGGTGACGTGCCGATCTTCGGCGTCTGCCTCGGACATCAGTCGCTGGTCGAAGTCTTCGGCGGCAAGGTCGTGCGCGCCGGCCGACTGATGCACGGCAAGACGTCGCTGGTCCATCACGATGGACATGCGTTGTTCGCCGACATGCCGGAGCCGTTCGAAGCGGGTCGCTACCATTCGTTGATTGCGCAACCGCAGTCCATGCCGGACATACTGGAAGTGACGGCCCGCACGGAGGAAGGCGAGATCATGGGCGTTCGTCACCGCACTCTCGCGATCGAAGGCGTGCAGTTCCATCCGGAAAGCGTGCTCACGCCGCAGGGCCCGCTGCTGATGGGCAACTTCCTCAAGCTGACCTCCGGCAAGCGCGAGCAGCAGTCATGACCACGTTACGCGACACACTGGAACAGTTGCTCGATCGCCGTCACCTGAGCGAAAGCGAAGCATCGCAGTTGCTCGTGGCGCTGACCGATCCCGATACGCCTGCGGCGATGGCGGGTGCATTGCTCACCGCACTGCGCATGAAGGGAGTGACGGCTGATGAACTGCGCGGCTTCGCGACGACGATGCGCGGACTCGCACGTCGGCCGGTACTGCCCGAAGGATCGCCGCTGGTCGACATGGTCGGTACCGGAGGTGATGGCTCCGGCAGTTTCAATCTGTCGACCGGGGCCGCGCTTCTGGTAGCAGCCATGGGCATTCGCGTCGCCAAGCACGGCACGAGTTCCATCTCGAGTCGCAGCGGCAGCGCCGATGTGATCCGTGCGCTGGGACTGGCGTTGCCGCTCGATGAAGTCGCCTCGGGCGAGTGCCTGGCCGCGACCGGATTCACGTTCTTCTTCGCGCCGCACTTTCATCCCGCAATGAAAACCATCATGCCGATCCGGCAGGCGTTGGGCGTGCGTACGGTCTTCAACGTGCTCGGGCCATTGTTGAATCCGGCGGCGCCGCCGTATCACCTGATCGGCGCCTATCACATCGATGCCGCCGCCCTGATGGCGGACGCCTTGAGCGGCATGCCGATCGAACGCACGTTCGTCGTGCACGGTGATTCCGGCTGGGACGAGGCGACCCCCGTGGGTCCGTTCGAGCTGTTCGACGTGCGTCCCGGACAAGTCACGCGCCAGCAGCGCAGCGCCGAAGAGTTTGGCTTGCCTCGCTGCAGCGCAGAAGATCTCAAGGGCGGCGACGCAACGCACAACGCGCAGCACCTGCGCGCTGTCCTGGAAGGCCGGGATCGCGGGCCGCACCGTGCCGCCATCGTGTTGCAAGCCGCACTTGTTCTGGAGTTGCTCGGCAAGGCACAGTCGCCTCGCGAGGCGGCGCGCATGGCCGGCGATGCAATCGACAGCGGTGCTGGCCGCATCGTCCTGGAAAAAATCACCGCCTTCGGTCAACGCCGATGAATGCCATCCCTTCCTGCTCACGCGTGACATACCCATGACCGGTCTGCTGACAGAAATGACGCAAACGAGCCTCGCGCGGCTCGAACAGGCGCGTGCGAAGGAATCCGAACAGGCGCTGTGGTCGCGCGTGTCGGATCTGCCGCCGCCGCCCCGACTGAAGCTGTGCCCTGAAAGCTTCGACATCATCGCCGAATGCAAACTGCACTCGCCGTCGGCGGGTGACTTGTCGGGGCACACGACCGGCGTCGAAGCGCGCGTGCACAGCTACGCACAAGGCGGCGCTTGCGCTGTGTCGGTGCTGACGGAACCTTCGCGCTTCGGCGGCAAGCTCGAACATCTGGCGCAGGCCGCGGCGATTCTCGAGCCGCACAAGATCCCGGCGATGCGCAAGGATTTCCTCGTGGATCCCTACCAGGTGATGGAGGCGCGCGCCGCGGGCGCCGGTGGCGTGCTCGTCATCGTGCGCATGCTCGATCGCAGCCGCATCACGGAACTGCTCGACTGCGCCGCGATGCTCAAGATGTTCGTGCTGCTCGAAGCATTCGATGCCATGGATCTCCAGACCGCGCATGACGTGCTGGCGCTGCGCAAGGCACATGACGAGCGCATTCTCGTCGGCCTCAATTGCCGCGACCTGGAGAAACTCACGGTCGAACTCGGCCGGCTGGCGGAGCTCATCGATCAGATGCCGCCAGGCTACGCGCATGTCGCGGAGAGCGGCGTCGGTTCGCTCGGCGATGTCCGATCGGTGGTCGATATCGGCTACCAGGTCGCGCTGGTCGGCACCACGCTGATGAATTCGGACAATCCGCAAAAAATGCTGAGCAGCATGCTGGCTGCGGGTCGCGAGCGCGCCATGGCCACACGAGCCCGGCAGATTCGTATCGCCACCGGGAACGACGAATGAGCAGGTCCGCCCCGCGAACGCTTGTCTGTTCGCGCGCATGAGCCTGTGGATCAAGATCTGCGGGCTCACTTCCCGGGACAGCATTGAAGCGGCGATCGCAGCCGGTGCCGACGCCATCGGCTTCGTATTTGCGCCATCGAAACGACAGGTGACGGCCCAGCGCGCGGCGGAGTTGATCGACGGGTTGTCGATCCGCATTCCGCGAGTCGCCGTCATGCAGCATCCGGTGCAGTCGCTGGTCGATGAAGTGTGGCGGGTCTTTCGCCCGGACATCCTGCAGACCGACGCCGAGGATCTGCGTGGGCTGATCGTTCCTGATGGACTGCAGGTGGTACCCGTGGTACGTGCCGGCCGGTCGTTCCCCGAGCCGCTGCCGACACGAATGCTGTTCGAAGGCCCGGTGAGCGGCGCCGGCATTGCGGCGGACTGGAACGCAGCCGCAGCACTCGCGATTCGTACCGAGTTGGTACTCGCCGGCGGACTGAACGCGGCGAACGTCGTGCAGGCCGTGAGTACGGTGCGCCCGTACGGCATCGATGTGAGTAGCGGCGTCGAGAGTGCGCCCGGCATCAAGGATGCGGGCAGGATCATGGAATTTGTGCGTGCGGCGCGAGCCGCGCAGAGCGGAGCAGGTCAATGAAAGCGGACGTGAAGTCGATCGATGTGCAGGCGGTGCTGGCTGCCGTGATGAAGGATGCGTACCCCGACGCCGCCGGGCGGTTCGGTCCATTTGGTGGACGCTTCGTCCCCGAGACGCTGGTGCCGGCGCTGGATCGTTTGCAGGTGGGCGTCGATCGCTACCTGCGCGACGGCGATTTCCTCGCCGAATTCCATGCGGAGCTCAAGACCTGGGTCGGTCGCCCGACACCACTCACGCATGCACGTGGCCTGTCGCAACGCTGGGGCGCTGATGTGTGGCTGAAGCGGGAGGATCTCGCCCACACCGGCGCGCACAAGATCAACAACTCCATCGGCCAGGTGCTGCTCGCGAAAAAGCTCGGCGCGAAGCGGGTGATCGCGGAAACCGGTGCGGGCCAGCACGGCGTGGCATCGGCTGCAGCCTGCGCGCGGCTCGGTATGCCGTGCACGGTTTACATGGGCGCCGTGGACATGGAGCGGCAGGCACCGAATGTCGGGCGCATGAAGTTGCTTGGCGCGACGGTCGTGCCGGTCACCAGCGGCGACAAGACGCTGCGTGCGGCAGTCGATGAAGCCCTGCGCGACTGGGTCTCCGATCCGAACGGCACGTACTACTGCCTCGGCTCGGCCATCGGTCCGCATCCGTATCCGTACATCGTGCGTGAACTGCAATCGGTGATCGGACGCGAGGCGCGCGAGCAGATCGTGTCGGCGACCGGCAAGTTGCCGGACATCGCCGTGGCCTGTGTCGGCGGTGGATCGAACGCGATCGGCCTGTTCCATCCCTTCGTCAAGGATCGCAGCGTCGAGCTGCTGGGTCTGGAAGCCGGTGGACTCGGTAGCGGGCTGGGTCAGAACGCGGCCTCGATTTCCCACGGCACGCCCGGTGTATTGCAGGGCACGTATTCGCTGCTGCTCCAGGACGAGAACGGCCAGATCCAGGACACGCATTCCGTGTCGGCGGGTCTCGATTATCCCGGTGTCGGACCAGAGCATGCGTTGCTCGCCACGATCGGTCGCGTGAAGTACGAAGCCGTCAACGATGACGACGCGCTCGATGCGCTGGCGGAGTGCTGTGCGGCCGAAGGCATTCTGCCGGCAATCGAATCCTCGCATGCACTGGCGGGCGCCCGTCGTTATGCGAAAGAAAATCCGGGCAAGCGGATTCTGATATGCCTCTCCGGCCGGGGTGACAAAGACATGCCGACGTTGCAGAAGACATTGCTGAAGGGATTGATCTGATGAGCACGGGCAGCACGATCAGCGACGCGATTCGCGCCGCGAAGGCCAAAGGCAATCCCGCCATCATTGCCTACATCACCGCCGGGTTCCCGCAGCGCGAAGGATTCGCCGAACTCCTCCACCAGGTGGCCGATGCCGCCGACGTCGTCGAGCTCGGTGTGCCGTTCAGCGATCCGATGGCGGACGGCACGACGATTCAGCGCTCCAGCCGGGTGGCTCTGGATCAGGGGGTGTCGCTGAGATGGATTCTCACGTTCCTCACGCAGATGAACCCAAGACCGCGCGCGCCGTATCTTCTGATGAGCTATCTCAATCCGCTGCTGGCGTACGGCATCGACAAGCTGCCGCAGGCCGCAGCCGAAGCAGGCATCAGCGGCTTCATCGTGCCGGATCTTCCTTACGAGGAATGCGCTGAACTGCGCAGCGCGCTCGAGGCGCACGGCATTGCGCTGGTGCAGTTCGTGACACCGGTGACGCCGATCGAGCGTGTACGTTTGCTCGCCGGCAACACGAGTGGCTTTCTCTACGGCGTCACCATGACTGGAACCACCGGCAAGAACGTTGCTGTGCCGCAGGACGTGCTCGACTATTTTTCGAATGTGCAGAAAATTTCCGCGGCTCCCGTGTGCGCGGGCTTCGGCATTCGCAGCCGCGAGCAGGTGGCGAAGATGGCGCCCCACGTCGACGGCGTAATCGTGGGGTCGGCGTTGGTCGAAGTCATCGAGCGCGGTGAAGATCCCGGCGCTTTCCTGCGAAGCCTGCGCGCCTGATCGTACTTTTTTGGATGACGTCGCCATGCGGCGTCGTCTGTTGATCCGATGGTCGCAACGCTACTCTTGCGCCATTCTCGCTGAGTCTCTCCTTGGCGGGTTCATCAGCTGCGCGCGTCGCCGCGCAGCCGGCCGCATCCCCGCAGCGAGTAGATCGATGGCGTCCAAGTCCCTGTGGCGACCCCTTCTTGCGTTGTTCAAACCACGCAAGCGGGCGGGTAAGCCAGGGCCGTCCATCCCGTCGAGTCCGTATCGCGCCGTCTCCATCATTCCCGGCAAAAACGCTTGTGCAGCCACGCGGGCTTTCAAAGGATTGCGGCTGCTGTCCAGCCAGGCGCCGCGCCTGCCGCTGCCCACGTGCGACGCGGCGCAGTGCGATTGTCGATTCCGGCATCATGAGGATCGCCGCGCAGGTCCGCGGCGTCGCGGTGAACTGGGGACGATACAACCGTACTGGAACGGCACGGAGCGTCGTCACCGGGGCGGCCGGCGGCACGACGATTTCTAGCAGAGGGGGAGAGAGGCGGCCGGAGCCAGGATTTCACACAGAGTTCACAGAGATTCGAGCAGAAAGCCGTTCTTAACTCTCTGTGTGAAATTCTTTTTTCTCCTCATGCCCGAGATTCCTCACCCTCAGCGGGCCGGCTCCGGCGTGAAGACAGCCAATCGGCTGTGTGTACGCAGCATGTCCGCTTCGGTGAGTTCGGGTCGATCCGCGCGCTGGCGCATGAGCATCGCAGCGAAATCATCCGCCACCACGGCCGGACTGCAGTGGAATCCCTGGTACTGATCGCAACCCAGCTGGCGCAGGAAGTCGAGCTGGTCCGCGCTCTCCACGCCTTCAGCGACCACGCGCAGACGCAGGCTGTGGGCCAGTGAAATGATGGCCTTGACGATCGACGCGTCGTCCGCGTTTTTCATCAGGTCGCGAATGAAACTGCGATCGATCTTCAGCTTGTCGAGCGGAAAGCGCCGCAGATAACTCAGGCTCGAATAGCCCGTGCCGAAATCGTCGATGGAAATGTGCGAACCCATCGCACTCAGGGCCGCGAGCGTTTCCGCAGATTTCTCCGGGTTGTGCATGACGGAGCTTTCCGTCAGTTCCAGTTCGATGAAGCTTGGTTCGATGTTGGCCTCCGCCAGTGCGGATTTCACGATCGACGTGAGGTCAGCCTGGCGGAACTGCTTCGGCGAGAGATTGACGGCGACGCGCACGGGCGGCATGCCAGCGTCGATCCAGCGGCGCACCTGACGGCAGGCTTCGCGCAGCACCCATTCGCCGAGCGGCATGATGAGCCCGGTTTCTTCTGCCACCGGGATGAATACCATTGGCGGGATCAGGCCGCGCGTGGGATGCCGCCAGCGGATCAGTGCTTCGCAGCTGCGCACACGATTGCTCGCGATGTCGACCTTCGGCTGGTAGTGCAGCTCCAGTTCGCCGTTGTGGATGGCGCGGCGCAATTCCGCTTCGAGCGCCAGACGATCGTCCGTGAACGAGCTCATCTCTGAGGCGTAAAAACGATAGCCGCCCCGTGCGGCGTCCTTCGTGTAGCGCATCGCGGCGTTCGCACGACGCAGCAACACTTCGAAACTTTCGCCATCGAGCGGAAAGGTGCTGATGCCGATGCTCACCGACGGTTGCACTTCGACGCCGTCGACGACGAGGTTCTGCCGCAGCGAGTCGAGTACCTTCTCCGCGACCGCTTCGGCGTCGCTCGCACTGCGCAGCTCCGTCACCAGGATCGTGAACTCGTCGCCGGCGAGGCGCGCCAGCGTGTCGTTGTGCCGCAGGACACCGCGCAGTCGGCTCGCCAGTTCCAGCAGCATTTCGTCGCCGGCATGGTGACCAAGCGAATCGTTGATGGACTTGAGGCGATCGACATCGAGCACCAGCAGGGCGAGCTGGGTGTTCTTTTTCCGGGCCTTGAGAATCGCGGCTTCGGCCGCGTCCACCAGCGCGACCCGGTTGGGAAGGCCCGTGAGCGCATCGGAGCGGCTCGAGTTCAGGCGCTGCGTCTGCAATTCATCGACTCGTTCGCTCTGCTGCTGCATCCAGATGTCGTACACCACGGTCAGCAGGGTGATGATCATGACGCCCATGGCCAGCAGGGCGAGCGCGATACCGAACCAGGCGTTGTCGAGGCGTGCACCGGGCAGACAGTACGATCCGGCGGCGAAGTTGGCGGCCGACATGCCGGTGTAGTGCATGCCCGCGATGGCAAGGCCCATCACGATGGCGGCGGCGCTGCGAGTCAGGGTGGCCTGTCTGGAGTTGCCGTGGCGCAGATGGAATACCAGCCACAGCGCCACGAACGACGCGGTGATCGCGATACCGACGGATCCGGCAAACCGCGCCGAATCGTAGGTGATGCCCGGCACCATCAGAATGCCGGCCATTCCCGTGTAGTGCATGGATGCAATGCCAGCGCCGAGCAGGATCGCGCTCAGCGACAGCCGGGCCAGGCTGAGCGAATCGCGGGCGGCAATGGTCAGGGCGAATGCGGAGACGGCGATCGCGATGCCGAGCGAGGCAGCGGTGATCGGAAGGTCGTAGGTGAGTGCGATGGGCAGGGAGAACGCCAGCATGCCGATGAAATGCATCGACCAGATACCGATCCCCATGACGGTCGCGCCACCGACGAGCCAGGCGATAGCCGAGCGACCTCGCGCTACGGCCACGCGCGAGGCCAGACTCAGCGCCGTGTAGGAAACGACGACGGCGACGGCTATCGAAAGACAGACCAGCCAGGGGGAGTAAGTGCCTTGCATATGTTCAATGGATCATTGGCGGAAAGCGCGCTGCATTCGATAGAAGTATCGGGCACGGGCGAATGCGCTTTAGCCCTGAAAGTTGTGCGCTGTTGCTGTGCCGCATACGCAGATAAGAAACTGCGCGGTGTCTCTCACTTGCGCGGACGCAGGCTGCTTTTGCGGCTGCGTGGTGCGGTATTTCCCCTCAATGTCCCTTTCCGGGTTGCCTTAGGGCGACACCGCTCACACGTTACATAACGACCATGACGCTAGAATGTCAGCCATGAAATCCGTCTGTGTGTTCTGTGGCTCGAGCCCTGGCAACCATCCTCGCTACCTCGAAGTGGCTCGCGATCTGGGCCGGTTGCTCGCCGAGCGACGCTGCACGTTGGTGTACGGCGGCGGTCGGGTGGGATTGATGGGCGCAGTCGCGGACGCAGTGCTGCAGGCAGGCGGGCGCGCCGTCGGCGTCATTCCGCAGCTGCTGCTGGACAAGGAGGTCGGACACACCGGACTGTCCGAGCTGCATGTCGTCCAGACCATGGCCCAGCGCAAGCAGTTGATGGGTGACCTGTCCGATGCCTTCCTGACTCTGCCGGGCGGCATCGGCACGATGGATGAGCTGTTCGAGGCCTGGACCTGGACGCAGCTCGACCTGCATCGCAAACCCTGCGGACTGCTCAATCAGGATGGCTACTACGACTCGCTGGTTGCGTTCATCGATCACTGTCAGTCGGAGGGTTTTCTGCGGCCGCGGCACGCAGCCGCACTGATCGTGGAAACGGATCTGTCGCGACTCTTCGACAGGCTGGGGGCTGCGGCCGGCCAGGCAGAAAATCAGTGAAAGCACGGCGGTAATGTGTAACGGTTCCGGCCCGGCCACGCTTCATCCACCTCACAAGGCACTACGCGCAGCGCTCCCATGGATCTCATTCACTGGTTCATCGATTTCGTCCTGCATCTCGACCGCCATCTCTCCGAGCTCATTGCGCACTATCACTACTGGATCTACGGCATCCTGTTCCTGATCATTTTCTGCGAGACCGGACTGGTGGTGACGCCGTTCCTGCCGGGCGATTCGCTGTTGTTCGCCGTCGGCGCGCTCGCAGCCATCGACAGCACGGGAACCCTGAATGCCGTGTGGCTGTGGCTGTTGCTGATGGTCGCTGCCATCCTCGGCAATGAAGTGAATTTCCGCATCGGCCGGGCGATCGGTCCGCGAGCCTTCAGCGGCACCATTCCCGGGCTCAAGAAGGACTACCTGCTGCGCACACAGGCGTTCTACGAGCGGCACGGCGGCAAGACCATCGTGCTGTCACGCTTCATCCCGATCATCCGCACCTTCGCGCCATTCGTCGCCGGCGTCGGCACGATGCAGCGCCGCCGTTTCGCCGCTTACAACTTCGTCGGGGCCTTCGCCTGGATGACCCTGTTCATCTGGGGAGGATTCCTGTTCGGCAACATCCCGCTGATCAAGAACAACTTCGGCATCGTGACCATTCTCATCATCGTCGTGTCCGTGCTGCCGGTAATGTGGGGAATGCTCAAGCCCGCGCCCCAGGTGTAATCGATGACTACCATCACCATCGCGTCGCGCTATATCGGCCCACCGGATTCAGGCAATGGGGGTTACTGCGCGGGTGTGATCGCCGAGGCGATCGGTGAGCCAGTCAGGGTTCGGCTGGCGCAGCCGGTACCGATCGGCACGGCCATGGAGGTCGCAAAGAATGCGACGGGCGGTTGGGACGTTCATGCCTACCTGGCGCAAGGTCGAACGCTCATTGCGACCGCGAGCCCGCATCAGCCCAGCGCCGAGGTTCCTTCCGCGCCCGCATGGATCGAAGCGCGCGGCGTCTCGCAGCATTTTTCGGGTTTTGCGCAGCACGGATTTCCGACGTGCTTCGTTTGCGGCCCGCTGCGTGCCGAAGGCGATGGTCTGCGGATTTTTCCCGGTTCGGTTCCTGGCACCGCTGTGTTCGCGGCGCCGTGGCAGCCCGATGAGTCTCTGGCAGGCGCCGACGGGCGCGTACGTCCCGAATTCATCTGGGCCGCGCTGGATTGTCCCGGCTATTTCGCCACTTGCAGCCCGGCAGTCGCCTTACTGGGTGAGTTTTCGGTGCGCATCGATCATCGACCGCACAGCAGCGAATCCTGCGTGGTCACCGCGTGGCCGATTGCAACGCACGGGCGCAAACACACGGCAGGCTCGGCGCTCTTCGACGCCGACGGTCGCTGCAGCGCTGTGGGCGTTGCGACCTGGATCGAACTGAAGAAATAAGATTCTCCACAGCGGACACGGGGTAAAGGCAGAGAACCCGCCGTCTACAGTTCTGAGCCCACCATGACCCTGTGTTTGGTCGGGGTAGTCCAGATCATCTCCGATCCCCGTGAATCCCCGTGCCCCCCGTGGAGATCCTGCTCCTCTCTTCAGCTATCTTCGCGAATACCAGAGTGTCGCGAGGCTCGCGAGGACCAGAACGACGCCGGGCCACAGCGGATCACGGTGCAGGGCGAACCAGAAGATGCCGCCGAGCAGGCCGATGGCTGCAATCACGGTCGTGTCGCGGCGGCGTGCGTCTTCGCGAATTTCCTGTCGCAGGATTTCCAGATCGCGCGATCGCACCGGGATGTCCAGACGGCCGTCCGCGGCGCGCTGCACGACCTGCTGCAGCAGCTGCGGTGTGGTGCGTAATGCGTCGACCAGGCCAGGCAGTTGCCGGCGCGTCTGGCGGATCATCGATTTGACGCTGTAGCGTTCGTGCATCCACTGCTTCAGCAGGGGTTGCGCCGTCTCCCAAAGATCCAGGTCGGGGTAGAGCTGCCGGCCCACGCCCTCGATCTGCAGCAGGGTCTTCTGGATCAGCATCAGTTGCGGCTGCATCTGTGCATCGAAGCGCTGCGCAGCTTCGAACAAGCTGATCAATACCTGACCGAAGGAAATTTCCCGCAGCGGCTTGTTGGCGATCGGTTCGCAGACCGTCCGCACGGCGGATTCCAGTTCGTCGACGCGTACATGCGACGGGATCCAGCCCGAATCGATGTGCAGCTGCGCGATGCGCCGGTAGTCGTGATCGAAGAACGCCAGGAAGTTTTCGGCCAGATAGTGCTGATCGCGCGGATCGAGCGTGCCGACGATGCCGAAGTCGACGGCCGCGTAGCGCGGATGCTCCGGGTCGTCGAGCATCACGAAGATGTTGCCCGGATGCATGTCGGCGTGGAAGAAGTTGTGACGGAACGCCTGCGTGAAGAAGATCTCGACGCCGTTCTCGGCGAGGCGCTTGATGTTCGCGCCGCGCCGCTGCAGTTCCGGAATGTCGTTGATGAGCACGCCATGGACGCGTTCCATCACCATCACGTTCTTGCGGCAGTAATCCCAATGGACTTCGGGCACGTACAGCAGATGCGAGCTGGCGAAGTTACGCCGCAGCTGCGCCGCATTGGCGGCCTCGCGCATCAGGTTCAGCTCATCGATGATGGTCTTCTCGTACTCGCGCACGAGTTCCACCGGTCGCAGGCGCTCCGCCAGTGACCAGTAGCGATTCGCCAGACGCGCCAGCGCGTACATGACCTCGATGTCGAGTTCGATCTGATCGCGGATGCCGGGCCGCACGATCTTGACCACGACTTCCTTGCCGTCGTGCAGCTGCGCCGTGTGGACCTGGGCAATGGTGGCGGCCGCCAGCGGCTTCTCATCGAATCGCGCGAAGACTTCACTCAGCGGCTTCTCGAATGCGGCCTCGGCGATGGCGCGTGCCTGCTCGCCGGGAAAGGGCGGTACCTGGTCCTGCAGCTTCTCCAGTTCATCCGCAATATCGCGCGGCAACAGGTCGCGACGCGTCGACAGCGTCTGTCCGAACTTCATGAAGATGGGGCCGAGTTCTTCGAGGGCCAGCCGCAGGCGTTCGGCGCGCGGTGCCTTGCTGGCGCGTCGGAACCAGGTTGCCGGGGACAGGTAGAACGCAAAGCGGACTGGCCGGAACAGGTGCGTGGCGAGAATGATCTCGTCGAGCCCATGCCGGACCAGGACGCGTTGAATGTCGAGCAGTCGGGTGATGACGCGCAATCGCATGACGTGGTGTCAGAGTCCTTGTCGTTCCAGGCGCGCGAGCCTGGCTTCGAGTCGATCGACATCGTCGCGCAGCTTGTCGACGCCGGCGATGAACTCGTCGGCTTCGACCCGCGTCGGCAGATCACGGCCTTCTTCCTGCAGATACTCGGCGACGTTCTGTGCAAACGTGTCCGCCGCACGACGACCGAAAGTCAGCGCCGAGCGCGCGAAATTGCCGACCTGGTGCGCGGCCACATCGCCGATGACCCGCGAGAGTTCTTCTTCGAGATCCGGGCGCGCGTGTTTCAGCAGTTCACTGAATGTCTGCGCCACTTCGGCGTCGCCCTCGATATGCACGGCGCCCGTACGCAACGCCGCCTCGGGGCGCGGGCTGGCGAGCTGCAGCAACGACAGTGGTGTGCCAGTGAGTGCGGCGCTCGGTGTGCCCGTCGCCGCCGTCTCAAGTTTCATGCGCTCGCCATCGGATTCGAACTGGATGGTGAGCGGCAGGCCAGTGAACTTGATGGCCATCACCTTGCCTGCCAGGCGATTGCACAGACTGCGCGCCGTCGCGGACGCTGCAATGTTGCGGTTGAGAACGGATTCGAGCGGGGTCAGACGCATGTCAGGGTTTGCACACTCGCGCCTCAGAGGCGCCAGCCTCTGTGCAGCGCCACGATGCCGCCGCTCAGATTGTGGTAGCGGCATTGCTCGAGTCCCGCGTCCTGCATCATCGACTGCAGGGTCTTTTGATCCGGGAAGCGGCGGATCGATTCCGCGAGATAGCGATAGCTGTCCTCGTCCTTGGCCACGACCTTGCCGAGCCACGGCAGGACGGAGAACGAGTAGCGGTCATAGATCGGCTTGAGGCCTGGTGCGACCGGATGCGAGAACTCGAGCACCAGCAATTGCCCGCCGGGCTTCAGCACGCGGGCCATGGCGCGCAGGGCCTTCGCCTTGTCGGTCACATTGCGCAGTCCGAAACCGATGGTGACGCAATCGAAACTCGAATCGGGAAACGGCAGGCACTCGGCATTTGCCAGCGAATAACGGACATTGCCCGCGATGCCGCGATCGGTCAGCGCATCGCGACCCTCCGCCAGCATGGCCGCGTTGATGTCCGTGAGAATGACCAGGCCATTGCTGCCCACTTGCTGCGACATGCCTGCGGCAATGTCGCCAGTGCCGCCGGCCACGTCGAGCGCACGCTGACCCGGACGCAGGCCCGTCTGCGACAGCGTGAAGCGCTTCCACAACCGGTGCGCGCCTCCCGACATCAGGTCGTTCATCAGGTTGTAGTTGCCCGCAACCGATTCGAACACCGCACGCACGCGCGCAGCCTTCTCCGCCTTCGGCACCTGCTGGTAACCGAAGTCGGTAGTATCGGCGGCGTCGCGTTTGTCGTTACCTGTGTTCATGGGATGCATCGATGACGCCCGCATTGTAGCCATGACTCGTGAGCCGGCCTATCGAATTCTCGTCCTCGGTGGCTACGGGAACTTCGGCGCTCGCATCGCCGTTGCGCTGTCCGCACAGGCAGATTGTCATTTGCTGATCGCGGGCAGGGATGCAGCTCGGGCTCGAGACGCGGCAGCGCAGCTGCAAGGGTCGCATGCGACGGTCGAGGGTCTGGGCCTCGATGTGCATGATCCGCAGCTCGCAGAGTGTCTGCGTCGCCATCGTATCGATCTGGTGATTCACACGGCCGGACCCTTCCAGGGTCAATCGTATGAAGTGGCGCGTGCCTGCATCGAGGCGGGTGCGCACTACGTCGATCTGGCCGATGGCCGCGAGTTCGTCACCGGAATAACGACGCTCGATGCGGCGGCCCGCGAACGTCAGGTCCTCATCATCAGCGGCGCGAGCACGGTGCCGGCATTGTCGTCGGCTGTGCTGGATCACTATCGGGATCGATTCGATTCCATTGCATCGATTGCCATCGGCATCACGCCTGGAAACCGCACGCCGCGTGGCCTGTCCACGGTGGAATCCGTATTGAGCTACTGCGGCCGACCATTCGAACGCTGGCAGCAGGGTCGTTGGCAGCGCGTCTACGGGTGGCAGGATCAGCACCGCGTGGTCTATCCGCAGCTCGGTGCGCGCTGGTTCGCCAACTGCGATGTCCCCGATCTGTCGCTGTTCCCGCAGCGCTATGCCGTTACGGACTCAGTGAAGTTTCACGCAGGTCTGGAGCTGCGTTCGATCCAGTGGAGTCTGTGGCTGATGTCGTGGCTCGCGCGTGCACGACTCGTCAGCAATTGGCGCACCGCCGGACGATTTCTGCGCGCGGCCAGCGATCTGCTGCTGCGCTTCGGCACCGATGCGGGCGGTATGCACGTCGTCGTGACAGGAACGACACAGGGTCAGCCGTTACGACTGCGCTGGACGCTCACGGCTCTCGCAGGTCACGGGCCGCGGATTCCCTGCGTTGCTGCGATCGTGATCGCCCGGAAGCTGATCGCGGGCCGGCTTACGCAGACAGGCGCCACTGCCTGCCTCGATCTGATGACGCTGACAGAGTTCGACGCTGCCGTGCGCGAACTCGAGATCCGTTGGACGGAAGAGGCGGCGTGATCGCCGGCGTTATTTCTTCGTTGGTGTCGGCGTCGGATAGGGAATGCCGAGATCCTCGAGCCGCGCCAGGTAGCTCGCCCACTTCTGCGCGTGCTCGCGCCCCAGCTCGTGCAGGTAGTTCCAGGAATACAGCCCGGAATCGTGTCCGTCGTCGAACACGAGTTTCACTGCATAGTTGCCGACCGGTTCCACCGCCTTGATGCCCACGTCGTGCTTGCCCAGCTGCAACGTCTCCTGCCCCGGTCCATGACCGCGAACTTCGGCGGACGGCGAATACACCCGCAGGTACTCGAACGGCAATTCGAATCGAGTACCGTCGTCGAAGGTGACTTCGAGCAGCCGGGACCTGGTGCGCAGTTTGATGGAGGTGGGAGGGGGCATTGATAAAAGGCCAACTGGCTAACTGGTCTGCTGGCCAACCGGCCAGACGCGAAGCGCTCGTATCTCTGGCCAGCTTACCAGTTGGCCGGTTAGCCAGTGGCCCCCTATAGCCAGTTGGCGCGCTACAGAATGTAGCGTGTCAGATCCTCATCCTTCACCAGTTCTCCGAGATACCTGTCGACATAGGCGGCGTCGACCGTGATCGCCGCGCCGTTGCGATCGGCGGCTTCGAAGGACAGGGTTTCGAGCATGCGTTCCAGCACGGTGTGCAGGCGGCGTGCGCCGATGTTTTCCGTGCGTTCATTCACCTGGAACGCAACTTCGGCGAGCCGTCGCACGCCATCGGCGGCGAAGTCCAGGCTGACGCCCTCGGTCGCGAGCAACGCCTTGTACTGCGTGCACAGCGAGGCATCAGGTTCGGTGAGGATACGGATGAAGTCCTCGACCTTGAGCGCCTGCAATTCGACGCGGATCGGAAAACGGCCCTGCAGTTCGGGAATCAGGTCCGAGGGCTTCGACATGTGGAAGGCGCCGGACGCGATGAACAGGATGTGATCCGTCTTCACCATGCCGTGCTTGGTGGACACCGTGCTGCCTTCGACCAGCGGCAGCAGATCGCGCTGCACGCCTTCGCGGCTCACGTCGGCGCCCTGCGTTTCCTGGCGGCGCGCGATCTTGTCGATCTCGTCGATGAAGACGATGCCGTTCTGTTCGGCATTCTGCAGCGCCTGCAGTTTCAGTTCTTCCTCGTTGATCATCTTCGCCGCTTCCTCGTCGGTCAGCAGCTTGAAGGCCTCGCGCACTTTGACCTTGCGCATCTTGGTGCGATTGCCGCCGAGGTTGGAGAACATGCTCTGCAATTGATTGGAGAGATCCTCCATGCCTGCGGGCGCCATGATTTCCACGCCTGCCGGCAAGGCGCGAACCTCGATCTCGATCTCGCGATCGTCGAGCTGGCCCTCGCGCAGCATCTTGCGGAATTTCTGCCGCGTTTCCTGATCGCGCGGCGCGGGATCGGGCTCCGGCGCGAACCCGACGGACTTGGGTCGCGGCAACAGCGCATCGAGCACGCGCTCTTCCGCGGTGTCCATGGCGCGATGCCGGACTTTCCCGGTCTCGATTTCGCGGGTCATCTTCACCGCGACATCCATCAGATCCTTGATGATCGAATCGACTTCACGGCCGACGTAACCCACCTCGGTGAACTTCGTGGCCTCGACCTTGATGAAGGGAGCGCGCGCCAGTTTGGCGAGTCGTCGGGCGATCTCGGTCTTGCCGACGCCGGTCGGCCCGATCATCAGAATGTTCTTCGGCGTGATTTCGCCGCGCAGCTCTTCCCTGACCTGCATGCGCCGCCAGCGATTACGCAATGCAATGGCAACGGCACGCTTCGCCTCGGCCTGGCCGACGATGTGCTTGTCGAGTTCCTGAACGATTTCGCGGGGGGTCATTGAGGACATAGATCTAGGCTAACTGGCCAACTGGCAAACAGGTCGCTGGCCCGAATTCAGAGTGTGTAAAGGTTGCATCCTTGCTGCCAGCTGGCCCGTTTGCCGGTGAGCCAGTTGGCCGCGCGCTCAGGCGCGCAATTCTTCAATGGTCAGGTTTCGATTCGTATAGATGCAGATATCCGCCGCAATGTTCAACGACTTTTCGACGACAGTGCGCGCGTCGAGGTCCGTGTTCTGCACCAGCGCGCGTGCGGCGGACAGTGCGTAGGAACCGCCGGAGCCGATGGCCATGATCTCGTCTTCGGGTTCGATGACGTCGCCGTTGCCCGAGATGATGAACGAGGTCTTGACGTCGGCGACGCAGAGCAATGCCTCGAGACGCCGCAGGCTGCGGTCGGTGCGCCAGTCTTTCGCGAGTTCGATCGCGGCGCGCGTCAGATTGCCGTACTGCTGCAGCTTCGCTTCGAAACGCTCGAAGAGCGTGAATGCGTCAGCCGTGCCGCCGGCGAATCCCGCGAGCACCTTGCCCTCGTGGAGCCGCCGCACCTTGCGTGCATTGCCCTTCATCACCGTATTACCGAGCGACACCTGGCCGTCGCCGCCGATGACCACCGTGTTACCGCGGCGTACAGAGAGAATCGTTGTACCGTCGAATTGCTTCATGACCAGGACCAGAGAGAATTTGCACGGGGGACACGGGGCGAGAATACAAGACGAACGTCGAATCTCGATGCAGAGATTTCTTCTTCGGCCTTGTGTTCCCCGTGGAGATCCTCATCCCGTTCCGCGGCTTTTACGCCGGGCCCGCGGATGAGCCTGGTCGTATATTTTGGCGAGGTGCTGGAAATCAAGATGCGTGTAGATCTGAGTGGTCGAGATATTTGCATGCCCCAGCAGCTCCTGCACGGCGCGCAAGTCCTGGCTTGATTCCAGCAGGTGCGTGGCGAAGGAATGCCGGAACATGTGCGGATGCATATGGACGCCCAGGCCTTGCGCACGCGCCCAGCGTCCGATGCGAACCTGGATCGACCGCTGCAGCAGGCGGCCGCCGCGTTTCGATACGAACAGCGCCGAATCGCCAGGGGTTGCGATGGCGCCGCGCTCGCGCAGCCATGCCGTGATCGCATCGATCGCGAAACGGCCCACCGGGACGACGCGAGTCTTGTTGCCCTTGCCGGTCACGCGCACGGTACGGTCGCGAAGGTCGACGTCGCCGAGATCGAGATCGACCAGCTCCGACAAGCGCAGCCCGGACGAATAGAACAGCTCCATGATGGCCTTGTCGCGCACACCGAGTTCATCGTCGGTGCGAAACGCGAGCAACCGCGCCATCTGATCCACGTCCACCGTTTGGGGAAGCCGCTTCGGTGCCTTCGGCGCCTGCACGCCAACCGCCGGATTGGATTTGAGCGCCAACTCGCGCAGCAGAAAATTGAAAAAGCTGCGCAGCGCAGACAAGCGACGCTGGATCGTGCGTGGTGACTGACCGCGTCGAAACTCGGTGGCCGCGAACGCACGGATGTGCTGGCTGTCGAGTCGTGACCAGTCGTCGATCTGCTGCTGCTCGCAGTACTTCGCGAACAACTCGAGATCGCGCCGATAGTTCACATCCGTATGCGCGGACAGTCGGCGCTCGGACGACAGATGCGTCAGGAAGCGGGGGAGCCAGATGAGAGCTGCGGGGGACATGACGAGGAAGAAGGCGCTAGGTACTAGGCTGTAGGCGCCAGGCCGGAAGGCGGAGCAACTGATCGCGGATGCCAGGGGCGCACCGTCCTCTTTCCGGCTAGAGCCTGGGGCCTTCCGCTCACACCGCTCGCACTGCCTCGCTCACCAGTTCGCCGATGCGTGCGAGGAATTCCGTGCTCATCGCGGGATGGAAGCGTTCCGTGTCGGGACTGCCGATGGCCAGCAGACCAGCGGCAGCCTGCGGGCCCAGCGGCACCAGGGCGGCCGAGCCGATCTCGATCGTGCCGGCGCCGAACAGGAAATCGCGCTGGCTGTCGCGGATCTGGCCGCAGCGTGGTTTGCCGGAGCTGAACAGTGTGTCGAACATTTTCAGTTCAGGTGCTGCCGCTTCGACGAGGCGCAGGTGACGACTGTTGATCTGATGGAAACCCGAGTCAGCCGGCGGCGCCAGCAGCATCAGCCATTCCGATGCGCCGAAATCCTCGCGCAGCGAAATTTCCAGTGAGTCGACCAGCGTAGTGGCGGTGCGCGCGCCGATCAGGCGACGCGACAGCTTGTGGATCTTGTCGACCAGCGCGTCATTGGAGCGTGCGACTGCGATGAGTTCGTGCAGCTGTGCTTCGGCCTTTTCGTTTTTTTCGCGGAGCACCAGCACCTGACGTTCGACGAGCGAGACCGTGGAGGCGCCGCGGCTGTGAGGCAGCTGGAGTCGGGTCAGCAGGGAGGCGTGGCGTTCGAAGAAGTCGGGGTTGCGCTGCAGGTAGGCGGCGATCGTTTCTTCAGGCAGAGAGTCGATCTCGACGCCGCGAACAGGTTGCTTGGTCATGTTCTCTCGATGGTAGTGTCAGATCTCGACCGTGCCCTGGAACACCGTGACCGCAGGTCCGGTCATCCACAGGTGTTTGCCGGGGCCCGGCCAGCGCACCGTCATGCGTCCACCCGGCGCGTCGACAGCAACTTCTTCATCCAGCAGGCCCAGCTTGCGTCCGGCGGCCACTGCCGCACACGCGCCGGTGCCGCACGCCTGGGTCTCGCCGACACCCCGCTCGAATACGCGCAGGCGAATGTGATGGCGGTTCACGACTTCCATGAAACCAACGTTGGTCCGCTTGGCGAAGCGCGAGTGATTCTCTACCGCTGGTCCGATGGTGTCCACGGGCGCATTGCTGACCGACGGTACGCGAATGACCGCATGCGGATTGCCCATCGACACGGCAGTGATCTGCAACTCCGTCTCACCGACGCGCAATGGATACACATCTGCCTCGCGCGATGCGTCGAAGGGCAGGGCGGCGGGATTGAAATCGGGGATGCCCATGTCGACGCTGACGAGCCCGTCATTGCGCAATTGCACATCGACACGACCGCCGAGGCTGTCCATGTGCAGCGACTGCCGCGCGAGCTTGCCCGCAACCAGTTTGCCGACACAGCGGGCGCCATTGCCGCATTGCTCCACTTCCGAGCCGTCGGCGTTGAAGATCCGGTAGTAGACATCGGTGCCGTCCTGGCGGGGCGGCAACAGCACCAGCGCCTGATCGAAACCGATACCGGTGCGACGATCGGCAAGCTGGCGCATGCGCTCGCTGCCAGGAACATCGTCGTCGCAGGACGCCTCGAACACGATGAAATCGTTGCCGAGGCCGTGCATCTTGGTGAAATGCAGAATCATGGGATGAAGTGCAGCAGCATGCGCGCAGTATACGGAAGGATGCTCAACCCATCCTCATCCTCTCCACCTTGATGCACTTATCCATGATCACGGTCATGCCGCCGGCGATGGCCTGCTGCGCTGCTGCTTCATTGACTACGCCCAGTTGCAGCCATAGCGCAGGGAAGCGCAGGTGCAGGCAATCGGCAACGATCTGGTCGACATGCTCGGGCCGGCGGAAAACGTTGACGATGTCGACGTGCTCGCCGGGGCTCAGCACCTCGCTGACGTGATCGAGGTCGGGCACGGCACGAATGCCTTCCCAGACGCTGAGCGCAGGATTGACCGGAATGATGCGGTAACCGTAATCGAGGAGGGTGGCGGCGACCTCATAACTGGGTCGGTGCGGATTGTCGGACAGGCCGACGACCGCGATGACCCGTGCCGAACGCAGCAGTGCCTCGATCGCGTCAGGCGCAGGGTTCGCAAAAGCCATGGACTTGTTCCGACGCGTGGACATTTCCACGGGGCCACCTTAACGTAGCCAGCGGCAAAAGGCTCCTTCAAGAACAACAGTTGCCCTGATACCCGATCCCGGCCCGACTGCGAAGCGAGGACTGCATGCGCCACGTGATGGTTATGAATTCGAAAGGCGGCTGCGGCAAAAGCACGCTCGCCACCAACATCGCGACCCTGTTTGCGATCGACGGCTTCAAGGTCGCCATTGCCGACTACGATCCGCAACGCACCAGCCTCGACTGGCTCGAGACGCGGCCTGACGATCTGCCGAAAATCCTGGGCGTACCGGCCTACGACGAAGGAGTTCGCGGCGTGCCGCGCGATACCGAAGTGCTCGTGATCGATGCGCCGGCCCGCACGCATGGATCGGAAATGAATGAGCTCGTGCGTCGCGCAGAGACGATCCTCGTGCCCGTCATGCCCTCGCCGATCGACATGAAGGCCTGTGCGCATTTCATGGCCGAGCTGCTCGAGCTCGGCAAGGTGCAGCGCGAACAGGCGAAGCTGGCGCTGGTCGCCAATCGAGTGCGCGAGAACACACTCATGTTCGAGGAACTCGACAAATACCTGGGCAAGCTCAAGGTCCCCTACCTGACTTCCCTGCGCCAATCGACCAATTACCTGCGCGCGTTCCAGCGCGGCATGGGTATTTTCGAACTGCCCGAGTATCTCGCCGGCCCGGACTGGGAGCAGTGGGCACCGATCCGCAAATGGCTGGGGAGCAAGAAGAGTCAGCCGGGTTAGGCTTGGACGACGGCCGCGAGGCGCGGCAGGAGGGCCACGGACGTGGCAAGTAGGCCGCGAGGTGCGGCAAGTCAGACGAAGAGCGAATCAAAGAGCGGCGAGGCTCTGACCTGCTGACGCGTCAGCCTTCCTGCCGCGCGACTTGTCCTGAGCGGAGTCGAAGGGCGCGGCCTACCTGCCGTCAGGCCCACCTGCCGACGAAGTCGGCCGACCCTGCGGCACACTGTCTTCTTCCTGCAGCAGACTGCTCCTGATCCCCTCATCGATGTCCGCATAGCGCAGCCGTACGCCGAGGTGCTTCAGCATGCGATCGTTGCTGACACGTCGCGACTCGTTCAGGAATGACAGGCGCTCCGGGCTGAACGTCAACTGGGCTTCGTCCATCGATACGCGGGGCGGGGCGGGCAGTCCGGCCAGAGCCGCCACGCGATCGAGGAAGTCAGTCGAGCTGCACGAGTTGCCATCGGTCACGTTATAGATGCCGCGGGCTTCGGGATTGAGCGCGGCGGCCGCGCAGGCTTCCACCAGGTCGGTGACATGGATGCGATTGCTGATCCCGGCATCATCCGGATGCAACGTCGGCTCGCGTCGGCGCAGGCGTTCGAGCGGCAGACGGCCCGGGCCGTAGATGCCGGGCACGCGCAGAACGACGCGACGCACGCGGCGTTCCGTACACCACACCCGGGTCATTTCCTCGGCACTCACGCGACGGCGGGCGCGATCGGTCATCGGCTGGACGGGCGTGCCTTCATCGACCGGCGCGCCCTCCGTGTCGCCATACACGCCGGTCGTGCTGATGTAGACAAATGTCCGCGGCGGCACCGTAGCCAGCTGCAGGAAACGGTCGAGCCGCAGATCGCTTTCGCCGGTTGCTGGCGGCGGGGCCAGGTAGAAAATCGCGGCCTGTTCGAGCTTTTCGGGAATCCATGACCCCAGGCGAACCCGATCGAGGTCCAGTCCCACGGCATTGATGCCCGCGGTCCTGAGCTCGCCGACCCGAGTTGGGGTCCTTACCACCGCGGTTATGTCAAAGGTGTCCGCCAGTCGGCGGGCGAGGCGCTCGCCCACGTAGCCGCAACCAACGATCAGCGCGTGGGCCTTTTCCGTGACGGTCACGCCTGCACCCGGACGGTCGTCTGGTAAGCACTGGCCGCATTGACAGTCGTCGTAATCGTTCCGTAAATTTCAGACATTCCTGAAATAACCGATGCCACAGATATGAAACTCACTCCCACCGTCGAACGCTGCGTTCTCCACTGGGGCGAGATGGGTAGTCGCTGGGGCGTAAGCCGGTCCGTTGCCCAGATTCATGCCCTGCTGTTCCTGGCTCCCGAGCCGCTGACCGCCGATCACATCGCCGAGACCCTGGCCATCGCCCGCTCGAACGTCAGTGTCAGTCTCAAGGAGCTGCAGACCTGGGAGCTGGTGAGCATCACGCATGTCATCGGCGATCGCCGCGATTACTTCCTGGCCCGCAAGGATATCTGGGATGTGCTCACGACGATCCTCGATGGCCGCAAACGCCGGGAGATCGATCCGACCGTGCAGATGCTGCGCGACTGCGCCCAGGAAGCGAAGCACGACACCGAGACGCCCGATCAGGTGAAGGAGCGTATCGCGACGATGCTGGAGTTTCTCGAAGAAATGACCGGGTGGTACGACCAGATCCGCGGCATGCCGCGCCCGACGTTGCTCAAGCTGATGCGCATGGGAACGAAGGTCGCAAAGATCGTCGGCTAGGCATTTTTTTGCCCCCGGGATTCAGTATTTCCTGAAATTACGGACGGCGATGGATGCGAGGAGGCGAAGAACAACATGAGCACGAGCGCACTCCATGATCTCAGCAGGCGTGAGCCTCACGCGCCGCGCCGTCCCGACTTCCATGCGCTGCTCGGTCATGCAGCCTGGTTGCGTTTGCCGGCTGCGGTTCGTGCTCGCTTTGGTGCGGACACCCATGTCGAAGTCACCTATTGCGGTGTTTGCACCGTCCACGCCTCGCTGCCGGGCCGGTGGCTCGCGCAACTGTGCCGGTTGATCGGCACACCGGTGGCCCCCCATGTCGGCGAAGACGTGCCGATGACGGTCCGGGTCATGGATACCGCGGCAGGTATCGTCTGGGAACGTCACTATGAATTCGCCGGTCGCGAGCCCGTGGTCGTGCGCTCGACCAAGCAGCTCGATGAGGACGGCACGCTGATCGAGGCAGTGAACGCCCGCCTGCACATGCGTCTCAAGGTCTACGAGACCGACGGCGAACTGCACTTTCTCAGCACGGGCTATTTCTTCCGCGTTGGCCCATGGCGAGCGCAACTGCCCGACTGGTTTCTGCCCGGCGTGACACACGTCGTGCATCGCGATCTGGGCAATGACAGCTTTCGCTTCGTCATGGACACAAACCATCACTGGTTCGGCCGCATGTTCTTTCAGGATGGAGTCTTTCGCCAGGGCGGCGTGAGGTCATCGACATGAATATTCTCATCGTGATCGTTGCCGTTGGCGTGCTGGCCGCAATGCTCGCACCACGGCGCCCCGCGCGCTGGCAGCGTGATCCGTTGCCCGTCGGCATCAAGGCGCGTCCGCGACGCATCCTCATGACTGGTGCGACCGGTTTCATCGGTCAGCATCTGTGTCGTCGATTCATCGCCGCCGGCGATCACCCGCTGGTGCTCACGCGCAATCGGGCGCGTGCCGTCGATCTCTTCGGTCCCCATGTCACTGTCTGCAACTCGTTGGCCGAGATAGCCGACGACAGTCGCATCGACGCGATCGTCAATCTCGCAGGAGAGTCGATCTTTTCGCGACCCTGGACGGCGTCGCGTCGCCGACTGCTCATCGAGAGTCGTGTGAGCGTGACCCAGTCGCTGGTCGATCTGATCGTCCGCCTGCAACACAAACCCGCGGTGCTCGTCAGTGCGTCGGCCGTCGGCTACTACGGCGTGCGTGGCGACGAAGAACTGTGCGAAGCGGATCGGGGTCGCACGCTCTTCCAGTCGCAGCTGTGCCAGGTGTGGGAGCTGGCGGCGCAACGCGCGAAGGATCACGGTGTGCGTGTGTGTCGGCTGCGACTGGGTGTCGTACTGGGACGCGATGGCGGCGCACTGCCGCAGCAGATGCTGGCTGCGCGCGCGCGCATTGCCACGCCGCTGGGCACGGCGCAGCAATGGGTGTCGTGGATACACATCGACGATGTGCTGCGTCTGATCGATCACTGCATCGACCATGACGATGTCGATGGCGCGCTCAATGCCACAGCGCCTGCACCCGTGCGCCAGCAGGAGTTCGCGCAGACGCTGGCGGCGCAGTTCGGCCGTGCGCTGACGCTACGTGCGCCTGAGCAGCTGCTGAGGCGAATCCTGGGCGAACGCGCGCAATTGTTGCTGGATGGCCAGCGTGTGCTGCCGGTGCGAACGCTGGCCTCGGGATTCACGTTCCGCTACCCGAACCTCGATGCAGCCCTCGCGGACCTGTGTGTGTCATCGCCTGAGGAAATGCCGCGCGACGTGCTGTACGACTCGCTCTGTCCGATCTGTGACAGCGAAATGAATACCTACTGCCGGGCCGCGACGCGCGCGGGACGGAACTGGCAGTTCGATGACGTTGCGACCCGGCCTGAACTCATCAGTCGCTATCGCCTCGATCTGCCGACAGCGCGCAAGCGCGTGTACGTCCTCGCGGATTCGGGCCGGATGCTGAGCGGCATGGAGGCGCTGTGCGCCGTCTGGAGCGGATTGCCTTACTGGCGTGGACTCGCATGGTTCATTCGCCTGCCGGCCGTGAAGCCGTCGGCGGAATGGTTTTACGACGTCATTCTCGCGCCGCTCATCTGGCGCTGGAATCAGCGCCGTCGCGCAGCGACGGACGGTGCGGCTAGCGGCTTGCGGTAGTGGCGGAGGACGCTTCAGCCCGGCGTCGTCTGCCGCAGCTTCTCCTGCGCATCCGGTGCAAAGTCGAACGAGTCGAAGAACAATTGCTCCGCGGGCAGTCCCTGCGCCAGGTATTGCTGACGGATGGTTTCGACCATGAGCGGCGGACCGCTCGCATACACGTCGTAGTCGCTCAGGCGAGGGTGATCC
The DNA here is from genome assembly GCF_036520495.1 of Povalibacter sp. GTDB lineage: Bacteria > Pseudomonadota > Gammaproteobacteria > Steroidobacterales > Steroidobacteraceae > Steroidobacter. The sequence continues at coordinate 225,046 of NZ_DATDJO010000018.1, read as the reverse complement.
GCGAACGCGGCTTCATGCACCCATCCCTTTCGCCCCTCCCAGCGATCCAGTATGGCCGGATTCGATAACACGGGCGTGTACGTGAGGTTCGTGAACCGGCGCGCCATGTCGCGCAACATCGCGTCTTCGTAAAGATCCGCCGGGGTCTGCGCGCCCCAGTAGAGATGCAGCGGTCGTGTGTCGCCACGTTCGAGCAGATGTCGCAGCATCGCACGCAGCGGCGCATACCCCGTGCCGCCGCCGATCAGCAGTGCGGGGCGCGGCGAGTCTTCACGAAACCAGAACTGGCCGAGCGGACCTTCGATCCGCAGCAGCGTTTTCTCTTTCATGCCGTCGAACAACTGCTGCGTGAATTCGCCACCGGCGACGCGACGGATGTGCAGCTCGATGAGCTGCCCGTCGTGCGGCGGATTGGCAATGGAAAAGCTGCGGCGCCGGTTCTGCGGCAGCATGATGTCGAGGTACTGGCCTGCCACGAAGTTGAAGGTCTCGGCGGCCGGCAGCCGCAGATGCACCGCCATGATTCCTGGTGCGATGGCCTCCATGCGTTCGATGCGACACGGCAGACTCTGGATGCGCTCCTCCGGCACGGGCGGGCGTATCTCGCGAATCTCGACCGTCAGCTCCGGACTCGCTGCATGCGCCTGGCACAGCAATGCGTAGCCGCGATCCGCTTCGGCGGCGGTGATCCCGAGCGGCCGACCAGAGGGATAGCGGATCTCGCCGCTCACGAGCTTGGCCATGCAGGACGCGCAGTGACCGCCCTTGCAGCTGTGCGGCAGGTTGAGCCCCGCGCGCAACGCGGCGTCGAGGATGGTTTCACCCTCCTCGACGGCGAGTACCAGCTGGGAGGGCAGTAGCGTGAGGCGTGTGTAGTGCATGGACTGGGCAGCGATGCAGTGAGTGATCGATTCAGCGGCAGGAGGGGCGTAGTCCGTACCTGCGTGACTGGTCGATCACGCCATCGTCAATTCCTTCTCCGATCCGACTGCCGCCGATCGATCCAGCGACGCGCACGGATCTTCGGTAGCGCCGCTTTACGACCGACGGCGTGTGTCAGCGCGTCATTCAACGCCTTGATGGCGCGGTCGCGTTCGCCCAGTTGCTCGAAGAGGTTCGCGAGCAATTGCCAGGCTTCGAAGCGCGGGCGGATCGCAATGCTGGTTTCCAGATAGCTGCGAGCCTTGCCGTACAGCTCGGCGCGGATCGCATGCCGCGCACAGGTCAACAGCAGCGCCGAGTCCTCGGTGTGTTCGGGCAGCCATTGCTCGGCACGTTCCAGCGTGATCAGCGGCTCGTCGGTATCGAGTTCACCATAGACGAGTACCGCAGACTCGTCCCACTGCTTGCTGAGGAACTTGCGCAACTCGGCTTCTGCGACGTCTTCCTGATCGCAAGCCATCGCGGCGCGGGCATAGGCAACGACGATCTCGCCGCGCTGTGCGAGCGTCTTGGGCAGCTCCTTCCAGACCTGGGCCAGCGTCTTGTCGTCGCGGCTCTTGCCGGCTGCCTGCAGGCGGTCCAGGTAGATCTGGGCAACGGTCTCATCGGCAAATGCCTGGGTGACACCGCGCGTGGTACGCAGGCGAGGTTCGAGGGCCTGCAGTTTTTCCCAGTCGCCAGTCTGCCGCAGAGCGCGTGCCGTGAGCATGACAGCGCGCGAATTGCTTTCGCCGGTGGCCGCCAGCTGGTTCAGCGCCTCCAGCGCGGCTTGAAACTGCCCGTGTTTGAGATGCATCTCCGCCTGCATGATGAGCGCGGGCGCACGCCGGTCGGAAGACGCATCGAGCGCCTTGGCGATCAGTTCGTCGCGACGCTGCGTGGCGCCCTGCAGATCGGCCGCACGGGCGGCAACGAGATAGTGCGCTGCAGGCGTTTCCGCTTCCTGCGCCGAGTTCGTGAGCGTCTGTTCCGACGCGAGCCATTCGCCTTCCGACATTTCGAGCAGGCCGCGGGCGAGGCTGCGTCGTGCGCGGTCCTGGCGCCGCATGATCTGGGCTTCACGCCATAGCCGGCGTGCGTTGATCAGCTTGACGATCCAGCGCGACAGGAAATATGCGCCGATGAGCAGCAGTGCGAACGTGACCGCGGACATCTCGATGAGACGGCCGGCGAAGCGGATGGCCACGTAGCCAGGATCGGCGAGCAGCAGGTGTGCGAGCAGCGCGCCTCCGATCAATGCTGCGGCGATGGACCATCCGGTTTTCATTGTGGTGAGCGCCGTGCGGGCAGCAGCCGCTGCAGCGCCTGCGACGACCGGGATACATCGGGCAGGGGCGGATCGATGTTCACTGGCTCGAGCGCCTGGACTTCGCGCGCGAGCGCTGCGGCTTTCGCATCCGTGAGATCGAAGAACTCGCCCAGCCACTGCCGCGCGCCAGCCAACGCGCTGCGATAAGCGGAGCTGTCGCGCCGCACGACGGCGGCACGCGCCGAGTACAGCAGCAGCTGCAGATGCTGGCGGCGCAGTGACTGTTCTTCGAGGGTCACTACGTTGCCGCCGCGCGAGTCGATCTTGCGCACGGTCACGAGGCCCGCGATGGCGTTGCGCGCCACGGCCCACGCGCGTGCGAAGAAACCTTCCGGCAACTGAGTGACCGGTGTGGTCCGTTCGACCGCGACGATGCCGAGCACCGCGGCACCTGCGGCCTGCTCCTCGGCGTTCGTGAGACGCGCCAGGATGCCGGTGATGTCCGGGCGCACGACGGCGCGTAGCGCCTGCACTTCGCGTGCGATCTGCTGCCGAACGGTTGCGACCGCAGGATCGCGTAGTGATGCCAGCCTGGAATCGGCGGCCTCGAGCGCGGCCACGGCGGTGTCGATATCGCGATCGAGCGCGAGTCGCTGTTGCGCGAGCTCCATCAGGAACGACGCCTCGGCGCGGGACCAGGCGCGTTCCGGCCCCTCGGCCCGACCCTGCAGTTCCTCGAGCGCCGCGGAAAATTCCTGCAACTGTCTGGGCGCATCGCTCAATGCGTTCAGTCGTTGCTCCAGGGCGCTGCGGGCCAGTTGCTCGCGTTCCGTGAGCGAGCGGATCTCGGACTGCAGTACCTGGCGCTGGGTGTTGGTCTGGGCGAGCTGTCCCTTCACGTCATCGAGCTGATCGCGCGTGCCATCGAGCCGCCAGAGCGCATAGGCGCCGATGGCCAGCGCCAGCACGGCAATTGCCGTCGTGAAGCGACTGTACGTATGGGGACGTCGCTGCACGACCGGTGCAGTCGTGTGTGACGGGATGCTGTCGGGAGAGGTATCGGCCATGAGCTAGCAGCAGGGCAAGACTAAGCCCGGCGAGTATGGCAGCCCGCCCGGCACGCGCCAAATAGGGGGTGGCGCGGGTATGTCAGGCAGCCGCGCGTGCGCGTGCGTGCCATTGCGCCAACGCACCGACGATGGACGTGTCATCGGCGGCCGGCGCAACGATGCAGTCGCCTTGCAGCCCGAGCTCCACCGCCGCGTCGCGCACACGCTGGCTCGGCACCACCAGCGGCACGCGCTTCAGCAATTCACGGCCCTGCTCGCTGAGCAGCGCGAGCAGGTGGGTCAGGGTTTCCACGCTCGTGGCGGTCGCAACGGGGATTTCACCGGCGCGCCACGCGGCCTCGAGCGCGTCGCGACGAGCGGCGTCGATCTGCGGCATCGCACGTTCGTAGACTTCCAGCACGTCGACCACCAGGCCCTGCTCCTGGAACGTTTGCCGCAGCATTTCACGCCCGCCCGTGCCACGCACGATCAGGACGCGCGAGCCGGCCACCAGGGCGAGATCCGGATGTGCCAGCAGCGATTCGCTGGTGAAGCCGCGCTCCGGCACGATGTCGACCTGCCACTCGAGAGCTTCCAGCGCAGCGGCCGTTGCCTTGCCGATGGCGGCGATGCGCGTCGAGTCCGAACGCGTGATGCCTTTCGCGCCATGCTCGACCGCGTTCACGCTCGCAAACACCACCAGATCGTAGATCTCCGATGTCGTGGCCGTGCGCGGCTGGATGTCGATGGCAGGCAGCACGACGGCATCGGCGCCATGGGCGCGCAGGCTGACCGCAAGCAGCTCAGCCTGCGGTGCTGGTCGGGTCACGAGAACGGATAAGCCCGTCAGCGGGGGAATGACTGCTGGAATCACTGCGTAGCTCCGAAATCCGGCGATAGAGCACGCTGTGCGGCCAGCAACACATCGGCGCCGGCACTCAGCAGGCGCTCGGCGAGCTCCACGCCGACAGCATGCGGCGATGTACCCGTCGACGTGCCGCGATAGATCGTCTTGCCGTCTTCCGATCCCACGACCCCGCGCAGGGTGAGTTCGTTGCCTTGCAGCTGTGCGAAGCCTGCGATCGGCGACTGGCAGCTTCCCTGCAGCCGCAAGGCGAAGGCGCGTTCGGCTTCGCAGCACAGCCGCGAAGTTGGATCGTCGAGGGCGCTGGCCAATCGCACACTGCGTGCGTCGTCGGCGCGGCATTCGATGCCCACGATGCCCTGGCCTACCGCGGGAAGTGACTGGCCGACATCCATATACTGAGTGATGCGTTGGATATAGCCGAGCCGTGTGAGGCCAGCTGCCGCGAGAATGATCGCGTCGTAGTGTCCTTCATCCAGCTTGCGCAGCCGCGTTTCGACATTGCCGCGCAGCGGCAGGATCTCCAGATCGGGGCGCAGGGCCTTGAGCTGGCTTTGTCGCCGCAGACTCGAAGTGCCGATGCGCGCACCCTGCGGCAATGACTGGTAATCGGCGAAGCGTTGCGACACGAACGCGTCACGCGCGTCGGCACGCGGCAGCATCGCTGCGAGCGTCATGCCAGGTGGCAGTTCACTGGGTACGTCCTTCATCGAGTGCACGGCGATGTCGGCACGATCCTCGGCGATCGCCATTTCCAGTTCCTTGATGAAGAGTCCCTTGCCGCCCACTTGCGCGAGCGGACGGTCGAGTACGCGGTCGCCCTGCGTCGTCATCGGCACCAGCACGACCTCCATGTCGTGATGTCGTTCACGCAGCTGCGCAGCGACGTGTTCGGCTTGCCATAGCGCGAGCCGGCTCTGGCGGGTGGCGATTCGCAATGGTCGTTCAGTCATTCGGGGCTCGGAGCGGGGGGTGCAGTCTGCGGCGCGACGGGAGATATGACGGCGGGTGCCGGCGTGATGGTTTCGGTGCGGCGTACTTCGAGGAACAGTCGGACCAGCGCGATGATCAGCGCCAGCACTACCGGGCCAAGGAACAGCCCGATCGCACCGAATGCCGCAAGTCCGCCCAGTACGCCGATGAACACCGTGAGCGTGCCGACATTGGCGCGCCCGGACACCAGCATGGGCCGCACGACATTATCGACGAGCGAGACCAGCAATACACCCCAGATCACCATGAAGATGGTTGCGCCCCAGCGTCCCTGGGCGGCGAGCACGATGGCCGCAGGCGCCCACACCAGTGCGGTGCCGCCGAAGGGCAGGAGCGAAGCAAGCACGGCGATGACGGTAAAGACCAGCGCGGAGGGCAGGCCCACGATGACGAATGCAATGCCCACCAGCGTTCCCTGAATCAGGGCGGTCACGCCCGTGCCCAGCACCATGGCGCGTGTTACGGCGGCGAGATGATCGAACAGGCGCGCTTTCTGTTCTTCCGGCATTGGCACCAGTTCGCGTGCCGTCGACAGCATCTCGCGGCCGTCGCGAATGAAGAAGAACAGCAGGAACAGCATCAGGATGAACCCGACCACGGTACCGATCGCGCCAAGGAACACGCGTCCGCCCATGGAAGCCAGCCACTGCAGGACCTCGTTCGCCCCCTGTTTGACCCATCCGGCCAGTTCGGTGGGATTGATATCGAACATCCTCTCGAGCCGCGCCAGTCCCTGCTGAACCCAGGGCGCGTTGAGCCATGGAACATTGGCAAGTTCGAAGCCGTTGGACGATGTCTGGTCCGCGAGGAGGGCTTGCGCGTGTCGCACCAGGTCGCCGACCTGCGCTGCAAAGGCTGCGGCCATCGCGGCAAGCGGGCCCAGGAACAAGAGCAGCACCATGAACGTCAGCAGCAGGGCCGAGGTCTGCGGACGATCACGCAGTACACGGGTGAGGCGGATGTGGATGGGAATCAGGATGAATGCGAGAAACGCCGCCCAGAGCATCGGCCCGAGAAACGGGGCGAGAATTTTGTACAGGGCTACCGCCAGCACCGCCACGGCGACCAGCATGAAGGTCCGTCGGTAGAAGCGGTCGCGGTCCGTCGCGTCGGGCGACAACTCCATTGGCAGTACCCCGGCGAGGTGATGTATTGATGAGCGGCAGGCGCGGCAATGCTATCACTGCGGCAACTACCGAGTTAATCATGGACCTTTGTTGCCTCTTCCCGGGTTGCTGAATTTCAGAACAGCGGAATACCATGCCATGCCCACCAGGCCCGTATCGAAGTCAGGCCGCCAAAGTGCCCAGGGGCGTGGCAGAGCGAAGCAAGTGTCACGAACCAGGAAACGGAATCGAGGATCCCCAATGAGCAGCGAAGTCACCACCGATCGATTGGTCGAAGATCTCAAGACAGTCATGAACGACGCTGAAGCGCTCCTGCGCGCAACGTCGGCGCAGACTGGCGAAAAAATCCAGGAGGTGCGCGCGCGTGCCGAAGAGTCGCTGCGTCAGGCGCGTGAGCGTTTGTCGCAAGTCGAAGAGGAAGCCCTGCGCCGCGCGCGGGAACTCGCCGACGCTACCGAAGAATACGTGCGCGACAATCCCTGGCAATCGATCGGTATTGCCGCCGGTATTGGCCTGGTGCTCGGCATTCTGATCAGTCGCCGATGAAGCTCGCCCTGCGTACGCCACTGACCGGATATCGCGCGCATGCATGACAGTTCCCAGGATCGCGACCCGGCGCCGGTGACTGGTCTGTTCCAGTCGCTGAACAACTTCGTGGCCACGCTGGTCGCGATCACGCACACGCGTCTGCAGCTGCTGACGACGGAGATCCAGGAAGAGGTTCAGGAGGTCGCGAAGCTGCTGATCTGGTCCTTCATCGCACTGTTTGCCGCGATGATGGCCCTGTTCCTCGGTGCGTTGACCATCATCTTCGCGTTCTGGGATACGCACCGGATTACGGCTGCAATCGTCATGACCGGCGCCTTCCTGCTCATTGCGGCGATCGGCGGCATCATGCTGATGCGCAGACTCAAGGCCAAGCCGCCGATGCTGGATGCGACTCTGGCCGAACTCGCGAAGGACCGTGATCAACTGCGGGCACGAATGTGAGCGAACGAACGCTGAAACTTGCACAGCGGCGCACGGCACTGCGTGCGCACTGTGCCTCACAGCGTGAGGAGCTCGCCCGTGTTGCCGGCAATATCGAATCCAGGCTGAGTTCGGTGGATCACGGCATCAACATGTTTCGCCGCTACGCGGCCAGTCCCGCCCTGCTGGTGGGCGGACTTGCGCTGCTCACCATGATCGGTCCGCGTCGTCTCCTGCGGTGGGTTGGCCGCAGCGCCGTATTCGTCACGGCAGGCCAGCGGATTTTTCGCCTGCTGCGCTGATACGTCCGGATCAAATATTGCGGTCTTTTGGAGTTCAGACTTCGCCGCGAATACGACGGAGCAACTCCGACGCGTGGCGACGGCTGACTTCCAGCACATCACCACACTCCCGCATCCGCACGTGGTACTTGCCTTCGTCGGTCCGTTCGACCGCGGAGATATATTTTTCGGCGACCAGTGCGTTGCGATGAATGCGCACGAAATCCGCCGCGAATTCTTCCGCCAGCGCCTTCAGGGATTCGTCGATCAGACTTTCGCCGCCTTTGTGGCGGACGGTGACGTACTTCTGGTCGGCCGTGAAAAAAAAGATATCGGTCAGCGGAATCAGTTTCAGCTGATCGCCCAGGCGCGCGCAGATCTGTTCGCGCCGGTGATCGAGTCGCGCCGATTGCGCCACTTTCACCAACCGCGACGGTGAAATGCGTGCGGCGTGCCGCAATGCGTGAGCGAGCTTCTCCTTGCGAACGGGTTTCAGCAGATAGCCGACGGCTTCGGTCTCGAAGGCTTCGACGGCATACTGGTCGTACGCGGTCGTGAAGATCACGGCGGGCGGATCCTGCAGCGTATCGATGTGTCGCGCGACTTCGATGCCCGAGAGTCCAGGCATACGCACGTCGAGCAGCACGATGTCGGGCTGCTTTTCACTGCAATACGCCAGCGCCTCCTCGCCATTGCCGGCTTCGGCAATCGACTGGTAGTCACCAATTTCTTCGAGCAGACGCCGCAGGCGATCGCGGGCCGGTGCTTCGTCGTCAACGATGAGCAGGTTCATGTGTTATCAGCGGCGTGAAACGCCAGAACGAACAAGCCAGGTACACAAAGGAGCACACAGGAACACAAAAGAGCACAGAAGGAGCGATTCTAAAAAACGTCCTGCTTTGTGTTCCTATGTGTTCGTGTGTGCTCCTTTGTACTTGCTTCGTGATCTGCGTCTTCCCGTTCATTTTCCCTCTTGCCCGTCAGCATACGGGAAGACGAGGCGTGCGGAAAATTCGCCCTCTGTCTGACGTGTCTCGATGTGGGCACGGCCCGGCCAGGCCAGCTCCAGGCGCTGACGGATGTTTTCCAGCGCCATCCGGTTGCCCTCACGTTCGTCGTAGCCTGATTGTGCCGGGATGGGGTTGCGTACCTCGATCTCGACGTTGCGCTCCTTGCGGCATCCCGTAATCGTTACGACTCCGCCTGCAGGCAGCATTTCGATGCCGTGATACACGGCGTTTTCCAGCAGCGGCTGCACGATCAGGCTGGGCACCATCGTGTTCAGCGGCAGATCGTCGAGATGCCACTCGACCCTCAGCCTCGAGTCCAGGCGCAACTGCTCGATGCGCTGATGAGTGCGGGCAATGTCCAGTTCTTCGCGCAGCATGATCATCGTGTCCGCCTCCGCGAGACTCGCGCGAAACAGATCAGCGAGGTCTTCCACGGCCTGTTCGGCGCTGCGGGGATTGGTACGGGTCAGCGCCGCGATGGTGTTCATGCTGTTGAACAGGAAGTGCGGGCGGATGCGCGCCTGCAGGGCGCGAATGCGCGCCAGCGCTTCCATTTCGATGCTGCGTTTCCACTCTGCGCTGACGTAGAAGTAACGCAGCGCGAGCGCGCTGACGATGAACCCCACGGCGATATTGCGCAGCAGGAAATTCACGTGCGCATTGGGATAGAGCCGGCTCGATTCCAGATTGCCGGGACCCCACGCGCTACCGATCTGGTAGACCACTTCCGACACGATGCCGACGGTCGCGACCAGCAGGCCGATTGCGATCATCGCGGCGCGCGCTGCCGGCAGGCGTTGCAGCCACAGCCGGATGCGGCACAGCACGGCCGCGCAGATCAGTCCCACCCACAGCAGGAACAGTGACGAGCTCGCCAGATCGATCCAGAAGTTTTCGTGCAGCGCCTGCCGTGCGATGGCGAAGATGATCGCGACCAGTTCGGCGATCAGGACGATGGCCAGGACCGCGGGTCCCTGGCAGAAATCGGGCAGGAACAATCGGGTGGCGGAGCCGCGGGTGCTGGATTCGCTCGCGGACATCGCGACCTGACTTCAGGACTTGTCGGCGCGTTTGGGGTCGGCCGCCGCCGCCGCGAACAGGGCGTCCTTGAGATGGAACAGCGTCGAGATGTCTTCGTCGCCGTGTCCCTGCTCGATCAGCCGCCGGTAATGGACCAGCGTCATTTCGATCAGCGGCAGCTGCACGCCGTGGCGCTGGGCCATGGCCTGACAGATCTTGAGGTCCTTTTCGTGCAGACGCACACGGAAGCCGGCGGGATAGCTGTCGCGCACGATGTTCGGCGCACGGTTCACGAAGTACCAGCTCGAGCCCGCGCCCTTGCCGAGGGTTTCGATGAGCTTGTCGAGCGGCAGGTCCTCGGCTTTGGCGAACGCCATGGCCTCGGCGACTGCCTGAATGACGCCGGCGCACATGATCTGATTCGTGGCCTTCGCGGCCTGTCCGGCGCCCGTGGCGCCGAAATGCGTAACGGCGCGGCCCATGGCTTCCAGCACCGGTCGCGCGCGCTCGAAAGCCGTCGCATCGCCACCGCACATGATGGCCAGCGTACCGTCACGGGCACCTTCGACGCCGCCGCTCACCGGTGCATCGATGAAGTGTGCGCCGCGTTCGCGCAACCGATGCGCTGCGGCGCGCGCGGTGTTGGCGCTGACGGTGGAGCAGTCGATGACGAGCGTGTCGCGCCGGAGATTCGGCAGCAGCGCGTCGACCATGGCGAGCACGTCGTCGTCGGCGGAGACACACATCACGATGGCATCGCACAGGGGCGCCAGATCGGCCGGGGTCTGCACCATCGCGCAGCCGGATTCGCGACTCATGGCTTCCGCTTTCGCAGGTGTGCGATTCCACACCGCCGTGAGCAACTGATGCTTGTGAAGATTGCGGGCCATCCCCATGCCCATCGCACCGAGCCCGATGAAGCCGGTACGCCGCAGAACAGGCAGAGGGGTAGTCATCGGCGAACAGAACTCCGGGAAGTAAGGGCGTAGCGCGGCTGGGGATTGTACGTCTGCGCCACCCGGAATTTCACCGCCGGGTCATGGGATCCGGCGGCCGATTACTTGCAGAACTCGTCCATCGTCGACTTCGCGCTGTTGCGCGCGCCGTCGAGCTCGGCGTCGCTCAGGTAGCGGCGTTCGCCATTGGCGCCCGTCTCGTAGAGACGCTGGGAGGTCGCATATTTTTCATAGCGCTCGCGTGCCTTCACACAGCGATCGGCTTTGTCCTTGGCGCTGAGATCGGCTGCCGCCCGCTGATCAGCCTGCGCGGCGGAAGTTTGCTGTCTGGATTGAGCCGTGGCGTTGAGCTGGGCCAGCTCCGCCTGCTGCCGGGCCTGGACCTCGACGACGTCCGTCTTGCGCGACTGAACGTTGAGCCGTTCCGCCGGCAGAGTCGGGGGCTTGTCGGTGTACTGCACGTTGCCCTGCGCGTCCTTGAACATGTAGACGTCGGCGTGGGCAGCACCGGCGCACAGCGCGAACGTGGCAGCAGCCAGGGTCAATGAATATCGCAGCATCGCCATCTCCAGACGTTGACTCGAAGCGCCCGCGAAATCCGCTGGCGACAGTGCGCAGCTGACACAACGCGACCACGAGTGTGCTCGCATCGGTCGTCGAATCCTTTGATGCGGGTCACCGTTATACCCGCTACCCGCCTCTCCGACAGTGCCGTTCCATGCCACCGGCTGCAGTCGTTATAGCCACGTCCGAAGCCAGTTTCATCAATGACAACAGAGGCTTGTAGCGGTCCAGTGCCCATCGGAATCGACGCGGCCGAGTCTATCAGGAAGGGTCGCAGGCGGGATTAAGGCAAGTGCCTGCACGATGCGGGATTGTGGGGTGCGTCACGTTCCGGGCCCCCAAAAGGAAACGGGCGCTTGCGCGCCCGTTTCCTGTGCTGACGGCCGGATGGCCGCTGGCATCGACGGTCAGAGGTTGTAGCCGCGCTCGTTGTGCAGCGTGAGATCGAGGCCTTCTTCCTCCTGCTCCGCTGTGACCCGCAGACCGACGATCAGGTCGACGATCTTGAGCAGGATGAACGAGACCACCGCCGTGAACACGATGGTGAAGAGCACGCTCTTGGTCTGAATCCAGACCTGGCTCGCGATGGTGGCGCCTTCGGTGGGTTCCCACACGCCGCCCATGGCCGGGAAGGCGAAGATGCCCGTCAGGATCGCACCGACGATACCGCCGACACCGTGCACGCCGAAGACATCCAGCGAGTCGTCGTAGCCCAGGGCCCGCTTGACCGTGGTTGCGAAGAAGAAGCAGAGCAGGCCAGCGGAAACACCGATGACCAGCGCACCGACAGGACCAACGGTGCCGCAGGCGGGCGTGATACCTACCAGGCCTGCAATGGCGCCCGACGCCATACCCAGCAACGAAGGTTTACCGTGTTTGATCCACTCGGCGAACATCCAGGCCAGCGCAGCCGTGCCCGTGCAGATCTGCGTGACCAGCATCGCCATACCTGCGGTCTGGCCGGCGGCGAGTGCACTGCCGCAGTTGAAGCCGAACCAACCCACCCACAGAATCGCGGTACCGATGAGCGTCAGCGTGAGGTTGTGCGGAGGCATCGGCGTGGTCGGGTAGCCCTTGCGCTTGCCGAGCATGATGGCAGCGACCAGACCGGCGATACCCGCATTGATGTGCACGACCGTGCCGCCTGCGAAGTCCAGCACGCCCCAATCCCACATGAGGGCGCCATCACCGCTCCACACCATGTGAGTCATGGGTGCGTAGCAGAACGTGAACCAGAGGCCGAGGAACAGCAGCGTGGCCGAGAACTTCATGCGCTCTGCGAACGCACCGACGATCAGCGCCGGGGTGATGATGGCGAAGGTCATCTGGAAGGTGGCGAACACCGACTCAGGAATCGTCCCGGTGAGGGATTCAGTCGTGAGGCCGGCGAACATCACCTTGTCGAAGCCGCCGATGATCGAATTGAGGCCGAATACGCCAGCCTCCATTCCCGTCGTATCGAAGGCCAGGCTGTAGCCGTAGACCGTCCAGAGCACGGTGATCAGGCCCGTCGCGCCGATACACTGCATCAGCACTGAAAGAATGTTCTTGGAGCGCACCATGCCGCCGTAGAAAAGCGCAAGGCCGGGGATGCACATGAAAAGAACGATGGCCGTTGCCGTCAGCATCCAGGCCGTGTCGCCGCTGTCGAGAGTCGGCGCGGCTTCTTCCGCTGCTTCGGCGGCCGGAGCGGCTTCTTCAGTCGCCACTGTTGCTTCTGCTGCGGTGATTTCTGTCGGCGCCGAGTCCTGCGCCAGCGCCATTTCGGGCCCGACGAACGTCAGTGCGAGTAGCACTGCGCTCCACAGGTAAGTGAGCACGCGGCTCGTGGACCAAGGTCTTTTCACTGTCGTTCTCCTACGGGAAGAATTTATTTGATTGCCAGGAGGTGCTCGAAAAACTAAACCGCCTCGACGCCTGTCTCGCCAGTACGAATGCGAACCGCTTGCTCGAGATTGATTACGAAAATCTTGCCGTCGCCGATCTTGCCGGTGCGTGCGACGTTGGTGATTGCCTCGACCACCTGTTCGGCGATCGAGTCGTCGACGGCCAGCTCGATCTTGGTCTTGGGGAGAAAATCCACCCGATACTCCGCTCCCCGATACAGCTCGGTGTGCCCGCGCTGCCGGCCAAAGCCCTGCACTTCGGTGACCGTGATGCCTTGAACGCCGATATCCGCGACGGCCTGACGGACGTCATCCAGCTTGAATGGCTTGATGATCGCGGTTATCAACTTCATCGCATTCCGGCTCCTGGAAGGTCATGGGCGCGAGCGGCGAAGATTCGTAGCAAACGTTCCAGCACTCGTTTCGCGCCGCATCGGAAATGCACTTTCTGTGCCACGAAATCGGCGGGATGAAACACTGGCGCGGCCTAGGCGGGATACAAGGACCGCACTCGATTAGTGCGCTTTTTTGACGCAGACGCCTCGTGTTGGCGCAGAATCAAGTGGATTCCGCCTGAAACGCCGTGCGAAGCCGGCGACAGGCCAGCGAAAAGGGTGCACCGCGCCCGCAGCGACGGCCAATCGCTCGCAGCTTGCCTTGCCGGTATGCGCTCCCTAGAGTTCAGCGATTCCCTCGCCAAGGCTGTTGTTTCCCATGGATCCCAGAAGCATCGACGATCTCGCCCGCCGGCTCGCATCCTCCGTTCCCGAGGGCCTCAGCGCCGTGCGCCGGGACCTCGAAGCGAATTTCAAAGCCGTCCTGCAATCGGGCCTGTCGAAGCTCGATCTCGTGACCCGTCAGGAATTCGATGTCCAGGCCGGCGTCCTGCGCCGCACCCGCGAAAAACTCGAAGCGCTGGAAGCGCGGTTGGCGGCGGTGGAGAAGCCGAAGAGCTAAGAGACGCTAAGAGTTTCCACGGGGAACACGGGGTATCACGGGTTCGGAATAGCATTGGAAGGACGGCAAGTGGCAAAGGAATGCCCGCTCGACATCATCGACCGTACGCTGACGGCAGCCACAACCGTACATCGCCACCTTTGCCCGGCGTTGCTCGAGTCGTTGTACGAATCCGCACTCGTGTACGAACTGCGGCAGGCAGGTATCGCGGTGCGAAGACAGGCACCGCTTCCAGTCATCTATCGGGGTGTCGACCTCGGAATTGGCTTTCGTGCCGACCTGCTCGTCGCATATTTCGCAGCTGCTGGCGTATCTACGACTCGGCGACATACGCGTTGGATCTATTTTGAACTTCAATCGCCGGCTGCTGAAGGACGGAATCCGGCGCGTTTCTCTGTTTGATTCCGCCCCCGTGATACCCCGTGATCCCCGTGGAGACTTCTGAATCTTGATTTAAAGGAGCGCCAAGGAATGGCAATGGCAACGGTTCTGAGTCGTGCGCAGCACGGCATGGACGCGCCGCAGGTGCGCGTTGAGGTGGATATCAGCAATGGACTGCCCGCGTTCACGATCGTGGGTTTGCCGGAAGCGGTGGTCAAGGAAAGCAAGGATCGCGTGCGCGCTGCGATCGCCAACTGCAACTTCGAAATGCCCGCCGGTCGTATCACGGTGAATCTGTCGCCGGCGGATCTGCCGAAGGAGGGAGGTCGATTCGATCTGCCGATCGCGCTCGGCATTCTCCTGGCCTCGGGACAGCTGCCTGGCGCAAACCTCGAATGCTGCGAGCTGTACGGCGAGTTGTCCCTCAGTGGCGAAGTGCGGCCGGTGAAGGGCGCATTACTCTCGGCGCTGGCTGCGTCCCGGGTCGGGCACTCATTGATCGTGCCGCCGGCGAACGCGCAGGAGGCACAGCTCGTCACGCAGTGTCGCGTCGCCGTCGCGACCCATCTTCTCGAAGTGGCCGCGCATGCGACGCAGTCGCGGACTCTGAGCTTCAAGGCCGGTGAATCATTGCCGGCCGCGACAGCGAATGCTCTCGATCTGGGCGACGTGCGCGGTCAGCAGCATGCGCGCCGCGCGCTGGAGATTGCCGCCGCCGGGCAACACAGCCTGCTGTTCATCGGCCCGCCGGGTACCGGCAAAAGCATGCTGGCGCAGCGCTTGCCGGGACTATTGCCGCCGATGAGCGAGCAGGAGGCGCTCGAGGTCGCGGCCGTGCGCAGCATCTGTGGCGCGGCCTTGCGGCTCGATGAATGGCGGATCCGGCCGTTCCGTTCACCGCATCACACGGCTTCGGCGATTGCGTTAGTGGGCGGCGGTGCGATGCCACGACCCGGTGAGATCTCGCTGGCGCACAACGGTGTGTTGTTTCTCGACGAACTGCCGGAATTCGGGCGGCGCGTTCTGGAAGTGCTGCGCGAACCCATGGAGAACGGCTACATCACCGTGTCGCGGGCTGCGCAGCAGCTGGAATTTCCCGCCAGCTTTCAGCTCATCGCGGCTATGAATCCCTGCCCGTGCGGCTACCTCGGCGATTCGCAGGGACGCTGCCGTTGCAGCCTGGACAAGATCGAGAAATATCGGGCGCGGATCTCCGGACCGGTGCTCGATCGACTGGACATGCATGTCGAAGTGCCGCGTGTTGCCCCGCATGCGCTCCATGGCGAAGGAGCCGGCATCGAATCGAGTGCAGTGGTTGCCGAACGGGTGCGCTGCGCGAGAGAACTGCAGTCAGCGCGGCAGGGCAAGGCCAACGCCAGGCTCGGTAACCGCGAGATGACGATGCATTGCCGTGCCAGTCGTCAGGCAGCAGCCATGCTCGAGCGTGCGACGGCCGCGCTGGGCCTGTCGGCACGGGCGCATCACCGGATACTGCGAGTGGCGAGAACGATTGCCGATCTCGCCGGCACGGACGAGATCGGGGAGAACCAGGTAGGAGAGGCGATCGCCTTGAGGAGATTCGATCGCAGCCGGGCGAACGGCGCGGTGACGCCGTCGCCGGTCAGTGGGGGATGACGGTTACTTGCTTGCCGCGACCATGAAATCGACGGCATTGATGACGGACTTGTCGGCCAGGTCGACGCGTCCGCCCTTCGGCGGCATGAAGCCGGCCTGACCCTGGAAGCCTTCGATCGCATGCTTGTGCAATGTGTCCAAGCCCTTGGCGATGCGCGGGGCCCAGGCAGCCTTGTCGCCATTCTTGGGTGCTCCGGCCACGCCGGCGCCATGGCACGCGATGCAGGCCATGTTGTAGACCTCTTCGCCGGGCAGTTCGGCAGCGGGGGCGGCGGCCTGCGGTTTGGCGGCGGCCAGCGCTGAATTGTCCTGACCGCTGACGGCCACCTTGGCGACCGGGGCAATCCGGTCATTGACCGCGGCCTGCATGGCCGGGTCCTGGAGCACGTGCGCTTCCTGCGTATCGACGGCGACATTGCGCGCCAGGAAATAGATGCCCAGGGCAATCAGAATCAGCACGCCCAGGACCAGCGTGAAGATATTGAAGAACTTCTTATCGTGCGCAGCGCTCACAGCGGCTCCAGAAAAGGGGATGGCCCAAACGGGGGCGCGCAGTATAGCGGCCTGCCGGCAGGCCTCAAACCGCAAAAAAACATGAAGGAAATCCGCGACGAGGGTTTTTCAGCGCTTCCGATCGATGCCTCAAGCCCTCTCGGGTTGGACCCCGAGGGGTGTCGACCCGTAATATCTCGCCGCCGCCGCAGCACGCGCCCGTAGCTCAGCTGGATAGAGTACTGCCCTCCGAAGGCAGGGGTCACTGGTTCGAATCCAGTCGGGCGCACCAGCTTTTCAAAGCGCAGTAGCTGCGGGCAGCGGCGGCTGGACGCGGAATTAGCGTAGCGTTTGTGGCGGAATCGGGCGCCCGACCCAGTCTCCGAATGACGATTTGTGGGACTTTGCGGTCATTCCCAAGCCAAGCACGGCAGCGGATCAGACACGGTCCGCGAGCCTCACATGCAAGTGACGGAACCGACCGCCTGGACTGGCGGCTGCGCGGCAAGCATGATCGGGTTTGCGAGCGGAAGCTCGAGCGACCTCACCATCCTTTCAGTCCCGTTCTTGTACTTGAGGAAGTGGGGCGTCTGGATGTGCGACTCATACGCCTCCCGGCCGGCGTAGACCTCCAGCAGCCGAACCTGCGAAGCGTCCTCGGCGTATTGGACCGAGTGGAGCATCAGGACCCCCGGCTCCAGCCGGACCGAAGCTTCCTGTTCCTCGGTGAGCAAGGCTTTGTAGGCATCCATCTGCGTGGGATCGACACCAATGACCGCGATGCGGACCATCAAGCCCTGCGCGACGGCCGGAGGGATGGTCCCTCCCTTGGCGCAGAGCAGGATCGGGTTGACGGGGACCAGCCTTTGCGACCTCAGCATCCGCTGAGCTGCGGCCTTGTACTTGAGGAAGTGAGGCGTCCTGATGTGCGACTCATAGGCTTCCTGACTGGCATAGGCCTCGAGCACGCAGACTTGCGTGGGGTCATCGGCGAGTTGAACAGCGTGCATCATCAGCACGCCCGGCTCGAGCCGGGTGGAGGCTTCCAGGTTTTCGGCGCCGACTGCCCTGAACGCGCCGAGCTGCGCGGGATCGACTTCCAGTTCCCAAAGGCGAATCACCATGCCTTCAGAGCGCGGCGCGGGGGCGTTTTGCTCCACAGATCTCCCGACAGTTTGCGAGCACGCTGCGACGGCGACTCCAAGCATGACAAGAAGCCCCAGCATCAGTGCCGACGCATCGTTGCTTCTACCTGCGTACATCGCGGGCTCGGATCAGAAGGTCAGGACAATACGGCCCCACAGGCCGCCGGTCTCGAGCAGCCGGTGAGCCTCTACGGCCTGCTCGGCAGGAAGGGCTCTGGCAACCCGGAGCGTGATGCGGCCCGCGTCGGTCAACTCGCGAAGGCGATTGAGCGCGCTTCGATTGCGGGAGTAGTCGGGCACGAAAGTGCGTTCAGTGACGATCCCGCGCTCGGTTGCGAGCGGCGCGCCAGGAGCCGACGTCACGATGCGACCGCCGTCACGAACCGCGCGCGCTACGGACACGACGATCCCCGCAGTGTCGACGAGTCCATCAACCCCTTGGGGTATCTCCTGGCGCACGAGCTCAGGGAAGTCCTCCCCTCGGGGAAAGACGATGTCGGCACCGAGTTCCTTCACTCTGTGAAGGTCGCCGGGAGCCGCGTCCGCTATCACGCGGAAACCGTCCGCCTTGGCCAGCTGCACGGCGTAGCCGCCGACTGCGCCGGCCCCGCCGACCACGGCCACGCTGCCGCCAGTCGGAAGCTTCAGAAGATCGAGCGCCATGCAGGCCGTCAGTCCGTTCATCGGCAGCGTGGCGGCTTCGACGTCCGAGGCGTTGGCTGGAGCGCGTACGACCGAGTCCGCGGGGACGACAAGATAGTCGGCGTAAGCGCCGTGTGTCCCGGAGACGACGGCGATTGCGATGACGCGGTCGCCGACAACAAGATCGGTGCTGACGCCGTCGCCGATACGATCGACCACGCCCGCCGCCTCCATGCCGGGAACATAGGGTGGCGCGGCGTCGGAGACGAAGGCCAATCCTTTGCGAACCATCGCATCGACCGGGTTGACGGTTGCGGCGGCCACGCGAATCCGGATCTCGCCCGACCGCACCTCCGGCAGGGGCAGGTCGAGAGCCCGCAGCACCTCGGGGCCTCCGAACTCGGACAATCCTATGGCTCTCATGACGGCTTGTCTCCTCGAGTAGGGCGCTCGGACAGCCGCGCCCGGTAACGTCGGACTGATTCCTGAGCCGCGCCCGCGACCCCGGGGAATGTCCCTCGCCCGGTGCGGTG
Organism: Povalibacter sp.; assembly: GCF_036520495.1. Lineage (GTDB taxonomy): Bacteria > Pseudomonadota > Gammaproteobacteria > Steroidobacterales > Steroidobacteraceae > Steroidobacter. The sequence continues at coordinate 206,350 of NZ_DATDJO010000018.1, read as the reverse complement.
GTTCAGCTCTTCCCGGTCGTTGTTTCGGCCTGACGCTTCTTGCCGAACACAGGGAACATCCTCGCCTCGCCATAGTCGGTGCCGTCCCGGACGCTCCGCAGCGTATCCATGTCCGCATCGGAGATTGCGAAGTCGACAGCGGCGTTGTCGCGCATGTGCGCTGGGTTCACGGTCTTGGGCAGCGGCAGGAGTTCGAGTTGCAGGCAGTAGCGGATGCAGAGCTGCGGGACGCTCACGCCGTAGCGGTCGGCCATCGCCCGCAAGCCCGCATCCTTCAGCACCGCGCCGTGCGCAACCGGCGAATAGGCCTCGACCAGGATGCCCTTCGAATTGGAATAGTCGATAAGGTCGAAGGGCGTGTTGCCGACATGCGCCAGCACCTGGTTCACCATCGGTGCGACGCTGCAGGTGGCGAGCAGGTTGTCGATGTCGGCCCGCTCGAAGTTGGAGACACCGATCGCACGAAGCTTGCCGGCGCGATATGCACCTTCGAGCGCGCGCCAGGCCTCTGCATTGCCCTCGAAATAGTGCTCGCCCTCCCGGAACTCCGCCCAAGGCTGCGGACTGTGGATCAGCATGAGATCGATGTGGTCGAGCCCCAGGGCCCGCAGCGATCCTTCGATGCGTTCCTGGGCGTCGGCATAGCTCTTGCTCTCGGCCGCGAGCTTGGTCGTGACGAAAACCTGGTCACGCGGAACGCCGCTGCTGCGCACACCTTCGCCAACCCCGCGCTCGTTGGCATAGGCCTGGGCGGTGTCGATGTGCCGATATCCGATGTCGATGGCGTCGCGTACCGCGCGGGCCGCGTCGTCGTCCCCGATCATCCAGGTGCCGAAGCCGAGCTTCGGAATGGAAACCCCGTTGGCCAGGGTGAAGGTCTCTTCCAGAATCATGATTAGAGCCTTTCGATTTTAAAGTTTAAAGGTGGGTGACATCGCGCACGATGGCCTCTGAAAGCGCCTGCTTCCGCGCCTGAGTCTTGTCGGGCCAGAGTTTCACGATCAGGTGCGGCACTGGATCAGTCCCCGCCAACCGGGGCGAGATATTGCTCGGTGACCTTCTCCATCCAGGTCACCGGCGAACCGTTCACCGACTCCTGAATGGCGACGTGGGTCATGGCCTCATGCTGCGTCGCGCCATGCCAATGCTTGTGCTCGGCTGGGCACCACACGATGTCGCCAGCGCGGAACTCGAGCTTCGGCCCACCCTCCACCTGCGTCCAGCCCACTCCCTCAGTGACGATCAGCGTCTGGCCCGCCGGATGCGTGTGCCATGCCGAGCGCGCACCGGGGTCAAAGTGGACGATCGCGCCATTCACGCGGGAGGGATCCGGTCGCTGGAATTGACCGCTGACCGTGACCTTGCCGGGGAAGTACTCGGCGGCCCCTTCCAGCGTCTTCATCGCTGCCTTTCGGGTGATATCCATCGTTCTTCCTTCCTTGGGGTCGCCGGAGCAGTCACAAGCGCTGCGAGCGCGAGCGGCAGTAATTGCCGATAAATGCCCGCCAAACTGTCAGCGGCGGCGCAGCACGACTGGCGTCGGCAGCAGGGGCCCAGCGGCGGCGCGATCGTAGTCCGAACGGCGATACATATTCGTTATCTTTATTCAGCGCGGGGCGCCACTCACACACGGCTCTTCGAGCCGGATCGTTCGCAGTCGCGACTGGAGCGGGCAGTGACTACATTGGGTCACCTGGTTCGTCCGGCGCGCCGACACGTCAAATGGCCTCGCGAAGGCATCCGGTCGTTTCACCCACTCGGGCGCGCGGAGTCGCCAAGCCAGTTGGCTGGCTGCCGCCGCTTCGCAACGAAGCGCTTGCATCCCGGCAGCCTCCTTTTGTGGGTCCGGCTTTCCTGCGGGACTTCCTTCGGTCGTAGCCGGACCGCCCTTGACCACCGATGTTCGATTAAAGTCGACCCCACGAGCCAGCCTGGATCAGGCCGCCATTCGCGTTGACCCACCTCATGTCCACTCAAGAACAGACCCTCGCCGGACGCACGGTTGCCGTGCCCGAAACGCGCGAACTCGACGTTTTCTCGGCAATGCTCGAGCGTCGCGGCGCCACCGTGCTGCGGTGTCCGCTGGTCACGATCCTCGATGCGCCCGATCCGCGGCCGGTGCTGGAGTGGGTGCGCCAATTCAGCACGGGCACGTTTCACGATCTCATCCTGCTGACGGGCGAAGGCCTGCGCCGGATCCTGCGCTGTATCGATCTGCACGCACCTGATCATCGGGACGAATTCATTCGTGCGCTGACACGCGTGCGCAAGATCACACGAGGGCCGAAACCTGCACGCGCGTTGCGCGAACTGGGGATGAAGCCGGATATCGCGGCCGAGGTGCCGACGACGGAGGGCGTTATCGCCTCGCTCCGCGCCGCTGGCAGTCTTTCGGCCCGCAGCGTCGGGGTACAGCTGTATGGGACGGAGCCCAATCTGCCGCTGGTGAATTTTTTGCGCGACGCAGGCGCGACGGTCGCGACGGTCGCGCCCTATATATATGCAGACAAGGCTGATGACGTTGCCGTGCGCCAGCTGCTGACGCAGATGGCGAATGGCGACGTCGATGTCATCGCATTCACCAGCACGCCACAGGTCGAACGACTATTCGCCGTCGGACCGCCCGATCTGGTCAAGCGGGCGCTCGAACGCACCGAGATTGCCGCTGTCGGTCCGGTCGTCGCCGATGCGCTGGCGCGTCACGATGTCACCGCGCGGCTGATGCCGCAGGATTCTTTTTTCATGAAGCCGCTGACCAGCGCCATGGAAGACGGGCTCGGTCCGCGCCGCGACTCCTGAGCGCTACTGATCCGCGGGGTAGACGATCGTCGACAGAAAGCGGATCGGCAGTTTGATCAGCATCTGCGGACCATGCGGTACCGCGCCGCTGAAGGTCAGTGTGTCGCCGGGTTTCAACAGATAGCTTTCGCTGCCGTGCCGATAGCGCAGCGAGCCTTCGAGCATGTAGATCATCTCCGTCCCCGGGTGCTCGAAGTCCGGGAAGATCTCGCTCTTGTCGTTGAGCGTGACCAGGAATGGCTCGAACGTCTTGCGCGGACCGCGATCCGATGCGAGCAGATGATAGGTGTGACCGCGCTTCGTGCCGCGCCGTACGACTTCCAGCCCTTCGCCCTTGCGCACCAGCTGCGCATCGCTCGGCTGCGCCTGCAGGCCGCGGAACAGCGTCGGCAAATCGGCTCCGAGCGCTGCTGCCACGGCCGCAACCGTTTCGAGACTCGGACTGACCGCGCCCGTTTCCAGCCGGCTCAACATGGCCTGACTGATCTGTGCGCGCTCGGCGACATCGGCGAGTGTCAGGCTCTGGGCGGAGCGCAGGCGTCTGATCGTGGCGCCGACACTCGCTGCCAATGAGGTCGGTGCAGTCGCCGGCACTGGTTCGGCCCGAGCCGATTTCTGCTTTTTCACCACTTAACCTGTACGCAAACCATTTGACTGGTAGTAAATCACTCTGGCATCTTTCCGGCCAGTCCTCTTGGTAGCACCGCCACTGCCCATTGCTGCGTCTTCTCAGAATCGGCCTGTCCAAACGCTATCCCGAGCCGCGCATGTTTCGCCGGCCCGCGAAGCTGCGCGAGTCCTATGACGTGGTGATCATCGGCGGCGGCGGTCATGGACTCGCCGCGGCGTACTACCTCGCGAAAGATCATGGCATTCGCAACGTCGCGGTACTGGAAAAGGGCTACATCGGCGGCGGCAACACCGGTCGCAACACCACGATCATCCGTTCGAACTACCTCACGCCTGAAGGCGTGCAGTTCTACGACCAGAGCGTGAAGTTGTGGCAGGACCTGTCGTCGGACTTCGATCTCAACCTGTTCTACTCGCAGCGCGGTCACTTCACGCTCGCGCATACCGATGCGTCGATGCGCACGATGCGCTGGCGCGCCGAGGTCAACAAACATTACGGCGTCAAATCCGAAGTCGTCGATGCGGCCCAGGTGAAGCAGGCGTTGCCGATGATGGATATCGAGTGCCGCGGTCATGCACCGGTGCTCGGCGCGCTGTATCACGAACCCGGTGCCATCGCGCGTCACGATGCCGTCGCCTGGGGCTATGGCCGCGGCGCCGACCGGCGCGGCGTCGAGATTCATCAGGAAACCGAAGTCGTCGGCATCGACGTCGACGACGGGCGCGTCAAAGGTGTTCGCACGACGCAGGGCTACATCAGCACGCCGAAGGTGCTGTGCGCGGTCGCCGGATTCACGCCGCGCCTCCTCAGCATGGTCGGCCTGCGCACGCCGATCTACATTCATCCGCTGCAGGCCATGGTTTCCGAGCCGATCAAACCCTGGCTCGATCCGATCATCGTCTCGGGGTCACTGCACGTCTACGTGTCGCAGACCGCGCGCGGCGAACTCGTCATGGGTTCGACCCTCGATCCTTACGAAGTCCATCAATCGCGCTCGACCCTCGATTTCACCGAGTCGCTGTCGGCCCACATGCTCGACCTGTTTCCGTTCCTGTCCGAAGTCAAGGTGGTGCGCCAGTGGGCCGGCCTCGCCGACATGACACCGGATTTCGCGCCGATCATGGGCACGACACCGATCGAAGGTTTCTACCTGGATGCCGGCTGGGGCACATGGGGATTCAAGGCAACGCCGGTGTGCGGCAAGACCATGAGCCACACGGTCGCCACCGGCCACGATCATCCTCTTATCACCGGCTTTGGCTTCGATCGCTTCTCGCGCTTCGAACTCACGGGCGAGAAGGGCGCGGCTTCGGTGGGGCACTGATGAAGAACAATGAGTAACCGCAAAGAACGCATAGAACGCAAATGAAGGCGAACGAACAAGGCAGGCCTGAAGGCGCTTCTCGCAGCGCTCGATTTTCCTTCTATGCGCTCTTTGCGTTCTATGCCGTTACTCCGTGCCTCGTCCGGCCACGCTCATGAAACTCCTGCGCTGCCCACTGAACGGTGTGCGACCGGTGAGCGAGTTTGCTTACGCCGGGGAAGTTCGTGAGATGCCCGATCCGGACGCGTGCACGGACGCGCAGTGGACGGACTACGTGTTCAATCGCAGCGGCGTTGCGGCTGTGAAACGCGAGTGGTGGTGCCACATCGCCTCCGGCTACTGGTTCATTGCGGAACGCGACACGGCGCGTGATGTCGTGATCGACACGTACGCCATTGAGAAGCTGCGTGAAGCGAGTCCCGCATGATGTACCGCCTGCCGCCGCGCAACGATGAATGGATCGATCGCACGCAGTCGATCGCGTTCACGTTCGAAGGCAGGCACCACGAAGGCTTCGCGGGTGACACGATCACCTCGGCGCTTGCTGCCGCCGGAGTGATGATTCTCGGGCGCAGCTTCAAGTATCACCGGCCGCGCGGCATCCTCTCGTTTGCGAATCATGACGTGAACGGGATGTTCCAGATCGGCGGCGTGCCGAATATCCGCGGCGATGTCACCGCGCTGGCGGCAGGGATGGACGTTCTCGCCGTGAACACGATCGGTGGTCTGAGCAACGACCGGGCGCGCTGGATGGATCGGCTCGGGCGCTTCCTGCCGGTGGGGTTCTACTACAAGGCCTTTAATTCCAAGCGATTCTTTCCGCGTTGGGAGCGACTCATCCGCGAGATGAGCGGACTCGGGCGAATCGCCCTCGACGCGCCGCACGTACGCACGCCCAAGCGCTATGCGTTCTGCGACGTGCTGGTGATTGGCGGCGGGTCGGCAGGCGTCAGTGCGGCGAACGCGGCAGCGGACACGGGTGCGAAGGTACTGCTGGTGGATGAGAGTGCACGCGTTGCGTCACTGGACACACGCGTGGAAGTACTGGCGGGTTCGTATGTTGCGGGCGTGTACGCGGACCGCTGGGCTGCGGTAATAGAGCCGCACCGGATGACGAAGGTCCGCGCGGGCGCGATCGTTTTCGCCACCGGTGCGATCGAACAGCCCATTCCATTTCATGACAATGACCTGCCCGGCATCCTGATAGCGTCGGCAGCGCAGCGGCTGCTGCGGCGTCATGCAGTCGCCGTGGGCAGCAAGGTGGTCGTGATCACCTCGACTCTCGGTGGCTACGAGGCTGCGGTCGAACTGCTCGACGCCGGCATCGATGTCACGCACGTCGTTGACCTGAATGAAAACCCCGTCGGCGCGGATCTCATCGCACAGCGAGGCGTAAAGAGCTTCGCCGGGATTCGCAGTCTTGCAGCCGAGGCGAACAGCGCTGGCTGTGTCGCGGCAATTCGCATTGGCGACCGACGTATCGAGTGCGACGCCGTGCTGATGAGCGGCGGCTGGGCCGCTGCAACGCAGCTGCTCCTGCATGTGGGTGGCAAAGTCACGTTCGATGAGCGGACGCAGATGCATCTGCCATCCGAATTGCCGGAAGGCTGCTTCGTCGCGGGACGGATCAATGGCACGTTCGATGACGAGAAGGCACGGATCGAAGGTGAAGTCGCTGGCAATACAGCGGCAGCGTTTGCGGCAAACCCTGCCAGCTCCCGTTCAGGCCAGCCGACCGGTAAGCCAGTTGGCCAGATGGCCCTGAATCCCATCGTCCTCCTTCCCTGCGACCCTCGCGGCAAAGACTTCATCGATTTCGACGAAGACCTCCAGGTGAAGGACATCGAGAACGCCATCCAGGAAGGGTTCGACAGCATCGAGCTGCTGAAGCGCTACACGACGGTCGGCATGGGCCCGTCGCAGGGCAAGCACTCGAATCTCAATGCGGCACGCATTCTCGCGCACCAACGCGGACTCACTTTGAACGATGTGGGACTCACGACCGCGCGACCGATGTACCACCCGGTGCCGATGAAGCATCTCGCCGGACGCGGCTTCACACCGGAGCGCGCAACGCCGATCGAACAGCGGCATCGCGGCGCGGGTGCGGTGTGGATGCTGGCGGGTAACTGGCGGCGACCGGAGTACTACGCGCGTGCCGATGAATCGCGCGAACAAAGTATCGCCCGCGAAGTAGCCGCCGTTCGCAATGCTGTCGGACTGATCGATGTCGGTACGCTCGGCAAGATCGAAGTGTATGGACCGGACGCGGGACTGTTCCTGGATCGCGCCTATGCGGGTCGCTACTCCGACCTCAAGGTCGGCACCACACGCTATGGCCTGCTGCTCGATGAGGCCGGCACGATCGTCGATGACGGAGTGATCGCGCGGTTGCATGAGCAGTGCTACTACTTCACGACGACGACCGGTGGCTCCGCCGGTGTGTATCGCGAGCTGCTGCGATTGAATGCGCTGTGGGGCCTGAACTGCTCGCTCGTGAACGTGACGGGCCATCGCGCCGCCTTCAATCTGGCCGGACCGCGCAGCCGCGAGCTGCTGAGCGCCATGACGTCCGTCAATCTCAACGAAGGCGCGTTTCCGTACCTCGGCGTTCGCGAAGGCATCGTCGGCGGTGCGAGCGCGCGACTGCTGCGGGTCGGCTTCGTCGGCGAACTGGGTTACGAGATTCACGTGCCGTACTCCGCCGCCGCCCACGTCTGGGACTTGTTGCTGGAGTACGGTCGCAAGTTCGATCTGTGCCTTTTTGGTGTCGAAGCGCAGCGCGTGCTGCGCCTGGAGAAAGGACATTTCATCATCGGTCAGGACACGGACGGACTGACGAATCCCTTCGATGCACGGGCGGTCTGGGCCATCAGGATGCAGAAGCCATTCTTCGTTGGTCAGCGCAGCCTGCGGATTCTCGGGCAGCGCAATCCACGTCAGGTGCTGGTGGGCTTCGAAATCGCAGCAAGCGTTCCCGCACTCAAGGAATGCCATCTGGCGATTCAGGACGGAGAGATCGCTGGCCGGGTCACCAGCGTCGCGTACTCGACCACGCTGGGCAAGACCATTGGCCTGGCGATGGTGCAGCCGGCGCTCGCGGACGTCGGCACGACGCTGAAGTTTCGTGTGACCGACGGATCGATGGTGGCCGCTACCGTCTGCCCCACGCCTTTCTATGATCGCGACAATCAGCGGCAGAAGCAGGGGGTAGCGGCGTGAGCGCGGCGACGCTGCAACAGGTCACGCACCTGGCGCGCATTGGTCTGAAGGGCCCGAACGCGGCAGCCTGGCTGCGGCAACAGGGCATCGCCGTTCCGGAGCGTGCGAATTCCTGGTGTGTCACGAACGAGGATGAGCAGAACATCTGCGTGCGCCTGGGCTCGGCGGAATTCTTTCTGGAACAGACGGACGGCAACGTGCTGCGCAGGCTCAACGCCGAGCTGGCAACGTACCTCCCAGGTGTCTATCCCGTGCTGCGCGAAGACTGCGCCGTCCTGCTGTCCGGCGCGGGCGCCGACGAGGTGCTCGCGCAACTCTGCAATGTGAATTTTGCGGCCCTGCGCACCGAAGCGCGCGAGGCTGTGATGACTTTGATGATCGGCGTCGCGGTCACCGTCGTACCGCAGGGCAATGCCGCCCACCGTCGCTATCGCATCTGGTGCGATCCCAGCTACGGCGACTATCTGTGGTCGTCGCTGCAGGACGTCGTCCAGCCTGATCCGGTCGACACAACAAGAGATCTCGGAGGCATCCGATGAATACGGCGGCGGCAAAAGAGGCGGCAAAAGAGTTTCTGCGCAAGAACGATATTCGTTTCGTGCTGGCGCAGTTCGTGGACATTCACGGCGCGGCCAAGGCCAAGGCGGTGCCGGTCGAACATCTCGACATGATTCTCACCGATGGTGCCGGATTCGCCGGCTTCGCGCTCTGGGGCTTCGGCATGGGGCCGCACGGGCCCGACTACATGGCTGTTGGCGATCTCACGACACTGAGCGTGATTCCCTGGATGCCCGGTTACGCGCGCATGGTCTGTAACGGCACGGTCAAGGGCGAGCCGTATCCTTACTGCTCCCGTGTCGCACTCCAACGCCAACTCGACAAGCTCGCGGCACGCGGAATGACGCTCTACACCGGCATCGAGCCCGAGTTCATGCTGTTGTCACGCGGTGCCGGCGGCAAGTTGGGCCCGTCGGATCCCAGCGATGGATTGGAGAAACCCTGCTATGACTACAAGGGTCTCTCGCGTGCCACCGCATTCCTCGATCAGATGGTGTCGTCGCTGCGCAGCGTCGGCATCGATGTCTACCAGATCGATCACGAGGACGCGAACGGCCAGTTTGAAATCAACTTCACCTATGCGGATGCACTGAAGTCGGCAGACAACTTCACGTTCGTGAAGATGGCGGCAAGCGAGATCGCCCGGCAACACGGCATGATCGCGACCTTCATGCCGAAGCCATTCTCCAATCGCACCGGCAGTGGTGCACATTTTCATATCTCCATCGGCGATGCGAACACCAGGAACCTGTTCTACGACGCGAGCGACAGCAACGGCCTGTCACTATCGAAACCGGGTTATCACTTCACCGCCGGCGTTCTGCAGCACGCACGGGCGCTCGCTGCGATCTGCGCACCGACCGTGAATTCCTACAAGCGTCTGGTCGTTGGCCGCGCGCTCTCGGGCGCGACCTGGGCGCCCGCGTACATCGCCTACGGCGACAACAACCGCACTGCGTGTGTGCGCATTCCGGGCGGTCGCCTCGAATTCCGCTTGCCCGACTCCGGCTGCAATCCGTACCTCGTCACTGCAGCCCTGCTCGCTGCGGGTCTCGACGGCATCGATCGCAAACTCGAACCCGGCAAACCGAACAACCGCAACCTGTACGAGTACACGCCCGCGCAACTCGCCGAAGAGGGCATCGGCCTGTTGCCGCAGAACCTTCTCGAAGCCATCGGCGCACTGGAAGCCGATGAAGTCGTCTGCGGAGCCCTCGGCCCCGACCTCTCCAAAGAGTTCATCGCGCTCAAGCGCATGGAATGGGTCGAGTACGCGAGGCACGTGTCGGATTGGGAGACGACGAGGTATCTGGAGTTTTTTTAAGGGCTCACCGGCCAACCGGCTAGCTGGCCAACCGGCACGAACGCCGCGTCCAACGTGTTCTGGCCAGTCAGCCAGTCAGCCAGTCAGCCAGTCGGCCAGTCAGCCATGCGGAGCATCCAATGTGCGGCATAGTCGGTCTGTTACTCAAGAATCCTGCGCTGCGGCCACAGCTCGGCGCGCTCATGGTGCCGATGATGATAGGCATGACCGAGCGCGGTCCGGATTCGGCGGGGCTCGCGGTGTTCACCGAGCCGGTCGAAGCGGGCTCGTACAAGATCAGTCTCTATACCGGTGATCACCTCATCGACTGGAAGTCGTTGCTGGTGAAACTGCGGATGGCATCCGAGGCCAGGTATGAGATCGAGGCCACGGGCAATCACGCGATCCTGACGACGACGGGATCGCCGTCGATCCTCGAGGCGTGGCTGGCGGAGAAGTTGCCCGAGGTGGCGGTGCTGTCGGTCGGTCGCAGCATCGATCTCTACAAGGACATCGGCACGCCCGGCGACATCTGCAAGCGCTACGACTTCGAGCAGCTCGCAGGCACGCACCTCGTGGGTCATACGCGCATGGCGACGGAATCGGCAGTGACGCCGGCGCACGCGCATCCCTTCACTGCGGGACACGACTTCTGTCTCGTGCATAACGGTTCGCTGTCGAACCCGCATCTGGTGCGGCGCAAGCTCGAACCGCTGGGCATCGAGTTCGAAACCGACAATGACACCGAGGCGGCATGTCGCTACTTCGAGTGGCGATTGCGGGAAGGCGACGATCTGAAGACGGCGGTGCAGCGCGGCTTCGAGGAACTCGATGGCTTCTATACCTTCCTGATGGGCACCGACCAGGAACTCGCCATCGTGCGCGATGCCTTTGCCTGCAAGCCAGCCATCGTCGCCGAAACGGATGACTACGTCGCCGTCGCCTCCGAGTTCCGCTCGCTCGCGCACTTGCCCGGCGTCAACAAGGCAAAGCTGTTCGAACCCAAGCCTCAGGAGGTGTACACGTGGAAAGTGTAACCAAGGCCATCGCCGACTGGCGGCTGGCCACCGGCCAGTTCGGCGAGCGCAAGGAATTCGACCTGGCGAAGACCACCGTGCGCGAACTGAATCAGTACCTGCATCGCGACCTGCCGGTGAATTCGCTGCCGCGCATCGTCGTGGCCAACCCCGACGGCGCACATTCGATTGCCGCCGGCATGAATGCGCTGGTCACCATCGAGATCAACGGTCACGTCGGCTACTACGTCGCTGGCATGAACAAGCACGCGCGCGTGACCGTGAACGGCAACGCCGGTCCCGGCGCGGCCGAGAACATGATGTCCGGACTCGTGCGAATTCGCGGCTTCGCCTCAACCAGCGCCGGTGCGTCAGCGCGCGGCGGCGTGTTGATCATCGAAGGCGATGCATCGCTACGCTGCGGCATTTCGCTCAAGGGCGGTGACATCGTCGTCGGCGGCAGCGTCGGCAGCTTCTCCGCCTTCATGGCGCAGGCCGGTCGCATGGTGATCTGCGGCGACGCCGGCGATGCGCTCGGCGACTCGCTGTACGAAGCGGTGATCTATGTGCGCGGCGAAGTGAAATCCATCGGCGCCGACGCCCAGTTCGAACCGATGACCGATGCCGATCGGGCAGCCGTGGCCGAACTGCTCTCGGTTGCCGGTTTCAAGCACGACCCGAGCGAATTCAAACGCGTGGCGTCAGCGAAGAAGCTGTACCACTGGAATGCGGATGCGGAGCAGGAATACTGAGATGGAAGGTTCATACGGAGTTCACGGAGCGCACGGAGTTGCAGAAATCCGGTTCCTTGCTGCGCCTTCGGGTGAGTTCCTTCGACCTGATCTCCGTGTTCTCCGTGAACTCCGTGTGAAACATCTTTGCCTTTTCTGGTGACAAGCCATGACTGTTGAATCCCTGGAATCGAGCGCCGAACCCTCCAATCTCTCGCGAGAGGAGTCTGCGAGCTTCGATCGCGCCACCATCGACTACGTGCAGCGCGCATCGGCGACCGGCCTGTATGAGATTAGGGGGCTCGGTGCGAAGCGTCGTGTGCCGCATTTCGATGATCTGGTGTTCCTCGGCGCGTCGCTGTCGCGTTATCCGCTGGAAGGCTATCGGGAGAAGTGCGCGACCAGGACGCTGCTGGGCACACGCTTCGCCACCAAGCCGATCGAGTTGGCGATTCCGATCACCGTGGCCGGCATGAGCTTCGGTGCGTTGTCGGCCAACGTGAAGGAAGCGCTGGGTCGCGCCGCGACGGAGATGGGCACATCGACCACGACCGGCGACGGCGGCATGACGTCGGAAGAGCGCGACTCCTCCAGGACTCTCGTGTATCAGTGCCTGCCATCCCGCTACGGTTTCGATCCCGACGATGTGCGGCGTGCCGATGCGATCGAAATCGTGATCGGCCAGGGTGCGAAACCCGGCGGCGGCGGCATGTTGCTCGGCCAGAAAGTGAATCCGCGCGTCGCGAAGATGCGTACCTTGCCCGAAGGTGTCGATCAACGCTCCGCGTGTCGGCATCCGGACTGGACGGGGCCGGACGATCTCGCGATCAAGATTCGCGAACTGCGTGAGATCACCGACTGGGAGAAGCCCATCTATGTGAAGGTCGGCGCCACGCGCGTGTTCAATGACGTGAAGCTGGCCGTTCACTCCGGCGCCGATGTGATCGTCGTCGATGGCATGCAGGGCGGTACCGCAGCCACGCAGATCGTATTCATCGAACACGTAGGCATTCCGACACTCGCCGCGCTGCGCCAGGCAGTCGATGCGCTCGAAGATCTGAACATGCGCGGCAAGGTGCAATTGATCATTTCAGGCGGTATCCGCACAGGAGCCGACGTTGCCAAGGCGCTCGCCATGGGAGCCGATGCGGTGTCCATCGGCCAGGGCATTCTGTTTTCGCTGGGCTGCAACAGCCAGTCGTATGTCCAGGACGGCCGCCATCTCTCTGCGGTCGCGGACTATCACGCGATCGGCGCAGCGCCGGGTTTCTGCCATCACTGCCATACGGGCAAGTGTCCGGTCGGTGTCACGACCCAGGATGCGGTTCTCGAGAAACGCTTGCAGCCTGACGTCGGCGCGAAGCGCGTGAAGAACTATCTCAAGACGATGAGCATGGAACTGACCACCATCGCGCGGGCCTGCGGCAAGCAGGACGTGCATCACCTCGAGCGCGAAGATCTGGTGGCACTGACTGTCGAGGCGGCAGCGATGGCGAATGTGCCGCTGGCAGGAACGAACTGGGTGCCGGGTCGGACCTGAGGATCAGGAGTGGGAGGGAGACGGTACACATAGGAGCACAAAGAGGAGGGTACAAGAGAGTGCAAAGTCTGCAGCTCGAAGAAACCATTCCTGGCTCTGCTTTGTGTGCTCTTCTCTTCTGTGAATCAGGCTCAGGGCGAACGCGGTGCACTGTTTGTGAAGAAGAGCCCCGCGGGATCAGACGCCCACGCAGCGATTGCGTCCGCCTTCCTTTGCTTTGTACAAGGCCTTGTCCGCGCGATCGAATGCGGCTTCCGCGGAATCGCTCGTGAGCAGTGCGGTCAGGCCGCTCGATATGGTGATGGAGACCGGTGTGCTGCGGAAATGGAAGCCGATCTGGCTGACCGCGTTACGCATCTCCTCGACAACCTGCAGCGCATCCTCCAGCTTCGTACCGGACAGGATCATGACGAACTCTTCGCCGCCATAGCGGGCGACGAAGTCGGTGCGGCGCACCCGGCCCGACAGGCATTCGGCGACGGCGCGTAACACACGATCGCCTGCTCGATGCCCATAGGAGTCGTTGACACGTTTGAAGTGATCCACGTCCAGCACGGCAATGCAGGCCGGATGATTGAACCGCTGGCAGCGATCGAGCTCTTCCCTGATGCGCTTGTCGTAGGCCAGACGATTGGAAATCTGCGTCAGCGGATCGATCGTGGCGAGACGCTGCTCGTCCCGCAGCTGGCCGTGCAGCAGCCTGGCTTCGGATTCCAGCGCCGCGATTCGTGAATGCATCTGGTCGCTGCGCGAGTGCATCTCATTGGCCAGCGCTGCCTCGCGCAGCCGGAATTCCTGCAGATGCTGGTCGATGGAATCCAGACGGCTGCGAACCAATCGGCGGATCTGTTGCAGATCGTCGGCGGACTCGACACTTGCGCCCATGGCTTGCATCTCGCCCGTGAGCTGCATGCGCAGCGTTTCGCTGCTGGCCTGCGCCTGGCTCTGCGTCTGGCTCTGATCGGCAACGAAGCGTCCGACCTCGTCCAGTTTGCTCACCATGTGGTTCAGCAGGGTTTCGAGCTCCTGCCGGGCATGTTCGATGCGACGGATTCTCTGGCCGACCATCTCGGTGAGCGAGGACAGGATTTCCGGCAGTTCATCATGTGGCAGCGCGCCCAGTTTCGCGTCGATGGCGTCGGCCCGACCGGCGAGCGCGGTATCGCGACGCAGTTCGATGAGCAGCGTCGAGAGAATCACGCGAACCCGCTCGTCGACGACGCTGGCTGTGGGGGCGGCCGTCACTGATGCGTGCGCTGTGACCGGCGTGATGGATATACGTCCATCGAGCGCCTGGATGGCTTCGGTCAGCGCGGGTGTGATCCGGTCGAGTTCTTCCTGCGGAGCTTCGCGCCTGATCGCGATCTGCAGTCTGGTCACCTGCTCATCGAGCTGCGCCGACTGCCCGAACGAGGCCGTGCAAAGACGTCCGGCAAGACGCTTCAGCGTCGCCTCCATGGCGCGATACTGACGATGCTCGCTTTCGAGCGAGCTCAGGCTCGCGAAGTATTTCTTGCGCCAGTTGTCGGCTTCGGGGACGGCCGTCTTCACAATGCAATCCAACAGAGGATGGTGGGAATGCGCGGAATCATCCACCGTCGTACGCGCGCGTGATGAGTCGTGCGTCAAGGATTCCATGTCTGCATTCAGCGCTTCGCGCGAGAGCAGCAGACAGCATGCCCAGGTCGGGTGTGTCGATTCCCGGAATCCAGAATAAGACGCGTGTGAGGCTAAAGTTTGCACGCGCGCTGCCGATGCAAGCCCTCGGCAAAGTTTCCAGTGAACTCTTCCGGCAGCCTGGATCTCGGCGCCCCCGTTGCGCACTCATTGCCATCGGCTGGATATGGGTGGGCAGTCAGGTACATCTCAAGTCCTTCGTCACGCCGTCGGCGTTCAATGACGCGATCCCGATGGATGCCGTGGTCGTTGCCTGCGGACAACGGTGACGACCGCGCGTGCAGTGCGATGCGCTCACTGCCATGCATCAACAGAAGGTCCCTCGTCGCTTCGGATTAATCGACCGACGGTCGATGCAGCGCGGGGACGCGCTTGCATCACTGTGGTCCCGACCCGACCGAGGTGCCTGCACTCCCTTTCGCATTCGTGTATATCTGCGCGATTCCTTTCGATTGCCGGGGCATCGCACATGAACCGCAGAGACGCATTGCTGGCGCTGGGCGCCTTGCCGTTGTTCGCGCAGGCGGCCACCAGGTCGCTGCCGACCATTACAGTCAACAAGACTCCGACGTGCGGATGCTGTGGCTTATGGGTCGCGCACCTGCAGAAGTCCGGCTTGCAGACGCAGGTGAAGGATTTCGACGATCTCACCGTCATCAAGGAGCGGCTGGGCGTACCGGCGTCGCTGAGTTCCTGTCACACGGCCGAGGTCGACGGCTATTTCATTGAAGGGCACGTGCCCGCTGCCGAAATCAAACGATTGCTGAGTGAGCGCCCGCGAGCCAGAGGGCTCACCGTTCCCGGTATGCCTGCCGGATCGCCTGGCATGGAAGTGCCGTCGGGAAGAGTGGATCGCTACGACGTGCTGCTCGTGAACAAGGAAGGTGGAACGTCGGTATTCGCGACGTACGGCGACTGACGCTGTCGCCGCCAGGCATGTGCATCCTCCGATGCGATGACAGTCAGGGGCTGTCGTGCAATTCGACGCGCAGCTTGCCCAGTCCCGATTTCGTCAGAAAAACGGCAGTGTCCTGCATGTAGCCGCGCCAGAATTTCTCGGCATCCGCTGGCTTGTTCCGCGCGATGAGGTCCAGCACTTTCGCGTGTGCGACCACCGATTGTTCCATGCGACGCCTCACCGCCTGACGTTCCGGGCTGTTGCCCGAGGCTGATATTCGCGGAAATATATTAGACACCATCCCCTTCAGTATCCCCAGCAGCAGGGACAGGACGTGGTTCTCCGACAACTGACCCAGGGTGGAGTGGAATTCGCTGGCAGCGGCCAGCACCGCCTGGTAGTCCTTGCGCTGCAGTGCTTCCTGGTGCAGCGTCACGTAACGTTGCAGGGCCCTGACATGTTCTTTTTTGACCCGGCGCGCGAGCATGCCTGCGAGCGGCGGCTCGATGAGCATGCGTGCCTGGTGGATGTCGGTCAGCGTGGTGCCGTGACTTGCCAGGTACATGATGCTGTGGCGCGCAGCGGCGTCCACCGACGGGCCGAGCACGGTCGCGCCTGAACGGGCGCCGCGACCCAGCCGAATCAGCGTCTCTGACTCGAGTACGCGCAGCGCTTCGCGCAAGGTGGGACGGGAGATGCCGAACTGGTGGAGCAGTTCGGTTTCGGAGGGCAGCGTATCGCCGGCGTTCAGCTCGCCGTCGGCAATCTGGCGTCGCAATCGCTCCACAACGATGTGAGAAAGCTTGGGAGCCTGAATGCGCTCGCTCGGTTTGATGACGCGCTGCACCGCTTTCGAACTCGTCGCCGATTTTTTCATGTGTTCTCCATGCTTCCAGCGCGATGC
Organism: Povalibacter sp.; assembly: GCF_036520495.1. Classification (GTDB taxonomy): domain Bacteria; phylum Pseudomonadota; class Gammaproteobacteria; order Steroidobacterales; family Steroidobacteraceae; genus Steroidobacter. The sequence continues at coordinate 189,747 of NZ_DATDJO010000018.1, read as the reverse complement.
TTCCAGCGCGTTGCTGGGGCGAGTCTGCCACGCTTCAACAGTGCCAGCCAGATTCACCTCGTTTACTTAGTTAGTACGCAATTCTGTATACAGCCATAAGCAGGGAATCTTGCAGATGAAGTCTTTCGCCACGGAACCAGGCAACAGCGTTCTCACTGCTTCTGAGGAAAGGGTCCCGATGACCTTTCATCAGTGCTGTATGCAACAGTCGTGAGGTCGGCCTGCGCAGGTCGTGATGCTGCGCAAGATTGAGCAAGGCCCGGCGGCTCGGCAGTTCTGTGATGCCTTGGTGACTGACCGATGTGTCGTCCACCCTTCCAGCCAGCCCGGAACGATCCCGACCCAGGTGCGTCCCCGTATCCCACACCTTTAATAATGTCGCAGGATTGATTAGTTTTAGATAGTAGCAAGAATTATTAGCATCAATATTCATCCTGGACACGGTAATCAGTCGTGTTGCACTGTGTCGAAGGTACTCCGATATGACGAGCCGCAGGACAGCACGACATCAATGGCAACTACCTCGATCTGTCCAAAGGCGTGAACCATGAAATCGGCTACACCGCGCCAGCGAACTATTCGATGACGTTCGGCTACAAGTTCTGATGCCAGAGCCCACGGGTGGTCTGAACGATCACCCGGTCGCCTCGCGGGGCGGTTGACCGGTTAAGGGCAAGCGCTGACTATCGTGCCGATATCAACAGCCCGTCCCAAAGGCGCAGTTCACGTGTCCACTCCCGAATCCGCTCTTGCTGAAGCCATTGCTGCCCACCAGGGCGGTCGACTCCCGGAAGCGCTCGCCGGTTATGAGTCGGTATTGCGTGAGCGTCCGGACGACCCCGATGCGCTGCACTTCTTCGGCATGCTGCATTTCCAGCTCGGTCGTGGCATCGATGCCGTGAAGCTGATCGGACGCTCGCTCGATCTCATGCCGGGCAATCCGCATGCGTGGAACAACCTCGGCAACATTCTTACGTTCCAGGACAAGTTCGCCGAAGCGCGCGAGGCCTGGCGGCGCGTCATTGCGATCGCGCCGGGGATGGCGGAGGCATGGTTCAACCTCGGCGTGAGTCTGCGCGACTCGGGAGACTATGAGGCGGCCGTGAAGCATCTGCAGATGGCGATCCAGCAGCAGCCGACGTTCGTGCGCGCCTACGAAAGCCTCGGGCAACTGTTCTATCGTCTGGGCGATTTCGTGCAGGCAGCGGGCGCCTATCGCCAATGGCTGGCGCTGGATCCGGACAACCCGATGGCCCGCCACATGGTTGCAGCCACCTCTGGCGTCGACGTGCCCGAACGCGCCGACGGCGAATACGTCACGAAGCTTTTCGACAGATATGCGCGGCACTTCGACGTAAATCTTCGGGAGCTCGGCTACCGCGCCCCCGAACTGGTCACGTCCATGCTGTCCGCGGTGGTCGATCCCGCTGCGAAGCTCGACATCCTCGATGCCGGTTGCGGCACGGGACTGTGCGGCCCGCTGCTGCGGCCGCTCGCGAGCAAGCTGATCGGCGTGGATCTGTCGTCGAAGATGGTCGATCTGGCGCGCGAACGCGGTGGCTACGACGAGCTGGTCGTCGGCGACCTGTGTGCGTTCATGACCTCGCATCCGGCGCAGTTCGATACCGTCGTCGCCGCGGACACGCTCGAGTACTTCGGCAGCCTCAAGGCAGTCTGCGAAAGCGCGGCCATCACGCTGCGCCCCGGCGGTCTGTTCCTGTTTACCGTGGAAGCGCTGCCCGAGGACGCGGCGGAACCTTACAAGCTCGAAGTACACGGGCGCTATGTGCATCGGCCGAGCTATGTGACTCAGTCGCTCCAGGAAGCGGGGTTCGAAGTGTTGCAGCTGGGTCTGGAAACACTGCGTGTCGAGCGCATGCAGGACGTGAAGGGACTCGTGGCGCTCGCGCAGCTCCAGGGATCGGCGGTCGCATGACACGGGGCACTCCTTTCTGCCTGCGCGTCGCCGCTGATGGCTGCGTCCGGGTCCAGGCCGTGAAGTAGTTGCTGCTGCGTCCGATGAAGCCAAGCAGGTACTCGAATGGCTTTTGCCGGGTGCTGCTCGCGGTGCTTTGTGTGCCGCAGATCGCCATTGGCGCGCCGCTGCACCCGTCGGAACGCTACGGCGCAGTGCTCTATCAGGACGACTTTCGCGAGGGCCTGTCGCAGTGGCACATCGAATCCGAGCGTCCCGGAAGAATCACGGCGCAGATGGGTGTGCTGGAAATCGATGTGCCGGGCGGCGCGACGCTCTGGTTCAAACAGCCACTGCGAAGCCCGGTTGCCATCGAGTTCGAGGCCACGGCCGTGAAGGCTCGCGGTCGCAATGACAGGGTGAGTGATCTCAACTGCTTCTGGATGGCCAGCAACAGCGACGCAACCACGCCGGTGTTCTCTCGGAGGCGCAACGGACGTTTCGACGAATACGACACGCTGCGTGCTTACTATGTGAGTCTCGGCGGCAACGAGAACACGCGCGCGATTTTTCTGCGCTACAACGGCGAACCGGTACGGCGGCCGTCGCTTCCCGAGCATGAGGCCAGCACGGCGGATGCACAGCTTCCGGCAAATCGCAGCCAGCTCATCACGCTGGTGGCGAGCGGCAGGCAGATCGAATACTGGCGCGATTCGCGCCGACTGTTCGAATTCGCCGATGCCGAGCCGTATCGGGAAGGATGGTTCGCCATCCGCACGACCCAGAGCCACCTCAAGATCGCGCGCCTGCGGATCTATGCGCTCAATCCGGCGCGTTAGCGTGAGCCTGTAGCAACGGAAACTCAGACCGCAGTTCTTGAGGAATTCCGGCAACTGCCTCTCTCTTGAGGGCAGGTGGGGTCGGGAGACCTCCAGTCAGGGTTCTCGTCCTCCGCCTGAGGCAAATTGCAGGTCTTTCTACGGCCCTATCGCACGACCGTGTCGAACTTGGCAGAATCCGGACGGTCCGATTCTGCTTGTGGGCGCCTCGTGGCAGACTGAAGAAGCATGCAACGTCTTATTTCACGCAGACTTTTCCTCGGAGCAACGGCAGCCGGCGGCGCGCTGCTTGCTGCGCTCCCGGCGTCCGCGGCAGCCGTATCCCCAACCTCGGTGTTCGACCTGGCGCGGCGTGAATTGCAGCGCCTCGGCAGCAGCATTTCGCTGCATGATGTCGTCGGTGTCGCCGACTATTCGCTGGCGTCCGCCCAACCGCGCTTCCATCTGGTGAACATGAATAGCGGTGCGGTCAGCAGCCATCTCGTCTCGCACGGCCGCGGCTCTGATCCGCAGCACAGCGGTTTTGTCTGGCGCTTCTCGAATCTCGAGGGCTCGAACGCCTCATCCGAAGGCGCGTACCGCACCAGCGATCATTATTACGGCAAGCATGGCCGCTCGATGCGGCTCGTCGGCCTCGATCCAACCAACTGCAATGCAGAGCAGCGTGCCATCGTCGTACACGGTGCGTGGTATGTCAGCCCGCTGATCGTGCGTGAACGCGGTGTTCTCGGTCGCAGTCAGGGCTGTTTCGCATTCGCAGAGTCCGAGCTCGACACCATTCTCACGCGGCTCGGTCCCGGGCGCCTGCTGGTCTCGACCAAGCTCTGATCCACCTCGGGATTCTGCGCCCGCGCTCTCGCTCTTTGATCATGGCCCAGTGGCACTGACTTCCTGGTGCCAGTAGCGATTCAGCGGGTACACGCCCCTGGAATGCGCGCCAACGACAACAAACCATAAAGGGAAGCGTCATGATTGGTTACGTCCTGCCTGGCACCAATGCTCCGTGGCGCGCCAGGCGCAATCGCGTGCCACGCCATGCCGGATGAGGGGCAACGAAGCTACGGTGCACTGCGCGCGGCACTGATCGGATACGGCACGATCGCCTGTGCGTACCTGCTGCCGCACGCAGATCACGGATTGGTTTCGGCGCGCAATCTGCTGATCGCCGGGATACTCGTCCAGCTGGCGTTGCTGCTGGTGCAGGCGCTCGTGCGTCGTCACGTGAGTGACCGGGAAATGGCTGCCCAGGTATCGGCTTTGCTCGAGCTGATCGGCGATGCAGCGACCGTCCTGCTGTTCGCGCTCGGCACGCTCGGTCCGGTCTTCAACGTCGGAAGTACGGTTTAGCCGATTAGCCATCCACGCTCACCGTATTCCGCGGACGTTGTTACCCGTTCACGGTTCATGCGGGCACAATCGTTGTCTCGACAACAACCGGGGAAGCAGCATGGATGTCAAAGCACAATCAGCCGGCGGCAAACCACCCACCTGGTTCCGGATCGTTGCCGGTCTCGCGCTGGTGTGGATGCTCATCGGTGTCATGTCCTGGGTGATGGATCTCATGACCGACGAGGCTGCGATTGCACAGATGAGTGAGGTACAGCAGCAGCTGTATCGTTCGCGTCCCGCATGGATCTTCGTCGTCTACGCCATCGCCATCTTCAGTGGCCTCGCGGGGGCCATCGGACTGCTGATGCGCAAAAGTTGGGCAGTGACTGCATTCGTCGTGTCGCTGATCGCCATCATCATCCAGTTCGGATACACCTTTCTCGTCATGGATGCGATCGGGCTGCTGGGCCCCGCGGCCGCGGTGATTTTCCCGCTCGTCATCTTCGCCATCGGCGCGGCACTGCTGTGGCTCGCGATGCACGCGAGAAAGTTCGGCTGGATCACGGCCTGAGATGAATTTTTCACGCAGTCTTCCGTCATTGAACGGGTGTATGGGGCGGATGGCGGAGTTGTACTGAAGACGACGACAGGGTCTGCCCGATCGCCTGTGGGGATCGTCTGTCCTAGCCTGTACGGCCGTTTGTTCGGAACAAAACGAAGTAAGGAACATGGGCGAGTCTTGCGGCGCACGCCGCCGGCCGAGGGAGTGAGCGCGTGACCGGTTCGATTCGATGGCCCTGGTATGTCCTGGCAGCATGGCTCGTTGCCGGCTGTGCGGCGCCTGCGGTTCGCGCACCGGAATCCGTGGCGCTCAAGACCCGGACGTTTTCTGCTGCGTATTCCTCATTCAACGCCCAGGTGCTCAGCGATGCGGGTGCGCTCGACACGAGCTTTCGTGCATCGCTGACACGCCCAGAGGAGATGGCGACCCGCCTGGAGTCGGCCTACACCTACCGGTTTGCAGATTCGCACGAGCAGCTGCGTGTCGGGGACAGCGTCAGCAGCAGCGGTATGTGGGGTTCCGCCGTTCGCTACGGCGGCATGCAGTACGGCACCAGAACCACCACCCGCAGCGACGTGATCACGACGCCGGATCTTGCCACTGGGGGGCTGGCGGTTCTGCCCACCGTGGCCGACGCGCTGCTCATGACGGGCGATCCGGGCTCGTCTCTATCGCAGAACAATCCCTCGGTGACGCGGGCGTGGCGCACCGGCGACCTGATCGCGCGCGATGCGCTCGGCCGGTCGATGGCCATCGATGCGCCGCTGATTGCGAGCACCCGTCTCGCGGAGCCGGGATGTTCCGATGTATCGGTGGGCGCCGGACGCGTGCGTCGCGACTATGCGATCACGAGCAATCAGTACGGACCGACCTTTGCCAATACCACCGTCACCTGTGGCTTGCCGCTCGGCTTCACGGTGGAGGGGCACGGCGAATATCTGGCGGACAGCGTGACCGCGGTCGGCATCGGCGTCGCGCGCCGTCTCGGATCGCTCGGCGTCGCATCGCTCGCCTACGCTTCGAGCCAGGCCGACATCGGCACGGGCTGGTTCGCCAAACTCGGCTTCGAGCGGCAGGGGGATCTGTTCAGCATCGCGCTGCGGTCGCGCTTGCAGAGCCGCGAGTTCCGCAGTGTCGGCGCGCTGAACACCGACGATCCGATCATGCAGCGCGACCTGGCAAGCGTCGGCGTGAACGTCATCGACGGTGCGCGTCTGTCGGTCGCGTACGCAACGCAGGTCACGTGGTCGCGCGAGCGCATGAACTTCATCGCCCTGCAACAGAGTCTCAACATGGGGCGGGGCTCGTTGTCCATGAGCGCCGGACACTCGCTGGCAGATAACTTCGGCTCCTCGGTGTTCCTGTCCTACAAGCGTCCGTTCGGCTTCGGCGTGCGTGCAGCGCCTTCGCTCATCGACGAGTTCATTCCGCTGTTTCCAGCGACGTCGTCCGACGACGGCATCGAATAGCGCGCCGCGTCACGACCCGTCTATAGTGCGGCGATGGCGCAGGATATTGCTTCACCGCCGGCATCGACTCCTCTTGCGGCACTCGCGCCGCTGAGCTTTCCGGTATTCCGTTCCATCTGGCTCGCCAGTCTCGTCTCCAATTTCGGCAGCCTGATTCAGTCGGTCGGCGCGGCGTGGATGATGACGTCGATCGCGACATCGGTGGACATGGTGGCGCTGGTGCAGGCTTCGCTGACGCTGCCAGTCGTGCTGTTGTCGCTGATCGCCGGTGCGATGGCAGACAGTTTCGATCGACGCAGAATGATGCTGGCGGCGCAGGCCTTTCTGCTGATCGTGTCGGTCAGCCTGTCGGTCTGTTCCTGGCTGCAGCTGATCACGCCCTGGTTGCTGCTGACGTTCACGTTCCTCATCGGCTGCGGCACGGCGCTCAATGCGCCGGCATGGCAGGCGTCCGTGGGCGACATGGTGCCGCGATCACATCTGCCGGGCGCGGTCGCGCTGAACGCCATGGGCTTCAGCATCGCCCGCAGTCTCGGGCCCGCTCTGGGCGGTGCGATCGTCGCCGCCGCCGGCGTGGCGGCGGCATTCGCGATGAACGCGGTGAGCTACATCGGACTGATCGTCGTGCTGCGACGTTGGCGACCGCCCACCACGCCGCAACTTCTGCCGCGCGAGTCGTTGGGCATCGCCATCTCGGCCGGCGTGCGCTACGTCGCGATGTCGCCGTCGATCCGCACGGTCCTGATCCGCGGCCTGATCTTCGGTCTGGGATCGAGTTCCGTCGTGGCACTCATGCCCCTCGTCGCCAAGCACCTCGTTGGCGGCGGCCCCATGACCTACGGCGTGTTGCTCGGTGCGTTCGGTGTCGGCGCAGTGGGCGGGGCGTTCATGAGTGCGCCGTTGCGCGAGCGGCTCTCGACCGAGCAACTCGTGCGCGTGTGTTCGCTGGCGTTCGCCGCAGTAGGCGCCGTGAGCGGCCTGAGCCCGAGTCTCGCTCTCACGATGTTCGTCATGCTGTTCGGCGGCGCGGCGTGGATCCTCGCGCTGTCGACCTTCAACGTTGCAGTGCAGCTCTCGGCGCCGCGTTGGGTCGTGGCCAGGGCGCTGTCGCTGTATCAGATGTTCGTCTTCGCCGGGCTCGCCGGCGGCAGCTGGTTGTGGGGCGTCATAGCCGATGAATACTCGATCGCCGTCGCGCTGGTCGCCGCCGCTGTCGTCATGCTGGCCGGTGTAATTGTGGGGCGCTGGCTGCCGCTCGCGCAGGCGCAGGAGATCGATCTCGATCCGTTGCGTCCGCTGCATCAGCCGCAGACCGCCGTGCCCGTCGAGCCGCGTACCGGCCCAGTGGTCATCACCATCGAATATCGCATCCGCGAAGAGGACGTCCTCGAATTCCTGCAGGCCATGGCCGAGCGCCGCCGCATTCGTCGCCGCGACGGTGCGCGCAACTGGGCGCTGTTGCGCGATCTGGGTGATCCGCAGCTCTGGCTGGAGCGTTACAGCACGGCGACCTGGCTCGACTATGTTCGTCACAACAGTCGCATGACCAAGGACGACGCGCTCATCCCGCAACGGCTGATGGCGTTGCATCAGGGGCCGGAGCAGCCCGTGGTCCGACGCATGATCGAAAGGCAGACAGGCTCACTGCCGCTGGCAAGCGATTCATCCGCACACGATCTCGCGGAGCCGATGATCGATCCGGGCCGCTGATCCGGGCGCACACGTTCCAGGTTTGAATCAGGGAACGACGCTCCACGCGCTGTGTGAGAGATATCGTCGCACGTCAATCCAATGGATAACCTTTCTCCCACTCCGGTTCTGGCCCGAACGTTTCGGCCAGAAAGTCCACGAAGGCGCGCACCTTCGGCGAGAGATTGCGGCGCTCCGGGTACACGGCGTAGATCGCAATGTCGATCGGGCGGAATTTACAGAGCAGCGGAACGAGCTCACCGGAGCGCAGCTGCTCGCCGACATAGAACGTCGGCAGCATGACGATGCCGGCGCCCGACACGCACGCGGCCCGATTCACCAGGCCATTGTTGGTCTGCAGTGAACCCTTGAGCGGCACCACATGCGTCTCGCCCTGCTCATCGACGAGCCGCCATTCGCGCGCGTGACTCAGGAACGAGTACAGGATGCAGTTGTGTTCGAGCAGATCCTCGGGCCGTTCCGGCGTGCCGTGCTTCTTCAGATACGCGGGCGATGCGCACAGCACCTGGCGGCAGGGCACGATCTTGCGCGCGACCAGGCTCGAATCACGCAGATTGGCGATGCGGATCGCGACATCGAAACCTTCCTCGATGAGATCGATCTGGCGATCGTCGAGGCTCAGTTCCAGGTGCACGCCGGGATAGCGATCCAGAAACGTCTGCAGTTTCGAGCCGAGCTGCAGGATGCTGAACGACATCGGCGCCGAGACCCGCAACGTGCCGCGCGGCTCGGTCTGAAAGCGCGCTACTTCCAGCTCCGCGTTCTCGATCTCTTCCAGCGCCCGTACGCTGCGGCGATACAGCTCCGATCCGGCCTCGGTGAGGCTCAGTCGCCGCGTGGTGCGATTGAGCAATCGCGCGCCGAGTTTTTCCTCGAGACGCGTGACCGACTTGCTGACCACCGGCTGCGACATCTCGAGCGCATCCGCTGCCGCCGTGAAACTTGAAAGCTCGACGACCTTGACGAAGATGGCGATGTCGGTGAGGGATTGCATCTGGAAGGCCCTAGGAGCTAGTCGGAATGGGTACTGATTCCCCATTCTCCGCTGGGCTAGTGCCTGGAACCTAGCACCTGGTGCTCTCCTCGGAATAAATCCCATTCCCTCCGCCCCGATGATCCCTGACCGGCGCGGGCCTATCTTTTCCGCCACTGAATCACGGTATCGAGGTGGCGGTGATGTTGGACCAGGACCCACGGCAGGCGCGGGAGTTCTTCGCCCAGAAGCTGCTGTACACGACCGGACCCTGTGAACTCGACGGGCAGATACGGCGCAAGGAACGAATCACGATCGTCGATGTGCGCCGGGCTGAGGATTACCGCGCCGGCCACGTTCCCGGCGCGCTCAATCTGCCGCAGGGCAAGTGGCATACCCACGCAGGCCTGTCGAAGGATCGCGCGACCGTCCTGTATGGCTACAACCAGACCTGCAAGCTCGGTGCGCTGGCGGCGTTCGAGCTGGCCTCGGCCGGCTTTCCGGTCGTGGAAATGGAAGGCGGTTTTGAGGCGTGGCAGCGCGAAGTGAGGTGACGGCCGACGGACGTCGGCAGGAGGGCCGTGGGCAGGGAAGCCGCTGGCAGGAAGGCCGCGAGGCGCGGCAGGTCAGATGAAGACGAAGATGAAGAGATAGGGCCAATGCTCTGCCTTCTTCTCTGACCTGCCGACAGGCCCTCTTGCGGCGAAGTCGCCTTCCTGCCGGTCTACCGGCCCCCTGCCGCGTCTTCGCGGCCTCTCTGTGTTTCCGCGATGTTTCTGAGCAAAGAAAAAGGGCCCGTCCATCGCTGAACGAGCCCTTCCTTCATCATCCGCTCGACGTATTACTGCTGCTGTTCGAAGCGCAGACGCACCATCGCGCGCTGGGACACTTTCTGGCCATTGCGCTCGACCGGCTCGAACCGCCACTGGCGGATCGCGCGCGTCGCTGCCTCATCGAAGACTTCGGCGGGGCTCGCGTTGCGGATTTCCACGTCTTCGACTCTGCCTTCGGTCGTCACCGTGAACGCCATTTCCACCCAGCCTTCGACGCCGCGCTTGCGGGCCGATTCCGGATAGACGGGGTTGACGGTGCGCGTGCGCTTGAGCACCGCCGCCGACACGACGTTGCTCTGCAGCGCCGTCTGGCTGCGGGCTGCCGAGAGTTCGGCTTCGGCCTGTGCGATCGCGGCGGCGTCGTAGCGGGCGCCGACTTCGCGGGCGCCGGCGAGCAACTGCGCAGAGCGGTCGTAGGCCTTCGCGGCCAATGCCTGCTTGCTCGAGCTCAACAGGCGGGTCGACAGTGCCCGGGAGAGTTCTTCGACTTCCGGGCGGGTCGGTGTCTGCGCGATCAGCTGGTTGAGCGAGTCCTTTGCGCTCGCGCCGGCTGGATCGATCAACTTGCCTTCGTTCAGGCGCTGACGAACCTCCGCCACCAGTCCGTCGGTGTTCGGGGTGGCGGGTCGCCGTGCCGCACCTGCTGCAGCGGCGCTGGCCGATGCGGCCGCAGCCGTGCCCGCGGGGCGAGTGGCATCGGTGATCGAGCGCTGAATCTGCGCGAGTGCCGCGTCGGCAGAGCCGAGCTGACGGGCTGCGTTGACGAATGCCTGCGCTTCGTCCGTGCGGCCTGCGCCGAGGGACTTGCGCGCTTCTTCAGTCAGCAGGCCGCTCAGGTCGCGCATGCTTTGTGCGACCGTTGGATCGGTCGGGTCGAGCCGGCGTGCTTCGAGCAGCGCATCGCGCGCGTTACCGCTGGCCGGTGAGATGAGGCGGCCGTTACTCATACGGTCGTTGGCCTGCGCCACGAGTGCGTTGACGCGATTACCGACATCGCGTGCCTGCGTCAGTTTCAGGCGCTCGCGTTCGCGGGCGATCTGCGTGTCGAGGAAAGCGAGGCGCGGATGCGCAGGATCGATCGTGCGTGCCTGCTCGATGGTGCGCACGGCGTCTTCGAGCTTCTCGGCGGTCAGCGCGGCTTCGGCGCGGACCAGGATATTGTCGACCACGGAACGCACGCCGTTCTTCGCAGCCTGGTTTTCCGGATCGAGCGCCAGGGCGCTGCGGTAGTAGTCCAGCGCGCTTTCGCCCGCCGGCTCAAGGAATTTGCCCTGGTCGAAGGCTTCCCTGGCGAGATTGATCTCGGCCTGCACCGGATCCTGCCGCTGCGGCAGGCTGGCAGGTTCGCTGCCTGGCGTCGCCGCCTGCGGCACTTCCGGCGCTGCTTCCTTGCCGGTGAACTGCGATACACCGAACCAGATTCCGCCGATCAGAATCAGCAGACCCGCGGCGACGGCGCCGTAGGTCACTACGTAATTCTTGCTGCTGCCGCCGCTCGATGCGCCGGAAGCCTGGCGGGTGCTGGCCGCGCTCAGATCGTTGTACTGAGCGATCGCTGCTTCGAGCGACAGGCGGGTCTGGCCGTGGGACAGAGGCGTGAGCAGGAAACGGAAAATACGGCCCGCGGCCGTGAGCTGCATGAGTGACGCGCTGTCTTCGCGCTTGCCGGCGACGACGACGACCAGTTCGGGGAAGTGCTGCGTGAGCTGTGCAACCAGCGCCGCGACATCGGAGGTACTGGCGGTGTCAACGACCAGCACGCCGGGCTTCAGGCTCGGCAGGCGGTCGGCGACCTGGTCCAGATCCGGCGCATGGGTGACCGAGCTGCCCCGAGGCGTGGCCTTGCGGACCGTCTCCACCAGTGCCGCATCGCGGCTCAGAACCAGAATCGGCGGCTGATGCGATTCGGATTCGCCCAGAATCCGCGCACTCTGCGTGTCGTCGATTTCCAGATTGACTTCCTCACCGCCCGCCGGACGGTTGTGCTGAGCATTCGCCATGGACCCACTCCTAGGGGTTTTCACGCTGAGGGCCTAATACTTACTTATGCAAAGTTGGCCGACTGAGACCTGCATCTGGCTTCTCCCGGAATTTCGCGTGAACTGGCTCCAGAAATTGCACGGTCCACGCCCCGTTCGTTCTTGATATTTCGCTCCCTGGTCCGCCCGTGCCACGTTCGCGACTCTGGTTGCACCGCAGCGTTACATGCGGATGCTACCGTCCAAACGGCGGCGCGGTCGCCAGTCCAACGGGTCCGGATGATGCGATATCAACGGCGGACGTTTCCTTCGAGCGCATCACTTTTTCGCCGCCGGCCTGGTCCGGAGCCGTATGCATCTGCGACCCGCAAGACAATTGAGGGAGATGACGATTTACCGCCCGGGTGGCGACAGCTATAAAACGCCGCGAACATCCTCACCGAGTTCGGGGATATAGATTTCATGGAAGCCGCAGGTCGGCCGTCTTTAGGGGACCGATGTGCCGATACCGCCCAGACCCGCGCAGCGCCCGTACCGAGTCGAGTCGCCGAATGGCTCGCGCACGGATCCCTACTACTGGCTCCGCGATGACACACGAACGTCCCCGGACGTGTTGGCCCATCTGCGGGCGGAGAACGATTACACCGCGGCGATGCTGGCGCCGGTCCAGCCGCTGATCGACGGGCTGTACACGGAGATCGTCGGTCGTCTCAAGCAGGACGACAGTTCCGTCCCGGTGCGCTACCGCGGCCACTGGTACTGGACCCATTACGAGACCGGCGGTCAGTACCCGATCTATCTGCGCCGTCGCGACGGCGATGATCCTGCCGCCGCCGTGGTGCTGCTGGACTGCAATGCCATGGCGCAGGGCCATGCCTTCTTCCAGCTCGCGAACTACGAGGTGAGTCCCGACGACCGGCTGCTGGCGTTCGCGGTCGATACGGTCGGGCGACGGCAGTTCCAGCTGCGCATCAAGGACCTGGCAACTGGCGAACTGCTGCCCGACATCATCGAGAATGCCGAGGCCGACCTCGCCTGGGCGGATGACAACCGCACGCTGCTGTACGTCGAAAAGGATCCCGTGACGTTGCTCGGCCGGCGCGTGCGCAGTCATGTGCTCGGCTCGACGGCACCCGATGCGCTGATCTACGAGGAGCTCGACGAAAGCTTCGGCATCGCGCTCGAGCGCAGCAAGTCCGATGACTATCTGTTCATCGGCTCCGAGAGCACGACATCGTCGGAATGGCGCTATGCGCGCGCCAACGACCCGACGTTCGATTTCACGGTGTTCGCGCCGCGCGCCGACGACCACGAATACCAGATCGATCATCTCGACGATCGCTTCCTGGTTCGTACCAACTCGCAGGCGCAGAATTTCCGCATCGTCGCCGTACCGGTCGCGGATCGGCAGGCTCAGGGACAGCCGGATCGCTGGGTCGATGTAATTGCCCACGATCCGCAGATCCTGGTGCAGGATTTCGAACTGTTCCGCGATTTTCTCGCCGTGAGCGAGCGCTCGGGAGGCTTGAGCAAGATCCGTGTGCAGCGCTGGGGACAGAGCGCCGAACTGCTGCTCGCCGACGATCCGGCCTACACGATGCATCTCGGAGCGAATCCAGAGATCGATGCGACGCGGCTGCGCTACGTCTACACGTCACTCACGACGCCGGCCTCGACGTACGACATCGACATCCACTCGGGCGAGCGGACACTGCTGAAGCGCGAGCCGGTGCTGGGCGATTTCGATTCGTCGAACTATGCCAGCGAGTTTCTCTGGGCCCCGGCGCGCGACGGCGAGCGGATTCCGGTGTCAGTCGTCTACCGCAAGGACACGCCGCGGGACGGTTCGGCGCCGCTGTTCCTGTACGCCTATGGGTCGTACGGGCTCAGCATGGACCCGGCCTTCAGTTCGGCGCGCCTGTCGCTGCTCGACCGCGGCTTCATCTATGCCATCGCACACGTGCGCGGCGGACAGGAACTGGGACGTCGCTGGTACGACGACGGCCGTCTGCTGCACAAGTGGAACACGTTCAACGATTTCCTGGACGCGACGGATTTCCTCATCGCGCAGCGCTACGCCTCGGCGGGCAGGATCTATGCGTCCGGCGGCAGCGCCGGCGGCTTGCTCATGGGCACAGCCATCAACATGGCGCCGGAGAAATATGGCGGCGTCGTCGCGAACGTGCCGTTCGTCGACATCGTCACGACCATGCTCGACGAATCGATTCCGCTGACGACGCTCGAATACGATGAATGGGGCAATCCCAACGAAGCAGATTTCTATCGGTACATGCTTTCGTATTCGCCCTACGACAACGTCAGCGCCCAGGCCTATCCGCCGATGCTCGTGACCACCGGGCTGTGGGACAGCCAGGTGCAGTACTACGAACCTGCGAAGTGGGTGGCGCGGCTGCGCGATCTCAAGACCGATACGAATCCGATCCTGCTGCACACCAACCTGGACGCGGGCCATGGCGGACAGTCGGGACGCTTCGAGCGACTGCGCGAAGTCGCGCGTGAGTACGGATTCGTGATTGCCCTGGCGAAATCGGGACTGGCGGCCGGAGCCTGGGGGCCGGTGCCAGAGGCGGAATCACATGCTCCAGCCCCCAGCCCCCAGCCCCCTGCCGGATCTTCGGGTGTTTCATGATCTATTCCGGTTACGTGCTCCTGGCCGACGACAATGCGACCGACGCCGAGCTGACGACTCACGCGCTGGACGTCGGCGGGATCAGTCGCAACATCGTCTGGGTGCAGGACGGCGAGCAGGCCCTCGACTTTCTGTTGCGCAAGGGTCCGTACGCACAACGTTCCTCCGAGCTGCCGCGCCTGATGCTGCTCGACCTGCACATGCCGAAGATCGACGGCCTCGACGTGCTCGTCCGCATCAAGTCGGATCCGGTGCTGCGCTCCATCCCCGTGGTCATCATGTCCTCGTCCGATCAGGAGTCGGACATGCTGCGCAGCTACGAGCGCTTCGCCAACAGCTACATCGTCAAACCCGTGGACTTCAAGCAGTTCACCGACCAGGTCTCGATCCTGGGGCAGTACTGGATGCGGGTGAACAGGGCGATGGAGTAGCTGTGGAGTAGCCGGGCGGAGCCGGCTACTCGGCCAACTGGCTTACTGGCCAACTGGTCTGCTGGCCAGAGTCGGAGGGCCTGCGTCGTTGCCCGAGTGATCGTGCCGTCCTTCTTCTAGTTCCCTTATCTGGCCAGTTGTCTGGCCAGTTGGCCAGCGGACCAGTTGGCAAGTTGGCCGGGGCGTCCGCCCCATCTGTGCTCCATTTCTCTCTTCCGCAATCGCGCCCGCCGCCGGCTGTTCCAATCAAGGACTTGGTCGGCATACTTCGGCCCTGACATAACTACTATCGACGGGCCGACTGGCTTACTGGCCGACCGGCCAGAGAAGCCCGTTCTGGCCAGTAAGCCAGTTGGCCAGTCGGCCAGTAAGCCAGCCGGCCAGCCGGCCAGTCGCCAAGTTAGCCGTTTGAGGGTTTTTCGCTCATGGGTCTCATTCTGGTTGCATACGAGCGCGAGTCCGAGCAGCTGGCGCTGGAGAAGTTGCTGACGCCACGCGGTCATCGTGTCATCCGCGCCTCCAATGGCCTGGAAGCCCTCGAAGCGGCCCGTCGCGAACCGCCGCATGCGGTGGTGTGTGACATCGTGCTGCCGCGCATGGATGGTTTCGCGCTGTGTCGCAAGTGGAAGCAGGACGAGCGGCTGCAGTCGATTCCTTTTCTGTTCTACACGCGCCGTCACGACAATCCGAAGTACGAAAGCTTCGCGCTCGAACTGGGAGCTGAGCGTTTTCTTGCTCGCAGTGAACAACCCGATGCGCTGGTGCAGGCGTTGGAGGAACTGGTTGCCGCAGCGACGCCTGCACCAGCATCTGTCCCCAGGCCAACGCCGACCGTGAAGCTGCCGGCGCTGGATGAAGGCGCAGCGCAGCGCTCAGAAGCATTGGAACGTTCCCAGCAGGCCCTGGCGATGGCGACCGAGCGCGCGCAGCAGGCGCAGGCGCGGCTGCGCAATCAGATCGGCGAACTCGAAACGACGAATCAGCGGCTCGCCGCTGGCGAAGCACGTTTCCGGCGCATTTTCGAAGCCAATCCTCTGCCGATGTGGATTGCGGATCAGGCCACAGGCGGTTTCATCGCGGTCAATGACACGGCGCTGACTGTCTACGGCTACACCCGCGCGGAATTCCTGGCGCTCAAGGCGGCCGCGCTGCTCGACCCGTCGTCGGGCGAGGCGGGGACCGACATCGTCACGCATCGACGCAAGGATGGTTCGAAACTCCATGCAACGATTGCGAGCCGGCCGATCGAATTCGACGGACGCAGCGCCGACGTCGTCAGCGTCTGCGATCTGACCGAACGCATCGCGGCAGAAAGCGCGCAGCGCGAAACCCTGGCGGCCAACCGCTCGCTGGTGAATGCGCTGTCAGATGGCTACTGGCTGCTCGACGCCGACAACCGCATCGTCGAGGTCAACCAGGCTTACTGCGGTATGTCGGGTTACACGGCCGACGAACTGCGCAACAAGCCCGTCGCCGAGATCGAAGAGCGGGGCGCAGAGGCAAAGCCTGCCGCCGGTGGACGTTACGAAGCGCGCCACAAGCGCCGCGACGGGTCGTTCATGGATGTCGAGATCAGCGCCGGCCGGCTCGAAGGCAGTGGACGCGGCGACACGCTGCTCGTGATCCGCGACATCTCGCAGCGGCAGCGCGCGCTGGAAAGTCAGCGCCAGGAGCGCCAGCAGCAGGACTTCCTCATTGACCTGTTCCGCCAGGCCGAAACGTTCGACGAATCCGCCATCGTGCGCCGCGTGGTCGAGCAGGCGGCGGCTGTGACCGGCAGTCCGCTCGCGTATTTCTTCTTCGTCCAGCCCGTCGACAAGACCATGTCGCTGGTGGCCTGGCGCGATCAGGACAAAGCCCGGACATCGATGGCCAATGCGGAGCCACGGCCGCTGGCGCGCATGAGTGTCTTCACTGAATGCGTGCGTGCTGGTCATGCGACATCGAGCAACGATTTGACCTGGAAGCCGCAGCCCGATGGTCTGCCGGACCTGCAGCGCTACCTTGCGGTGCCCATGATCGAGAACGGCCAGGCGATGGCGGTGCTGGGGGTCGCCAACCGCGATGCGGGTTATGGCGAACAGGATCAGAAGGCACTGGCGGCGTTGAGCGATGGCGTCTGGCGCATGCTCCACGCCAAGCGCGCGCATGCGCAGACGCTGGGATCGTTGCAGCGTACCGACGTGGCGTTGCAGGGCATGATCGATGCGTTGCTCACTCTGAGCGAGAAACATGATCCAGGCACGGCGGGATCAGCCCGTCGTGTGGCCGCACTCGCGGTGGCGCTAGGGCGCGAGGCCGGGCTGGACGGCGAGCGTCAGCACGCGCTGCGTATCGCGGCGTTGCTGCATGACGTCGGCAATATCTCCGTGCCGGCATCGCTCCTGTCGCGTCCGGGCCCGCTGACGTCTGCGGAGATGGCGCTGATGCGTACGCACGTGGAAGAAGGCTGCAAGCTGCTCGCCAACATCGATTTCGGCGCGCCGGTGGCCGAAATCCTGTTCGAGCATCACGAGCGCCTCGATGGCAGCGGATACCCGCGCGGCCTGAAGGGTGAGGAAATCCTGATCGAGGCGCGCATCTTGGCCATCGCTGATGTCGTGGAGGCCATGTCGTCGGCTCGTCCCTGGCGCGCACCTCCCGGCGTTGATGCGGCGATGGACGAGATCAATCGCGGCGCCGGGGTGACATACGATCTGCACCTCGCAACCGCCTGCACGCGACTCGTGCGCCAGCACGGGTTTACGTTCCCCGACTGACCGTCTCGCTCCGCCCGGACATCGGTCCCGATTGCCGTCTGCTATTCCAGACAGGGCGATTCACCGCGCATTGATTAATCCTCCGCCTGATGCGTGGTACCTCCATCGTCCGGTCGGCGATACGGGGGTGCCCGATAGGTTGCATTCGACGGACACTGCACACTGCGCCGGTCGAACAAGGGCATAACCGTCGAAAGACGGCGACGCAAAGCCTCCGGTCCAAGGGTTCAGATGAGCCATGGATAGCGGGGTTGCCGGCGAAGCCAACCAGCTTCGTCGTGAGAGATGCGTACCGGACCGCTGTCAGCGGTCGAGTGCGGCTCGCTCCCTTGTTGAAGACAGGTGTTGTCTCACTCGGGAGTTACGAAATGGTCGCAGCGACTTCTTCTCTTCGCGTCACGCCAGCCAGAACATGGCTCGCCTCCGTCATCTGTTCCGCCGGTCTGATGTGCGTCGGCACGGCCGAGGTTGCGGCCGCCGCGAATCGCGCGCCAGTGATCTCGGGCACAGCGCCTGTCACTGTGTCGGTCGGTACGCAGTACTCCTTTACGCCGACCGCCAGCGATGCGGACGGTGACACGCTCCGGTTCTACGTGGCGAACAAGCCATCCTGGGCGAGCTTTTCCATGACCACTGGCCAGCTGCGCGGTACGCCCACGAAGGCCGGTGTCTCGTCGAATATCAAGATCACCGTCTGGGATGGCAGAGTCACCAAGGCGCTGCCGGTTTTCTCGATTACGGCGCAGGCCGCCAGCGCCAATCGCGCACCGATGATCTCTGGCTCGCCAGTGACGACGGCGGCAGTGAATCAGGCCTACAGCTTCCGTCCGACCGCCTCCGATGCGGATGGCAACACACTGGCCTTCAGCATCCAGAACAAGCCCTCGTGGACCACGTTCAACACGACCACGGGCGCATTGAGTGGTACACCCACTGCGGCCGGCACCTTCAGCAACGTCGTCATCTCGGTGAGCGACGGCAAGGCATCGGCGTCTCTGCCGGCATTCGCCATCGCCGTCAGCGCAGCTGCGAACAACGCGCCGACGATCAGCGGCTCACCATCCACCAGCGTCGATGTGGGCAGCGCGTACTCGTTCCGCCCCACGGCTGCCGATGCCGACCGCGACACGCTTACCTTCAGCGTCAGCAACAAGCCTTCGTGGGCGACGTTCAGCACCTCGACGGGTCAGTTGTCCGGCACGCCTTCGGCGACCAATGCAGGCAACTACTCGGGCATCGTCATCAGCGTGAGTGACGGTAAGGCATCGCGCAGCCTCGCGGCCTTCACGATCGCGGTGAAGCAGACGGCGGCGGTGGCGAGCACGACGCTGTCCTGGACTGCGCCGACACAGAACACCGATGGTTCGTCGCTGACGACGCTGGCTGGCTATCGCATCTACTACGGCACGTCATCGTCGGCGTTGAACCAGACGATCCAGGTTGCCAATCCGAGTGTCTCGACTTACGTAATCGATGGTCTTGCGCCGGCGACTTACTACTTCGCCGTGCGCGCGTACACGACTGCCGGTACCGAGAGCGCGAACTCGAACGTTGCGAGCAAGACGCTGCAATGATGCGTGCGCGAAATTGCATCCGAGTTGCAAACACAATCGCTGCGGCAGGGAACGACGCAGCGATTGCAAGCGCAGTCCATAAGTTCGCGATCATTATGTTTTCCGACGTTGTTATGTGAACCCGCAAAATCACCTGAGCTGTCTGTGCACAACGACAATTGCCAAGACATTTTCGGTGAGGTCTACTCGAACACGCTCAAGGGCAAACCCGCCGCAAGGCGGGGACGCAAAGCCTCCGGTCCGGTAAGCGCACAGGCGCAGGATAGCGGGGTTGCCGGCCAGAGGACTTCTGTTCCTCCGTCGTCACACCTGCAATTCCTTTCCTGATGTTTACCGCCGCTGGCTGCCCTTGGTAGTCGAGCTGTTACCGCTCGATCGCACGCAGCGGGTTTCTGCCGAGTGTCCTGATGATGGGGAAGTAACGGCGAGAATTTGCGGAAGATGAAAAGGGCAAACCCGTTGAAAGGCGGGGACGCAAAGCCTCCGGTCCGACGCGCGCTGCGCGGGATAGCGGGGTTGCCAGCAAAAATGAATCTGTGCACGCATCGACTCACCCTGTCGATGAAGCGCTGGTTCAGGCAGTCGATCGGTGGCGCAACGGCGTCAGCACACATCGACGAACGCGTCATTGCCTTGGCCGAATGTCCACAACGCTCGCGACAGTTGTCGCGACGTGTAGAGAGCAGGTGCAAGCAATGAAACCAGGATTCGGGAGCACGATGATTCGACGCTTCACCGGAATGACCATCGTTCTGCTTGCTGCAGGGGTGCTCGCGGCCTGCGGCGGTGGCGATGACGATGCCGCGGATGCTCCGCCGCCGGCCGTCCCCACCAGTCCCGCTCCGGATCCAACACCGACACCGAATCACCCGCCCGAAATCGAAGGCACACCGGGCGCCGCGATCGACGCCGGACAGGATTACACGTTCGTTCCGAAAGCCAAGGATGCGGACAACGACTTCCTCGAATTCGTGATCACCAACAAGCCGGGCTGGGCGCAGTTCAACACCGAAACCGGTGCATTGAGCGGCTCCCCGCAGGACGCAGACGTCGGTGAAACGTCGGACATCACGATCAGCGTGACCGATGGCCGCGACCAGCGCGCAGTCGGCCCGTTCCGTATCCGCGTTCGCCCGCGCGATCAGCCGGCACCCACCGCGAACAATGCGCCGACGATCAGCGGCACGCCTGCGACATCGGTGGATGTCGGCGCTGCTTATCGCTTCACGCCCACTGCTGCCGATGCTGACAACGACAAGCTGACGTACGCGATCTCGAACCGTCCTTCCTGGGCGAGATTCAGTACGTCGTCGGGCATCCTCAGCGGCACGCCGGCCACGGCCAACATCGGCAACTTTGCGAACATCGTCGTCAGCGTCAGCGATGGCGTCGTCTCGACGGCGTTGCCGGCCTTTGCCATCAGCGTGAAGGGACCGACCAACAACAGGCCCGCCATCGGCGGCACGCCGTTGACCTCGGTGCAGACGGGCCAGGCATATTCCTTCCAGCCCACCGCCACGGATGCGGACGGCGACGCGCTGACCTGGAGCATTCAGAACAAGCCCTCGTGGGCCACCTTCAGCGCATCGAGCGGTCGTCTGACGGGCACTCCGGCTGCCTCGAACGTTGGATCGTTCTCGAACATCATCATCAGCGTCAGCGACGGCAAGCTCTCGGCATCACTCGCCGCCTTCGCGATCGCGGTCCAGGCGGCGCCAAACAGCGCACCGAAGATCAGCGGTTCGCCCGCGACGACGGCGCAGGTCGGTACGGCCTATTCGTTCCAGCCAACCGCATCGGACAGCGATAGCGCCGATACTCTCGGTTTCAGCATCCAGAACAAGCCCACCTGGGCGACCTTCACCGCATCGAACGGTCGGCTCAGCGGCACACCAACCGCCGCTGGCAGCTTCAGCAACATCATCATCAGCGTCAGTGACGGCAAGGCCACTGCCTCGCTCGCTGCGTTCACGCTCACCGTGAGCGCGGTCTCGACGCCGCCGCCCACCAACAGTCCGCCGGCCATCTCCGGAACACCGGCGACGTCCGTGCGAGTGGGCAGCAGTTACAGCTTCCAGCCGACGGCCAGCGACCCGGAAGGTGCGACGCTTACGTACAGCATCAACAACAAGCCGGGCTGGGCAACGTTCAACACGACCACAGGGCGTCTGAATGGCACGCCGACGGCCGCAGGTGCGACCTCGAACATCGTCATCAGCGTCAGCGATGGCACGACGAGAGTCTCGCTGCCGGCATTCAGTATCACCGCCAACTCTGCCACGTCGGGCAGTGCGACCCTGTCGTGGGCTGCACCGACCCAGAACACGGATGGCAGCGCCTTGAACGATCTGGCCGGTTATCGCATCGTCTACGGCACCAGTTCCTCGGCCCTCAATCAGACGATTGAGATATCGAACCCGAGTGTTATGAGCTACGTCGTCGACGACCTCGCCTCGGGCACCTGGTACTTCGCGGTGAAGGCCTACACATCCGCAGGCGCCGAGAGTTCGCAATCGAACGTCGCCAGCAAGACGATCCCCTGATATCCAGCGGAGCCCGGTGCACTGCCGGGCTCCGCTGCACTCGATCCCCTGCATTCCACGGCTGTTGCCGTTGACCACTTCGTAACCGCGTTTGCGGCACCCGCATTTAGTATCCTCGCCCGGCGCGTTCATCCTGGACGCGCGATCGGCCCCTATCACGGTGAGGATTGTCGATGACCGAAACTTCAACAGACTCGTGGCTGGGCAGGCTGCTGGGCCGGCTCGCCCCCATCGAAACCCGCGAAGTTCGCGCCGTTGTCGCTGCGTTCTGCCTCTTCTTCTTCATGTGGGCCGGTTACTTCGCCGTGCGACCGCTACGGGAAACGATCGGCACGATCATCGGGCGCGATCAGGTGGCAGATCTGTGGATGGTGACCTGGGCCGTGTCGCTGCTGATCATTCCCTTGTACGGGATCATCGTGGCCCGCCTGCGTCGCACCGTCTTTCTGCCTGCGATGTACGGTTTCGTCGCGGTCGTGCTCGCCATGATCGGCGTGGCCCTGCATGGGGAGCAGATCGATCCGCTGGTCGGCAAGTTCTTCTATGTCTTCATCAGCGTGGTCAATCTGTTCCTGCTGTCCATCTTCTGGAGCTTCCTGCTCGAGCTGTTCGACAGTGGCCAGAGCAAGCGGCTGTTCGGCGTCATCGCTGCGGGTGGCAGCGCCGGCGCTCTGGTCGGTCCGCTGATTTCGGATCTCAGTGTCAGCACGATCGGTAACAACGGCCTGCTGTTTCTGGGTGCAGCGCTCTTCGTCGCCGCTATCGTCTGCCAGCGGCTGCTGCTCAACATCTGGCGCGACCGCACGGAAGTCGTCACGGAGGATCGGCCGATCGGCGGCAATATGTTCGCCGGCGTCACGCTCATCCTGAAGTCCCCGTACATCCTCGGTATCGCGGGATTCGTTGTGCTCATCTCCGCGGTGAACACGTTGCTGTACTTCGAGCAGCTGCGGCTGGTCGAGGTCAACTATCCTGAGATCACGGATCGCACCCGCATCTTCGCGCGCTTCGACTGGATCGTGCAGACCCTCACCGTCCTGTCGCAGATCTTCCTGACGGGCCGCATTGCGCAGCGTTTTGGTGTCATCGCCCTGGTCACGGTCATTCCCTTGATCATGGTGGGTGGCTTCCTCGCGTTGGCGGCCTCCGGGACGCTCGTTGTGCTCGCCGTCGTGTTCATTCTGCGCCGGGCGATGGAATACGCCTTCGTGCGCCCGGGCCGCGAAATGCTCTGGAGTCCGCTCGACAAGGAAACCAAGTACAAGGCGAAGAGCACCGTCGATGTGCCGGTGTATCGCGGGGCCGATGCGCTATCGGCTCAGCTCAACAAGGGGCTGGAAGGCATGGGCTGGGGCCCGGCGGCGCTCGCCATGCTCGGTGCGGGTGTCGCGGCGGTCTGGGCACTGCTCGGCTGGTGGCTGGGGCGACGCTTCGAGAAAGGCGTGGCGAAGACCGGATAACGAGAAAAGAAGATTTTCCATGGGGGAGCACGGGGAAGAAGAAATAAAGATCTTCTGCTCCCGCCCCGTGTTCCCCCGTGGAGGTCTTCTCTTTGCCCTGCCGGCTTGCTACTTCAGCGCAAACCGCACCCGCAGGATCGCCCGTTGATCGACGGCCTTGCCGTTGCGCATGACCGGCTCGAAACGCCACTTGCCGAGCGCATCGAGCGCTGATCTGTCGAAAACGCCCGCGGGCTGCGATTCGCGCACGGCGAGGTTCTGGGGCGTGCCATTGGCGGCGATGATGAACTCGATATCGACCCAGCCCTCGATGCCACGACGCTCGGCGTCGGACGGATAGGCGGCCGGGACTTCGCGCGTGCGCGGTACGTCGCGAGCCTGCACCATCCGGTTTGCCGCATCCCGTTCTTCCCTGGCGCTCGTGATCTGTTCGCGGAGGGTTCGTGCATTCGACATGCGCGGCACCAGAGTTTCTGCCCTGCCGGTCAGCAGCTCCGCGCGATCCAGGTTGCCTTGCGCCAGCGCCGTCCGGCCGTGGTCCAGTAAGGTGAATGCCAACCGTTGCTGCTCCGAGCGGATCGCTGGTACCTCGGGCGATTGAGTTGCCAGCGCCTGCAATCGTTCGAACGCGTTGTTGCCGGCGGGATCGATCAGCTGACCGCTCTCGCGCAGCCGAATGACGGGGGCGAGCTGCGCGTCGATCGCTGCACTCGCAGCGGCTGCATGGACGGCATCGAGTTCGCGACCGACGTCCGGCAGGTCCGGTAGCGTCAGCTCGAATTCGCTGTCCAGGGCTGTCGCCGCAGCGAACTGCACTCGCGCCAGAGCGGCATCGTTGGTAGCGATCGCCTGGCGCGTCTGCTCCAGCAGGCGCGAACCGATGTCGGTCGCCAGGATTCGATTGGCCGTCTCGTCTTCCCCGAGATCGCGTGCAGCGCGCAGATAGAACACTGCGCTGTCGTTTTCGGGTTCCAGCAGTCGTCCCGCGGCAATGCGCTCCCGAACCCGCAGCGTGTTCGGCGCTGCGCGTTGCGTTGGCTGAACGGCGGCGGCAGGCGGGTTGGTCTGTATCGGTCGGACGGAACGCGATAGCGAGAGCAGCTGTTCGGTCAGCGTCGCGAGTTGCGGATGATCGGGCTGCGCCTTTTGCAGGACGGTGAAGGCACGCGAAGCGGCGGCCGCATCACGCGCCTGAAGCGCCTGGGTCACCTGCGTTTCCAGCGCATCCAGCACGTCCTGTACGCCGGCTAGAGCCGTCACGTTGTCCGGTTCGAGTGTGAGCACAGATCGAAAGCGATCGAGCGCGTTGTCGCCGACCGGTGCTGACAGGCGACCGGCCGACATGGCCGCCTGAGCCGCAGCGAGGACGTCAGGAATGACAATGGCCGGCTTTGCTGGTTGTGCGGTGGCGACGGGTTCGGGTATGGGCGACGGCGTGACGTCGTCAGGTCCGGATCGCTGCAGATAGATGGCTGCGCCGATGGCGAAGAGCACCGCAACGGCGCCGCCGGCGATCAGTGGAATTCGCTTGCCGGGCGCACCGAGTTCCATGACGCTGGCGAGTACAGGCGACGTATTTCCGGAAAGTTCGTAATGACGTCGAGTGGCGGTCGCAAGAAACAGATTCGCACGCGCCGGTGAGACTGGCTTGTGCAGGAAGCGGTATACGCTGCCTTTGCTGATGAGAGCTGCGACTCGCCCTTCTTCTTCGCGACGCCCGGCCGCGAGCAGCACGAGTTCGGGAAATTGCACTTGCAGCCGTTCGAGCGATGCCGCGGCATCGGCGCGCAGCAGCTCCATGTCGGCGATCAGGACGCCGCAATGCCCACCGACGAGCAGGTCGACGGCGGCTTCGATGGAAGGTGCATGCCAGAGCGTGTGCGAGGCGCCGGCAGCCTGCAGCGTCGCAATCAGCGCCTCATCGGCGCTGACTACGACGAGATCCACAGCGTCGCCGCTCAGCGTGCCGGCAACACTGAGCGCTCCAAAGGTGGCGTCCCGTTGCCGGCGTTGCATGGCATTGATGAATCGGGCTGGAGGCTTTCAGACGACGCGGGACGCCGCCGCTATCCCAGGCCCGATCACTCCAGGCAGACGACCAGCTGCGCCGAATGGCTGCGCCAGTTGATCGGGATGACGAATGAACGTGTGTTGTCCGGGGTGACGACTTTCTCCGGTTCGCCGGCGACGACCGTCGGCACCGAAATCATGAAGTCCTTGCCGAAATCGCGGCGTGCATTGCCGGAGATCGTGTTGGCGACTTCACCCACGAGATCGCACATG
Organism: Povalibacter sp.; assembly: GCF_036520495.1. GTDB lineage: Bacteria > Pseudomonadota > Gammaproteobacteria > Steroidobacterales > Steroidobacteraceae > Steroidobacter. The sequence goes on along the minus strand of NZ_DATDJO010000018.1, from coordinate 164,438 downwards.
TTCTCCTGAGTCAGCTCGGTTTCGCCCATGCGCATCAGCATGACCGTGAGCATGGGACGCGAAGCCGTGAAGTACACGATGCCGCGGCGTTTGCCGGCGATGCTGATGAGGCCGGTGAATTCCTGCACCGTCGGGCGCCCTTCCTGGACGATGTACGGCGAGCCGACCGATGCGGGCTGATTGGCTGCAGTGGCGAAATAATTCGTCGTTCCGTCAACGAAGGTTTCGAGTTCGACTTTAGTCATCATTGCCGGCGCCCCTCAGCAGCTCTTCGAGCGCCTCAGTCAACTGTCGATCGGTGAAAGGTTTGCACAGAAAGCCATTGGCACCCTTCTTCAACGCTTCGATCGCGGTGGCTTTGTCGGACAGGGCGGAGATGACCAGGATCAACACGTCGGGCTTGATCCTGACCAGGTTCTCGACGCACTCGATGCCGTCCATTTCCGGCATCGTGATGTCCATCGTCACGACATCCGCTGGCTCCTTGCGGAACGCCTCAACGGCCAGCTTGCCGTTTGCCGCGGTAGCGATGACCTGCAGACGGTCGATCTTCAGTTCACGCTCGATCTTGCGACGGATTATGTTCGAATCGTCGCAAATCATGAGCTTGAGCTTACCGTTCGTCAACGGGTCAGCCTTTGCGTTTGCAAGCGCCATTGAGAAACCTCTTGATGTCCTTGTTCGGGTTGTAAGGCACGTTTGTCATGCAGCGACCGCGCGCGCCGAGGCGGGTAGCCAGATCTTGAATTTCGAGAAGCGGCCGCCGGCCGAGGCGAGTCCCACGCGACCCCCGAGTTCGGCCACCAGAATGCGGACCAGGTCCATGCCGGCGCCGCGACCCGCATCCGTCGTGACACGATCCGCCGTCGAGAAGCCGGGGCGGAATATCAGTGCCATGGTCTGGCGCGGATCGAGCAGCGAAGCCTGCGCCGGTGTGATCAACCCGCGTTCGACAGCCACTTCCTTGATGCGATCGAGCTGCAGGCCGCGACCATCGTCCTGTACGACGAGTTCGAAACCTTCATTGCCACGCTGTGTGAATTCGACGCCGAGGAAACCCGTCGCCGCTTTCTGTGCTCTGGCGCGATCCTCCGGCGACTCGATGCCGTGGACCACCGCGTTGCGCACGAGCTGGATGGTGATGTCCTTGACGGCGCGACGATAGGCTTCGGGTACTTCCGACAGGCCGCTGCATTTGACCGTGACCTGCTTCGAATGCGACGAGGCGACCTTCGCGGCGAGATCTTCGAGCGTACGCTCGAGGCCCGCGGCCACTTCGCCTTCTGCTGGCTGCTGCTGTGGCAGCGCCTGCATCTGCATGGTCTGATCGTGCTTGCCCGCCAGCCAGGCATCGACCTTGGCGGCATCGGTGTGACCGCCGCCGGCGGTACGACGCGCAGCGATCGCGTGGTGCAGATCGACCAGTCGGCCGAGCATCTCGCGCACTTGCGCCAGATGGTTGAAGAGATCGTCGAGCTTGACGACGAGCGGCAGGAAGTCGCTGCCCGAGAGCGTCGGCCGGCCCTTCAGGTCGCTCAACGATTCCTCGAAAGCGTGGGCACGCTGTTCGACCGTCTTGAGGCCGAGTGCCGCGGATTCGCCCTTGACCGCGTGCACCTGACGGTAGATGCCGTCGATCTTCGCGCGGAAGGCCGACTCTTCGCGGGCCGGCTCCTTCAGGATCGAGTTCACCATTTTCAGCGATACGTCGGCGTCGGTGAGGAAGCCGGTGAGGCTGTCCGGTTCGACGTGCAGGATGCGCAACAGCAGATCGAGCTGGGCCTGCGCCTTTTCCTGGGATTCCTGCAATTCGCGCGACAGCATCACGCGCTTGGTCACGTCGTTCACCGTCACCAGCAGATGGGACAGCGAGCCTTCGGATTTCACGCGGTTGAAATCGAATTCGAGGTAGTGCGTATCGAAGCCGCCGGCCGGATTGTCGAAGTGAACTTCGACTTCGTTCAGCGGATTGATGGTCTTGACCAGCTTTTCGTTGACGCGCTCGCCCCACAGCAGCGCGACGTAGTCCATCGCCGTCTTGAGGGTTTTCTCCGGCACGATGTCCTTGAGCAGGTTGTCGAAGGACAGGTTGAGGAAATCTTCGCGGCGGAAGATCGTGTTCAGCGCCATCGACCGTTCGCTACCGAGCTTCAGCTCCTTGTCGAGCAGGAACAGGCCTTCGTTCACCGTGCGCAGGATGTCCGCCGTCTCCTTGCGGGCCCGCGTCGAGACCATTTCTTCCTTGCGCATGTTGCGCGCGAAGTAGAAGAACAGCATGCCGAGCAATCCCAGGGCCGCGACCAGACCGATGATCTGGATGGCCCGCAGCACGCCCGCCTTGCCGTTGCTCTCGGCTTCCACTTGCGATGAGAGTTCGTTCGCGATGCGCGACAACTGCGTCTGCGACGCGATGGCATAGGTACTCAGATCGGCGAGTGCACTGCTCAGTCGGCGGCCGCGGGGACTGAGCTGCACGCCGGCATCTTTCTCGACGGCTGGCGCCGCCGCAGCGTTCTTGCCCGCAGGAGCGGGTGTCGGTGCAGGGGCGGCTTCAGCGGCATACGGTGAACCGGAGAAACGCAGCACCGGATCCAGCTTGGCTTTGTAGCCTTCCCATACTTTCTTGCCATCCGCGACCAGCGTGCGCGATTCCTCCGAGTCGAGTGCAGGCACGCTGATGGTGGCGCCCGAGCTGTCCGATACCAGGCCGCCACTCAGACTGATGATGGCGTGATCGAAGGAGGTGGCCGCAGTGCGCAGCGATTCGATGGCCTCGTCGACGCTCTCTCCCGCCTGCAGGCGTGCGGCGATAGCGGCGATGCTGCCCTGTATTTCAGCGGGCTGAGAACGCAGGGTGGACAGGAATTTGACGCCGGCAACGTTGTCCGCGAAGCGGCCTGCGATGCTGTGGTTCAGTGCCAGGATGGCGATGAAGGCGATCAGGAAGCCGGTGATCGCGAACACAATTCCCTTGTATCGACCGAGATCTAGGATGCCCATTGACGATTCCCCTGTGACCTTGAGTTTCCGGCGTCGATCGCAAGACGTGCTGGTTGCGATGCACACGCCAAGAGCCTGCCGCACGGCGCAGAACGACTCGAGGAGCCGAACGCGAGGCCAGCGGCGGGCAAGCTGTGCGTGTATATGACAATAAGGCGAATCCTGACGCTCGAACCAGTTCCCGTTTTTGAAGATCGGAACCTTGCGCCAGTTCAAAGTTTTCAGCCGGCTGTCGGTGCAAGCCGACGGGAGGCGGAACCGTTGGTGCCGTGCGGCGTGACACCCGTGCGACAGTGCAGCATGGAGTGGCCGCCCGCTGAGAAATTGCAGTTATCCGACCGTGACTTAGCACTGCGAAGGCCTGTCTTCTTTTGGCAACATGTAGATTTTTCGTTGTGGTTGCAATGGGTTATGGCGCCTCCGTGACTATGAAGTTGCTCGACAACAGGTCGGCGAGGCGTTCATGATCGGCGCGGGTGAGGACTCACACGGGTGTGGCAGGGCATGCGCAACGAAATAGAATTCCGCTCCCACGTTTCCAGAAAGCACCGGGTCGCGCTCGAAGGGTTGGTCTTCTTCAACTCCTGTCAGGCGCGTGTGGCGGCTTGTATCGCTGACGCCGTCGAGATGTTCGGCGCCCCTGAGATCGTGCCGGAGGATCCGGATCGATTGCGTCTGCGCATCGCCGGCATGCAGGAAGCGCAGTGCCTGTTCGCCGTTGACAAGGAAACCGGCAAGCCGGTGGGTGTGGCGATCTATATCCGCCCGGATCTCGAACACATTACCGTTCTGCACCTGAGCATCGCGGCGGAATACGCCAGCGGCGGATTGTTCTCTGACGAACACCTGCTGCTGCGCCTGCTGCGTGAGGTGAGGCGTTCGACGCGCCGCATGAAGGGCGTACGCCGCCTCGAGTTGTACTACGGGCGTAACCGGACACCCCGCTGGAGCGATGCCGAGGCTGCTCTCGCCACCGGCTGAATACTGCGTTCCGTCGCTGGCGGCGTCGAATTCGCCGCTGTATAAAGCCTCTCCTCGAATCGAGACGGCTCCCGCTTTCCGTGAACATCGATCGGCCACGCGGCTCGAGATCCGCCACCATTGCTACTCAGACCGTCGCGCTCGTAGTGACGGCTGTGCTGTGCGCATTCCTGTTCGGCCTGCTCGGTCGCCGGTCCTGGGTGCTGGATCTCTTCGCGCATTTTCGCGTGCAGTACGCGGCGATCCTGTGCATCTGCGGCCTGGCGCTCATGATGCTGCGCCACTTCCGGAGTGCGGCGGCCGTGCTGACAGCTGCCGGACTCATCGCGGCGAGCATTGTCGGCTACACCGGCTGGCCCTCACAGGAAGCCCAGGCAGCCAGCGGCGGGTTCCGCTTCGTCACGTTCAATCGCTACTACCACAACGACAGGATTGCCGAGGTTGGCGCATGGCTGCAGGAGTCCAGGGCCGATGTGGTGGTTCTGCAGGAACTGGATTCGATGCTGATCGTGCAGAAGCTCGCGGCCGTGCTGCCCGACTATCCGCATTGGCATGCCGGGCTGAATGCCGAATCCGACGTCGCAATTTTCAGTCGCTGGCCGATCCGCAGTGCCGATCTCATCGAACTCTCGCCGGGCGGCGCGCAGGTGACGAAGGCGGTGATCGACTGGAATGGTGAGCCGATCACGCTGATCGGTGTGCATCTGCACTGGCCGCTGGGACCGGAGGTCACGCGACTGCGCAACTCGGAATTGCATGAACTGGGCGTCCTGGCGCGCGCAACGCCGGGTCCGCTGCTCATCGGTGGTGATTTCAACATCACACCGTGGTCGCCGGTGTTTCGCGAGGCCCTCGTCGATTCCGGTCTGAGCGATTGCGCGCACGGCCAGGGACTGGTGACGAGCTGGCCATCGATTTTGGGGCCCGTGGGCATTCGTATCGATCATTGCCTCGCCAGCGATCACTGGCGAGTGATGAATCTATCCGCGGGTCCCGCACTGGGCTCGGATCACCTGGCGATGATCAACGATCTCGAGCTGAAACGCTGAGCGCTATTCGCTGACCCGCCGGATGATGTAGCCACCGGACTTCTGGTCGGGCTCCAGCGTCAGCAGTTTACGTTGCTGCGCATCTTCAAGCAGATCACTGAACGTGCGGAATCCATAGTACGTTTCGTTGAATCCCGGGTTGCGACGCTTCAAGGTCTGCTTGACCATCGATCCCCAGATCTTTTCGTCCTGGTCGCGTTCGCTCGCCAGCGCTTCGATGGTGTCGAGCACGAGGTCGAAGGCTTCCTGCCGACGGTCCTCGTCGGTTTTCTCTGCCTTCGGCAGTTCCTTGGGTGCGGGCCCGGTGCCGGTGGCGGCAGGCTGCTTGGGCGCTGTCTTACGACGGGCGCGCTGCTGCTTCTTCTCGTTCTGGCGCACCAGATCGTCGTAGAAAATGAACTCGTCGCAGTTGGCGATGAGCAGGTCCGACGTCGAGCTCTTCACGCCGACGCCAATCACCGTCTTGTTGTTCTCGCGCAGTTTGCTCACCAGCGGCGAGAAATCCGAGTCGCCGCTGATGATCACGAACGTATCGACATGCGCCTTGGTGTAGCAAAGATCCAGTGCATCGACGACCAGCCGGATGTCGGCGGAGTTCTTGCCCGACATGCGCACGTGCGGAATCTCGATCAGCTCGAACGACGCCTCGTGCATCGGTCCCTTGAATTCCTTGTAGCGATCCCAGTCGCAGTACGCTTTCTTGACGACGATGCTGCCTTTCAACAGCAACCGCTCGAGCACCCGATCGATGTCGAACTTGGCGTATTTCGCATCGCGGACACCGAGCGCAATGTTCTCGAAATCGCAGAACAGCGCCATGCTGGTAATTGGGTGGGACATAGAATGTAGGGGCTAACTGAGTGACTGGCCGACTGGTCTGCTGGCCAGATGAAAAGGAAGTCGGTGCGGGAAGGTTGATGGTGGTTCATTTCCGGCCAGCGAACCAGTTGGCCAGCAGATCAGTGGGCCCTTGCTCACAACCATCCCTTCCGTCTGAACACAGCATACGTCACTCCCATCGACGCGAGCATCAGGCCGAGGGAGAAGAAGAAATTGCTGTAGTTGCCCGGCAGGTCGGGGAGCAGGTGGAAATTCATGCCGTAGATGCTGGCGATCAAGGTCGGTGGCATGAACATCACCGCAGCGACCGAGAAAATCTTGATGATGTTGTTCTGCTCGACGTTGATCAGGCCGAGCGTCGCTTCGAGCAGGAACGAGACTTTCGAGCCGAGGAAGCTGGCGTGATCCGAAAGCGAGGTGACGTCGCGGCTGATCGAGCGGAAGCGCCCACGCTGCTCCTGCGTCATTTCCGGCAAACCGGTCTGCTGTACGAACATCACCAGGCGGCCCAGGCTCACGAGACTCTCGCGCGCTTTGGAGTTCAGCTCGCCGTTGAAGCCGATACGTTCGATCAGTCCGCGCAGATCGCGGCTCGTGGGCGTGCCGCCCTGGCTGTTGACAACGAAAATCGTGCCCGAGACTTGATCGAGATCGTTGCCGACCCGTTCGAGGACGTCGGCGATGCGTTCAATGAATGCTTCGATGAGGCCGGCAAGGATGGCCAGTGAGGACTGGCAGGAATTCGGATGCTTCTGCGCGTACGCGATGAATTGCTGAAACGGCTTCGTATCCACGTAACGGTTGGTGATGAGCCGGCCGTTCGCGAGGATGAACGTGACTGCGGCGATCTCGGGCCTCCCGGTATCGAGCTTTGCGGCCACCGTTGCCGTCATGTACAGCGCGCCGTTTTCTTCGTAGAGGCGATTGGAGGTCTCGATCTCCTTCATTTCCTCGCGCGTCGGCACGTCGATCGGCAACAGCGCCTCGACGGCTTTTTCTTCCTCGAGCGTCGGTTCGAGCAGATCGATCCAGATCACTTCCGGAGGAACGGGAGCCTGCGCCGCGGCATCGACACTGATCAATCCGTGCGGGCTGGAGGCAAAAACTTTCAGCATGAAGAACGAGCCCTGCTATGCCGGCGACGGGATGTCTCCGCCAGTCTACGCGCCACGCAGGGGTCGCGTTCCGCAGGAAGCCGCGTATCAGCCGCCGTGCTCGGAGGCGGCCAGCTCGCCGATCAGCGTAAACAATTGCGGTTCACCGCCAGCCATGCCGACGTCGGTCTTGTACTTGCCGTTCACGAGGAGCGTGGGTACGGACTCGATGCGGTAGCGCCGATTGAGAAAGTCCGCGCGCTGCAGCTTGCTTTCCACCGAGAAGGAAGAGAAGGCATTCTGGAACTCGTCGGCGCTCACGCCGTGCTTGCGGAAGAACGCTGTGATCTTGTCGACGGTGTTGAGCTGGTTCCCCTCGACGTTGATCGCACGGAAGATCGGCGCGTGCAGCTCTTCCAGCTTGCCCAGCAGCTCGGCGGTGTAATACACCCGCGCGTGCATCCGCGTCATTTCGTTCCACATGGCCGGCACGCGCACGAAGTCGACGTACGCCGCCTTGCCCTTGCCGCGCCATGATTCGATCGCCGGATCGAGCGCGAAGCAGTGGCCACAGCCATACCAGAACACTTCGACGACCTCGACCTTGCCCGGTGGGACGCTGGTTGGTTGCGCCGGTACGACTTTCGAATAGTTGGCGCCTTCCTTGAATTGCGAGGACGTCGGTGGCGTCGTTGCGGGGCCGCCCATACGCAGCATGGGCTGCGTCGTCGACGGCGTGTTGTCAGCGACCGTTTCGCCGCCATCGTCCGTTTCGCTGATCGTTTCGGTGGGTGTCGTCGCGGCTGGGGATTCAGCAGCCGGGGTTGCGTCCGTCGGTTCGGCAGGCGAGGCTTCGGGAACGATGGGTGCCGGGACAGCGGACTCGGCCGCCGGCGCCTGTTCGCTTGGCGTAGGCGACTGCTTGCTGCCGCAGGCCGCAAGCGTGACGAGCATCAGCAGAGCTGCACACGAAGCACCGGATCTGTTCATGAAGTGACCTCGACGGAAGAATTAATGATTTTTAGCGCAGACCTTGTACGTAGGCAGCAACCGCGGAGATCTCCTCGTCGCTGAGCGAACCCGCTACGTCGCGCATCATCTGATTCTGATCCGTCTGCCGGGTTCCATTGCGATACGCCTTCAGCTGCGCTTCCACATAGCTGGTGTGCTGACCGCGGATCGACGGATATAGGGCGGTCGGGTTGCCGTGACCCGAGGGGCCATGGCACGAACCGCAGGAGGCGATGCCTTCCTTCGTATTGCCACCGCGGAACAGACGCTCGCCGAGCGCCACCTTGCTGGAGTCGGCTTCGAGGCCGTTGGCGGTCTGCGCGGCGTAGTAAGCGCCCAGATCTTCCATGTCGGCGTCCGACAGTGTGGCAGCCATCGGGCTCATCAAGGCGTTCTGGCGTGCGCCGGATTTGAATGCCTTGAGCTGTTTGACGATGTACTGACTATGCTGGCCGGCGAGCGAAGGCCATTCCGGGTTGACGCTGTTGCCGTCAACGCCATGACACGCGACGCAGGTTGCAGACTTTGCCTGGCCCGCGTCGACGGAGCCCTCGGCAAACGCAGACGCGCTCAGGCACAGCGCAGACAACACGACGATCGGCTGAAACTTCATCAGTCACACTCCAGGACCATTTATTCGGAGGGCGCGGTACGTGGCCAGGCACGCGCGCCATGAGGCTTAAAAGGCGCAGAATTGTACACTACGCGCCGCTGCGGCCAACGCGGCTCCACCAGGCCTCCTCGAAGACCCTCATGCCGCAATTCCCTGAAGCACAATTCCTCCTCAGCGCCTGGCAGCCAGGTCAGTTTCCGCCCGATGACGGGCGCGAAGTGGCGTTCGTCGGTCGTTCCAATGCCGGCAAGTCGAGCGCCCTGAATGCGATTACCGGTCGCAAGGATCTGGCGCGCACCAGCAAGACGCCGGGCCGGACACAGCTCATCAATTTTTTTGCCCTCAACAACGGCCACCGGCTGGCGGACCTGCCGGGATATGGCTACGCCAAGGTGCCGGCGGAAATGCAGCGGCATTGGCGCGAACTGCTGAGCCGGTACGTCGAGAAACGCACCTCGCTGGTGGGGCTGGTGGTAGTGATGGATTCACGCCGTGGCATGACGGACTTCGATCGTCAGATGCTTATCTGGAGCGGCGAACGGGAGCTGCCGACCCGCCTGTTGCTGACCAAGTCCGACAAGCTCAGTCGCAGCGAAGCGGCGCGTACCCTCAAGGAAGTCCAGGCGGAAGCGGAGGGCGTCGCGACCGCACAGCTGTTTTCAGCAGTTACGAAGATCGGCGTGGACCAGGCGCGGGGCTGGGTACTGGGAACGCTGAACGCCTAAGTCAAAACCTGAGTCAAAAAAAACCCCGATGGCAGAACCATCGGGGTAGTTGTTACCCGGCATGGGGATGGACCGGGCTACCGTTCGCTCAGGGAGGTCAGCGAACAGGAGCGTCCTGGCCGACGCTCGATAGTTGAGACGCTCCCCCACCGCGAAAGTTCCGCCGGAATTCGCATCCCCGGGCATTAAGAAATCTTCAGAATTTCAGCTGCTTAGGCGTGAGCCGTGGGCCACAGAAAAGGGTGCATTTTTACTGCGTCGATGTCAGGTTTGTTGCAATGGGGCAACAGCTTGCAGGGGATTTCGCGTCGCGAAGAAAAAATGGCCCGAGAGCCACGCAGCGCTTCACAGGAATGTGTAGGTGAACCCCAGGGTCAGCATGTTGAGGTCATCGACATCATCGAGATCGAACTTTTCGTATTCGAGGCGGGCGCTGAGGCTCAGGAAGCGCAGCTGGACGCCAACCCCGTACGCGAAGTCCGTGCTGTCGCTGTCCGCCCCGCCGAACGGGCTGCTCAGTGACGCATCGGAGTTGGCGACGCCGGCCTTGGCATACAGGTCGACTGGGCCGACTGGCAGGAAACCGACTGCAAAAGCAGCGATTGCGCTGACATCCACCTGAGCTCCGGCGTCCTTGACCTTGCCGAAGTCGATGTAGTTGAGCTCCACCGCGAGGAAGTCCAGCGGGCGAAAACCAGCGATCAACTTGAAGCCAGTGTCGTCGCCATCGACGTCGACGGGCCCCGCATCGATGTCCACGTTGGCCTGGCCAACGCCTGCGCCGAGATAGAACCCATTATCCGCGGCCTGGGCCCCTGGCCCCAGCAGCAGCGCCGGACCCGCCAGGGCCGCAGCCAGTAGAAGCGACTTACGCATTCATTCTCTCCATTGTGTGTAGTCAGGAAGATCGCCTTCCAATGCGCGGCAGGGGCGAAGGGTTGCGTGGTGGGCGGAACCGCGCGCCGGCAGGGATCTCTCGATCCTTCAGTGCGCCTCGTCCCAGTTGAGGCCTGAGCCCGCGTCCACCTTGAGGGGGACGTGCAGCTCAGCAGCACTGCTCATGAGAGTTCGAATTTGCGACATGAGTTCGTCCTTGGCCGCCTCGCGAACTTCGAAGACCAGTTCGTCGTGCACCTGCATGATCAATCGCGCATCGAAGCGGGATTCGAACAGCCAGCGATCCACTTCGATCATGGCGCGCTTGATGATGTCTGCGGCGGTTCCCTGCATCGGCGCATTGATGGCCGCGCGCTCAGCGGCCTGACGTAGCGCGGCATTGCGCGACGTGATGTCGTTCAGATAGAGCCTGCGGCCGAACACGGTTTCGACATAGCCGCGTGTGCGTGCCAGCTGCCGCGTTTCTTCCATGTAGCGGCGCACACCGGGATAGCGCTCGAAATACAAGTCCACGTACTTCTGTGCTTCGCCGCGTCCGATGCCGAGCTGGCGAGCCAGCCCGAACGCCGACATGCCGTAGATCAGGCCGAAATTGATCGCCTTCGCCGAGCGCCGCTCGTTCGCGGTCACTTCCGCGAGCGGCCTGCCGAATACCTCGGCCGCCGTGGCCTGGTGGATGTCGCGGTCGTCGGCAAATGCCGCCAGCAGTCCGGCATCCGCGGACAGGTGCGCCATGATGCGCAGCTCGATCTGCGAATAGTCCGCGGCGACGATGCAGTAGCCCGGTGGCGCGACGAACGCCTGGCGTATGCGGCGCCCCTCCTGCGAACGGATCGGAATGTTCTGCAGATTCGGATCCTGCGATGACAAGCGCCCCGTTGCAGCGACGGCCTGATGATAGGACGTGTGTACGCGACCTGTGGAGCGGTTGATCTGTAGCGGCAGCTTGTCCGTGTAGGTCGATTTCAGTTTCGCGCAGGCGCGATAGTCCAGGATGAGCTTCGGCAGCTCGTAGCTGGCGGCGAGTTCTTCCAGCACCGCTTCGGCCGTGGACGGCTGTCCGGTAGGAGTCTTCGCGAGCACGGGCAGGCCGAGCTTGCCGAACAGGATTTCCTGCAGCTGCTTCGGCGATTCGAGCGAGAAGGGCCCGCCGCCTGCGGCGTGAGCCTGGGTCTCGATGTCGCGCATGCGCAGCGCCAGTTCGCTGCTTTGTTGCCGCAGTTGCCCGCCATCGATCAGCACGCCGGTCTGCTCCATGCGCAGCAGCACATCGACGAGCGGCTGCTCGATGGTCTCGTAGAGCTGCTTGAGTGCCGGAACCGCCTCGATCTTTTCCCACAGGTGTCGATGCAGTTGCAGCGTGATGTCGACGGCCTCGCCGGCGTACTCCAGCGCCTGGTCGAGCGACACCTGGTTGAAGCCGATCTGCTTGGCTCCCTTGCCGGTGAGCGATCCGTACTCGATCAGATCGATGCCGAGATACTTTCTCGCAATCGCGTCGAGCTCATGGCGCGTCGCGGTGCTGTTCCACACATAGGACTCGAGCATGGAGTCGAAGCGCAGTCCGCGCAGTTCGACGCCGTGGCGCTTCAATACGTGAGCGTCGTACTTCAGGTGATGCCCGAGCTTGGCGGGCGTTGTACTTTCCAGCAGCGGGCGCAATTCGCGCAGGACGTCGTCGAGCGACAACTGCGACGGCGCGCCCGCATAGTTGTGCGCAACGGGGATATAAGCCGCGCTGCCGGGCTCGGTAGCCAGGGCGAGACCCACGATATCCGCCGCCATGTAGTCGAGCGACGTTGTCTCTGTACGTAACGCGATGACGCTTGCGTGTTGCAGCCTGGCAATCCAGGCGCGCAGCGATTCGAGCGTCGTGAGCAACTCGTAATGGTGCGGCGGGCGCGGCAGCACCGGAGCGTCCGTCGCCGGGATGGCGGTTGCCGTTGCGGCAGGCGTATCCGCTTCCACGCCGGCGAGGCTGCGCAGCAATGAGCGCAATTCCAGACGCGTGAACAGTTCCCGAAGTTTTTCGCGATCCGGCTCGACCGCCACCAGGGATTCCAGCGTCGCTTCGAGCTCGAGGTCACAGTGGAGTGTCGCCAGCTTGCGAGACAGTTCGAGGCTGCCGAGACTCGCACGCAGGCTCTCGCCGACCTTGCCGGAAATGGCCTCGGCGTTCTTCACCAGGGCATCGAGCGTGCCGTATTCGTTGAGCCACTTGGCGGCCGTCTTCGGCCCGACCTTTGGTACGCCGGGAATGTTGTCGACCGTGTCGCCGACCAGGGCGAGGTAGTCGACGATCTGTTCCGGAAAAATATCGAACTTTGCCTTCACGCCGGCACGATCGAGTCGCGAGCCGGTCATCGTGTTGACCAGCGCGATGCGCTCATTGACCAGCTGCGCCATGTCCTTGTCGCCGGTCGAGATGAGCACGTCGATATCCTGCGCCGCACCTTGCCTGGCGAGCGTGCCGATGACGTCATCGGCCTCGACTCCTTCGATGCGCAACAACGGCAATCCCATGGCACGCACGCAATCGAGCAGCGGCTGCAACTGCGAGCGCAGATCGTCGGGCATGGGCTGGCGCGTTGCCTTGTACGCCTCGAACAGATCGTCGCGGAACGTGCGCCCGGGCGCATCGAAGACGACGGCGATCAGTTGCGGTGCCTCTTCCTTGATCAGCTTCTGCAGCATGTTGATCACGCCGTAGACCGCACCGGTCGGCTCGCCCCGCGAATTGCTCAGGGGCGGCAGCGCATGAAACGCGCGATACAGATAGGACGAGCCGTCGACGAGGACGAGCTTGCGACGATCGCTCATGACTCAATTACCCGACGGCGGCGTGGCCGGGCGATCGGGATCGATTGACGGCGGGGTCGCAGGTTCGGTCGGTGCAGGAACTTTCTGGCTCTGTGGCGCCGGAGGTTGTGCAGGGACGGACTTCTTCTTGCCGTTGACGATGGATTCTTCGCCGACCGTCTGCGCCTGATCGTCCGGGCGATACAACGGACCCTTCTGGCCGCAGCCCTGGAGTACCGCAGAGGTTGTCAGCAACGACAGACAGGCGATGCGAGCGAAGTAAAACGACGAGGTGCGCATCGCCGCAGTATAGCCAACGAGCGTGGACCCTGTCGGTCTGAGGAACTGCTACGCGATATCGAGGATCGCCATCGTGATGCGCGAAATACAGACCAGCCGATCCTGCTCATCCGTGATGCGGATTTCCCAGACATGACTGCGCCTGCCGATATGCAACGGCCGCGCCGTGCCGATGACGAAGCCGTCCTTGATCGCACGCACGTGATTCGCGTTGATCTCCTGGCCGACGCCGCGCTGCGTCGATCGATCGATGACCAGTCCGGCGCCGGTGCTGCCCAGCGTCTCGGCCAGCGCCACCGATGCGCCTCCGTGCAGAATGCCGAAAGGTTGGCGCGTGCGATCGTCCACTGGCATGCGTGCGCGCACGAAATCAGCACCGATCTCGGTGAACTCGATGCCGATATGCCGCGGCATGCCGACGTTGAGCGCGTGAACCTGCTCGAGGGTGGTGGGTTGGAACCAGATCATGATGAACGTGAGGAAGGTGGCGAGGGCTCAAGAGTAGCGGCTGCGTACGCTGGAATCACTCAGCGAACGCCTTTATCCGCAGGCCCAACCTTCGGCACTTTCGTGACCTTCGTCACTTCTTTTTCAGCTTCTCGCCAACTCGGCGATAGGCCTCGCGGAACGGAATGCCTTCCTTCACGACCAGTTCATTCGCGTCCGCCGCGGCATGAATCGACGGATCCAGGCGAATGCGATCCTTGCGGAAGCGCACACCCGCGAGCGCAGACGGGAGAATGGCGAGGGTATCGAGGCACAGGTCGATGCCACGGAACAACGGCACCTTGATGAGCTGCAGATCGCGCTGATAGCCCGAGGGCAGTTTGGCGACGATGCCCATGACTTCGAGCAGGCAGGCGTGCGCCGTTGCCGTGCGACCGCGGATCAGCTCGAACACGTCGGGATTGCGTTTCTGCGGCATGATCGACGAGCCGGTCGTGAACGCATCCGGCAGTTCGACGAACGAGAACTCCTGCGTATAGAACAGCATCAGGTCGGCAGACAGCCGGCCGACGTCCTGCATGGTCATCGCGATCTCGAACAGCAGCTGTGCTTCGGCCTTGCCGCGCGACAGCTGCACTGCGGTGACGGGGTCGTGCACGGTGTCGAAGCCAAGACGCTTGCGTGTGTCTTCGCGATCAATCGGCAGATTCGGTGAGCCATATCCGGCCGCGGAGCCCAGCGGGCTTTTCTGCACCCGGCGCTTCACGCTGGCGAGGGCTTCGGCATCGTCGCGCAGTTCGCTGGCAAAGCCGCCGGCCCACAGAGCGACCGTGCTGGGCATCGCCTGCTGCATGTGCGTGTAGCCCGGCAGCTGGATTTCGCCTTCGCGCTGCGCGAGTTCATCGAGTGAACCGGCTGCTGCGGTAACGCCGGACTGCAATTCGTCGATGGCATCGCGCAGGTACAACCGCAACGCGGTCAGCACCTGGTCGTTGCGGGAGCGGCCCAGGTGCACGCGCTTGCCGGCGTCACCGATCCGCGCAGTCAGCAGATTCTCGAGGGCAGTCTGCCCGTCCTCGTGTTCGAGCAATACGCTCCAATCGCCGCGCGCGTGCTCTGCGGCGATCGCATTCAATCCATCGCGGATCGCGTCGAGATCCTGCTTATCGAGCAGGCCCTGGGCACTGAGCATTTCCGCGTGCGCGATCGACGCGCGCACGTCATACGCCACGAGTCGATTGTCCAGCGCGTGATCGTCACCCGCCGTGTAACGCAGAACGCGTTCGTCGAGCGGGGCGCCTTTGTCCCAGAGTCTCGTCATGGAGCAACTCCATGGCGAGAGGCCGTAGGCCGTAGGCCGTAGGCTATGGGTCGGAAAGAAGAGTTGAGGCGCATGGCGTGCGTATCTTGGATCAGGGGCATGACTCGAGGATGAGGTGACTTCGGTCTCTTGCTACAGCCTGGAGCCCAGGGCCTACAGCCTTCCGCAAGCGGCGTCAGCCCGCTTGCTGTTCCGCCTTCGACAGACCGCTGATGTCGTCGACGACCAGCGTGCCGGTGCCTTCGTTCGTGAACACTTCCGCGAGGATGCTGTCGGGCGATTTGTACGAGATCACATGCACGCGACGGACGCCGCCGCGGATCGCATCTTCGATTGCTTTCGCCTTCGGCAGCATGCCGTCTTTCAGGCTGCCCTGATCCTTGAGGCGCTTCAGGCCGCGCAGATCGGTGTAGGAAATGATCGAACGCGGATCTTCGAGGGATTCGAGAATGCCGGGCGCGCCGGTGCAGAGCATCAGCTTCTCGGCCTTGAGCGCACCGCCGATCGCCGCTGCAACCGTGTCGGCGTTGATGTTGAGCAACTGTCCCGAGTCATCGGCCGATACCGGACTCACGACCGGCATCAGACCGTCGTCGAGCAGCTGCTGCAGGACGCGGGCGTCGATCAGGTCGATGTCGCCCACGAAGCCGTAGTCGATGAGGGTGCCTTCGACCTGCACCGGCGGACGCTTGTGCGCGCGCACGAGGCCGGCATCGACGCCGCTGACGCCGACTGCGGCGATGTCCAGTTCACGGCAGATGCCGAGGATCTGGGTGTTGACGAGGCCATTCAGCACCATGCTGGTGACTTCGATGGACTTCTCGTCCGTGACGCGGCGTCCGGCGACGATCTGCGGCTTGATGCCGAGCGTTTCCTGGATCTGCGTTAGCTGCGGGCCACCGCCATGAACCAGCACGACGCGGATGCCGACCTGGTGCAGGATCGCGACCTGCTCGATCAGCGTGCGCGTCGACGCCACATCCGCGAATACGCCGCCGCTCGCCTTGATGACGAACACTTTGCCCTTGTACATGCGGATGTACGGCGCTGCGCGGCGCAGCGCACGAACGGCAACGGAAGGATCGGTACGGAGCACGGGAGGAATACCTCGGAGTAGAAGAAGAGAAGGGTCTAGGCGCTAGGCTCTAGTTAGAAAAACCATCGAGTATTCATGCTGGCGCCTAGCGCCTAGCGCCTAGCCTCGCAAGAGGCGATAAAGCACCGCCATCTGCACCACCATTCGATTGAACGCTTCGCGGATCACGACGCTGCGCGGACCGTCCAGCACTTCATCGGCCACGGCGACATTACGCCGAACCGGCAGGCAATGCATGAAGTGGCAATCCTTGTCCGCCGTCTTGAACCAGCTTTCCTTGATGCACCAGTCGCCCAGGTACTCGCGCAGGCGCGTTTCGGCTTCGGCGTCACCGTAGTGCTGCGGCGAACCCCATTCCTTCGCGTAGATCACATGGGCACCTGCGAGCGCTTCGCTGCGATCGTTGGTCTCGCGCACGGAACCGCCGGAGGCTTTCGCTGCCTGATGAGCTTTTTCCATTATGGGTTGCGGCAACGCAAAGCCATCAGGTCGCAGCACCACGACTTCCATGCCGCGCTGCGCAGCCATGTGAACGGTGGCCGAGGGCACGGCCAGCGGCAGCGCACGCGGATGATTCGCCCAGCTCAGTACGAATTTGCCGCGCTCGGGCACTCGCAGTTCATCCATCGTGTGCCAGTCGGCAAGCGCCTGACAGGGATGATTCATGGCCGATTCCATGTTCACCAGTGGCTTGTCGCACAGGTCCGCCATCATCCTGAAACCCGTCTCGGCGAGATCCGCGCTCAGATTGCGGCCTTCGGCGAACATGCGAATGCCGATGGCATCGCAATACGAGGCCAGCACCGGCACGGCTTCACGCACGTGTTCCGCTGCCGCGCCGTTCATGACGGCGCCCAGGTGCGTTTCCATCTGCCACGTGCCCTGTCCCGGCGTGATGACGACGGCTTTGCCGCCCAGGCGCATCATTGCGCTCTGGAACGACGCCAGCGTGCGCAGCGACGGGTTCAGGAACAGCAGGCCGAGTACTTTGCCTGCGAGCGCTTTCGGTTGCGGATGCTGCTGCAGCCGTGAAGCAAGCCCGAGCAGATCTCTGATCTGCTCGCGGGGGAAATCGGCCAGGTCGAGGAAACGGTTCATAGGTGATTTCTTGTGACTTGATTACTTGCCGATGCGATTGAGTGCCTCGGCCAGCTGGTCCACATGCGCGCTTTCCAGAACATACGGCGCCAGGATGCGCACGACATTCGGATCGCCGCTGGTGCCGGTGAGGATATCGAGCTTCAGGAGTTCGGCCTGCACATCCTTCGCGGGGCGCGACGTGCGCAGGCCGAGCAGCAGTCCGGCGCCCTGCGCGCCAATGACCGGGCCGACCATGCACTTCTCGCGGATCTCCGCGGAGCGTGCGCGAACGTTCTCGAGCAGTTTTTCGGATTCGATGATGTCGATGACCGCTTCCACGACGGCGCAGGCCATCGGACCGGCGCCGAACGTCGTGCCGAGCGAATCAAGCTTCATGTACTGCGCGACATGATCGGCCACCAGCACGGCTGACACGGGGAAGCCTGCGCCGAGCGCCTTGGCAGTCGTGATGATGTCCGGAGTGATGCCATACATGTTGGCCGCAAACGGGTAGCCGGTGCGGCCCACGCCACACTGCACTTCATCGAAAATCAGGATCGAGCCATTCTCGCTGCAGCGCGTGCGCAGCGCCTGCAGGAATTCCGGCGGCAGATCGAGTGCACCCGCAACGCCCTGCACGGGCTCGACGATGACCGCCGCGGTCTTGTCGTTGACGAGCGTCGCGAGCTTGCCCGCGTCGGTCGGCTTGATGAACGTCACGTCGAATGGCTTGTTGGGGAAGCCGTACCATTTCTTTTCCGCGCCCCACGTGACTGCGCCTGCAGCCGCCGTGCGACCGTGGAACGAGCCTTCGACAGCAATCACTTCCGTGCCGCCGGTCATCTTGAAGGCCAGCTTCAGGGCATTTTCGTTGGCTTCCGCGCCGGAGTTGACGAAGAAAATGGTGTCGAGGCCCAGCCCGCAGAAATTGGCGAGTTTCGTTGCTGCACGACGCCGCACATCGAGCGGCACGGCGTTGCTCTGGAAGCAGAGCTGGCGCGCCTGCTGCGTCAGTGCTTCCACCCAGCGCGGGTGGTTGTAGCCCAGCGCGGCGACGGCATGACCGCCGTAGAGGTCCAACACCTTGCGGCCATCGGGTGTGTGCAGATACACGCCTTGCGCGTCCACGACTTCGAGCGGGAAATGCGCGAAGACGGGCGCGAGGTGATCCTTCAATGGCGCGAGCGGGGCCTTCGGTTCTCTCAGCGGAATGACGTTGCTCATGATGTGCTCAGGTCCAGCCTGCGGCCGGCGTCAGTAGCCCGGTGGTCTCGTCCAATCCAAAGACGCGATTCAGCCATTGCATCGCACCGCCGGCGGCGCCCTTGGTGAGATTGTCGATCGCGCATGTCGCAACGACGCTGCTGCCGTTGGCGGCGCCGCTCAGGAACGCGTAATTGCTGGTCGCGACGTCCTTGATGTGCGGCATCTCCGCGTTCACACGCACGAAGGGCTTGCCGGCATAGAACTGCTTCAATGCATCGACGACATCGGCAGTCTTGAGCGGGCGTTTGGCCACGGCTTGCACGGTGACATGAATGCCGCGGGCGAATGGCCCCGAATGCGGTACGAAATTGAACTCAGCCGCGACATCGCTGGCCGTTTGCGCCAGTGCCGTGATTTCCGGCGTGTGACGGTGTGCCAACGGGTTGTAGGCGTACAGATCGCTGTGACGTTGCGGATGATGCGTCCCGGCGACGGGCGAACGGCCCGAGCCCGTACTGCCAGTGATGCCGCTCACGAACAGGCGCGGTTCGACCAGGCCGAGCTTCAGCAGTGGCACGCTCGACAACAGCACGGCGGTCGCAAAGCAGCCCGGATGGGCCACATGCGGCGTCGTCAGTGTGGCGAGATGTTCCGGCACCGCGCAGCTGAACTGCGTGAGCCGTGCCGGTGCGCCGTGCGCATGCTTGTAAACGGCCTCGTAGGCGCCGGCCGTCGAATAACGATAGTCCGCGGAGATGTCGATCACGCGCGGCTTCGTGCCCCTGGCCTCGGCGACTTTCAGCAGATCGTCGATGAGTTGTGCGGCCACGCCATGCGGTGCGGCGGAGATGATCGCGCACTGCGGCAATGAACCGACCAGTTCCTTGATCTGGTCGAGACTCGAGAACTGCAGGTCCGGATACACGGGTGCCAGATGCGCGAATGACTTCGCCACCGATGCGCCGGGCTGACTGTCGGACAGGATGGCCCGCAATTCGATCGACGGATGAATGGCGATCAGGCGCAGCAGTTCACCGGCCACATAGCCGGTGCCGCCAAGCACGATTGCAGGAATCTTCTGACTCATCGCCTTACTCCGTGTCCGCCTGGGCGGCCACTTTCGGCACCAGCTTCAGCGACTCGATCACCCGGTCACCCAGTGCGGCGCCATCCGTGATGGCGTTGAATGCGGGCACGCCGAACTTGTCGCGAATGATGTTCACGCCGACGGCATTGTCGGTCGCAGGGCCGGTGACCACCGAGGGTTCGATGCCGAACTGTTCGCGCAGCAGCTTCACGCCGCCCCACGCGGCAACGGGGTCGTTGGCAGACAGCACGACGCTCGTCAGAACGGTGCGGATGTCCGGCGCCGACAGGATCGCTTCGACGCCGTAGGCGCCGAGGATGCCGTCGCCCAGTTCGAAGACGATCACATCCGGTTCGCCTTCCGACATTTCGGTGAGCAAGGCGCGCGTGATGGCGGGACCGTTTTTCCCCGTCGTCGTCACGACACCCAGATCCGTGAAAATCATGCTGCGCCGGGCGCCGGCGTCTTCCATCGCGAGAATGTCGCGACGCAGGGAAACGCCTGTGGCCTTGAAGGCATGCACGGTCAGGCCGCGATGCCGCATGCGCGAGACGATGGCGCACGCCGCTGCTGTCTTGCCGGCTTCCATGCAGGTGCCGGCCAGCGCGACGACCGGCACATTGCGGGTGTTCACCGCGATGTTGTAGTCGAGGCGACGATAGCCGACGCGCGCCGGCACGCCGATGCGTTCGCCGAGGTAGGGGAACTGCAGCACGACACCGATGACTCTCGCATCGAACGGCCGGCCCTTTTCGGGATTGGCCGAATCGACCACGCCGAGCACGCCGCCGATGTTCAGTACCTGGATGATGTCGCCTTCCTTCACCGACTCCGGCAGATGGCCGGAGTAGCCGAACAGCGCCTGCCGATGACCGAGCGCACCGACGATGACATCGCCCTTGGCAACCTTCGCCATGCGGCCACTGGTCAGTTCGAGCGTGTTGTACGTCGACTTGTTGGTGAGGATTTCCACGACCAGCACCACGCCTTCCTCGCAGGGAATGTCGGTGGTGGCGACGCGCAGTTCACGACCCAGGTTCAGCGCCTGGGTGATGGAAGCGATCTTGTCGACGACAACGGTCTTCATTTGCGGATTGCACCTATGAGGTTGTGAAACGAACTATTGATCTTTACCGGCCCGGGTCCAGAACATTCCCGGCAGGCCGACCATCTTCGAGAAGCCCAGCGCATCGGCGGCAGTCCACTCGCCGGCGGCTTCGCCGTACACGCCTTTCGATGCCGCCATGATGGAGTAGGGCGAGGTCACGCCTTCGATGAAGGCATTGCCGGGGCGGTACAGCACTTTCACATCGCCGGTTACGCGCGCCTGTGAGTTCACGAACAGAGTCTCGATGTCGCGGCACACCGGGTCGAGATGCTGGCCTTCGTGCACCAGATCGCCATAGGGGCCTGCCACCATTTCCTTGATGCGCTGCTGGCGGCCCGTCATGACGAGCTTCTCCAGTTCGCGATGCGCGCTGATCAGCACTTCGGCCGCCGGTGCCTCGAACGCGACGCGACCCTTGGTGCCGATGATGGTGTCGCCCAGGTGAATGCCGCGGCCGATGCCGAACTTCGCGCCGATGGTTTCCAGTTGTTCGATCACGGCGACCGCACCGAGCGTGGCGCCATCGAGACGGACCGGCACGCCCTGCTCGAACCCGATCGTGTGCGACTGCGGCGCGCTCGGCTTCGCGAACGCATCCTTCGACAACACCCAGGCATGGTCGGGAATGCTGCCATCGGAGGTCAGCGTTTCCTTGCCGCCGATCGTCACTCCCCACAGGCCGCGATTCACGGAATAGGCGGCACCGTACGGCGGCACGGTGAGTTTGCGATCTTCGAGATACTTGAGCTGCTCAGGACGCTTGAACGCCTTGTCGCGCACCGGTGCGAGGATCGTCAGTTCCGGCGCGAGCGTGCGCAGGGCGACTTCGAAACGCACCTGATCATTGCCGGCGGCGGTGCAGCCGTGGGCCACGATCTTCGTGCCGAGCTTGCGCGCCCATTCCGCAATGGTCTGCGCCTGCATCACGCGCTCTGCGCCGACGCACAGCGGATACATCTGGCCGCGCTTGATGTTGCCCATGATCAGGTACTTGAGCACCTGGTCGTAATAACCCTGCTTGGCTTCGACCAGGATGTGGTCCTGCGCGCCGAGTGCGCGGGCACGCTGATCGAGCACTTTCGCTGCCTCGGCATCGATGCCGCCGGTATCGACAGTGACGGTGACGATCGGTCGGCCGTAGTTCTCTTTCAACCAGGGAACGAGGAACGACGTGTCGAGGCCGCCGGAGAAGGCGAGCAGGATGGGTTCGGAGCCGGGAGCAAGTGTGTCGGTCATGGTGCGTACTGACTTAAATGAAGTTCATTCCCTCCCCCGCTCCGCGAGGGAGGGCAGGAGGAGCTGGTTCAGATCCTGAAATTTTCGCGCAGGCGCTCGCGCAATTTGCGTTGGGCGCGTGAGTCTTCGGTGGCGATGAAAATGGTGTCATCGCCGGAAATCGTCCCCACGACTTCGGGCCAGTCTGATTTGTCGATGGCGACGGCCACGCTCTGTGCGGTGCCCGTGGTGGTTTTCACGACGGTGAGCGAATCGCCCGCCGTGCGTACATCGACCACGAAGCTCGCGACCGCGGCGAAATGGCCCGCTGCCAGGGGTTCTTCGGCCGCCAGAATGTAGTGATCGCCGGCCTTGGCCACGCCGAGTTCGCGCAGATCGCGGCTGACGCTCGACTGAGTCGCGTCGATTCCCTGCTTGTGCAGCGCCTTCACCAGTTCGTCCTGATTGCGCACGGTCGACTCCCGGATGATCCGGACGATCGCGGCACGACGGGAAATGGATTGGCGGATTTCGGCGGCCATGGCGACTGGAGCAGGGATTCACCTTTGCATAAAAACGCGCGCATGTTGCATAAATATGCAGCGCGCGTCAATAGCATTCTGCGCCCCGATCAGCTTGCCCCCAGCAGCTTGCGATTCCTCCACGCGCCGTCCGCCGCATAGATCACCAGCGCCGACCAGATCAGGGCGAAACCCATGACGCGCGGACCGTGGAAAGGCTCGTGAAATACCAGCACGCCCAGCAACAACTGCAGGGTCGGTCCGATGTATTGCATCAGTCCGACGGTTGAGTAAGGCAGGCGTCGCGCTCCATAGGCGAACAGGACCAAGGGAATCGCAGTGAGCGGGCCGCCGAAGACCAGCAGCAGATCCATCTTCAGGCCAGTGTGCCCGATCACTCCGGTGCCGGCGATCTCGCACCAGACCACGTAGCCCAGGCCGATCGGCAGCAGCATGAGCGTCTCCGCCCCGAATCCGGCCAATGCAGCCACCTGCACCACCTTGCGCACGAATCCATAGAGACTGAAGGTGACCGCCAGGATGAGCGCAATCCACGGTGGCTGGCCGGCGCTCCAGGTCAGATAGGCGACGCCGCTGCCGGCGATGGCCACGGCGATCCATTGAACCGGGTTCAGTCGTTCCGACAGCAGGACCACACCGAGCAGCACGTTCACCAGTGGATTGATGAAGTAGCCGAGGCTCGTTTCGACCACTCGGTTATTGGCGATACCCCAGACGTAGGTGATCCAGTTGGTGCTGACCAGCGCCGCGCTGGTGAACAGTCGCAACCGCACGCGCGGATCTTGCAGCGCCGCACCGACGCCGCCGAGTTCCTTGCGCAGGGCGAGCCAGCCCAATGCAAACAAGCAACCCCAGGCCAGGCGGTGCGCCGTCACTTGCAGGACGGGAACAGTCTGCAGCAGCTTCAGATAAAGCGGCAGCAAGCCCCAGATGAAGAACGCGCCCGCCGCGGCAGCGAGACCGCGTGTATCGGTGGGCGAGGCGGGTGTTGCGATGGCGGGAATGCTCATGAATCACGAAGCATGACGAGGCGGGAGAATAAGACACTTGTCCAACGCCGTCCGCGCTCAGTTGGTGACAGGCGCTGCAATACAGTGTTGCCTGACGATTCGCCGCAGGTGAAGCTTGCTGCATCCCTGCCAGCGGTCACGCCATGTCCAGCACTCTCGATTTCGCACGACGCCTGCTAGCGTTGTCACAAACCGGCCTGCACTTCACGCACGAGGAGTACGACCGCGAGCGCTATCGCGAGATAGTCGAGATCGCGACTGGATTGCTCGCCGCGGAATCACGGCTGCCGGCGGAGCAACTGCGAAAGACGTGGTTCGTCGAAGACGGTTACGCGACACCCAAGATGGACGTCCGCGGCGCCGTATTTCGCGACGATCACGTGTTGCTGGTGCGCGAGACGGTCGACGGCAAGTGGACCTTGCCCGGCGGCTGGGCCGACATCAACGACACGCCATCGCGCGCCATCGAGAAAGAGATCGAGCAGGAATCAGGATTCACCGCGCGCGCCATCAAACTCGCGGCGCTGTACGACCGCAATCTGCACGATCACCCGGCGTACCTGTTCCATTCCTGGAAGGCGTTCTTCATCTGCGAGATCACCGGTGGCGCAGCCCGCCTCAGTCACGAAACCGATGGCGTGGAATTCTTTCCGCTCGATGCCCTGCCCGAACTCTCGACCGGACGTTCGACGGCGAAACAGATCCGCCGCATGTACGAACATCATCTGCATCGGGAGTGGCCGACGGAGTTTGACTAGAAGGAGAGCGGCCGCAAAAGACCGCATACATCGAGTGTTCGGGATCGGACTCTGCGAACACCTAACCTCTTTTATGCGGTCTTTGGCGGCTGTCCCTTCCTTCTTTCAGTCGCAAAGCACAGCCCGCAACGCCGACACCAGCGACAGCGGCTGATCGAGCAGGACGTGGTGGTGCGATTCCGGAATTTCGATCGGGCCGCGGCCTTGCTGCAGCCGGCGTGTGAGCGCCTCGGCGAGCGGTTTTGTCATGACGATGCTCTGATCGCCGTAGATGACACTGACGGGCATCGCGACCTGCCCGATCAGCGCGGCGTTGTGCGCCGCTTCGGCAGCCGGGTCGTCGATCGTGCGTGCATAGTCTTCGTGAAATTTCCAGGTCCAGCCGTCGGCGACCTGCTTCATCGAATGCATCGCCACGTAGTCGAGCACGTAGGGCGCTGAACAGTTGTGTTCCGGTACCAGTTTGAAGCGCTCGCGCGCTGCCTCGTAGGTGGCGTAGGTCCTCTTGGTTCTGGGCAGGTCCGGGAAACGTTCACGCCGTGGAAATTCGGGAATGGGAATATAGCTGTCGATGATGACTGCGTGTTCGACTCGCTGCGGATGCGCAGCGCACGTGCCCAGCACGCGCGAGCCGCCGAAACTGTGACCGACGAGCGTCACCTGCTCGAATCCCGCGTTATCGATCACCCCTGCGACGTCCTTCACGAAGCACTCGTGACTGTAATGCGCGCGCTGCCCACTGTCGCCCATGCCCGAAAAATCCAGCGCGACCACGCGGAACCGATCGACCAGGTACGGCGCGATGCAGGACCACCAACGTGCGTGGGCACGAAAGCCGTGTGCCAGGAGCAGACCGGGCTTGGTCGTCTCATGCGCATTCCACGTGAGGTAGTGAATCGGTGTCCCGTCGATATCGACGAAATGCGATTGCGTGGGATGGGCGACGGCCTTGCTGAACCAGGCAGGAGTCAGTTCTGTCATGAGGAACGGTTGGCTGCGTCTGGAGCACGCAGTGTGACGGGAGCGCCGCCAAGATGCACTGGTTCTGTCGAGCGAACGGATAAACGCATTCTTGCAATTCGTATGCCCGTGGAGGCCAGGCTCCTTCTTTGCCCGTTACCGTTCGATCGTGTACTCCGCGTCCGCGCTCTGCACCTCGCCGGCTTCCATCTTGAGTATCCATTTGTCGCTGATGGTGTAGCGCAGCTTGAAGGTGTTGATGGATTCCGTGAGCGAAATGCCATAGCTGATGAACAGTCGCGGCGACAGGAACTTGCCGAGCACCAGCGATGTGTTGGTCTGACCCGCCGAACTGGTGGTGCTTTCGACGCCGACTTCTTCCAGACCCATGCGCCGCCCGAGTTGCGACGCCAGCAGTCCGCCACCCTGTAGCGCCAGCGTGTCTTTCGCGGAGCTCATGCTCACCGCGTCGCCGTTCTGCATGTCGTCGATGCCCTTGCCGACGAGCAGGTACGACATGATCGACGTCTGCGACATCGACGGTTCGGAGAAGAACGTGAGTCGCGGATCCTTCAGGGTGCCGCGCACGTTGAGGCCGACCTTGATGTTCTCGATCTTGCGTTGCGCTTCGATGTCGAGACCGGGGTCCTCGAGCGGCGAGCCATCGAACAGCAGACGACCGCGCGAGATGTCGAGCTTCTGTCCGTAGGCTTCGTAGCGGCCGTCGGCTACGCTGAGTTCGCCGCGGCCGACCGGAGTGTTGCCGGTGTGTACCGTCGTTCCCACGCCGCCGACGATACGTCCCTGCAGACCAAAGGCGTCGACGCGTACATCGTCGCCCATCTTCACGCGAACCTCGCTGTTCACGACATACTGGCCCTTCTGCTCGGCCTCGGTGTCACCGACGTAGTGGGCATCATCGGACGCCTGCACGGCGCCTCCCAGGTTCACCGGCTTGATGCTGGCTTCCGGAATGAGCACGTCGCCCGCGACACCAATGTCCTTGCCGTCGATGGCGAACTTGAGATCGGGTGACGCGACCACCCGATACTCGGGCAGATCTGCGACCAGCAGATTCTCGCCATTGAGAGACAGATTGCCGCGCAGCTCACCACCGGTCCACGTGAACTTGCCGCCGACCTTCAGCGTGCCATCGCCCGCAGCGCCAGACCCACGGAAGTCGAGGCTGTTGTTCGCGAGGTCCGCGGCGAGATTGAGCTGTCGCAGCGCGAGATTGACGCGATACGAATCGAAGGCGCCGTTCGCCAGTTCGATGTGGCCGTTGATCTCGGGCTGCGCCAACGTGCCGCGAACGTCGACATTGGCGGTGAGCAATCCGGCAGCATTGTCGATCTCGGTGAACAGGATCGGCAGGATGTTCGCGTCGGCCGCGCGTGCGCGCACATCGCCCGTCAGGGGCAGGTGCATCAGATCGTTGCTGCCATTGCGGTCGATGTTGGCGTTGGCATAGAGGAATGTATCTTCGAAGGCCTGCACGCCGAGCGAGAAGTCGATGCGTTCTGCGGTCGCCGTGCACGACAGACCGCCGTTGCCGAGATTCAATGTTTCGGGCTCCGCGCCAGGCGGACGGTAGATGACGGCAGCGTCCATGATGCGTGCGCCTGCATCGACCAGCCATGGCCGATTGGGGGCGCCGGAGACATGCACACGACCTTCGATGCGTCCTGAGTATTCGGCCTCGGGTCCCGACGGCGGCAGCACGACGGCGAGAGGAATTTCGTAGCCAGAGACAGTTCCTTCCCATGGACCATTGCGCTGCCATTTGCCGTCCGCACAGAACTGCCCGTTGCCGATGACCAGACAGAGTTTTTCCAGCGCCAATCGATCGCGCGAGACGACGAAGTTGCCGGGCTCCTTCATCGTCAGTGCTTCGCCGCTCCTGCGTCCCTCGCTGATCTCCGTTGCCTGCAGCGTGCCCGACCACGTCGCATCGGTGTAGTTGCCATCGATACGCAAGGTCGTGCGCGGCGCGGCCGTCCCGGCATCGCCGACGCCCACCATGGCGACGTCGATGCGATGATCTGCCGCGACGCCATTGCCCGTGATGCGCAGCGATTCCATCACCGGCTGCGCCCGCCCCAGTGTCTGCGCAATCACCGACAGTCGCGAGGCGTTCTGCCCGCCAAGATCGATGTCGGCGTCCGCAGCCAGCGAGGCTGCACGCCATTGCGCATAGCCGGGGTTCTCCGCCTGCACGTTCGCCAGGATGCGGGGCGCGTCTACGGGGCCGCGCGCACTCGCCGTCAGGTTCACGCTGCCGCGTGCATCGGGCAGAAAGGTCTGCAGCGTTCTGGCGCGCAGTGAGACTTCCGCATCCACACGCTTGTTGACCGTGCCGTTCGCCGAGAGATGGGCCTCGCCCATGCGCAGCGACACTTCCTGTGCCGCCCAGCCTTGTCGGTCGCGTTGCAGTCGGCCGCCGCCACTGATTCTCTCGCCGCGCAGCGTGCCGGAGAGAGCGGCCAGTCGCGCGTTGAAGATCGCCTGCTTGTCGAAGCCCTCGCCTGTTGCATCGAGCTGGAAGAACACACTGCCCGGAAACTCCGCGTGAACATGTGCAGGATTCAGGTTGTCGGCATTCGCGGCCAGCGACCAGCGCCGTGGCGCGGTGAACTGCAACGAACTATTGCCGGTTATCGAACCGTCGAGGGCGAAGAGCGTGTACGCGCGCATCGTGATGCTGTCGCGATCGAGCACACCGTCGGCTTGAACGTCGCCGGCGATGGGATCAGCCGTTGCGGCGAGTTCCGCCGGAACACTTACCTGCGCCTTCACCGTGTAGTCGTAAGGCAGTGCACCGCGCAGCGTCAGATCTCCGGCGCTGCTCGACACGACGGATGCCGCATCGAGCGGCCAGCGCAGATTCGTCCAGTTCGCCTGAGTATCGAGTCTCGGTGTGCCATCGGTGAAATCCGCCTTGCCCGTGACATGCAGGCGAATCATCGTGTCGTTGACCGCGATCTCGCCCTTGCGCAACTCGAGCACACGCTGCGCGAATTTTCCGGCGAGGTCGATCGTCAGATCGCGGCCCGACAACTCGGGCACACCGATGTTGCCCTGCGCGAGGATGCCATCGGGCTGTGCGTCCACCGTGAGTGCGATGTTGCGGAACGAGAACGGCGGGTTCTCCATCCATGGCTGCAACGACACCAGTGGCGATGCGATGCTGCCGTGGATTCGCCAGGAATCCTCCGGACGTGTGAGCAGGGCATCGACATTGATGACGTCCGGCTTCAGCAGCGTCGCACGAATCGTCAGTTCTTCGAGGGTGCCGTTCGCCTGTGCGCTGGCCGCAAGTTCAGTGCCGCGTTCGAGACGGGCGTTGCCGTCGACGCGTATTTCGAGTCCCAAAGGCCGGGCGGCGAGCAGTCGCCCATTGCCGGCCAGCTGGAATTGCGGGGCTTCGATGCGGAAGTCGCGAATGCGCAGGCGCCGTGGAGACATCCTCGCGCTGGTGCGCAGGGTCGTGGCGTCGATAGCGGTGCCGTCGATGTTCACATAGCGCAGTCCGGTCAGCTCGGCGTTGCGGATATCGATGCGCATGAAGTTCGGAAGAAAGCGCATTGGCTTCGCGGACGGCGGTGTCGGCGGCGCGCTGCGCACTTCCACCAGCGTGTCGCGGGCCGTCAGCGACGAGACGCGGATCGTCTGCAGCAGCAGTTCGCGGCCATCGATGGTGGCGACGATATCGTGCGATACGACGTGCACGCTGGGGTGATCGAGCTCGAAGCGCGCGATGCGTAAAGTTCCCAGCACCGTGCCCGAGAGCCCTTCGATACGCACGCCCATCGGCTCGAGCCGATGCAGCTGCGCCGCGATCATCGACATCCCCAGCGGCGTGTACAGCAGTGTGGCGATCAGCGCGATCGGCACGGCGACCAGCACGGTCAGCAGGAGGATGAGGAGCAACTTCCGCACGATAACTGGTGTCTCTCGTCTCGATGTCCGTCAGAACAGGGTGGACATATAGAGATGGACCCGCGGCCCGCGTCCGGATTCGGACAGCGGTTGCGCAACGTCTATGCCGATGCTTGCCACTGCGATGTGCCAGCGAACGCCGAGGCCCGCCGAATATTGCAGCATCGGATCGCCCCAGTCGTCGAAGGCGTTGCCGACATCGGAGAACGCCGCGAGGCCGAAATTCTTCGGGAGCGCACGCTCCACCTCGAGTGTGCCGGTCATCAGGTTCCTGCCGCCGATGCTGTTGCCCTCATCGTCCTTGGGCGAGAGCTCGTTCAGGCCGAAGCCGCGCACACTGCGGTCGCCGCCGGCGAAGAAGCGTTGCGATGCGGGCAGCTCCGAGAAGTCGTCCACCCAGCTGGTGCCGAGTTCGAATCGTCCGCGCAGGCTCCACAGGTCGGAGATCCGGTAGATGCGTTCGAGCTGGGTACGAAACTGCAGGAATGACGCATCCGATCCGAGCGTCGCCGGTGAACCGCGCAGTTCCGCATAGACGCTGTAAGGGCGAGGCTTGCCGCCCACCACATAACTCGGCAGCGTCGAGTAGCTGATGCCCGGGATGATGAGGAACGCCTTGTTCTTCGTTTCCGGCTCCGTGGACGTGGCGGGCAACGTCGTGCGTTCCTCGGAAAGCGTCAGGAACATGACACGCTGCCAGCGGCCCTTCACCTGCGTAAGTCCGGTGCCGACTTCGGCGCGCTCGCTGCGTGTGTCGCCGAGTTCCTCGTCGCGCAGGCGCGCGGTGAACTCGAGTTTCTCCAGTGCGACATCCATCACCGGAATCACATAGCGCCCCGCGATTTCGTTCAGCACCGAGGAGGCCGTCAGTTCCACTTTGGCGCGATGGCCATGCTCGTTGACGCGGCGATCGTCCCAGGTGAACTGGCCACGCGCACGCGTATCGGTGGCGTAACCGATGCTGGCGCCATACCGATGGCGTCGGTTCGGCGTCGCGAGCACGGTGACCGGCACGGTATGCGACTCGTGGTCGGGTTCGCCGCTATCGATGTCCACCACCTTGAAGTACTGGCTGTCGTCGAGCACGTACTGCGTGCGCAGCAGCGAGTCGAGCGTATACGGATCGCCTGCCTTCATGCGCAACAAGCGACGCATCGCATCGTCCGTGATGACCGTCTGCTCGGTCGTGATCGGGCCGTAGTAATAGCGCTCGCCGGTATCGATCTCGAGCGTCGCAGTCGCGCGGCGTTCCTGCCGATCGATCAGCAGTTCGCTCTTCGTCAGCCTGGCGTCGAGGAAACCGTCGTTACGGGCGGCGCGCAGCAGCGCTCCTTTCACGCTGTCGTAGGTGCCGTGATTGAGGCGCAGCCCCGGCTTGAGATCCTGCGCTTCGATGACCTCGCGCAGCGGCCGTTCGTTCCTGCCAGCACCGATCGCCTCGACGGACACCTCGGAGAGCCGCACGGGCCGGCCCGGAGTGACATGGATCGTCACCTGCCAGTCGTCGCCTTTCTGCACGGTTTCGTAAGTGACTTCCGGCTCGTAGTAACCGAGCGGTTCGAGAGCGCGGCGCGTTTCGGCAACGATGCGACGCTGCAGTCGCGACATGATCTCGGGCGACACGTCGGTGCGATCGGCATAGCGGGTCAGGCTGAGGAACGCCCGAACGTTGTTCTCGATGACGGGGGTGGTCTCGGGAATCTCGATGGCGATTTTCGCGTGCGCTGACGCCACGACCAGCAGCGGCAGTGCCAGCCACTGACGCCGCGGTCGCACGCGAGCCGCAATCTCGGCCATGCGCATCCCGGCGATGGCGAACCGTCGCAGGATGCGCCGCGAATTCATTCCGGCGAGGAATCGAACGACGTGTCGATGGACGCGACGGCATCAGGATCCTCGGCCTCGAACCAGACCTCGGGAACCTCGGCGCTGGTGAACTCGAAGCGAGTCGTGCCGGTTTGTACGCCCGCGGCGTCGAAACGCCGCTCGTGCAGCACCGTGCGACCGTTGCGCTCGACCAGCAGCAGGCTCGAGCAACGCGTGCCGTAACGTTCGTTGACGATGAACGGCGATGAGACGACGCGTTCCCAGTCGGCAGGCAAACCGGTGGACGGCAGGTTGTCGACAGGTGCTGGTTCGCGGTCGGACAGCATGGCGAAGACGTCGTCGGCTTGCAGCTCCGGCTCCGCCAGCAGTTTGCTGAAGCGTTCGCGAGTGCGCGACAGCTTGGGCCAGGGTGTATCGAGCAGGTGATTGCTCAAGCCGTAGACACCGGGGGGCAGCGCGGTAGGCGCCTTCGGACCGCGATTGGAAAAGTAGTACAACGCGCGCGTGCCGCCGACCAGCAGATTGAACCCCGAATAGCGCAGCGCCGCGCCACGCAGGTCGTCGAGGAATTCCTTCGGCGACGTGGCTCCTGTCAGAAACCGCGGAATCAGGCTGCCGCGAGACGGTGCGCCTTCCACGGGAGCCTGCAGGTCGCGGTAGTTGGTGACGATGCCGAAGCGGCCCGAGCGTGCGACACCCAGCCAGGTGCCGTTCGCCTTCAGATCGCGGCCACCGAGGATGCGCGGATCGTCCTGCCACCAGTTGAGCGGCGCCGCGGTGCGGTCATGAAACTCATCGCGATTGCCGGCCAGAACCAGGCGGTAACGCGGGTGTGATTTCCAGGCGAGGACTAGCAGGCACATTGCAGAAGGTCTGTCGTGTAAGGCATGACGTCGAGGGCGCGGGAGCTGTGCAACAAGGCACATTACATTTTACACGGCGCACTTTACACGCCCGCTGAACGGTCAGTCAGCGGGCGGGGCTCGTCCACAAGCGCGCGGCGGGTTCCTCGCGCAGAGGAATTGCCGACGCCGCGTCGTACCAGTCCTCGATCAGACGGAACGAGATGGAGTGGGTGGTCGGCAGGGACACTTCACCGGCGGCGATCTGACCGCGGGTAAACCAGCGGGCATCCTCGAGTTCATCATCGATGCGGCGGATCCGGGTCGTCGCGGCGCGGGCGCTGAATCCCAGCATCAGCGACGACGGGAAGGGCCAGGGCTGCGAGGAGTGATAGTCGACGGACGCAATTTCGATGCCGGTTTCTTCGTGGACTTCCCGTGCGACGGCATCCTCCAGACTCTCACCGGGCTCGACGAAGCCTGCAATCGTCGAATAACGACCGACCGGCCAGGCCGCTTGTCGGCCGAGCAGCGCGCGATCGCCATCCGTGACCAGAACGATCACGGCCGGGTCGATGCGGGGAAATTGCTGATTGCCGCAGCGCTCATTGCTGCAGCGGCGCACGTGACCACCTTCCGCGGCGAGGGTTGGCGCGCCGCATCGTCCACAAAAGCGATGGCGTTCGCGCCAGAGCACCATGGCCCGCGCATACGCCAGCAACCCCGCCTCATCTCGCATCAGGTTGCCGGCGACACCGCGCAGGTCGACGAATTCCGCACGGGGGTCCACGACAGGAGGTTCGTCGGACGACAGCTCCGCCGCGAAACACAGCTGTCCGCGGAACTCGCCGAGCAGGATGGGATCTGCCGTCCCCAGAGCGCGCAGTTGCTGCAGCCCATGGACGAACTGCGCAGTCAATCCGCCCGGAACATGCGCTATGAAACTGTGTGAGCGCCAGATCGGCACGAACAACGTGGCCGGATTCTCGAGCGCCGCGTGCAGACGCGCTTCGTCCTTGCGCAGTTGTGCCAGCCGCTCGAGATAAGGACCGGCGAGGTGGTTGGGAGCGGAGCGCGGCAACGCCATGACCGAAGTGTAGCGCGGTCATGACGTCGGCAGGCTCAGCCGCGGACTGTGGATCCGGCTTTCCCGCCGGGATTCCCGGTGATAGCCCGATGACATCAACTTAAGAACACGGAGACTCAGAACGGAAAATAAATTCTCCGTGACCTCCGTGTGAAATCTCCGTTGCTATGCGCAGGGAATCTCAAGGGGAAGCCGGACCCACAACCGGATCACTCCGGCTGCCGCAATGCGCGCGCCGGCCTGCGGGGTTCCCGTCCGATGCACATGGGTTCGTACGATTTGAGTTCGCAGAAGGGGCAATGCTTGCGGGCGGCGTTGAGCTGGTCGCGCAGATAGCGGCTGCTGCAGTGACGACAACGGCTGGAATGCAGCAGTGCACTGCGACTCAGCAGATGCAGCAGGAACCAGGCGTGTTCGAACGAAATGCGCGGACCCTGCACGAGCTGGCGATGCGTTTCGTAGGCGTCGCAGAAGCGTTCGCCGTATTCCAGCGATGTGTTGTCGTCCGTCTCCATGCGCTGGCGTCGCAGCAGGTCGAATGCGGCGAAGACATTGCCGAGACACGACGCCTCGAACTGCATGCGGATGCTGCGAGTGAAGTACGCCACCTGTCGCGGCGATTTGCCGCGATGTCGCCGGATCTCCACGTGCGCTTCGTGGCGAGTGAAGGTTTTGTAGAGCCGACGAATGCGATCGTCGGTGAGTCCGGTGCACGCGCGAATCGTGCAGGTACGGGCTTCGTGACGAATCATGCGCAACGCCAGGTCGTGGCGCTGTCGGTCGCGGAAATAACAGTCGTTACTGATTTGCATGGACTCCTCCTTGACCCCTGTCGTGATTTTTCGATGCGTCGCTCGTCCTGAGCGCGCGCGCCTTGAGACGCGGGGCTAGTGTGCGGCGCGATTGACCGGCACGTAAAGCCTCTGTTTAATCGAACTGTCACATTTTATTTGCAGGGATCTGCATGACCGATCGCAACAAGGATGTTGTGCCCGGAACCCGGGCGTCCGTACTCAGCCGTGCCCTTCTGGAGCGCACCCGCGAGCTGAACAGGGATTATGTCGAGCTGCTGCTCGCCGAACGATCGCTGCCCGCGCCGGGCATCGTCGCAGAATCGCTGCCCGTCAAAATCCTGGGCGCCCTGGACGATCTCTCATCCGAGGCGCGATCCGCACTGGCAGCGTGTCCCTACTCGCTGTACGCGTTAGCGTTCGATGACCTGCGATTCTGGAGTGCGGCGCTGGATGGCACCGCGGCGCAGGGCCACGACCGATCCATCGAGGCGCGTTACGGAGCGATCAGCCCCGCGCCGATGCAGGCAGCGTTTTGCGAAACGGCAGTGTTTCTTGCCTGGCATACGGCCCAGTCACAACGACTTGCGGCCCGTTTCCTGTTCGGCATGCCTGACACAATCGCGCATTTGCTGGCGCGGGCGCCGCTCTGGCAGATCCGACGCGTCGCGCTCGATTATCCAGGGCTGCTCGCGCCGCGTTGGCCGCGCAACCCGGCGTTCTGGCCGGACCTGGTGCGATTCGCCGAGGCCGATGACTCGCGTCTCGAGGCTGCGCGCCTGCTGGGAAGTCAGCTGATTGCGTCGGAACTCGATGGGACATTGCCGCGCTCCACGCGTCGGCGAGTCGCTCTGCGTCCCCAGCCTGTCCGCGGGTGATTGCTCAGGAGCGGCCGGGGCGCAGCGAGCTGCCGCGAGACAAGGCGCCGGCGCCGAAGCGTTTGCGAATATGGTCGATGGCAGCATCCAGTTCCTGATTGCGTTGCGATTGCGGCACCGCGAACAGGTCGAGTTGCGACGTCTCGGTCAGGTCGCGCGCACCGACCCCCAGCAGGCGAATGGCGGCATGCGGTTGCTGTTCCAGCCACTCGTCCAGCAATTTTGCAGCCGCCTCGGCCAGCGGACGCGTTTCCTGTGTGGCGGGTTTCACCGTGCGTTGGCGCGTATAGGTGCGGAAATCCTTGCGTCGGATCTTTACTACCACCAGTCCGGCAGTCCAGCCGCGCGAGCGCAATCGTGCAGCCACCCGATCGGTGAGTTCTGCGAGCTGCGCATGCAGCTGCCGTCGGTCGGTGAGATCGGTATCGAACGTTTCCTCGGCGCTGATCTGTTTCTCATCCCAGTCAGCGATGACCGGGCGATCGTCGATGCCCGCGGCACGTGCTTTCACGCGGCCCGCATACCGTCCGAAGATCGGCAGCAGCACGGACTCGGGAGTCCGTCGTAATTCGCCGAGCGTGCAGATACCCATGCCTTCGAGATGCGGTGCCGTCTTGTTGCCGATGCCGAACAGCCGGCGAATCGGCAGCGGATCGAGCAGCGCGGTGATGTCATGCTGGGCAACGATCACCAGGCCATCCGGTTTGCGCAGATCGGAGGCAATCTTGGCGACGAGCTTGTTGGGTGCGACGCCCACCGATGCGGTGAGGCCGGTGCGCTCGCGGATCAGGTGCTTGATGCGCGCCGCGATGTCCTCGGCTGAGCCCAGGGCCGTGCGGCTCGCGGTCACATCGAGAAACGCTTCGTCGAGCGACAAGCCCTCGACCAGGGGTGTGAACTCGCGGAACACCTCGAAGACCTGTGCCGAGATGCTCTTGTAGCGGTCGAAACGCGGTGGCACACAGATCGCGTGCGGACAGCGTCGTAGTGCATCGTGCATCGGCATGGCCGAGTAGACACCGAACTTGCGCACTTCGTAGCTCGCGGCGGCCACCACGCCGCGATTGCCGGTGCCGCCCACGATCAGCGGCTTGCCGCGCAGCTGCGGATCGTCAAGCTGCTCGACGGACGCGTAGAAGGCGTCCATGTCGACGTGGAGAATGGCGCGGGTGCCTTGGGGGGGTTGGCTCATGTGTCACCCCCGCACAGGCGGGGGTCCATCCAAAGTTCACAGCGTCGCATCTCGATTCCGCGAGGGGCGGACTCAGATGGATCCCACCTGTGTGGGGATGACGGGCTGATTTCGCCCGTCACTTCACCGTAATGGTGATCTTCCTGGACGCGACCGCCGGATCGTGCGGCACGTGCAACTGATCGCCGAGCAGCAACTGCAGCGTGTGCTTGCCGGGTTTGAGCTCGAGCGTGGTTTCCGTCTGGCCCTTGCCGAAGTGAATGTGGTTGGCGTCGGCCGGAATCGGCTTGTCGAGCGCCGGCAGATCGGCGTCGACGATCAGGTGATGATGACCGGCGCCGTCGAAGGCAATGCCGGCGGGCGCGACGCCCATGCCTTTCAACCCGAACTGCACCGTTACCGGGCTCGTCACGGTTGCGCCATCGGCGGGCGCAATGATGTATGCGACAGCGCCTGCGGGCGACGGGGTACGCTTGATCTGGGCTACGGCGATGGCTGAGAGACTGAGCGCAATCGCACCCGCGACGAACAGACGTTTCATGAGATCTCCGGATTGGGGAAAAGGCCCGGAGATTCTAACGCTCACCGGACCGCGCCGCAGGATAGCCGTTGGCGCAGCCGGTATGGCGGGCAAAGCCGATGGAGTCTCTACCGTGAACCGATGGCAACAACGCCTGATCAGGCGTTGCCCACCCGTGCAAGTCGAACGTCTTCCCGGGCTGCACCGGCGGCCAGGTCGCTGGTGTCGAAGTCATCCACGTGGATGAGGTCCATCACGCGTCGATCGTAGTCGCGCAGCACGGCTGCCTCGGTCTCGGAGAGAATGCCTGCAGCGAGCGCCTGCTGAATCTGACCGGGCAGATCGAGCGCTGTGATCCTGCCGGTCTTCACGCCGTCCACGCGAATGCGCTTCTCGAGCGGTTCGGCGGTATCCGCAAGCACCAGCGCTTCGTGCAGCAGGCCCAGCGGATTACCGGGTTCGACCGTGCGATAGATGCCATGCGTCGCGCGGTCGCGCAGCGCGGTCGGATGCAGGATCGCATCGACCACCCGCTGACCGAGCGGATCGCTCGGCGCGTGATAGGTCTGGCCGCGCGGGAAAATAAAGAAGCGCATGAACGCCGCCAGGAAGCGGATCGGGAAGTTGCGCAGGAACGTGTGCAGTTGTTCCTGGGCGCGGTACAGCAGGCTGCGGCAGGCCCATTCCACCAACGGCAGATCTTCTTCAGGCTGGCCCTGGTTGTGATAGTGCTTCAGCACCATCGAGGCCAGGTACATGCTGGACAGCACATCGCCCAGTCGTGCCGAGAGACTTTCCTTCTTCTTCAGATAGCCGCCGAGCGACAGCATCGCAACGTCAGTGGCGAAGGCGAACGACGCACTGAAGCGATTGATGTGCTGGAAGTAGCGCTGTGTGCTGCTTTCGGGAACTCGTGAGAAGCGGGCCAGCGTGAGCGCCATGACCAGTGAGCGCACTGCATTGCTGATGGTGAAGCCGATGTGGCCGAACAGCGCCTTGTCGAATTCCTTCACGCCGCGGCGCTTGTCCTTGTCGCGCGCTGCTTCCATTTCCTTCAGCACGAAGGGATGGCAGCGGATGGCGCCCTGGCCGAAGATGATCAGGCTGCGCGTCAGCACATTCGCACCTTCGACGGTGATGGCGACCGGCACCATCTGGTAACCGCGACCGAGATAGTTCTTCGGCCCGAGGCAGATGCCCTTGCCGCCATGCACGTCCATCGCATCGTTACCGACGCTGCGCGCCATTTCCGTGGCGTGATACTTGAGCATGGCTGCCGGCACCGAGGGCTTCTCACCGCCGTCGATCGCGCCCGCAGTCACCGAGCGGGCGGCGTCCATGATGTAGGTGTGCCCCGTCATGCGCGCCAGCAACTCGGCGACGCCTTCGAAGTTGCCGACGGAGGTATTGAACTGGCGGCGGATGCGCGCATACGCGCCAGACGCAAACACCGCTGCCTTCGCTGCACCGGTGGCGCTCGATGGCAGCGAGATGCAACGGCCGACGGACAGTTGCTCGACCAGCATGCGCCAGCCCTGACCCGCCATCTTCATGCCGCCGATCAGAACGTCGAGCGGCACGAACACATCCTTGCCGTGGAGCGGTCCATTCTGGAACGGATTGTTCAGCGGGAAGTGACGTCGGCCGATCGACACGCCTGCGGTGTTACGCGGAATCAGCGCGCACGTGATGCCGTAGTCGGTGCGGTCGCCGAGCAGTTTGTCCGGATCGAGGAGTTTGAAGGCGAGACCGATCACTGTCGCGACGGGAGCGAGCGTGATGTAGCGCTTGTCGAAGTTCAGGCGGATGCCAACGATCTCGCGACCCTCGTACATCCCCTTGCACACCACGCCGGTATCGGGAATGGAGCCGGCGTCGGAGCCGGCGCGCGGGCCGGTGAGCGCGAAGCAGGGCACTTCTTCGCCGCGCGCCAGACGCGGGAGGTAGTGATTGCGTTGTTCGTCGGTGCCGTAGTGCAGCAGCAGTTCGCCGGGGCCGAGCGAATTCGGCACGGCGACCGTCGATGCCACCACGCCGGAGCGGCTCGACAACTTCACCAGCACGCACGAATGTGCGTAGGCCGAGAATTCCAGGCCGCCATATTTCTTCGGGATGATCATCGCGAAGAAACCCTTGCTCTTGAGGTAGTCCCAGATGTGCGGCGGCAGGTCGGCGCGCCGGTGCGTGATGTCCCAGTCGTCGACCATGCGGCACAGCTCTTCGCAGGGGCCGTCGAGGAACGCCTGTTCTTCGGCCGAGAGCCGCGGCGCAGCGGCGGCCATCAGCTTTTCCCAGTTGGGACCGCCGGTGAACAGTTCGCCGTCCCACCACACCGTGCCGGCTTCGAGTGCATCCTTCTCGGTCTGCGACATCGACGGCAGCATGCGGCGATACGTCCGCAGGAACGGGCGACTGACGAAGCGGATGCGCAACGCATCGAGATTGAGCAGCACCAGAAATGCCAGCACGACCCACAGCGTGATCAGCCAGCCGAAGCTGCCGGCGCCGAACCAGGTGTAGGTCAGCAGCCCTGCGGCATAAGTAAAAGTCGCAGTCAGCAACGACATACGCCGGTAGGCGAGAACCAGCGCACCGATGGCAAAACACAGAACCCAGATAACGCTGCTCACGGAGGAAAACCTCTGATCGGCTTCGCGTCGCGAAGCCTGGCTGGTGAACTGCCGGCCGATTGCCGCAGCTGAATTACAGAGGGCGACACTAGCTCGCGATCTCGCGTGCGGCAAGCGCAGGTGCGAAGCGCAGACTGTCGGACAATCCGTCCGAACGTCGTTCGCATCACAAATGAAAAACGGCGAGGTGACCTGCGTCACGCTCGCCGTCTTGCTGCTCGCCTGGTGGCGAGCGGCGGGCTGGGCTTGCTCAGATCAGCTCTTTCACGCCATCACGCTCTTCCAGCAATTCCTTGTGCGTGGCTTCCATGCGCGCACGGCTGAAGTCATTCACGTCGAGTCCCTGCACGATCTCGTAGTCGCCGTTCTTGCAGGTCACGGGATAACCGTAGATCACGCCTGCCGGGATGCCATAGCTGCCATCGGATGGCACGCCCA
The DNA here is from genome assembly GCF_036520495.1 of Povalibacter sp. GTDB lineage: Bacteria > Pseudomonadota > Gammaproteobacteria > Steroidobacterales > Steroidobacteraceae > Steroidobacter. Next base: position 125,155 of record NZ_DATDJO010000018.1, on the reverse strand, counting down.
TGCTGACCCAGTCGCCTTCCGGTGTTCCCTTGACCCAGTCGCGGATGTGATCGATGGCGGCAGAAGCGGCCGATGCGGCAGAGGACTGACCGCGCGCCTTGATGATCGCTGCGCCGCGCTGCTGCACGACAGGAATGAAGGTATCCGAGTACCACTGCTGATCGACCAGCGACAGCGCCGGCTTGCCGTCGACCTGTGCGTGATGCAGATCGGGATACTGCGTCGCCGAGTGATTGCCCCAGATGATCGCCTTGCGGATCTTGTTGAAGTGCACGCCGGTCTTTTCCGACAGCTGCGACAACGCGCGGTTGTGATCGAGACGAACCATCGCGGTGAAGTTGCGCGGGTTCAGGTTCGGCGCGTTGCGCTGCGCGATCAGTGAATTCGTGTTCGCGGGATTACCCACGACGAGTACGCGGACGTTGCGATCGGCGACCGCCTCGAGCGCCTTGCCCTGTGCCGAGAAGATCTGCGCATTGGCCAGCAGCAGATCCTTGCGTTCCATCCCGGGGCCGCGCGGGCGGGCGCCGACCAGCAATGCGACGTTGCAGTCCTTGAAGGCGACCTTGGCATCGTCGGTCGCGACGATCTTGTTGAGCGTCGGGAAGGCGCAGTCGTTGAGTTCCATCACCACGCCCTGTAGCGCGCCGAGAGCCGGGGTGATTTCCAGCAGGTGCAGATTGATCGGCTGATCGGGGCCGAGCATCTGGCCCGAGGCAACGCGGAAGGCAAGGGCGTAACCGATCTGACCGGCAGCACCGGTGATCGCGATATTGACAGGACTCTTCATGGGACTTCAGCTCTCCAGCAGTTGTATACGGCTTCGAAGGGGCGCGAATTCTACCCAACAAAGCGGCGATTCGGGCCTGCGGCTTTTGTCATGGCGTCCGGGCGCGATACCACGAGCAGGGTGACTCGCCAGCGACGGGATCCGGGGACATCGAATTGCTGGCTTTTGTCTCGATCGTGAGACGACTTGTCGATTTGAGTCGCGATCAGCGGGAAAAATACCGCCGAGCGGCGCCACTGTCGTCACTTGGGAACATTGCACCGTCCTCGGGCCTTATAAGGGGATGGGCGCGATGCATCATCGCTCGCGCCATCGATCGTTGGAGGTTGTCACGGGCATGAGCCGTCTGGTCTGCGTTTCCAATCGAATCAGTCTGCCGCGCAAATCCGCAGCCCCCGGCGGGCTGGCGGTGGGGGTACTGAACGCGCTCAAACGCACGGGCGGCCTGTGGTTCGGGTGGGGCGGCGAGACCGTCGATGAGGTTCCGGGCGATCCCGACCTGCACATCCGCGACGGCGTGACCTACGCGACCGTCGACCTGCGACGGCGCGAATTCGAGCTTTATTACAACGGCTACGCCAATCAGGTGCTCTGGCCGCTGTTTCACTACTTCCTGCGCAGCATGCGTTACAACGTCGACGAGCGCGATGCGTACGAAGACGTCAACCGGATGTTCGCGCAAAAGCTGCTGCCGCTGCTGGAGCCGCGCGATCTGATCTGGGTGCATGACTATCATCTGATCCCGCTCGGCCGGTATCTGCGTGAGGCCGGCGTGCGACGACCGCTCGGATTCTTTCTGCACATCCCGTTTCCGAACATCGAGATGTTGCGGGTGCTGCCGCCCTATGCCGAGCTGCTGCGCGACCTCACCTGTTATGACGTCGTGGGGTTCCAGACCGAGAACGACCTCCAGGCGTTTTATTCAGGCATCGAACATCTCTTCGGTGCAGAAGCGATCCGTGGCGATGGACGCATCCGTGTCGGTGATCGGGTCATCCGTGCCGAAGTATTTCCGATTGGCGTCGATGTCGCGACGACACAGAACGAAGCGATGGAAGCGATGTCGTCCGACGTCGTGCGTCGCATGTACGACAGCCTGATGGGCCGCCAGTTGATGGTCGGCGTCGATCGTCTCGACTACAGCAAGGGACTCGTCGAACGTTTCTCTGCCTATCAGCACTTTCTCGAGACCTATCCGGAAAACGTCGGCCGCATCACCTACCTGCAGATTGCGCCGCTCTCGCGTTCCGACGTGAAGGCATACGTGGAGATCCGGCAGGCGCTCGAACAGGCCTCGGGACGTACCAACGGCCGCTTCGCCAATACGGACTGGACGCCGATCCGCTATCTGAACCGCAATTTCCCGCACGCGACCCTCATGGGCCTGCTGCGCTCGGCCCACGTCGGCATCGTCACGCCGCTGCGCGACGGCATGAATCTCGTCGCGAAGGAATTCGTCGCCGCGCAGAACCCCGACGATCCGGGTGTGCTGATCCTGTCGAATCTCGCTGGCGCCGCCCGCGAGCTGAGTTCGGCGTTGCTGGTGAATCCCTACGACACGCGCGCCGTCGGCAACACCCTGCAGGCGGCGCTATCGATGGCGTTGCCGGAGCGCCGCGAACGTCACGCTGCGATGCTGCAGACTCTCAAACGCAACGACATTGCGGCATGGTCACGGCGCTTCGTCGAAGCGCTGGAGAAAGTCGACGCCGCAGAATCGCGAGTGCGTGCCATCGGCAACAGTGTTTAAGTCCTCTCCGGTCCCGCATCCAGCGCTGCGCTTTGCTGCCACACGCGCTGAACCGGCACGGCGAGTTCGAGACCTTCCTTGTCCAGCATTTCGATCACGCGCAGGTTGATGTCCTGCTGGATATCCATGTAGACGCCGTAGTCGGCCGTAGTCACGTAGTACACCGTTTCGAAATCGAGCGAGCCGGCGCCGATGCGCGAGAAATGCGCGCGATCGAAGCGGGTGTTCTTTTCCGACTCGACGATGGCGCGTAGTGCAGCGGGGATGCTCTTGAGTTTCTCCGGAGGCGAATCCAGCGCCACGGCCACGGTGAAGGCGATGCGGCGTTCGCGCATCCGGCCGAAATTCCGCACCCGGCTGGAGAGCAGGTCCGCGTTCGACATGACGATCTGTTCGCCGTTCACGCTGCGCAGACGCACGCTCTTGATGCCGATCTGTTCGACCGTGCCATTGAAGTCGCCGACGGCGATGGCGTCGCCGACGACGAAGGGCCGGTCGAGGGTGATCGACAGCGACGCGAGCAGGTCGCCGAGGACATTCTGAACCGCCAGGGCGACCGCGATACCGCCGATACCCAGACCGGCGACCAGCGCCGTGATGTTGACGCCGAGGTTGTCGAGCGTCAGCAGCAGCACGATCACCCAGATCAGGGCGCGGGCTACGAAGCCGATGATGCCGAAGGAGCCGGCAGCGGCGCGATCGTTGGCCATGGCCTGCTGTTGCTTGCGCGACAACCATGACGTTACGGCCGTGCTGACCCAGACGCCGACCTGCCAGAACGCGGAGATGGTGAGTGCCGTGAGCAGCAGCTTTGCCGGTTTCTCGGGCAGGGTCAGCAGGGAAAAACCCGCATAAAGCGACGCAATGAACAGAAACAGAGCACCCGTATTGCTGGCCACCTTCAGTGGCAGTTCCAGCAATTCGATCTGCGGCGTGGCCGCCAGGGTCTTGTAGCGACCGCGAATGACGCGTCGGGTCAGTAGCGTGATCAGTAGCACCCCGATCATTACGCTGGCGGCGAGTATCCACTGCCACACGGAATTACCGTAATAGCTCTGGTCGAGGAATCTTCCGACCTCGTTCATTCATTGTCTCCGCAAGGATAAGGATAAGGATAAGGACGGCGGCGGATCATAAACGCTGAAGGCGTCGTTACAAGAGAGGATGGGCCGGCGGGGTTCCGGTCTCCGCTGCGGAAGGACTCTGCTAGGATCTGGCGCAACGTGCTGCTCGAATCACAACAAACCGGCGACACTCTGGCTTTGCGCCTCAACGGCGACTGGTGCATCGAGAACATCGGTGAAGTCGACGCGGCGCTGGCCGGTATCGACGCAGGTTCCAGGCGGGTGAAGATCGACTGTTCGCGCGTGAACACGCTGGACCTCTCATGCGCGTGGATGCTGCAGCGTCGACTCGAGGCCATCCGTGCCGCTGGTGGCAACGTGGAATTCGCCGGCGATGAACCGCGTCATTTTCGCTTCCTGGTGGAAATGTCCGAGCGTGGTCAGGGCAAGCCCCGCAAGACCGAGGAAGAATCGACCACACTGCTGCATGGTGTGGCATGGATCGGCCGTCGCGCCGTCCAGCAGGCGACGCAGACCCGCGATGCCGTCGGCTTTTTCGGGCGCGTCGCCGCCACGATGCTGCGATCGATGCGCAGCGTGCGCAGTCTGCGGCTGCCATCGATCACGCGACACATTTACGAGACCGGCATCCAGGCGATCCCGATCGTCTCGCTCATCGCCTTTCTGATCAGCGTCATCGTCGCCTACCTCGGCGCGCAACAGTTGAGCCAGTTCGGGGCCGAGATCTACACGGTGGATCTCGTAGCCATCGCCGTGCTGCGCGAGATGGGCGTGTTGCTGACCGCGATCATCGTTGCGGGCCGTTCCGGCAGCGCGTTTGCTGCCGAGATCGGCGTAATGCGGCTCAACGAAGAAGTCGACGCGCTGCAATCGATGGGAGTCGATCCCTACGAGGTACTGGTGCTGCCGCGCCTCATCGGTCTGGTGATCGCGCTGCCATTGCTGACCATCATTGCCGATGCGATGGGACTCGCTGGCGGCGCGTTGCTGTCGTCGGCATTGCTCGACATCTCGCTGACGCAATTCATTCCGCGGGTCCAGGCCGCGCTTGCGCCGACGACCTTCTGGGCAGGCTTCATCAAGGCGCCGGTGTTTGCGTTGTTGATTGCCATGGTCGGCACGTACCGCGGCCTGCAGGTGCGGGATTCGTCGAAGGAACTTGGCCGCCTGACGACCGTTGCGGTCGTGCAGTCGATCTTCCTGGTGATCTTCGCCGATGCGATTTTTGCGGTGGTGTATGTACAGCTCGATTTCTAGGCCGACTGGCCAACTGGCAAACCGGGCTCTGGCCAGAGCCGCAAATCGGTAGGACCAGGATGCCGTCGCAGACACCCAATCGTGCTTCTTCTGGCCAGCAGCCCGTTGCCAGCGACCAGTCGGCTTCTCCCGTGATTTCCGTCCGCAACGTCGTCAACCGCTTCGGCTCGCAGGTCGTGCACGACGGTGTGAGCCTTGATGTATTCCCTGGCGAGGTGCTGGGTATCGTCGGTGGTTCGGGCAGCGGCAAGTCGGTGCTGCTGCGAACCATGCTTGGATTGCATCGTCCGAGCGCTGGTCAGGTGATCATCGAAGGCAGGGACATCACGCAGATGTCCGCCGACGAGTTGCTGGCGGTCAAACGCAGCTACGGCGTGACGTTCCAGCATGGCGCGCTGTTCAGTTCGCTCACGGTCGCGCAGAACATTCAGCTGCCCATCAACGAATTCTTCGATGTGTCGGAGACGACGCTCGCAGCCCTGGCGGAACTGCGTCTGCGGATGGTGGGTCTGTCGCCCGATGCAGGACCGAAGCTGCCGTCGCAGTTGTCGGGCGGCATGATCAAGCGTGCGGCGTTGGCGCGGGCCCTGGCGCTCGATCCGACGCTGCTGTTCCTGGATGAGCCGACCGCCGGTCTGGACCCCATCTCGGCTGCCGAGTTCGATGAGCTGGTGCTCTACCTGCAGCGGGGGCTGAACCTGACGGTGGTGATGATTACGCACGACCTCGACACACTGGTCACCACTTGCGATCGGGTAGCCGTGCTCATTGACAGGAAAATCGTGGTCGATACGCTCGAAGGCATCATGGCGAACCCGCATCCCTGGATTCAGGAATACTTTCACGGTCCCCGCGCCCGGGCGGTGCAGGCGCCGAAGGAAAAGCAATGAAGGATGGCTGGTAACCCCATGGAACGCGAAGCCAACTACGTTGCCGTCGGTGCCTTCATCCTGCTCGTCATCGCGATGGGGGTGGGCTTCGTGCTCTGGTACACGGATGCCAGCGATTCGCGCGACTACGAAACGTACGAGATCTATTTTGCAGGCAGCGTCAGCGGCCTCGAGCGCGGTGGGCCGGTTCGCTACCTGGGTGTCGATGTAGGGCGCGTGCGGCGCATCGACATCGATCGTGAGAATCCCGGCCGCGTCGCGATCACGGTCGACATCAATGGCGCCACGCCGATTTCCTCGGCGACGCGCGCCAGCCTTGGATTACAGGGCGTCACGGGTCTGCTGTACATCAATCTCAAGGAAGTGCCGGACGTCAACAAGACGGCCGATCTCAAGAAGGGCAAACGTTATCGGGTGATCGAGTCGGTCGCGTCCGATTTCGACGCCTTCCTCGCCAGCGTGCCCGAGCTCATGTCGAAGGCGAACTCCCTGCTCGAGCGTGTCAGCCGGGTGTTGTCGGACGACAACCTCAATGCATTGTCACAGACGATGGCGAGCTTGCGCGACGCGTCGGCCGGATTGCCACAAAGCTCACGCAACGTGGAGAAGCTTATCGCAGAGATGCACGCTACGGTCGTCGAGATTCACGGGGCTGCCGAAGGTCTGCGCGGCATCACCACCGACGCTCGGCCCGAGCTGCGTGCTGCCGTCGAGCGCATCGGTCGGGTGGCGGAGAACCTGGAGAAGGTGTCGACCCGCATCGATCGTTTCGCTGCCGACAGCGAAGTGCAGCTCGGTCACTTCACCACCAACGGCCTGTTCGAAGTGGAGCGTCTGGTCCGCGAGACACGGTCGGCCGCGCGCGAGTTCCGCGACCTGTCGCGCAGCCTGCAGGAAAATCCCTCCCAGATTCTGTATGAGCCGCCGGTGAGCGGCATCGAGATAGCGAAATGAGTCAGAGGGTTACAGTGAGATGGCGCAGCCTCGCCGCCGTCGCCATCGTGGCGATGACGACGTCCGCCTGCGGTTCACTGCTCGAAAGCCAGTTGCCGGCAGTGACGCGCTATGTGATCGCCACGCCGCCGCCTGCCGCCAGCGCCTCTGTGTCGGCTGCCTCGCAGGTGGGTCTTGCGGTGGGCCGTCCCGATGTCGCGCCGGGTCTGGACACCGATCGCATCGCGGTGATTCGCGGTCACGAACTCGATTACTACCGCGCTGCCCTGTGGCGCGGCACGGTGCTCGACACGGTGCAGGCTTTCCTCGTCACCACCCTGCAAGACCAGAAATTGTTTCGCAATGTCGCCTCCGAACAGGCCCGCATCGGCGGCGAGTATCTTCTCGATACTGAAGTGCGTGATTTCCAGGCCGAGTATGTCGATGGCGCCGCCATCCCGACCGTGCGCGTGACCCTGATCGGTCGTGTGATCCGCATTCGCGACCGGAAGCTGATCGATACCATCGCCGTCACGACCACCCGCCCGGCGACCGAGAACCGATTGGCAGCCGTCGCCACTGCGTTCGAAGCGGCGATGCAACAGGTGTCCCTGGAGATTGCGAGCAAGACCGCGGCCATCATCGCGGCGGATCGCGAGCAGGCTCCCGAAAGAACATAGACGATCACAGAGCTGGAGCCGGAGAACGGGAAACACGGGGTGGAAGAAATCAGGGACGGTCTGATTATTCCAAATCAGTCATTCCCGCGGGCCGCCTGCGCCCCGTGGGATTCCCGTTGTAACGGGAGTGACGGATCAATCAGAGATTCCTTGGATTTCGTAGCCTTCTCCTTGCCCCGTGTTACCCCGTGGAGATCTTCCGTTTGATACTCCTGGGTCAGCCGCTGTTGCGCAGCGCGGTTGCCACCGCGTTGATCGACAGCTGAATGCCTTCGCGCACGCGTGCATCGGACTCGCCGCTGCGATGACGCTTCAGTAGCTCCACCTGCAGCAGATTCAGCGGTTCGATATACGGCAGGCGCAGCCGGATCGATTCATCGAGCACCTGGTTCTTCTCCAGCAATCGCGATTGTTGCGTGATGCTCAGCAGGCAATCGTGGGTTTCGGTCCAGGCAGCGCGGATCTGGTCGAAGATTCGCGTCGCCAGGGTCTGGTCCTGCACCAGCGTCGCGTAACGCTGTGCGATCGCCATGTCGGATTTCGCCAGCACCATTTCCAGGTTGTCGAGCGTCGCCTTGAAGAACGGCCAGGCCTGCGCCATCTCGCGTAACAGGGCCTGATCGGGGAACGTCTTCAATGCGTGGCCCACGCCGTACCAGCCCGGCAGCATGACGCGTGCCTGCGCCCAGCTGAACACCCAGGGAATCGCGCGCAGATCTTCGATGCGATCCGACTTCGTCCGCGATGCGGGGCGCGAGCCGATTTTCAATTCGGCAATCTCGAGCAAGGGCGTCATCTGCCGGAAGAATGTCTTGAAGCCATCGGTCTCGTACACCAGGCCGCGGTAACTCTTGAAGGCCACGGCGGATATTTCCTCCATCGCCCGCGTGAAATGCGCCTTCTCGGGACTCGATGCGAGCGGCTGCTTGAACGAGCTCAGCAAGGTCGCGGAGGCGATCGACTCGAGATTCAGCGCTGCGCCTTCGCGGGTTCCATACTTGGCCGCGATGACCTCGCCCTGTTCGGTGATGCGGATCCTGCCTTGCACGGTGCCAGCCGGCTGCGCACGGATCGCGGCGAACGACGATCCGCCGCCGCGACCGACGGCGCCGCCGCGGCCGTGAAAGATCTGCATCGCTGTCTGCGTTTCCTCGAAGGCCGCGGCCAGTTCACGCGTGGCGCGATTGAGGCTCCAGACCGAAGTGAGATAACCGCCGTCCTTGTTGGAGTCGGAATAGCCGACCATGACTTCCTGGTAACCGCGCTGGTCGGCCGCCTGCCGGATTTCGGGCAAGGCCAGCCAGGCACGCATGATGTTCGCGGCGCGCTCCAGATCACCGATGGTCTCGAACAGCGGCACCACCATGATCCCGGCGGAGCCCGGCTGATTCGGTCGATACAGCCCCGCTTCTTTCAGCAGGACATTCACCTCCAGCATGTCGGAGACGCTTTCGCACTTGGAGATGATGTACGTCGTGATGGCCGCCGCACCGTACATTTCGTGCGCCTTTGCGGCGGCATGCACGATGGCGAGTTCCGATCGCGTCTCATCGGCGTACGTCGCAAAGGGACTGGCCAGCAACCGTTCGCTTGCCAGTTCGGTACGCAGCAGCGTCACGCGCGCCGCTTCGTCCAGCGCGAGGTAGTCCTGTTCGACCCCGGCGACCTTGAGCAGATCGGCGACGACGCGTGCGTGCACGTCGGAGTTCTGTCGCAGATCGAGCGTCGCCAGATGCCAGCCGAACGTTTCGACGGCGCGGATCAATCGTCCCAGTGCGCCGCCCGTGGCCAGCAGGCCTGCACCACCTTCGCGCAACGACACTGCGATAGACACCAGATCGGTCCGCAGCGCTTCGACGTTCTCGTACGGTTCGCCAGTCGAGGATGCCGGACGCGGCGGTGCATGCCCGAGCAGCTTCTTATAAGTAGCGGTCAACCGGGCGTAGATCCCAATGACGGCGCGCCGGTAGGGTTCGTCGGCGCGCCCGGGACTGGTGTCGCCGCTGTTCTTCGCCAGCACCAGTACGGCTTCACTGGCGTTCGCAAGTTCGGTCGACAGGGACAGCTCCTGTCCGAGTGCGTGCAGTTGATCGAGATAGCTTTCCAGGACGGCCTGCGACGAACGACCCAGTGCCAGCAGCAACGACGCGGCGGTCACATTCGGATTGCCGTCGCGATCGCCGCCGATCCAGCTGCCGAGACGCAAAAAGCTTTTCGGCCGATGCGCAAGCGCACGCTCCCAGCGCGCGTAAAGTCCGGGCAGCACCGGCATGAAGACATCGCGCAGATAGGTGAGCGCGATCTCGACTTCATCTGCCACGTAGAGCCGCTCGCGCCGCAGCGGTCGCGTCTGCCACAACAGGGCGATCTGCCGCAGGATCGCGGCATCGATGGCATCGCCCTCGGGCGTTTCCTCGCGGCCCAGGTCGCGATGCCGCATGAGTTCGGCGATGTGGTTGCGATGATCGATCATGCTTTTGCGCATGACCTCGGTCGGATGCGCCGTCAGCACCGGAACGATCAGCGCGCGATCGAGCAGATCCGCGGCGCGCTCGGCAGCGATTCCCTGCCCGGCCAGCTGCTGCAACGCCGAGGCGACGTCGTTCCCCGATTCGTTGAGGCGTCCCTGTCGATCCTCCGCCAGATTCGCCAGCATCGAAAACAGCATGAAGCCGCGAACGAAGGCCAGCGTGTCGTCGAGGGTCAGCGCATCGATGCCGCGCGCGAGCTGCGAGGCATCGGCAATACCGCGGTAGCTGTCGACCGAGCTGGCACGGATGTATTCGATGCGCTGGAAGATCTCGTTGCCGCCATAGGCGCGGATGACATCTCCAAGGAGTTTGCCGAGGTAGCGGATATCCGCGTTCTGAGTGATGGGTTTGACGACAGTGTTCATGGCTACGGCGCTCTGCGGGACATTCCCATTGTGCCTCGATCCGCAGCCATGCAAGAAGCTAACCCAAAGACGGAAGCAGAAGATTCTCCACGGGGGGCACGGGGATCACGGGGTCAAGAGGCAGTGACCCAAGGTTGCATCTCATCGGACCGCGATGTCGCGTGCGACTCATTACTGGTGGCCTGTCTAAATCCCCTCCACCCTGTGATCCCCGTGCTCCCCGTGGAGATCTTCTTCATGCTCTTGTCAGAAGGTGCTGAGTCCGGTTGCTTCCATGAACCGGTAGCGCCAGTAACGGGTGCGGCCGGTGTCCTGATAGGCGCCGAAGGAGGCGGTGAATTCGGTGCCTGGTGGGCCCTGGTTGTTCCAGAGACGGTCGAAGTACGCCTCCATCTGCGTCGCGAGCGGCGATTGCCGGCTGACTGCCACTGCGACATTGGCTTCGAGATTGTAGTTGCCGATGTTGCGGCGGGTCAGGTTGGCCGAGCCGAGCGACGCGATCAACCGATCGCCGTGGGTGATCAGTGCGAGTTTGGTATGGAACTGTTCGCCGTGCGTGCGATACCAGCGCACCTGGATGCGCTCGCCACTCTGTGTCACGAGTTCATTGGCGACCGGGCGATTGGGCACGCCATCCTTCTGCCTGCCGAACGCATCGCGATTAGGATCCAGAATGAGCTGCACCGTGACATTGCGTTGCGCCGCACGCAGCAGGCCGCTGACGATGCCGCGATCGGCAAGATAGAAGGTAGCGATCCGGATCGAGTCGCCGTTGCGGCTGGTGTCGATGGCGTCGAGCAGGTGATCGCGGATCGCCTTCTCGGTCACGTAAGCAAGTTGCACGGCCTTCGTGGGATCGGCGGGTGGTGCTTCCGGCGCGGCGGCCAGGATGTGTCCGTTCCAGCCGGAGAATCGCGCGATGCCGAGTTCGCTGGTCACCATGTCGAGTGCGAGCGCCCCGACGAATCGCAGGGCAACGTTCGAATGCCCGCTGCTGCCGTCGTGCGGATTCACGGAAGTCACCAGTGCGACCAGTTGTGCGTCAGCGCGATCGGCCACGATGAGCTTGCGGTGATTGGCTTTGAAATTCAGCAGTGCAAGCCAGCTGCGCAGACTGATCTTCGCGGGTTCCGTATCGAACGGATTGGGGAGCGAGCCTGCGCCCGGGCTATTCCCGAACCACTGGCCGAAAAGTCGCCACAAGGCAGAGTAGGCAGGATTCGAGTCGGGAAGCTCGCGCAGATCCGTCACCACGACCTGGATTCCGGCGCGACGCAAGTCGTCGAGCAGGGGCGACGGGACGCTGCCATAGACATCGTTGATGGGGTCGGTGATCAGCAGCACCGTCAATTCCGGCATCGCGGCCTTGCGGGCAATCAGGCGATCCGCCAGCTCGCGACTCAGCGCGCGATGCGGCGCCTCGGCCGCACCCATCAGATCGTTGAACAGGAAGAAGTCCGCGACGATGAACGTTTCCGCCTCATCGACGATGTGCAGCACCTCATCGAAGATCCGGTGTTCGTGCAGCGTCCCGCCACGCGGGTCGTTGTACGTCAGATCGGTGAGGAACTGCACGTTCTGCGGATCCAGCATCGCGGGTGCGCTGCGGACGGCGGTGCCGGGTGGCATCGGTCGTATGGTGTTCCAGGCACCGACTGCAGCCCACAGCAGGCCGAATCCCCACAAGACCCATCGCTTGCGAAACCTGCGGCGAGGCGCGACTTCCGTTTCGTTGTTGTTGTCCATGCGCTGAGGATTGTAGCCGACCCGATGCGGATCCATCTCGCGGTCTGGCAGATACCTCCACGACACACGCAAGTAATCGAACTGCCCGCGGGATCGGCTAAAGTCGGGCTCCGGCTATCTTCAGGAGACGTGGCCATGATCGATCACACCGGTCTCAGCGTCAGCGATTTTGCACGCAGCAAAGCCTTCTATGCGGCGGCACTCGAGCCGCTCGGTTATCAGATCATCATGGAGCTGAAGCCTGAAGATACCGGCGGCTATGCGGGGGCCGGTTTCGGCGTGCCGCCCAAGCCGGATTTCTGGATCGGCATGGGCAAGCCCAACGATCCACCGATTCACATCGCATTTCGTGCGGCAACCCGTGCAGTCGTGGACCGCTTCTACGAGGCAGCGATGGCGGCGGGCGGTCGCGATAACGGTCCACCCGGTCTGCGTCCGCACTATCACCCGGACTACTACGGTGCATTCGTGCTGGATCCCGATGGGCACAACATCGAAGCGGTGTGTCACGACCCCGCGTGATCGACACGCTGATTTGTCGTCATCGTCGTTCCCTGTTGCGCGAATCGAACTCGCCGGCGTACGGTTATCACCCACCAACGGCAGGAGACTTGCGTGAAGATCGATATCGGCATTCCAGAAAAACAACGCACCAAAGTGGCCGAGGGTCTGTCTCGCCTGTTGGCCGACAGCTATACGCTCTATCTCAAGACCCACAAGTTTCACTGGAACGTCACGGGACCGATGTTCCAGACGCTGCACCTGATGTTCGAAACCCAGTACACGGAACTGGCCACGGCAGTGGACCTGGTTGCCGAACGCATTCGTGCGCTGGGGTTCTATGCGCCCGGGAGCTATGCCGAGTTCTCGAAGCTGTCCTCGATCAAGGAAGCCGAGGGTGTGCCGAAAGCAGAAGACATGATCCGCGCGCTGGTCGAGGGTCAGGAAGCCGTGGTGCGCACGGCGCGGTCCATCTTCCCGATCGCCGAGAAGGCCGGCGACGAAGCCACGGCGGACCTGCTCACGCAGCGCATCCAGCTCCATGAAAAGACCGCATGGATGCTGCGCAGCCTGCTGGACAAGTAAAACGCGGCAAGCCGGAGAGGGAAGTCAGGTACACAAAGGAGCACAAAGACGAACATGAAGGAACGCAAAAATCTCTCTTCCGGAGAGAGGCCCTTGTGGTCCTTTGGGGTTCTCGTTTGTGCTTTTTTGCGTACCTGATTTCTCTTTACTCTTATCCCCTCGGCCTGCCGAACACCTGCGACCAGTAGATGCCGGTGTCGCTTTTCGGGTTCGTCGCATAGGCGATGCCCATCTCCGTGAACTTGTCGCTCATGATGTTGGCGCAATGGCCCGGACTCTTCAGCCAGCCATCCACGACCTTTTCTGCGCTGGTCGAACCGGCGGCGATGTTCTCTCCGACGCTGCGCCACGTGTAGCCGACTCGCGTGACGCGATCGGCGGCAGTGCTGCCATCGGAGCCCCGGTGCTCGAAGAAATTCCGGGTCGCCATGTCTTGTGAGTGAATCAGCGCAGCGCGCGTGAGCAGCGCAGACGCCTGCAGCGGTGGCGCTGCCGGGTACGATGTGCTGCCGCACTTGCGCGGTCTGGCTCGTGCCTCGTTGACGAGTACCAGTGCACGGTTACTGACGGCGCCTGCGTCACGAACAGCCGGTGCGCTGAAGGGCAGGGCGACCACCACATGAACTTCGCCGGGGCGTTGCACGAGACCGATCGTCGTGAAGGTGGGATCGGTCAGGGTTTCACAGTAGTTGCCGATGAGCGCGCGCAGCAGGGAAGATTCATTGCGTGCTCCTTCGATCCGCATCGATGCGGAGTTCTGTGCACGATAGCCCGTCCGGGTCAGCGCATCGCGCAGCCCTCCACCACGCGACCACTCCTGCGCGACTGCATCCAGTTCACGACTCGGTTTCAATGGCACGTCGACGGAACGACCCTCGCAGCCCTTGCGGCGCAGCTCATTGATGTCATCGACGAGGGACGCTGCCGCCGTGCCGGAAAGAAGCACACACGAGAGGGCAAAGACAGCGGTGTGCTTCAAGTGAGTCGCCTGGAGTGGTCCGCGGCAGCGATGGAACGGGTTTAGGCATGAGTATGCCGCGTTTCGCGTGTCGATGAGCGCGCGGTCCGCCCTCGCGCCGAACGTCGCTGAGGAGCGGCTGCTCCCGTCAGTTGCCTGATCGCGGGCAGCAGCGGGCGTGCAGACTGCTCGTAGTCCTGCCAGGCATCCGATTTGCCAAGCAATGACGGAACGGTGCGCAGCGTGTAACGCGAGGGGTCGAGACCGGCTTTCACCTGCGTCCAGGTCAGCGGCATCGACACCGTCGCGCCTGCGCGGACTCGCGGCGACAACGGGGCGACCGCGGTCGCCATCCGATCGTTGCGCAGGTAATCGAGGAAGATCTTGCCGACACGCAGCTTCTTCGACATGTTGATGAGATAGCGGGTGGGATCGTCCTGCGCCATCTGCCCGCACAGGGCCTGAGCAAACGCCTTTGCCTGCGACCACGGGACGGCTTTCCTGCCGCTGCTGTCGAGAGGCGTCACCACGTGCAGGCCCTTGCCGCCGGTGGTCTTGCAGAATGCAGTCAGGCCGAGCGCCTCGAGGCGCGCACGCAGTTCCTTCGCAGCGTCGATGACGGCAGTGAATGCGACGTCGGGACCGGGATCGAGGTCGAACACCAGCCGTCCCGGAACTTCAGGATCGCCGGGGCGGCAGTTCCAGGGATGCAGCTCGATACCGGCGGTCTGCGCCACGGCAATCAACGCCTCGCGCCGATCGATCTGCAGGTACGGCTTGTGATCGCCTTTCACCGTCGTCAGCGTGAGCAGGTTCGATGTGCCAGGCATCGCGTGACGTTGAAAGAACTGCTGCTCGCCGATGCCGTCGGGCGCACGAATCAGGGAGCAGGGGCGACCCTGGATGTGCGGCAGCATCCAGTCGGCGACGCTTTCGAAGTAGCGCGCCAGATCGAGCTTCGTGACTGGCCGATCATCGTTGGCATCGGGCCACAGCGGCTTGTCGGGACTCGACAGGGTCACGCCCATGACGACGCTCCCGTGCGTGGCGGAACCCGGTGTCGTTGCGCGTGACCGTTTCGATATCCTGGGTTTCGCGAGCGCCGTCGATTCGGCCGGCGCCGGTTTCTCTGCGATGACATCGGCGGCTGACTTGTCGGCGCGCAGACCTTTGAATGCCGCCTGCCGCACATTGCCCGCGCCAGTCCAGCCGGCGAATTCGATTTCCGCAACGAGGTCGGGTTTCACCCAGCGGATGTCGCTGGCAGCGCGCGGCGCATTGGCGCCGCCGAAGGGGCTCTCATTGCTCTTCAGTGCTTTGAGTTGCGGCGTCAGCTTGCTGGCTTTCTCGCGGCCGAAGCCCGTCCCGACGCGACCGACATAGACGAGGTGAGCGCCGCGCTGCACCCCGACGAGCAACGAGCGCAACTGGCCGGCTGCATGAGTCCATCCGCCAATCACGACTTCCTGCCCCGCCCGGCATTTCGATTTGACCCAGTCGCCATTGCGCGCCGATCGATAGGGCGAATCGAGCCGTTTGGAAATGATGCCTTCGAGGTTCATGCGGCAGGCCGATTGCAGTACTGCGTCGCCTGCCGTTTCAAAGTGATCGACGTAACGAATCAGTCGCGAGCGATCCCGATGCTTCGCCAACATGTCCTGTAGTGCTGCCTTGCGTTCGCGCAACGAGTGCCGTCGCAGGTCCTGGTCTTCCAGAACCAGCAGGTCGAAGGCGAAGAAAATCAGGTCGTCGCTGTCGCCTTCGGACAGCGCAGCCTGCAGTGCGGCGAAATCCGGCGAGCCCTGGTCATCGAGTGCCGCGACTTCGCCATCGATGATGCAATCCGGCAGACGCGCCGCCGCGGCAGCAATGGCCGGAAATTTCTCCGACCAGTCGAGCCCCTTGCGCGTACGTAACGTCGCCGCGCCATCGACGACACGCAGTTGCAGTCGATAGCCATCGAATTTCACTTCGTGCTCCCAGCCCTCGCCGGACGGCGGACGGTCCACCAGTTTGCACAGCTCCGGTTCGATGAACTCCGGCAAGCTGGCATTGCTCCGCGATGTCTTCTTTTTTCCGGCCGGGCTCACTTTCCTGCTCTCGTCCTTGCCGGACTGCCACACCGCGTCCGCCTTCGCGTCGGCGCCCGCCAGCATGAATGGCTTCGGTGCGGCGCCCTTGCCAGCAGCAATTGCGGCCATGCTGCGTCGGGACGCGATCGACCGATCTTCGTTGAGCAGTTTTTCCGCGGCGCTGCGTTCGCGCGCGTAGTCGTCGCGATGCTTGATGAGGAGCCAGTTGTTGCGTTTGCCGCCGTTGCGATCGTGTTTCATGCGCACCAGCACCCAGCTGCCGCCCAGGCGCTCGCCGTCCAGCGTGAACTTGAGTTCGCCCTTGCGCAGCTGTTCCTGTGGATCAAGGTCCCCTTCAGGTTTCCAGTACCCGCGATCCCACAGTTGCACGGTACCGCCGCCATACTCGCCCGCAGGGATGGTCCCCTCGAAGTCGCCGTAATCCAGCGGATGATCCTCCACCTCGACGGACAATCGCTTGTCCTGCGGATTCAGTGAAGGTCCACGGGTGACAGCCCAGGATTTGAATACACCGTCCAGCTCCAGCCGCAGGTCGTAGTGCAGGCGCCGCGCCGCATGCTTCTGAATCACGAATCGCAATTTCTGCGATTCCCGAACCGGTAACTTGCCGCTAGGCTCCGCTGTCCTTGCGAAGTTGCGTTTGGCGCGATAGGTCGACAGTTTGCGGTTGCTGCGCGTGGCCATGCGGACCTCCGGGGTGCAAATATCGTTACTATCGGGGAACGCCCTGCGAGGCCGGACGTTCCTTGCGATGCGATCGTCCGTGGCTCCAACGACTCATGAAAGACTTCTCGTGCGTCATCGAGAATGCCTGGCGTTCCTTGCTGTTTCGGAGAATCAAGATGACTCGTAGCAATGTTCTGGTCGCCGCAGCGCTGGCCAGCCTGTCGGTGTCGAGCGTGGTCGTCGGCGCCGAGCGCCTCAATGTGAAGACCGGCTTGTGGGAGATCGAGTCGCTGACGCAGATGGGCGGAGTCATGCCCCTGTCCAGGGACCTGAAGGCGCGGCTGACACCGGCGCAGATCGCGAAGATGCAGGCCGACTGGAAAGCGTCCGCCGCAGAAGGTCCGGACCGCGACGTCTCGCGCGAATGCATCACCGAGAAGGATCTGGCGCAACCGTTCAGTTCTGCTGACAGCAAGAACTGTCGCCAGACTATCGTCAACACGTCGCGTACCACGCAGGAGGTGCGCATGGTGTGCGAAGGCGAGCATCGCGGCAGCGGGCTCCTCAAGGTGAACGCACCCACGCCCCAGACGATGACGGCCTCGCTCGAACTGAAGTTCGGCGAAGGCACTGACATGTTCACCATGAAAGGCTCGATGAAAGGTCGCTGGCTCAGCGACGATTGCGGCGACGAGGCCGACAACGGCGACATGTCATCGGACCAGGATGATGAACCCTCGGACGATGTCGAAGAGGAAGACGAGGAATAACCAGCCGTTCGAGTGTCAGGAGAAGCTGAAGATTTCCACGGGGAGCACGGGGTGACACGGGGCAGGAAAAAGGCGCCGATACCCCGCGGATCCGAATCCCATGCCTTGGCCAGGTAGTGGCTCGCTATCGCCTTCACGGGAGCTTCCCGTATGCTGCCGCGTACTCAAGCGGAGGCTCGCCATGACGCAGATCAATCACCAGTTCCGTCTTGCGGCACGGCCGGTGGGCATGCCAAAGCGTACCGACTGGAAGTACGTCGAAGAACCGGTGCGCCAGCCCGGCGACAACGAAGTGCTGGTGAAGACGCTGTATCTCTCGCTCGATCCCGCCATGCGCGGCTGGATGAACGAAGGCAAGTCCTATATCGCGCCGGTCGAGATCGATGCCGTGATGCGTGCCGGTGGCGTCGGCAAAGTCATCGCATCGCGACATCCGGACTTCAAGGAAGGCGACGAGGTCTACGGCACGCTCGGCGTGCAGGAATTTGCAACGGTCCAGGGCAAGACGTTGACGAAGGTCGACAGCGGGCTCGCGCCGCTGCCCGTGTACCTGGGCACGCTCGGCATGCCGGGCATGACCGCCTATTTCGGATTGCTGGAAGTCGGTAAGCCGCAGCCGGGTCAGACGGTCGTTGTTTCCGGCGCGGCTGGTGCAGTCGGCTCCGTCGTCGGCCAAATCGCCAGGATCAAGGGATGCCGTGTCGTTGGCATCGCAGGCGGTGAGCAGAAGTGTGACTACATCGTCAACCAGCTCGGCTTCGACGCGGCGATCGATTACAAATCGCAGGACGTCAAGAAAGCGCTGCGGGAACACTGCCCGAACGGCATCGACGTTTATTTCGACAACGTCGGCGGCGACATCCTCGACGCCGCGCTTACGCGCCTCGCGCGCAACGCACGCATCGTCATCTGCGGTGCGATCTCGCAATACAACGCCACCTCGGCCGTGAAAGGCCCCTCGAACTACATGTCGCTGCTGGTGAACCGCGCCAGCATGACTGGCATGGTGGTGTTCGATTACGCCGACCGTTACGCCGACGCAATGCGTGAGATGGCAGGCTGGCTCGCCGCCGGCAAACTCAAGACCCGCGAAGACATCGTCACCGGCATCGAGACCTTTCCCGAGACACTGTTGAAACTGTTCAAGGGCGAGAACCTCGGCAAGCTGGTGCTCAAGGTCGCCTGAAGGAACGGAAGTAAGGAGTTCACACGGAAGGCACGCAGTAAGGAGTTTCTGCAGCACGTTCTTATGCTTCCCCCCACCGCCGGGTGCTCCGGAACCGCGTGTGAAATCCGGGGGCATTTTCCAAAGCGCGAGTCGATCGACAGTCCCGTGCGCAGGAGATGACCCTCAGTCAACCAGCCGCTGCTGGGCCTTTCGTCTGCAATACGCGACGGGATCTGGAAAAAATCCCTGGCTGTTGCGCTGCGTAAATCCAGCGTCCGCCTTCGCAGACTCGCGCGGGGATTTCAAGTAGTCGACGTGCCGGCCGTGTTCCGTATACTCGCCCGCTTTTGCGGCAGGCCGTCTTTCATCATGTGGTTCAAGAATCTCATCATCTATCGCCTGCCTGACGGCTGGACCATGCCAATGGTCGAACTCGAGAGCCGGTTGTCGAACCGGCCGCTGCAGCCCTGCAACAGTTTCGAGATGTTCAGCCGCGGCTGGGTGCATACCAGCAGCGCGCAGCGCTACGTGCACACCACCAACGGCCAGCACCTCATCGCGCTTGGCGTCGAACAGAAACTGCTGCCGTCGTCGATCATCAAGCAGGTTGCCGACGAGCGCGCCGCAGAGCTGGCGCTGGAGCAGGGATTCCCTGTCGGTCGTCGCCAGATGCGCGAGCTGAAGGAGAAGGTGGGCGAAGAGCTGCGCGCCCGCGCGCTCTCACGTCGTCGCGTAACCCGCGCCTGGATCGATCCGGTCAACGGCTGGTTTGTCGTCGATGCCGCAGGTGGTGCGCGCAGCGACGAACTCGTCGAGACATTGCGCGATACGCTCGGCAGCCTGCCGGTGCATTTCCTGGAAACGCAGCTGGTACCGCATTCGTCGATGGGCGCGTGGCTGGCGCTGGGTGATGCGCCGCTGCGATTCACGATCGATCACGACCTCGAGTTGCAGACGGCCGACAAGACGAAAGCGACGGTGCGCTATGTACGGCATCCTCTCGAAGGCAAGGAAATCCAGGAGCACGTGGCCGGCGGCAAGTATGTGACGCGCCTCGGGCTCACCTGGAACGATCGCATCTCCTTCGTGCTCACCGACAAGCTGCAGGTCAAGCGTGTGGAATTCCTCGAGATCGCGAAGGACTCGTCCGACAACGAAGGCCTCTCGCCCGAAGAACAGTTCGACATCGACTTCCTGCTCATGACCGGCGAGCTCTCGCAGATGCTGAGCGACCTGCGCGAAGCGCTGGGCGGCGAACCGAAAAAAGCAGAACAGAAGGCGGCCTGATCAGCGAGGAACGGATCAGCCGACGGACGGATCGATCCACCCGGGCGGCGGCTCCACCGGCTGCTGCCCCCAGCGAACGACAGTGAGAAAGACATCCTGCTCGCGGCGCAGGGTCGTCATCAGCTTGATCAGTTCACGGGAGAATTTCTCCTGATCCGCCTGCGTCGCGATGATCTGGCCCGCGGTCTCGCGCTGGTAGCGTGAACGTCTGATCTGAGTATCGATCTGCTCGGCTTCCGCAGACCCTGGCGTCGCCAGCTTCTGCTGCATGGACAGGCCGAGACCTTCCGCGATGAGAGAATCGCCACGCGTGAGCACAGTCGCGATGGTGCGGCACCGCTGTGCGGTGGCGGGATTGCTGTTGGCCCCGGTGAGGCATGCGTCGCTCAGCGGCTTGAATGCCGGCAAAGCCACCGTGGACAACCAACCGATCGCATAGTTGAGGCTGGTCGCTATGAGATCTGGCGTGGTGGGTCCCATGTGTGCCGCTGTGTTCGCGCTCATGACGATCGCCGCCTTCGAGACGAGCGAATTCCAATAGATATCAAAGCGCTCAGCTCGGCTCATCCGATCGAGAATTTCATTCTCTGCAGCGGTATCCCCGCTGTTGCGGGCCCGGCCGAGTGCGCCGAGCCAGACGGCCGCATTGTTCGGGTCGAGCCGTCGCAGCCGCGCATCGGCTGATTCCGGCTGACAGCCGGGGACGCCTGTGCATACCTGCGCGTACAGCCAGGCGATGTCCGGCCGGTCCGGCGCCTTGTCGAACGCCATCTGGATCAAGGGCAAGGCGCTTGGGAGGTCCAGATGTTGCCCTGCTCGCTGCATTGCGTCGGCGACCAGAGCGTCGGGGGATGCCGACGACTTGCTGCGGTTGCTTTCTTGCGGCTGTGAAGGCGTAGAGCCACACGCACCGAGCACCAGCATCAGGGTGATGCCGATGATCCGCAACGTAATATGTCTGATGTGCATGGTGGCGTTCAGTCTAGCAGTGCGTCATTCACTTTGAGTTCACCCCTGCAGTCCGAATATGCAGTCGAACCCATAGTGTCGCGTAAGCGTTGACTCTGCAGCGATACAATCCGGTGATCCATGCGTAGCCTGTTGTTCCTGTGTCTGTTGTCGCTGTCCTGCCTTTCGCTGGCCGAAGAGGTGGCGGATGCGCCTGGCCGCGCAGCGCGCCTGAGTCTCATCCAAGGCGAGGTGTCGCTCGCCCCTGCGGGTACCGAGGAATGGGCCGAAGCGGTGCTCAACCGTCCACTCACGAGCGGTGATCGCTTGTTCGTGGACAAGGACGGTCGCGCCGAACTCGAGGTCGGCTCGTCGAGGATCCATCTCGACGAGGGCACGGGCCTGTCGATCATCGAACTGGATGACGACGTCATGCGGCTCGAAGTGTCGGAAGGCTCGGCAGTCATCCGCGTGCTGCGCCGACGCGACAACGAAATCATCGACCTCGAAACTCCCAATGTCACCGCTTCGCTCCTGCATCCGGGCGAATATCGCATCGACGTCAATTCCGCGGGCGATGAGACGATCGTCGCCGCCCGCAACGGCGGCAGCGAAGTCACTGCCGAGGGAAAATCCTGGCGCATCGATGACGGGCAGGAAGGCACGTTCAGCGGCACGACGCAGCTCAGCGCGAACATCGTCACGCTCGGGCCGCGCACCGCGTTCGAAGACTGGGCCAACGATCGCAATCGGATCAGCGAGAACTCCGAGTCCGCGCGCTATGTGTCGACCGAAGTCGTCGGCTATGAAGACCTTGACCGCCACGGCCGCTGGGTCAACGAGCCGTCCTACGGTTACGTGTGGACGCCGACCTACATCGCCGCCGGCTGGGCACCATATCGCTACGGCCGCTGGGTCTGGGTATCGCCGTGGGGCTGGAACTGGGTGGACAATTCGCCGTGGGGTTTCGCCCCGTTTCACTATGGCCGCTGGGCGTATGCGAGCAATCGCTGGTGCTGGGTGCCGGGTCCGCGACATTTCCGGCCGGTCTATGCGCCGGCGCTGGTGGCGTGGTCGGGTAGCCCGGGGATGAGCGTCTCCGTCGGTATCGGCAGCGGCGTTGGTTGGTTCCCGCTCGGGCCGCGCGAAGTCTATGTGCCGGGCTACCGCTACTCGCGTCGCTACCTCAACAACATCAACATGTCGAACACGGTGATCGTCAACAACACGACCATCGCCAACGTCTACAACGGTCGGCATCGCAATTTCGATTATCGCTATGGCCGCGATCCGCGCGCCGTCACGATCGTGGATCGTGATCGCTTCCGTGGCGGCAACAATCTCGAAGGCCATTGGTCTCGCGTCGATCGCGATGACCTGCGTCGCTGGCAGAGCGACCCCCGCCCACCGGCGCTCGCACCGAATCGCGACAGCGTTTTCGCCGCGCGCACGCTGGGTCGCATACCGGGCAGCGCTGAGCACGTGGTGCGCCAGACCTTCAATCAGCAGAATCGCAATGCGGATACGCGACGGCCGGCGCGTATTCCTTTCGATGCGGAGCAGCGCGCCATCGAGGCCAATGGCGGCCGACCCATTCCGCGTTCGCAGTTGCGAGCGGGCGCGGTCAACAATCTTGCGGCCCCGGGCCGATTGCAGACCCGGGAAGGGAGCGAGGGTCCGCGCGAGCAGCAGTGGCGCGCCGATCGCGAACGCGTTGGCGATACCACAAGACCGGACGATAGCAATCGTGCGCGGGATCGCAGCAACGCGCAGCGCGCGCGTGAGTCCGCAATCGATTCGCGCGATCTGTGGCGCACGCAGCCCGATCGAGCCTCGCGTCGCGACAATCAGACGCAGCGCGGGGACGCATCCGCAGTCGATTCACTGCAGCAACAACCGCGTGCGAATCCTCGTCCGAGCGAAGCCCGGTCCGAGCAACTGCGGCAGTACCGCGGCAACGACTGGCAGGATCGCATCAAGCGCAACAGCGAGCAGCCACGCTCATGGTCCCCATCCGGGGAGTCCCAGCCTCGTCAGCAGCCTCGTGCGCAACAGCCACGCGTTGAACAACCGCGTCGCGAGCAGCCGCGCATCGAACAACCGCGTCCGCAGCCGCGCCAGGAACAACCCAACTTCAATCGCGGTGACCAGGAACGCGCCTCCCGCCCTCCTCAGGCCAGCCCGAACAGCGGCAACAATTCGGGAAACTCCGGTCGCCCCCGGCCCGCATCGAGCAGCCGTCCCAACTTCCGTCAGCAGCAGCCCTGAACGATCAGAGAAGATCTCCACTGGGATCACGAGGCGAGCGTTCGGCTGCGATTATCCAGAGCGGTGGTGCGGGAAGATGGATCCCCGCCTACGCGGGGATGACCATGTATCAGTGGTCACCTGACTTCGTGCACACCATCCCCGCATCTTCACCGGTCCGGCCCTGCCGTTTGCCGGTGGTTGCTGGCCTCTGGATCGCGCCACTCGTAATGTGCGTCCATGGTGCAGGCTGTCTGCCCGGAGTCCTATCCTTTGAGTCACCCCACCCGCCAGTCCCGACGCTCGCCGCTCGCGACGGGCATTCTGCTGATCGTGCTGGGCGGCATGTTGCTGGCATTCAATCTGGGCTGGAGCCTGCCGCAATTCGTCTGGGATTACTGGCCCGTCGTCCTGATGCTGCCCGGCGTGATCGCAATCGCTGCGCCGTCGCGGCACCTGAATCGCAGCGGCGGTATCTGGCTGCTTGCCACGGGTATCTACTGTCAGATCGGCGTGAGCGATCTGTTCGGTCTGGGCTGGTTCACCGCCTGGCCCATTTTCGTGATCGCCTACGGCATCGACCTGGTGATCGGCTCGGGTCGTCAACCCGTCGAATGCGGCGAACGCGAGGATCGGGTGTCGCATGAAGGATGAGTCTTCGCGCCGCGATCCCCTGTTCACGACGCGGCTGCTCGTCGGACTGTGGATCATTGCCCTGGGCGCCATTTTTCTCGCGGGCAATCTGGGCTGGATCGATACACGACAAGCCTTCCGAATGTTTCTGCCGCTGGTGTTCATTCTGGTCGGCACCAGCATGGTGATGCGCCCCGCGAACAAGCGCGCCAACCGCTGGGGCTGGGTTTTCATTGCCATCGGCTCGTGGATCCTGCTGAACAAGATCGGCTGGATCGATCTCAACTTCTGGCAGCTCCTCTTTCCTCTGGCGCTCCTCGGATTGGGCGGCACGCTGGTCTGGCGCGCCTTTGCAGCACGGGCCGGCGCGGAAGCCGCTCCCGTGGTCGATGAGCATTCCGAGTACATCCGTTCGTTCGCAGTCATGTCGGGTACCGAACTGCGTCCCGTGTCGCGCCCCTTCCGCGGCGCCGATCTGAGCGCCGTCATGGCCGGCATCAAGCTCGATCTGACGGACGCACGCATGGAAGGCGATGTCGCGACCATCGAGATGTTCGCCTTCTGGGGCGGCATGGAAATCTACGTGCCACCGGACTGGACGGTTACCAGCAAGGTCGCAACGCTGATGGGCAGTTTCGTCGACAAGCGCCGGCCGACCAGTACCGTGCCAACCAGGACACTGATCATTACGGGCTTCGTCGTCATGAGCGGCATCGAAGTCAAGAACTAGGTCGCCCAGCCCAGCCATGCATCCCATTTTCATCAGTCGCAGCAGGATGCTGGGATACCTGGCTGTGTGGATCGCGTTCGGCCTGCAGCTTTCCGGCGTGATGTATTTCGGCGGCGGCGCCCCCGCCGACTGGTCCGTGCTGTTCGCAGTGCCCCTGGCGGTGCTGCTGGGACTGCAGTCGCTCTCGTTCTGGTATCTGGTGCAGGCCACGCCGCCCGATAGCACGTCGCCATTGCGGATGGCGTGGGTGTGGATGGTCGCGGGCCTGATGACGCTCGCGATCTGGCTCGCGCTGGCCTATGG
This sequence comes from Povalibacter sp., assembly GCF_036520495.1. Lineage (GTDB taxonomy): Bacteria > Pseudomonadota > Gammaproteobacteria > Steroidobacterales > Steroidobacteraceae > Steroidobacter. The sequence continues at coordinate 100,239 of NZ_DATDJO010000018.1, read as the reverse complement.
CTGGGCGCAGTTTCTGTTGCCGCCCAACGAGGACTATCCCGACAGCGCCTATGCCGCGATCCCCGTGATGATTTTCGCCGGCGGTGTCGCCATCGCCCTGGCGGTGCTGGGGCACTACCTGCTCTGGGCCTTTCAGCGTTCACGCGAAGCCGAACGGCAGGCGCTGGAATCGCAAGTGCTGGCGCGCGAGGCGGAACTCAAATCGCTGCGTGCGCAACTCGACCCGCACTTCCTGTTCAACAGCCTGAATTCGGTTGCCGCGCTGATCGGCAACGACACGGCGGCGGCACGGCACATGTGTTTCCTGATGGCGCAGTTCTTCCGCAAGAGCCTGACGCTTGGTCGCGAACAGGCCATCCCGCTTGCCGAAGAGATCTCACTCGCCGAAACATTCCTCGCCATCGAGCGCGTGCGTTTCGGCGACCGATTGCGAGCGAATTTCGATATCGCCGACGACGTACGGATGGTGGCGGTGCCGCCGTTGCTGCTGCAGCCGCTGGTGGAAAACGCGGTGCATCATGGCGTCGCGCATCTGCTCGAGGGCGGCGAAGTGAATGTGCGCGCGCGACGTCGCGACCGCTTCATCGAACTCATCGTCGAAAATCCCTGTGATCCGGACCGGCCTCCGTCGCGCAGCACAGGCGTCGGTCTGGTGAATGTCCGTTCCCGTGTCGAAACCCTGTGTGGTCATCGCGCCAGCGTCGACGTCGATGCCGGCGAAACCCATTTCAGGGTGTCCATCCTGCTGCCCGCTGCGGCAGTTGCCAGTTGAGGAGTGCCACAGTGCGTGTACTGGTCGTCGACGATGAAACACTGGCGCGGTCGTTGCTGATCGAGCATCTGCAGAAAGTGGCGGATCTCCAAGTCGTCGGGCAGGCGGCCAATGGCTTCGAGGCCGTGAAGCTGTGCGAGGAGTTGAACCCGGACCTGATCTTTCTCGACATCCAGATGCCGAAACTGTCCGGATTCGAAGTGCTGGAATTGCTGGGGGGCAAGGCGCCTGCGGTGATTTTCAGCACAGCTTTTGACGAATTCGCGTTACGCGCCTTTGAAGTGCACGCCGTCGACTACCTGTTGAAACCTGTCGAGCCGGCGCGACTGGTCGCTGCGGTCGAACGCGCGGCGGAGCGGTTGAGAACGCGTGCGCCGCAACCATCGCCCAGCGAGCTGGCCGTCTCGGCGCGGCCGCCGGGAAAGTCCCTGGAACGCGTGCTGATCCGTCACGAAGGCCGCGTGCACGTGCTGCCGGTGGAGAAGATCGACTACATCGAAGCCCAGGACGATTACCTGTCCTTCGCGTCCGCCGACAAGCATCTGCGCAAGCAGCAGACCATGAGCGATATGGAGGCGCAGCTCGATCCGACCCGCTTCGTGCGCATCCACCGTTCGTTCATCTTGAACATCGAGCGTCTCGCACGCATTGATCTGTACGGCAAGGACAGCTGGCTCGCGATTCTCACCGACGGCAAGAAGCTGCCGATGTCGAGAACGGGGCATGCCAGGTTGAAGGAGTTGATTGGCTGAAGAAGTGACTCTCGTGACTTTCGCCACTGCTCCGGAGGAGCCATGTCTGAGTTCAAATCCGAAGAATTCCAGTTCAGCGGCGACAGCCTGCTCGCCAAGATCAAGGAGATCATTCACGCCGGCAACGTGCGGCGGGTGATCATCAAGAACGAAGACGGCCGCGTGCTGGTCGACATTCCGCTCACGCTGGGTGTCGTCGGTACATTGCTCGCGCCGCAGCTTGCTGCGATCGGTGCGATCGCGGCGCTGGTCCTGAAGGGCACCATCGTGATCGAGAAAGACGCCACCACCGCGGACTGACGTCATGCGCTGGCTCGCCGGTCTGCTGCTGATGATCGCGACTGGTGTCGCAATGCCGGCGCCCGCGTCCTGCAACAACGACAGAGCGCTGCGCCAGCAGGTCGAAACGCTGACGCGCACGCAGAACGAAGTCGTGGCGGCAGCCGTCGATCGCATCCAGGGAACCGATCGCAGGTTGCTGGCGCTGCGTTCCTATGTACGGTCGGCCGCGTCCCTGACCGATCGCTGGAGCTGGTCGCAGGCGCAGATCGACAGCTATCGTGAGTCGGACGAATACCGCGACCTGCTTGCCGAGATCGATAAAGTCCGCCTGCAGTTCGAAACCGACAATCCCGGCTTCACCCTCTACGCAAATTCCGAAGTCCGCAGTCTCGACGTGCAAGTGCAACGCTGGAACGAAAACCAGGGCGTCGGCGGCGTTGCTGCAACGCTGTACAGCTCGGTATGCCATTCGGGCTCGATGCGGACCGCCGCCTTCCGCCAGTTCCTGATCGAATGGCAGCCGCAGACACCGTCACCGCTCGCCGCGCCGGGACTGTCGCAACACGGACGGGCCCGCGCCATCGATTTTCAGATCCAGCAGGGCCAGCGCCTGGTCGCCGGCACCGACACGGCAGCGATCGATGAGGCCTGGATCGGGCAGGGGTGGTCAAGAAAACTCGAGGCCGCCATCAGCAAGGCAAGCAGCAAATTCCAGGGTCCGCTGGCGATGCCTGATGAGCCCTGGCACTACGAATACAGGCCTTAAGGGTTATTGCGTCCGTATTTCCGGGGGCATTCCCGTAAGCGCCGTCGCCCGTAAACCTATAGAATCGCGCGCCTCCCACCGGCCGGCTCCCGCCCCGGCAGTTTTTCCGAGGTTCTTCCCGTGTCTTCCCAAGCTCCCTCTGACGGCGAAATCGCAGTCGGTTTCAATGACCTTTCTCTCAGCGCGGCGGTTGTCGCAGCGCTCAATGATGTTGGCTACGAATCGCCTTCGCCGATCCAGGCTCAGACGATTCCACACATCCTGAACGGCGTCGATCTGGTCGGTCAGGCGCAGACCGGCACCGGCAAGACCGCCGCATTCGCCTTGCCGATCCTGTCGAAGATCGATCTTGCACTACGTGAGCCGCAGGCACTCGTGCTGGCGCCGACTCGCGAACTGGCGATTCAGGTAGCCGAAGCCTTCCAGCGCTACGCAACGCACATGCCGGGTTTCAGCGTGCTGCCGATCTACGGTGGCCAGAGCTACACGCCGCAGCTGCAGAGCCTGCGTCGCGGCGTTCATGTCATCGTCGGTACGCCTGGCCGTGTCATGGACCACCTGAAGCGCGGCACACTGAACATGAAGTCGGTGCGTTACTTCGTGCTCGACGAAGCCGATGAGATGCTGCGCATGGGTTTCATCACTGACGTCGAATGGATTCTCCAGCAGGCGCCCGAGTCGCGGCAGATCGCGCTGTTCTCGGCCACGATGCCAGCCGAAGTGCGCCGCATCGCGCAGAATCATCTGCGCAAGCCCGCCGAGGTGACGATCCGCGGCAAGACCGCCACGGCCAACAATATCCGCCAGCGTTACTGGATGGTCAGCGGCATGCACAAGCTGGATGCGCTCACCCGCATCCTCGAAGCGGAAACGTTCGACGCGATGATCGTCTTCGCGCGCACCAAGCAGGCCACAGCGGAACTCGCAGAACGTCTCGAAGCGCGCGGCTTTGCGGTCGAGGCACTGAATGGCGACATTCCACAGCCACAGCGTGAGCGCACGATCGCGCGGCTGAAGTCAGGCCAGATCGATATCGTGGTTGCAACCGACGTCGCGGCCCGCGGTCTCGATGTCGAACGCATCAGTCACGTGGTGAATTTCGACGTGCCCTACGATCCGGAATCGTATGTGCACCGTATCGGGCGCACCGGCCGTGCCGGCCGCAGCGGCGACGCCATCCTGTTCATCGCGCCGCGCGAGCGCAACATGCTGCGCGTGATCGAACGCGCGACACGGCAGCCGATCACGCAGATGCAGCTGCCGACGATGGACGATGTCAACGAACAGCGCGTCAACCGTTTCAATCAGCGCATCACGGACACCCTGGCTGCCGGCGGTGCCGGCGTGTTCCGCGATCTGATCGAACGTTACGAGCAGGAGCACAACGTACCTGCTGTCGAGATTGCTGCGGCGCTGGCAAGCATTGTCCAGGGCAAGACGCCGCTGCTGCTCGACACATCACGTGGTCACGCCCCGGAGCGCGAGGAGCGCGCCGAGAGGACACCGCAGAGGTTCGAGCGCAAGCGCGAACGCGAACCCCGTGCCGCGGCATTTCCTTCCGCTCACGAATCCCGTGAGCATCGCGAGCCCCGCACGCCTGCGGCCACGCCGCACGCGCCGCCCAGGTTCGAGAAGCCGGAGCACCGCGCTGGCGAGGAGCGTCCTGCACGCCGCGAGTTCGAGCCGGAAGGTGGTCATGCTCCCGTGAAACGTCGTGAATTCGAGACGGACGGTGAGCATGCTCCCGCGAAGCATCACGAACGCATCGATGACAGCGAGCTGCAGACCTACCGCGTCGAGGTCGGCGAGATCCATGGCATCAAGCCGTCCAACATCGTCGGCGCCATTGCCAATGAAGCGGGTGTCGAAGGCAAGTACATCGGCCGGGTCGTGATCCGCGAAGATCACAGCTTCGTCGATCTGCCCGGCGGCATGCCCAAGGAAATCTTCCGCGCGCTGCAGAAGGTGCGTGTCGGCGGTCAGCAGCTGCAGATCAGCCTGGCGCTGAAGACGCAGACGCAGCGCTTGAAGCGCGAGTTCGTGCCGGCGAACAAGCCTCTCGGCATCAAAAAGAAGTTCAAGGCGCGGAAATAGGATCGGGCGAGAGCCTTCACGTGTTGCGTGGAGCCCGGGATGCTTCCGGGCTCCCGCGCATGGTTCTCCCCCTGGGCGTCTGCCCCCGCTTGACCGCCCGCGACGGCTGCGCTATTTCGCGATCACGGATCCCGCAGCGTGTTTCAGTCGTTAGATCGTCATCATTCCCGAAGAGGTTCATGCCGATGCGAGTCACAGCGAAAACCTGGGTCGGATTGCTGTCGGTCGTGGCCATGACGGGCTGCGCCACATCGACACCGTCGAAGGTGCGTGTCGACAGCATCGACGGCGACCTGCCGAACTGCCAGAGCTTTGCGTGGAATCCGGCGGCGAATGCGGATGCCGCATCGCTCACCGATCAGCGGGTACGCAATGCGGTCATGCAGACACTCGAGGCCAAGGGCTACACACAGGCCACCGACAAGGCCGATTGCCGTATTGCCCATCATCTGACGACGCAGGCGAACCCACAGTCGAAGCCGCGTGTTGGCGTGGGCATGGGCGGCGGATCGGGCGGTGTGGGCGGTGGTGTCGGCATCAGTTTGCCGATCGGCAAGAAGAAAGGTGAGAGCGGCACGTTCACCCTCGATGTGATCGACGCCAGCAAGAACGCGCAGGTCTGGAGCGGCTCGGTGGATGCCGCATTCGACGCCGCGGAGCTGACTGACGAAGAAGCGAAAGCAGTCGTCGAGTCCGTGCTGGCGAAGTATCCGGACCGCAAGTAGCGTCAGGCCGGCGACGGGGCGGGTCGTCGCATCGCCCGCATGATCACTTCGCGCAGACTGGAATGCGTGATCGGCTTGGTGACGACGGCGTCCATCCCCGCTTCCAGACAGCGTTGATGATTCTCAGGCGTCGCATCGGCGGTCAGTGCAATGATGAGCGCCGGTTTCTGCGCCGTCGCCCGCTCCAGCATCCGCAACTCCGTTGTCGCGGTCTGACCATCCATCACGGGCATCTGGCAGTCCATCAGAATCGCGTCGAAGGACCGGTCGGCAACAGCGGCGACGGCCAGCGCTCCATTCTCGACAGCGGTGACGCGACAACCGAAATGCTCGAGCATCTCCGTGAACACCTCGCGATTCACGGCATTGTCTTCCGCCAGCAGGATCTGCGGCGCGTGGGCGATGGAGAAACGCGGCCCGGTCGCCTCCGCCAGCGAGCCACGCAAGGTCTGCTGGTCCGTCGCACGCCGCATCACGGCGGTGACGATGAACTGCGAACCGCGGCCGGCCTCACTATGCAGTTGCACCTCACCGCCCATGAGCGTTGCCAGTCGACGGACGATGGCGAGTCCGAGACCGGTGCCGCCGTATACACGCGACGTATTCACCGCCGCCTGGGTGAACGGATCGAAGATGTGCTGCTGGGCCATGGCGGCGATCCCAATGCCGGTGTCGGCGACGGTGAGGCGCAGTTCGACACGGCTGCGATCGAGCGGCGTGGCGGAGCAGGCGATCGACACGGATCCTTGCTCGGTGAACTTGATGGCATTGCTGAGCAGATTGTTGACGATCTGTCGCAGACGCAGCGCATCGCCCAGGATCAGCGCGGGTGTGGCAGTGTCCATGCGCACGATGAAATGCAGTCCTTTCGCCTGTGCTGCCGCGAGGAACGGTGCACTCGCGGTCTGCACGATCTCCGCCGGCGAGAACGGCGCGCATTCCAGGTCGAGCCTGCCTGATTCGATCTTGGAGAAATCGAGCACGTCGTTGAGGATGCCGAGCAGCGAGCGCGCCGAGCGCACCACCGTGTCGGACAGATGTCGCTGACGCGGCGTGAGGTCCGTCCGTTGCAGCAGTTCGCACATGCCGAGGACGCCGTTCATGGGCGTGCGGATCTCGTGGCTCATGGTGGCGAGAAATTCCGATTTGAGGCGGTTCGCTTCCACCGCGGCGTCGCGATCGCGTCGCATCTCCTGCTGCTGTCCCACCTGTTGCAGCATGTCGTTGATGGCGAGCGCCAGAGTGCGGAATTCCCGCGCCATCGCCTCCACTGGAATGCGCGCGTCGGTCTGACCACCCTTGCCGATCTGTTCGACCGCGGCCGACAGGCGTTCGATGGGACGAATCAGGCTGATACGCGCAATGAAGAGTGCGATGGCGCAGAAGATCACACCCACGCCGAGGGTGGTGATCAGCAGGTACTGCCGCCCGTGTGCCAGCATGACCTGGGTCGGGCGGGTCATCTGCAGCTGCAGGGAGCCGGCCGGGCGTCCCCACACATCGGTGAGCTGCGTGAAGCCGTGGAGCGTGTCGTTGGACAGCGCGAGCGCCTCGTTGCCGTCACGACGCAATGTGAGCGAACGGGCTACGTCGTCGATGAGAGCGGGCGACAGCCCCGGCGCTTCTGCCGTGATTCGTCGCAGCCTCGGAATGATGATACTGGTGACGGAGCGGCCCATGATCATTCGCCCACGCGGTGGACCGTTGGCACTGGAGAGCAGCACCGGCTGCGAGCTGACCAGGTACATGTCGTCAGTCGCTGCAATGAGGCCGGTGAGCTTGCGCAGCGGATCGCTGGCGCCGCTCAAGGGACCCGTGCCTGCCGCCATCGCAACGATATCGGCGGGCGGCTCGAGCAAGTGCACGCCGTCACCCGACACGGACTTCGCGAACACGGGCCGACCGTGCTGATCGGCGATGATCAGAAAACTCAGCCGCAGCTGTTGCAGCGACTTCGCATTGAGATTGTCGGCGGCATACCGCGGCAGCGCACCGGTCGCGAACTGCCACGTCGCATCCCACTGCGACCAGTCGGCCGTGGTGGCTTCGAGATCCTCGGTCAGCTGGAGCAGGGCGTGCTGCAGGCTGCGCAGCCGGGTGAAGCCATCCTTCGTTTCGATCTCCAGCAACTGATCCTTGACGAAGTCGCCGGTGACCAGGAACTGGGTTGTCGTCAAGAGAAGGACGCCGACGGCGACCGATGCGATCACGCAATGGCGCAGGCTACGGGAGCGGAATCGATGCAGGAGTCTGAACACGTCGTCTCGGCTGAAGCGGCGAACACCCCCGCAGTAGAGCTCTAATAGCGGGGAAGAAACGCTATGGATCTCTCAGTTGAATGCAGTTCATGTGGATTCATCGACTGCCCGACGCCGGATCATGGAATGTCCTAAGCACGCCTTCATCCGTGGTCCTAACGCAACCCGCAGCAGCTGCCGCTGCATGGATCGACGCTGCGGCTCAGCGCTGCGCCCGGCGGGCCTGATCGAGGACGAATTCCGGCGCGGAGACCGAAGGTTTGCGGGCCAGGTAACGCACGCGCAGCATCTGGCCTTCGCTATGTGACTCGAACTGCTCGCGCGAAACGAACGCGCGGCCGTGGCGCGTCCGGCCATTGGGCGTGTACTCGTAATGCAGCGAAAATCGCGCGCGGTTCTTCTGCGTGAAGCGATGCTTCCGCGTCACGACGCCGGCGATGGGAACGCCTTCGTGCACCAATGCATGGACCTGCCTGGCGCGCTGGTAGAGGCTGAACAGCACCAGTGCGAGCACGCTGCCGAATACAGCAAAGAACAGCAGGACTTCCATGCGCGCAGTGTGGGAGCTGCGGCGATTCCGCTTCAACCCTGGCGGATGTACCACACGGCGAGGCAGGCGAGGACGATGCCGACAATCAACTTCGGCAGCGACAGTTGCGCGGCAGAGGACGAGACCGGCGAGGGCAGCGAACGCTTGCCGTGAATCATGGCCGCGATCAGGTTCTCGCGACGGAACAGCTGGTAATACAGCACGGCGGCGATGTGCAGGCCGATGAATGCCAGCAGGACGTTGAACAGCGTCTCGTGCAGCTCGGCGCAGTCGCGGCCGGTCCCGAAACTCACCAGATGCGACAGCGGGCCGGACTCGATGCCGTCGACATCGACCGCGAACAGGCCGAGTGTCACCTGTCCGATCAGCAGCAACAGCAGCAGCACGACACTCAGTGCCCCGAGGGGATTGTGTCCTGGTGTCACGTCCCGCGAGTCATTGTCCGTGCCGCGCAGGTAGGACCACACGGTGCGTGGGCCTTTGACGAAGCTGCCGAAGCGCGCCGTCTGGCTGCCAAAGAATCCCCAGTAGATGCGGAATACCAGCAGGCCCAGCAGCGTCAGGCCGCTGTAGAGGTGCCACTCGAGATTGCCGTTCTCCGCCGTCCACCAGGAGAATGCCAGCAGCGCCACCATCAGCCAGTGGACGAGTCTGGTCGGCGCGTCCCAGATGCGGACGCGGGAGTGGGTCTGGGTCGACGACATGGGAATTGCGGGTTCGATGCTCTGCAGTCTGGATTTCACGCGCGGAGGGCCGAGGCCCCAGAGATGTCAGAACCGATGGCTCCGTGCTCTCTGCGGCCTCAGTGGAGCTGCTATTTCACTTTTCCGGCGTACGGAAATTGTCGTGGCAGTTCTTGCAGCTCTTGCCCACTTCGCCGAACTGGGCGCTTACGGCTGGGAAATCACCGGCCGCAGCGGCCGTATTGAGTTTGCCGGCCTGTTCTTCGAACAGCTTCTGCGCGGCGGCGAATTTCTCCGGCCGGCTCCAGATCTCGGCCTTGGCGCGGGTCTTCACGCCGGCTCTGGGGCCGGAATCCGCGGGAAACCAGTTGTATTGTTGGACAGAGGCTCGAGTCACGACTGCCGCGGCGCTCTTGATGGCGGCGGTGTCCGGCGTGCTGGCTTTGGTCTGGTCGCGAATCGTCTTGAAGGCATCGCCGAGCTTTTCATACTCCTCGTGACGCACCTTGTAGATGCCGGTGGCGTGTTCGTCGTGGGCGACGAGGGCGCCGACCGGCGCAGCGACCGCGGCGGCGGCCGCGATCACGAGCAGTGTTTTGCTTGTGAAGTTATTCGACATGAGTGTGTCCGTAGCTTGGATGAAGACGCGTCTATATTTGACGCAAGCCGCGGATTGCCGCAAGCACAAGGTAGTAACGAACCGTAAGTTTGATTGCCCGGCTAATGTTTGGTAATGCGCGCACACGCGCAGGCATCGCAACCCTTGTCGAACACGACTTGCCAGCGGCCGTCGGCGCCGCGGCGCCAGACCGAATTGAACGTACCGACGCGCTGGCCCTGCGGATCGAGTATCGGACCGCTGCTGTGTGCGAGCGTGCCGCTTGCCAGCACCTCGACCGATTCGGGGTGCCACGAGAACGGCGCGTGTGGACCCTCGTATAACGGCTTCCAACCCGCAGCGATGGCTTCGCGACCGCGCAGCGCGGCCGCCTTGTCGAAGAACACGGCGTCCTCGGCGATGTACGAGGCGAAGGCCGCATGGTCGCGTCGCTCCATGGTGGCGGCGAACGCCGTTTCTGCGTCGCGCACCTGCTGCGCCAACTGCTCCGGAGTCTCGGCCGGTGCGGCCGCAGCGACACACAACGAAAAGAGCAGGCAGCAAAGCGATTCGAGGACCCGCATGGAAGCACTCCCGGTGACTGACGTTGCAGTATCGATCGGATGTTCCTGGCGAATCTTTGCATTTCAGCCGGGAAGACCCATGGCTGCGACAGGTCGTGGCGGAGGGCATACTTGCCGTCCAACCGGCATCCAATAGCGACAACAGATCACAGTGCGATGGCCGCGCTACGGTCAACAGGACTCAACCGAAGGGGGACTACGCATGAGCAGGCTAGGTGTACTGGTACTCGCTGCCGCCGCCATGGTGATGACGGCGTGTTCGTCGACGCCGGCCGCACCCAGGGGTCCGAACCTCTCGGGCAACTGGGTGCTGACGACCGAAAGCCCGATGGGCGCGCAGGACACCGACATGACGGTCACTCAAACCGGCAACGCCCTGGCCGGCAAGGTATCGGGCCAGATGGGCGCCACCGATATCGCCGGCACACTGGAGGGTACTGACGTCGCATTCGGATTCACGATCAGCGTGCAGGGCATGGATCTGCGCATCGACTACAACGGCATCATCGAAGGCGACACCATGAAGGGCAAGGCCACCTTCGGTTCGTTCGGCGAAGGAACGTTCTCCGCGAAGCGCAAGAGCTGATCCCAAAACAGAGAAAAGAAAACTCCACGGGGGACACGGGGATCACGGGGCCGCAGAGAAATCTTCTGCGCAGTTACTGTCGCGATCCCTTTATCAAATGATCAAGGGCGTCGCGGAGCCGGGGAAATCTGATTCCGAATTCCGTCCCTGTGTTCCCCGTAGAGATCTTGCTTCGCGCCGTACGCATGCTCTGCTGCTCATTCACCGAGCAGATCGCCCCGCGGCGGATTCCACGGCGGCAAAACACAGGTCGCCGCGTCAGTACCCAGTTCGATCTCCGCAAATCCCAGGCCGGGTTCGCGGTCGTAACGCAGGTCGCCAAGAATCCACGTCGACTCGCGCTGCATCGCCCACGGCACACGCGCGAAACGCATGAACCGCGCGGCGTCACAGTGGGTGGCGGCCAGTCGCGGCAAGGTTGTTCGCGGCATGACGGCTTCGCCGTGCCAGAGGACGATGGGTGACTGCTCGTCTGCGACAGGCGTCAGCGGCGCCGTCACATCCCGGAACAGATCGCGACCGCGGCAATGCTCCACCGGCAGCACATCCGGCCACAGCGACCAGGTGCCGTGCCGGATCACGTAACGATTCGCGTCCGTCATCGGCAGCATCACGTCCCAGCACACCGCAGTGGCAGGCATCGGCGTGAGCACGTAGTCGAGCACCGTCATGTCGGGGAAGTGGCCGGCGACGTAACGTCGCACCTGGTGTTCGGTGGCGTTGCGCGCGATCGCAAAGCCCGCAGTGACCGTGAGCCACGCCGCCAGGGCGCTGACCAAGGCAACGCGGCGGGGTGCCTGGTGGCCCACCACCAGCATCGTTCCGGTGAGTGTCGTCATGAGCAGTGCAAAGCCCACGGGAACCAGGCCGCTGCCAAAGCAGGCCGCGATAGCGGCGAGCAGCAGTGAGGCCACGAGGGCACGCGCAAGCCTCGTACGCAGAACGAAGACGAGCGGCGCGGCGGCAGCCCACAGCAGCGGCTCCCAGATGAAGATGGTGTCGCCGTAACGCCAGTCGTTGTCGAAGGGCCAGAAAGGATGCACACCATAGTTGTTGGTGAAATCCATCGCGATGTGCAGCAGCAGGCTCAACGTTGCGGCGCCGGCGAGATGCCAGCGATCGCGGCGGACCAGCGGCCAGCGGCGCCAGCGACACCAGACTTCGCAGGCGATATACAGCAGTGCTGCGGCGACCAGTGCGCCGATCACGGTATGTGTGTGGCCGCGATGCTCGATCAGGTAGTCGAGCTTGCCGCCCTGGAAAGCCGACGACAGGAAGTCGAGGTCCGGCAGGTTGCTGCCGACCGCCATCAGCGTTACGAGCAGATTGCGCCGCTGCTGCTGGGACAGACCGTTCGGACTTGGTGAGGTGACCTGCGCCAGTGTTTCGCCGACGAGGACGCCAGCGAGCGTATGAGTGAAGTTATCCAAATGGTGACGTACCCGGAGAGACGAAGGACCGCGACCGCGCTTATTCGATGAAGTACGCGAGCACGAAGATGCCGAGCATCGCAAACGCGATGGCGATTTTCACGAGTGTGCCGAAGATGAGGCCGATCCACGTGGCGACGCCGACGCGACCCGCCTGCTCGAACCGTCCGTGCACCGTCAGCTCCGCAATGAGTGCGCCGACGAAGGGGCCGAAGATCAGGCCGGGAATGCCGAAGAACAGGCCGACGACCGTGCCCAGCAGCGCGCCGGTGATGGCGCGCTTGCTGGCGCCGACATGCTTCGCGCCCAGCGCCGATGCCGCGAATTCCACGATGACCGAGAGCAGGGTCAGGAAGCCGAGCACGGCGAGCGTCACCCAGCCGATGCGCTGAAAGTCATCGATGGCGGCGGCGACGACCATGCCCGCGAACATCAGCGGAATGCCAGGCAGCGCCGGCAGGATGATGCCGAGCGCACCGACAACGATCAGCAGGATGGCGAGCGTCCAGAGAGCGGCGGCGGTCATAGACAGCGTCGCAACCGTATTGCCAGGAGGTTCTGCAAGGTAGCAGAAAGTCGTGAGACCTGGTGTCCGCGCAGGCCGTTGTGCTTGGCATCGGCAGTGGACTGCTGCATGGTTGGCGACTTCATCGTTCCTTGAGGAGTCCACATGCGTGTCGTATCCGTCCGTCCGGTCCTCGCGCTCACTGTCGGTCTGTCGCTTGCCGGACCGGTGTTGTCCGCCGAGCCTGCCCGGCCGGAGTTTCTGAACACCCCGGAATCGCTGGCCCGCAATCTGCCGTTCTCGGAAGCGGTGCGAGCCGGCGATTTCATGTTTCTGGCCGGCCAGATCGGCGACAAGGACGGCAAGGTCGTTCCCGGCGGCATCGCCGCCGAAGCGCGCCAGACCTTGCAGCACATCAAGGATGTGCTCGAACGCAATGGTTCGTCGCTCGGCGATGTCGTCAAATGCACGGTGTTCCTCGCCGACATTGCCGAATGGCCGGCGTTCAACACGGTCTATCGCGAGTTCTTCAAGCAGCCGTTCCCCGCACGCAGTGCCTTCGCGGCCAGTGGCCTCGCGATGAATGCGCGCGTGGAAGTGGAGTGCATCGCCTACGTGCCCCGGTGAGGAGTGCCGTCATGAAGTCATGCTGGCTGTTCTTGCGTTGCTGCTGTCGTTGCCGGCGCCTGCCGCCGAGTTACTGGTGCTGAACAAGGGTGATGCAACGCTCTCGTTCATCGAGCCTTCGACCGGCAGGACGCTCAAGACCATCGGGACCGGCGAAGGTCCGCACGAAATCGAGCTGTCGGCCGATGGCCGGCTGGCGGTCGTCAGCAACTACGGCGCCAGTGTCGCGGGCAATACGCTCTCGGTGATCGATGTGCCTGAGCGCGTCGAGATCAGGCGTGTGGATCTGGGCGAACTGCTTCGTCCTCACGGACTGTCGTTCTCGGGCGGTCAGGCGTACTTCACCTCCGAGGCCAGCAAGCGCGTGGCGCGCTTCGATCCTGCGTCACAGAGAGTCGACTGGCAATTCGAGACCGGCCAGGAAGGCACGCACATGGTGCTGGCGTCGCACGATGGCCAGAAGCTGTTCGCCGCCAACATGGGTTCCAACACCGTCAGCATCATCGCGCGCGGTGCGGAGGATGAATGGCAGCAGGCCCTGGTGGCTGTCGGCGCCGGGCCCGAGGGTCTCGATCAATCGCCGGACGGTCGTCAGCTGTGGACAGCGCACTCACGCGACGGTCGGGTCTCCATCATCGACATCGCCAGTGCGAAGGTCGTAGACACGTTCGATGCGGGAACCAGGCGATCGAACCGGTTGAAGTTCACGCGCGACGGCAAGCGGGTATTGATCTCGGATCTGGCCGGCGGCGAACTCGTGATCATCGATGTGGCGAGCCGCGCGGAGCAGGCGCGACTGGCGCTAGGCGCAGCGCCAACAGGCATTCTGATCGCGCCGGATGGCAGGAACGCCTATGTCGCCGTGTCAGGCGCCAATCGCATCGCGGTCATCGATCTGGCGCTGCTCAAGGTGAGCCGCACCATCGACACCGGCAAGAGCCCCGACGGGATGGCGTGGTTGCAATAGCGATGCCGTTACGAGGCAGCGCTCAGCGTGACATCCCTTGTCGGGCGGTCCAGGCGCCCGTGTCGGCAGACCACAGGCCGTAAGTCAGGTTGACGCCGTTACGGCCGCTGTTCTTGATCTGATACATCGCCGCGTCGGCCTGCGACAGGATCTGATCGAGCATGCGCTCGGGATCCTGCAACTTGCGCGCAGGTTCGCTCAGCACCACCAGTCCGATGCTGACGCTCACGCTCAGCACGCGTCCATTGAGCCCTTGCACCTCGAGGCCGGCAATCGCCACGCGCAGCCGCTCCACTGAAATCTGCGCCGCCTCTGCCGAGGTATGCGGCATGAGCATGACGAACTCTTCGCCGCCGTAACGGCACAGCAGGTCGCCGGCACGGCTGTTGCTCCTGACGACGTCGGCAATGGCCCGCAGCACTTCGTCGCCGACGGCATGACCGTGCTGATCGTTGAATGTCTTGAAGTGATCGACGTCGAACAGCACCAGCGCCAGCGGTTCACCGTGGCGCATGGCCTGCGCGGTGATCTGTAGCGCATGCGTCATGAAGGCGCGGCGATTGAGCAATCCGGTGAGCGGATCCTCGTGCGCCAGTTGCAGCAGCTTTTCCTGGCTGGCCGTCAGTTCGCGCGTGCGCTCCTCGACCTGCTGTTCCAGCGAGTGCTGCAGCCGCCGCAATTCATGCTGCTGGCGCCAGTCACGCACGAGATACATGCCGAGCGATGACAGCGCGAAGCACGCGAGTCCCCACTGACCGGCGCGCCCGATCCAGGGGATGAGGCCAGAGGCGCTCGCCATGTCGACGAGCAGGGAAATGAAGACCAGCGAGATGCCGCCGACCATCAGGCCGCTTTCGAGATTGACCGGGCGCAGGTGCAACGCGCCATCGACCAGCAGTACCAGCACCAGGCTGATGAACAGCACGTCGAACACTGGGTATGCATTGACGAAGGAAAAGCTGCCAAGTGTCGACAGTCCCAGTATGCCCAGGACGAACGTCATGGATACCGCGATGACCGCATAGGCGCTGCGCGGCGGCGACGTCCGAAACCACGCCAGCATGATGCCGGCGAGCAGGGCCGGAACCATGAAGTAGGTGTACGCGGCCAGCTGTCGCCAGAACAGCGGTGCGAAAGCGACGAGCTGGTTCAGTTCGTTCTCCGCAAACATCATCAGCGCCAGATCGAAGGACAGCATCCCGGTAGCGATGGCCATCGGCCGGTCGCGCTTGATGAGGCCCAGGCACATGCTGATCAGTCCGACCAGGAACACGACGATGGCGAAGGCGATGCCGACGAAGCCTCGCGAGAAAACCCGCTGCAGCAGGTCGGCGCGTTCGCCGACCAAGACGTCGCCTGCCAGGCCGATGTCGCGATAGTCCGAGAAAACGCGCAGGTAGATCGGCTGTCCCAGATCCGCCTGTGGCAGGGAGATCAGATGCCAGGGCCAGCCGGAAAAACGGCCGCGGCCCTCGGCGTCGAACTCGCCGAACTGGTACAGACGCCGTCCGTTGCGATCGAAGATCGCGATGTTGAAATCGACACTGCTGATGAACAGGTGTGGATCGCGCCATTCACCCGACGGCAGATCGAGCTTCAGCCACAGGATCAGGTGATCAGCACGGCCGGGAGGATTGGCCGGCGAGACCGTGGGCACCCAGTCGGCACCATCTGATTGCCATCGCGGCGCATTGCTGGCGTGCTGAGGATTTTCCCACTGATACGACCAGCGATTCTCGAGCGTCACGGGCGCAGCGCCGCCCTGTGCCTGCGCATCAGAGCAGCCGGTCAGCCATTGCAGCAATACGATGAAAAGCAGGAGCGGGAACCGGGACAACGTTGCAATACCGAGGTGCGCACATGTGGAAATTCGAGTATAGGCGGCGCACTTTGGCGGCGAGATTACTCATTCGGACATTGCTGATCACATCACACAAGGGTGCGCCGCCGCTACGTCATTGCCTGATTTCATGTCGCTGCCAACACTCAGTTACGACGAAGGGCGGCATCGTTTCTACTCGGTGGCGGCTGCGGACACCGCGGCGCCCGGGCCGGGCTTGTTGTACTGCTCGAGCCACTTGCGATTGGTCTCATACCAGAACAGGGAGTTCTGCGGCTTCAGGATCCAGTGATTCTCGTCAGGGTAGTACACCAGCTTGCTGGGCACGCCCCGCCGCTGCAGCGTATTGAACAGCTCGAAACCGTGATTGACGTTGACGCGCATGTCGAGCTGACCATGAATGATCAGCGTCGGCGTGTTGAAGTTCGCGGCGAACATGTGCGGCGAATTGCGGTTCACGCGTTCGAAGTCTTCCCAGTACTCGCCATACCTCTGTCGGGTCGCGCCGAAATCGGTGGCCTTGTGCGTGTACAGGTCGTAGACCGCAGCGTGTGCAACCAGTGCCTTGAACGGATGCGGCTTGCCGAGCAACAGCGTGGCGAGATAACCGCCATAGCTGCCGCCACCGGCCGACAGGCGTTCAGCGTCGACCCATGGCTGCGCCGTAAACCATTCCGCCGCCTTGATCGTGTCCTGGTACGGCAGCTCCGCCCATTCCTTCGTGATCGAATCGGCCCATGCCTGGCCGAAGCCGCTCGAGCCGTGGAAGTTGTGCCAGGCGGTGACGTAACCCCAGTTGGCGAACACCTGCGCGTTCCAGCGCCACTGTGTCGCATCGGCCACGCCATTGTGCGGACCGCCGTGCAACAGCAGGTGCAGGGGCCATTTGCGATCGGGCGAGAAATTCGGCGGATAGACCACCCACATCTGCACGTCGTCGCCGTTGGCTCCTTTATATGTGACGCTTTCGACCTTGCCGAGTGTCAGGTTCGCCAGCGTCGCATCGTTGAAATCACTGAGCTTGGTGGCGGCGCCGGTGCGCGCGATGACGCTGATCAGCGTGGGCGGCTCCGAGAAGCTTTCGCGCAGGCCGATGATTACCGGTCCGCTGCCTGCGACCGCCAGCGAGCCGAAGCTGCTCGCGCCCGTCACTGGGCGGGGCGTGCCGCCGCCTGCATCGAAGCGATAGACGCGGCGCGTGCCGGCGTCCTCGACGGCGCCGAACAGGGTATGTGAGTCCGGTGACCAGACGATGCCGTCGGCTGAACGATCCCAGTCCTCTGTCAGGTTGCGTGTCGTGCTGGCCCGCCGGTCGAAGAGCATCAGGCGGGCGCGATCGGCGTAGAAATCCTTGATCGTCTGGCGGCGGTACGCGAGCAGCCGGCCATCCGGGCTGTACAGGGGCGTGACATCGTCAGCCGGATTGTCACTGGTGATGTTGCGAGCGTCGCCGCCGTCGACCGGCATGACGAAGATGTCGAAGTTGCCATCGATGCCGCTCGTATCGACATTGGCGGAGAAGGCGATCTCGGCGCCATCGGGCGAAAGATCGTACGAGGTCTGATCGGCCTCGCCGACATCGAGCCAGCGACCGGAGCCGAGCGTGATTGCCTTCGGTTCACCGCCTTCGATACCGATGGAGTAGACATGCGGCTGGCGATCGTCGAGGAAGTGATCCCAGTACGAGAACGGCGCCTTGTCCCAGACCGTCGCCGTCATTTTCGAGTCGTCGCGTTCTTTCTTGCGTGCCGCCATTTCCGGCCAGGTTCCGAGGTCGGGCCAGACCTGCGAGATGAAGGCGATGCGACGCGAATCAGGAAACCATTTGGGTGCGGTGGCGCCGGTGGGCACATTGGTGATCCGTCGCGCTTCGCCGCCATCCACGGCGATGACATAAATCTGCGATTCCAGGTCGTCGCCGCGTTTGGAAACGAAAGCGATCAATCCGCCATCAGGGCTCCACGTCGGTGAGGAATCGCTGGATGTGCCGCTGGTGAGCTGTCGCGGTTTTCCCGACTTGGTCGGCACCAGCCACAGATCACTATCGCCTTTGTTCTTGTCGACGTCGTACGCGGTCACAGGGACGACAGCGAGGCGGCCGTCCGGAGAAATCGCGGGAGCGCCGAGTCGCTTCAACGTCCACATGGCCGCGGCGCTGTAGGGCTCGGCGGCCGCGCTGCGTTCAACGAACGCGAAAATTGCCAGAGCAGCGCACAGTATCGGCGCCAGATACGGTTTTCCCTTAATTCTGTGCGTTGCCGGAACTGTGATGTTCATCAGGAACCTCGGCCTCGAATGCGTTTCCAAGAGTGTATCGAAGGTGACGTAAGTTGCCTGCCCTTGCGATGAAGTGATGGTGAGTGTCCAGCCTGAGACCTGCATCCATTTCCGCGTCGGGACAGGCCCGTAAGATTCGCGTCTACATCGACTGTGGCGCAGTGAGTTGCGTCGTCGCTAACCAGCGAGGGTTTCCTCAAAGTGATTCAAGCAAAAAACCGTGGTCGCCTGCCGTTGCCGCAACCGGCTTCCGTGCAACTTCGTCGCTCTTATGCCGAGTCGCGGTTCGGCCAGGTCCACGTCTGGACCGCGTATCCGTCGGGCGGCGGTTTCGATGAACGCACGCCATTGCTTTGCCTGCATCACGCGGGGGGCTCGGGACGTTTCTTTGCGCCGATGTTGCGCGAACTCGGCACGGACCGCAGCGTCTATGCCGTCGACCTGCCGGGCCACGGTACATCCGATGCGCCGGTCGGCAAGTTTTCGGTAGCGGACCTGGCGGGCGCCATCGGCGATTTCATCGACAGCCTGCGTCTGCGCTCCGTTGATGTGTTCGGTTATCAGCTCGGTGCCCTGGTGGGCGCGGAACTGGCCATCGCCCGTCCGCAGCAGGTGCGGCGCATGATGGTCTGGGGTGTCCCGGGCTATGCGCCACAGGATCGTGTGACCGTGCTGCCGCAAGGCATGCGCGACGATGGCAGCGACGTGATCGAAGACTGGCGTCGTGCACTGGAGACCCGCGGTCCTGGCGTTCCTGTCTCTGCCGTGGCCGAAGATTTCAGCGATCGGCTGCGCGCAGGTGTGGCCGGCGCACGCGCCGCGGCGACGCTGGCTGATTATGCGGTCGGCGAACGCCTGCCGCTCGTGCGTCAGCAGACGCTCGTGTTGCGATTGAAGGATGAATTCTGGGACACCGCACCGCGCGCCCGTTCGGCGTTGCCGAGTTCCTCGATGCTCGACGTGTCCGATTTCGGTCAGGGCTTCCTCAGCGCCGCGCCGCAACGGTTCGCGGCGGTAGCGAAAGAGTTTCTGGATCGATAACGGTGAAAAGCGAGCTGGCCAGCCCGGCTCGCAGACTCCCTGTGTGGAGTTCCGGTTTCAGTCGGATGTTCGGCCAACCGGCCAACACAAGCGAGATCAGACTCGGGCCAGTCAGCCGGTCAGCCAGTCGGACCGTTAGCCCGTCGGCCAGCCAGCTACTGGCGACTCGTCGCTAGTAGCTTCCTCTCTGCCAGCTCCACGCGCAGGCTAGTCCCGCCAGCACACAGGTCGTCACCCAGCGGCTCGCGATCAGCAACGCGACGCTGGGAGGTGAGTGAGCGGCGCGGTTCATGCTGATCACCGCGGGTGTTGCGACCATCAGGCTCGTGACAGCGCCGAAGATCAGTCCACGCAGCCACCAGGTCACATCGACCAGCGCGGCCAGTCCCCAGCTGATCCAGAACAAACCGCCGAGGCCGACGCCGGCGAACAGGTGCAGCAGGATGTCCGGAACGTCGAGCTGACGGTTCGACGCATTGGCGACCCGCATGCGTGGATGCAGCATCTCCGCGATCGACCACAGGACCGAATGCGCCAGCAGGCTCACGAGTCCGCTCAGGCCACCGGTCAGCAACAAGTAGGAACGCTCCATGGATTTTCCTAGAGCTTCGGCAGATGTTGCAGACCGCTGATCAAACGATCGATCTCATCGTGTGAATTGAAAATGCCCAGCGACAGGCGCAGTGCATCGGCGCCCGTCGGTAGATGGGGCGCGGCAATGTGGACGCGATTGATGCGGGCCAGCGCCGTCGCCACGTCGCTGGCGATGCGGCCTGGCATGCGGAAGGTCAGGATGCCGGCCCACATGCCCGGCGCGGCGGGCGTGAGGATCTCCACGCCCGGCACCTGCGGCAGTCGCATGCGCGCGTACAGCACCAGTTC
Source organism: Povalibacter sp. (assembly GCF_036520495.1). Classification (GTDB taxonomy): domain Bacteria; phylum Pseudomonadota; class Gammaproteobacteria; order Steroidobacterales; family Steroidobacteraceae; genus Steroidobacter. Next base: position 80,020 of record NZ_DATDJO010000018.1, on the reverse strand, counting down.
GCGCATGCGCGCCTCGATGCGCGCCCGGTTGATCTGCTCCTGGAAATCGAGGGCCGCCTCACTGCCGCGCAATGCAGGCCATAGTTGCGGGACCACGTTACCGAATTTATGCAGCGCCGCCGGGACATCGTCGTTGCCCGCCGACCGGGTCGGCGTGTTGATCGGCGGCGATGAATCGAAGCCGCGCGGTTCCGTCGCCCAGAGCCGATCCTGCATTTCGCGCCGTGCGAACAGCAGGCCGCTGCCGTGCGATCCCGCGAGCCACTTGTGGAAGCCCGCAGCGTAGAAGTCGCAGGCAAGGTCATGGATCTGGAAGTTCAGCACGCCGAGCGCCTGCGATCCGTTCACGACAGAAACCACATTGCGGGTCCGCGCCAGGAAGCACAGTTCGCGTACCGGCATGACGGTGCCATCCGCGTACTGGATGTGGTTCACCAGCACGACGCGCGTGCGGTCCGTGAAGCCAGCAGCCAGTGCATCGAACAGCGCCTGTGGCGTGGCGGGATGGGCCGGCAAGGCCACCTGCCTGACCACGATGCCGCGACGTCGCGCCAGCACCAGCCACGGACTGAGCGCGGCGGGATGTTCCTGGGTGGTGGTGACCACTTCATCGCCGCTCGACAGGTCGAGGCCAGCAGCGACCAGGCTCAGCGCTTCGCCTGCGCCGCGCGTGAACAGGACTTCATCGGGATCGCAACCGCAGAAGCGGGCAAAGCGAGTGGCGAGCCGGGTGCTTTCGCTGCTCCAGCGGGTGCCGGAGGCGAACGAGGGCAGTTCGTTGCTCTGGATTTCCCTGGCCCGGTATTCGGACGCCATCGACATGCGCAGGGTGGAGCCTGCGCTGGCCGTGTTCATCCATGCTTCGCGAACGTCCGCGACGGGTTGCATCCGCACCCACTGCCACAGTTCCTTGGTGATCGCCGGCGGCTCGAACTGCGCCTGGGCAGTACTGCCCGTGCCCAGCGCGGCGGCGGTCAGTGCGCCCGCGACCGTGGAAGTGAGCAGATCGCGGCGTGTGAGTCGTGTGGTTGGATCGCGTTCGCAGTCGTGCATCGACGGGGCAGGCCGGGTCAGGGTGGGGTCGGTATTATTGCCTACTTTCCTGCTACCGTACCGGGCCTGACATCTCTGTATCGACTCATGTCCAACGACGCTCTGGCCAATAATTACCTGGAACGCATTCTCAAGGCTCGCGTCTACGACGTGGCCATCGAGTCACCGCTCGAGACAGCGCCGCGCCTGAGCCAGCGGAGCGGCAACACGGTGCTGTTCAAACGCGAAGATCTGCAGCCGGTGTTCTCGTTCAAGATTCGCGGCGCCTACAACCGCATTTCGCATCTGTCGCAGACTGTGGCGAGTCGGGGCGTGATCTGTGCGTCGGCCGGCAATCATGCGCAGGGCGTGGCGCTGGCCGCCAGACGCCGCGGCATTGCCGCGACGATCGTGATGCCGGTGGCCACGCCGCAGATCAAGGTGCGGGCCGTGCTCGATCGTGGCGGCGACGTGGTGCTCCACGGCGACGACTTCGACCAGGCCTATGAGCATGCGGTGAAGCTGATGGGTGAACGGCAGCTCGCCTTCATTCATCCCTTCGACGATCCGGATGTCATCGCCGGTCAGGGCACGATCGGTGTGGAAATCCTGCGCCAGCGCGCTGGCGATGAGATCGACGCCATCTTCGTGCCGGTGGGCGGCGGCGGCTTGATTGCCGGCATCGCAGTCTATGTGAAGAGCCTGTTCCCGAAGATCCGCATCATCGGCGTCGAGCCGGACGACGCGGATGCGATGTATCAGTCGTTGCAGGCGCGCAAGCGTGTGACTCTGGAGCGCGTCGGCACCTTCGCCGACGGCGTGGCCGTGCGGCGGGTCGGCGAAGAGCCGTTCCGGCTGTGCCAGCAATATGTCGATGAAGTGATCGTGGTCAGCAACGACGAGATCTGCGCCGCGATTCAGGACATCTTCGAGGACAATCGCGCCATCGTCGAACCGGCGGGCGCGCTGGCCGTGGCCGGCATCAAGAAATACGCAGCTCGCGAGGACTGCAGCGGTCGCACGCTCATCGGGATCAACTCCGGCGCCAACATGAACTTCGACCGCCTGCGGCACGTAGTCGAACGCGGTGATGTCGGCGGTCAGCGCGAGGCGACCATCGCGGTGGAAATTCCCGAGCAGAAAGGCAGCTTCCTGCGTTTCTGCGAAACCCTGGGCCGGCGCAGCGTCACGGAGTTCAACTATCGCTACAGCGAGAATGGCCCCGCGCACCTGTTCGTGGGCCTGGCGCTGACCGAAGGTCGGCGTGAAAAAGAACAGGTGATCGCCACCCTGCGGGAGACCGGCTACCCGGTCGTCGATCTCAGCGACAACGAAATGGCAAAGCTGCATGTGCGCTACATGGTCGGCGGCCATCCAGGCAACCTCGGGGACGAGCGTCTGTTCCGCTTCGAATTTCCCGAGCGCCCGGGCGCGCTGCTGAAATTTCTGCACGCGATCGGCACGCGCTGGAACATCACGCTGTTCCACTATCGCAATCACGGCTCCGACTACGGTCGTGTGCTGGCGGGCGTCCAGGTGCCCCCGGCAGACAGCATCGACTTCGATCTGCATGTACGTGAGCTGCGCTATGTGTTCGCCGAGGAGACCGACAACCCGGCGTATCGCATGTTCCTTGGCGGGAAATAGCTCCCTCTCTCAATCATCGCGGTGGCACCAGCGAGAAGATCGAAGCTTTCCACGTGGCGCGCGAGGTGGAAGGATCGCTTTCTTGTCCGCTTTCCTGCCCCGTGTCACCCCGTGGAGATTCTTTGTCTCTCGGGCTAGCGGCTCGTGGCGCCGATCTGCGCCAGAGCCGCCCGTGTCTGTCGTGCGAGCGCGGCGTCCTCGCCCTGCGTGGTGACGATCGTCTGATAGGTGGCGTTGAGCAGGGACGCCGCCTCTGGCAGGCGTCCCTGCGCGTACAGGCTCTGGCCAAGCACGTTGCGCGCGACCATGACCGGTGCGCTGCCCGGAGCAAGCGATCGTTCGGCCATCGCGATGGCCTGCAGCAGCGTCTTCTCCGCCGCCATTGCATTGCCCTGGCCCAGTTCGGCGCGCCCCAGCGCCGACAAGGCGGAGGCGACGTAAGGGTGCTCTGCAGGTAACGCCTCCTTGTAGATCGCGAGTGCGGCGCGCAGATCCTGTTCTGCCCCGGCAAAGTTCCCCTGGTCGAGCCGCACGTTCGCGAGGCTCACCAGGTCATGCCCCACGAAGGCGTGTTGCGGACCGCGGGCGATACGGTCGTTTGCGAGTACATCGCTCAGCACCTGTTCGGCGTGATCGAGGTCGCCGCTGCGGCGCAGGTAGCGTCCGTAATTGGCGAGCGCATCGAGCGTGCTCGGATGCGTCGGACCGAGAATCCGCCGCAGCATCTGCGTCGATTCGGCGTACAGCGGTTCGGCCTCCGGCAGCTTGCCCTGCATCTGCAGGGCAACGGCAATGTCGTGCACGTGCATGGCGACCTGCGGATGATCCTGGCCGAGCGTCTGCCGGTCGATGTCCAGCGCCGCGCGATAGAGGGTTTCGGCCCTGGCGAAATCGCTGCGATACACGTACAGGCCGGCCATGTCGTTCATGGCGGAGGCCGCTTCGGTCGAGCGCTCCTGGCCATTGCGGCGGTACAGCGCGAGGCTCCCTTCGTAGTATTTCTCCGCCACGTCCAGGGCGCCGCGCTGTTGCGACAGCTTGGCGTAAGCAAGCAGGGTAGGAGCGATCTCGATCGCCGTCGGGCCCTGCAGTTTCTGCTGCATGGCGAGGGCCGCACTCAATTGCCGCTCGCAGTCATCGAGCTTGCCCTGTTCGCACAGGACGCCGCCTAGCGCGACCATTGCCGCGGCCACTTCCTCGTGCTCGGGGCCATGAATCGCGATGCTCGATCCGAGCGCTTCTTCGAGCAGGCCGACCGCATCCGGATACAGGCCGAGGCTGCTGTAGACGCGGCCGATGGTGCCGAGCAGCGTGGCGCGCGTTTCCGGCTGGTCGGCGAGCCCGACATTGACGCGGCGCGCGCCGATATCCAGCAGTTCGCGTGCCGTGACCTGATTGCCGCGGCTCTTCGATGGATCGGACAGCTGGAACAGTTCGACCAGGAACGACGATACCTGCTCGGCCCGCGACCGTTCGGCAGCCACCACGTCGCGTTCGCGCGCGATGTGACGTGCCTGGATGAAGGTAATGACCGCGAAGGTGGCCAGCAGCAGAACAGCCACGGCGGACAGGGTGACGGGCAGCGTGTGTCGGGCCACGAACTTGCGCGTCCGGTACAGCCAGCTGTCGCGGGTGGCCAGCACGGGTTCGCCGGCCAGGTGATGCTCGAGATCGGCCGACAGCTGTTCCGCCGATTGATAGCGGCGCAACGGATTCTTGCGCATCGCCATCAGGACGATGTTGTCGAGATCGCCGCGCAGGTCGCGGCGCAGCCGGGTCGTCGTGGTCGAGCGGCAGGTGACGATCGAGGCCAGGACGTCGGGCGATTCCTGCGCCGCCCGATCGATCATGGCGCTGGGCAGCGGCGGCTCCTGCTCGCAGATGATCCGTTCCATGTCGGTGAGGCGGCTGCCCACCAGCTGAAACGGCTTGCGGCCGCTCAGCAGTTCGAACAGCAGCACGCCCAGAACATAGATGTCACTGGCGGTGGTGATGGTGTCGCCGCGTACCTGCTCCGGACTGGCATGGGCCGGCGTCATGATCCGGTAGTCCATGTGAGTCACGGTGAGGGTGTGCGCCGAGTGACGCGTGTCGAGTAGTTTGGCGATGCCGAAGTCCAGCAGCTTCACCTCGCCGCCGGGGGTGATGAGGATGTTGCTGGGCTTGAGATCCCGATGGACGATCAGGTTCTGATGCGCGTAATGCACGGCGGCGCAGACCGTGCGGACCAGGGCGATGCGCTCATCGAGCGACAAGCGTCGCTGGTCGCAGTACACATCGATCGGATCGCCCTCGATGTACTCCATGACCAGGTACGGCGTACCGTCCGGTGCGCGTCCGCCGTCGAGCAATCGGGCAATGTTCGGGTGTTGCAGCTTGGCCAGGATCTGGCGCTCGGTACGCAACCGGCTCTGGATCTGCGGCGTAAACGCGCCCGCCCGGACCAGCTTGATCGCGACGCGCTGCTGGTATTCCTCGTCCGCGCGCTCGGCCAGATACACATCGCCCATGCCACCGGAGCCGAGTTTGCGTAACACGCGGTAGGGGCCGAGTCGCTGTCCTTCGATGGGCTCGACTGCGATACCCGTAACGGATTCGCCCTCGATGTCGTCCCATGCGACGGGGTCGTCTTCGCTCAGTACCAGCAACACACGTGACAGCAGGGTTTCGTCCGCACCGCATGCCTTACGCACGAAGTCGGAGCGCTCGCGTGGTCCGAGCGCCTGCGCCTGAAGCACGATGCTCTCGAATTTGGGATCGTTGACGGTCATGGAATTGCGCAGACACGCGTGCTGTGTACGCAGCATCATGCACCAGCGGCTGCGGTGCGTGTAATATCGAAAGCGGCGTTTGACGCCACAATTGTGCAACGTGGAAACGATGGGGACTAACCCGGAGGTGACTCATGGCGACGAAGAAGAAGGCGAGCAAGAAGAAGGTCGGCAAGAAGAAGGCTGCTAAGAAGAAGGTCAAGGCAAGAATCGTTCGAGTGCCGCAGAAGAAGGCGAAGGCCAAGGCAAAGTCGAAGTCGAAGTCGGCGGTAAGGACGAAGGCCAAGGTGAAGAAGGCCAAGACCACTGCGAAAGCGAAGGTCAAGGCAAAGGCCAAGGCGCCGGTGAAGGCCAAGGCCAAGCCGAGAAAGAAGACTCCTAAGGCGCCAGCATCGCTCGTGGTGCAAGCGACGCCGGAGCCCACCTCGGCACCCGAAACATCGAGCGATGACTCGATGGGAGTAATGGCGAGCATCGTCCGCATTCCGGAGTGATCCAGGCTCAGGTTGCCGTCCGAGGTTGTTGCCGATACCAGGGCGCCAGGCTATCCGCCGGCGCCCTTTCTGTTTCCACCGCCCGTCACCCTGTCCGACCATTGGTGCGGCTGTTCCGCGTCTCATCCCATTCTCATGACCTACGTACCCCGTCGTGCGCCGATTCTCGAGACTGTCCGGCTGCGGGATCTCGATTTCCAGCTGTACCGATGGCCGGGCAGCGATCCCGATCCCATCGTCCTGCTGCATGGCTGGGGCGATAGCGGCGCCACGTGGCAGTTCGTCGTCGATGCGCTGCCGCAGCAGCGTTCCCTGATTGCCTTCGATGCCCGCGGCTTCGGTTGCACGCAGTGGCCACAGGACGGCTACTGGTTTCCCGACTACCTCGCTGACCTGGAGGCATTGCTCGGTCACATCGCCCCGGATCGCCCGGCGCGACTGGTCGGTCACAGCATGGGCGGCAACGTCGCACTGCTCTATGCGGGTGTGCGGCCCGATCGGATCGCGCAGCTGGTCAGTCTGGAAGGTTTCGGGTTGCCGCGGAGCCTGCCCACCGATGCACCGGCGCGCTACCGCGAATGGCTCGACGAACTGGCTGGCGGCACCCGCTTTGCCGTCTACGAAGACTTCACGCAATTCGAGGTGGTGCTGGCGCGGCGCAATCCGCGCACCGCGCCTGATCACCTCGCCTTCATCGCGCGGTCCTGGGGAAAGCAATCTGCAGATGGCCGGATTGAACTCAGGGCCGATCCACGGCACAAACGAACGAACCCGGTGCTTTATCAACGGGAACAGGCAGAGGCCTGCTGGGGGCAGATTGCCGCACCATTGTTGTATGTGGCGGGCGACAGATCGGACATGGCGCGTCGCATGGGTAGCGAAGTTCAGCCGGAGCACGTGCAGTCGATTTTTCGCGACGTCAGGACAGTCACCATCCCGGGTGCCGGTCACATGATGCATCACGAGCAACCCGCGGCCGTGGCGGAACTGATCGAAACGTTTTTTCGTTGAACTCAGGCTCGATGGTTTACCCGCGCGAGGAGTCGCAAAGAGCCGTGCCTCCCTTCCTGCGAATTACCTACAAGTGGGCGCGCTGTTGCGCCATCTCACTGGTTGGCGGAACCGTGCTGCTGGTCGGCATCCTGATGATCGTTTTTCCGGGCCCGGCCATCGTCGTCATTCCTGCGGGCCTCGCCATTCTCGGTCTCGAATTCGCCTGGGCGAAGCACTGGCTGCACAAGGTGAAGGCCACGGGCAACTTGATGATGAATTCCGCGTCCGCGTACTGGAATCGCGACAAGAGCGGGTACACAGACAAGACCGGGTACACAGAAGAGTCCAAGGAAGAGCGCAGATGAGCACAGAGGAATGGCCGAGTACGAAATTCCTCGGTTGCTTCCTATGCGCTCATCAGTGTACCTCCGGGCTCACAGCCAATAGGACAGCAGGCTGCTCGCAGACTCTTTCATCTTGTCGGTGAGCGGCCGCGCACGCCAGGTCGCGATATCGAGCTCGCGGGAATTCTTCAGGTCGCGTTCGAACACGGCTTCGAGCTTGTGCGCGAAGCCCGAGCCGACGACCACGGCATTCACCTCGTTGTTGTGCAGGAAGCTGCGCATGTCCAGGTTTGCAGATCCGACCATCGACAGTGCAGTGTCGATCACCGCGGTCTTGGCGTGCAGCAGTGCATACCGCTGCTCGAAGATACGCACGCCGCCCGAGAGCAATTCATCGAATGTGCTGCGTGAGGCGTAAAGGATCAGGCCGGAGTCGGTGAAGCCCGGTACGATCAGGCGCACATCGACGCCGCGTTTCACGGCAGCGATCAGTTCCCGGCGCAGTTCCTTGTTCGGGGCGAAGTAGGCGTTGGTCAGCCACAGGCGTCGGGTCGAATGCCGGATCACCTCGAGATACGTCGCATAGATCCGCGTTTCGCTCTTGTCGTCGGCATCGGTGGCGACGGCGGCCACCAATTCTCCGCCAGCGGGCTCGATGGCCGGGAAGTACAGGGGATTCCTGGTATCGATCCTGCCGCCGGCACGTGTCCAGGTGGCGAAGAACAGCGCCTGGAATTGAGCGGCGACCGGTCCCGTGATCTGCACGTGTGTATCGCGCCAAGCCTCGTCCTGGCCAACCTCCGGTCCGGGCCGGGTAGCCGAGGAGCTCTCGTAGGCGCTGCTGATGTTGATGCCGCCGGTGAATGCAATGCGACCGTCGACGACCACGATCTTGCGATGGTCGCGATTGTTGATTTTCCAGGGCAGCGGCGTGCGCACCGGATCGAGCGGACGGAACTCGCGGACTTCGACGCCCGCCTCGCGCATGCGATCGAAAAACGCCCCCCGCGTCGTGACGCTGCCCACCGCGTCATAGATCACCCGCACCTCCACGCCGGCGCGTTGCCGCTCGATCAGCAGATCGGCGAACTGCTGACCGATGTCGTCGCTGGCAAAAATATAGGTTTCGACGTGAACGCTGTGTTGCGCCGCTTCGATGGCCGAGCGGATCGCCTTGAGCGTCTGCGGTCCGTCGATGAGCAGGTCGACACGGTTGCCCGCTACCAGCGGCGCGTCCGCCTGCTCGCGGAATGCATCAATCAGTTCACGAACGTGCGGATCGTCGTACCCATCGCCGAGCCGACGTTCGATGAGACGGTCGCTGCTCGCTGCGCTCAGTGCGCCGGCGGTGACGAGAATGCCCGGAGCGGGAGTGGTCTGATCGACCGGCCGCGCTTTCGGCGCAGCACAGGCACAGCACAGTAACGTCGCCAGCAGCAGCGCCAGGCGTGAAATCGTGTGCCGGGAGGGCAGCGGGAACACGTGCCGTTCGATTGTCCTCGCGCCCACGTGTCCCCGCTTGTGTTGGCCGATGGCGCTTCGCTATTTCTTCAGTTCGTCCGTCGCGTCATTGATGCCTTCGCGAATGTCGTCGGCCGCATCGTCGAGCTTGCTGGCCGTGGATTCTTCACCATGCTTCATGGTGTCGACGGCTTCATCGATCTCCTCGCCGACCTGTTCGACGGGACCTTTCTTTTCGCAGGCCGCAAGGCTGAGAGCCATGGCGCAGGCAAGTGCGGCCAAGGTCAGGGGTTTCATGTTCATCAGGTTTCCTTCGTTGTAAACCGGGTTGCGAACTCAATGTCGTTCGCGTTCGTCGGCGAAACGTCTACGAGGCGCACAAGGTTCCCCGGCGATTTGCACACGGACGCGGAGTCGCGGAACCAGTCCATGGCTGGAACGTTGCGTCGCAGAGTGTTCTGAACAGATTTTTTCAGCGTTTTCAGGAGGCCATCATGTTGTCGTGGGCATTAACATTCTTCATCGTCGCAATCATCGCGGCGGTGCTGGGTTTCAGCAGTATTGCCGGCGCTGCCGCAGGCATTGCGAAGATCCTGTTCTTCATCTTCCTGGTGCTGACGCTGGTAGCGCTGGTTGCAGGGGCGATGCGCGGCAGGCCGCCGGTCTGATGAGGAGGCCAACTGGCTTGCGGGCCGACTGGTCGCTGGCAGAGCCGAGGGCAACACAAAAAAAAGGGAGCCAACGGCTCCCTTTTTCTTTTTCTTTCCGGCCAGCAGACCAGCAGACCAGTCGGCCAGTTGGCCTTCGGCGTCAGGCGAACAACAGCGCCTGACTGATCGCGACACGAACCGTTTCCGGTACGAAGGGCTTGGTCACGAGGAAGGTGGGTTCGGGGCGTTCGCCGGTAAGGAGACGTTCCGGGTAGGCAGTGATGAAGACGATCGGTACGTCGACCTCGGAGAGGATCTGACGCACTGCGTCGATGCCGGAGCTGCCGTCGGCCAGTTTGATGTCTGCCAGCACGAGCCCCGGGCTCGTGCGGCGTGCTTCGAGCACCGCCTCGTCGCGGGTCGTCGCGGTGGCGATCACCTGATGACCCATTTCACGCACGATGCTCTGCAGGTCGAGCGAAATGATCGGCTCGTCTTCGATGATCAGTACATTGATGCTCGGCTGGCTCGAGATTTCGCGCACCGCCTGAGCGGTCATGGTCTTCACCTGATCGATCGGTACGCCGAGAATCTTCGCCGTATCCGTCGGGCTGAAGCCTTCCATTGCGGTCAGCAGCAGTGCCTGGCGGTGGGCCGGAGTCAGTTCCTTGAGGCGCTTCTCGACATTGTCCGCCGCCACCGGGCCCGCGCCGGCCAATGGCCGCACGTCGAGATTCGTGGTGTCCCAGAGCCGATGAAAAAGCCGATACAGCGCGACCCGCGGAGAGGTGTCATCGCCGAGAACGGCCGTGTCCGCCACAATGGCCTCCAGACAAGCGCGTACATAAGCGTCTCCGCTCTGCTGCGTTCCCGCCAGCGCCCGGGCATAGCGACGCAGGTAGGGAAGGTGCTCGGCAATCGCATGGGCCAGGGCCATAGGAACTACTCCGTCGTTCTTGTCGCTGATGAATTCAGGGAACTGTAGCGCGCTAACGCTCGGCGCGGTGCGCATATGCGGATTACTATGTCTGAGGGTCGCTAAAGGTTCCCCGTGCCCGGAACTTTTGCCGGGCGCCCGCGTTGCAGGGCATCTGAAAAGAAACAGCACCCCATTTCGGCGACGGCCCACAGTCGTCCTTCAGCAGCCATGATCATGAGTGACAAGACCAAGCCAGAGCAGGCCATTCCCGGCCCGGGCGAGCCCGCCGAACAGGTTCCAGACTGGCTGGGCAACCGGCTGCGCCGCATGTTTACCGACGTCATGGATGAGCCGGTACCCGACGAATTCAAGGCGCTTCTGAAGCAGCTCGAAGACAAGGAGCGTGGGTCCTGATCGGCCCCGCGAGTGCTTCCATGGTTGCCAATGATCCCTTTCTCGATCAGGTCACGGCATTACTGCCGGCGCTGCGTGCCTTCGGCCGCTCGCTGTGCGGCGACCCGGCCCGTGCCGATGATCTGGTGCAGGACACCGTGCTCAAGGCCTGGACCAACCGGATCCAGTTCCAGTCAGGCAGCAATCTCAAGGCCTGGCTCTTCACGATTCTGCGCAACTGCTACTACTCGGAGCTGCGTCATCGCAAGTTCGAGGTCGAAGATCCTGAAGGCATCTGTGCCGCGCAGCTGTCGGTTGCGCCGGTCCACGACGCGCGCCTGCATCTGCGCGATCTGAATCGGGCGCTGCAGGAACTGCCACACGATCAGCGCGAAGCATTGGTGCTCGTTTGCGCCACCGGTCTCTCCTATGAGGAAGCCGCGGATGTGTGCCAGGTAGCCGTCGGCACGATCAAGAGTCGCATCGCGCGTGCACGCGATCGTCTGGTCGAACTGCTGGGTGAGGATGCGGCGATGGTGACGGACCCGGCTTCCAGCGAAAGCTCTGTCGGCAGCGTCAGCCTGGCTTCCGCACGCGCCAGAGTTTCCTGACAGGGGCGCTGCCCCACTCGCATGAAGCATTCCAAGCCCGTCGTTGCTCCACGTCGCTGGTGGGGTCGCAATGCGGGGCTGCGTCCGCGACTCGTGTTGATCGTGGGCATCGCCATGCTGGCGCCCGGCGTGTTGGCGGTGCTCCAGGCCGTTTCCGGCTACAACAGCAGCGTGCGCTACCTGCAGCAGAATCTGGCGCAGGCGGCGCAGCTTGCGGCCAACGAAGAAGAAAACATGATCTCCGCATCGCGCGAGATCCTCACCAGCCTCGCGGCGCATCCGGACATCCGCACCGGTCAGGGCATCGCCTGCCGGCGGGCGTTGCAGCGGGCGATCGGCGGCCTCGATCAATATGCCGGCGCCACCGTCGTGAATGCCCAGGGTGTCATGACCTGCAGTTCGGGCCCGATGAAGGCCGTGATCAACGTCGCGGATGAACCATGGTTTCGCGACGTCATGTCCGGCGACACCTTCGTCGTCAGCGATCTGGTGGAAAGCCGCTGGCTCCAGGAGTGGGGCATGGTGACCGCGGTGCCCCTCGTCGATGACATGGGAGTGATCAACGGGTCGGTCGCCCTCATCATAGGTCTCGACTGGGTGACGCGTCGCTATCAGACCGCGGCGTCGGGCGAAACGGCGCTCTCACTGCTCGACAGCAAGGGCGATCCGATCACATCGAAGAGCGCACAGGCGCCGCTGCTCGAAGGATTGCCGGACGCACGCCTCATCGATGAGCATCTGCGGGCCCGCACTCAGACGTTCACTGCCCGTGGACGAGACGATACCTGGCGTCTGTATGCGATCAGTCCGCTGCTCGATGGCCGCATCTTCGTGATCCTGGGCACGCCGATGCTGGCGGCGATGGGTCCGCTGGCGCTGCAGGTTGCATGGGGCGTGCTGACCCCATTGCTCATGTGGGCGCTCGCCATTGCGGTCGTGTGGTTCGGCATCGAGCACCTGGTCGTGCGCTGGATCACCTATCTCGATCGCATCACGTCCGCCTATGCCGCCGGCCGGCACAGCGTGCGACCCGAACGTGCAGTGGCGGCGCCGGCGGAAATTCGCAACCTGGGTGAAACGTTCACGCGCATGGCGGACACGATCCAATCGCGCGAAGCGGAGCTGCGCGAATCGCTGGCGCAGAAGGAGATCCTGGTTCGCGAGATCCATCATCGCGTGAAGAACAATCTGCAACTCGTCATGAGCCTGCTCAATCTGCACGCGCGACGCATTCGTGATCCGCGTGCAGAAGCGGCGTTTGCCGAAGCCCGCAGCCGCATCAATGCCCTGGCGACTCTGCACCGCCGCCTGTACGAGTCGGAGAACCTCCAGGAAGTCGATCTGCGCTGGTTCCTCAAGGATCTCTGTGCCGAACTGCGCCGCGGCGGATTGTCCGGTACGCAGGAAATCGAGCTGACGGTGGAAGCGCCGGACGAGGTGATCGGCCCCGATATCGCTGTGCCGCTGGGCCTGCTCGTCACCGAAGCTATCACCAATGCCTACAAGCATGCCTTCACGGGCGTGGATCGCGGACTGATCGAAGTCATCATGCGGCGCGAATCGGCAGAGGTGATGGTGCTGCTGGTGCGCGACAACGGTCGCGGTTTCGATACCAGCCCGGGGGGCGACGTCGTGCCGGGACTGGGTCGATCACTGATCGACGCGTTCGTGCGCCAGTTGCATGGCGAACTGCGCATCAATGCGGAGCAGGGCACGGAAGTCGAAGTGCGGTTCAAGGCGCCGCGGCACCTGCCTGCCGTGCCGAAGCAAGGCGAGCCGGCCAGTACCTGAGTATTCACGGATTGATACTGGGTTTATATCCAGTATCATCCGGCCATGAGTCCTCCCAACCGACCCGTTGTTCGCACCGGTCGCGGCGCCGCTTCCAATCCGGAGGGTCGGTTCGAGTCGACACGCAGCGAAGCCATCGACGATGGTTGGGGGAGTCTCGACGAACCACTGCCGCCGCTTCAGACCACGGTGCGGCCGGATCCGGCGCGATCCATCATTTCGCGCAACAAGTCCCCCGATATTCCATTCGATCAATCAATCAATCCGTATCGCGGCTGCGAACACGGTTGCATCTATTGCTATGCGCGTCCGTCGCACGGCTATCTGAACCTGTCGCCCGGACTCGATTTCGAGACCCGCCTCTTCTACAAACAGGATGCAGCGCAGTTGCTCGAAGCAGAACTGGCGGCGCGGTCCTACCGATGCTCGCCCATCACGATTGGCGCCAATACCGATCCATACCAGCCGATCGAGCGCGAATACCGGGTGACGCGCAGCATCATCGAGGTATTGGGGCGGCACCGGCATCCGTTCTCGATCATCACCAAGAGCAACATGATCGAGCGCGATGTCGATCTGCTGGCGCCGCTGGCGCAGGACAATCTCGTCCTGGCGCTGGTCAGCGTGACGACGCTCAGCGGCGATCTGAAGCGCACGCTCGAGCCCCGCACCGCATCACCGGCCGCGCGCTTGCGAGCCATTCGCACGCTGTCCGCGGCGGGGGTGCCTGTCGGCGTCATGGTGGCGCCGGTGATTCCGGTCCTGACCGACGCCGAGATGGAAAAGATTCTGGCCGCCGCAGCGCAGGCCGGAGCACGTTCGGCCGGTTATGTGGTGCTGCGACTGCCCTTCGAGGTGAAGGATCTGTTTCGCGAATGGCTGCAGCAGCACGAGCCGCTCAAGGCGCAACACGTCATGAGTCGCATGCAGGCAATGCGCGGCGGTCGCGACTACGATTCGGCGTGGGGTACGCGGCAGCGGGGCCAGGGCGAGTACGCGCAGCTTCTGAACATGCGTTTCCACGCCGCCTGCAGGAAGTACGGCCTGCGCACGGGTGAGCGGTTCGTACATAACACCACCTTGTTTCAACCGCCGGTCAGCGGACCGCAGCAACTGCATCTGCTCTGATGCCTTCGGCTTTGAGTCGAGCGTGTTTCCGTCCCGTTACATTTGATATGCAAAGCCGAAATGTGTGTCCGCGTTTTCCGCGGTTGCCGTCACAAACCTTGGCGTATACTCGAACGAGATCTGGGAAAGCCGACACTCAATGATGATCATTGAAGAGTCGACGGCTCGCCTTCCAAGTTCCTGGAGAGTGTTTGCGATGTCATTGGACCAGGCCAGTCGCTTTGACGTGTCGGCGCCGCAGTGCGTCGTCCATTCTCCGATCGTGCGTGCAGTTCTGACGACCTGTGTGGCGCTTGCGGCGACCGGTTGCATGACCGCGAAGATCGAAGAAGTCCGCGACGCACCTACGCGCATCACCTCGAACGAGGCCGTCGTGTTGCTGGCAAAGCCGCACCTCGAGGGCACCGGCACCGAAGACAAATTTCTCGATTGCCTCGAACGCGAACTCGTCGGTGAGGCGTTCTCATCGGATCACGCGCAGGCCAAGCGCAAGGGCAGGGACCTCAGTCCGCGCAGCAACGTGGCGGGCAAACCTTTCCAGGTGTTCTCCGATGACCACTTTGTCGATGCGTTCTATCCCTGGCTCGAACCGAGCACGGCCCCCGTCAACCCGCAGTCGTTTTCGACGTTCCTCGGGCGCCCCGGCGTTGCCGAACGGGTCGCCGCACTGGGCGTTCGTTTCATCGTGTGGGTCGACGGCATAACGCAGAAGACCGATGGCGGCGGCAGCATTGCCTGCGCCGTCGGACCGGGCGGGGCCGGCTGTCTCGGCCTCGGCTGGTGGGAGAAGCAGTCCGATTACCAGGCCACCGTGTGGGACCTGCGCGATGGCGTCAGTGCCGGCACCGTGAGCACGGATGTGAAGGGCACGTCTGTCATGATTGGCGCCGTGGCGCCGATTCCCATCATCTCGCCAGTGCAGAGCACGGCCTGCGATCGCATGGCCAGCCAGCTCAGATCGTTTCTGGTGGGCGCCGACGACGATCCCGATGTCGCGCCGAAACAGACGAAGGCGACGCAGTGATCGTTCACGCATTCACACTCAGCGCGCGTTCAGCTCTGCGGTTGCACGCTCGACACGTCCGCGACGATGCGGTGGTGCGAGCGTCGCTGAGTTCCTGATTTCCGTCCGGAGAATCCGATGAACAGAAGCCCTGCAATCGACCGCCTGCTAGTGATTGCAGCGCAGGCGACTGCTATCGGCACCGTTTCCGCGTTTCTGATGGGCGGCTGCTCCGGATCCTCCTCCTCGTCCAGTATGCCTTCCACGCCGAGCACCCCCAGCCCGGGCGGATCTTCCGGTTCCTCGGGCGGCTCGTCGGGATCGTCCGGCGGCGCCAGCGGCGGTAGCTCGGGTCAATCTTCCGGATCGTCGAGTGGCGGATCGTCAGGCGGCGGCTCCTCGTCTTCGATGCCTTCCATGCCGTCGGGCGGCGGTTCGTCCGGCTCGCAGGGATCTATGGGCGGCTCCCAAGGTGGTGGTTCGCAGGGCGGTGGGTCACAAGGCTCGATGGGCGGTGGCTCGCAAGGCGGCGGGTCACAAGGCTCGATGGGCGGTGGCTCGCAAGGCGGCGGGTCACAGGGCTCGATGGGCGGTGGCTCGCAAGGCGGCGGGGGATCCCAGGGTGGATTACCCAGCGGTGGCGCATCCGGCGGCAGCCCGGGCGGTGCTCAATCCAGTGGCGCAGGTGGTTCGCAGGGAGATGGCGGACTCGGCGGTACGCCGGGCGCGGGTGGCCAGAGTGCTGGTGGCGGCAGCTCGAGCGGCGGCGGCTCCGCCGGTGGTCAATCAGCCAGCGCAGGCGGTTCGCAGGGAGATGGCGGACTGGGTGACATGCCGGGCGCGGGCGGCCACAGCGCTGGTGGGGGTCAGGCGGGCGGTGCCAGCGGTGGCGGATCGGCGGGTGGCAGTAGGTCAACGATGGGATTGCCCTCGGCGGGTGCCGGTGCCCCCTCGGTCGGTATTCCTACGCCGAGCATGGATCTGCCGACTTCGAGCGCCGGCGGCGGTGCGCAGGGGGCAGGCAGTCAGGGTCAGAGCGGCGCCGATTCCGGTGGCGGCGGATCGTCCGGTGGCGCATCAGCCAACGAAAGCATTTTCCAGAGCTCGAGCAGCAGTTCGGCCGGAGCACAAAGTGCTGCAGCCGGCGGAGCATCCGGCGGCAGCGACGGCAGCTCGGGTGGTGCGGCCGGAGCGAGTGGCGGTGCGTCCGGAACGGCCGGCGGAGCGGCGGGCAGCATGGGTGGCGCCGCGGGAGCGGCTGGCGCAAGCGGAAACAATGGCGCCGCAGGGGGCGCGTCCGGGCAGACGGGCGGTGGTGCCGACGGGGCTGCTGGCGCGAACGCTGGTTCTGCCGGAGGCGCAGCCGGTCAGTCAGGCGGTGGAGCGAACGGTGCTACCGGTGCGTCGGGCTCAGCCGGCGGAGCGGCGGGCAGCATGGGCGGCGCTGCGGGAGCGGCTGGCGCAAGCGGAAACAATGGTGCCGCAGGTGGCGCGTCCGCGCAGACGGGTGGTGGTGCGGACGGAGCTGCTGGCGCGAACGCTGGTTCTGCCGGCGGTGCAGCCGGCCAGCCAGGCGGTGGAGCGAACGGTGCCGCCAGTGCGGCCGGCGGTTCTGCTGGTGCGTCCGGAGCAGCCGGAACGCCAGGTGGTGCGTCCGGAGAAGGCGGTGCAGACGGCACGGGTTCGCAGGCCACGGCTGCTGGTGGCGCAGCTCAGGGAGCAGGCGCCGCTGGTTGGGCTGGCGAAAGTGGCGGTCAAGGTCAGGGCGGTGGCGGGACCGGAGGTGACGGTTCCGAGGCCAAGAGTGGTCAGAACGGCGGCGGCGCCGGCGGATCGACTGGCTCGTCCGGTAATGGCGCAGCCGGTGGCGGTGCAGATGGCACGTCGGGTTCCGGCAGTGGTGGGCCGAGCATAACGGTCGCCGCCGGACTCCCCGGCGCGGTCACGCCGGTCTTCGCTCCGAGCGGCGGAGGCGGCGGTAGCGCCGGCGGCGCAGCAGGCGGTGGCGGTGGCGCTGGAGCTGGATCGCCGGATGGCACCGGCCAGGCCGGAGGTGGCGGCGGATCCGGCGGCGCTGGTCCGATGACCACGTCCGAACGCATGGCCCACATCGACAGACAGTTCGAAGTGTCGATGGGCGTATTCGACGGCCGGATTCGTGACGAGCAGGGAGCTATCGCCGGACAGCGCGCGGGACGCGGCGGATCAGGTGGTGGCGGTTCGGCGGCAGGCACTGGGTCTGAATCCGGCGCGGGCGACAATTCCGGTTCCGGCGGCGATGGGAATGGGAAAGGCAGCGGCGACGGTAACGGCCAAGGCCAGGGTCAAGGCAACGGTCAAGGCAACGGTCAAGGCAACAGTCAAGGTCAGGGCAACGGTCAGGGCCAGGGTCAGGGCCAGGGCAGCGGTCAGGGATCATCGGGCTCGCAGGGCAAAGGTTCCGACGGCAGTCGCGGTGGCGGTGGCGGCGTAGGCGGCGGCGGAGCGAGAGGCGGCGGCGGACCCAACACCGTGCCTGCGGATATCCCGGACGGCAGCGACGACGATGTTGTGGCACGACAGCTGCGTGAAGCCGCGATGGCGGAAACCGATCCGGAGCTGCGAGAGAAGCTCTGGCAGGAATATCGGCTGTACAAGAAGGGAAGCTGACCGGACGAGGCGAATGATCGTATGAACAGCCCAATGCGACAAACTTCCCTGCAGCGGTTTGCTCCTCTCATTGCACTCGCTGCGCTTGCCTGCAGCGGATGTATCACGCATGAAACACGGCCGCAGCCGCGGCTGCATGCGATTCAGGCCGCCGCGGAAATCCCCGAGGACCAGTTGCTCGATGTCGGTGTGCGGTTGTTCGACGAGAACGTGCCCGCCGATGAAAAGAAGCGCGAGAAAGAGCGCATCTTCCCGGATGTGCGCAAGGCCGAGGCACGTTACCTCGCCATGCAGCTGCGCAATACGCTCGAAGGCTCGGGACAATGGGGCCAGGTGCGCGTGATCCCGGTCGACGACGACGCGTTGGACGTGCGCGTCTCCGCGAAGATCCTCGAATCGACCGGCATGCAGTTGCGGCTCGAAGTCACCGTTGACGATGCGAGCGGCCGCGTGTGGTTCCGCAAGGAGTACGAGCAGCTCGCCGACACGCGCTCCTACAAGGACACGACGGGCAAGCCGCGTGACCCCTTCCAGAATCTGTACGTGCTGGTCGCCAACGACATGCTGACGTATCGCCAGACGCTCGCGGCGAACGATCTGCAAACGGTACGCAACGTCTCGGAACTGCGCTTCGCGTCCGATCTTGCGCCCTATGCATTCCAGGATTTTCTCGCGACGGACAAGAAGAAGGGCACCTATCAGGTCATCCGGCTCCCCGCCAGCGACGATCCCATCATGGCGCGCATGGATCGCATCCGTGAGCGTGACTATGCCCTGCTCGACACCGTCAACGAGCACTATGCGCTGTTCTCGGACACCATGTCCGAGTCGTACACCAACTGGCGTCGTTACAGCCATGACGAGATCGAAGCGCAGGACGAGGCGCAGCGCTCGGCAATGACGCGCAAACTACTGGGCGCGGCGGCGATCGTCGGCGGCCTGGTGATGGGCACGCAATCGAACACGTACGTCGGCCAGGCGGCGGCGACGGCGGCGGTCTTCGGCGGCGCCTACGCGGTCAAGAGCGGATTCGACAAGGGCTCGGAAGTGAAGATGCATTCCGACTCCCTGAAGCAGCTCGGCGAGTCCTTCCAGGCGGAGGTGCAGCCGATGGTCGTCGAAGTCGAAGGCCGCACGTTGCAGTTGCGCGGCACAGCGGAAGAGCAGTTTCAGGAGTGGCGTCGGCTGCTCAAGGAACTCTACGAGAACGAAACAGGTCTTCCTGCAGTGGCGCCCGTCGTAGTCGGGCAGCCCGCCGCCGCAAGCAACGGCGGTGGCACACGATAGTTTTCCGTCCTTACCTCTCTGAAATCTCTCACATGCTGGAAAGCGGGCAGGAGCTCTCTGCAAGGTTCGTATTGGTCCGCGCCCTCGGGTCTGGCGGCAGCGGTCGCGTATGGCTGGCGCAGGACCACGAGCGCAAGCGCCTGGTCGCCGTCAAAGTCCTCGCTGATGAGCTGATGCAGGACGTGGCCGCCCTTGCGGCTCTGCATCGCGAAGCCTCGCGCCTCAAGACGCTCGAGCATCCGAACATCCTCAAGGTGGATGGGCTGTACCGTTCACCGCAGCAGGCGTGGATCGCCATGGAATATGTGTCGGGCGGCGACCTGACCGCGTGGCGTGGTCGCGGCTGCACCGAGATCCTGCGCGTCACGATTCCGGTGGCACAGGCGCTTGCTTACGCTCACCAGTCGGGATTCGTGCACCGCGACGTGAAGCCGGCCAATGTGCTGCTGACTTCCGATGGCGTTCCCCGCCTGACCGACTTTGGTATTGCGCTGGCGCTCGCGGAGATGCCGGCGGAGCAAGCGGTTCGCGGTTCGCCGTTCTCCATGAGTCCGCAGCAGATGGACGGCGCGCCGGCGTGCGCATCCGACGACGTCTATGGCTTCGGCGCAATGCTCTACGAACTGCTGTCGGGCTATCCGCCGTTCTACCCCGAGGCGACGCCGGAAAGGATTCGCAACGAAACGCCGCGCTCGCTGACCGCCGTTGCTGCTGTTCCTTCTGTTGTGGCTGAGCTGATCGACCGCTTCCTCGCCAAGGCACCCGCCGATCGACCGGCTATGGAAAGCGTCGCGCGCGATCTTTCAGCCGCGCTCGCAGCACTTCCCACCGCCAGCATCGTCAATGCGCCTGGCGCCGCTTTACCGCCCGCCTCCGTGGTGCCGCCGTCGATTCGTCAACCGGTAGCGCAGGGCGAATCGCTGCGCAGCGAGTGGCGACGGCCCGAAGCCAGCAGCCGTACCGATGCAGACCTGCGACGGCAGGGCTTTCGTCGTGGCCTCGGCACAGCCGCGCTGGTGATTGGCGTGCTGGGCGTAGTGCTGGTGTTCTTCGCATTACCCCGCTGGTTCCCTGCCACCGAGCCTGCGCCACCTGCCGTGGCAGTGAAGCCAAAAGAAGAGGTAACTCCACAAGCCAGGAAGGAACTCGACTTCGCCGCGCTGGCGCGCGCCAAGCAACAGGCCGAAGAGCAGCGCGCCGCCATCGATCCGCGGCTCGAGAAGCTTCGCACCCGTGCCGTCGATCAATGGGGCGGTGCAGAGTTCAAGCAGGCGACCGATGAGCTCCAGGCGGGCGACGAACAGTTCGCTGCACGTGAATACGCCAAGGCAAGTGAGCACTTCTCTGCGATCGAACCCTTGCTGGACGTGCTCGAAAAACGCGTCGGCGAGGTACTTGCACGTGAGCTGGCCGCGGGAAACAAGGCGCTGGCGGAAGGCCGCTCCGGCGACGCCAGGGCGGCGTTTGAACTCGCGGCGAAGATCGAGCCGGCCAACGCAGTCGCGACACGCGGACTCAAGCGCGCCGGCACGCTGGATGAAGTACTGGCATTGGTGACGACGGCCGAGCGTCTCGAACGGGAAGGCAATATGGCCGCGGCCAGCGAGACCTACAACAAGGCGTTACGGCTCGATGCCGATGCGCCGCGCGCCGCGGCAGGATTGGGACGCGTCGGTGCGAAGGTCGCCGGCGATGCATTCGCCAGCAACATGGCGCGCGGATTCGGCGCACTGTCGGCGAGTCGCTACGCCGAGGCGCGTTCGGCCTTCGATGCGGCCAATCGCATCCGGCCCGGCTCGCCGGAAGTGGCGCAGGCGCTGCGGCAGATCGAGCAGGAAGAACGCACCCGATCGATCGCCGCGAAACTCGACACAGCGCGAGAGCTGGAAGCCAAGGAGCGCTGGTCGGAAGCACTCAAGGAATATCGTGCCGTTGCACAGCTCGATTCGACGGTGGCTTTCGCGAATGAGGGCATTGCCCGCACTCAGCCGCGCGCCGAACTGAATGAACAGCTCGAACTCTATCTCACCCAACCGGAACGACTGTTCAGTGCGCCCGTGCGCAACGCCGCGCACCAGACGCTCGAGCAGGCGCGCTCGATTGCAGCGCCGGGTCCGGCACTGAAGCAGCAGATCAGTACATTGAAGGACTGGCTTGCGCGTGCCGAAGTGCCCGTGCAGGTCGCCATTCAGTCCGACAACGTCACGCTGGTCACGATCTATCGGGTCGGCGCGCTGGGCAGCTTCGAACAGCGCTCGCTGGAACTCGCGCCGGGCAGCTACACCGTCGTCGGCACGCGTCCCGGCTATCGCGACGTGCGGCGTGAGATCAACGTAATCCCCGGCTCGGCCCTGCAGCCGGTCGTCGTTCGTTGCGAGGAGAAAATTTGAGCGCCACGGCCTGGCAGGAAGAGTCGCTGATCGTGCGCGAGCCACAGGGCGAGCGGAGTTTCGGCAGCGCCGATTTTCCGCTCGCGTTCGGCGGCGCAGACAGCCGCGTCGTGCTGGCGGGCCGGCCCGCCGGTGTCGAGGCGTGGATCGGCATGCACGAAGATCAACTCTTCGTGCAGCCGGCCGAGGGCGCCGCCGTCCTGCACAATGGCCTGCGTGTCACGCAGTCGACCTGGCTCAAGGCGGGCGACGTCGTCAATCTCGGCACCGCTCGCTTGCGGATCGTCGAAGAGCACGGGCAGCGTGCCATCGAAGTGGACGATGGCAGCGCCGGCAACATCACGGCCCCTCCCATCATTTCGCAGGATGCGCGCCTGCATGGCGACAGCGATGCCGAGGCGGAGCCGCTGGCGGCCGTCCGCTTCCGCGCTTCTGACAGCGCCAAGCCGCGCCGCGGATTTACGATCAAGCCGGCGCGCCTGGTGCTCGCTGCGATCGGAGTGCTGGCGGCGGGCATTCTCTGGTTCGTGATGACAGCAACGTCGATCGGCGTCGCGACGACTCCGCAGGAAGCGAGAGTCGCCATCAGTGGCGGACTGCTCGCCGTGCCGGTGGGCGGGCGCTACCTGCTGCGGCCTGGCGATTACACCGTGCGCGCGACGCAAGAGGGGTACAAACCTGCCGAACTCAAGATCAATGTGACCAACACCGCGAATCAACAGTTCGCACTGGCGCTGGTGAAGCTGCCGGGGTACCTGACGATCGACCTCCCTGTTGCCGCGCAGGTATCGATCGATGGCAAGGAGAACGTGGCGGCGCCGGGGGAGTTCGAACTGCAACCCGGCAGTCACACAATCGCGATCAACGCGCCGCGATATCAACCCTTCACTGGCAGTGTCGATGTCGAAGGACTCGGCAAGAAGCAGATATTCACCGCTGCTCTCGTGCCCGCGTGGGCGGACGTTACAGTGACGTCGGAACCGGCAGGCGCACAGGTAACGGTGGCGGGCGAAGTACGCGGCACGACGCCGCTCAAGACCGAAGTCATGGCGGGCAATCATCCCCTCGAAGTCCGTCTCGAAGGCTTCAAGCCATGGACCACCGACATTCAAGTGAAAGCGAACGAGGCACTGAGCGTCGGACCGGTGCGTCTTGGATTGCCGGATGGGCGCTTGTCGCTACGCTCCGAACCGTCCGGCGCCAGCGTCTCGATCAGCGGCGTGTACCGCGGACAGACACCGCTCGACGTCGATGTGCGTCCGGACCTGGCGCAGTCCATCGTCTTCACCCGTGCAGGGTATGAAGCCGCGACGCGCGAGGTCACGCTGCGCTCCGGCGAGAAACAGAGTGTCAATGTCGCGCTGACCGGTGTGTTCGGCGAAGTGGCCGTGCGCGCGCAGCCCGCGGACGCGCAGATTCTCGTCGACGGCCGCCCCGCAGGTGCCGTGAATCAGACATTGCGGCTCGTGGCCACGACGCACGAACTCGTGATTCGCAAGCCAGGCTTCGTCGATTTCAAGACGACGGTTACACCACGACCGGGGTTGCCGCAGGTCGTCGAGACGCAATTGCTGACCGCCGAGCAGACGCGCGTGGCATCGACGCCCGTGGTTGTCACGACCAAGGTGTCACAGCAGCTGAAGCTCATGCCGATCGGCCGCTTCACGATGGGCAGTCCGCGACGCGAACCGGGCCGGCGCGCCAACGAAGCGCAGCGCGAAGTCGAGTTCAAGCGTGCGTTCTACCTTGGCGTTCGTGAAGTCACCAATGCCGAGTTCAAGCGCTTCAAGAGCGATCATCGCTCGGGCATCGTGCCGCCCAATACGCTCGAGCTGGACAATCAGCCGGTCGTGAACATTCGTTGGGAACAGGCCGCGGCGTACTGCAACTGGCTGTCGGAGCAGGAAGGACTGAAGCCCGCCTATGTGAAGGACGGCGATTCACTCGTGCCCGCGAATCCGATGACCAACGGTTACCGCCTGCCGACGGATGCCGAGTGGGAGTGGGCCGCACGCTATGCCGGCGCGGGAACGTTCCGTCGCTATCCGTGGGGTGATGCATTACCAGTTGTGGCGGCGTCGGGCAATTATGCCGATTACACGGCGCGCGTGGTGTTGCAGGATGTCGTTCCGGACTACGATGACGGCTTCGCGGTCAGTGCACCGGTCGGCAAGTTTCCGCCCAACACACTCGGCCTGTACGACATGGGCGGCAACATCGCCGAATGGGCGCACGACTACTACACGGTCAGCGTCGACGGCAATCAGGTGCTGGTCGATCCGATGGGCCCGGCCCAGGGCCGGAATCACGTTATTCGCGGGGCGAGCTGGAAACAGGCAAGCGTGACCGACCTGCGGCTGTCGGCGCGCGATTTCGGCGATGGGCCGCGTAACGATGTCGGGTTTCGTGTGGCGAGATATGCCGAGTGATAGCGGAGCAAAGACGATGAAACTGTCAAATCTGATCCTGCTGGCGACAGCCTCGTTCGCGAGTTCATGGGCGTTCGCAGCCGAACCGGAACCACCCGCGCCAGTGGCAACGCCGCCCGCCGCCGCGGCTGAGCCGGCGCAGAACGACGATCCGCAGAAGGACGCGGTCCCTGCATCCGAGGCAGACAAGGGTGCTGCCGACAAGGCCACCGCGGACAAAGGCAGCAGGACCAAGGGCTCGCCACAACGCTTCATCCCTTCCGAGGAGGTGCGCGCCGACTTCGACGTGTCCTTCCCGATCGATATCTGAGCATCCACGCACCATGGTTACAGCAACGACCAATCTGCCCCGGCAGCGCCGTGGCTTCCAGTATCCGAGCGAGTTCGCGTGGACGCTGTTCGCGCTGATCTTCACGCTCATGGCCGTGCATGCAACTTACGTCGCATGGATCCGGCCGCAGGGCGAGGCGATCACGCAGATCGAGTTGCAGCACATGAAGGAAGACAAGACCTACGTGCCCAAGCGCTCGTTCTTCCTGGTGATCAAGGATTTCGAGCAGGAGCTGGAAATCATGCACTTCGTCTGGGCCATGCTGATCATCGGCTACAAGGCGGTGCTGGTGCGGCGCGAGCGTCAGTTCCTCGATCGCGACCTGGTTCACGTGCCGGAGGGTATCAAGGTCTTGCCCGAAGACGCCAAGGACTATGCCCGTCAGCTCGAGTCGTTACCGGAAGAAGATAGATCGCGACTCGTCGTGCGCGCGTTGCAGCGTTCGCTCGATCGCTTCGCGGCAACGCGCAGCATCCGCGATTCGGCGGAGACATCGAGCGCCGTCTGCGACTCGGAAGCGGATCGACTCGACTCCAGTCTGGCCATGATCCGCTACATCGCCTGGGCGATCCCGGCCATCGGCTTCATCGGTACCGTGCGTCACATCGGCGATGCGTTGCTGCAGGCCAATCAGGCAGTGAGCGGCGACATCACGTCCGTCACGTCGAGCCTCGGTATCGCTTTCAACGCCACGTTCGTCGCTCTGTCGCTGACCATCGTGCTGATGTTCTTCCTGCACCAGTTGCAGCAATCGCAGGAGCAACTCGTCCACGACACCGATCACTGGATCGATCAGCGGCTGATCCGGCACATGCAGGTGAGGTAATACAAGGTGACGAAAGTGACCGCAGTCACGTGGGTGCGAAAAGTCCATCCGGGCCTTGGGCAGTATCCTGCTTCTCGTTTCTGAACTTCGTCACGTTCGTCACTCATGCTCTCCATAGAACTCATCGATGCTGGCCTCATCCTCGCGCAACAAGGCGGCGATGATGCATCCGTGCTGAGCATGGCGCCGGGTGTTGCGATGCTCGAAGAAAACGCAACGCTCACCGGCGAGGCCGCAGCGTCCCGCCTCCGGCTGCAGCCACTGCTGGCACAGACCAATTTCTGGCGCGGACTGAGCACGGAGCCGCTGGTGCGGCCGTCGCGTCTGGTGCGGACCACGGCGGATACAGCCTTTGCGCAGGCGAGCGCCTTACTGGAGCCCTACAAATCCGATGCCGAGGGCGTATTGCTGGCGGTTCCCGCGGGCTACACGCGTGAACAGCTCGGGCTGCTGCTCGGCGTGATCAACGAGACCGGAGTGAACGTTGCCGGCGTGGTGGACGCAGCACTTGCCGCTTGCAGCCTCGAAGCGGCGCCCGCACGCGTTCTGCATCTGGACCTGGAACTCCACCAGGCCTCGCTCACCGCGCTCGACTACGTCGGCACCGGCCTGAAACGCAATCGTTACGAGATCGCGCCGCGTCACGGCCTGCTCGCCCTGCAGCAGACGTGGGTCCAGATGATCGCGGAGGCATTCGTGATCAATACGCGCTTCGATCCGTTGCACGACGCGGCGAGTGAACAGCGGCTGCTGAATCAGTTGCCGCAGTGGCTCGACCAGCTGGTCGACAACGAGACGCTGACGCTGTCGTTGCAGTTGGGGGAGCGACCGCTCGAGATCGAGCTCACGCGCGAGCACTTCGTGACGGCAGCGCAGGCCCACTATGCGGAGCTGGTGAAGCTCGTGCAGGACGCGCGCGTTGCCGGTCTGCCGATCGAACTGCGCGTATCGCAGCGAGTGGCTGCCATGCCGGGATTGCTGCAGTGCTTCGCAACGCTGCGTGACTGCACGGTGCGTGCGTTGCCGCGGGGCGCCGCTGCACTCGGTGCGCTCACCCATCGCACTACCATTCAGCGCTCACCGGAGTCGCTGGCGCTCGTCTACCAGTTGCCAGTGGCGCGCGCCGACGGCAATGCGGTCACTGAGCATGAAAGCACGCCGTCGCATTTGCGCCCGACGCATGTGTTGTTCCAGGGCCGCGCCTGGCGAGTCTCGGAGGCGCCACTGGCGATCGGCTGGTCGCCGCCGCCCGGACGCTCGCTGGTGCTGCCGAGTGCGGCACCGGGCGTTTCGCGTGCGCACTGCATGCTGGTGCGTCGCAATGGCTCGGTCGTCGTCGAAGACCGCAGTACCTACGGTTCCTACGTCAACGAAGAACGCGTCGTCGGTCACAGCGTACTCACAGTCGGTGACCGGCTGCGCCTGGGCACTCCCGGCGTAACCCTCGATATGATCCAGCTGGTGCAGGACGATGGCGCGCCGCAAGACTGAAGTCTTCAGCATGTCGTTTCTCGACTGCATCACCTGCGCGTTCGGGTCGGTGGTGCTGGTCTACGTACTGATCAATGCCAAGGGTGGGCTGCGCGCCACCGCCGAATCGCAATCGATGCAGGCAGAGGTCACCGCGCTCGAAGATCAGGTGCTGGAGGGCTATCAGAACCTCGTCGTGCTGCGCAACTCCATGACCCAGACCCAGGCCGAATCGGTACGCACGGAGGGCATGGGCGAGCGTGTCCAGGCGGAAACCGAGCAACTGAAGGTCCAGCTGGCCGACGCCGACAAGCAGACGCTGTCGCGACGCGAAGCGATCGAGCGTCTGAAGGCCGATCTCAAATCGCTGGAAGAGGGCACGCGCCGGCTCGAGGGTGCGAGCGAGCGCGCTGATACGACGGGCACGCGTGTGCGCGGTTTCACCGGCGATGGCGACCGGCAGTATCTGACCGGCCTGCGCGTCGGCGGTTCGCGCATTCTCATCATGGTCGATGCGTCGGCCAGCATGCTGGACGAGACCGTCGTCAACGTCCTGCGCATGCGCAACATGTCCGAATCGCGCAAACTGCTCTCGGACAAATGGCGCCGCACCCTGCAGACCGTCGACTGGCTCGTCGCGCAGCTGCCGCTCGAAAGTGAATTCCAGATCTATGCCTTCAACACCCAGACCTGGCCGCTCACCGAGGGCTCGGCCGGCAAATGGCTGAAGGTCAACGATCCCAACGCACTGAACGACGCACTTACTGCGCTGCGCAAGACCGTCCCCAAGGACGGCACCAGTCTCGAGAACGCATTCATCGCGCTGGGTGCTCTGAACCCGAAGCCCGACAACGTGATACTGATCACCGATGGCTTGCCGACGCAGGGAACGAGCGCCCCGTTGCTCAAGAAAACCGTCGACGGCGATGACCGCCTCAAATTCTTCGAGCGCGCGATCGCCAAGTATCCGAAAGCCGTGCCGCTCAACGTAATCCTGATGCCCATGGAAGGCGACCCCTCCGCACCGAGCGCGTTCTGGCTCGCATCGCGCCGCACCGGCGGTTCGTTCATCAGCCCGTCGAAGGATTGGCCATGAGGCGGTCAACGGGTCAACTGGCCAACTGGCGGGCTGGCCGGAAACGGAGACGGTCCACTGATACCGTTTCTCTACTCATCTTTTCTCTGGCCAGCAGACCAGTTGGCCAGCTGGCCAGTGAGCCTTTGAGAAATGGCCCGACGTAACGCCCGCCGCGAAACCGAGATCTTCAGCATCTCGTTCCTGGACTGCATCACTTGCGGCCTGGGGTCGGTGGTGTTGCTGCTCGTGCTCAGCGATATGAGATCACCGGAAGTGGAGCGCTCGCAGGAAAACCTGCAGGAGCAGATCGTCAAGCTGCAGGATGAGCTGGTCGATATCAGCGGACAGAGCGAGATCCTGAATCGTGATCTGCGGGCGCGTCAGGAGCAGTTGTCGGAGGAGAAGGCGAAGATCGCGCGCCTGCGCGGCGATCTCAGCGACATCCGGGGCAAGTATGCCGCTTCCAGGCAGGAAGCCGATGTGGCGAACGATATCGAGGGCCGGCTCGCCTCGGCACAGCAATCCCTGTCCGAAGAAATGAAGCGCATCCTGGGACGGGGCTTCCATCGCAAGAAGGACGATGCCATCGGCGGCATTCCGGTCGACAGCGAATACATCATCTTCGTCGTAGATACGTCGGGCAGCATGGTCAACTACGCGTGGCCGATGCTGATCCAGAAAGTCGACGAAACGCTCAATCTCTACCCGAAGGTGAAGGGCTTCCAGGTGATGGATGACGAGGGCGGTTACATGTTCTCCGGCTATCGCGGCAAATGGATTCCGGACACGCCCGCGCAGCGCAAGATCGTCATCGACCGCATCCGCAACTGGAATGCATTCTCGAATTCGAGTCCCATCGAAGGCATCGTCGAGGCCATCCGCACGTACTCCGCGAAGGACAAGAAGATCAGCATTTACGTGTTTGGCGACGAGTTCACGGGGCCGTCGATCGATGCCGTGATCAAGAGCGTGGATGTGCTGAATCGTGCCGACGACACCGGCGAGCGCAGGGTCCGCATCCATGCCATCGGCTTCCCGGTGCGGCCGGACGCACCGCAGTACACGAGCATCCGTTTCGCGACACTGATGCGGATACTATGCGCCAAGAACGGCGGTACCTTCGTCGGGCTGGACGATCCGCAGCGGCGTGCTTCGCCGTTCCGGGTCGGCGATGCGTTCGCAGATCCGTCCGCGCCGTTGTTCGAGCCGGGCGAGCTACCGGCCCTCAAGGCCGCGTTGCAGCAGCCCTAACTTCGAGTCGAGGTCGTCTTGAAACAGACAACGACAGGACCGGCGCCACGAATTCACTCGATCGTGCGCTCGCTGACGGGCGCGCTCACTGTTGCATCGCTGATGTTGCTGGCCGGTTGCGGTCCGGTGAAGCTGACCGCCACGACCAACATCCCCACGCCGCTGGTCGTGAAGATTCCGGTGGCGGTCGGTGTGTTCGTTCCCAAGGAGTTCTCGGACTTCGTCCACAACGAGGAGCGTTCGGGGACCGACTGGCACATCGCCCTGGGCAAGGCGCAGACCGACGGACTCATGCGGCTGCTGAATGCAATGTTCGAACGTGTGGTGGTTATCGACAGCGTCGAGGCGGGTACGCAGGCCGGTGGTGACATCCGCGCGGTGCTCGAACCCAGCGTTGAGGAATACGCCTTCGTGACGCCCCGCGATGCGGGTTCGCCTTTTTTCGCGGTCAGCATCAAGTACCGCATCAATGTCTACACACCTGAAGGGCGCCTCGCGGATTCGTGGGGCTTCACGGGCTACGGCACCGCGCCCTCGCAGGGCATCACCAGCGACGCGCCGCTCACCCAGGCGACCGCGCTCGCGCTGCGCGATGCCGGCGCCAAACTCGCGGTTGAATTTCGCGAACAGGCCATCGTGCGCGGCCTGCTGCCTGAATCTGCGGTGCCCGATACGCCCGTATTGCCGCCGCCTGGCCTGCCGGCGCCTGCGCAAACGCCTGCGCCTGCGCCTGCACCTGCACCTGCACCTGCACCTGCACCTGCACCTGCGAGCGAGCAGCAGCCCTCAACGACTGAGCCCGCGAAAGAAATTCCTGCTGGCGAAGAAACGGAGCAGGGCGAGAAGAAGCCCGATCGGGTCGTGCCGGAGTCTCTGGTCTAGCCCGCTCTCTCTAATTGTGGGCCCGGCTTCCCCCTTGGGGGGCTTGAGCGGTCGTAGCCCAATGGCACTGACTCAAGCATCGCTGTGGCGTCGGCGAGGGAAGAATCGAAGATCTCGACGGGTCCGCACGGAACACGGGGTGGAACTGCATTCCTGTGGCTTTTTCTTGCCCCGTGTCGCCCCGTGGAAATTCTTTTCTTTCACTCCGCCGCCTTCGTCTCCTTGCGTACCTTGAACACCTGCCGATAGCTCACGGCGGGAGTGACGACCGGTTTGCCGTCGACGAATTTGGGTCGGTAGCGCGCGGCACGCATCGCCTCCACGACCTGGGAAGCCTGGCGATCGTTCGCCGCCTGATCCGTGACCCGAACGTCCGTGACGGTGGAGTCGGGCTGGACGGTGAATTCGATCTGCACGAAGTGGTCCTCGGTTTCGCCCGGGGCGCGATGCAGATTGCGCGTCGCGAGCGGCGGCGTCGGATAGTAGACCTGCACCGGAAATCCCAATGCCGCGCCGAGCATGGCGTCTGCCTCCTCGGGCCCGGCCTTGGCCAGACGCTGCGCCGCCTGTTCGTAATACGGCATGGCCTTGTCCGGCTGCAGCTTCATGACGAACCAGTCGCCCATCTGTATCAGCGTGCCGACGATGGTCTGCAGCGACGTCTCCGGATCGGTCTGCGCCACCTTCAGTGCACGCGCCAGCGCGCGCTCGCCCTCGCTGCTGAGGAAGCGCGGATTCATCGGTTCGCCGCTCACATTCGCGCTGGGGTCGAAGGTGCTGGTCTGATCGGTACTCGAGACGATGCCGTAGTAAGAGAGCACGACCTCGCGCGTGTAGCTGGCCGCGAAGGAACGCAACGGATCGACCACGCCGAGGCTGGTCTTGCCGAGCTTGCGGTCGGCGATCGCGATGGCGGCGCGATAGTTCTGACGCGCCATGTCCATCTGGCCGACTTCCGCGTACCAGTCGCCGACGTTGCTGAGAACGGCAATCTGGCGCGGGTCGTCCTTCCCGTAGGCCTGCTCGCCGACGCGCCGCAGGTAAATCATGTGGCGCTCAGCCTCGGCAGGTGCGCCCACGGCCGTGAGGCTGGTCGCGAGTTGGCGCAGCAATCCCTGCTGTGAAACGTCGAACAGCCCGGCCGTACGCCGCGATATCAACAGGGCGCGGTCCATGTAGGGAATGGCCTGGTCGTGCCTGCCTGCGGCCGCCAGTGTGTAGCCGAGTCCTCGCAGCGGATCGACGAGCGCTGCGCTCGATCGACCGCCGTACTGTTCCGCGAGTTGCATCGATTCGCCGAAAGCCGCCTCTGCTGCGACCAGTTCGCCCTTATTCAGCTGCGCGCTGCCGAGCAGCGACAATGCTTCGGACAGGCGCAAGCCGGTTGCTGCCGAGGCCGGCCGTGCTGCGACCACGAGTTGTTCCGCTGATGCAATCGCGGCATCCCAGTCCCTGCGATCGATACGCGCCCAGTACTCCTGTTGCCAGGAGGGGGTGGATGGCTCCGGCTGAGCTGCTGCGGGCGACACGAGCAGGAACGGTGCGAGTGCCACACAAATCGCCAGCCGTCCGAGGAACGCTCGGGCCGGATTCCACGGGCAACGTTCGAGGGTTGCGATCAAGGGGTCTACCGATGGATGGGATCGCCCGAGGCTACCGCCAACTCAGCCGTAGCGGTAGTCGTGCTGTGTGATGCGTGCAGGTGCTCAGTCGTTGCCGGGCAACGTGTTCTTCGGCAGGTAGATCGAATGCTTCACGTTCGTGAACACCCGATGCACCATCGGTTCGAACGTGGTCAGCGGCAGGCTCTGGAAGGCCGGGTCGAAGGCGGGGCCGTCGTATAGCCGGCAGAACTCCTCCGTGTAGTCGTACCAGGGATGGTCGCGAAACTGGTCCCGCATGTCGCGATCCAGGCCGAGATGATGGAAAAAATAGTAGCCCTGGAAAATTGCGTGCTTGGCGACCATCCAGTGATTCTCTTCGGAGACGAACGGCTGCAGGATCGCGGCGGCCACATCGGCGTGATTGCGCGGACCCAGCGTGTCGCCCAGGTCGTGCAGCAACGCACAGACCACGTACTCCTCGTCGCGGCCGTCGCGATGCGCGCGCGTGGCGGTCTGCAGGCAATGCTCGAGCCGATCGACGGCGAAGCCGCCGCAATCGCCATCCAGCAGGCGCAGGTGCGCGAGGATGCGATTCGGCAGATCGGCAATGAAGGGCTTCATCGCATTGTTGATGATGGACCAGTCCTCGCGGGTGCCGTCGTCCATCGAGTGAAATTGCGCGCGCGGCGCTCGATCGCCGTCAGGCATCGCCAGCTCCAAGCCCGGATCAGGTTCGCAAAAGTAAGAGCGGCTTGCGAGTCGTGTCAATCATTCCGCGGATGGAGAGTTCCTGTGCTGCAGACCGGTATCGGAAGCGATCAGGCGGCGGAGCGCAATGAGTTCGTCGCTGGCGCTGCGGCCCGCTCGACGGACTGCGTAGACGTCGTGTCGCTCACAAACGCTTCGTTGCCTATCGAAAAATTGCCGACGGCATCCAGCAACTGCGACACCTGATCGCGCAGCGAGGCCGCAACCGCGGCGGTCTCGGCGACGCGAGCGGCGTTCTGCTGCGTATCGTCGTCGATGCGCTCGATGGCCTTGTTCAGCGTACCGATGTCGTCGCTCTGTGAGCGGCTCGCCACTGCGATCTCGTTCATGATGGCGGAGACGCGGGTGACCGAGCCGAGAATTTCGCTCATCGTGGCACCGGCACTGGTGACCAGCGTCGCGCCGCGTTCCACGTCGTCGATGGACGCACTGATCAGCTTCTTGATTTCAGCGGCCGCTGCCGCCGAGCGCTGCGCCAGGTTGCGCACTTCGCTTGCGACCACGGCGAAGCCCCGGCCCTGTTCGCCCGCGCGCGCCGCTTCCACGGCGGCATTGAGCGCCAGCAGGTTGGTCTGGAACGCGATCTCGTCGATCACGCCGATGATGTCGCCGATCCGGCGCGACGAGCCGGTAATCGCATCCATGGTGGCGACGACCTTGCTGACGACATCGTTGCCGCGCGACGCTGTGCCGTGCGCGGCCTCGGCCAGCCGATTGGCATTCAGTGCGTTGTCCAGGTTGCGTTGCACGACGGTCGCCACCTGCTGTGCGCTGTCGGCCGTTTCGCGGACCGAAGCCGATCGCGACGATTCGTGCTGTGCGTGCTCATCGTTGGCCTGCGCGATCTGCTGGCCGGCCTCATCGATGGTGCGTGTCACTTCGCGGATGCTCGTGACCAGCATGTTCAGTTCGCGCCGGCTTACGTCGAACGCATTGATGAGTGCGGCGATTTCGTCCCGACCGCGCGCCGAGTAGTTCACCGTCAGGTCGCCCCGCGCCAGCTTGCGCATGCGCAGGAGCAGCGCGCCGAAGCCGCGGCGGTTCGATACGTAGAATCCGATGATGAAGTACAGGACCAGCATCATGCTCAGGAAGGCGATCGCGAGCAGTCCGTTACGATGCTTCTCGTAGCCGGCGACTCGCTGGAGCAGCAATTCGTCGAGAACGGTCGCAGCGGTATCCGAGAGCGCAAATGTCGCCGCGATCAGGTGGCGAGCCGCGTCATCCGCGGCCAGGCCGACGGCAGCGACGTCCGCACTCTGCTGCACAGCCTCGACTTCTGTCCTGAAGTTGCGCCAGGCGCTCTCCAGCGCCGTGGCGTCGAGCCGCGACGCGAGCGATGGACTGGCGGCGATCATCCGGCGCACCGCCGTCGTCAGCGATTCATGATGCATCGAGGCACGCGCGATGATGAATTGCGCACTGGCCCGGTCTTCGGCGCTGAGCGCGGGCTGGCTGCGGATCGTGGCCAGCAGGCTGTCGAACTGGGATGCCGCGGCGGCGAGCTTTGGCGCGTAGTCCATGGTGAGCATCATGGCGTAGTACGAATCCAGATCCGGATCGAGCGTCAGCTTCGAGTTGTCGCTGACGGCCGAGTACAGCAGGACCGTGGCATCGGCGCTGCTGGCGGCGTTCCATTCCATGCCCGCCGCGGCCAGCTCATCGCCAGCGTCGAGGGCATGGTCCTGTTCGCGATCGAGTTGGTGCAGGCCCGCGAGCGCAGCATCACCTTGCAGGACTGCGGCGGAAGCGCCGCGCTGACGGCCGAGCTGCGCCTCCATCAGGTCGTTCAGCGGTGCGATCCACGCGATACCCAGTCGTTCGTCAGCGGCGAACGCGAGGTTCCTGCTCGCATCGCTTGTTACGCCGTAGGTCGCAATGCCGAGGGGCACCAGGAACGCCAGACTGATTAGCGCGAACTTCGCAGGCAGTCGCAGGTTCTGCATCAGACGGATGCCGGGGCCGAAAACAGCTTCAAACACTGGGTTCATCGAGACACTCATAGCGACGCTGCCGCAGCGTCTGACGCCATACGTCTGTCTGGCCCGGTGCGGCGGCTTCTTCTATTCGCGCCAGGCGTGGGGCTGCGCACCTTGTGACAGACGCATTCGAGCCATGTCTTCTGATCGGCGGACCGGGGCCGTTCTTGAGACGCCATGCTGCGGATTCGGCCGCAGGAATGTCGAGCGCATCACATTCCCCCACGGCCCCGCGCGATGGACCTTTTACGTGCCGCAGCGCGTTCTGCACGGTCGTGTGGCGAACAGGGCAAACCCTGATGTCGTGCGGCGGTCGCCGTCACCTATACATACGAAATGGTTGAATCTGCCCCTATGTCCGGATCGAGTATCGACCGTCCAGGCGAATCTGCTGCGGATCCGCTCTGGTACAAGGACGCCATCGTCTATCAGATGCATGTCAAGGCGTTTCACGACGCCAACGGCGACGGCATTGGTGATTTCGCCGGCCTGATCCAGAAGCTCGACTACATCCAGGAACTCGGCGTCAACACCATCTGGCTGCTGCCGTTCTACCCGTCGCCGCAGCGCGACGACGGCTACGACATCGCCGACTATCGCGACGTCCATCCGGATTACGGCACGCTCGACGACTTCAAGCGCTTCGTCACCGAGGCGCACCGGCGCGACCTGCGTGTCATCACCGAACTCGTCATCAATCACACCTCGGAGCAGCATCCCTGGTTCCAGGCTGCGCGTCGTGCGCCACCGGGCTCGCCGGAGCACGAATTCTATGTATGGAGCGACACCGACAAGAAGTTCGCCAACACGCGCATCATTTTCACCGATACCGAAAGTTCGAACTGGGCCTGGGATCCGCTCGCACGACGTTACTACTGGCACCGCTTCTTCTCGCATCAGCCGGATCTCAACCACAACAATCCGCAGGTCGTGGACGCACTCATCGATGTGATGCGGTTCTGGCTGGACATCGGCGTCGACGGCCTGCGGCTCGATGCGATTCCCTACCTGTGCGTTGCCGAGGGCACGAACAACGAGAATCTGCCCGAGACACACGCCGTGCTGAAGCAGATGCGGGCGGTCGTCGATGCGAACTATCACGGCCGCCTGTTCCTGGCCGAAGCCAATCAATGGCCGGAGGACGTGCGCGAATACTTCGGCGACGGCGATGAATGTCACATGGCATTCCACTTCCCGCTCATGCCGCGCATCTTCATGGCTGTCGCGCTCGAGGATCGCTTTCCGATCGCAGAAATCCTGCGGCAGACGCCCGACATCCCGGACAACTGCCAGTGGGCCATCTTTCTGCGCAACCACGATGAACTGACGCTCGAGATGGTGACGGATCGCGAGCGCGACTACATGTACAAGATGTATGCGCAGGAACCGCGCATGCGCGTCAATGTCGGCATCCGCCGCCGGCTGGCGCCGCTGCTCGGCAACGACGTCGATCGCATCAAGCTCATGTACAGCCTGCTGCTGTCGATGCCTGGCTCGCCGATCATGTACTACGGCGATGAGATCGGCATGGGCGACAACATCTACATCGGCGATCGCAACGGCGTGCGCACGCCGATGCAGTGGAGCATCGATCGCAATGCCGGCTTCTCGCGAGCGGACCCGCAGCGGCTGTACCTGCCCATCATCATGGACCCGGTGTACGGCTATCAGGCCGTCAACGTCGAGGCGCAGAGTCGCGATCCATCGTCGCTCCTCAACTGGACGCGGCACATCCTGACGATCCGCCGGCGCCATCGGTGCTTCGGCCGCGGCACGCTCGAATTCATCCGTCCACAGAATCGCAAGATCATTGCGTACGTGCGCAGCTTCGAGAACGAGCTGGTGCTGTGCGTCGCGAATCTCGCGCAGTCGGCACAGGCTGTCGAACTCGACTTGTCGCGATACAAGGGTCGCGTGCCCGTGGAGTTGTCGGGCAACAATGCGTTTCCACCGATCGGCGATCTGCCGTACTTCCTGACGCTGCCGGCACATTCGTTCTTCTGGCTGGCGCTGAGCGATTCGCATGTCGCCCCGTCGTGGCACGTCGAACGGTTGCCGGCCGCCGAACTGCCGTGGCTCGTGCTCACGGACGGCATCAAATCCCTGGACGGGCTCGATCGGACGGGCTCGACGCGCAGCATCACGCGCCGCACATTGCAGCAACTCGAGCAGGAAGTGCTGCCTGAGTTCCTGCGCCAGCGCGGCTGGATTCGCGGCACCGGCGGAGAAAGAGTGCAGCTGGGCGAGCGCATGGTCTGGTCAGGGCCGCACGGCGACACGCTCCTGACACTGATACATGTCGATACGCCGAACCGCCCGCACGAACGCTTCGCCTTGCCGCTCACATTGGCGTGGGATGACGCTGCGGATAGCGAGATCCTGCGAACGGCGGACTGGACGCTCGCGCGCGTTCGTGAGCATGCGCGCGTCGGAGTCCTGGTGGACGCGCTCGCCGACCCCGCGTTCTGTGCGTCGATCGTGAAATCGATGGCGGCCAATGAGCGCATCGAATTCACCGGCGGCGCGCTCATCTTCGCCACCACGCCGGCGTGGCACGACATGAATATCGAGCGGCTGACGCCGGTCGAGCGATTCGGTACCGATCCGCTCGAAGTCAACGTGGTGCTGGGCGAAAGCGTCTTCCTCAAGGCCTATCGCCGCGCCGATGCGGGTATCAATCCGGATGTCGAGATGGTCGACTTCCTCACCCGTGCCGGATTCACCCACGTGGCAGCGTTGGCAGGCACGCTGACGTGTCTCATCGAGGGCTCTGCGCCGATCTCGCTCGCGGCGGTACAGGCCTACGTGCGCCACCAGGGCGATGCGCTGACATTCACGCTCGACCACCTCGAGCGCGTCGCGACGCAGCTGCGTTCGGGGTCGGAAACCGATGGCAAGTCATTGCACACGCTGTTCTACGATCGCCTGCGCACGCTGGGCCGGCGCATTGGCGAGATGCACGCCGTTCTGTGCACGCCGGTCGATGACCCGGCCTTTGCACCGGAAGCGCTGACCTTCACTGACATGGCACGGATTGCCACGGACATCACACAGCTGGCCGATACGGTGATATCGGATCTCGAGCGGCGCTTTGCGCAAATTCCGGAAGCCAGTCACGCCGACGCGACGCGGCTGATCGAATCGGAGACCGCTCTGGATTCGCTGGTGCGCCAGCTCGCGTCGAAGCCCGTTCATGGCATCAAGGCGCGTCATCATGGCAACCTTCTGCTGCGCAAGGTGCTGCTGGTGGCGGACGATTTCGTCATCACCGACTTCGAAGGCATTCTCGAGCTGCCGCTGGAGGAGCGGCGCTGGAAGGCTCCGCCGTCGCGCGATGTCGCAACCGTGCTGTGTTCACTGGAGCAGGCACGCAGCGCAGCGCTCGATCGTGTGCTCAGCAGCCAGCCGGAATTGTACGATCGTGTGGTGCAGGCCTTCGAGAGCTGGCTGAGCGAAGCGAGCGATGTCTTCATGGCGGGCTATACCCGCGGTGCCCAGGGATCCGCCAGCTTGCCGCGCGATCCGGGCGAAGCCGCCGCACTGATCAGACTCTTTCGCATCGAGCGCAGCTTGCGGGATCTCGGCCAGGATCTGGAGCGTCATCCGGCCTCGGTTGGCGCGTCAGTGGTTGCTGTGCTGTCGTTGTTGGCGAATCGGTGAGAAGAAGATCGGGTTGCACGCCGAGGGCACAGAGTTCGGATGGGACAGAATATTTACGCGAGGATACGGGCGCTGTTGGAACGAGATCAGATTCCACTCAGTCATTCCGACTCTGTGATCTCTGTGTGAAATTTTTTTCCGTGCTCCCCAAGCCCGCGCTAACCGCACCACGTCACGCAGAAGCGCGCTCCGCCCAGCGCAGACGTATCGACCGATACGTCGCCGCCATGCCATTCGACGACGCGCCTGACGATTGCAAGGCCGAGGCCGAAGCCGGCGTTGTGTTGCACCGTGTGATCCAGCTGCACGAACGATTCGAAGACCCGCTGACGATGCGCTTCAGGTACGCCGGGGCCGTCGTCTTCCACGCAGAGTCGGTAAAGCACGCCCGTGGTGATCTCGAACCGCACCACGACCTGTCGCTGTGCGTAGCGCAGCGCGTTGTACATGAGATTCCGCAGCACCGTTTCCATCAGGTGCGCATCGCAACGCACGTGCGTTGCAGCCGGATCGACCTCGCACCGCAGATCCAGCGTCGTGCGGCTGCTGCGTCGAACAGCATTCGTGACGGCGGGCAGAATGGCTGTGAAGTCATGCTCGGCCAGGTTCAGCGCGACTTCTGCACGTTCGAGTATGGCGTAGTCGAGCGTCGCCGTGACGAATGCGTTCAGTTCGGTGATATCGGTATCGATGTTGTTCAGATGCTCCGTCATTTTTTCGGCTGAACTGGCGGCACGCGCGACTTCGACCTCGAAGCGCATGCGCGCGAGCGGCGTCTTGATCTCGTGCGACATCGCGTTCGACATGTCCTTGTGCGAACGGATGAGGCCATCGATTCGGGCCGCCATGCGACGAAACGCCTGCGCCAGTGGATAGATCTGCGAGCGCGGCCGGATGTCGGCATCGAAGGTCCAGTTGCGGTCGCCGAAGGTGCTGGTGGCGTGTTCGAGGCGTTGCAGATCGCGGCGCAGCGGCCACAGCCAGATCATGATGACGAGCGCAATCGCCGCATAGAAGATGAATGCCAGCGTCCAGTCGACCAGGCTTCGGCGCTGTTCCGGGACCGGGTGACGAAAGGCGAGCACGGTGTCATCGTCATGGATCTGCTTAAGCATCCAGCGTTCGCCGCTCGCGGCATCCATGTAGGCCACTTCACCGCGCGAGAGACCCGCGAGTGTGTCATCGCCCGCGATGTCGTCGAGATGGAAGAGTTCGAGGTCGACGCCGCTGTCGTATGCGAGTCGCCGCACGAAGGATTGACGTTGTTCGACCGGCAGCGCCCGCAACTGCGCTTCGACCACATCGAGCATCGCCGTCTGTGAAGGATTCTCGGCGGTCATTTCCGCGGGATCGGTCCGGGTATGCATCTGCCACAGCCGTTCCTGGCCCCAGCTGACAGCAGCCAGTGTCGCCACGATCAGCAGGTAGAGCTGCAGGAAATGTCGCGCCATGCCGGCAGGAACTCAGGGCTGCCAGAACACTGGCGGCCGCGGCGCGGCAGTTGGGCCGGACGATTTCAAGAGGCGCTCCAGGCCTCGGGCACGAACAGGTAGCCGTGCCCCCAGACGGTTCTGATTTTTTCGGGATTGCCGGTGTCGCCGAGCTTCTTGCGCAGATGGGAAATGCGGACGTCGAGCGTGCGATCGAGGCCGTCGTAATCGCGGCGATACAGCTGCTGGTACAGCGTCTCGCGCGACTGGATCTGCCCGGCACGCGTCGCCAGGAAGAAGAGCAGATCGAACTCGTTGCTCGAAAGCGCGATCTGCTGCTCCTGGAGCACGACGGATCTTGCGGCGCTGTTGATGGCGAGCGTGCCGAATCGCAGCGTCCGTCCTTCGATCGGGTCCGCGGACCGTCTGCGGCGCAACAGCGCCTGGATGCGTGCGACCAGTACGCGGGGCTCCACGGGCTTGATCACGTAGTCGTCGGCGCCGAGTTCGAGGCCGACGACATGGTCGATGTCGCTGTCACGCGCGGTGAGCATGAGAATGGGGGAGCTGTACACGGTGCGCAGCTCGCGACAGACAGAGAATCCGTCGCGCACCGGCAGGCCGATGTCGAGGATCACCAGATCAGGGTTCTCGCGCTGGACGCGGTCGATCACCCGGTCGCCGCGATTCTCGATGTTCACGCGGAAGTCATTGGCCTGCAGATAGGTGCGTACCAGATCGGCGAGACGGATGTCGTCTTCGACCAGCAGGACCAGCGGTTGAGCTACGGAATTCATAGGCAAGAGAATGGCCGCAAAAAAATCACAAAAGTCACAAAGTTCAGGATTTCCCGCTCTGGGCTTTGTGCTCTTTGCCCGCGCGGTCACGTTCTTTCTGGCAGCTACTCCGTCAACTTCGTTCCCGGAACCTGGGTAAGCGCTGATCAAGTCCGCTTTCGCTACGACTCGTCAGCTAACTTGCTGTTTTGACCTGGATCCCGTTCTCCAACGGGACACGGTAAGGATTTGATCAGTCCTTCTCTAGTACAGAAGATTCCATGGCTGCCGGCGCTTGCGCCGCAGTTGCAGCGCCTGCCGGATCACGGCAATGGTTTCCGACGCGAGTACCTGTTGCAGTTCCGGATCGCGCAGTTCCACGGTCAGATCCTTGTTGAACGACAGCTCCACGTTGTACACGCCGTTGGTAAAACTCTCCCAGCAGCGCTTGATGTCCGGCCGATCGACGATCACCAGGCACAGCGACTCATCGCGCGGCGAGCGCCATTGGGCCCGCACCGTCGTCTCGCACATGTCGTCGTTTGCGGAGAGCGTGCACACGCGCGGTTGCAGCTCGAGCGTGATGTCGTCGGGCACCGGGCCGCTGGCTGCACCGGCGCTGTCGCAGATCAATGCAAGCGCGATGGCGCTAAAAAACCCGCAGGACCACACCGGCAAAAGCTGTCGTAACACCCTTGTCGGAAATGATCGGGCTGTCGGCGATGGCGCTCCCCAGCCGTTCGTAGTGGATGAACGCGTTGATGCTCCAGCGATCGGATAGCGCGCGGGTGTAGCCGAGTTTGAGGAACGGGCTGAGCGCCGCTCCCGGCTCATAGAAGCCATCAACTCCATAGTAGTAATGGACGACCTCGGCGCTTTTCCAGGTCAGCCCGCCGCTGACCACCAGTGAATGTTCGGTCTGGATGATAGGGGCAGCGACGGCTGCGCGCACCTCGTATCCGTCGTGGCGGCCGGTGACTTCATAGAGCGCGTCGACCTGACCGACGATGTTCCCGTACTGGAACAGCCATTCGGGGCCGGCCAGATAGGTGGTGCGGCGCGGCCGCACTTCGAATTCCTGGGCCTGGTACAGCTCCTTGTCCGTCGGCGCAGCAACCGTCACCGCACCAGTCGCGCCGCTCACGAAGAAGTTCTGCAGATCGTTGCGATAGAAGAACACCCGGTCATAGCCGGGCGAGGCGAGCAGATTGAAGGTGTTCGACCGGCCCTCGTACAGGGTGACGCCCAGATCGAGATTCTCGAGGAAGAAACGCTTGCCGTAGTAGCTGATCTGCGGAATGACGACCAGTGGAATGTCCGATTCGCCCATGACTGGATTGGAGCGCGAGCCGATACCGAGGGACACGCTGAAGTCGAACTGGCCGACCTCGACGCAATCCGGGGAGGGCACGGTGCAGCCAGAGACAGGAGCGGCTTGCAGCGGCGCACAGAACGCGACGGACAGCAGTGCTGCCATCGAAGTGTTGAACACCCACTTGTGCCGGTTGCTGCTCATCGAGCGTTCCCGCAAATCCTCTGAATACGACCTGAATCGACGCATGGCATTGTCGCAGAGTCACGCCGGACGGTTTGTAATGCAAATGTACGGGCCTTTCCTCTTTGGGGATATGACCGGAGTGGGGAGGACCGCGACCCCATTTCGGATGATGCCTTTTACAAAACATGCCCAGGTTGATCTGCGGCCAGCAGGCATGAGGCGTTCTTCACTATAAGAACCAAGGACGATTCTCGCCACGCCGCACTCCCGGCTGCTCAACCAGGATGGCTTTCCATCGCGTCCCTCTTTTTGTGGGTCCGGTTTTCCCCCGTGGGTTTTCCTTCGGTCACCGTGGGATTCCGTGCCCGATAGACGTGCGCCCCGTCGCCCGCCGTTAGCCAGTTCGTAACAGAACGTACAGATTCCGCGAATTCTCCTGTGCCCACTAACAAAGCCGCGACAGCTTCCACGACGTCGGCTTACTAGCATGACTTCACCGCGTTTCACGCGTCGTTGCCAACACAGGAGATGGAATGATTTCACACGCTACTCGATCCGCCCCGCGTCGCTCGCTCGCACTCGTGAGTGCCATGGCGGGCCTGTTGACTGCCGGCTGGTGCGCCAATCTGTCCGCGAGCGAGACCGGACTGTACGCCGGCGCGTCTTTCGTCCAGACGAAGTTCGATCATGACTGGGCCATGGGCTCGAATACGTCGATCATCAACGTCGACGATGAGGATCAGGGATACAAGGTGCTGGTGGGCTGGCGTCCCATCCGCTGGTTCGCGCTCGAAGCGAGCCACGCAGATCTCGGCGGCGCAAGCAGCAATACCAGCGTCGTATGCGTCGCTGCGGTGGGGTTCCCCTGTCCGACGAAGTTGTCCGCCGATGTCCGTTCCACGCAGATCGCGGCGCTGGGATTGTGGCCGGCGGGTGATTTCGATCTGTTCGCACGTCTCGGCGCGAACTACTGGGACGCAGACGCAAGGATCGCGGATGGCTCGGTCACGATCGCCAGGGACAGCGAGGACGATGTGGATGTCGTCTATGGCGCCGGGGCGCAGTATCGATATGAGCGCCTGGCGTTGCGACTCGAGTACGAGCACATCGCGCTCGGCGAGTCCGACGCGGATGTGGTGTCACTCGGCGTGACTTACAGCTTCTGATAACGAAGGCAGCGCGCGGCGGAGCCATCAGGGCTGCGCCGCGCGGGTCTGATTCGGGCCATCGTACTTCGTTTCAACCGGGATGAAAGCAGCCTGGGATCCAGGCTCGAACGATGCTGTGGTCGTCCATGCGGCTGGTTTCCCGGCATCCGTGTGATCTGCAGCGCATCCGAGCTCGCAACTCGAAGGTCTTTCAGCGCTCGATGCGCTACGCCGGCGCCCGGCACGCTCCGGGGCCAGGCCAATGACATATCAATGAACCGTTCAACGGATCCAGATCCGCAATATCGGCCGGCATTGTCCTTGTCCTTGCCCGGGTTTATCGTTCGGCGACAGAGCGATATAAGAGAGCATGAGCAGCAGCGAAACCATCAAGGCCGTCGCGGCATTCGAGGCACTCAAAGGAGCCCTGGTCCTCACTGCATCGTCTGGCCTGCTGCTGGTTCATCCTGGCCTGCATTCCCTGGCAGCCAGGTTGGTTGAGCACACGCACCTCAACCCAGCCTCCAAGTACCCACAGATCTTTCTCGATGCGGCCACGCACCTGCAAGACACAAACCTGGTGGTTCTGGCTTTTGGCGCTGCCTGCTACTCGGCACTCCGGTTCATAGAAGCCTATGGTCTGTATCGCAGCGCAGCCTGGGCCGAAGTTCTCGCCGCGCTAAGTGGCGCCATCTATGTTCCCTTCGAGGTAGTCAGCCTCTTGCGTAAAGCCACTTGGCTCAGTGCGGGTTCACTGGTGCTCAATCTTGCGGTCGTCATCGTTATGGTTGTTTCCCTGTTGCGCCGCAGGCGAGGTCAATCCAGCAATGCCTAACCCTTCCATGTCAAACGTTGTCTCTCAGAAGAGCATGCGTAGCACGAAGCGTCTCAGGAGTGCCGTCCACAGCATTGCGCACATGGCGACCACATGGGAGGGATGACCTATCTCCTGAGCGTGAATCCCAGGGTAAAGATCTACGCTCCCAGGGAGGCCTTCGGCGTGTATGGCGCTGACCTGCCGAGCAGCTTCTATCGCAAGGATGCGTCTATGCCCCCGGAGCAGCGTTACTAAGATGGCACGCCGCCGGCCGTAATGCGGTTCGGGACAGCCTGGCCAGCCGCCAACTTCAAACTGATCGACAAGACTACGCAGATCGCTCCCGGAATCCATCTGATCGCCCTGGTCTCCGACAAGCCTGGGACGCTGGAGCTACGCGAGTTATCTCTCGCCATCGAGACCTCCCACGGCATGGTCATCATCGTGGGTTGCTCGCATCCGGGTATCAAGAAGATCGTTGCGGCCGCGGCCGCGATCGACCCACGAAACACTTCCTTGCCGGCGGTTTCCACTTGGTGGCGGCGAGCGACCAGGAAATTGCAGCGACTATTGCGACTCTGCTGGATACCTTCAGTGTGGGCTTCGTGGCGCCAGGTCACTGCACTGGCGAGCCAACCTTCGCGGCACTCAGGAAGGCATTCGGCGAGCGGTATCTCCATGCTGGCCTGGGAACGACCTTATTGATTGGTGCAACGCCGCGAGCGACAGCCGACAGAGGCGGCGTTGCCGTTCAGTCCCTGGATTACCATCGCATCCGAGGAAGCAGATTGTTACCGCGCGCCAGTCGCTGACCAACATGGTCATGCACGCGACGTGCGAAGACGCACGCAACGACAATCATCTCGGAGGTCAAGTGAAAACATCCGACTCAGTTGTTGAAATTCTTGCTCCTGCAAGCAAAGTCTGGCTTGCCTTGACCATGCCTG
This sequence comes from Povalibacter sp., assembly GCF_036520495.1. Classification (GTDB taxonomy): domain Bacteria; phylum Pseudomonadota; class Gammaproteobacteria; order Steroidobacterales; family Steroidobacteraceae; genus Steroidobacter. The sequence continues at coordinate 35,563 of NZ_DATDJO010000018.1, read as the reverse complement.
ACCTGGTCAAGCAATGGCAGTATGGCTCTGATCTGCTGACCACATGGGAGCCAGGAACCCCGATCATTTTCCGTAATGAATGGAACGGGCAGATCTTTGAGCAGAAGGGCACCGTCCTCGAGTTCATACCGGGCTCGCGTCTGAAGTACTCGCTGTTCTTCCCGCACCCCGGTCTGCAGGACATTCCAGAACATTACTTCTTCATGACCTATGAGTTGACCGAGAGTGGTGGGCTCACATCGCTGCTCTTCCGCCAGGAGGACCCACGACCATCGCCGCCCGATGCTCCTTCTGGCGGAGACGATGGCCCTGACGTTCTTTCGAGCTTGAAAGAACTCGTTGAGATCAAAATGCCGTGAGCGAAAGCGGGCGCCTGGCAGTTCAGTCAAGCCGACGCGATCCGCCTGAAACCGCTCAGTGCTCGCCGAAGCTCTCCGCCGTATAGCGCCAGGCGACAATGTCCGGCGCCCAGAAGTCCGCGGTCCATCCCGCCTTCAGTTTCAGTTGTCTGACGAACTCCACTGCACTGGACACCTGCTCCCATACGGCCGGGAGGAAAGTCGCTTGTGCTGCACCTCGCTGCAGCAGCAGGCCATCGACGTCGGGACGCAGCTCTCGCAGAAGCTCCTGTTCGGTCATCGCCGGCAACGATTCGAGCGGGCTCAGCACGGAGATGTGCACGTCGATGTCCGGATACTCATCCGGACTCAGCGGCGCAAAGCGCGGATCGGAGAAAGCCGCCGCCCAGGCATTGCGCCAGACGCCTTCGGCCAGCGGGCCCTGCGGTTCAAGAGTGCCGCAGCATCCGCGCAGATGACCCTTTGCTCGCAGGGTGACAAAGCTCGCGCGCGGAGCGTCGAGCACGCCGTCGTGTGCAAAGTCAGGGGAAGGAACGCGGCGATTCTCGCGCAGGCCCGCGACGATGGACTGACGCGACAGCGTCAGCAGCAGGTGACGATGCGACGGATCAAGCATGCACGGCAAATGCGCCGTAGCCGACGACACGGCGACGGTCGCCTGCAGTATCGCCAGAATTCAGGCGCTTGATCTGCGATAACGGCCACTGCTTTTCTTTCGCCCGGTACAACAGCCCGTTGATGCAGACGGCGCCGCAGGCCTGTTCCCCGGTGAGTGTCGGGGTCTTCGCGAGAATTGCCGCGCTCGTCTCGCTGTCGATGCGTTGCGCCGTGGCGTAGTCGTGGTAATGACTCAGGTCCGAGCTGATGAGGATCAACGTATCTTCGCGACCCCAGACGCGGGTGAGCACCGAGGCCACGTGATCGGGCGCGGCAGTACCCGCAGCGAGCGGCAGAATCTCGAAGTCGTCGAGCAGGACCTGCAGGAAAGGCAATTGTACTTCGAGGCTGTGTTCGTTTGCGTGCGGAGCATCCGCCGACATGACTTCGCCGCTCGCGATCAACATCGAGCGTTGTTCGCGATCGACAGGCACTTCGCCCAGCGGGGTGTCGAAGGCATCGGCACGCGGGACAGCGATGCCGTGCAGGTAGACGCGGTGACTGGGGCCGAGCAGGACCACGCGACGGATCGATTGGCGACGTGCAGCAATCGACGCATAGGCCGCGCCGGCGACGGTGCCGGAGTAGACATAGCCGGCGTGCGGCACGATCAATGCTTTCGGCGGCGCACGTAGGGAGTCGTCGGGCGATGACTGCAGATATTGCGTCACCGCGTCGCGCAGTTCCCCAGCGTCGCCGGGATAGAAAAGCCCGGCGACCGCTGCGGGCCGCGTGCTTGTCTTTTCGGATCCCAGGCGCATGATCGGCTATATACGCTGGTGAGTTCCCGATGAAAAGTGACGCGCACGCGACACGATACTGGCATGGGCTGGACGACGGCAGGGTCCAGTGCGATGTCTGTCCGCGCGCCTGCAAAATGCATGAAGCTCAGCGCGGCCTGTGCTTCGTTCGCGGTGTCGAGGACGGTGAGGTAAAACTCTATACGTACGGACGTTCCAGCGGCTTCTGTATCGATCCCATCGAAAAGAAGCCCCTGAATCATTTCCTTCCAGGCACTTCGGTGCTGTCGTTCGGCACGGCGGGCTGCAACCTCGCCTGCAAGTTCTGCCAGAACTGGGACATGAGCAAGTCGCGCGAAATGGACACGCTGGCGGATCGTGCGACGCCGCAGATGCTGGCCGATGCGGCGTGCAGTGCCGGTTGTGCAAGTGTGGCCTTCACCTACAACGATCCGGTCATCTTCATGGAGTACGCGATGGATGTCGCGGATGCCTGTCGTGAGGAGGGCGTGAAAAGTGTCGCTGTGACCGCGGGCTACATGTGCGAGCAGCCTCGCAGGGAGTTTTATCGGCACATCGACGCGGCCAACGTCGATCTGAAGGGTTTCACCGAACGTTTCTATCGCAAGATATGCGGTGGCGAACTCGGCCCGGTGCTCGAGACGCTGGAGTACCTGAAACGCGAGACGCAGGTCTGGTTCGAGATCACGACCTTGCTGATTCCTGACGAGAACGACTCCGACGCCGAAATCGATGGCATGACGCAATGGATCATGAGTCGGCTGGGGCCTGACGTGCCGCTGCATTTCACGGCGTTCCATCCCGACTGGAAGATGCTCGACAAATCCAGGACGCCAGGGGAGACATTGACCCGCGCGCGGCAGCTCGCGATGCGCAACGGTCTGCACTATGTCTACACCGGCAACGTGCACGATCCGGTGGGTTCCAGCACGTACTGCGCTCATTGCGGCACGCGGGTCATCGAGCGCGACTGGTACGAACTCGGCGAATGGCAGCTCGATGCGCAAGGTCGATGCCTCAAGTGCGAGACGCGCATCCCGGGCGTCTTTGATGGTGAGCCGGGTACCTGGGGCGCGCGACGTGTGCCGGTTCGGCTTGCAGTAAACCACTAAGACCAGAGCAGGGGATCGAGCATGCTGATTCGCGGCGGCTGCCATTGCGGCAACCTGACCTTCACGTTGGACTGGGCGCCCGAGCCGACGATCATTCCGGCTCGCGCGTGCACGTGCACGTTCTGTTTGAAGCATGGGGGTGTCTGGACGTCGTGTCGGACAGGCTCGCTGCGAGTCGAGGTTCGGAATCCAGAGCGAGTGTCGCGCTACGCCTTCGGCACGGAGACCGCGGACTTCCATGTCTGCGCCGCGTGCGGCGTCGTTCCTCTCGTTACCAGTCGTATCGACGGGCGCGTCTACGCCGTCGTCAATGTGAATGCATTCGAGAATGTCGACTCTGCACTACTGCAGCGGACCGCAGCGAGCTTCGATGCCGAGGACGAAGCGACGCGGTTGTCGCGGCGCCAGCGCAACTGGATCGCCGATGTGCATTTCACGCCGGAGTTGCAGCATGACTGATGTGTTCGCGTACATCTGCCTGGGCACGAACGACATGGATCGATCCTGCCGCTTCTATGACGCAGTGATGGCGACGCTCGGTTACTCGCGGTGCGATACCTCGGGAGAAGCCGGTTGGGACGAGTGGGCGGGATGGGGTATCTATGCGGACGAGGGTCGGCAACAGGATGCACTCTGGGTATGCCGGCCCTTCGATCGTCAGGCTGCGACCACAGGTAACGGCACGATGGTGGCGTTGCGCGCGATGTCCTGGCGCCAGGTGGATGCGTTCCACGCCGTCGCGATTGCGAATGGCGGACAGTCGGAGGGTGCTCCGGGATTGCGTTCCTACAGTGCTGACTTCTACGCGACGTACGTTCGCGACCCGGACGGCAACAAACTGGCGGTCGTGTGCCGCGGATTCACCCGACGCGAGGGACAGGAGTGATAGCCCGGGTGATTACCGATATCGTTCGAACCCGTGTCAGGAAGCGCGGGGCCAAAGTCAGCCGATCGTGAGATGTGCGACAAGTGGCGGGGAGCGACGGGAAAAGCCCGTCACTCCCCGGCTGCTCATCAGAAGCGCCAGGCGCCCGACAGCCAGATGGCGTCCGCGTCGTCGACTACGTCAGAGTCGATCTGCTCGTACTCGAGGCGGGCATGCATGTGCTCGAAGAACGTCATGCCGACACCGACGCCGTACAGAAGGTCCTGCTCGCTGCTGCTGGAGCGGATCACGTCGTCGCCGAGATCATCGAGATCGACCGACAGGTCGACGTCGTAGAAGTAGTAGCCAATCTTGGCAAACAACTCTACGGGGCCGAGTGGCAGCGTGCCGATGACGTACGGCGCGAAGCCGCTGGCCTCGACCCTGTAGTCACCGCTGCTCCCGGAGCCTTCGATCTTGTCGGAAGGTCCGCCGAAATCGATGTAAGCCGCTTCGAGCGACAGATAGGGATTGAAGCGATAGCCGACGAAGGCCTTCCACGAAGTATCGTCATCGTCGAGACGCTGAATCGCCTCGTCCGTGTCGTCGATGTCGTCGATCTGTACGTTGAACTGGCCGACGCCGCCACCGACGTAGAAACCACTCTCATTCTCTGCGTTGGCAGCGGTCCATGCGCCAGAGAGTGCGAGCATCGTTGCTGCGGCTACGATTCGATTCATTAATCCGATCTCCTGCTTCAATGAAGAAAAAAATCAGTGGCATTCATTCCACTGAGCGTGCAGGCAGAACGCTCCGATCTCGCGTGTGTTCCGGAAAAACCAGTGAATCGAGCGACATCGCACCGAGGGTAGCGACGCGGCGGGCGCGCAACAAAGCGCACCGAGAAATTACTACGGCGATTTTACGCGGCGAGCGAAAAGTTCCATGGCGCCGCCGATCATTGTGCAAATACCCAGCGGATGAGTTCCGCCTGGACGATGTCCGCGCTGCCGTTCTGGGCACCGGGATGATTGACGAGAATCACGACGACGTAGGTCTTGCCGGATGCGGCATTGACGAAGCCGGCGAGTCCGGAGACGTCGTCGATACGTCCGGTCTTGAGGCGCAATCGCCCTTGCATGCCGGCGGCGCGGAAGCGGTTGCGCAATGTTCCATCGACGGCAGACAGCGGCAGCGACGCGGCGAACTCCGGCATGAACTGGCTGTGCCAGGCGATGTCCAGCATCTCGGCCATGCCACGTACCGTGACTCGTTCCTCACGCGAGAGTCCCGAGCCATTGTCGAGCATCAGGCCGGGCATGCGGATGTCGTGATCCGACAGCCACTGTCGCACGGCTTCACGACCGTTCTCTGCGGTCGCTGGCGCACCGAACTTCTCGGCGCCCAGTGTCAGCAACAGATGCCGCGACATCACGTTGTTGGAGAACTTGTTCACCAGCCGGATGATCTCCGGCAGCGGCAGCGACTCGTGCGTGTAGAGCAACGTGGCGTCAACGGGCAGCGGCGCGACGCGCAGTCCGCCCTCGATCGTGCCACCAGACTGTGACCACAGCGTGCGGAATGTCCCATAGGCGAAGTCGGGCGCGGTCATGATCGCGCGCGCGAGCGAGAAACTGCCACAGGCGGAGGGGAATGTGCCGCCGACGACGATAGTCGAGGTCTGATCGGCAGGCGTGTTGAAGGTGACGCCATTGTTGGCGCCGCTGCAGCGTCCCTGACCGATCGTCGCCCGGTTCTCCAGGACCAGATTCGACGGCAATGGATTCACCACGATCTGCGGTCGCGTGCGCTGCGGATGCGCGGTCAGTGTAAAGCGCGAGGTCTGGAAGTTGACCATCAGCGCGTCGGGCAGCACGTTGTAGCTGCGCCAGGGCTTGTTGTCGAAATCGCCGCGGCCGCCGGCGGTCGGTGCGAAGTAGGTGTTGTCGATGACGATGTCGCCATCGATCCGGACGAGACCGCTCTCGCGCAGTCCCTGTACGAAGCTCCACCAGCGTTCGCTGGTCATGTAGGGATCACCGCCGCCGACCAGGATCAGGTCGCCCGTAAGCACGCCGTTTGCGAGCCGGCCGGTGCGATAGACGCGCGTCTTCCAGGTATAGGACGGACCCAGTGTGTCGAGCGCGACGAATGTGGTGAGCACCTTGATCGTGGATGCCGGACTGCGCGGCTGATCGCCGTTGAGATCGATGACGGCTTCGTCATTGCCGGCATCGCGCACATGAATGCTGATGTTGCGCTCGGGAATGCCTGCAGCCTTCATCGCACGCACGAGCGTCGGCGGCAGCTGCGGCGATTCGCGCGCCAGGCAGGTGGATGCAGCGACCAGGGTCGCGATCAGGAATATGAGGCCCGCCAGCGGGCGAGCCAGCGCGATCGTGGGAACAAGCATCGGGAAGATACGGCAAGAAAACCGGAAGACGCAGACGCGCGCATGTTAGCGGATCGATCGCCGTGCTGCGGCGACATTCAGCGCGTTACGGCAACGGGAATTCTCTTCGGCGATGTCGGGCTGCATACTGCCGCCGTTGCAATCGTAGGTGCCGGAACGGCCTTCCTGGCGGGGACATCATGCGTCGTGTGTGGAATACGTTCCTTAAAGGGTTGGCTGCCGTACTGCCGGTGGCACTGACCGTCTATGTGGTTTTCTGGCTGGCGAAAACCGCGGAGTCGATGCTCAGCGGACCGCTGCAGTTCGTGCTGCCGATGGGGCATTACTGGCCGGGGCTCGGTCTGGTGGTGGCCTTCCTGGTCGTGATTCTCGCCGGCGTGCTGGTCGATGCCTACGTGGTGCGTCGCCTGATCCGTTTCGGCGAATCGCTGCTGGCGCGCATCCCCATCGTGAAGACCATCTTCGGTGCGCTGAAGGATTTCATGCGCTTCCTGCCAGCGGGCGGCAAGGCGCGCGATCTCAAGCGCGTGGTGCTCTGGCGTTTCGGTACGGGTCGCCTCGTGGGATTCGTCACCGAAGACGATCTGAATCCGCGCCTGTTCGGCGGTAACGGCGAAGACATCGTCGCCGTGTATTTTCCGATGAGCTACCAGATCGGCGGTTACACCCTGTACCTCAATAAATCCGAGCTGGAAGAAACGCAGTTGTCCGTCGAGGAAGCGATGCGCATGGTGCTCATCGGCGGCGTGACGAGCCAGCCGGGCTGAAGGGTACGCGTTAGCGGCGCAATCCCCGAAGGAACCGGAGACGGGAGTAACCGCATAGAACGCATAGAACGCATAGAACGCAAGGGTCGGAGAGGGGAAATGGGCGCAGAAGGCGCAGAGATCGAAAAATGAGGTCAGAGTGTCTCTGAATCTTTGCGGCTACTTCTTCCTGACTCTGGGGATTTTGCGTTCTATGCGTTCTATGCGGTTACTCCGTTCCTTCGGGTAACCCACCGGACTTCGCGCGGGTTTTTACTGCATCCCGTGTGATGCACTTCGCGACATGCCAATTCTTGTCACCCGCGAACTGTGCCCGGATTAACAATTCCCGCGCTGCGTGTCCGTCGGCGTTACGACTGCTGTTACGATTTTGCTCATCCAAACTGATCGTCAATCCGTCGTGGCAGAAGGCAATCTCCGAGCACTGCGTGTAATGCACCTGGGCAGTTCCGCTGGTCTCAGCGGCACCATCCAGCAAGCGCTGTTCATGCCGTTGCTGACGCGCATGCCGAAGGACAAGGTCAAGGCACAGGTCGTGTCGCTGGCTCCGGGCTTCACGGCAGGCGCGGTGCTGCGCCAGGCCGGCGTTCCGGTGTACGACGTTGCGTTGTCGCGCAAGCGCTTCGCGTGGAGCGCCTTCAAGGAACTGCTCGGTGCGATCCAGTCCTTCCGGCCCGATGTGATCCAGGCATGGGGCCACACGGCCCAGCTCGCGGCCCTGGTGCTGCGTTCGCGCTGCGACTGGAATCCGAAAGTAGTGTGGTGTGTCGGCGAGACTGCGCCGCTGCCGAAGAATGCCGGCCTCATCGATCGACGCAAGCTCAAGTGGCTCGCCAGATATTCCGCGAAGGTCGATCGCATCGTCTACACCTCGGAAGCATCCGCGGTGCTGCATCGGCGCGCAGGCTTTCCTGATGGCGGCCATGTCGTCGTGCCGCCGGGTGTCGATCCGACGCGCTTCAAGCCGGACTTCGCGGCCCGCAAGAAAGTGCGCGAACAGCTTGGTCTCGGCGGCGATGCATTCGTCATCGGCATGGCCGCGCCGTTCCAGACGCAGCACGACCACACGACGCTGATCAAGGCGGTCGGCGAGCTGATCAAGACGAATCCGAACATGGCATTGCTGCTCGCGGGTCACGGCGTGCAGAAAGGCAATGGACCGCTCATGGCCCTGGTCGGCGGCGGCACCATGGGTACGCGCACGCATCTGCTGGGCGAGTGGTCGGATATGTCCTCGTTCTTCAATGCCTGCGATATCGCCTGTTCCAGTTCGCTGACGGATAGCGGGCGCATGACGCTCGTGATGGCCATGCAATGCGGCGTGCCCTGCGTTGCCACCGGCATGGGTGCGCAGGGTGAGGTCATCGGTCAGTTCGGTGTGGCTGTCGAGCCGGGCAGTCCCGCTGCCTTCATTCGCGGCATCACCCGCATTCTGCAGCTGCCCGCCGACAAGCGGGTATTCATGGCGCAGGGTGCGCGCAAGCATGCACTGACGCACTTCGTGCCGGTGCGCTCGATGCAGAAGTATCTGCAACTGTATTTCGACATCGTCGGCCGCCAGGCGCTGGCCGCAGAATCAGTGCCGCACCCGGAGATCGATGCCTCGATTCCTGCGCCGCCGCCGGACATGGAAATCGTTGCTGCCGTCCGATCGAAATCGAAGACCGTCGATCTGGTGGCGAGCACGGAGCTTGCGGACCCGGATTCGATCGAGTCGCGCGTCGCAGCGGCGAAGGTGGCGTACAAGAAGTACAAGCCCGATCCGGAGCCGGAACCTGTGGTCGAAGCCGCCCCGCCGCCGCGCGATGGGGATGTGCTGGAAATCTTCGAGTCGGATCAGGTGGACGCGAAAGCGGCCGCGAACATCGGGATGAACGAGCGGGCGCGAGGTGTCGCGGATGATCTGGGAGATCTGCTGACGCCGGAAGAGCTGCACGTCGATCCGTCGGAAGCGGCGCCGAAGCCTGCGACCGTCGCAGCGGCCGCATCGATACCCGCGAAGCCTGTCGCCCGACCTGCGCAGTCGCCCGAACTCCTCAAAACTGTCGACGCTGAGAAGGCGTCGGCGCGCCAGCCGCCACCCGCTGCGCCCTCAGTGGGATCGATGCCCACCATCGAATTCATGATGGAACCGGAAGACGTCTCCCTGCAGACCTCCCTCGTCTTCGATCCGCCGCCGGTGGAGTCGCTGACCGCAGAGGATTCATCGATCCAGCTCGAGCTGCTGGCGGATCCGCCCGACGATCTCAAACGAGCTGTCGGCAATTAGGAACCCCTGATCTACTCTCCGTTCAATCAGACCTTCATTCAGGACTGTCTGGTGGGCTTTCTGTGGTCCGGCTGAAGCCTAATGGCACTGCATTAAGGAAGGTCTGATCTATTCTCCGTTCGCCTTGGGCCCAGTCGAAGGGTGAACGCTGCACTGTTGAAACGGTGCGCTATTGTCGGGATGTGCTTCGATAAACTCAGCACGAACGGAATAGTGGTCTTTCTGTGGGTCCGGCTTCAGCCGGACATCTGAGGATCGAAGATTGTCTGGCTGAAGCCGGACCCACAAAGCCTGGAAATCGGACTGCAAGCCCAAAGTCAGTGCAATTGGGCTGCAGCCGGAGCCACAGTCAACTCAGCTCAAACCCGACTGACGGGCTCGCACGAGCGATGCCGCATCCCGCGCCAGCTCTTCGATCGCTTTCCATTCACCGGCCCGCACCTTGTCGGCGGGCGCCACCCACGATCCACCGATGCAGGCGACGTTCGGCAAGCCGAGGAACTCCGGCGCCGTCGCGCGCGTGATGCCGCCGGTCGGGCAGAACACCACATCGGGAAACGGCCCGGCGAGCGCCTTCAGCATGTTCACGCCGCCGGCCTGTTGTGCCGGAAAGAGTTTGAACGTGTCGAATCCCCAGCCGAGACCGGCGAGTAGTTCGCTCGGGGTCATGATGCCGGGCAGCAGCGGAAACGACGCTTGCCTGGCAGCGGCCGCCAACTCGGCAGTGAGCCCCGGGCTGACACCGAATTGCGCGCCTGCATTGGCGGCCGCAGTGAAGTCCGCCGGACGCGCAATCGTGCCGACACCAACCACTGCCTCCGGCACGGCTCGGCGCATGGCTTCGATCGCCGGCAATCCTGCCGGTGTCCGCAGTGTCACCTCCAGAACGCACAACCCGCCGGCGCACAACGCCTGGGCCAGCGGCACGGCGTGTTCGACCTTCTCGACAACGATGACGGGAATGACGGGAGCCAGAGCAAGCGTGGAACGGATGGACATGGGGAATCCAGTTGATAATTGACAATTGATAGTTGAAGAGGGGGGCGACAGCGTTACGTGTGTTCTCAATTGTCCATTGTCAATTTTCAATTGTTAATTGAGTTTCACATGCTGCCCATTGCGCCCATTTCCGCATCGCCGGCAGCCGCGCGGAACGTGGCGAACAGTTCGCGGCCAATGCCCTGCTGATTGCTGCTCAGATCGGGAAGGGTGACAGCGCGCTTCGCGAATGCATCTGCAGCAACGCGTGCCTCGAGAACGCCGGTGTAGCTGTCGAGCGTGATGATGTCGCCGTCCTGCACGCGCGCGAGTGGGCCGCCGCTCAGGCTTTCCGGCGTGAGATGGATGGCTGCCGGCACCGCGCCCGACGCACCCGACATGCGGCCATCGGTCACCAGGGCGACTTTGAACCCCTTGCTTTGCAGCGACGTCAGGGCCGGCGTGAGCTGATGCAGTTCCGGCATGCCGTTGGCACGCGGTCCCTGATAACGCACGACGACGACGCAGTCGCGATTCAACGCGCCGGCCTTGAAGGCCTTCATCACATCGCCCTGGTTGTCGAACACGGCGGCGGGTGCCTCGACGATGCGATGATGGGCTTGCACCGCCGATGTCTTGATGACCGAGCGACCCAGATTGCCTTGCAGCAGTTTGAGCCCGCCATCGGTGCCGAAGGGATCGCTCACGGGACGCAGGACTTCCGTGTCACCGCTGACGGCCGGCGCATCGCGCCACGCGAGGCCGTCGGGCGAGAGCCACGGCTCCTGCGTATAGGCTGCCAGGCCCGTTCCCATAATCGTGGTGGTATCGCCGTGCATCAGTCCGGCTGACAGCAGCTCGCGAATCAGGAACCCCATGCCGCCGGCCGCGTGAAAGTGATTCACGTCGGCGCTGCCGTTCGGATAAATGCGAGTCAGCAGCGGCACGACGTCGGACAGTTCACTGAAATCGTCCCAGTTGATGACGATGCCAGCGGTGCGCGCCATGGCGACCAGGTGCAGCGTGTGATTGGTTGAGCCGCCTGTCGCGAGCAGGCCGACGATGGCATTGACGATGGCGCGCTCATCGATGGTCTGCGCCAGCGGCAGGTAGGCATCGCCAAGCGCGGTCATTCTGGACGCGCGGCGAGCTGCGGCGCTGGTCAATGCATCGCGCAGCGGTGTGTTCGGCGGCACGAAGGCGGCGCCGGGCAGGTGCAACCCCATCACTTCCATCAGCATCTGATTGCTGTTGGCCGTGCCGTAGAACGTGCAGGTGCCGGCCGAGTGGTAGCTCTGCGCTTCCGATTCCAGCAGCGCGTCGCGTCCCACTTTGCCTTCTGCAAACAACTGGCGGATGCGCGCCTTTTCCTTGTTCGGCAGGCCGGAGGGCATCGGGCCTGCGGGGACGAACACCGTCGGCAGATGACCGAACGTCAAAGCGCCCATCAACAGCCCGGGCACGATTTTGTCGCAGACGCCGAGACAGAGCGTGGCGTCGAACATGTTGTGTGACAGTGCGATGGCCGTGGACATCGCAATCACATCGCGACTGAAGAGCGACAGCTCCATGCCCGGCTGACCCTGCGTGACACCATCGCACATGGCAGGCACGCCACCTGCGAACTGGGCAACGGCGCCGGCTTCGCGGGCGGCGAGCTTGAGCAGCTCCGGATAGCGTTCGAGGGGTTGATGCGCCGACAGCATGTCGTTGTACGAAGACACGATGGCAAGGTTCGGCCAGCGCAGCTGCTTCAGCGCTTCCTTGTCTGTAGCGTCCGATGCCGCGAAACCATGGGCCAGATTCGTACAGGACAAGGAGGCGCGGGTGGCATTGCGTCCGTGTGCCTGATCCATGCGCTGCAGATAGTCTGCACGCAGGCCGGCGCTGCGTTCACGAATCCTGGTGGTGACTGCTCGGACTCGTTCGTGCAGAGGGCTCAAGGCCGGTTACTCCTGATCGATGCGGCGGCGGACAGAAGGCGAGCTGCGATTGTAGAGACTCGACCCCGTGATCGCACTCGCGCTGACTGATGCGCTGCGTCGCCTCGGGCCACGTCATTCCGGGATCCGGAATGCCAATCCGCGCACTGAAACCGTCCGCTGCCGTATAAGCGACGCACCGAGGCGGCTGAACACGAATTCATGTGATTGACTCCGGTAATTCGGTCGAAACCCTCTGCACGGGTTTGCGGCGCGTCGCCGCGAACGGTAACGTCACTGCAGACTTCAGCAGGCATCATCGTTACGACAGGGTAGTTCATGCAGCAGCTCGCAACGTTCGATCTGGTTCTTTTCGGCGGCACCGGCGACCTGGCTCTGCGCAAGCTCCTGCCCGCCTTGTACCGGCGCCAGCTTGCCGGTCAGCTGACGGAGGACTCGCGCATCATCGGCGTCGCACGCAGCGACATATCGCGCGAGGACTATCTGGCCCAGGTCGAAACGAGCTGCCGGTCGCATGTGGGTGCCGAATTCGATGACAAGCACTGGTCGCAATTCGCCCGACAGGTGCACTACTTCAAGATCGATGCCAACGCCGGCACGGGCTTCGACGCGCTGCATGCCTGTCTGAAAGGCCGCGAAGCCAATGTCCGGCCGTTCTTCCTGTCGACGGCCCCCTCGCTGTTTGCGCCGATCTGCGAAGGCCTGGCGCGAACTCAGCTGGTCACGCCTGCCTCACGCGTGGTGCTGGAGAAGCCGCTCGGCCACGACCGCACCTCTTCGGCGTTGATCAACGAGCGCGTCGGCGCGATCTTCAGTGAGCAGCAGATCTTTCGTATCGATCACTACCTCGGCAAGGAAACGGTGCAGAACCTCATGGCCCTGCGCTTCGGCAACCTGCTGTTCGAGCCGTTGTGGAAGCGGGGACGCGTGCAGCACGTGCAGATCACGGTGGCGGAGAATCTCGGCGTCGAACGTCGCGCCCAGTTCTACGATCAGACCGGCGCACTGCGCGACATGGTGCAGAACCACTTGTTGCAGCTGCTGTGCATCATCGCGATGGAGCCGCCGCAGACCGGCGATGCAGATGCGATGCGCGACGAAAAACTCAAAGTGCTGCGTGCTCTGCGGCCGCTGCACGGGCGCGAGGTGCTGACCAAGACCGTTCGCGGCCAGTACAAATCGGGAGCCGTCAGCGGCACGCCGGTCGTAGGTTATCTCGCCGAGAAGGATGTGCCGCCAGAAAGCGTGACCGAGACGTTCATGGCAGTGAAGTGCGAAATCGATTCGTGGCGCTGGGCCGGTGTGCCGTTCTACCTGCGCACCGGCAAGCGGCTGCAGGAGAAAATGTCCGAGATCGCCATTACGTTCGAGGATATCCCCGTGTCGATCTATGAGCGTCCCGACAAGGTGCATGCGCTCAATCGGTTGATCATCCGCCTGGCGCCGGACGAAAGCATCACACTCAGCGTGCTGGCGAAGAGCCCTGGCGAGGGCATGCGCCTGAAGCCGGTCAGCCTCGCGCTGGATTTCAACGAGACCTTCAAGACGCGGATGCTCGACGCCTACGAGCGCCTGCTGACGGATGTCATCAAGGGCAACCTGACGCTGTTCATGCGCCGCGACGAACTCGACGCCGCCTGGCAGTGGATCGACCCGATCCGCGAAGCCTGGCAGCGTTATGACGAAACACCGAAGTCGTACAGCGCCGGCACCTGGGGCCCAGCCGCGGCAAGCGCACTGATCGGCCGGGATGGCTTCGCGTGGAGCAACGAGCTCTAGGAGCCGCAGAGCAGGAAGCTCCACGGGGATCACGGGGGATCACGGGGTCGAGACAAGATTATTCCCGCCCCATGCCACCCCGTGATCCCCGTGGAGCTCCTGGTTCTTCTTCGATGCCGCGTTCTGGGCGCTGACAGCGGCAATGTCGTAAGCTCCGGGGATCAATCAGGGCTCGCCATTCCTATGCCATCCCGCTGGGTTCACGAACACCGTTTTCCGGATTCCACTGCCCTGGCGCGTGCGCTTGCCGGAGAGATCCGCGTCGATCTCGAAGAAGCGATCGGCGTGCGCAAATCCGCGAGTCTCGTGGTGTCCGGCGGTCGCACGCCGCTCAGGTTGTTCCAGCAACTGCGCACCGAAAAGCTCGAATGGTCGAAAGTCTGGATCACGCTGGCTGACGAACGCTGGGTGGACACGAGCGCGGACGCCAGCAACGAAAAAATGCTGCGTGAACAGTTGGCCGTCGATCTCGCGGCCGAGGCGCGTTTCGTCGGACTCAAAAATCCGGCGCCGACGCCGGAGTCGGGAGCCGACTGGTCGTGGCGCGCGTTGAGTCGGGTGCCGCGGCCTTTCGACGTCGTGCTGCTCGGCATGGGCGACGATGGTCATACGGCATCGCTGTTTCCGGGTTCGCTCGCCCTGGCGAAGGCATTGGATCCGAGCGCCGCGCCCGGGTGTGTCGCCGTGAATGCACTGACGGCACCGCATGCGCGAGTCAGTTTGAATCTGGCGGCGTTGCTGGACGCGCGACGCATCATTCTGCATATCGAGGGGGACGCGAAGTGGCAGGTCTATCAACGGGCCCGCATGCCCGGATCGGCGGCCGAGCTGCCGGTACGCGCCATCCTCCATCAGAAGGAGGTGCCGATCGATGTCTACTGGGCGCCCTGAAAGTTCGCCGCGACTGATCGCGGACGTCGGGGGCACGAACGCGCGCTTCGCCCTGCTCGAGGGGCAGGACTATCGCGACGAGATCGTGCTCAGGTGTGCCGACTATCCGGATTTCGTGTCGGCGGCCGAACATTATCTGCAGCAGGTCGGTGCGAATGCCCAGGGCAAACGCCCCCAGGAAGCGGCGGTAGCGATCGCCGGGCCGATCACCGACGACATCATTCGCATGACCAATCACGTGTGGCAGTTCTCCGCCGCGCGCGTGCGTCAGCAGCTCGTGCTGTCGCGTCTTATCTTCCTCAACGATTTCACGGCGCTCGCGATGGCCGTGCGGCACCTGCCGTCACACGAGCTCGAAACGATCGGCGGTGGACGTCCGGTCGCGAATGCGCCGATCGCACTCATCGGTCCGGGAACCGGGCTCGGTGTGTCGGGCCTGATCCCCTCGGGGTCGCACTTCATCCCGCTGCAGGGCGAGGGCGGGCACGCAACCCTGTCGGTCACGAACGAACGCGAGATGGCCGTGCTGCGGCAATTGCATCAACGCTTCTCGCACGTGTCGGCCGAACGGGTGATTTCCGGGCCGGGTCTCGTGAATCTGTACGAGGCCATCAGCGCGCTCGATCGCAAAGTGCCCGATACCCTGACCCCGCAGGAGATCACCCGCCGCGCCAACGACAGTTCCTGCGCGCGTTGCATGGAAACCGTCAGCATGTTCTGCGCGCTGTTCGGCACCATGGCGGGCAATCTGGTGCTGACACTGGGTGCGGTGGGTGGTCTGTACATCGGCGGCGGCGTCGTGCCGCACCTGGGCCGACTGTTCAAGTCATCCCCGTTCCGCGACCGCTTCGAAGACAAAGGCCGTTACGCCGACTACCTGAGAGCCGTGCCGGTGTACCTGATCAAGTCCGAGCTGCCGGCATTCGTCGGGCTCGCACGGTCGTTCATTGAACCGGGGCCGAGGCTGGAAGCGGAATAGGAAGCGCGCGCAGCGCGCGGGCCAACTGGCCCTCTGGCCAACCGGTCTGCTGGCCAGAGTCCGGAATCCGATGCTTCTTCTCTGGCCAGTTGGCCAGCAGCCCAGTTGGCCAGTTGGCCCGGCGGGCTTTGCCCGCCGTCTGGCATCCTCCTTGCACCCTCTGTCCCATCCCAACCAACCGGGTCGCAACGCGTGCGTGTACTGGTCATAGCCGAATCGTCCGAACGAGCGGACATCGTGCGTCGGGGGCTGCTGCTCGCGGGTCATGAGATGGCGGAGGTCGCAGCGCCGGATGGTCCGTTGCTGGCAGCGCTGGAGGAGTCGCGCCCGGACGCGATCGTGCTCGAATCCGATTCGCCCCAGGTCGATTTGCTGGATCGGATCATCGATGCGATGGGTGAAAGGCCGCTGCCGCTGGTGATCTTCTCCAACGATCCCTCGGAGCAATGCATCAGCCGCGCCGTGCGCGCCGGTGCGTCGGCGTATGTCGTTGATGGACTGGACGCTTCGCGCGTTCCGGCGATCCTGCAGGTGGCGTTGACGCGCTTCGAGTTCATGGAAGGGTTGCGTGGCGAGCTCAACGTGGCGCAGCAGAAACTCGCCGAGCGCAAGTTCGTCGAACGCGCCAAAGGCCTGCTCATGAAGGCTCGCGGCCTGAGCGAGGACGAGGCGTACCACACGCTGCGGCGCATGGCGATGGAACGCAACCGCCGTATGGGCGACGTGGCGAAGTCGGTGCTGGAGATGGCGGAGTTGCTTAGTTGAGCAACGGGCAGACTGTCGACTGACTGACTGGCTAGCCGGCCAACTGGCTAACCGGCTGACTAGCCAGAGTCGGAAGCCTTCACGGTGCGTCCGTGTCCAGGGCTGCACTGCGTGTGTGCACGTTCCTCATCCTGCTCTGCCAGTCGGCCAGTCGGCCTCATCCTCACATCCTCACCTGACTGCTCACCTCCAGCAGCCGATGCGACGGTACCCCGAAGTGGATGGCGGCGAGCTGGCTGTTGCGGCCCATGTACGCAAAGATCCGTTTGCGCCAGAGCGGCATGCCGGAACCCGTCGCGAACACCGGATTCTCGCGGCCCACGACGTACACGGTGTGATCCGGTTCGTACGCGATGCCCTTCTCTTCGGCGGCGCGCAGTGTGGCGACGACGTTCGGCGTTTCCATGAAGCCGTAGCGCGCGATCACGCGACACAGCGTCGGCGACAGTGTCAGCACTTCGATGCGCTCCTCGGGCGCGACGTACGGGATTTCCGGTCGCACGAACGTCAGCAGGATGTTGCGTTGATGCATGACCCGGTTGAAGCGCAGGTTGTTGAGCAGGGCGCGCGGCATGCCGCCTGCTTCGCTGGCGAGGTATACGGCCGTGCCGTCGACGATGTGCGGCGGATCCTTCTCGATGAGCGCCATAAAATCATGCACCGGCATCTGTTCGCGGGCGATCAGCCAGTTCAGCGTGCGCCGGCCTTCCTGCCAGGTGCTCATGAGGACATAGACGATGACCGCTGCCACCACCGGTAGCCAGCCGCCATCGTCGAGCTTGAAAGTGTTCGCGACAAAGAAAGCGAACTCGATCGCCACGATGAAGCTCAGTACTCCGATGTAGAAGTTCTGGTGCGGCTCCTTGCGGACGCGCAGCAGCATGATGACGAGAATGCCGTCGATCAGCATCGTGCTCGAGATCGCGATGCCGTACGCCCCGGCGAGCGCGCTCGACGATTGATAGACAAGCACCAGGGTGATCGTGCCGATGAAGAGCACCCAGTTGACCACAGGCACATACACCTGGCCGATCTCGTGTTCGGAGGAGTGTTCGATGCTCAGGCGCGGCAGGTAGCCGAGATTGAGCGCCTGCCGCGTCACGGAGAAAACGCCTGAAATGACGGCCTGCGACGCGATCACCGTGGCGGCGGTGGCCAGCACGATGAGGGGAGGCAACAGCCAGCCGGGGGCCATGTTGTAGAACGGGTTCGAGATCGCCTCCGGATGGGCGAGCAGCAGCGCGCCCTGGCCGAAATAGTTGAGCGTCAGCGCGGGCAGCACGATCCAGAACCAGCCGCGGCGAATCGGTGCGCGTCCGAAATGGCCCATGTCCGCATACAGCGCTTCGCCGCCGGTGATGGCCAGGAAGACCGAAGCGAGCACCAGAAATCCGGCCACGCCGTTGTGGGCGAAGAACAGCACCGCGTGCCACGGATTGATTGCTTCCAGTACGCCAGGCGCAGTGACGATCCAGCGAATGCCCAGCAGTGCGAGCGTGATCAGCCACACCAATGTCACGGGGCCGAACATCCGGCCCATCGCCCCTGTGCCGCGTTTCTGGACCAGGAACAGCAGCATCAGAATCGCCATCGCGCCAGGCACGACGAAGTGCTCGAGGCGCGGCGTCGCGACGGTGAGGCCTTCCATCGCGCTCAACACCGAGATGGCGGGCGTGATGAAACCATCGCCGAAGAAGAGTGCGGCGCCGAACAGTCCGACCGCACTGACCGGCCCCCACACCCGCCAGTCGCGACTCGCATTGGAGAGCAACGTGCTCAGCGCCAGCACGCCGCCTTCACCGCGATTGTCCGCACGCAGCACGATGGTCACGTACTTCACCGAGATGACGAGGATCAGCGACCACAGGATCAGCGACAGCAGCCCGAGGACATTGGTCTTGTCGACGGCAATGCCATGGTCGGGGCTGAAGCATTCGCGCAGCGCGTACAGCGGGCTGGTGCTGATGTCGCCGAAGACGACGCCCAGTGCAGTGAGGACGAGCTTGTTCTGCGCGACCGGCCGATCGGTCGCCGGGGAATCCGGGGCGGAGCGCGAGCTCATGATTTTTGTTGGGGAACGAGGCGTGGGAAGGCGGTGCGTAGTCTAGTCGTCGCAAGGGACTAGGGACTAGGTTCTAGGCGCTAGCCAGAGCCAGAGCATTGGATCTCTCTCGCTAGTGCCTAGAACCTGGAGCTCTGGTCCGTGTTTTGTGGGTCCGCCTTTAGTCGGACCCAAAACCACAGAGCCGCAGCACGAAGCCCGAGGCTCTAGGCCCAAGGCTCTAGGCTCTAGGCTCTAGGCTCTAGGAGGAAAGGATTGGATGGTCGCCTCTGGCTAGAGCCTAGTCCCTAGCGCCTAGTGCCTAGTGCCTAGTGCCTTGGCTTCAGTCCGCGCCCTTGGCTATCCAGCCCGCCATGAAGCCGCCAATGGTTGCGCCCATGAGTCCGGTCAGGGCGGCCTGGAGCGTGGTGGCATTGGTTCCGAGATCGTTCGCGCCCTGGGCGGCGAGTTGTCCGGTGAGGCCGAGCGTGTCGACATAGCCGATCAGCGCAAACGCAAGCACGATGCCGCCGATCATTCCGGGAATCACGAACGCCCACGTACGGCGCCAGCTGCGCGACAGCGCACGGAGGTTGTCCTGCAATTCCTGTTCGACTCGTTGGCGCGCGGCGGCTCGCTGTTCCTCGTTCACTGCATCGATCTGCTCGAACAGGCGCGCATCGAACGAGGTGCTCAACGACGGGGCCGGATTCGCTGCGAACAAGGCTGTCTCGAGCTGCGAAAGTTGTTCGAGACGCTGCTGGCACAGCGTGCAATCGCGCAGATGGGTTTCGAACACATCGCCGTCAGCGGCTTCGACGTCGCCGTCCAGCCAATCCTGCAGCCGATCGTTCCACTCGAGGTGATGTTCGGCGAGGCTCTGTGGTGATGCGGGTTTCCTGGGCATGGCGATCAGCATCCGGACGCCGCGTTTTGAGACTCGCGCGTCAATTCGATCAAGCGCTTGCGGGCACGGTGGAGCAAGGCTTTGACCGTCCCCAGCGGCAGCCCAAGGCTCTCCGCCGTCAGCTCGTAGGATTTGTCTTCCATATAGAACAGCGTCACGGCCTGACGATAGCGTTCCGGCAGCTGATCGAGCAGCTGGGTGACGCTGACCGTCGCGGAATCGTCGGGATCGGGGGAGGCCAGTGCGGCCACCTCGGCGTCGTACTCGTCCTCGTCGCCGTTCATGGAGACCGTCGGACGCTTCTTGCGCAGCTCCGACAGGCACGCATTGCGCGTGATGGCGTAGATCCAGGTCGACAGCGACGACTGGCCGGCAAAGCCGGGCAGGGCACGCCACACCCTCAGGAACACGTCCTGCGTAGTGTCCTCGGCCATGGCGTGATTGCGTAACATACTGAATGACAGGCGAAATACCTTTTCCCGATACCTCGGCAACAGCAACGCGAACCCCTCGCGGTACTTCTTGACCTGGAGCAGCGCCTGCAGGTCGGCGTCGGCTTGAGGGGCAGCTCCCAATGTCATTGTGAGTTGTGACGTGCCATGCCAGGAAAAGGTTGCGCTCTCCCGGATGCAGTTCAGGGTGGAGTCGCGGCGTGCACTCTAGCAGCGCCATCCGCCACGGAACCCGCGATCCACCGGTCATTAGCTGCTATCGACCGACGGCGCTCCCCTGGACGTTTTTGCGCGTCCTGGATCTGCGTGCAACCCTGCGCACGAGTGCTGCGTCTGAACCCCCAAGTTGCACTGAATCACTCTCGAACGAGGCACGTCATGCTCAGCGATCTGGTCCCCATCGTCGCCATCACCTTCGGCGTCGGTTTCATTCCCGCCGTCATCTGGATCATTCTGAGCTACCGGAAACGCCGCCGCTTCATGGAGCTGCATCACACGGAACGGATGGCCGCCATCGAACGTGGCATGGACATCCCGGCGCTGCCGATCGAACTGATCGACGGACGCAGCCGTGGCCGTCGCTCGTCACTGCAGTCGGGACTGATCTGGTCGTTCCTCGGACTCGCACTGCTCATTTCCATGTGGCTCGACGGCGATTTTCCCGCCCTGCCCGGACTGCTGTGCCTGGGGATCGGTCTCGCCCATCTCATCTACTACGGCATGGAAGGTCGCCGGGTCGAGGCACGCCAGCTCGATCACGAACTGCCCGAACGCACCCATGCCATCAGCGCAGCCGAACGGCGCGACGTGCAGATCTGAAAATCTGTAACAAAGACTGCGAGCGGCGGGTTGTCATGGAGCGCATCGGCCATCGCCTGTTTTCGGCTCAGGCCTGACAGGCAGCGGCCCTGCGCGGTCATGGGAATGTCCGGGGAATGTCCGGCTGGAAATCGCAGGTCGCCATCGATGCTGCTCGTACCAAGCACACAGAAAGCAAAGCCGCGCGCTAGTACGTCGCCGGCGAACCGTTCTCCCGGTTCGCGCTGCTCGATTGAGAGTGATAGAGACGGAATTCTCCACTGGGTGCCCTGCGAATGCCCGGCTCTTCAATCCCGTGATTCCCCGTCCCGCGGGATTTCCTTCGGTCAGGCCCCCCGTGGAATTCTCTGTTCTTGTGTTTCCTGTGATCCGCCTCGTGTCCCGACCTGAACTGGAGGCCGACTCGTGCTCGAAATTCGCAACATCAACAAGACCTACGGCAACGGTGTCGCCGCATTGCGCAACGTGTCGCTGGATATTCCCGCGGGCATGTTCGGGCTTCTGGGGCCCAATGGCGCCGGCAAGTCGTCGCTGATGCGCACGATCGCAACACTGCAGGATCCCGATTCGGGAACCATCACCTTCGATGGCATCGATGTGGTGAGCGAGAAGGATCGCGTTCGTCGCACGCTCGGCTATCTGCCGCAGGACTTCGGTGTCTATCCGAAGGTCAGCGCCCACGACATGCTGGATCACTTCGCCGTGCTGAAGGGATTCGTGCAGCGGGGCGAGCGCAAGGACGTCGTCGAAGGTCTGTTGCGCAAGGTGAACCTCTGGGAAGTGCGCAAGCGCAAGCTCGGCACGTTCTCCGGCGGTATGCGCCAGCGCTTCGGCATCGCGCAGGCATTGATCGGCAATCCGCGTCTGGTGATCGTCGATGAACCCACGGCCGGCCTCGATCCCGAAGAGCGCAATCGATTTCTCAACCTGCTGGCGGAAATCGGTGAGCAGGTGGTGGTGATCCTCTCCACGCACATCGTCGAAGACGTGGCTGATCTGTGTCAGCGCATGGCCATCATTTCGCAGGGGCAGGTGCTGATGAGCGGCGAACCGCGCGAAGCGCTCGACACCATGCGTCAGCGCGTCTGGAGCAAGGTGGTGCCGAAGGCGGCACTACCCGAATATCAGGCGCGCTTCACGGTGCTGTCGACGCGCCTGATTGCGGGACAGCCGCGCATTCATGTCTACAACGACGCGGCGCCCGAGCCAGGCTTCGAGAGTATCGATCCGGACCTCGAGGATGTGTATTTCCATCGGCTGCGCCAGCAGTTCGCGGGCCGCCCGGTGTCGGCGTAGCCACCTATGTCAGTCTCATCTTCGACACTCTCGCGCAGCGCGCTGGACCGTCAGAACGAACAGGGCCGAACGCGCCTGTTCGCCGAGTTCTTTCGTTTCGATCTGCGCTACCAGCTGCGTTCGCCGCTGCTGTGGGTCGCCGCAATGCTGTTCGCCCTGTTTGCGTTCGGCGCCACCAGTTCCGATGCCATTCAGATCGGCGGCGCCATCGGCAACGTCAATCGCAACGCGCCCGGCGTCATCGTGAATCTGTTCGCGAATTTCAGCGTGCTCGGACTGTTCGTGGTGACCTTCTTCATTGCGCAGCCGTTGCTGCGCGATTTCGAAATGGGCACCGACGAGCTGTTCTTCTCGACGCCAATGCGTCCCCGCAGCTATCTGGCGGGCCGTCTGGCAGCGGGAATGCTGGCGTCCATCGCCATCTTCGTCTTCACGAGCGCCGGCATGATGCTCGGCGGAGTGATGCCCTGGCTCGATCCGGCGCGTCTCGGGCCATTCTCGCTATCGCCGCATGTCTGGTCGTTCGCCGTCATCGTCATCCCCAACCTGATTTTCATGGCGTCGTTACTGAGCCTGCTGGCCGTGACCGCGCGCAGCCTGTTGTCCGTCTACCTGGGTGTGATCGGTTTCTTCGTGCTGTGGCTGGTGGCCAGCTTGCTGGCGAGGGACATCAAGTACGACAGCATCGCGACCTTGCTCGATCCGTTCGGCACGCGTGCGCTGGAGCGCACGATGCGCTACTGGTCGGCGATCGAAAGCAATTCGCAGCTTCCCGAGCTGACTGGCTATCTGCTCGTCAATCGAGTCACGTGGGTTGCGGTGTCCGTGGTGCTCCTGCTGCTGGCCTTCCTGGTGTTCAAGCCACAGCGCAGGCGTGCAGGCAAGCCGCGATCGAAACGCGATTCAATCAATACCTTGTCGGCATCGAGGAGCATGACCAGCGGTGTTTCCGCCGCTGCCCGGCTGCCGGGTGCACGATTCACTTCCACGACCGCGTCGTCGCAGTTCCTGCATCAACTGCTGTTCGATACGTCCGGCGTGCTTCGCAGCATCCCGTTCCTGGTCCTGCTTGGCTTCGCCATATTGAATCTGGCGGCCGGTTCCACCTTCGTCGACGATCTGTTCGGCACCAGCATCTACCCCGTGACGGCAGTGATGCTCCGCGTGATCCAGGGCAGCTACTCGTTCCTGCTGATACTGATCGTCGGCTTCTATGCCGGGGAACTGGTGTGGCGCGAACGCACGGCCAGACTGTCCGAACTGACCGATACGCTGCCCGTTCCCAACTGGCTGCCGGTGATGTCGAAAATCGGCGCACTCGCGGCCGTCGTGATCGTCTTCATGGTCATCGGTGTGGCCACTGCCATCGTCATGCAATTACTGCGCGGCTACACGCAGCTCGAGCTGGGATTGTTCCTGCGCGGCGTCGCCATCCAGGCCGTGCCGTTCATCCTGATGGGCGCCGCGGCAGTGGTGCTGCAGGTCGTCAGCAACAACAAGATCGTGGGCTACCTGCTGTACGTCATCCTGATCGTGCTGCAGATCGCGTTGCCGCCATTGCACCTCGAACACAATCTCTACAACTTCGCCGGCGCGCCGGAGACCCCGTACTCCGACATGAACGGCTATGGCCACTTCATCGCCGGATGGGCGTGGTTCCAGCTCTACTGGACCCTGTTCACTGCGATGCTGGTCATCATCGGCGCGGCCTTCTGGGTGCGCGGTGTGTCACCGTCCTGGCGAGGGCGCCTGCGCATGGCGCGCAACAATCTGCGCGGCGCGCCAGCGGCGATGCTCGCAGCCACGTTGCTGGCGTTCGTCGGCGTCGGCGGCTGGATCTTCTACAACACCAATGTCATCAACGAGTATCTGCCTTCGAATGTGGCGCTGGATCGGCTCGCGC
Organism: Povalibacter sp.; assembly: GCF_036520495.1. Lineage (GTDB taxonomy): Bacteria > Pseudomonadota > Gammaproteobacteria > Steroidobacterales > Steroidobacteraceae > Steroidobacter. Next base: position 11,607 of record NZ_DATDJO010000018.1, on the reverse strand, counting down.
ACTACGAGAAGGCTTACCGGCAGTTCAAGGATGTGCCGCAGCCACGCATCACCGACGTCAAGGCCGATGTCGATATCTATCCCGCGGAACGACGGGTGGAGATTCGCGGTCGCTACCAGCTCGTAAACAGAAGCGCTGAGCCCATCTCGGACCTGCATCTCACGCTCGATCCGCGTGTCAGGTTCAAGGATCTGCAGCTCGCCGCTGCGGAGCTGGTGAGTGACGACGCGCTGGTCGGCTACCGGCTCTATCGTCTGCGGCAGCCGTTGCAGCCCGGCGCGAGCGCCGAGTTCACGTTCACGATCGAACGCGCCGAGCGCGGTTTTACCAGCGACGGGCTGCCGCCATCGTCCGGCGCCGGTGACATGCGCTCGGTGCTGAACTACAACGGTACCTTCTTCAACAGCATGGGCATGTTCCCGCACTTCGGCTACAACGAAGGTGTGCAGATCGTCGACCGCAACGAGCGTCGCAAACGCGGGCTTGGCGATGTGCCGCGCATGGCGACGCTGGAGGATCAGGCCGCGCGTCAGAACATGGGCTTCCCCGATGCGGACTGGATCACGTTCGAAACGACCGTGAGTACCAGCGATGACCAGATTGCGCTCGCGCCGGGGTACCTGCAGCGCGAGTGGCAGCAGAACGGCCGGCGCTACTTTCACTACAAGATGGACCAGCCGATGCTGCCGTTCTTCTGCTACCTGTCGGCGCGCTGGGAAGTCAGGCGCGACACCTGGAACGGCTTGCCGGTCGAGGTGTACTTCGACGCGAAGCATCCTTACAACGTCGACCGCATGATCGATGGCACGAAGAAGTCGCTCGACTACTTCAGCAGGAATTTCTCGCCATACCAGCACAGGCAGATGCGCATCCTGGAGTTCCCGGGCTATGCGCGCTTCGCACAGAGTTTCGCCAACACCGTGCCGTACTCCGAGGTCATCGGTTTCATCGCCGATCTGCGCAAGCCGGAGAAGGTCGACTATGTCTTCTACGTCACTGCGCACGAAGTGGCGCATCAGTGGTGGGCGCATCAGGTCATCGGCGCCGGCATGCAGGGGCAGGGCATGCTGACCGAGTCGCTGTCGCAGTACTCGGCCATGATGGTCATGGAGAAGGAATACGGCCGCGAGAAGATGCGCAAGTTCCTCAAGTACGAGCTCGACCGCTACCTGCGCGGTCGCGGCGGCGAACTGGTGGAAGAATTGCCGCTCATGCGCGTCGAGGACCAGCCCTACATCCACTACCAGAAAGGCTCACTGATTTTCTATCGGTTGCGCGACGAGATCGGCGAGCAGAATCTGAACCGCGCCCTGGCGAACTTCCTGCGCGACAAGGCCTTCGAGCGCCCGCCGTTCACCACGACGATGGAATTGCTGGACTACATTCGGGTCGAAACGCCGCCTGAAAAGCAGGGCCTGCTCGATGAAATGTTCGCGAAGATCATCCTCTACGACAACAAGGTGACGGCTGCGAAATCCGTGAAGCGCGCGGACGGCAAGTACGACGTCACGTTCGACGTCAGTACGGCAAAAGTGGAAGTGGACGGACTCGGCAAGGAGGCGGCGCGGCCGGTCGATGACTGGATGGACGTCGCGGTCTTCGCACGCGCACCGGGCGATGCGGAGGACAAGGAGCGGGTGCTGTTCCTCGAGAAACAGCGCGTCACGCCGCAGACGAAACAGATCACGGTCGTCGTCGAGGAGGAGCCCTACGAAGTCGGCCTCGATCCCTACAACAAGCTCATCGACCGCATTCCGGACGACAATCGCAAGGCGGTCAACTAGGAGAGGAGGCCGCGAAAGACCGTGGCCGCAAGGCGACCAACGGAAGTCCCGACCAACGGAAGTCCCAGGGGAATCCCACGGGCACAAAAAGACCGGATGAATGTCTTTTCAATCGTTGGGGTCCTTTCGTCTTTCGCGGCGCTGGATCCCCGAGGGTCTTACTGCATCGCCGCATCCGGTCTTCGTACCTTCGTGAGTAGGCCCTGTACGCGCCGCAGCGTAGACTCCATTGACTGGTCATCAGCGGGGTCGATCATGGAGTTCGTCGCTCAGGGTGCCGATGGCGCCACCATTCGTTACGTCGACGGCAAGCGCTATCTATGGCTGGCGTCACTGACCGCGCCCATCATCCCGAGCATCGCGGTGGTGCTCTACTTCGCCACCCATGGCAATACGCTCACTGCCTGGTTTCCGCTGCTCTACACCTTCGTTGCCGTGCCGGTGCTAGACCTGATCTTCGGCGAAGACACTTACAACCCGCCTGAAGAGGTCGTACCACTGCTGTCCAAAGACAATTACTACCGCTACCTGCTGTTCGTTGGCATCGCGCTGCTGTTCATCAACTTCTTTATCGTCGCGTGGTTCATCGGCACACAGGATCTGCCGTGGTGGGCATACCTGGCGCTGACCTTGGGTACCGGTTTCGGCAGCGCGGATGCGATCCTCATCGGACATGAGCTGGGGCACAAATCCAGTCGCGCTGATCGCACGGCGGCGCAGCTCGTCAATGGCCTGGTTGGCTACGGCCATTTCTGCATCGAGCACAATCGCGGTCACCACGTGAACGTCGCGACGCCGGAGGATTGCGTCAGCTCGCGCATGGGCGAAAGCATCTATCGCTTCGTGCTGCGTGAGATTCCTGGCGCATTCCGGCGCGGCTGGCGGCTCGAAAGCGAACGCCTGGCGAAGCTGGGGAAATCCACCTGGTCGCTGCAGAACGAAGTGCTGCAGTCCTGGGCGCTTACGCTCGCCATTGGCGCTGCATTGCTGGCGATCTTCGGTTGGGTGCTGCTGCCGTTCCTGGTCATCCATCACCTGTATGCGTGGTACGGGCTCACCCAGGCCAACTACGTCGAGCACTACGGTCTGTTGCGCCAAAAATTGCCGAATGGTCGCTACGAGCTGCCCGAGCCGCGCCACTCCTGGAACACCAATCACATCTACTCGAACCTGGTGTCGTTCCATCTGCAACGTCACTCGGATCATCACGCGAACTCGCTGCGCCCTTATCAGGCCCTGCGCGATTTCAAAGACCTGCCGCGCCTCCCCAGCGGTTATCCCGGCAGCTTCGGCCTCGCCACGATCCCCTGGCTCTGGTTCAAGGTCATGGACCCCAAGCTGATGGCCTGGGCCGGCGGCGACATCACCAAGGTGAATGTCGATCCGAAGAAGAAAGCGCGGCTGTACGCGCGGTACGGGGCGGTTGCCCGGTAGGTAGAGGCGGAGTTTCACACGCAGATGTCTGCCTCCGGCGTCTCTTGTCGCCGACGCGGATGGATTGCACACTCGCACCCCCATCCGCACCCGCAGCCACATCATGACTATCGAAAGCCAGGGCGATCTCGACGGACTCCACCGTATCGGCCGCATCGTGTCGCTGGTGCTGCACGAAATGCTGGAGAAGATCGAGCCGGGGATGACGACGGCGGAGCTGGATGCCTACGGCGCGGCCCTGCTGGAAAGCCATGGCGCGCGCTCGGCGCCCAAGATCACCTACAACTTTCCCGGCGCGACCTGCATCAGCATCAATGAAGAGGCGGCCCATGGCATTCCTGGGCCGCGGCGGATCGAAGCGGGCGATGTCGTGAATGTCGATGTCTCGGCGGAACTGGGTGGTTACTTCGCGGATACGGGTGGCACGCGCGTCGTGCCGCCAGCGGACGACGTGTCGTTGCGGCTCTGCGATGCCACGCAGCAGGCGCTGGACAGCGCGATGCAGCAGGCGCGTGCGGGCAATCGCATCAATCAGATCGGCAAGGCGATCGAGAAGGTCGCGAAACAACATAGCTTCCACATCATCCGCAACCTGGGCAGTCACGGCGTCGGCCGCGCACTGCATGAGGAGCCGGGTCACATTCCTGGCTTCTATGACGCCACCGACCGGCGTGTGTTGCGGCAGGGCATGGTGATCACCATCGAGCCGTTCCTGTCGACGCGCACGACCCTGGTCGAGCAGGCCAGCGATGGCTGGACGTTGTTCGGGCCGCCGGGCACGCGCTCGGCGCAGTACGAACACACCATGGTCATTACGCGCGGCGCACCGATCGTCGTGACGAGACACTGATGGCCTCGCTGCTGGTCAATATCGATGTCGACGATCTGAAGAAAGCCGTCCAGTTCTACTGCGCTGCTCTGGATCTCACCGTCGGGCGTCGCTTCGGTCACGATGCGGTCGAGCTGCTCGGCGCCAATGCGCCGATCTACCTGCTCGCCAAGCCGAACGGCACGGTCGCGTCTGCGTCGAGTCGTCACCTGCGATCCTACGCACGCCACTGGACGCCCGTGCATCTCGACTTCGTCGTCGACAACATCGAATCCGCAGTGGACAAGGCCCGCAACGCCGGCGCCCGGCTCGAAGGCAATGTGCGTTCCAACAACTGGGGCAAGATCGCGATGCTCGCCGATCCGTTCGGTCACGGCATCTGCCTGCTCGAATTCGTCGGGCGCGGCTACGACGAGATCGCGACGCCGGAGAAATCCAAGAGGCAGGAGTAACCGCATAGAACGCAAAGAGCGCATAGACGGAAAGAAATAGGTCGAAAAAAAAGACGCAAAGGACACAAAATGGAGACGGCAATTCCGTTCTTCTCCGGCAATTTTCTTTCTATGCGGTCTATGCGGTCTATGCGGTCTATGCGGTCTATGCGTTCTTTGCGGTTACTCTGAATCTGCATGTCCGAACTGGTTTGCTGTAAATGTGGGCATTCACTGAGCGACTACACGCTGCCGCTGCGTCGCCTCGAGGAGTGCCGTGCGTGTCACGCCGAGCTGCACGTCTGCAAGTTGTGTGAGTGGTACGACATCGGCGTTGCCAAGCATTGCCGCGAGCCCATTGCGGAAGAAGTGAAGGACAAGGAACGCGCCAACTTCTGCGATTACTTCAAGCCCCGGCCCGATGCGTACGCCACCGCGCCGCTCGACGCAGCGGCGAAGGCCAGGGCGCAGCTCGCTGCCTTGTTCGGCGGCGGTTCGGCCGCAGAGGCACAGCCATCAGCGGCCGACAAGGCGCGTGCGGAACTCGACGCGCTGTTCGGCAAGAAAAATCAGTGACGGATCGGTTGCGGGCACGACGGCCTGTCTCGATTCCCGCAATTGACCGCTGCATTCGTGCGGGTGTATTCGCGATGCGTGCATTCAGGCACGCACTCGTCCGATCACCGGAGGAACGATTCATGACGTTTCGCACGACACATCGCAGCACCGCCGGCAAGAAGCTCTACGCGGTTCGGGACAAGAATGGACGCTTCAAGGACATTCAGACGTTCGAGCGTGCGCATCGCGCCGACATGAAAAAGAAGAGCAAGGCGGAGAAGACCAGACACTGATCGTCTGCGGGCGGCGGCATCGCTGCGAAGCATGCCGACCGCTGCTGTCTACGTCGTTGCCGGATCGATCTCGCGCAACGCGGATTTCAGTTCACCGCGATTGCGCGGCCGGACCACCCGAGTCACTTCTTCTCCGTCCCTGAGAAAAATCAGCGTCGGCCATAGCTTGATGGCGAACGATCGTCCCAGGGGACGACCCTTGCCGTCTTCGATCCGGATGTGGTTGATCTGCGGATGAGCCTGCAGCGCCTCGGCGATCACCGGCTGGGCGGCCTGGCAATGACTGCACCAGTCGGTGCCGAATTCGAGCAGCACTGGGCCTTGGGTGCTGCGGATGTCATCGGTGGAGGGTTCGGTCGATCCAGGTGTCTCATTCATGTCGATTCAACGGTGAACGGTATTGGCAGGTTCCCGGCTGATCAGCGTAGTGACGATCAGGGGGCCGGCATGTGTGCGTCTGGCGATGCAGTTGCTTCATGTGCCAGCCACTCGATGGTACCTGCAATCAGTGGGTCGTTGAGACGCCGTGGCAGGCAGACGGCATAGATCGAGTACTCCGAACGCACGGCATTGCTGAACACCTGCACGAGGCGGCCTCGTTCGAGTTCGGCTGCAGCAAACACCGAGGAGGTGATGGCAATGCCCTGGCCCGCCAGCGCCGCCTCCAGCATCGAGTTGCGATCACCGCAGATCACGCCGCGACGTGCACTCACGCCTTTGGCGCCCGCGGCGGCCAGCCAGTGCTCCCACGATTCGTAGTTGTCGTCGTGCAGAAGCTGGAAATGCGTCAGGTCCGCGAATGTTGCGAGCTTGCGTTCCTGCAGCAGCGATGGCGCACACACGACGATGTCGCGTGGCTGGAACATCGGCACGACGTGCAATCCCGGGTAGTTGCCCTTGCCGAAGCGGATGGCGATATCGACATCCTCGCGCGCGAAATCGGCCAGTCTCGCCGAGGTCACCACCTGCAGGTCCGCATCGGGAAAACGATGCGCGAACGACTGCACCCGCGGCATCAGCCAGCGCGCCGACAGCGATGCAAACGTTGAAATCGTGAGCTTGCGGCGCACCGTCGGCGCCGACACGTCTTCGATGGCACGGGCGAGCCGATCGAACGCCTGGCGCGTGCCCTCCGCCAGCAATGCGCCATGCACTGTGAGCTTCAAACCGCGCGGCAGACGCTCGAACAATTTCACGCCGAGTCGCTGCTCCAGTTGTTTCACCTGCCGGCTCACGGCCGCGTGAGTCACGTTCATCTCCACGGCGGCACTGCTCAGGTTGAGCGTGCGTGCGGCGACGTCGAAGGCCCGCAGAGGTCCGACCGGGATCCTTTTCATGACAGGGACTGGTGTGCGTGAAGAGTGTGTTGACGGCACGGCATAAGTGCCCGGCGCATGCTTCGCGCCCGCGTTGCATCAACAACGCAAGATGGATGGCGTGAAGCGGAGGGGCTTTCCGGATGCGTTGTCGGGAGCCCGTTGTTTGGCGCGAAGCTGTGACTTTCGGTCATAGATAGGGAGGCCTAACAGTCGCTTTTTACGGGAATTGAGCAGGAATACGCTACACCTCCATTAGTGATATTCATAGCTACCAAGGAGAGTGCCATGGACGAGTATCTGTTTACGGTGCTGGCGAAACTGAAGGCGGACCGGCTGAAATTGGCGCGTGAGGAGCAGCAGCGCAACGTGAAATTCGACGCGGTCGATGCACCTGCGCATCCCTCGCCACGGGCGCGTCGCGCTCCGGAACCGTCGGCGGATCTGCTGTCGATCGTTTCCACGCACGGGCTGCGCGGATGGAGTTGAACTCAATTGATTCCGGGAATTGGCGGGAGCCCGAACGGGCTCATCAGTAAGGAGAGTCATCATGAAGCGTCTCAGCTTGATTGCCGTTGCGGCATCCCTGGTCATCAATGCGGGCGCACTGGGTGCCATTGCCTTCGGTATCGATGAATCGTCCCTGCCACGGGGACAGGTCGTCATTACCGAGTTCAGTGGCGAATCGCAGCAGTCTGTTTACGCACAGGCAGACCTCATCGCTGGCCGTAATGCGGCCGCGTTGTGAGGGGTGAGTGACGAGTGGCGCAGCAGCGGGCATAGAGCCGGTCGTGCGTCGCCCGTCACTTTCCCAACCCATGGACCAGCTTGCCCAGTTTCTCGATGGCGCGGTCGATGGCCGGCGACCAGGGCAGGCCACAGCTGAGACGAACGTAGTTGCGATAGTCCGCCTTGGCCGAGAACACCACGCCCGGACCGATACCGATCTTGCTGGCGAGCGCCGTGCGGAAAAGCTCGACGGCGTCGACGTTGGCGGGCAGTTCGACCCAGATCACGATGCCACCGGCGGGTCGGGTGATGCGGGTGCCTGCCGGGAAATGCCGCGCGACGGCATCGATGAAGCTTTGCGCATTGGCGGACAGCATGGCGCGAATACGTCGCAGATAGCGATCGTAGCCACCGCTGGCGTAGTAGCGCGCGAGCACCAGCTGCTGCAATGTCGGACACGCGACCGACGAATAGAACTTGGCGCGCGCAATGTCCGTATGAAATTGCGGTGTCACGGCCCAGCCGATGCGATAGCCGAGCGCAATCGTTTTCGAGACCGAGCCGCAGGAGATCACCAGGCCGCTCTCGTCGAAGGCGCGCATCGATGTTGGCCGGACGCTGCCATAGTGCAGATCTCCGTAGATGTCGTCCTCGATGATCGGGATTTCCATGCCGGTCAGCGTCGCGACGATGTCGCGCTTCGCATCGTCAGGCGTGAGTGTCCCGGCGGGATTGTTGAAATTCGGCATCAGCACGGCGGCGGCGAGGCGCGTCGAGCGCGCCATGTTGCGCACCGCTTCCGCATCTATCCCGATGCCGGGACGATTCGGCACCTCGACGACCTTGAGGCGCTGGTGTTCGATCGCCTGCAGCAAGCCGAAGTACGTGGGGGATTCCACCAGCACGGTATCTCCCGGCTGGCAGATCACGCGCAATGCGAGGGTGATCGCGTCCATGGTGCCGCTCGTGATCACGACGTGTTCCGGATCGGTCGGTGCACCCGCCAACGCCATGCGCTTGGCCACCTGACGTCGCAGTTCCGGATCGCCGGGCGGCATGATGAGTTCGCCCGCGTGCAGCGGCCGATCGCGCAGCACTTCGCGGGTGAGATTGTTGAGGCGCTGGGTCGGATACAGCGCAGGCGATGTAAAGGCGCCGTTGAGCGGAACGATGTCGCTGCGACTCAGCGCCTCGCGGCAGGTGTCGAGCATCTCGGTCGCAACGGTGGTGGGCCGTCGCGAGCGGGGGGGCTTGGCACGCGGTTCCGGCACAGTCTGTGGGTCGGGCGGACGCACGTAAAAGCCCGATTGGGGTCGCGCCTCGATCAGCCCGATGTTTTCCAGGTGCACGTACGCCTGGACCACGGTCGAGACGCTCACCTTCGCGGTGCGACTCATGCTGCGCACCGACGGAATGCGGTCGTTGGTGCGCAGTGTCCCGGTCGCAATCTGTGTTTCCACCAGCCGCGCCACGCGTTCATAGAGAAGGGGCGGGTGCGTGGACATCGACAGCTCTCCGTGCGGTGCGAACTGTATTGGCGGGAGGTCAGTCTACCTGAATCTGTACTGCTTGCCAGCCGCCGAGGCAGAGTACGACGATGAAGCTTCCGTTCCCAAAATCCGTGTCTGTATCGCTTGGTGTGCTGGCGGCGTTTGCCGGCATCTACATCATCTGGGGTACGACCTACCTCGCGATCGCCATCGCCATCCAGACGTTGCCGCCTTTCATCAGCGGGGCGATCCGTTTTCTGCTCGCCGCTGCGCTGATGGCCGCCTGGTTGCGATTGCGCACGCCGCATCCGTTTGCGGGCGTCAACTGGCCGGCGGCTGCGCTGTGCGGTGTATTGCTCGCCGGTATCGGCAATGGCTTCGTGATCTGGGCGCAGCAAGGCATTCCTTCGGGCATCGCTGCCCTGATCGTCGCGGCCATGCCGGTCACGGTGCTGATGCTGGATTGGGTGTGGTTCAGTCGTCGCGCGCCGACGCGACAGGGTCTGCTGGGGACTGCCATCGCGCTGGGCGGTGTCACCACCATCGTGCTGCACACACGCACTATCTCGGGTGACGCGAGTCCGATGCACCTGCTGGCGATGATGGCTGCAGTCGTCGGCTGGAGCTTCGGCACACTGTTGCAGAAGCGTGCAGCGGGTAAGGATCAGGTATTCAGCTTTACCGGCGCGCAGATGCTGTTCGGCGGCGTGTTCCAACTCGTCTTGAGCTTCCTGGACGGCGAATGGGCTCGCTTCGATCCGGCGGCAGTGTCGCTGTCGTCCTGGCTGGCCGTGCTCTACCTGGTCGTCTTCGGCAGCCTCATCGGGCTCACTTGCTATCTCTGGCTGCTGACCCGCGTGGCGGCGTCGAAGGTAACCACCTATGCGCTGGTCAACCCGATCGTCGCGCTGATTCTGGGTGCGCTGGTATTGAACGAGGCGATCACGTCGACCGCCGTCATCGCCACGCTGCTCGTACTGTTCGGTGTTTCGCTGGTGCTGTTCCAGGATCGAGCGCCGTTCCAGCGCGGGCGCAAGGACATTCCAGTCGCGGAGTGCAAATGAGTATGCAGATTCAAACCGCTCATGCCCCGATACCGCCATTGCATCGCACGCGCAAGCTGCGGACCTACGTGGATGGATTGACGATCTACAGCTTCGATCCTACGCTGCGTGACGAATTCCGCCGGCTCAACGTGGCCTGGCTCGAACGCTACTTCACCATCGAACCCATCGACGAACGCGTGCTGGATAATCCGGAAGCAGAAATTCTCGCCGACGGCGGCGAGATCATGTTCGCGGTGCTGGAAGGGCAGGTCGTCGGCACCGTCGCACTACGTGTCGTGGATGCAGAGACCTTCGAGCTGACCAAGATGGCCGTCGATGAACGCTGGCAAAGCCGCGGCTACGGCCAGAGCCTGCTGGAAACGGCGCTGCAGGTCGCGCGGGACAGTGGCAGACGTCGCGTGATCCTGTATTCACAGCGATCCCTGAAGCCGGCCATCGCGCTCTACTACAAGAATGGCTTCACCGACGTTGCCGGCCCGCTGTGCGCGAAGTACGCGCGCTGCGATGTGCAGATGGAGCGGCTGATCACGTAAACGGAAAGCAGGAACAGATTTTCCACGGGGGGACGGGGAAACACAGGGTCGTAAGAACGATATCCTGGGATTTTTCCTACCGCGTGTTACCCCGTGCTCTCCGTGGAGATCCAGATCCGATTTCTGTTTCTCCTCCGGGTGGAATCTTCGCTTCCTGTGCGCGCTCCCGGTAGATGATGTAGAGGCCGCTGGCGACGATGATCGACGCGCCGACGAGCATGCGGGCATTTGGCAGCGTCAGCCACAACAGCCAGTCGAACAGCATTCCCCACATCAGCGCGGTGTATTCGATGGGCGCCACGATGGCGGGTGAGGCGAGGCGGAAGGCGTATGTGATGCAGTGCTGGCCGATCGCTCCGAACAGTCCGACGCCGGCGATCAGATACCAGTGCTGCCATTGCAGCGGCGTCCAGTCGAATGCGGTGAATATGCCGCTGAAGAGTGCCACGAACAGCAGAGCCCAGAAGATCGTGGCAGTGCCCGAATCGGTCCGTGACAGGATCTTGATGGTGATGGCGCTGAGGGTGTAACCCACCGCAGATGCAAGCGCCGCGGCGCCGCCGATCGTGATGAGCCCCGTGCCCGATGGCTTCAGCACGACGATCACGCCGATCAGTCCGATCACGATGGCAAGCCAGCGACGCCAGCCGACGTGTTCACCGAGCATCGGTACGGACAGCGCCGTGATGAGCAACGGTGCCGACATGTAGATCGTGTAGGCATCCGCCAGCGAGAGGAAGCGCACGGCGTATACGAACAGCCACAGCGTGCCGACTCCGAGCATGCCACGCAGCACGTGCAGACCCAGGCGTCGTGGTATCAGATCGCGCCAGCGGCTGAAGAGCGCCGTCGCCAGAAGCAGGAAGGGCAGTGACGCGGTCGCGCGCAGAAACGTCACCTGCATCGGCGGGTAGGTTTCCACCAGACGCTTCATCGTGACGTCCATGACGGCGAACGCGGCAACGGCGGCGATCATGGACAGGATGCCGCGTAGCTTCGAGGACTGCATGGAGGGATAGGATAGGGGATGGTGGGCGGCTGCGTTCGGCAATGACGGCCGACTTCGTCGGCATGTAGGCCTGCGGCAGGGTGGCCAGGACGGGCAGGAGGGCCGACTGCGTCGGCAGGTCAGAATTGGCATTT
>NZ_DATDJO010000017.1:0-26808 GCF_036520495.1 Povalibacter sp. | reverse complement strand
CCTGGATTGGACCCGGGCGCACGATGGCGACTTCGACGACGAGGTCGTAGAAGCGCGCGGGTTTCAGGCGCGGCAGCATGCTCATCTGTGCGCGTGACTCGATCTGGAAGACACCGATCGTGTCTGCCTGCTGGATCATCTGGTACGTGGCGGGATCTTCGGCCGGGATGGTCGCGAACGTAAGCGTCGTGCCGCGACGTGCGTTGTAGAAATCGAGGGTCCGGCGAGTCGCGGTCAGGATACCCAGCGCGAGCACATCCACCTTCAATAGTCCTAAGGATTCCAGATCGTCCTTGTCCCATTGAATGACCGTGCGGTCCTGCATGCTGGCGTTCTCGATGGGGACCAGTGATTCCAGAAGATCGGCGGCGATGACGAAGCCGCCAACATGCTGGGACAGATGCCGCGGAAAGCCGATGAGTTCGCGCACTTGAATCAGTAGCAGCTGCACCGGACGACTGGCAGGATCGAAGCCCGCCTCGCGCAGCCACTCGGCGGTGTTGTCGTCTTCGCCGCTACGGCGTGAGAGCGCCAGGATCAACCGCTCGATCTGCAGCGTGTCGAAGCCGAGAGCCTTGCCGACATCGCGCAATGCGCTCTTGCGGCGATAGGTGATGACAGTGGCGGCCAGCCCCGCGCGGTGACGACCGTATTTCTGATAGATGTATTGAATGATCTCCTCGCGGCGCTCGTGCTCGAAGTCGACGTCGATGTCGGGTGGTTCGTGACGCTCTTTGGAGATGAAGCGCTCGAACAGGACTTCTTGGCGCGACGGATCGACGGCGGTGATGCCGATGCAGAAACACACGGCAGAGTTCGCTGCCGAGCCGCGGCCCTGACAGAGAATGTTGCGCTCGCGCGCTTCGCGTACGAGGTCATAGACGGTGAGAAAGAACGGCTCGTAGCGCAGCTCCGCAATGAGCGCGAGCTCATGCTCGACCAGCATCCGGACTTTTTCCGGAATTTCTTCCGGCCAGCGCTCGCGCAGGCCACGCTCGGTGAGTTCCCGCAGCCAGGAGGCGGGCGTGTACCCCTCGGGGACGATCTCGCGCGGGTAGTCGTAGCGCAGCTCATCGAGGCAGAAGGTGCACTCGTCCGCAATCCTGAGGCTCTCGGCCAGCATGGTCGGTGGGTAGAGGCGCGCAAGCTCGTTCAAGGGACGCAGGTGCCGTTCGGCATTCGCATCGAGCGCGTAGCCGCATTCCTGCACCGGCGTGATGAGGCGAATGGCGGTCACGGTATCGAGCAAGGCCTTGCGCTCTGGCACGTGCATGAGTACGCCGCCGCAGGCGACACAGGGAAGGTCGAGACTTGCTGCGAGACGTTCGAGGGCACGCAGACGTGCCGGATCCTGTCCCGTGCGGTGAAGTTCGACCCCTATCCATAAGGACTGGTCGAGGTTCGTGCATAGCCACTGACCCTGGTGCAGGGCGCGATCGGGATCGGCCGGTGGCAGCCAGATCAGATGGCAATCGGTGAGCGCGCCGATCAGCATCGACTCATCCAGACGATAGCTGCCTTTCTCCGCGGCGCGACGCGCTTTGGTAATGAGGACCGACAGCGCGCCGTAGCCGGCGCGCGTGCGAGCGAGCGCAATCAGCGTGAGGCCCGAAGTGCAGCGCAGTGTGCTGCCGATGACCAGATGCAGTCCGTGCTTCTTGGCTTCGTCGTGCGCACGCACGACGCCCGCCACCGAGCATTCATCGGTAATGGCCAGCGCGCGGTAGCCGAGTTCCGCCGCGCGCATGACCAGTTCCTGCGGGTGCGAGGCACCGGTCAGAAAGGAGAAATTGGAGAGTGCGTGCAGTTCGGCGTACATGGCGGCCCCCACGCATCAGCCGAACAGTCCATGCAGGAACCATTGCTCCTGTTGGACGTGATCCAGATACACCCAGCCCATGGCGCCAGAGGCGGAGCGCAGTCGCCGATAATCGCGGTCGGTACGCAGGCTGTCCCACCAGCCATTTTGAATCCGCTCGATACCTTCCAGAAACAGGCCGGACGGACGGCCCCGGGCGCAGGGCAGTCGTTTTGGTTCCTGAAGCAGCCACAAAGGTCGGGGCGCCAGCGGCGCCAGCGGTGCCGGCGGTGTCGTGATGTCGAGTCGCACGGGAAGGTGTCGTTGGGTGTGCTCGGGACGTCTATCGGCGCTCGTGCCCAGAGTACGGATGCGATCGGTGCCCAGGCGTGCCTGCAGTTGTTCGAGCAGCCGCGCCTGTGCGGCACACACCTCGCCGGTTTCGCGCGGTGCGTTGGGCGTGAAGGCGAGTGCCTGTGTTCTGGTGGTCGCGCCAAACCAGCGCGGCACCTCGATCACTATTTCTCGGATCGGTGCGGGCAAGGTCAGCCCGTGCAAGGTGTCATGCAGGAGCTTTGCGAGGTGCTGGGTATCGGCGGACGGCACCGCCAGACCCAACCGAACCGGTGTCGGCGGCAGGTCACGGTGGTACAGGGTGATCGTAAGTTCACTGATCGTGGCATTGCGTCGGCGCAGGAACCGTTCAAGGCGCTGCAGGCGATGACTCAGGACGGACTCAGCCAGCGTCAGGGTCTCGATCTCGAAATCGAGCAGGATCCGATCGCGATAATTTTCTGGGGCGGTGTACGTGTGCCGGACATCATGATCACGGCCTTGCGCCTGATCGAGTTCACGCAACCACCGATGACCGATGCGACGGGACAGGCCGCCGCGCGGCAGGCGCAACAACTCACCGACGGTGGTGACGCCGAAGCGACGCAGGCGCTGACGAACGTCTTCGGGCCACAAGAGTACGGCGAGCGGCAACTCGGCGAGCGCCTTCGCCTGGTGGTTCGGGGCGACGATGCGCGGCGTGCGTGCGCAGCGTGCGAACCATTGCGCGCTTCGCAAGGTGCGGCTGATGGCGATGGTCGCGGCCAGCTGCTGTTGTTGAAGGTCGGATTCAATCGCCCGGATGAGTGCTTGTACGCCACCGAAGAGCTTCAGGCTGCTGCGCACTTCGAGCACGAGTTCATTGGGCGGCTCGATCACGACGGTCGGCGTGAAGCGCTGGCAGTGGTGCGCGACTGCCTCAAGTACCTGCGCTTCCATCGCGACGGCACGCGGCAGGCACTGCACTTGTGCGCACAAGGAGATGGCAGCGTTCAGGCGGTGGCCGGGCCGCACGCCGTAAGCATAGGCGAGATCATTGCAGCACAGCACGCTGCGGAAACGATCCTCATCGACCAGTACGAGCGGCTGCGCGAGAAGACTGGTTCGATCCTCAGGCTTCATCACCTGCAACGCCGCGGCGAGGGGCAACTCGGTCAAATGAATCGCAAGCCAGGCGTGACGCTTACGCGCTTCCGGGTGAGATGCTGGCGGCGGCGGTTGCGTAACGACCACGGGTCGCAACGGTGGGCGCGTCGCCTGCGGCAGGTCGATGTGAGGCAGCGGCAGCGACGTGGGTACGGCTTTCATGGCGACCTCACGTGCTCGGTGCGCGAGTGCAGATCCAAAACGAAGGTCGACTGGCGTCGTCCCTGGATCTTGAGCAGATGCACCTCAAGCCCGTTCGTGGTGGACGCGAGTGCCAGACGCACAGAGCTGGGCGAGGGTGCGTCGCTGGCGCGTTGCGGACGAAACAGAATGCCAGTCGTCTGGCCCGTGCTGGTGGCAAGCTTCAATCGTCGCAGTATCGCGGTCGATGGCTGTTGCAACCAGCCGAGTACGGCATGGCAGGCGCCGGAGCGCAGACTCAGTTCGAAGGCCCACGCGGCGTCGCGCTGCGATAAATCGTTCGCCATCCAATGTCGCGTCGGATCCAGGCCGTGCTGCTGCAATGCCAGCGCATGCGGTGCGTAGGGTGGGTTGATCCACAGCGCCGTTGTGCTCGGTCTTGAAGCCGCCAAGGCGTCGAGTAGCGGCAGCAGCAAGGTGAGTTCACCGATGCCGTAGTGGTCGATCAGCAGCTCCATAAGGCACGGCGTGGCCCAGCCGCCGCCGAGTGCGGTATCGAGCGGCGCATAGCCGGAGGCCACGACGCTGTTCTTCGCGCGAGACAGCGATTCGGCATGCCACACATTGGGCAGTTGGTGAAGATCAATGGCCATGCGATGACGCTACTCGCGCTGGCGTCGACGTTGATTGATCTGAGCCCATGACTGATACGGGCTCGCCTTGACTGGCTTGCGCTCGGGGGAATGCGGTCGATCCTCATAACCTCGTGTGTAAGCGATGGGGTCCAGAAACATGGTCGTGCAGACAGTGCAGCTGAAGAACATGGTGAGATACGTCGTCCCATTCGGCCGGGGCACGCGCACCTGCTGGAACGAGACGCTCTTGCAGTTCGGGCAGCGGAAGTAGTCGGGACGGTCGGGCATAGGGGTAGCTGTACGTTTATACAGGTATCCTAGCCCCAGCAATCCTCGGGGGAAAGCAGCAGTTCCCTGCTGTTGGATGAAGCGGAGGGGCGTAAAGCCTAAGTTATTGAAAAATCGACGGGCTCAGCCGAGTCAGGCGCAGACCAATTTTGGGTTCGGTAGGAGACGGGGCCGGGTACGGGGCTTCAGCAGACACGAATGCCGCGGGAAATCTTCGGCGTGAGTTTGATCGCCTGCTTGGCCTCGAGCGCTCGCAGATGCTGATCGATCCCCTGTCGATTCTTGAGTCCCAAGCCGGCTGCGATTTCGCCACGAGTGGGTGGCCAGCCGTGCTGGCGAATAAACGCTTCGATGAAACTCAATACCACTTGTTGTTGAGGACTCAGAGCGTAGGAGGTGTTGTTGGTGGATTCGGGCATAGCGTCATGGATTTTGTGGCTCACATACGGAACCTTACTCGCAACGCAGTACATTGCCATTACGGCGCGGCGCGGCGAAGCAGATCGTGTAATGCGACACGATGCGGTCACGCATGAAGTTGCAACGTCCTGGTCATACCGAGCGCGATGATGAGGGCGGCGCTACCCGGTTTACCTTGCCCGATCGGGGGCGGCGTGAACGAGTAACTGTTTTGCTTTGCGGCCCCTTTTTGCCTTGAGCTAGTTTCACAGCGAGCGCCTGTGCATCGACCGGCGCCCGCAGCTTCACGTCGGTATTGTCGAAGTAACAGAAGACGTCGCGATTCGTGGTGATGTGAGTGGATTCGGTCACTTTTCTGGCATCCGGCGGTTCGGTTCCTCGATGCCAATGCCTGATGCGTTGGGCCCACCTCTCGAGTGCGCGGTCACCGTATCCGCTGGCGTACAGCTTCTTGTCGCCATGCAAGCGCAGATACATGAAGTCAGCCGTGACGTCTTCAAGCATCGGCCACTTCCCGGCCGTTTCCGCTACCACCAGCGCGATACCGTACTCGCGCAACTGCGCGATAAACCCCGCACAACGAAAGCTTTCATGACGAACCTCGATAGCGTGCCGCAGCGGTCGCGAGGCATCGATGGCGAGGCGCGCGCGACCTTTCAATCGGAAGTCTCGTCGCCGTGCCAGTTGCAACGCCGCAGGCGTATCGGGTGGCAACAATTCGAAAAACTGCGCGATAAGCTCGCCGTCATAGGCGAGATTCGGCGGTAATTGCCACAGAATGGGGCCGAGCTTTTCGCGCAGGTTGAAGACGCCGGAGGCAAAGAAATTTGCCAGCGGCGTGGCAATGCTGCGCAGGCGCTTCATGTGGGTGATGAAACGCGGCCCTTTGACCGCGAATACGAAATCCGCGGGCGTCTGGGCGTACCAGTCGGCGAAGTATTCCGGCCGTTGCAGCGAGTAGAACGAGCCGTTGATCTCCACCGTATTGAATCGCTGGGACACGAACCACAGTTCCTGCCGCTGTGGCAGGTCCGGCGGGTAGAAGACACCGCGCCAGGGTGCGTAACGCCAACCAGAAATGCCAATGCGAATCTTCGCCATCGTGCCTTGCTCAAGGAACGCGTCGTTCGATGAATGCGGATGGCGCCTTGCGCACGCGTGCAGCGTCGGTCGCACGGGATACGTAGGGAAGAATCCGGTGCAAGTCGGCAACGAAACGCCGATACGCAAGTTTCCGATCCTGCGTCCGCAGCCGCAGCAGGTAGGACGGATGCACGGTGACGAGGATGTGCGCGCCGATGCCGACAGTCGGATCGTCATGAGGTCGGATGACCCGTCCGCGATTTGGCTCGATTGCCGTGACCTTCCCCAGCACCGCGCGAGCAGCCGTCGCACCCATGGCAACAATCAGCCGCGGATGAATGCTTGCAATCTCACCGGCCAGCCACTGATGACACGCCCTGATCTCGAGTTGCGCGGGTGTCTTGTGCAAGCGGCGTTTGCCGCGCAACAAGAACTTGAAGTGCTTGACGGCATTGGTGACGTACAGCGAGGAACGTTCGATGCCGGCATCGGCCAGGGCCTTGTCGAGCAGCCGTCCTGCCGGTCCGACGAACGGCTTGCCTTGCCGATCTTCCTGATCACCGGGCTGCTCGCCCACGAGCATGACGGAGGCTCGCTGGAGTCCTTCGCCAAAAACTGTCTGAGTGGCGTTCTTCCATAGAGGGCAATCGCGGCATGAACGCGCAGCCTCGCGCAAGGCCCGGATGGAACCTGTACGAGCGGGTTCTGCGGTCACCGTGCCGGCATTTTCCCGGTGTCGACTGCTGGCCATGGTCAGGTTCGTCCGCGGAGAATGACGCCACAAACGCAATGGACGAGTCCGTGCGGGGTTCCGCGCGCATCAGCGGTTCTGGGCGTCAGCAATCATGAATTTCCGCGCGCAATACTTCGGTTGCCGCCCGCCGGCCGCTGCCAATGGCACCGCCGACGCTCGCGGATTCGTGTTCTCCGGCTCTCGGCAGTCACCATTCGTCAGTCACCACGTCTTTCTTGCTGGCAACTTCCGCGCCGGCCGCAAGTTTTTCGGTACGTTACCGATCGCAAAAACGTTCCGGGTCTGATCGACGAAGTGAGTGTCGTCGTGTGGCCTGTCGTGGAGGGGGTCGGGTTAGATTGATGGGACATCGATCGTCCCGTAGCAGTAACGGCGGTTTGCGGACCGACAGCGTACAACCGTCAAACTCACGCAGGTGTGCGTGAACCATATGGCCGCCGCGATCCTGAAGAACCTCTTCCCATTGAAGCGCAATCCTCACTCGTGAAAGTCGCCGATGAACTCCCGGCGCTAGAACCGATACGTTCCCGCTACGAACGCGAAAGAGACGTCACCAGCGCCGCGTTCGCGCCATGTCTTTGTCACCTGCACATGAGCCAAAGATGCGTCCACTGCAAAGTGACGATTCGCGCGCCAGCTTAGATCGACGGAAACTTGCTGTGCGGTGCGACGACCCGATGGCTTGGAACTCGCCGGAAACGCGATGAGGGGAGCGACGTAGACAGCATCACTTGTGCTCGCTCGCCAAAGTAGCTGATAGCCGAATGTGACACTGAACGCTTGAGGGAACGCGAGCTCGACGTGCGGATGGACGTCAATGAGATTGGACGGTGCAAAGGCGCCCGCACTGCCAAGATACGGCAGGCGGGGGAACATCGCGTTTGCCGTGCCCAAGCGCTGGTCATCTGGTTTATCGTCTCCGCTTGCATAGTCCACTTTCACGCCTGCTCTAACCGACACATCACCGATCGAACGCCGATAACCCACGTTTGACGCGAGCCCCCATGCGAAGATTGTCGAGCGAGCAATCGTTCCGGTTTGCACAGTCGCCTCGATATCCCAATCCCACACGCTTTCGCTGCCGAAGAAGCGCGAGCCCAAAGAGACTCGTTTTTCACGGCCGCTCGCATTGGCGAACACCGCCTCCTCGCGCTCATACCCCAGCGCGTAGATGTCGATGAGCCGTCTATCGGTACTCGTCCGGTCCGTTGCGTAGACACCTACGAGAACTTCTCGATTGCTTGTCTTGTTATCGAAAACGCCGCTCTCGAGTTCAACCGGTCTCACAGCGATCAGATCCAGCTGGCGCAATCCGGAGGTTCGCGTGATTCGAAGACCGTCATAGTTTCGACGGACGTTCGGGCCATCGCGAATTCCAATGAGCCGCTGCGATCCGAAGGCCATCTCCTGTCGGCCAAGTCGAACGACAGTGTTGTCACGTCTTTCGCGAATTCTCAGATCAACGAACGCCTGCTGGACGTCCAGCTGATCCACAGAAGGTGGTGCATCGATTTGTTTGTTCGTCGCGTCGAACGCCCCCAACTCGACAAACAGCCGAAACCGATCGCCGAGATGCAGATCGCCGTGAACAAGCGCGCGTTGAAGTGTGTAGGTATCGTCGCCTGAACCAAGCACGCCGAGCGCCGGTCTGGAGGCGTGCTCAATGCGAACTCTCGCCTCACCACCGAGGCTTAACCACATAGACGAACTCAACGGGACGTACTTGATAGTGTCGAGACCGGCGCGCGCATGCCGCTCAAGTGAGCGATAGTCTTCTTCCCATCGGAACATCCTGAATGCCGGTCGCTCCTGTTCTGCTGCGCTCGCATCGAAACAGGCAAGCAGAATGTGCGCTGCGAGGAAAAGCGGAATGCAGCTGATGATCGCGCGAAACGAGACCGCGTAACCGCCCGCCGCGGCGCGCACCGCATATCCGCTCCCAATTCCTGCTGTACCGATCACGCCGATACTCATAGGTGCCCCGCGTTTTTCGAAGAGCGTAGATGTGAAGCGCTGGTCGCGTATTGAATGCTCGTGCTTTGTTCCTGGGCGTGGCTCCCGTCGAATCAACGATCCATAAAAAGCGCACGAGAGATCAATACCGAACGTGTGGCCGATACGCCTCAGGCTCGCCGGGCGGGGCGTTGAGGGCAAGCGTGGCGTGTACCCAGAGAAGGTATGGCCCGACGAGCTTCGGTCGTTGAGTGTCCCGAGCTCCGGCCGAACCGGGTGAACCACGAAGGCATCGACCTGGAGCGTTTCATCCCGCTTCAACGTACGCCGGGCGAGTTGCATGATCGAGGGAACATCGCGGGACAGAGGCGTCAGTGCGGCTGAGATCCCACGGTCAATCCGAGTAGATGCTCGACGACGGGTGGGTCGCTCAACGTGTGGTAGGCCCGAAGCTGTTCTTGCAGATCAGCGTCCGCTCGAGTCACGCGCGCATGCTGACGCAAGTGTTCTGTCCAGGATGCAATCAGGAACCACTCGACGATGTGCGCAGGATCGGCGGCATCCTCCGTCACTCCCCAGGCATGTGCGCCATCGCGACGTCGCTCTGCGGACAAGCGCCCGAGCAGATCCAGAAACGCAGAGCGATCCTCGGTACGGATTCGGTAGTGCACGAGCACCATGACAGAGCCTCGTTCATGTGCGCTCGACGAGCTCACGAGCGGCTCGGGCCAGTGGTTCGAGGGCAGAAGATCGGAATCCATCGACGGGAGCCGATAGCGCAGTACCCACAAGGCGGTAATCGTCAGTCCACCCGCGCTGAGCAAGAGCGTGAGCGTCAGGCCGAGTTGTTGTGCGACGAGACCCCAAACGAGGCTTCCGGCAGCCAAGGCGCCATTGAACACCGTCAAGTAGACCGCGAGTCCGCGACCCCGAACCCAGTTCGGGAGAATGGACTGAGTCGTAGCGTTGAGCGTCGTGAGCGCGGCGATCCACGCCGCGCCCAGCAACACCAAGCACATGAACGAGAGCACCCGAGGCGGCGCTAATGCGATGCCCGCCATCATCGCGGCGGTCAGGAGCGCGGCAAGCAACAAGATCTTGTCGTTGTCGAACCGCGAGCGCAGTCGCGGCAACACAAATGCACCGAGGATCGCACCGAGACCGACGGCGCCGAGCAGCACTCCATAAAAGCCGGCTGAACCGTTCAGCAGCTCTCTTGTAATCAGCGGCAGCAGCGCCCACACGCAGCTCGCGAATCCGAAATACATGAGTGCGCGAAACATCATGCGATGCAGCTCGCGATTCGCCCGTGCGTAGCGGATTCCCGCTCGGAAACCGCCGACGAACGTTTCCGATAGCTCGGTCACCTTGCGGGCCGGTGCTCGCCACCACACGAGCACGGCGATGACGACCACGTAGCTCAGCACATCCAAGCAGTACGTCGCAGCGGCACCGAACGTCGCGAGAACGAGCCCGCCCGTGGCAGGGCCGATCGAACGCGAGATGTTCACACCGAGCGAGTTCAGTGCGACCGCACTGCGCAGCTCGCCGCGAGGCACGAGATCAGGGACGATCGATTGCCATGTCGGCGACATCAGCGCGGCGCCGATCCCGCCGACGAACGTAAGCGCAATGAGTGTGCTCACCGTGAGCAGACCCGTGAGCGACAACATCATCAACGTGCCGCTCACGCATCCCAACAGGAGTTGGATCAAGATCAGGTACTTTCTTCGATCCAGAATGTCCGCAAGCACTCCCGCAGGAATGGCGAACAGGAAGATGGGCAATGTGCCCGCGACTTGGATCATCGCGATTGCAGCGGGTGATGCGGAGAGATCCGTCATCAACCAACCGCTCGCGACATCGCGTATGAATGTACCGGTGTTGCCGAGCACGGTCGCGAGCCATAGCACGGCAAACGTTTTATGGCGCAGCGGCGCCATACTACTTGCAGGCAGCGCGGCGGTTCGTGAGCTTGCTTCGACGTTCATCGCGACATGTCTATCGAAGACCCCGTCAGAACGCCCAACACGCGCAGCCGAGTGCGGGCCATTCCGCTGCGAGGCCGTGCGCAGTGCAGGTATGTGCAGCGGAACGCGCAGCGATCAGAGACGAAGCGGATGTGCGAGTCGCGGACGAATGCTGGTAGCCGCCGTAGTACTTGACCGGCGACCACTCCGGCAACGGCGCAGGAAGTGGCGGAGCGTGTTTACTGAAATCGCCAGATGCATGAACGGGCTTGCCGCCTAACAACGTGAGCTCCGACGTGATCGACGAGATCTGATCGTCCAGCACCGCGAAGTAGTCGTCTGAGAGCACCGCAAGATCCGCCAGCTGTCCAACCTTGATCTCGCCTTTCTTGCCGACCTCCGAGGAGAACCACGTGTTCGCCTGCGTCCACAGCCGCAGTGCCTCTTCGCGAGTGAGACGATTCTCTACGGGGTACAACGTGTGACCGCCGATCGTTTTTCCGGTCACGAGCCAAGACAGGCATACCCACGGGTTGTACGAGGCGACGCGCGTCGCATCCGTTCCGGCGCCGACGTGGGCGCCTGATTCGAGCATGCGGCGAATCGGTGGCGTGCGTGCGGCTGCTTTCGTGCCGTAACGTTCGACGAAGTACTCGCCTTGAAATGCCATGCGATGTTGAATCGCGATGCCTCCGCCCAGCGCAGCGATGCGATCGATATTGCGATCGGAGATCGTCTCGCAATGATCGAAGAGCCAATGCAGGCCAGCGAATGGAATCTCCCTGTTCACTCGCTCCATTACATCGAGCGCGCGACTGATCGATTCGTCGTACGTCGCATGCAGACGCCATGGCCATCGATTCTCGGCGAGGAGGCGAACGACGGGTGTGAGGCTCGCTTCCGTACTCGCAGGCAGCTCGGGACGGTCCACGCGAAAGTCTTCGAAGTCGGCCGCGCTGTAGACGAGCATCTCGCCCGCGCCGTTGTGTCGATAGAGATCGTCACCTTGGCCAGGTTTGACCTTGCCGCCCCACGACCCGAAATCGGCAAGCTCTTCGTTCGGTCGCTGTGTGAAAAGGTTGTACGCGATACGCACGGTGAGCTCACCGGCTGCGTGGAGCTCCTCGATGATCTGATAGTCCTCGGGATAGTTCTGGAACCCACCGCCGGCATCGATGACGCCCGTGACGCCGAGGCGATTGACCTCGCGCATGAAGTGTCGCGTGGAGTTCTTTTGATGCTCAGGCGCCAGCCTGGGACCTTTCGCTAGCGTCGAGTACAAGATCGCAGCGTTCGGTTGTGCGAGCAATAAACCCGTCGGATTTCCTGCACGATCTCGCTGAGCCATTCCGCCCGGAGGATCGGGCGTGTTCTTCGAGTAGCCGACGGCTCGCAACGCGGCTGCGTTCAGCAGCGCTCGATCGTAGAGATGTAAGATGAAGACGGGCGTGTCGGGTGCAACGGCATTCAATTCATCGAGCGTCGGCAGACGTTTCTCCGCAAACTGATGCTCGGTAAACCCGCCGACGACGCGCACCCATTGTGGCGCTGGCGTGCGCGCGACCTGCTCGCGCAGCATGCGCATGGCAATGGCAAGGGAGGGCACGCCATCCCATCGCAACTCCATGTTGTAGTTGAGCCCGCCGCGGATAACGTGCGTGTGGCTGTCGATCAGACCGGGAATGACGCGCCGCCGTCTCAGGTCGATGACTCGAGTGCTCGCGTTCGCATGGCGGCGAATCTCGTCCTCGGCGCCCACCGCGATGAACTTCCCCTGTGCGATAGCGACGGCCTCCGCGCTTGGTCGGATGCGATCGAGCGTTGAGATGCGACCATTGACGAGGATCACATCGGCCGTCATAGAGGTCTCTCCGGTAGTTGCTCGTTGTGCGCCGGCGCGGCGGGTCAAACTCGACATGAGCAGCGCCGCGCCGGCTGCGCTGAACTGGCGTCGTGTGAAATCCATGGAACTCAAGCCGACTGCTTGATGCCGCGGGCCGTTGTGGTTGCCCGCGAGTTTGCCGCGCCCGGCAACTCACCGAACACGTGCTCTGCGCATTGCTTTCGAGCCCACGCGGCGGAGACGGGCTCGCTCGAGAGTATGCGTTTCGCGAGCGGCACGATCTGCTCGCCCAACAGAATCCCGAGCAGGCCGATCAATGCGACGACCGGCGGCGCGGGTGAGCGCACGTTGAGCACCCCGTAAATGACGCCTACGAGAAGACCGGCGGCGAGTGAAACGAGATAGATCTTCATCTGTCGCTCCTGTTCGTGCGATGTCGATCGCGGATACGCGCTGTTCAGCCGGTCGCGACCGATGTCGATCGGCGACCCATCTCGATTAGTGACCTTCCGATCCGCCGAACATCTTCTTCGCGTAGGTGATGCCGAGGCCGTAGGCGCCTCCATGAGTGCGGGCGATACCCGTCGTGAGGTCGTAAGTCGCTGCTCGCGCCCAATCGCGCTGAAGCTCGAGCAAGTAAGTCAGCGATGTGAGCGGTTGAGCGCCTGCCTGAATCATCCGCTGCATGGCGCGTTCGTGTGCCTCGACCGATGTATCGCCGCATGCATCGGTGATCACGTAGACATCGAATCCTTGCTCGAGCGCTGATAGCGCCGGGTCAGAGATGCACACGCTCGTCCACAAGCCGGCGAACACGATCTTGCGCTTACCGAAACGATTGACTTGCGCGGTGATGCGCTCGTCTTCCCAGCAGTTCATCGTCGTGCGATCGATGATTTCTTGATCGCGGAACGCGCTCGTCACCTCTTCGAACACAGGACCCGAGA
Source organism: Povalibacter sp. (assembly GCF_036520495.1). Classification (GTDB taxonomy): domain Bacteria; phylum Pseudomonadota; class Gammaproteobacteria; order Steroidobacterales; family Steroidobacteraceae; genus Steroidobacter. Next base: position 13,497 of record NZ_DATDJO010000017.1, on the reverse strand, counting down.
AACTCTTCTCGGCCACTGACGTCACGATGCTTGCTACTTTGAACGCCGCGGCGGTCTGCGCGACGAGCCCTGAGTTGTTGCGCAATTCGATCGCGCCTAGCGAGTGTGCGGCAAACGCCATCTGCGATTGATGATCAATGAGGACCAGCGTGTGATTGTTCGGTGTCAGCAGCCGTGCGCCGGCAGTGGGGGTCGCTTTAATCGTCATCGGAAACTCCTGTGTGGGGTCAGGGCTGCGATGCTGCCGCGTCCGCCGTCTCGAGGATTGAACGAGCGTGCGGTTGTTGAAAGGAGATTGCGCTTGCACCGAGGTCGAGTCCCCTCAGGCCGCGTTCTGCGCGCATTCAGTTATCAACGCGACTCACGCATCGCTCGAATTGGCAGTGGTCGTCCACTCCTTTGAGGGAATCGCGCCAAATGCAGATCGCCAATCATGACGGCCGACATCACCGTGAGGAACCGCCATGTACGACTCCATCCCGGTGTTCCACCCGGAGCATCGCGCACCACCCGTCTTGCGAGTCGGATACGAAGGTTCCTCCAAGTCGCATACGCGACGAAGCAATGCGGGTTCGCGCACGTTGCGGCGCGCAGTGGCATTCATCGAGGCGAACCTCGGCGAGCGCTTCTCGCTCGAGCTTCTCGCGAACCACGCGGGTGTCAGCCGGTTTCACCTGGCCCGGCAGTTTCGCCAAGCGACCGGCTTCAGCCCCATGGAGTACCTGATGCGACAACGCATCGAGCGCGGCAAACGCATTCTTGCGCGTGGCGATGTCTCCATCTGCGAAGTGGCTGTGGCCCTGGGCTTCTGCGATCAGAGTCATTTCACGCGAAGGTTCCGGCGCATGACCGGCCAAACGCCGCGCGAGTACGTCCGCCGGTGCATCAACAACTGACTTTTCTCAGCGAGGAGCGATCCCATGCTTAACAAGAACGGGCTCAAGGCACTGCTGCGCCCCGAAGACAGCGTCGTCGTTCTGATCGACCATCAGCCATTCCAGTTCGCGAATCTGCATAGCCACGATCCCATCAATATCAGCAACAACGTAGTGGGGCTCGCGAAGGCGGCGAAGGCCTTCCGCGTCCCGACGATTCTCACGACAGTCGTAGAAGAGCGTGGCGGCTACTTGATCAAACCGCTCCAGGATGTCTTTCCCGAGCAGAAGCCCATCGATCGCACCTTCATAAATACCTGGGAAGACGGCCGTGTCGTCGCCGAGGTCGCGAAGACCGGTCGTAAACAGCTGATCCTGGCCGGGTTGTGGACGGAGATCTGTCTCGCGATGCCAGCGATCCAGGCGCTTGAAGAGGGATACGACGTCTTCGCTGTGACCGATGCGTCCGGTGGCGTATCTCTCGAAGCGCATGAAATGGCAGTGCGCAGGATGGTCATGGCAGGCGTCGTTCCGATCACGTGGCTCGCTGTCGCGAGCGAATGGCAGCGCGACTGGGCCCGTACCGAGACGCTTGAGGGATTGAACGAGGCTGTGACCGGTCACGCCGGCGGCAGTGCCATCGCGTTCGCTTGGGAGCAGCAGCTGCTGCGCACAGCGGCCGCCCGTTAGCGCGGCGTAAAGAGCGTGCCAGCTGGTTAGGTTCGTGCAGGTGGAGGACTGATGTCATCGACCATCGAAGCAAATAAACCGCTCGTCCGGCGCTTGTTCGCGACCATCGCGGCGGTGACCTTCAGCTGCTCGACGAGATCGTTGCCATTGACTACGACGATCATCTGGCCAGGCAAGCACGCGGACGCGGGAAAAAGTCCAGTGTCGACGGCGCGTTGATTCCCTAGCTCCTGAACTCGCGAGCCGCCCGTCGCACGGTCGCACGGGCGCGAAACCGCGCTCACTGTGCTAATTTCCTTCACCCATTGGAGGGATGCGCAGACACAGCGGCTGACGTGACAATCACCACTTTTGGAGAGGAGCGCCGACTTCGGTGCTTCGAGGTGTCGCCGAGCCTCGTTCCCGTAGCGTATTCACCATGGACCAGCTCCAGTTTGTATCGAAGTTAAAACTGATCGTGCTTCCGGCGCCGCAGGGACGTCCGCTGGCGTGACGAAGCTGGTAAGGTGCCCCAAGACCGGTGCCAACGTCGAAGTGGAGGTGATGAGCTTGGACAAGACAACGCTGCGTGTTGTCGTGGTCGACGATCACCCGGTGGTGCGAGACGGGTTGGCTTCGATGCTCGAGACGCAGGACGACATCGAAGTGGTGGGTCAGGCCGCCAACGGCGCGTCCGCGGTGGCGGCCTACACCGCACTACGACCCGATGTCATGGTGCTGGACTTGCAGATGCCGAGGATGGACGGGTTCGAGGCGGCCACCCGCATCATTGCGTCGGATCCCGCTGCGCAAATCCTCATCATGACCACCTACGTTGGTGATGAAGACATCTTCCGTTGCCTGCGACTGGGCGCTAAGGGATATATCGTCAAGGACGTGCCGTTCGAGGAGATCCTGACGGCGATTCGAGTCGTCGGCGGTGGCGGGGAATACACCTCGCCTCAGGTCGCGGCCAAAGCGCTGCGACGAAGTGCGCAAACCGGGTTGACCCAACGAGAGTGCGACGTATTGGCGCTGCTCGTCGAAGGTCGCAGCAACAAGGACATCGCCCGCCGCCTCAACCTGGGCGAGGAAAGCGTCAAGAGCCACGTCAAGGCGATCCTCGCAAAGCTCGACGCCATCAGTCGCACCGAGGCCGTGACAATTGCCATGCGTCGGGGTCTGGTCCATCTGTGATGGGCGCGACCGATCCCGGTGACGACGAACTGCTCGAGCTGCTGGCCGATTGCGGCGAATGGCTCGCACGGCCAAGCAATCCGATCAATGCGATGGGCAAGATCGTCCGCAGGGTCGGCCAGTCGCTCGACGCAGACCGGATGACGTATTTCGTGCGCGACCCTTCGGCCGGCGTTTCTCATTGCATCTCGGCGTGGGCGCGGGAGGGCTTGAAGCCTATTCAGCCCGGGCCCTATCGCGACGAAGATTTCGTTGAAGTCATCACTCCGCTCTCGCGCGAAGAGGTCTACAGCACCACGCTTGCGACCAAGTCCGGCCGCAATCTGCAGGTCAATGAAGAAAGTGGCACCACGGCTGACCTGCTCGTACCGGTGATCGTGCAAGGGCAACTGCGTGGCATTCTGACCATCGACCAGTGCCGGGGTCAGGCTGCGTTCCCCGCCCGTCAAGTCAGCGCCTTGCGCGCGCTCGCAGTGATGATCGCCAGCGCGCTCGGGCGCTTCGACGCGGAGGACGTGCGCTCGAGCGTGATGCGGCAACAGCATTTGGTGCGCGAAGCGGCCGCCGAGTCGGCGGCCGATGTTGTGAGAGAGCTGCTTTCAATCAGCGATCTCGATCGCGCGCTGGAGCGCGTTCTGCCGCGCATCGGCTCGATGGCGGCCTGCCAGCGTGTCTCGCTGCTGATGCGCGACCACATCGAAGGGCGGCCGCGCCATCGGTTGTTCAAGGAATGGATGGCACCCGGCCAGCCGTCGGAGTCCGAGCTTGGCTTCGGCGTTCTCTTCGATGATGAGGCGCTGCCCGGGGCCCTTACCGAACTCGAGTCGGGTTCGCCTTTCTGGTGGCGTAACAGCACGGGACGCCAGGATGCGCTCAGCATTCGAAACCAGACGTTGGGCATCACTGTGTGTGGCGGGCTGCCGTTATTGGTAGAGGGTCATTACACGGGAGTCGTGTGCTTCGGATGGTGCTACGAACCCAGCCTCGGAGTGGAGGGCGTCGAGTTTCGAGTGCTGCAGCTCGCCGCCAATGCCGTCGCTGCAGCACTTCAACGCCAGCGCGCGGTCGAGCGGCGCATCGAGCAGGAGCGGGAACTGCTCGCCGAGCGCTCGCGCATGGCGCGTGAGATTCACGACGGCGTTGCGCAGGGCTTTACTGGCATCCTTATGCAGCTTGGCACGCTCGCGCAAAGCAAAGAATATCCGGCAGATGTGAAGATACGGGCGCGCCGTGCGGCTGACCTTGCGCGCCAGGGGCTCGCCGATGCCCGCCGCGCGGTGATGGCTCTGCAGCCGGAAGGCAGCTCGCGCGAAGATCTGGCGTCGGCGTTGGCGCATCTGGTCGAGTGCGTCAGCGTGCCGCGCGGGATCGATTGTGCGTTCCATACCGAGGGCTGTGGTTTCGATGCGAGTCTCGGGCCTGCTCGCTCACACGAGTTGTTTCGCGTGGTGCAGGAGGCGCTGAACAACTCGTTGCGCCATGCGCAGGCGCGTCGCATAGATGTCACTCTCTCGCGAACGTCGACAGGCATCCGCGTGCAGGTCGAAGACGACGGCGTCGGATTCGTCGAGGTTGGCGGAGACGGGTTCGGGATCCGCAACATGTGCACGCGGGTGCAGGACATGGGCGGCTCGCTTCTCATCGATTCGACGCCCGGCGCCGGCACGCGAGTGATCGCCGACATTCCGCCTTCGGCCTGACTCTACCGCCGCTGCGCCCTGGCTCCCTGCTTCGAGCATCGCGGACTCCCTTGATCGAGGGACGTATTCGGAGAGCTCCGGCGTAATCATGAGCTCACTGGCGAAGCTGCGCCGACATGGAGATCACACCGATGCCGTCGTTCAAGAAATCCCCTGGAGGCGTCTCTCAGTCCGCCTCTGCGCAAGACGCGGTCTGGAATCACGATGAAGTCGCGTTGCTCCTCATCGATTATCAGAAAGAAATGTTCGACCAGATCCATTCTGAAACGGGACCGCAACGGATCGATCTCAACATCCGATTCCTGATCAGGGTGGCAAACGCCCTCGACATTCCCGTCATCTTGTCGACGGTCGGTGTCGAGATGGGAGTGAACGGCCCCACGCGCAGCTCAATTGCTGCCGAGTTGCCGGACACGCGCGTCATCGATCGCAGCTCGATGAACGCATGGGAAGACACGGAATTCCACGAAGCCATCCTCGTCACGAAGAAGAAGCGGCTCATCGTGTGTGCGCTGTACACCGAAATCTGCCTTGCCTTCCCGGTGATCGAAGCGCTGAAAGAGGGTTTCGAAGTCATGTACGTGGCCGATGCTGTTGGCGGGCGATCGCAGCTCGCACACGCCACAGCGTTGCAGCGCCTCGCCAATGCAGGGGCCATTCCCAACACTACGCTGGCCTTGAGCACCGAGCTCTTTCGCGATTGGAAGTCCAGTCAAGCCGAGCGGTTGCGACCCATCCTTGTCTGGTATCTGGGAGAACTGAACGGCTACTCAGCTAGCGCGTAGGTTTCGTCGAGATCGCGAGCACATTGTTGGGAATCCAATCGGGAGAAGGGGACATGAATACGTCCATTAAGACAATGGTTCTCGGCACGGTTGCCGGGGTAGCCGCGAGCTCCTTCGCGGGCGCGCAAGGCGCACAGGTACCCGGCTCTGCTGCCGCGAAGAATGTTGTGCTGGTGCATGGTGCCTTCGCCGATGGCTCGGGCTGGCGCGGCGTCTATGACGAACTGACGCGTCGCGGCTATCGCGTCACCATCGTGCAGAACCCCCTGACTTCGTTGGCCGAGGATGTGGCAGCAACGACACGCGCACTGGACCGCCAGGATGGCCCCGCCGTACTCGTCGGTCATTCCTGGGGCGGAACGGTCATCACGGAGGCCGGCGTTCATCCCAAAGTCGTGAGTCTGGTCTATGTCTCAGCGCTGGCGCCGGACGCGGGCGAGACCACGGCGCAGCAGTACCAGGGCTTTCCTGCCGCCGCTCAGTTCGTCGTCGACACGCATCCGGACGGCTATGGATTCGTGAATCCGGAGAAATTCAAGATCGGCTTCGCCGCCGACACCAGCGATGCGGACGCCGCGTTCCTGCGGGACTCCCAGGTCCCGATCAACATGTCGGTTTTCGCAACGACGTTGCGGAACGCGGCATGGCGCAGCAAGCCAAGCTGGGCCGTGATCGCGACGAACGACAACGCGTTCGGCGAGGGGATGCTGCACAGCATGGCCAGGAGAATCGGGGCGCGGATCACTGAAGTCAGTGCCAGCCATGCGCTTTTCATGACGCAACCGAAGGCTGTCGCCGATGTGATCGAAGAGGCCGCTCGCAACGACGTGGGCGCAAGCAAAACGCGCTAAGCGGTGTCAGGAGGCAGTTCACGGAACGACTCAAGGTCGCTACGACCAGACCCCTCGGCAGCGACCAGCCCCGGCGAGCAGCGCCAGTACGAGCAGATGCAGAGATGCCTTCATGTGCGAACTCATCGGAGTGGCGCGGCGACTACGTCCTCGGACCGTCCCGCATGCGTACCCGTCGAAGTGTTCGCAGGGTTTCACAACTCGTTGCCGGAGAGCCGCCCGACCGCGTCCGGATTATTCAACGAGCGTCCCGCTCGTGCATGAATCGGCGTTTCGCTTCGGCAGCATGCTTCCTTCGTAACAACATTTTTTTTGGAGCGAGCGGAGCGCCAAGTACCCGGCACCACAGGTACATGCCGGACACTGGTGTGAGCGCGCTGGGCGCCACCGTGCACGTAGCCGTTGTTCCAGATCCGACCATAGTTCAGGCGGACCTTGCGGTGCCGCTTGCTGGAATTTTTCCCTTGCATGGGTCAGCGCGTTTCGCGTTTCGATGAGCAAGATGGCGTCGTCTATCAATGGCCGAACGACTGGTGCGCCATTCACGGCGGCCGCGCAATCTAAAGCCAGATCGTACTTGTACAGGATTTCGGGAAAGTCCTTGCGGTTGCCGGGACCCTTCCCATCGCCTTTGCAGGAGCGGGCATGGGATCGCAGAGCGAAAACATGGTTGCCGCGATCGCCACTCTTGTCGTCCTACGGGGCAAGAAGCGGACATTAGAATAAGGTCGGGCATCGCAGATGATCTCCTGGGGTATCGAGGCATGGACCGCCGCCTCCAACCCATCCAACGCCATGTTCGCGATCACAGGCGAGATCACTCCTCCTTGGGGTGTGCCCGCGCGCGTCGCGAACAAGTGTCCCTCATCGATGTAGCCGGCTTGCAGCCATTGGCGCAAGATCGCTTTGTCCATCGGTATGTGCTTCAAGAACCAGGAGTGACTGAAGTTGTCGAAGCAACCTCGGATGTCACCCTCGAGAAGCCACTGCGCAGAGTTGCGCAGTGCCAGTGCTGTGAAGCATTGCCCAATGGCGTCGGCGGTCGAGCGTTCGGGCCGAAAGCCGTAGGAGTTCGGATCAGCTAGAGTTTCCGCGATCGGTTCCAGCGCGAGCTTCCACAAAGCCTGCATCGCTCTGCACCGCATGCATGGGATCCCTAACGGACGCCGCTTCCCATTGCTCTTTGGGATGTAGACCCGCCGCAGTGGCATCGAGCGATAGCCCCGATGCTGCAACGACAGCATTCCCTTCCATCTGGCCGCCGGTGTGAGCCAGGTCCTTCCGTCCACGCCCGGCGTTTTCTTGCCGCTGTTTTCCGTCACTCGCTTCACGGCAAGCATCTTGCCGCTGTGCGAGCGGGTCAGTAGACGTTGCAAAGCTTTCGCCTTGCCCCATCGTCCTTCCCGAACCGATTTGGCGATACGCATCTGAAGCCGCTTCACCTCTGCCTCGATGGGAGTCCAGTTGGTCTGTTCCCACATCTGTGCAGCGGGCGAGGACGCACCGGCAGCCGATGCTTTCGCGTCGGTCGCCGTCATCTGCATTTCCTCGTGCAACGGTTGGTCAAGATTCTCTCGCCATGATTGACCTCACGGAAGTCTGCCCGCTTTCGCGTCGAGCGATGTTTCAGCCCGTATCTCGACCATTACAGCCAAGCATTCGCTTTCTCCGCGTTCCTCTACCCACTACGCCAACTGCGTTCCTCACGGTTCGCATGCCGTCGCCGGCAGCGTGATGGGCTTACCCTGTTCCGCATGAATCTTCGAGCGGGGCGGACCCGTCCTGTGCGCCGGCGGCATTCGTATCCATGATGGTCCAGAGAACCGATGACCATGCTCTGCCGCCTACCTTTTGGTTCATGCCTATCAGCACGTTTGGCATGTCTGACGTTACGACGCCTAAGGACGTTCACATGTGTTGGTCGTACCCACCCATCCCTTGTTCCTCTCCGCCTTCGTGCTGGCAGATTCCGCTTTGCCTCACGGCTCCGCGTACCGGATATCCGGCGGTTACGTTGTTCCCGGGGCTCCACACCGAGCCGTTGCCAGCTCCGCATGCCCGGGTAGGGACGGCTGATGGAACAGCCGGTTTTATCTAAGGCATCTCTACCTCCGTAAAACAAAAACTCATGCGACTTCAGGTCGCACGTTCTCGCTGTCAAGGCCTGCGCGCGGCAAAGCCCGTGCTCGCAAGCGCGCGCTGCGCGGCCCTGACAGCTGCGCTGCGATGTGAGTGGGGACTTCGCCAGGCAATTCCGCCTGGACAAGGAGAGTCCCATGACCAGCAAGCGTGCCTTGATCAAACAGCTGAACCAGCGTTCGGACCTCGGTGCAGTCGAGCCGCAGGCGCCGCGATTCAGTACCGGATTTCTGGTCGACGTCGATGGCGTTTTCGAGCGGGTTAATGACGCGCAGGTGCTGGCGGCAGGTCTGCGGATTGCGGCCGAGAAGATGATCCAGTCGGCACCGCTACTGGGGCCGGGTGCGACCCGCGAGTACCTGACGATGCGATTCGCGCAACTCGAGTACGAGGTGTTCGCGTGCCTGTATCTCGACAATCGCATCCGTGTCATCGAGTGCGAGGAGCTGTTCCGCGGCACGATCGATGGCTCAAGCGTGCATCCGCGCGAAGTGGTGAAGCGGGCACTTCGCTACAACGCGGCGGCTGTCATCCTGGCGCACAACCATCCGAGCGGCGTTGCGGAGCCGAGCCAGGCGGATGAGCTCATCACGCGGCGTCTGAAGCAGGCGCTGGCGCTGGTGGACATCCGCGTGCTGGATCACTTCGTGATTGGTGGCGCGGTCGCCGAATCGATGGCCGAACGTGGGCTTCTCTGAAATGTGGAGTTGCGCCGCTTGGCGCTGGGTTCTCCCGTGCAGTTGTGCGGGAGAACTTCACATTTATTTCTTCCGGGTGGGAAGCCATCCGATGACGTCTGATCAATAGAGAGGAGAAGCCCTTCCGCCTCGTGGGTGGCCAAGTGCAGCGGAAAGACGTGCGCGCGTGCCTGGCGTTGGAGGTCCAGGTGGGCGCGGCATAGCGCATCGTCGCTACTCGGACGGCTGACTTCTATGTGGAGCACGCGGGCCGGAAAATCGGCGCATACGGCCACGCCGGTCATCCAGCTCCACATATTAGAGAAGTCCACGTTCGGCAAAAAATGGAGAGCTCAACATTTTTTGCCGAACGAGGCTTGCTGTAGCGACCTCATGGCTGGCGGTGTCCATCGCACGGGACTCCGCCAGCCGAAGGCGTCGCGTCACAGACGCCCATCGTCCCGTAGATTCAGGGTGTGAGCCTGGCCACCATCTCTCGAATCACGATCATCCGAACGGTGCGAATGACTCTGAGCTGACCGGCTCGCGTGGCGGGCGCGACCTTCATTCCCTCGAGCTCCTTGATGAGGTCGTCCGCGGCTGCCTCGATTCGTCCGGTGTAATCAGCGATCAAACGGTTGGTGGCAGTGCGCGTCAGCCCAAGTGCTTCTGCAAAATCCGTGTACTTCTCCGCGTCGACTTGTGCGAACGTCGCCGCATCGCCGATCTTGGTGCTCAGCGGTGTATGCGGCCACTGAGGGGTGCTACCGGGTGCGGTGTGGTATGCCTCGGTCGACACGAGATCGTAGAAGGGTGCGAGCTGAATGCCCTCGGCATCTACGTGAAACGACAGATTCTTCAGGTGGGCATCCGCATTGCCCGTGAGCAGATTGAAGAGCACCCAAGCAGCAATGCCCTGGCGTGCGCGAGCACGATTTGTGCATTTCTCGATGATGCTGGCGAAAGTTTGCGCCGTTGCCTGCTGATACTTGAACGTGCGATCGAGCCCCAACAGCTGACACGCGTCGATGATGTGCAGTCGCCGGGTTTCCTCCCCAACCTGTTGCCGATCGAATCGCTCGATCAGGTACACCGGTTGCGGCACATAGCGTATCTGCACGGTCGGCACGCGCAGGCCCATATGGTCCGCGAGGCGCATGGTGAAGAATTTGTTCGCGACCGAGTTCGGCCAATTTTCCCGATCCACGTGATCGGGTTTGAGCAAGTGCGTCGACGGCGTTTCCCCTTCCGGGAAGAAGAGCGCGCCCTTCACCATGCTGACGGCCATCTTGTGCTGGGCGCCAGCGAGACTCATCCGCTTCGGGGCACCGGCTGCGAGACCTTGTTGCGGAAGCTTCTTGATCCGGGCGCTCAATTCGGCGTCGGTGAGCGCAACGTACCCGGAGCGTCCCGCCGCTTCTCCAGGTGCGCGCAACGTGATCGCACCGGCAGACTCGCGGCCGTAGTAGGCGAGCAGGCCGAATGCATCCGCCGCTGGAATCTTGGCATCAGCAGCCAACAGATCGCGTGCCTGCTCCTCGGGTAACAGGTTGTCGAAGAACCACTGCACGGGACGTGAGGTCGCACCGTCGGTGATGGTGCCTGTCGTGCGCAGCAGATGAGGGGAGAGATCGAAGCCCGTGGCGATCCATGCAGGGTCGTATTCGAAGACCCACAGGTTGTTTTGCTCTCGCAGGCGTCCGACGGACCGTCCGTTGATTGTCGCCACCAACTCACGTGTCGCCGCGCTCATCGCTGTGAATGGGTGTCAGGTGTGGCGTCGGAGGTCAGCGATGACTCTCGCAGATGTCGATCGAGCACGGTCGTATCCAATCCCGAGGGCAACTCCAACCGGAGCTTCACGCCGAGCTCACGCAATACTTCAAGCACCTTGCCGAGTTGGACCGTCGGTTTGCCGTCCTCAAGGTCGCCGATAAAGCTGTGCGAAAAGCGGCCTACTTCGTCCTGGCGAAGGCCGTCAGCCTTGCGTACGGCCCGCACCAAGGCACCGATCTGCTTTGCGTCGCCAACGAATACGCTTCGCCCGGGCATGGCATCTCTCCAGAAAATAGCCGACCGGCTATTTTTACCTGGACCATGACAGGATATCAATAAAAAATAGCCGATCGGCTATTTTCTGTCTATTCGACCGCCGAGCCTCGCATAAAATAGCCGAGCGGCTAGTTTCGGTCGGCAGCGGTATTCCGCTGCGGCCGATGGTGGGCCGTCGTTTGGCCGAGACAGCCGACCCCGGACGCCAGAGAAGAGGGCGGGACTGCCTGGGTCTTGTCACGCTATCACACCGTTCTCGCTGTCAAGGACGAGTGCGAGGACGCACTCGCCGCCTGCGGCGGTGTTCGATCCCTGACAGCTGCGCTGCGGTGTGAGGCAGAGATCTCGGGCAATCCCGCCCACATCAGATCGAGGGCTTCGCCATGAATACCGCAGCTGCGATGGTTTTTCCGGTTGGCGCCAATGCGTTCACCCGTGCGCTGTCGATGGAGGATGTGCGTGAGCGCGCGCCGGCCGTGTTCGCTGCATCGCCCCATGCACGGATGAGCGGACGGTACACCTTCATCCAGACCGAGCGAGTGTTGTCGGGATTGATGCAGGCAGGGTTCGTTGCAGTGGATGCGCGTCAGGCGCGTTCACGCGCAGGCAATGGCGTGCATGGGCGTCATCTGATTCGCCTGCGCCGTCGCGTTGAGACGGTGGAGATCGATGGAACGGTACCGGAGGTCCTGTTCCTGAACAGCCATGATGGCAGCAGTGCATATCAGCTGCGTGTCGGGCTCTTTCGGTTCGTGTGCACCAATGGCCTCATCGTATCAACGGAGATGTTTCCGGCGATTCGCGTTGCGCACCGCAAGGACGTTGTGGATGAGGCGATTGCAGGTGCGATTCAGCTCTCGTCACGATTCGATGCGCTGGGTGCGGTGGTTGAGCGCATGCGTCAGCGACAGCTCGAGGAGCGCGAACAACTGGCCCTGGCGCAGCGCGCGGTGGCGTTGCGATTCGGCGAGGGTTGGGACGTGGGTGTTCCTGCATCGGCACTGTTGCTGCCGCGTCGGCCGCAGGATACGGGTGCGGACCTATGGCACACATTCAACCGGCTGCAGGAAAACATGCTGCGGGGCGGCCTGAGCCGACGCTCGCCATCGGGGCGGTTGGTGCGCACGCGGCCGATTCAATCGATCAAGGAGGATGTGCGGCTCAACTCGGGACTGTGGGATGCGGCCGTGTCGATGGTGGCTTGAGCTGGCGGTATCTGGAGGAGAGTGCGTTGCGCGCTCTCCTTCAGTTTTTTTGCTGGCCGATGGGGACGCAGATACTTCGGATCGAGCGCGCTCGGCATGCCTGCGCAAGGCAGGCAACAACTGAGTATGTAGGTACGTGCTTGCGGCGCTGAAGGACCTACACGTCCTGCACATCGGCTGTTAGCGCCTCTATGCGGGACGAGTCGGTTACCGATGTAACGCAGATGGTGCGCTCTGTAACGCCGGCGTTGCATCCGGGTCCGAAAGTGCAGTGAGGCAAAACCACGGAACGATCATGGCAAGCAAAGTCTGGTTCATCACAGGAACGTCCAAGGGTTTCGGGCGTGTCTGGGCAGAAGCCGCGCTCGCGCGTGGAGATCGGGTTGCCGCGACGGCGCGCGACGTGTCGACGCTTGCGCCGCTAGTCGAGCGCTACGCAGATCAGGTCGCGGCGTTCAGCCTGGATGTCACCCGCAAAGCCGAGGTCGACCAGGTGATCGCACAGGTACACGAGCGTTTCGGACGTCTGGATGTGGTCGTCAACAATGCGGGGTATGGGTTGTTCGGCACCATCGAGGAAGTCAGCGAGGCAGAGGCGCGCGCACAGATCGAGACGAACCTGTTCGGTGCGTTGTGGGTGACTCAGGCCGCGTTGCCGATCCTGCGCGCACAGCGCTCCGGCCACATCCTGCAGGTCTCATCGGTCGGCGGTGTCAATGCGTTTCCCACGATAGGGTTGTATCACGCCTCGAAGTGGGGCCTTGAAGGGTTCAGTCAGTCGCTCGCGCAGGAAGTGGCGGGCTTCGGCATCAAGGTGACGCTCATCGAGCCGGGCGGCTTTTCGACCGACTGGGGTGGACCGTCGGCAGCTCGCGCTACGCAGATGCCGGCGTACGACGGCGCACGCGCGGCAATGGCAGCTGTTCGTTCCGCAAGTTGGGCAGCACCCGGCGATCCAGCTGCCACGGGTTCGGTCATTCTGAAAATCGTCGATGCGCCAGAGCCGCCGCTGCGCCTGTTCCTTGGGCCCTCGGGCTTGCCGGTGACGCGCGCCGAGTACGCGCGACGCATCGAGACCTGGGAGAAATGGAACGACTTGTCTATCGAAGCACAGGGGCAGCCTCGTGTCGATTCAGTTCGATGATGTTCTCGGGTGAGAGGCGCTCGACACGGCCTGGCTGAGTTTCGGTGTGAATTGGAGCGGATCGATGAGATGGGTTTCCTGTGAGGCTGTCGACGAGCATGCTCGTCGACGTGTGTAGCTCTCATCGTCCACCGAAAGGGGAGACCCCCATGTCTATCGTCACGATTGCAGTTGATCTCGCCAAGACTGTCTTCGAACTCGCG
>NZ_DATDJO010000016.1:0-72627 GCF_036520495.1 Povalibacter sp. | reverse complement strand
CAGGAAGCCGATCGTCATCACGCCCGCCAACGCCAACGCGCGACGAGTTGCCACTGCCTCGCCCTTTGCCACCGAGGCGCGCGCCCATTGCATCGCGACGCTCCCCAGGATGAGCACGGCGGTGTTGATCCAGAGAATCATCGGCTCCGGAAACGGCTTCCAGTCGGGTGAGAGCTCGCCGTGTCCCATGCGCATGAAGAACGCCGAGATGAACAGCCCGAACAGCGAGGTGATGACCGCAAGAAAAATCCACAGGCCCACACGCTGCGGGGGCAGGCGATTCTCGACATCGGCCTCGCCGGTCGTCGCCAACGGTTCCCACGATTTCGTCCGGAAACGCGAGACCAGCACCAGCCAGACGATGATGCCGGTGATCAGCGCACCGTAGGCGACGGTGAGGCTCACGATCTGACCCCGTGCTCGCGGCCGGCCGGCACATCGCCACCCGGCGGCACGTTCTGCGGAATGAAGTCTTCCCTGGCGCCCGGCACGCTGTAGTCGTAGGCCCAGCGATACACGATCGGCAGATCCTTGCCCCAGTTGCCGTGCTTCGGCGGCGTGTCCGGTGTCTGCCATTCGAGCGAGGTTGCACGCCACGGATTACCGTCAGCCTTGTCGCCGTGGAAGTACGACCAGATGAGGTTGTACAGAAACACGAGCTGCACCGCGGCGACGAACACCGCCGAGATGGTGATCCACTCGTTCGCGATGTGCACTGATTTGCCGATGAAGTCGATGCTGTCGCCATACGCGTAGTAGCGGCGGGGCACACCGAGGATGCCGAGATAATGCATCGGCAGATAGATCGCGTAGGCGCCGAGGAATGTCGCCCAGAAATGCACCTTGCCCATGGCTTCGTTGAACATGCGACCGGTAATCTTCGGATACCAGTGATAGATCGCGCCGAACACCACCAGGATCGGCGACACGCCCATCACCATATGAAAGTGCGCGACGACGAAATAGGTGCCGGAGAGCGGTACGTCCACCGTCACGTTGCCGAGGAAGAGGCCGGTGAGACCGCCGTTCACGAACGTGAAGATGAAGCCGATGGCGAACAGCATCGGTACGGTGAGATGCACGTCGCCGCGCCAGATCGTGAGTACCCAGTTGTAGACCTTGATCGCTGTCGGCACGGCGATGATCAGCGTGGTGGTGGCGAAGAAGAAACCGAAGTACGGATTCATGCCGCTGATGTACATGTGGTGCGCCCACACGACGAAGCTCAGGCAGGCGATCGCGAGGATCGCCCACACCATCATGCGATAGCCGAAGATATTGCGGCGTGCATGCGTGCTCAGCAGATCGGAAACGATGCCGAATGCCGGCAGTGCGACGATGTAGACCTCGGGGTGGCCGAAGAACCAGAACAGGTGCTGGAACAGCAACGGGCTGCCGCCGTTGTGCGCCAGGTTCTCGCCCATCGAGTTGACGGCGGGCAGGAAGAAGCTCGTACCGATGGTGCTGTCGAGCGCCATCATGATGGCGGAGACGAACAGCGCGGGGAATGCGAGCAGGCCGAGAATGGAGGCGCTGAAGATGCCCCACACCGATAGCGGCATGCGCATGAAGGTCATGCCGCGGCAGCGGGCCTGCAACACCGTCGTCACATAGTTGAGGCCGCCCATCGTGAACGCGATGATGAAGACGGCAAGCGAGGCGAGCATGCACAGGATGCCCCAGGTGACACCGGGCGTTCCGGGAAGAATCGCCTGCGGCGGATACAGCGTCCAGCCCGCACCGGTCGGCCCGCCCGGCACGAACATGCCAGCGACGAGGATCAACACGGCAAGCAGGTAGAACCAGAAGCTCAGCATGTTGAGATACGGGAACACCATGTCCCGCGCACCGCACATGAGCGGAATGAGATAGTTGCCGAAGCCGCCCAGGAACAGCGCCGTGAGCAGGTAGATCACCATGATCATTCCGTGCATGGTGATGAACTGATAGTAGTGTTCCGGCGTGATGAGCCGGAACGTGTCCGGGAATCCCAGCTGCAATCGCATCAGCACCGACATGGCCAGCGCCACGAGCCCGATGGCCGTGGCGACGAAGGCGTACTGGATCGCGATGACCTTGTGATCCTGGCTCCAGATGTACTTGCGAATGAACGACTGCGGGTCGTGCTGCGCGTGTTCGTGATCGCGGTCGGCGATTGCCACGTAGGCCATGGAGAATCTCCAGAGGCCAACCGGCCAACTGGCCTACTGGTCCGCTGGTCAGAAGGGCGAGTCTCGTCCCCTCCGGCCAGCAAGCCAGTAGGCCAGCAAGCCAGTAGGCCTCCTACAGTGTATGTATGTAATCCAGCACGTCGTTGATCGCCTGTTCATCGGCGAGCACGCGCGCCATCGAAGCCATCTGGGCGCCATGAAAATCCAGCGGATGCTTGCCGCGAATACCTTCGCGGAAGTTGTGCATCTGACGTTGCAGGTACCAGTCGCTCATGTTCGACAGGCGCGGCGCATTCGTCGCCCAGATGCCCTGGCCCTCGGTGCCGTGACACGCAGAGCACGTCCTGTAGAGCGACTTGCCGCGCTCGGGGTCACCGAGCACGGTCGGTGCGGGCCGGTTCTCCGGAAGAGACGCGATGTACGCGACCACATCGCGAACCGCCTGGTCGTCCGCGAGCATGCTGGCGAACGGGATCATCTGTTTGCCGTAGGTATCCGATTCGTGCGCGCCGCGAACGCCCTTGCGGAAATCGTTGAGCTGGCGCACCAGGTACCACTTGCCCTGCCCCGCCAGCTTCGGCGCATTCAATTCGCGATTGCCTTCCGCCTGCGCGCCATGACAGCTCGTGCAGGTCGCAAACAGTGACTGGCCGACCTGCGCATTGCCCTCGATCTCGGCCTGAGTCTTCGCGTACGTCGGTTGTGCGGCGAGCCAGTCGTTGAACGCCGCCTGTTCATCGACGACCACGCGGCCACGCATGGTGAAGTGAGCGACGCCGCAGAGCTGTTCGCACAGTGCGTCGAACTCACCGGTGCGGGTCGGTGTCAGCCAGAAGTACGTGACCATTCCCGGCACCATGTCCATCTTCACGCGGAACTGCGGCACGGCGAACTGATGGTTCACATCCTTGGAGCGCAGCAACATCTTCACCGGCTTGTCGATCGGCAGGTGCAGCTCGGGACTGGCGACCAGCACATCGTCCTGACCAGCGGCATCCTTCGGGTCCATGCCGAACGGATTGTCGATGTTGACGAAGCGAATGTCGGTCTTGCCGAGCGTCGCATCCTCGCCTGGAAAGCGATAGCTCCAGGTCCACTGCTGACCCAGGACTTCGACGGCGGAGGCGTTTTCCGGAACCGTGACGAACTTGGCCCACACCGCAAGTCCCGGGGCCAGCATGGCGGCGATGCCAACCGACGTGATGATGGTCAGCCACCACTCGAGCTTCTTGTTCTCAGGCTCGTAGTGCGCCTTCTGGCCCTTGCGATGCCGGTAGCGAATCACGCACCAGGCGAGAAACAGATTCACGGCGACGAAGACGATGCCCGTCACCCAGAAGGTGACATTCACCGTCTCGTCCATCATCTGCCAGTTCGAGGCGATGGGCGTGAACCACCAGGGACTCAGGAAATGGAACAGGACCGTGCCGATGACCAGCAGGATCAATGCAATCGCAATCGCCATGTTCGGATCCCTCTTGCGTGCCAGTCCCTGGGAAGGAATGCGGGGATGTCAGACGGACGTGCTCCTCATCTGCGGCGGTTGCGGCTGCGGTGGTTCGGTCATGCGCGCCACGTTGCTGAACGGATTGACGAAGTGCGAATCCACCGCGGCCAGCACTGCATCGGGATGGCGCTCCTGCATCATGCGGCGGACTGCGTCTTCCTGATGTTTGCGCACGTACACCAGAATCAGGTACTTGCCGGCCTCGAGGTCGTCGTGAAAGCGTGCCAGCTTGTTGTTTTCACTGGCGATGCCCGTCAGGCCGCCTACCCATGCGCCGAACAGCGTCGCAACGCCGACCAGGATGATGGCCACGTACACCGGTACCTGAACATCGGGACCGAGCGGCTTGAAATACAGAAGGGCGACGATGCCCAGGATGCCCGCCAGGCAGCCCAGCGCAGCACCGATGAAGCCATCGCGGACCACATCCAGCGTTTCCAGGTAGTTGCTGGAATGAATGTGCTGCTTGCGAAGTCCCGACTCATCGCGACTGATGACGTGGAGGTAGAAATCCTTGATACCCACTTCGTGCAGGTCTTCAGAGACATCGTGGGTGCAGGTCAGGCTGGGTGACAGAAAATACAGGCACTTCATGGCTTCCCCCGAGTTCGCAGTGTGTCAGCAGAATTCCGGCAAAAACCTCGTCGCTATTCTCGTTGTTGAACCAAAAACCGGTTCGCGCCGGCAAGCCTGGCAACTGGCCATCTATCGGGTCGACAGATTGAACTGCGTCATTGCATCACTGTGGCCAATTCATTCGGGGGATCCGGATCCCTCAAAGTCGGGCTGGCGCGATCTTCGTTGTTGACTTCACCACGTTGAGTCGTCCACGGGAGAAGTCGGGATGAGTGTCGCACACGAAGTTTACGCTTGGGAAGGGAAGCGGCAAAAACCCCTATCGCACCGCGGGGAAGGCGCAGCGATGTATCGCCGCGGCGCCGCGGCATTTCGGTAAACCGCTACGGAAGGCGACTGCGGATCGGGGAAAGCGACACTCTGGCCGGTGACACCGTCTCGGATGCTGCCAATGTCAGCCGATGTGCGACAGCTTCAGCAGCTTCTTCAGGTCTTCGAGCAGACCTTTCTGCGGCGCCTCGCGGGAGTAGCTCATCATCAGATTGCCGAGCGGATCGACGATGTAGATGCGTCCCTGGTCCGTATCGGGAAACACGGCGAGCAGGGATTGGCCGTCAGGACTGTCGAGCGTAGCCGTGATCAGTCCGGCATGTTCGGCATCGAGATACGTCTGGTCGCAGCAATGGTCGGTGACGAGGAACAGGCGTTGCACGCGGGTCATGTCGTCGTTGAGCGCGAGCCGCGTCTGGCGCATCAGCACCAGTGCTTCGCGGCAGCGTGCGTCGCACTGCCCATCGCCGACGAAGATGACATTCCACTTGCCGTCCAGCGTCCGCGCATCGAGCTTCTCACCTGTCGTGGTCACGAGTTCGAACGCGGGCAAGGGTCGCGCCGGATGAATGAGATCGCCTCGATTGGTATTACCGGCCGGCCGCCATGCGCCGTCGCCGACGAAGGAACCGCCGTAATACAACAGGAATGCCAGCAGCAGCGGCCCGAAGAATGCGCCTACAAGAATCCAGGCCATCCGGCGCGAACGGCGAGTTGCCGTGTCCGGGATCTGCGAATCGTTCATCGAATGTGCTTCCGTCGAAAACTTACGACCAAATAGATCACGATCGCGGCGAGGGCCAACCCGAACCATTGCACCGCATACGCGAGGTGGCGTTGGGGCCCGGACTGAAAGCGCGTGTGCCACGCACGTTCAAAGCCGTCGGGCTGATCCGCATCGAGCAACACGAGGCCGGGCAGGACGCTGCGCCCCAGAGCAGACTCGATGTCGCCCTGTTGCGGATAGTTCATTACCCGTGGCCAGTTCGAGAGTGGATCGGCGTGCGGAATATCGAGCGTGATGCCTGCGCGAGGCAGCGTATCGAAGCGGCCCATGAGCTCGCGCGGCTGCGTCGCAACATCGACAGCTGGCAGATCGGTGCGTGTGGGACCCATCGGCACCCACCCGCGGTCCACCAGCAGGATGCCACCCTCGTCGAGCGCAAATGGCGTCACGACCCGGTAGCCAGGCCGTCCCTGCTCCGAGGGCATGTTATCGAGCAGGATCTGCCGCGCCGGCTCATAACGACCGCGCGCGCGGATGTGCTGATACAACGGAATCGAGTCGATCGCGGCTGCGGTCAGGTCGAGCGTCGTTTGACCGCCGGTATCGTAACGATCGATGAGGGACTGCTTCTCTTCCGCCCGATCCAGCTGCCACAGTCCCAGCCGCACGAACGCCGCGAGGCCGAGCATCAGCAGAATCGTGGCAAAGATCGAAGGAGCGAAGCGGCGATCGGCGAAGAGCATGCCCACGTTATAATCACCCATCTCACCTGCTGTCGCTGCCCATCATGCCTATCATCAAGATACTCATCATCATCTGCCTGGCTGGCATCGTTTTCAGCCTGGGCTCGGCGCTGTATCAGATGATGAACGACAAGGGCGACTCGAAGAAGATGGTCAAGGCGCTGACGTTGCGCGTCGCGCTGTCGGTGGGCCTGTTCATCCTGCTCCTGATCGCCTGGTCGCAGGGACTGATCCAGCCGCACGGCATCGGCCGGTAGGCCGATGCCAGTGACGCAGGTGACGATGTAAGTGGCGAGGGGTCACCTAAGTCACGAGGTGAAAGTCCGGTCTGGACCTTCGTCACTTTCGTGACCCTCGTGACTTTCGTTACTAACTCTCTTACAGCCAGTAGACGAACACGAACAGGATCAGCCACACCACGTCGACGAAGTGCCAGTACCAGGCCACTCCCTCGAACGCGAAGTGATTCGTCGGGGTGAAATGGCCCTTCAGGCAGCGGAACCAGATGACCGCGAGCATGATGGCGCCGATGGTCACGTGGAAACCGTGAAAGCCCGTCAGCAGGAAGAACGTCGAGCCGTACACGCCGCTGTGCAGCGTCAGGTTCAGTTCCGTGTAGGCGTGAATGTATTCCTCGGCCTGCAGGAAGATGAACAGGAAGCCGAGCAGGAAGGTCGCCGCCAGGAAGATGTTCAGCATCTTGCGATTGCCGGCCTTCAGCGCGTGATGAGCGATGGTGAGCGTCACGCCCGACGTCAGCAGGAGTGCCGTGTTGATCGCCGGCAGGCCCAGCGCCGGAATCACTTCGAAAGTGCCGCCGACCGCTTCGGGACCGTTGGTAGGCCACGCGTTTTCGTAGTTGTTCCACAGCAGCAGGTTGGTGAAGACCTTCACGCCTTCGCCGCCCAGCCATGGAATCGAGAACTGCCGTGCGTAGAACAGCGCGCCGAAGAACGCAGCGAAGAACATCACTTCGGAGAAGATGAACCACATCATTCCCATGCGGAACGAGCGGTCGACCGCGTCGTTGTAGAGACGGCTTTCGCTTTCGCTGATCACATTGCCGAACCAGCCGGCAAACATGACGATCAGTGCCAGCAGGCCCAGCGTCGAGAGCCAGGGGCCGGCCGCGACATGGTTCAGCCAGAGCGCGACACCGCACATCATGGTGAACAGCGCGACCGAGCCGAAGATCGGCCACGGGCTGCTGTGGGGAACGTAGTACTTGTCCGACGGCGCGTGCGAACTGTGTGCGTGAGCCATGAGTTTTCGGTTCTCGGTTCTCGGTCGATTCAATAAGGACCTGTGCGCCAGGCGCCAGGTACTAGCCAGAAACTTCTCTTCAAGATGCCGGGCCTAGCTTCTGGGGCCCAGCGTCTTTTCCGCCACCGCCACCTTCTGCGGTGCATCGAACATCGAATACCCCAGCGTGAGGCGGTCGATGTTGCCGGGCAGTTTCGGGTCGACGATGAAACGCACACTCATGTCGCGTCCCTCGTCGCCGCCGAAATGCTGCGGCGTAAAACAGAAACATTCAGTCTTGCGGAAATACTGCGTCGCCTGCAGCGGCGACACGCTGGGTACTGCCAGCCCAGTGACATCCTGGGAGCGCAGGTTCTTCGCGTAGAACTTCGCTTCGTACAAGCGCCCCGGCTGCACCTTGATGCTCGAAGCCTCCGGGCGAAATTCCCACTCGCCGTACGTCGGTGTCGCGGAGACGAACTCCACCGTCACCTCGCGATCCAGCACCGGCGCCTCGACGATGTTCGCGGCCTGCTCGAGCTGCGAGCGGTCACCGTAGCCAGTGACATCGCAGAGAACCCGATACAGCGGCACGAGCGCAAAACCGAACGCGAAGCTGCCCGCTGCGAAGATCCACAGGTTGCGGGCCATCGAGCGGTTGCGTTTATTGGTGCTCAATGCTTCATCTCGAATTCAACACGCCCAGCAGGATGAATCCCACGTAGAACGCGAGCGCCAGCAGCGACGTCCACAGGGCTGTCCTGCGGATGCCGCGCTTGCGATCTGCGTCGTTGATCTGAGCAGCCATCATTACTTCACTTCAGGAGCGACTTCGAAGCTGTGATACGGCGGTGGCGAGCTCAGGGTCCATTCCAGACCGTGCGGTGCTGCCGTATCCCAGACCTTGTCGGAAGCCTTCACGCCGCCGCGGGTCGTCTGCCACACGATGTAGGCGAACAGCAGCTGCGACAGACCGAAGCCGAACGCGCCGATCGACGAAACCATGTTCCAGTCGGTGAACTGCGTGGAGTAGTCAGGGATACGACGCGGCATGCCGGCGAGACCCAGGAAGTGCTGCGGGAAGAACAGGACGTTCACGAAGATCGTCGACAGCCAGAAGTGCCACTTGGCGAGCTTCATGCTGTACATGTGCCCGGTCCACTTCGGCAGCCAGTAGTACACCGCCGCCATGATGCCGAACACCGCACCCGGCACCAGCACGTAGTGGAAGTGCGCGACCACGAAGTAGGTGTCGTGATACTGGAAGTCGGCCGGCACGATCGCGAGCATCAGGCCGGAGAAACCGCCGATCGTGAACAGGAACAGGAACGACAGCGCGAACAGCATCGGCGGTTCGAAACTGATCGAGCCCTTGAACATGGTCGCAGTCCAGTTGAACACCTTCACGCCCGTCGGTACCGCGATCAGCATCGTCGCGAGCATGAAGAACAACTGACCGGCGAGCGGCATGCCCACCGTGAACATGTGGTGCGCCCACACGATGAACGACAGGAACGCGATCGAGGCGGTCGCGTACACCATCGCGTCGTAGCCGAACAGCGGCTTGCGCGAGAAGGTCGGGATGATCTCCGAGACCACGCCGAAGGCCGGCAGGATCATGATGTAAACCTCGGGATGCCCGAAGAACCAGAAGATGTGCTGGAACATCACCGGATCGCCGCCGCCCGCCGCCTGGAAGAAGGTCGTGCCGGCGTAGTGGTCGGTCAGCAGCATCGTCACCGCACCTGCGAGCACCGGCATCACGGCGACCAGCAGGTACGCAGTGATCAGCCAGCTCCACACGAACAGCGGCATCTTCAGCAGCGACATGCCAGGAGCGCGCATGTTCATGATCGTCACCACCACGTTGATCGCACCCATGATCGACGACGCACCCATGAGGTGAACGGCGAAGATCAGCATCGGGAACGACGTGCCGTTCTGCAGGACCAGCGGCGGATACATCGTCCAGCCACCGGCCGGCGCGCCGCCAGGCACGAACAGCGTCGCCAGCAGCAAAGCGAACGCGAACGGCATGATCCAGAAGCTGAAGTTGTTCATGCGCGGCAGCGCCATGTCCGGCGCGCCGATCTGCAGCGGCACCATCCAGTTGGCGAGACCGACGAACGCCGGCATGACGGCGCCGAAGATCATGACCAGCGCATGCATGGTCGTCATGGAATTGAAGAAGCCCGGATCGACCAGCTGCAGACCAGGCTGGAACAGTTCGGCGCGGATGACCATGGCCATGGCGCCGCCGATGAAGAACATCGTCAGACTGAACACCAGGTACATCGTGCCGATGTCCTTGTGGTTGGTCGCCAGCAGCCAGCGGCGCCAGCCCTTGGCCGGACCGTGATCGTCGTGCGCGTGATCGCCGGCCTGATGACCAGCAATTTCGTGAGTGTGTGTCGTGCTCATTGACTCTTACTCCGCCTTGGCAACGACTGCAGTCGTTGCGCTCTCGTTCGTCTGTGCCGCTGCCGGTGCCGCTTCGCCGTCCTGCTGTGTCTTCAGCCACGCTGCGTAGTCTTCCTTGGACTTCACTTCGACGACGATCGGCATGAAGCCGTGATCGCGACCGCACAGCTCGGCGCACTGGCCGCGATACACGCCGACCTTATCCGCCCGGAACCAGATTTCATTGACGAAGCCGGGGATTGCATCCTTCTTCATGCCGAAGGTCGGCACCCACCAGGCGTGAATCACGTCCGCGGACGTCAGCAGCAGGCGCACCTTGGTGTCGACCGGCACGACCAGCGGCTTGTCGACGCTCAGCAGGTAGTTGTCGACGGTGTTGGGGTCGATGCCGGAGTGGAGCTGGCGGGCCGCATCGCTGTCGCGCGACAACGTCGAGAAGAAATCGACCTTTTGATCGAGGTATTCGTACTGCCACTTCCACTGGTAGCCAGTCACCTTGATGGACAGTTCCGAATTCCGGGTGTCCTCGATGCGGATCAGGGTTTCGGCGGCGGGGATGGCCATGCCGACCAGGATCAGGATGGGGATGGTGGTCCAGATGATCTCAGCGCGGGTGCTGTGATCGAACTTCGCTGGCACCGCTCCCTGCGAATGACGGAATTTGATGATCGAGTAGATCATCACGCCGAAGACCGCCACTCCGATGAGCACGCAGATCCAGAGGATCAGCATGTGCAGCCCGTGGATGTCCCGACTCAGTTCGGTGACGCCGACTGGCATGTTCAGGTCCCAGGCGGCCAGCGCTGCCCCGGTAGGCAGACACGCTGCGGCGCCGGCTGCGGCGTATTTCAGAATCTTCGACATTGTCGCCAATGCTCCCATTGCTTCGTTCTATGCATTGCCAGTCCGCACAAGCCGGTACCGCAAAATCTGCAACCGCGGATGAACTGCTGGCGTTCGCCCGCGATGATGCCCCACAGCCCAGTTACCTGAGCGCGGGTGACTCATTCACATTCCCCACCAGCTGCTGTAAACGCACCGCTAGTCCGCGGCGCTCGTCTTCTGTGAGAAACCTGCCCACTTCACAGGCGCGGCCTGACGACTCGAGAGTGAGTCGGCTCGGATGCAGCGCCGTCGCCGGGGCGTGGAGTTTAACCTTCGCCCAATGACGAGGAAATACCGAGCGATGCTCGTTCTGCATCGTCAGTCGTTCGATGAGCACCGATTCCTCGGTGATCGTAATGGTTTCCCGCTCCTGTCCCTTGCGCATCGACGCCCGTACGGCCCAGGTCAGTAAGGCAATCTCGGCGCCGGCAAACGGCAGGACAGGCCAGAAGCCCTGCAACGCGAAGAACCCCGAGACGCCAAACGTGCCGAGCGCCATGCTGGCGATGAACGTCCGGGCCGTGCGCGGAGTCAGCGAACAGCGCGCCTTCAGTTCGAAACGGTGCGTGCCATTCCCGATGCGGATCGGGGTGGGTGGGCTCAGCGGCGGCCCCATTGCGACGCCATGATTCATCGAATTTACGGGGAGTGGCTGGCGACACGCGGGCGCCCTGAAACGGGTCGCCATGCTAACGGCCGCAAGCGGCCTATGCAACGCATAAATCACGGATGGAAAAGGGATTTCTACAGTTCTGGCGCTATCGTCGCTGTGAGGCCCGGATTGGTGCTCCTTCTGCCTGCGTCGCGGCGGGTCACTGGGCCGACGATGCTGCCGCCGAGGCTTGTCAGGGTCGCGGTAGTCGAAAATTTCAATAAATAAAAAATGATTGATTTAAGGAATAAATCCACTACCCGTTGTTATTAAACAAGAATATTTAAATGGTTCGCCGCTTGATGCTGGCGATTGGAACTACCATCTCGGACCGATCGCGCCGGGCTTCGGGCTTCTCTACCGTCCATGCATGCCCGTACACCACCTCTAGGGTTATCGGGAGAAGGTCCTTCACCCGTGCGGCGTCCAGTGCCGTCTCGAGACGTCGCCGCGCAGTCCGCGGTGTCAGCCCTCGACCGCGGCCTGCCGCCACGTTCCCCGAGCCGCTGTGCTTCAGCTCCTGCAACAAGGTGTCGATCGAGCGATAGGTGATCGTCAGTCGCTCCGTGTCCATGACCGGTTCGGCGAAGCCCGCGCGCATCAGGGCATCGCCAAGGTCGTGCATATCGATGAATCGATGCACATGGACATGCGCGTCGATGGCGTTCCAGGCATTGCGCAGTTCACGCAGAGAGTCCGGTCCGAGGCTCGCGAACGTGAATAATCCGCCCGGACGCAGCACGCGCCGGGTTTCCCTGAAAATCGCATCGGGGTCGTTGCACCACTGCAGCATCAGGTTGCTGAAGGCCAGTTCCGCGCTGCCGTCGCGCAGGGGCAGGTGGCTCGCATCGGCGGCTACGAGCTGAAAACGCCGCAGCCAGCGTTGCTGCCGACGCGCCTCCGCGAGCATGCGAGTCGACATATCGACCGCCAGTACCTGCGATCGCGGATAGCGATCCTTCAAAGCCCGGCTACCGTGGCCGGTGGCTGCACCGAGATCGACGATCAGCGAGGGATCGAGACGGACGACATCCAGTCTTTCAAGCAATCGCGTGCGGATCTCCGCATGCACGACGGCCGCAGAGTCGAACGTCGCAGCAGCGTTGTCGAACGCGCGGCGGATGCTGCGCGGATCGAGAAAGTAGTCGTCGGAAGCGGCGGGCCTGGGCATGGGCGGCGAAGATAGCCGCTTTTCGCAGGCCCGGCTTCCTTGTGGCAACAGCCGGGTCAGGCAGTTGCCGCGACTTGCGGCGCAGGCGCACGGCAGCTGCGGGGTTGGCGTGCTTCCTCCCGCTGGATCCCGAGCCGCGCAAACAGCTGCAGGTCGTGGTTCTCGTCCGGATTTTCGGTCGTCAGCAGCTTGTCGCCGTAGAAGATCGAGTTCGCGCCGGCCAGGAAGCACAGAGCCTGGGTTTCATCGCTCATCTCGGAACGGCCGGCCGACAGGCGCACGTGCGAGCGCGGCATGAGCAGGCGTGCGACGGCGATGGTCCGGATGAATTCGAGCGGCTCGACTTTGTCCACCCCGTGCAACGGCGTTCCAGCCACCTGCATGAGCTGGTTGATCGGCACACTTTCCGGATGCTGCGGCAACGTTGCCAGTGTGTGCAGCAGCTGGGCGCGATCGAGTTCCGTTTCGCCCATGCCGAGAATGCCGCCGCAACAGACCTTGATGCCCGCCTGCCGCACGGCCTGCAGCGTATCCAGGCGATCCTGGTAGCTGCGGGTCGTGATGATCTCCTTGTAATGGGACTCGGACGTGTCGAGGTTGTGGTTGTAGTAATCGAGTCCGGCGTCCTTCAGGTCCTGCGCCTGCTGGGCATTGAGCATTCCCAGCGTCACGCAGGTTTCCATGCCGAGCTCGCGTACGCCCTTCACCATCTCGGCGATTTGCGCGAGCTGCTTCGGCTTCGGGCTGCGATAGGCCGCGCCCATGCAAAAGCGCGTGGCGCCATTGGCGCGCGCGGCGCGGGCCTTCTGCATGACTTCCTCGAGATCCATGAGCGGCTCCGACTTGAGGCCGGTCTCGAAGCGAATGCTCTGTGAGCAATACGCGCAATCTTCCGGGCAGGCGCCGGTCTTGATCGACAGCAGCGTGCTGATCTGCACTTCGTTCGGGTCGAAGTTGTCGCGATGGACGCGTTGTGCATGGAACAGCAGGTCCGCGAAGGGCAGCGCAAACAGGGCGCGGACGTCGTCGAGGCGCCAGTCCGTGCGCACATCGCCGAGTCGCATTGCTTCAAGTCCGGCTGTTTGGGTCATGGGTGTCTTTTCCAGCAGAAGGGAACAGAAATAGCATTCAGCGCAGCGCATCTGGTCAGACAGACTTGCCACGACGGCCGGCAAGTATTTCCAGCCACCCGATCCACTGTCAACCAACGATTCAAAAAATGGTCGACGTAGCTCGCGCTCATTTCCCCCTGTGGCAGCAGGGCCGGCGAATCGCCGCCCGCTGGTGGCCGTCGGTCTGCGTGCTGTGCAGCGGCCGCGGCGCCAACCCGCTGCTCGATCTGTGCGCGGAGTGTCATGCCGATCTGCCGAAGAACGACTCCGCCTGCGCGCGCTGCGCGGAGCCGCTGGCCCGCGGAATCAGCGTCGCGCCGCTGCTGTGCGGCCTTTGTCTGCAGCGGGTGCCGCGTTTCGACGCGGCGCTGTGCGCACTGCGCTATGCCTACCCTGTCGATCGCATGATCCGGCAGCTGAAGTACGGCAATGCCGTGATTCACGGGCGGGTACTGGGCGAAATCATGGCGGCGTACGTGGGTCGCATGCATTGCGGACCGTGGCCCGACTGCGTCGTGCCCATGCCGCTGGCGCAGAAGCGCTTTGAACAACGCGGCTACAACCAGGCCATCGAACTGGCCGCCGTGATCGAGCGGCGTTTGCCGGTGCGGGTGCGCACGGATCTTGTCGTGCGCTCGCGCGAAACCCTCGAACAGGCGGAGCTCGACCGCAAGCAGCGAAGCAGAAATGTGCGCGGCGCCTTCTCGCTGTCCGGCGAACTGCGCGGCCGGCATGTCGCCATCATCGACGATGTCGTGACGACGGGCAGTACGGTCAATGAACTTGCACGTGTGCTACGGCGCGCGGGAGCGCGTCGGGTCGATGTGTGGGCAGTGGCGCGGGCAGGGAGAATGAAGTGACGTGACCCTCGTCACTTCACCGGAACACGTACTCCAGCGCGATCCCGATGAAGATCGCCATGCCGAAGTAATTGTTGTTGAGGAATGCCTTGAGACATTCCTCGGGTTTGCGGTCACGGATCAGGTACTGCTGGTACAGGGCGAAGACGGCGGCCACGCTGAGCCCCAGGCCGAACCAGAGGCCGAGGTCGAGTTCGTATCCGGCGAGCCACAGCGCATAGAGCGACATGAGTTGCATGACGCCGATGACGAATCGGTCGGCGTCGCCGAACAGGATGGCGCTGGAACGGATGCCCAGCTTCTTGTCGTCCTCGCGGTCGACCATGGCATACATGGTGTCGTAGGCCATCGTCCACAGCAGCCCGGCGATGAACAGCAGCCATGCCATGCGCGGCGGATACTCGCCGGTGTGAGCCACATAAGCCATCGGCACCGACCAGGTGAACGCGGCGCCCAGATAGAACTGCGGCAGCGGAAAGAAACGCTTCATGAACGGGTACGTCAGTAGCAGCACGGCGCCGCCAATGGCCATGAGCTGCGTGAGTCGATTCAGGGTCAGCACGAGGCCGATCGCCACGAGGCCGAGGCTGACGCACAGCGCGAGCGCCTCGATCGGATCGAGTTCGCCCGTGGCCAGCGGACGATTGCGAGTCCGCTTCACATGAGCATCGAAATCGCGATCCGCAAAGTCATTCATGGCGCAGCCGGCGGACCGCGTCAGCACGGTGCCCAGCACGAACACGACGAACACCTGCGGATCCGGCTTACCGCCCGAAGACAGCCACAAGGCCCACAGCACCGGCCACAGCAGCAGCCAGATGCCGATTGGCTTGTCGAGACGCAGCAGCCGTGCGTAAGCGCCGGCGCGTTTGGTTGCTGCGGGCAGAATCTCCGCGACGAAAGGGGTCGATGCGATGCGATGGCCCAGCCAGCGCAGACGATTAGTGACGGTTGGAGGAGAGGACATTGGAACAGGCTCTAGGTGCTACGCCCTAGGCGCTGGTGGGAACAGTACATGATGACTTTGATCGCATCGATTTTTCCTGCTGGGGCCTGGAGCCTAGTCCCTAGCACCTCTCTTTCTATTCACACTTTTCCAAACTGCTCGCCCTGCCCCGTCCAGCGGCGCAGCAGCGGCGCTATGTTGGCCTCATTCTCCGCCAGCATCAATTCCGCGGTCTGCTGTACGCGCGGCAACAGATCCGCATCGCGCATCAGATCGGCGACTCGCATCTGCATCAGACCAGTCTGCTTCGTGCCGAGCAGTTCACCGGGACCCCGCAGTTCCAGGTCGCGGCGTGAAATCTCGAAGCCATCGTTGGTCGCACGCATGACGCTCAGACGCTCGCGTGCAACTTCGGTCAGTGGCGGGCGATACAGCAGCACGCAGTTGCTTTCCGCCGAGCCGCGGCCGACGCGACCGCGCAGCTGATGCAGCTGTGCCAGTCCCATGCGCTCGGAATTCTCGATCACCATCAGGCTGGCATTCGGCACATCGACGCCAACCTCGATGACTGTGGTGGCGACGAGCAGATCGATGTTGCCCGCCTTGAACTCGCTCATGACGGCGTCCTTGTCGCGTGACGTCATGCGCCCATGCACGAGACCGACGCGCAGCTCCGACAGAGCCTCTGCCAGGGTGTGCGCGGTCTCCTCGGCGGCCTGTGCATCGAGTTCTGCCGATTCTTCGACGAGCGGGCAGACCCAGTACGCTTGCCGCTTCTGCCGACAGGCATCGCGAATGCGCATGACCACTTCGTCGCGGCGGCTCTCGGTGAGCACCACGGTCTTGACCGGGGTTCTTCCCGGCGGCAACTCGTCGATGATCGACACATCCAGGTCCGCATAAGCCGTCATCGCCAACGTGCGCGGAATGGGCGTGGCGGTCATGATGAGCTGGTGCGGAAAACGCCCCGCACTCGCCCCCTTCTCGCGCAGCAACAACCGCTGGTGCACGCCGAAACGGTGCTGCTCATCGATGATCACCAGGCCCAGGCGATGAAACTGCACCTGCTCCTGGAACAGAGCGTGCGTGCCGATGACGATCTGCGCGGCGCCCGAGGACACATCACTGAACGCGCGTGTTCGCGCGGCGCCTGAACGCTTGCCGGTGAGCAGGACGACCTGGAGATTCAACGGCGACAGCCACGTGACGAAATTGCGGCCGTGCTGTTCGGCCAGCAGTTCAGTGGGGGCCATCACAGCCGCCTGAAATCCGGATTCGACGGCGCGCACGGCAGCGAGCGCCGCCACCAGGGTCTTGCCGCTGCCCACGTCGCCTTGCACGAGTCGCAGCATCGGGCTCGATTGCTGCAGGTCGCGCTCGATCTCAGCCCAGGTCCGTTGCTGTGCCCCCGTCGGGGAGAACGGCAGCGAGCGCAGAAATCCCTCGATGAGGTTGCGTTGCGGCTGAAAGGCCCAGCCGGGGTCGCGCTGCACTTCGCGGCGTAACAGACGCAGGCTCAGGTGGTGCGCAAGCAGTTCCTCGAACGCGAGCCGCCGTTGCGACGGATGCCGGTATGTCGAAAGCAATTCGAGACTGGCGTCGGGCGGTGGCCGGTGCACGTACTCGAGCGCCTCGCGCAGCGACGGCAGGTTCAACTCGCGCAGCGTCGATGCCGGCAGCCAGTCGCGAATCGTTTCGTTCGCGAGCTCGCGCAGCGCCATCGACGTGAGCTGCCGCAACCGTCCCTGCTGCATACCTTCGGTCAGCGGGTAGATGGGTGTGAGCGTTGCTTCGACGGGGTCAGCCGCATCGCCTGCCACGCGCCGATACTCCGGATGCACTATTTCCAACCCGCCCGGGCCGCGGCGGATCTCGCCGTAACAGCGAATGCGCACGCCGGGCGTCAGCGCCTGTTGCTGACCGGAGCTGAAATAGAAGAACCGCAGCGTCAGCGAGCCGGAGCTATCGGCGATCCGGCACAGCAGCTGACGTCGGCCGCGAAAGGCCACTTCGGCGAGCCGCACTTCTCCTTCCACCACCGAGCGATCACCGATCCGCAGCGCCCCAATAGGTACGACCTGCGTGCGATCTTCATAGCGCAGAGGCAACAGGAACAGCAGATCCTGGATGGTGGAGACGCCCAGCTTCAGCAGTTTCTGTGCCAACGCTGCGCCCACACCGCGCAATACAGTGACGGGCCGGTGTTCGGCCGCGGATACAGGTTGTGATTTGGCAGAAATATTCATGAGCGCCGTCCGTGGCGAGTGTATGTGAGTCGGCCGGCCAACTGGCGGACTGGCTAACGGGCTAACTGGCCGACCGGCCAGAAGCCGGAGGTTCTGTGCTCTTGATCTTGCCAGTACGCCAGTTGGCCAGTTGGCCGTTGGCCGGCTAGCCCGTACGCCAATCAGCCGAGTTCCAGCACGCAATCCATCTCAACGGCCGCGCCCTTCGGCAATGCCGCGACCTGGATCGCCGCACGCGCGGGATACGGTTCCTGGAAGTACTCCGCCATGATCTGGTTCAGCAGCGCAAAGTGCGAGAGGTCCGTCAGGAACACGTTGAGCTTGGTCACGCTCGCAAACGTACCGCCCGACGCCGTGATGATGGCATTGAGATTGTCGAAAACCCGCCGGATCTGTGCGTCCATCGAACTCGTCACCAGCTGTCCCGACCTGGGATCGAGGGGAATCTGGCCCGAGACATACACGGTGTTGCCGACCTTCACGGCCTGCGAGTAAGTGCCGACAGCGGCGGGAGCGTCGGGGGTCGAGATGATGGTGCGGGACGACATGAGGACCTCGATAAAGAAGGCTTACTGGCCGACTGGCAAACCGGTCTGCTGGCCAGAATCCGGACAGAGAATCATCAATGCGGCTTGGTTCTGGCTCTGGCCAGTTTGCCAGTTAGCCGGGTCATGCGAGTACTCGAGTGACCCTCAACACCTCCGCCATCTTGCGCAGATTCTTGATCACGCCCGCCAGGTGTTTGCGATTGCGGACCTGCAGGTCGAAGACCAGGGTCGACGCGTCGCCGTCGCGTTCATCCACCGCCACGTGCTCGATGTTGGTATCGGTCGAGGCGATGTTGGACGCGATCGCGGCCAGTGCGCCCATGCGATTGCTGACGTCGATACGGATTTCGACATTGAACAGGCGGTCGAGGCTTGGCTGCCAGGATACGGACAGCCATTTGTCGGGTTGCTTGCGGTAGTTGCGCAGATTGCCGCAGACCTCGCGGTGGATCACGACGCCGCGGCCGCTCGACAGGTAGGCCATGATCGGATCATTGGGAATCGGGAAGCAGCAGCGCGCGTAGGTCACGACCATGCCTTCGGTGCCGGCGATGGCCAGCGGACCCGATTGCGGCACGGGCTCGGCGGGAGGCGCAGTATCCGCAGGCAACAGACGACGCGCGACCAGCGGCGCAAGCCGCTCACCCAGGCCGATGCGCTCAAACAATTCTTCCGCGCTCTTGAGATTGAGATCGCTCGCTGCGGCCTGGACGCGTTCGTCCGGGACCTTCTTGAGTGCCAGCCCCAGATCGCTGAGCGCCTGGTTCAGCATGCGTTTGCCGAGCTCGACGGCTTCGGAATGCTTCAAGCTCTTTAAATAGTGACGAATCGCGGCGCGCGCCTTGGCCGTCACCACGAAATTCACCCACGCCGGATTCGGCGTAGCACCCTTCGCGGTGATGATTTCCACGGTCTGACCATTGCGCAGCGGTGTGCGCAGTGGCACGAGCCGGCGATCGACCTTGGCGGCAACGCAGTGATTGCCGATGTCGGTGTGCACGCTGTAGGCGAAGTCGACCGCGGTGGCGTTGCGCGGCAGGCGACGGATTTCGCCGCGCGGCGTGAAGACATAGACCTTGTCGGGGAACAGGTCGACTTTCACGCTCTCCATGAATTCTTCGGAGTTGCCGCCGTGCTGAATCTCCATCAGCTGCTGCAGCCACTCGCTTGCCCGGTCGCGATAAGCGCGCCCCTGGTCTTCGCCGGACTTGTAACCCCAGTGGGCCGCAATGCCGGATTCGGCGACGCTATTCATTTCCTCGGTGCGGATCTGCACTTCGATGGGCATGCCGTTCGGCCCGAAGAGCGTCGTGTGCAACGACTGGTAGCCGTTGACGCGCGGAATCGCGATGTAGTCCTTGAAGCGGCCCGGCATCGGCCGATACAGGCCGTGCACCAGGCCGAGCGTTCGATAACAGGTATCGACGCTGTCGACGACGATGCGGAAGCCGAAGACGTCGACGATGGAGGTCAGCGGTGCGCGCTTGCGCCGCATTTTCTGGTAGACGCTGTAGAGGTGCTTCTCGCGACCTTCGACGCGCCCTTTGATGTCGGCCTTGGCCAGTCCGCCGCGCAGATTGTCCGCGATCTTGCCGACGAACTGCTTCTGGTTGCCGCGCGCCTTCTTCAGCGCACGCTCGATGATGCGATAGCGACCCGGGTACAAGGACTTGAACCCGAGATCCTCGAGCTCCGACTTGACCGAGTGAATGCCCAGGCGATTCGCGATCGGCGCGTAGATTTCCAGGGTCTCGCGCGCAATCGTGCGGCGCTTCGCCGGCGGCATCGCGCCCAGCGTGCGCATGTTGTGCGTGCGATCGGCGAGTTTGACCATGACCACGCGAATATCGCGAACCATGGCCAGCAGCATCTTGCGGAAGGATTCGGCCTGCGCCTCGGCGCGACTGCGAAACTGGATCTGATCGAGTTTGGAGACACCGTCGACCAGCTCGGCGACTTCCGCGCCGAAGCGCTCGGCGATTTCTTCCTTGGAGCTCGCAGTGTCTTCGATGACGTCGTGCAGGATCGCAGCGACGATGGTCTGCGCATCGAGGTGCAGGTCGGCCAGGATGTCGGCCACCGCCACCGGATGTGCGATGTAGGGTTCGCCGCTTAAGCGCTTCTGGCCCTGATGGGCCTGCGCTCCGAATTCATATGCATCCCGAACCCGGTCGACCTGCGCCGGCGGCAGGTATGTTTCAAGCTTGTTGAGAAGCTGGGTGACGCCTATCGAGCGTCTTCCGGTCGGCAGCAGACCGAGAATGGAGGACGCATAGTCCATGGCCGGCGGGGAATCTCAGTGGCCGGTCAATCCCCCAGCCCGAGGTGCGGCGCGCGGATCTCGCCAGACATCATCATGTCGGCGTCCGGCATCATTTCCGGCATCGGTCGCTGTTCGACCTCTTCCAGAATTTCCGGGCCGATATGACCGGCGGCGATCTCGCGCAAGGCCACGACGGTCACCTTGTCGTTCTCGCTGTCCACCGTGGGTTCTGCGCCATTGGCCAGCTTGCGCGCACGCTTGGCTGCAACCATGATCAGCTGGAACAGGTTCGGGACGTGCTGCAGGCAGTCTTCGACAGTGATGCGGGCCATGCGAAACCTCAGACGGGGAGCGGGAGAGACGCCCGGTGAGTGCCGGGAGCGCGAAAAGTATAGCCGAGCCACCCCGTGGATGTGAGCCGCAAGCGGCCGGATTCATGGGAAACCTGACGTAAACCCGTGAATTGGCGCTATTCATGAACAATATCGCGGGCTACCATTGCGCCCCCCCGCTGACCGGTAACCCCCTGGCCTACGCCGGCAGCGCAAGAATTTGCTCAAGAAAGTGCGGAGACGAGGAATGAAGTTTCGACCGACCCTGCTGGCGCTCGGCCTGGGTGCAATCGCGATCGCCATGAGCGCCGGTGCGACTGCCGAAGGAAATGTGGAGAACGGCAAGACGCTCGCCTACACCTGCCACGGCTGCCACGGTATTCCCAACTACAGGAACGCCTGGCCCAGCTTTACCGTCCCGCGCCTGGGCAACCAGAGCCTGAAATACATTTCGGTCGCCCTGGCGGAATACGCGTCGGGCGAACGCTCCCATCCGACCATGCGTTCGCAGGCAGTGAGCCTGTCGGCGCAGGATCGCGAAGATATTGCCGCCTTCCTGCATGCCGAAGGCGCCAATCCGGAGGCCGACGTGATCGGTACGCCGCCGCCAGCGACGCAGACCTGCGTGCAGTGCCACGGCGCCAATGGCGCCAAGCCGCTCTCGGACGACTATCCGGTGCTGGCAGGCCAGTACGCGAACTACCTCGTGCATGCTCTGAAGGATTACAAGAGCGGCAAGCGCAAGAACCCGATCATGGCCGGCATCATCGCGGGCGTGGATGAAAAGGACTTTGACGCCCTCGCCCAGTTCTTCGCGCAGCAGAAGGGACTGTGCGGCACGGAAGAGATTCGCAAGCACGGCAAGTGCAGCCAGAAGTGATCTGACGCGCGCCCTGCGTATCCGCGCAGGGCGTGCTTTCCACCGGAGGCCGGCTCCCTGACGCCATCATGGAGCGGTCACAGAGTGTCTGAGTCCGGATTCCCCAACCTCTGTGCACTTCGAGTGATCTCTCGCGTGAAATTTTCCCCGTCGAATTCATGAACTCCGTCGCTCTCACCGCAGGCGCGAACCAACTGGGCATTGCACTGAGCGATGACCAGGCCGCGAGGCTGCTGCGCCTGCTCGATGAGCTCGACGACTGGAATCAGCGCATGAATCTCACGGCGATTCGTGAGCGATCCGCGCAGATCACCAAGCATTTGCTGGACAGCCTGTCGATTCAGCCGTATCTGCGCGGTTCGCGCGTATGCGATGTCGGCACGGGTGCGGGGTTTCCCGGCATTCCGCTGGCAATCGTCAATCCGGAACTGCAATTCACGCTGGTGGACTCGACCGCCAAGAAATTGAAGTTCATCGACCACGTCGCGCAACTGCTCGACTTGAGCAACATCGTCACGGTGCATACGCGCGCGGAAGATTTTCGTCCCGAGGAACGATTCGATGTGGTCGTGTCACGCGCGGTCGGGCCGGTGGTGCAGTTCGTCAAATGGGCGGGCCATCTCGCTGTCGGCGGCGGGCGACTACTGGCGATGAAGGGCAAATCCCCTGACGAGGAAGTCAGGCAACTGCCGAATGGCTGGAAAGTCGCGGCGATCCATCGACTTGAGGTTCCCGGTCTGGACGAAGAGCGGCATCTTGTGGAAATCTGCCGCTCGCACGACAAAGTCTAGGCCAACTGGCAAGCTGGCCAACTGGCAGCTGGGCGGAATAGAGTTCCGCCCTCTCGCGAATACGTCTCGCCCGCATCTCACCTAATTCATTCAGGGATCCGTCCGATGATCATCTCTTTGTCCGGGCAGCCGACCCGTTAGCCAGCAAGCCAGTCGGCCACTACTCATGCACCGCATTCTCGCCATCACCAATCAGAAAGGCGGCGTCGGCAAGACGACGACGAGTGTGAATCTCGCAGCGTCGCTCGCCGCGACGAAGCGGCGCGTGCTGCTGATCGATTGCGATCCGCAGGGCAATGCGACCATGGGTTGTGGCGTCGACAAACGCACCGTGGAACTAACGACGACGGACGTATTGCTGGGCGACTGCGACATCAATTCGGCGCTCGTGTCGGTCGACTACTCGGATTTCAAGCTGCTGCCCGCCAATCAGGATCTCGTGGCGGCCGAAGTCGAGCTGATGGGTAAACCCGGCTGCGAAACGCGGCTGCGCGACGCCCTGCAACCGATGCTGGAGCAGTTCGACATCGTGCTGATCGACTGCCCGCCTTCGCTCAACATGCTGACGCTCAACGCATTGGTCGCCGCTGATGGCGTGCTGATCCCGATGCAGTGTGAGTACTACGCACTCGAAGGTCTGACTGCCCTGGTGGGCACCATCGAGCAGATCAAGGCCGGTCCCAATCCGCGCCTGGAGATTCACGGCATCCTGCGCACCATGTTCGATCCGCGAAACAATCTCGCCAACGAAGTTTCGGCACAGCTGACGGAGCATTTTCCTGGCCGTGTGTTCCGCACCATCATTCCGCGCAACGTGCGGCTCGCGGAAGCGCCGAGCTTTGGCAAGCCCGCGCTGTATTTCGACCGCGAATCCCGCGGCGCGCTCGCGTATCTCGCGCTCGCCGGCGAGATGATCCGCAGGTCCGAGGACGAAGCGACGACGCCGAGCGTCGGTGCGGTGGGAACATGAGAAGGTGGCCAGCCGGCCAACCGGCCTACTGGCCAATCGGCCAGAGCAGAGACGCGGCAGACTGCCGCAGTGCCACGTTCGTTTCGTCAGTTCATTCTCTCGTCTGGCCAGTTGACCAGTCGGCCAGTACGCCAGTCGGCCTCTAGAACCCATGTCCACCAAACGTCCCAGCCTCGGTCGCGGACTCGGCGCCTTACTCGGTCAGCCTGCAGCCGTCGATAACGCCGCAGCGCCTGCGGTAGCGCAGCTGCGCCCCGACGAAGAACTGCTGAAACTACCTGTCGATCTGCTCCAGCGCGGCAAATATCAGCCGCGCATCGATATGCACATGGACACGCTGCAGGAGCTGGCCCAGTCGATCAAGGCGCAGGGACTGATTCAACCCATCCTCGTGCGTCCTCTGGGCGATCCGCAACCGGGGCAACCGCGTCGCTACGAGATCATCGCGGGCGAACGTCGCTGGCGCGCCGCGCAGCTCGCAGGCCTGCACGAAATCCCTGCGATCGTCCGTCGCGTGGGCGATGAAGCCGCGGTGGCGATGGCCCTGATCGAAAACATTCAGCGCGAGGACCTGAATCCGCTGGAAGAAGCGCGTGCGCTGGGACGACTGATCTCCGAGTTCGACATGACGCATGCGACAGCCGCCGAAGCGGTCGGTCGTTCGCGTGCCACGGTGTCGAATCTGCTGCGACTGCTCGATCTGTGCGACGAAGCGAAAGGGCTTGTCGAGCGCGGCGAACTGGAAATGGGCCACGCACGCGCGTTGCTGGGGCTGGAGAACAAGCGACAGCAGGCCGAAGTTGCCGCGCAGGTTGCGAACAAGAAATTGTCAGTGCGTGAAACCGAAGCGCTCGTGCGCCGCATGATCGCGGGTCCGCAGGGATCGGCGCCCGCGCCGAAGGCAGATCCGAACATCCGCAAGCTCGAGGGCGACCTCTCCGATAAGCTTGGCGCCAAGGTGCAGGTGCAGCATTCCGGGTCGGGCAAGGGCAAACTGGTGATCACCTATCACTCGCTCGACGAACTCGACGGTATCATCGGTCACATTCGCTAGTTCGAGGACGCACGGATGAGCACTTGCAGGGAAGCGTTTGCGAAATGCCATTCGCGCGGTTCGTAATCGACGCGCTCGCCGTTACCATAACTCGAACGAATCTCTGCGGCGCAATCGCACTGTATACAGCCGCTTTGCTGCCCTCCCTGGCTCTGGGCGCGATCCAGGCCGACGGTCAATTCGATGAGGTCGAATGGCAGCAGGCCGTGACCTGCGGTCAATGGCGGCGTACCGAACCGTTTGCGCGCGTCGAACCGCGCTACCCCAATGACGTGCGCATCGTTGCAACCCCTGAGGGACTTGCAGCCGCATTCACCATCGATCAGCCGCCGGGCGAGCGGCGCATCAAGCCTCGCACACCGCGCGATTCCGAAGCGCTGGCCGGTGACTCCGTCAGTCTCATGATCGACTTCGATGCCACGGGACAGGTGGGCTACGAGTTTTCCGTCGGCTTGGGCGGCGGCGTACGTGATGGCACCATCACGAATCAGAACGAATTCAACCGCGACTGGGACGGCACCTGGCAACACGCCATCCGTGAAACCGGGGATCAATGGTTCGTCGAGATCCTGGTGCCGTGGCAGGCCGTGAACATGCGGCCCACCAGCAAGCCGATGCGTGAGATCGGTGTATATGCGACGCGCTATCTGTTCGACCGCAACGAGCGCGATGCCTGTCCTGGCATCTCCGTCGATTCGCCGGCGTTCCTGGCCGATTTCCGTCGTATCGAAGTAGCGCAATACAGCGCCGCCGCGGCGCTCGACGTCGTGCCTTACCTCACGGTCGTGCGCGACAACCGGAGCGATTCGGTCGATACGAAAGCCGGTGTCGATGTCAGCTGGAAGCCATCGCCGCACTTCTGGCTGACCGCCACCGTGAATCCGGACTTCGGGCAGGTCGAGAGCGACGAACTGGTCGTCGACTTCTCTGCGGTCGAAACCGTGTTCACGGACAAGCGTCCCTTCTTCACCGAGAACCAGAACCTGTTCGCGCTCGCGACACCCGCCAACGGCCAGCTCATCTATACGCGACGCGTTGGCGCGGCTCCGGACGATGGCAGTGCCGGGTCCAGCGATATCGATGCGGCCCTGAAGATTTCGGGCAGCGCAGGCTCGCTCGACTACGGGACCTTTGCCGCGCAGGAGCATGAGTACGAGGATGGTAGCGGCAGATTATTCGGCGCGGCGCGGGCGCGCGTGACGCTTCCCGTCGGACGTGTCGGCTACCTCGGCAGCTGGACCGATCGTCCGCTCCTCGATCGCGAGGCGGCCGTCAACGCGCTCGACTATGACCTGACGCCGAACGACTGGTGGCGCGTTGCAGGTCAGGTGATTCGCAGTGACATCAACGCCGGGGGCGTGCGCTCCGATGGCTATCAGGCGTGGGTACAGACGGACTTCAATCGGTCCGCGCCCCTCTCGCACACGCTGACCTTGCTGTACATCGACGATGAATTCGATCTCAACGATCTCGGCTACATGGAGCGCAATTCACTGCGGCAGGCCGAGTGGGTGGCGCTGCGGCGGCTCGCTCCGTCCAACGGTCGCGTGAATGGTGAAACCCAGGAGCTGCACCTGCAGTATCGCGAGAACGACGCGGGCGAGCGCCTGCAGTCGCGCATCCAGCTGATACGGGAAGTGAACTTTCGCAGCCGCTGGCTCGCCTATGAGGAATTGCGGGTGATCCCGCGCGGTATCGATGATCTGATCTCGCGCGGCAACGGCCCCGTGATGCTCGATACGCGTTACAGCGCGTATGCGGACTTCACCTCGCCGCGACTGGGCGCATGGCAGTTCGTTTTCGGTGGTTATCTGTTCCAGCAGGGCATCGAGGACTACTCCGGCTGGCTGCAGTTGACGGCGGCGTGGTATCCGATCGAGCGGCTGACGCTGCGGCTGGACCTGAAGCCCCAATACACCGATGACTGGTTGCTCTGGCTGCAGGACAACGACTTCGGCACCTATCGCGCGCCCCGCCTCGATCTCGACTTTCGCCTCGACTGGATTCCCGCGCTTCGTCATGAACTGCGACTGCGCTGGCAGTGGATCGGCATCGCGGCCGATGCGCGCCAGGCCTGGCAGACTGACGCCGACGGTGTCCTGCAGCGCACTGCCACCGTTCTCGAACCGTTCTCCGTCAACAGTCTGGGCGTGCAACTGCGCTATCGATACTCATTTGCCCCGCAGTCCGACATCTATGTGGTATATGCCCGCGGCGGTTTTGATCTGCTGAATGACGACGATCGCGAGGTCGGGCAGTTGTTCAGGGATATGGATGAGGTCCGGAGCTCCGACCAGTTTCTGATCAAGTTCAGCTATCGCCTGTAGTCCATCGCCAGTTCCGGCAAAAATTTCCCCACGTACGTCGGCGAGTCAGGCCTGCGGCGGGGATCTCACGCGGTGCGGCAGGTGCGAATGCAGGTTGTCGCGAAATGCCGGCTGTGATTTCTTGAAGCACTGCAAAACGCTGCGTATAATCCGCCGCCTTTTCCGGCCGAGTAAACTTCGGTCGGGGGTGGGTTCGTCGTAATGCCACACGTCGCCGACACATCGGTCCACGCAGTGGCATTTTTGTTGTCCGTCGATCAGATGGGCGTCGTAGTCGGGGCGGTGTCCGCAGAGAGGCTCAGGGCAAGGTCATGAGCAACAACTCTCTGGGCAGCGCGGCACGCCAGTCCGTGAGGATCCTGCTGTGGCAGCTGGCCGGGGTCGTCGCGATGGCAGCCATCGGCGGCGCAGTGTTCGGCGCGCGCGCCGGATGGTCGGTACTGGCAGGCGGTGGCATCGGGCTGCTGTGGACGGCCTACATGGCCTTTACGCTGTTTCGACACAGCCTGAATCATGGCGCGCAGCTGGGCGCCGCGAGTTTTGTGATGGCCTGGCTGGTGAAGCTGGTCGTCACGTTTGGATTGCTGGTGATCGCCTTTCGCTCCACAGCGATGGCGCCACTGGGGTTGATCGCTGGATTGTTCGGCGCACTGATCGCGTATTGGGTCTGTCTGGCCTTCGGGCTGTCGCAGAACAAATCAGCCACGGGCAAGTAGTCCGCGGTTCGGGAAGTTAAAGGGTAAGTCATGCAAAGTCTGTTGATGGCAAGCGAGGGCGGGACCGAATCCGGCGGAATGTCGGGCTATATCTCCCATCACTTGCATCATCTGGCTTCGAAGACCCAGGACGGGCTCTTCGACATCAATGTCCTGCACCTCGATACCGTCTTCTTCTCGATTCTTTGCGGCGTTCTCTTCCTGATCCCGTTCTTCTTCGCTGCGCGTCGCGCCACTTCGGGCGTACCCGGCCGCTTCCAGGCATTCGTCGAAATGCTGGTGGAGTTCGTCGAGGAACAGGCCAAGGGCATGGTGCATGGCAATCTCAGCTACATCGCGCCGCTCGCCCTGACGGTCTTCGTCTGGGTTGCGATGATGAATGCAGTCGACCTGATTCCGGTGGATCTGTTCCCCTGGGTCGCGCACAACATTTTCCACATCGACTACCTGCGCCCGCTGCCGACCGCTGATATCAACGGCACGTTCGGCATCGCCGTTGGCGTGTTGCTGCTGGTGTTCTATTACAACTTCAAGGTGAAAGGCGTCGGCGGCTTCCTGCACCAGTGGATCACGGCACCATTCGGCAACGTGAAGCTGACGGGCAATCCGCTCACCTGGATCGCCTTCCTGGTGCTGGCCGTGGTCAACATCGCCTTCACCATCATCGAATACGTGGGCAACACCTTCTCACACGGCATGCGTCTGTTCGGCAACATGTATGCTGGCGAGCTGATCTTCTTCCTGATCGCCGGCCTGGGCGGCACAGCGACTGCTTTCGGCATCGGTATGCACCTGTTCACAGGCACGGTGTGGGCGATCTTCCACATCCTGATCGTCCTGCTGCAGGCATTCATTTTCATGATGCTGACGCTGGTCTACATCGGCCAGGCGCACGAGCATCACTAAGGCTTTCTTTCAACACTGATCGTTTTTGGTTGGTTTTTTCCGGAGAACTCTCATGACAGACGTAGCATTCGTCGCCCTGGCTTGCGGTTTGATCATCGGCATCGGCGCTCTCGGCGCGTGCATTGGCGTCGGCATCATGGCTGCCAAGTACATTGAATCCTCGGCTCGCCAGCCAGAACTGATGAACGTGCTGCAGACCAAGGTCTTCCTGCTGCTCGGTCTGATCGACGCGTCCTTCATCATCGGCGTCGGTATCGCACTGTGGTTCGCCACTGCTAATCCGTTCGCGGCAGGCTGAAGTCATTCGGCGCGCCGCAACCCTGCGTGCGCGCTGACGGCAGGTCGATTGCAGCTTAGGCAGTAATTTCCATGAATCTGAACGCAACACTGTTCGTGCAGTTGGCGGTGTTCTTCATCTTGTCCTGGGTGACGATGAAGTTCATCTGGCCGCCGCTGATCGCAGCCATCGACGAGCGTCGCAAGAAGATCGCCGACGGGCTGGCGTCCGCCGAAAAAGCGGACAAGAGTCTCGCGGAGGCCAAGGCAGGCGCTACGGTCGTGCTGAAGGAAGCGCATGTCCAGGCGAGCAAGATCATCGAGCAGGCCAACCGCCGCTCGAATGAGCTCGTCGAGGAAGCGCGCGGCACGGCGATCGCCGAAGGTCAGCGTCTCATTGGCTCGGCTCGTGAGCAGGTCGAACTCGATTCGAACCGCGCGCGCGCCGAACTGAGTAAAGAGGTCGCTGCGATTGCAGTGAGCGGCGCGAGCAAGCTGCTGGGTCGCGAGATCGATGCGCGTACGCACGCGGATCTGCTCGACAAGCTGGCGCTCGAAATCGAACGCGGCTGACCGCACCGGAGCAACGATGGCTGAGAAAGTCACAATCGCCCGGCCCTATGCCCGCGCTGCCTTTGGCTTCGCGCAGGAGCAGAAGGCATTGGCGAAGTGGTCAGAACTGCTGGGCAATGCCTCGGCAGTCGTTGCCGATGAGCGCGTCGCGCGGCTGTTGACCAGCCCGGCGGTCACGCCGGCGCAACTGGTCGAGCTGATCGGCGAAAGCACCGGCGTCGCGCTGGACGAGAACGGGAAGAACTTCCTGAAGACGCTGGCACACAATCGCCGGCTCGGACTGCTCCCGGAAATCGCAGCGATGTACGAGATCCTGCGCGCCGACGTCGAGAACATCGCCGACGTGCAGATCACGTCTGCGGTGGCGCTCAGCGACGCACAGCGCGAACGGCTCTCCGCAGCGTTGAGCAAGCGTATGAAGCGCGAAGTTCGTCTGCACTGCGAGGTCGATCCTGCATTGCTCGGCGGCGCGGTCGTGCGCTCCGGCGATCTGGTCATCGATGGTTCCCTGAAAGCAGGTCTCGAGCGTCTCGCCAGCGAGCTCGCTCACTGAGCATGAGGGCAGCGCCTGAGCGCTGCCGCGACAAGTATTCAGAAGTGACGGCGATAGGGTGCCGAGCTTCATCAAGATAGCGGACCGAGGAAAGCGGCAATGTCCATCAAGGCATCTGAAATCAGCGACCTGATCAAGGCTCGCATCGAGAAGTTCGCGAGCGCGACCGAAGAGCGCAACGTCGGCACCGTCGTCACGGTGACGGACGGTATCGTGCGCATTCACGGTCTCGCCGATGCGAAATACGGCGAAATGCTCGAATTTCCCGGCGGCAGCTTCGGCCTGGCGCTGAACCTCGAGCAGGATTCGGTCGGCGCGGTGGTGCTGGGCGAATACAAGCACATCGCCGAAGGCGCCACGGTGAAGACCACCGGTCGCATCCTCGAAGTGCCCGTGGGCGAAGCCCTGCTGGGTCGCGTCGTCGACTCACTCGGTATCCCGATCGACGGCAAGGGCCCGATCGCGACCACCCAGAAGGCGCCGATCGAGCGTGTTGCGCCGGGCGTGGTGTTCCGCAAGTCGGTCAGCCAGCCGGTGCAGACCGGTTACAAGGCCGTCGATGCGATGGTCCCCGTTGGCCGCGGCCAGCGCGAACTGATCATCGGCGACCGTCAGACCGGCAAGACCGCGATGGCGATCGACACGATCATCAACCAGAAGAACAGCGGCATCAAGTGCATCTACGTCGCGATCGGCCAGAAGCAGTCATCCATCGCCAACGTCGTGCGCAAGCTCGAGGAACACGATGCGATGAAGCACACGATCATCGTGGCCGCTTCCGCGTCGACGCCGGCTTCGCTG
This sequence comes from Povalibacter sp., assembly GCF_036520495.1. Classification (GTDB taxonomy): domain Bacteria; phylum Pseudomonadota; class Gammaproteobacteria; order Steroidobacterales; family Steroidobacteraceae; genus Steroidobacter. Next base: position 42,048 of record NZ_DATDJO010000016.1, on the reverse strand, counting down.
CAGTACCTCGCGCCGTACGCGGGCTGCACGATGGGCGAGTACTTCATGGACCAGGGCGAAGACGCGCTGATCATCTATGACGATCTCACCAAGCAGGCCTGGGCCTATCGCCAGATCTCGCTGCTGCTGCGTCGCCCGCCGGGCCGCGAAGCGTATCCCGGCGACGTGTTCTACCTGCACTCGCGTCTGCTCGAGCGTTCCGCTCGCGTCAACGAAGAGTATGTGGAGAAGAAGACCAACGGCCGCGTGAAGGGCAAGACCGGCTCGCTCACGGGCCTGCCGATCATCGAAACCCAGGCGGGTGACGTGACGGCATTCGTGCCGACCAACGTGATCTCGATCACCGACGGTCAGATCTTCCTCGAAGGCGATCTGTTCAACGCCGGTATCCGTCCTGCGATGAACGCCGGTATCTCGGTGTCGCGCGTCGGTGGCGCCGCACAGACCGGCATCATCAAGAAGCTCGGCGGCGGTATCCGTCTCGCCCTCGCGCAGTACCGCGAACTCGCGGCCTTCTCGCAGTTCGCCTCCGATCTCGATCAGGCGACCCGCAGCCAGCTCGAACGCGGTCAGCGCACGACCGAGCTCATGAAGCAGAAGCAGTACGCGCCGATGTCGGTCGCCGAAATGGCCCTGTCGCTGTACGCCGTGAACAACGGCTTCCTCGACAAGGTGGACCTGAAGAAGGTCGGCGCCTTCGAAGTCGCACTGCAGGCATTCGCCAAGACCAACTACAAAGAGTTGATCGACGGCATCAACGCCAAGCCGGAACTGAGCAAGGAAGTCGACGCGAGCTTGAGGAAGCTCTGCGAAGAGTTCGTGGCGACGGGAACGTACTGAGAAATGGCCGATCGGCCGACAGGCCAACTGGCAAACCGGCCAGATGAAGCAGCTCCTTCCAGTTTGCCGGTAAGCCAGTTAGCCAGTTAGCCCTGAGCGAAGCGACCCATGCCCAGCATCAAAGAAATCCGCGTCAAGATTGCGAGCTTCAAAAGCACGCAGAAGATCACCAAGGCCATGAAAATGGTCGCGGCGAGCAAGATGCGTCGTGCGCAGGAGCGCATGAGCGCGACGCGCCCGTACGCGGAGAAAATCCGCCGGGTGATTGGTCACCTGCGCCACGCGAACCCTGATTACAAGCATCCGTTCATGATCGAGCGGCCGGCCAAGGCCGTCGGCTTCATCATCATCAGCACGGATCGCGGCTTGTGCGGTGGCCTCAACGTCAACCTGTTCAAGACCACACTCGCGGCGATGCGCGACTGGCAGAAGCAGGGTGTGGATGTGTCGGCGTGTCTGATCGGCGCGAAGGCGGTGAACTTCTTCCGCCGCTTAAGCAATGTGAAGACGCTCGCGACCGTCACGCATCTCGGCGATCGTCCGCACGTTGCGGACCTGATCGGTACAGTGAAAGTCATGCTCGACCTGTATCACGAAGGCAAGCTCGATCGCCTGTACGTCGTGAACAACGTACTCGTGAACACCATGACGCAGAAGCCGACCGTGCATCAGCTGTTGCCGGTGGTCACTGAGGGAACCGACGAGAGCAAGCTGCAGAAGCTGTGGGATTACATCTACGAGCCGTCGGCCAGCGAACTGCTGGACGGCGTGCTGATGCGCTACATCGAATCGCAGGTTTATCAGGGCGCCGTCGAGAACGTCGCCTGTGAAATGGCCGCCCGCATGGTCGCCATGCAGAGCGCCACCGACAACGCCGGCAAACTGATCGAAGAGCTGCAGTTGATTTACAACAAGGCTCGTCAGGCTGCGATCACCAAAGAGATCAGTGAAATCGTGGGTGGCGCGGCGGCGGTTTGATACCGGCCGACCGGTCGACCGGCTCGAGAAAGACAGAGTGCCTTGACGCGCAGGCGGCAAGGTCGAATGCAGAATTGAATTGAAGTTGTTAGCTTAGTTTGAGGCATGCGCTCACTTGCTTCTGGCCAGATTGGCCAGCAGAGCAGTGAGCCAGTTAGCCCGAGGACCCGACATGTCTACCGGCAAGATTGTGCAGATCATCGGCGCTGTCATCGACGTGGAATTCCCACGCGAGAGCATCCCGAAAGTATATGAAGCGCTGAAGCTCGAAGAGGGCGGCCTGACGCTCGAAGTGCAGCAGCAGCTGGGCGATGGCGTCGTGCGTACGATCGCCATGGGCGTATCCGAAGGTCTGCAGCGTGGCCTCAAGGTCAAGGCTACGGGCGCTCCGATCTCCGTGCCGGTCGGCAAGGGCACCCTCGGTCGTATCATGGACGTGCTGGGCGATCCGCAGGACGAACGCGGTCCGGTGCTGACCGAGACAACCTGGCCGATTCACCGTGCGGCTCCGGCGTACGACGAACAGGCCGGTGGCCAGGATCTTCTCGAAACGGGCATCAAGGTCGTCGACCTGCTCGTGCCGTTTGCCAAGGGCGGCAAGATCGGTCTGTTCGGCGGTGCCGGCGTGGGCAAGACCGTCACGATGCTCGAGCTGATCAACAACATCGCGAAGGCGCACGCGGGTCTGTCCGTGTTCGCCGGCGTCGGTGAACGTACTCGCGAAGGCAACGATTTCTATCACGAGATGTCGGAAGCCGGCGTCATCAACCTGCAGAACCTGCCGGAATCGAAGGTGGCGATGGTGTACGGCCAGATGAACGAGCCGCCGGGCAACCGCCTGCGCGTCGCGCTCACAGGCCTCACGATGGCCGAATACTTCCGCGACGAAAAGAACGAGCAGGGCAAGGGCCGCGACGTGCTCCTGTTCATCGACAACATCTACCGCTACACGCTGGCCGGCACCGAAGTGTCCGCGCTGCTCGGCCGTATGCCGTCGGCCGTGGGTTACCAGCCGACGCTGGCTGAGGAAATGGGCGTGCTGCAGGAACGCATCACCTCGACCAAGACCGGTTCGATCACGTCGATCCAGGCCGTGTACGTGCCTGCCGACGACTTGACCGATCCGTCGCCGGCAACGACCTTCGCGCACTTGGACGCGACCGTCGTGTTGGATCGTCAGATCGCGGCGCTGGGTATCTTCCCGGCCGTGAACCCGCTCGATTCCACCAGCCGCCAGCTCGATCCGCTGGTCATCGGTGAAGAACACTACAACGTCGCTCGTGGCGTGCAGGCCGTGCTGCAGCGTTACAAGGAACTGCAGGACATCATCGCGATCCTGGGCATGGACGAGCTGTCGGAAGAGGACAAGCTCACAGTGTCCCGCGCCCGCAAGATCCAGCGCTTCCTGTCGCAGCCGTTCCACGTTGCCGAAGTGTTCACCGGCAACCCCGGCAAGCTGGTTCCGCTCAAGGAAACGATCCGCAGCTTCAAGGCCATCCTCGAAGGCGAGTACGACGCACTGCCGGAGCAGGCGTTCTACATGGTCGGCACCATCGAAGAAGCGGTCGAGAAGGCGAAAACGCTGCAGTAATGCAGCGACGAGCTGTCAGTCGCTAGTCAGGAAGAGATATGGCCACAATTCACGTCGACATCGTCAGCGCCGAAGGCGAGATCTTCTCGGGCGAGGCCTCGATGGTGTTCGCGCCGGCCGTCATGGGCGAGATCGGCATTGCGCCGCGTCACGCACCGCTGCTGACGACGCTCAAGCCGGGCGAAGTCCGTGTGCAGACACCGGATGGCGGCGAGCAGTTCTTCTACGTCTCGGGCGGTGCGATCGAAATTCAGCCACATGTCGTGACGGTCCTTGCGGACACGGCGGTGCGTGCGAAGGATCTCGATGAAGCAGCCGCCCTCAGCGCCAAACAGGCTGCTGAGGAAGCCCTGCGCAATCGTGGCGACACGATCGACAGCGCCAAGGCGCAGGCCGAGCTGCTGCGCGCCGCGGCTCAGCTGAAGATGCTGGAGAAGCTGCGGAAGATAAAGCAGTGAGATTTGGCCAACGGGCTCACCGGCTCACCGGCTGACCGGCCTGAAAAATGCGAAAAGTGCGCCCTGCGGGGCGCATTTTTTTTAGATCCGACCGTTGCCCCCGTAATACCCTCGCAGCCATTCTCACCAGTTAGCCAGTTAGCCAGTTAGCCAGTTAGCCAGAAGGCCACCCATGCCCCTCTCCATCGTCATTCTTGCCGCCGGTCAGGGCAAGCGGATGAAGTCCGACCTGCCGAAGGTGTTGCAGCCGTTGGCCGGTCAGCCGCTGTTGTCGCACGTGCTGGCTACGGCAAAGTCGCTTGGTGCGGATTCGATCCATGTCGTGTATGGGCATGGCGGTGATCAGGTTCGCGAGCGTCTGGTGGACGAGCCCGTGAACTGGGTGCTGCAGGCAGAACAGCTGGGTACTGGCCACGCCGTTGCGCAGGCAATGCCGCACATACCGGACGATCACCAGGTCCTGATCCTCTATGGCGACGTGCCGTTGATCCGCAAATCGTCGTTGGAACAATTGCTGGAACGCAGCGGCGAGAAGTCGCTGGGCCTGCTGACCGTCGTTCTGTCCGATCCGACCGGCTACGGTCGTGTCGTGCGTGATGGTGCCGGCAGTGTGGTGCGTATCGTCGAGCAAAAGGACGCGAATACGAAGGAACGCGCCATCAAAGAAGGCAACACCGGACTGATGGCGATGCCGGCGGGTTCGCTGCGCAAATGGCTCGCTGCGCTCAAGAACGACAACTCGCAAGGCGAGTACTACCTTACCGACGTCATTGTCATGGCCGTGCGCGATGGCGCAAAGATCGGTGCGGTCGTTGCGCCGACGGAAACCGAGGTACTGGGTGTCAACGACAAGGTGCAACTGGCGCAGCTGGAAACAACGCTGCGTCTGGAACGCGCTACGCAACTCATGTTGCAAGGCGTCACCATCGTTGATCCGGCCCGCATCGACATACGGGGCACGGTCACTGTGGGCCGCGATGTCTTCATTGACGCCAACGTGACGCTCGTCGGAGATGTGCATCTCGGCGATCGGGCGCACATCGGGCCCAACAGCTATCTGAAGGACTGTCGCATCGGCGCCGATACGCAGATCCATCCGAACTGCGTGATCGATCGGGCGGTCATCGGTCCACGCAATTCGATCGGGCCGTTCGCGCGTCTGCGCCCGGACGCCGTGCTTCATGAAGACGTCCATATCGGCAATTTCGTCGAAGTAAAAAAGAGTGAAATCGGCGCAGGCAGCAAGGCCAATCACCTGACCTATCTCGGTGATGCCACGGTCGGTCGGAAGGTCAATGTCGGCGCCGGCACCGTGACCGTAAATTACGACGGCGCGAACAAGCACCGGACCGAGATCGGCGATGGCGCCTTCATCGGATCGGGCTCGATGCTGGTGGCGCCGGTAAAAATCGGTGCCAATGCCAACACCGGCGCCGGTTCGACAGTGACCAGGGACGCACCGGAAGGCAAGCTCACCCTGGCGCGTGCCCGTCAGGTCACCATCGAAGGCTGGCAGCGGCCGCAGAAGAAAAACTAGCTCGCAGATCGGAAAGCTCCGGACCGACCTTGCAAGGCGTGCGATATCTCCCATTAACCGGCCGATTTGCTGGGTAGAATCAGGAGCCAGAGTGGCATGGCCGCTCTGACCTCCGGTCACAAGCCCACAGTTCAGGAACCCCAGCTTCATGTGCGGAATCGTCGGCGCCATCGCTGATCGCAACATCGTCCCGATCCTGATCGAGGGGCTGCGACGACTGGAATATCGTGGCTACGATTCCGCCGGCATTGCGGTGTTGAATGCCGATGGTCATCTGCGTCGCCTGCGCACGGTCGGCAAGGTGAAGATGCTGCAGGACGCCATTGCCGAGACGCCGACCGACGGTCTGCTGGGCATCGCTCACACGCGCTGGGCCACGCATGGCGTGCCTTCCGAACGCAACGCACACCCGCACATTTCGCGCGACGGCATCGCCATCGTGCACAACGGCATCATCGAGAATCACGAAGAGCTGCGCGAAGAGCTGACGAAACTCGGCTATGTATTTACATCCGAGACCGATACCGAAGTCATCGCGCATCGCATTCATCATCACAAGCAGAAGCTGGGCGATATTTTTCGCGCCGTGCGCGCGACGGTCGCCGAACTCGAAGGCGCCTATGCGCTCGCTGTCGTGTCCGAAGACAGTCCAGACCAGATCATCCTCGCTCGCGCCGGCTGTCCCGTCGTGATCGGCGTCGGCGAGAACGAGAATTTTGTCGCTTCCGATGTCTCGGCGTTGTTGCCGGTCACGCGCAAGTTCATCTTCCTCGAGGAGGGCGACGTCGCGGAAATTCGCCGCCAGGGCGTGCGTGTGCTCGACAGCGAAGGCAACACCGCACAGCGACCGATCCGCGAAAGCTCGCTGTCGGCCGATGCCGCGGAGAAGGGCGACTATCCGCACTTCATGCTCAAGGAAATTTTCGAACAACCGCGCGCTATCGCCCAGACGCTCGAAGAGCGCGTGGCGGGCGGCAAGTTGCTCGAAGCCGCCTTCGGTCCGCTGGCTTCCGAGGTATTCCGTCGTACCGAAGCGGTCCAGATCATTGCCTGCGGCACGAGCTTTCATGCCGGCGCAGTGGCGAAGTACTACATCGAACAGATCGCGCGCCTGCCTTGCTGGGTCGAAATCGCCAGCGAATATCGCTACCGCAATCCGGTGGTGCCGAAGAACACTTTGTTCGTCACGATCTCGCAGTCCGGTGAAACTGCCGACACGCTGGCCGCGCTGCGGATGGCGAAGCAGTCGGGGTATCTGTCGACGTTATCCATATGCAACGTACCGGAGAGCTCGCTCGTCCGTGAATCGGAACTCGTGCTGCTGACGCGCGCGGGCCCGGAGATCGGTGTGGCGTCCACCAAGGCCTTTACGACGCAGCTCGTCGGCCTGGGCATGCTCGTCATCGCGCTCGCAAAGTTCAACGGCACAGACAGCGAGCGCGAGCGAGGACTCGTGCAGCGCCTGATCGAGATTCCCGGACTCATCGAGAAGACCCTGCACCTCGAGCCCATCATCAAGGAACTCGCGAAGCGCTTCGCCGATAAGCATCACGCGTTGTTCCTGGGCCGGGGCCAGATGCACCCGATCGCGATGGAAGGTGCGCTCAAGCTGAAGGAAATCTCTTACATTCATGCCGAAGCCTATGCAGCCGGTGAGCTGAAGCATGGGCCGCTGGCGCTCGTCGATGCCGATATGCCGGTCATCGCAGTGGCGCCGAATAACGACTTGCTCGAGAAACTCAAATCCAATCTGCAGGAAGTGCGCGCTCGCGGCGGTGAGCTGTATGTATTTGCCGATCCGGATTCAGGGATGCAGTCGTCGGAAGGCGTCACCGTGATCACGATGCCGAAGCACGTGAGTCACTTCCAGGCCTCCGCGGTCTACAGCGTGCCGCTGCAGTTGCTTGCCTATCATTGCGCCATCCTGCGCGGCACCGACGTCGATCAGCCGCGCAATCTGGCCAAGTCGGTGACCGTGGAATAGTCCGCAGTCCCTTTGCGCGGCACCGACAATTTTGTTGTCGCGGCCATGCCACCTAAGTTGGCATAATCGCCGCTCATTTCTTCTTCCGATAGATTGCGCTCATCATGCAAGTCACCCAGAACGCCGTCGTTTCCATCCACTACACCCTGACGAACGACAAGGGCGAGACGCTCGATTCGTCGGCCGGAGGGGAGCCCCTTACCTACCTGCACGGCAACGGCAATCTCATTCCGGGGTTGGAAAGCCAGCTCGAAGGCAAGCAGGCTGGCGACAAGCTGCAGGCAAAAGTCGCGGCTGTCGACGCCTACGGCGAGCACGACAAATCGCTCATCCAGAAGGTGCCGCGCCGTTCGTTTCGCGGTGTCGCCGACGTGAATGTGGGCATGCAGTTCCAGGTCCAGTCGAATACGGGTCCGCGCATGGTCACGGTGACGCAGGTGCAGGGCGACATGGTCACGATCGACGGCAATCATGCGCTGGCTGGCCAGGATCTGACGTTCGATGTCGAGATCACCGAGGTGCGTGAAGCGAGTGAAGAAGAAATCGCGCACGGCCACGTGCACGGTCCGGGTGGCCATCATCACTGAGAGCGCCTGACTGTCCGGCGGAGTCGCACCGCGGGTGTGCGTTCGCCGCGGTGCGGCGCACTCCGAACAATCATCGCCACGCTGGGCGCAGCGCACTCAACCCGGCGCAAGTCGATCTACATCGACATTTTCCCTTCGTGCGGGCTGCCTGAAATTGTGAGACCGACTGGCACAGTCCGTGCTTGTCGTGACCGACATCCCGATCGCCGGAGGCACCATGCACACATCCCCTCCCACCGAACCGGCCGCGAAGGCACCACGCTCCAGGGCCAAGACCAAGACTGCGGCGGTTGCCACGAAGCCGGGTCGCTCGCGCAAGAAAGCGCTCCCGGCCGCTGAAGTCGACGTGATCGCCCTGCACCCGACGCCAGAAGAAATGGCCGGCATGATTGCGACGGCGGCCTACTTCATTGCTGCAGAGCGCCATTTCGCGGTGGGCCGCGAACTCGACGACTGGTTGGAAGCCGAGCGGCGGGTACAGGCGCTGTTCGCCGCCTCTTAGATTCGCCGCCCGCACTCTGCGGGTTGCCGAGATTGAACTCGCCACCCGATCCAGCCAATCCTTCGGCACGGAGGGGTAGCACATGCTGCGAGTTACGTACCTGCTGGCGCTGAAGGGCAAGGATGTCTGGTCCATCGACCCGGACTCTCCTGTCCTGGAAGCTATCGAGATCATGGCGGATCGCGGCATCGGGGCCTTGCCGGTCATTCGCGACGGCAAGCTTCTCGGGATCGTGTCGGAACGGGATTACGCCCGCAAAGTCATCCTCAAGCATCGTTCCAGCGCCGACACTCCCGTGCGCGACATCATGACGACACCGGTCACGACCATTGGTCCGGACGAAGCGGTGCACAACTGCATGGAAGTCATGACTCAGCAACGCATCCGGCATCTGCCGGTGGTGGAGCGTGGCGCCGTGGTCGGCATGATCTCCATCGGCGATCTGGTGAAGGCGGTCATCGAAGAACAGCAGCAGACCATCGATCAGCTCGAGCGGTATATCGTCAGCTGACCGCCGTTGCCTTGTCATCGCGTTGTCTCGTCATCGCCATGAGTTATTCTGATGCATTGCGGTAAAAGGTGCTGACGACTGCAATTTTATTGACACATTGTCAGGCACCCATACAATAATCAGACGTTGCCCTTCAGTGGCAATGCATAAACAGAATCAGCAGGGGGCTTGTGATGAAGGAACAGTCTCGTCCCGTCGCTTCTCTTCGGCTGGCCGCCGCCATTGGATCGAATGCCGTTGTAGTCGCTGCCGCGCTGATGTCCGGCACGCCCACGGTATTCGCGGCTGAATCCACAGCCGCAGCCGCTCTCGAAGAAATCGTTGTCACCGCCCGTCGTCGCGAAGAATCATTGCAGGAAACTCCGATCGCAATATCGGCGTTCACCGCGGCGGCGTTGGAGCGTCAACAGATCGTCAGCACGGACGATCTCGATCAGGTTGCACCGAACCTGCAATTCGCAAGCTACGGACCACTGACAGGCAATAATTCGGCCGCTCAGGTTTACATCCGTGGTATCGGTCAGAGCGACGGCTCGTCCGGTGTGGATCCCGGTGTGGGTTTGTATATCGATGAGGTCTACATGGGCCGCTCCGTCGGCGGCGTCATGGACTTTCGCGATATCGCCAACGTGCAGGTGCTGCGCGGACCGCAGGGCACGCTGTTCGGTCGCAACACCATCGGCGGCGCGGTACTGCTCACCACCACTCTGCCGGGCGACGAGTTTGGGGGCACGGTGCGCGTAGGCGTGGGTGATGACAATCTGCGCGAAGGGTTCGCCGCAGTCGATCTGCCGATGACAGACGCGCTTGCAGCCCGTGTCTCCGTAGGAGCGCGCCAGCGGGACGGCTATGTCACGCGAATCTTCGACGGCATGGATCTGGGCGACGAAGACAGTTATACGGTGCAGTCATCGCTGCGTTGGCTCGCGTCCGATGCGTTTTCGCTGACCTTGCGTGGGGATTACACCAAGGAGGACGAGAACGGTTCGCCCTTCGTATTCGAAACCATCAACGGTCGCCAGGCTTTCCCGGCGGCCATCAGTCGCGGCTCAGGTTGTCCCGGCGCCACCTTCCCGCCGCCTTTCGTACCGCAGAATGTCGTCGATTCGCGCTGTGCCAATGACGCCACGTGGCGGCTCGGTGAATTCACCAATGGCGGCAATGCGCCGGCGGAAAGCAGCACCGAGAACTGGGGTCTGTCGGCCGTGATGAATTGGAAGTTGAATGACGCGTTCACTCTCAAATCCATCACTGCCTACCGCGAGCTTTCCTGGAGCGGCAGCCGCGATGCTGACAACACCGGCTTGCTGGTGTTGCACACCGATTATGTCAGCGACGGCGATCAGTGGAGTCAGGAGTTCCAGGCGCTGGTGGACAGCGGCCCCCTCAAAGGCGTCGTCGGGCTGTTCTACTTCGAAGAATCCGTCGACGATTTCCTGCAGGTGCCATTCGCGGCACCACCGCCGCTGGTCGCATCGGGCGCCATTCCCGGTTCCCGGGACTATCAGCGGGCACTCGTCGACAACGACAATTGGGCGGCGTTCACACAATGGACGTATGACTTCACGAGTTCGCTGAGCCTGACGGCCGGGGCGCGCTACACGGAAGAAACCAAGGGCATCGATATCACTTCGTTCACGACGACGCCGCTGACTGCGCCGACCGTGATTCCCACGACGCTCAACACTCCTGGCGTTGCAGGTCCCGGGCTCAATATCATTCCCGAGCCGTTCAAGAACAAGTACCAGTCCACGACCGGCTCCGCGAGCCTGCAGTACCGCTGGAACGACGCGATCATGACGTACGTGAGCTGGTCGCAAGGCTTCAAGAGCGGTGGATTCAACCAGCGCTACAACCTTGCACCTCCGGACAATCTGCCGGTCGCGTTCGATGAGGAAACTGCGGAAACCTGGGAGATCGGTTTCAAGTCGGAATTCGGCGGCAATATCCGCATCAACGCAGCCGTGTTCTCGACCGACTACGATGACATGCAGCTCACGTACCGGCTCGGCATCGTGCCGCTGCTGTTCAATGCGGGCAAGTCGTCGATCGAGGGCGGCGAAGTGGAATTCACCTTCGCTCCGGGAAATCTGATCATCGAGGGCAGCGTCGGCTATCTCGACAATAAGTTCGAGGAGATCGCCATCGTGCCGGGAACCACGCAGACCGTCGGTCCCGACAACCGGCTTCCCTTCACGCCGGAGTGGCAGGCCAATGTCGGCATCGGCTACGACATCCCGATCGGCGAGGCGACGCTGACGCCGCGAGTCAACGTGTCCTACACGGCCGAGCAGTATTTCGATGCAGCCAACTCGGTCGAAGTCGCGCAGCTGGACGATGTGACGCTACTGAATGCGCTGGTCACGCTCCAGCTGAAGTCCTGGAAATTCCGCGGCGGCGTCAACAACGTGACCGACGAGCTGTATCGGGTGGCGGGCAACTCGTCGTACAGCACGTCCGCAGGGTATGCGGAAGTCATCTACTCGCGCCCGCGCAACTGGTTCCTGTCCGCGAGCTACGATTTCTGACGAGAACGAGGTTGGCGATCGAGACAGCTCGATCGCCAACCGCTGACATCAACCGCCGGCCGTGGCGACGGGCATCGCATCGTCCAGCAGGTTGCGCTGCAAGGCACGATTCACGGCGCTCAGGATCGCGAGCAGCGACGCCGTGACGATGTTTTCGTGAATGCCGACGCCGAACAGGGTCGTGCGTACCGGCGTCGTGATCTCAACGCAGGACATGGCGCGCGCATTGCTTCCCGTGCCGATGGAGTGTTCTTCGAACGACAGCACATCGAAGCGGAAGCCGAGCGCATCCACCAGCGCATCGATCGGTCCATTGCCCTCGCCATTGAGCAGCGCGCCCTGGCCATGACAGCGCAGCTTCATCGACAGCTTCTGGATCTCGGGATGATCCTTGGTGGTCGCGAGCTGATGCGATACGTAGCTGTAGACGCCCTTCTGTTCGAGGTACTCGCTCTTGAACAGATCCCAGATCTGTTCCGACATCAGTTCCTTGCCCGTTGCATCGGTCACGGACTGAACGACCTGGCTGAACTCGATCTGCAGACGTCGCGGCATCGCCACGCCGTAGTCGCGTTCCATCAGGTATGCAATGCCGCCTTTGCCCGACTGGCTGTTCACGCGAATCACTGACTCGTAAGTGCGGCCGAGATCGCGCGGATCGATCGGCAGGTACGGCACCTCCCAGATATCGACTTCCCTGCGGGCCGCGAAGCCCTTCTTGATCGCATCCTGATGGGATCCCGAGAATGCGGTGAACACCAGGTCGCCGACATACGGATGACGCGGATGGATGGGCAACTGGTTGCATTGCTCGACACAGCGCGCCGCTTCATTGATGTTCGAGAAATCGAGTCCGGGATGAACGCCCTGCGTGTAGAGATTCATCGCCAGCGTCACGACGTCGACATTGCCGGTGCGTTCGCCATTGCCGAACAACGTGCCCTCGACGCGATCAGCGCCGGCCATGACGGCCAGCTCCGCAGCGGCGACTGCGGTGCCGCGATCGTTGTGCGGATGTACCGACAACACGATCGAGTCGCGATTGGCGATACGGCGGCCGAACCATTCGATCTGATCGGCGTACACATTCGGCGTGGCCATCTCGACGGTAGCCGGCAGATTCAGGATTACCTTGTGCTGCGGCGTGGGCTGCCAGACGGCAGTGACCGCGTTGCAGATCTCCACGGCGAAGTCGAGTTCGGTGCCGGTGAAGCTCTCCGGGCTGTACTCGAAGAACCAGTCCGTATTCGGCTGCTTGAGCGCCTGATCGCGCACGCACTGGGCGCCCTGGACGGCGATATCGACGATGCCCGCGCGCTCCAGGCCGAACACGACGCGGCGTTGTACAGTGGACGTGGAGTTGTAGAGGTGAACGATTGCGCGCCTGGCGCCACGCAAGGCTTCGAACGAGCGTTCAATCAGTTCGGGACGCGCCTGAGTCAACACCTGAATCGTCACGTCGTCGGGAATCAGGTTGCGATCGATGAGTTCGCGAACGAAGTCGAAGTCCGTCTGCGATGCCGCCGGAAAGCCGACTTCGATTTCCTTGAATCCGGTCTTGATGAGCAGATCGAACATGCGGCGCTTGCGGGCCGCGTCCATGGGCTCGATCAGCGCCTGGTTGCCGTCACGCAGATCGACGCTGCACCATAGCGGCGGCGAGGTAACGACCTTGTTGGGCCAGGTGCGATCCTGAATATCGATCGGCGCGAACGAGCGATATTTGGCGGATGGATCCTTCAACATGCTTACGATTCCTGTGATTGGGCTGTCGGCGGCACGGCGGGTGAACGGCAGAACAACCGAAACGAGAAACTTGGATTTTTTGACAGCGCCGGGAGGCGGGCGCCGGATACAGGAGTTTTGCGTCTAGCGACGCAGGTGCAGGCGCGCACGCAGCAGCAGGCCGCCACGAAGGGGCAGGGCCGAATTTTGCTGGTGAATGCGCATGGCTTGGAATCTAGCAGCAGTTCCGCGCCTATTGCAAGGCGCAAAGTTGCATAAATCCGCCTGAATGTTGCTGATTTGCGGGCGCTCTTGCCGGAACCTGCCGGGCTTAGGCCGGATTGAGAATAGAAATAGTCACCGATTATTCAGGGCCCATGCGATGAATCTGACCGCACTTGCTCCGATGAGCCGGCGAATCAGCCTACGAATGGTGCGGTTGACTGGCGTTGCCCTACTGCTGGTCGGGGGTTGGGCTCAGGCGCAGATCGTCGATTTTCAAATCGTCTGGGTCGTCGTCGGTGATGTGGCCACGTCGGCCGGCGATCGGCCTGTCCAGGCCGGCAAGCATCTGTTCATGGCGAACCATCTCGCCGACCTATCCCTGAAGCAGGTCAGGATCGCCCGGGTCGACGCCGACCCTACCGTCACGGCAATCAAGCTCGGCGAGCGTTTCTGTCTGAGTTCACTGCGGATCAGCGCTGCCGGAGCCGATGGCTCCATGATCAAGCGTGCGCCCTTATCGGTCAGCGTACGGCAGGATCATCGCGATACCCTGAAACTCGAATACCGCGACCGCGATATCTGCATGCGGCCCAGCGCGGCCGGCGAATACCCGGTGAGATTTGCCAGCCTGCTTCCCGCGTCCGACGGGTCCATGCGCGGCGCGCAGATTTTCCTGCGCGTGGCTGACCCCGCGGTAAGCGGCGGCGAGGCTGAACCGACCGAACCTGCGCCAAAGCTCTGATCAGGCGATGGACCTGAGCACACCCACCCAGTCGCGAGTGCGATCGCCGAACACCAGGAAGTGCGGGTTCAGCAAACTGTCCCTGGTGTTGTAGCGCAGCGGCTGACCCTGCAGGTCCACGACTGCGCCACCAGCAGCGTCGACGACGGCGTGCGCCGCTGCCGTATCCCATTCACTGGTCGGGCCGAAGCGGGGATAGAAATCGGCACTGCCTTCTGCGACGAAACAGAACTTGAGCGAACTGCCGACGCTGAGCAGCGTATGAGCGCCCAGCTTGTCGAGGTACGCCTCCAGCGGACCGACGCTCGCATGCGAACGACTGCCGACGACACGCAACGGCGTCGCCGCCGGGGTCCGCACCGCGATTCGCACCGGCGAACTCTCGCCTGACTGGAGAAATGCGCCTGCGCCGCGTGCGCCCGAAAACGTCGAGTTCTTCACCGGCACGTGCACCACACCCAGCACCGGCTCATGATCCTCGATGAGCGCGATGTTCACCGTGAACTCGCCATTGCGCGAGATGAATTCCCTGGTCCCGTCGAGCGGATCGACCAGCCAGTAGCGACGCCACTGACTGCGGACGTCGAAGCCGATGTCGCTCGCTTCTTCCGAGAGCACCGGCGTATCCGGGGTCAGTGCGGCGAGACCTTGCATGATCACCGCGTGGGCGCGCAGATCGGCCTGTGTCAGCGGCGAGCTGTCCTTCTTGCTCTCGACATCGATGGGCTGTCGATAGACGTCGAGAATCTCGTCGCCCGCGTTGCGCGCGATCCGGGAAATTTCAGCAAGGAGCGTCGACACGGTGGATGTACTCATAGGCTTGAAAGATCGTCAGCGGGACGCAGCATACCGGCATGAACTGTGATCGAAAATCAGACGGCAGCCTTCGTCGGGAAGGCTGCAGACGCAGCAGGAGACGGCCGGCGGCAGGTTCAGCGACGATCGGGCGCATGACTGCGCAGTTCGTGAGTGTCATTGTGGCAAGCATTCTTTCCAGGTCTGGCCCTCCTGCGTCAGCCATCCTGCGCAACGCGGGCCGTCGCCTGCCATAGGCAAAGCTCGGCGAGATGACTGGAAATTCACGTAATTTCAGGAACCTGCACTTTTACGATCGGTAACACTTCGTCGCAAACGGTCCAGGATGACTTGGTCATCATGCCGCGGCATTCCGCGAGGACTGTGACCGTGCCGCCACCCGGGAAGGAACATCGTTGGATTTTCTGAACTCCAGAATCGGTAGAAACATAGGTTGCCTGTCGCTGACGTGCTGGCTGACGGCGTGTGCCGTCGGGCCGGACTATCGCGCTCCGGACATGGCGGTTCCCGATGAGTGGCATTCGCAGCCACAGACTGGCGTGCGAACGGACAACGTTGAAGCCCCTTTGCTGGCCAGCTGGTGGACGGTGCTCGACGACCCCACACTGAATCAACTCATCGACCAGGCGCTCGCCGAGAACCGGACCGTCAAGCAGGCTCAGGCCCGGGTCGTCGAAGCGCGTGCGCGACGTGCCATTTCCGGCGCGTCCTTCTGGCCGGCCGTCGGTGCGTCTGCGGGCGGCAGTCGTTCGGATTCCGACGTCTCCGGTGATCGGGAAACCTGGGACGGCGGCGTCGATGCGAGCTGGGAAATCGATCTGTTCGGCGGCCAGCGCCGCGCCTTCGAGTCGTCGACGGCACAGCTCGCCGCTGTCGATGCCGATCTGCGCGACGTGCTGGTGTCGCTGCTCGGTGAAGTCGCATTGGCCTACGTCGATGTGCGCACCTCGCAATCGCGACTCTCGTATGCCGAGCGCAATCTGGAATCGCAACGCGAAGTGGTCGACATCACTACGTGGCGCGCAGACGCCGGCCTGGCCACAGTGCTCGACGTCGAGCAGGCCAAGAGCAGTTATTCGACGACGCTCGCCGCCTTGCCATCGCTTGATTCAGCGCTCGAAGCCGGCAAGAACCGACTCGCCGTACTGACGGGTCAGACACCGGGCTCCCTCGAACAGATCCTCGCCGAGCGCAAACCGATTCCCGTGGCGCCGGCCGAGGTGGTGTCGAGCGTCCCGGCCGATGTGATGCGCCGCCGGCCCGATATTCGCGCGGCCGAACGACGCCTTGCCGCGCAGACGGCGCAGGTTGGCGTGGCGACGGCCGAGTTGTATCCGAGGCTCTCGCTCAGCGGCTCCATCGGCGTCACGGCCGCCGTGGCGAGCGATCTGTTCTCGGGTGGACTCGAGGCCACCCGTTACGGCCTGTCCCTGAGCATGCCAATCTTCAGCGCAGGCGCGCTGCGCCAGAACATCAAGGCCACCAATGCGCAGGTGGACCAGGCGCTCGCCACGTACGAGGCCACGGTGCTCGCCGCCTACGAAGAAGTCGAAAACTCCTTGACGCAGTGGGTCAACGAACAGCGCCGTCACGCCGCGCTGATCGATTCCGCCGGAAGCGCGAGACTGGCGAGCGAACTTGCACTCATGCAGTACAACTCGGGGTTGGTGGATTTCCAGACCGTGCTGACGGCCGACCGGCAGCTGATCTCCGCGGAGGACGCGCTGGCCGTGAGCGACGGCGAAATGACCTCCAATCTGATTCGACTCTACAAGGCACTCGGCGGCGGCTGGTCGGTCTTTCCGCCGCCGGCGACCGCCTCCAACGAAGCACCCTGAACATCATGGATACAGTTACGACCAACAACGACGTCGCGCAGACGCTGCAGTACGGCACGCGTCCACGGCAGCCCTGGCAGCGCTGGCTCAAATGGATCATCGCCGCGTTCGTGGTGCTGCTCATCGGCTACTACTTGCTGAATCGTGGCGGCTCGCGTCAGCCATACTACGTCACGCAGGAAGTCACCCAGGGCGATCTCACTGTCACGGTAACGGCTACGGGCAACCTCGAGCCGCGCAACCAGGTCGACATCGGCGTCGAACTGTCGGGCACCGTGCGTGCCGTCAACGTCGATGTGAACGACGTCGTCAAGAAAGGCGAGCTGCTCGCCGTGCTCGATACGACGCGACTCAATGCGCAGGTGCTGCAGGCACGCAGCTCACTGGCCTCGGCAGAAGCCCGCGTGCTGCAGGCCAATGCCGGCGAAAAGCAGTCGACGGCGAACTATCAGCGCCTGCTCAAGGTCCGTGAGCTCAGCAACAACAAGATTCCTTCGCAGCAGGATCTCGACGTGGCCGAAGCGTCGGTCGCGCAATCCAAGGGTGAGTTGGCCGCAGCGAAAGCTTCCGTCGAGCAGGCCAAAGCCAGTCTCGAAACCGTGCTGACCGATCTGTCCAAGGCCGAGATCCGCTCGCCCATCAATGGAGTGGTGCTGGTGCGTTCCGTGGAGCCGGGTCAGACGGTCGCCTCGTCCCTGCAGGCGCCGGTGCTGTTCACGCTCGCCGAAGATCTGAGGAAAATGGAGCTGCACGTAGCGGTCGATGAAGCCGACGTCGGCGCCGTGGAAAACGGCCAGAGCGCGACCTTCACCGTCGATGCGTTTCCCAATCGACGTTTTTCCGCGCATATCACGCAGGTGCATTTCGCGTCCAACAACACGCAGAAGAGTTCGTCCTCGACGAGCAGCGGCGCGTCGAGCGCGACGTCCACGGGTGTGGTGACGTATGAAACCGTCCTGGAAGTCGACAACAGCGAGTTGCTGCTGCGCCCCGGCATGACCGCGACGGCGGAGATCGTCACGACCAATATTCCCGACGCCGTCCTCATTCCCAATGCGGCCCTACGCTTCACTCCCGAGGACGCAGACGCTACCGGCGCAGCGCCAGCGCAGCGCAGCGCCCTGACGGCCATCATTCCGCAGATGCCGCGTCGCATGGGTGGTTCAGGGGGTCAACAACAGGGTGCCAATCGTCGTGTGGGACGCGCCTGGATCCTCGAGAACGGCAAGCCGGCGATGGTCATGTTCCGGACCGGCCCGACGGACGGGCGCATGACACAGGTGCTGCAGTTACCCGATACGCCGGACGATGCGCAACGCATGAGCAACATGCCGCCAGAAGTCGCCGAGCGTATGAAGCAGGCACGCGCACGCAAGCTGGAACCTGGCAGCGCCGTCATCGTCGATGCCGAACTACCGAAGTCATGACCGGCATGCCTGAAGCGCCGCAACCCATCATCGACCTCTCGCAGGTCACCAAGGTCTATGGCCATGGCGAAGGCGAGGTGCGCGCGCTGCGCGGCATCGACTTGCGCATCCACGCTGGCGAGTTCGTGGCCGTGATGGGACCGAGCGGCGGTGGCAAATCGACGTGTATGAATATCCTGGGCTGTCTCGACACGCCGACCAGCGGCAACTACCGGTTTCTCGGCGTGCCGGTCGGCACCATGACCGCCGATCAGCGGGCGCTGCTCCGACGCAACTACCTTGGCTTCGTGTTCCAGGGATTCAACCTGCTGAGCCGCACCAGCGCCCTCGAGAATGTCGAAC
Organism: Povalibacter sp.; assembly: GCF_036520495.1. Classification (GTDB taxonomy): domain Bacteria; phylum Pseudomonadota; class Gammaproteobacteria; order Steroidobacterales; family Steroidobacteraceae; genus Steroidobacter. The sequence goes on along the minus strand of NZ_DATDJO010000016.1, from coordinate 23,417 downwards.
TGCCGCTGGTGTATCGACACGTGTCGAAGGAAGAGCGTCATGAGCGAGCACGCAAGGCGCTGCGCGAAGTGGGTCTGAGCGGACGTGAGACGCACGTTCCGAGCGAGCTGTCTGGCGGCCAGCAGCAGCGCGTCGCGATCGCACGTGCGATCGTTTCGGAACCGCGAGTACTCTTCGCCGACGAGCCGACGGGCAACCTCGACACGGCCACCAGCGTCGAAATCATGAAAGTCCTGACTGTGCTCAACGAGGAGCGCGGCATCACCATTGCGATGGTGACGCACGAACCGGATATCGCGGCGTGGACCCGGCGCATAGTGCGGTTTCGCGACGGTTCGATCGAAAGCGACGAGCAGAATCGGCCGGTGCGCAGCACCGTCTGAGTTGATAGTGGATAGTTGAGAGCGACGCGGAGTGATTGAATGAGATCGATGACGTCCAGCCTTCCTCAGGTGTTGCGATTCGAACCGCGGTGCCGACGGTCTTTCGCTATCCACTTTCAACCCGCCACTATCAACTGGCTTCCATGTTCCTGAACGCCATCATCCTCGCCCTGCGCGAAATCCGCCGCAACGTGCTGCGGTCTTCGCTGACCATACTCGGCATCGTCATCGGCGTTGCGGCGGTGATCACCATGGTCACGATCGGCGAGGGCGCCACGGCGCAGGTGCAGGCCGACATCAGCAAGCTTGGCACGAACCTGTTGCAGGTCTTTCGCGGCCAGGGATTCGGCGGTCCCGGGGGCGCACGGGTCGCAGCGCCGCCCTTCGAACTTGCCGACGTGCAGGCGATCGAGAACCAGATTTCCGGAGTCGCGGCAGTTGCGCCTTCATCGAACAGCAGTGCGCAGGCGATCTACGGCAACAACAACTGGCAGACGCAGGTGACCGGCACCACCGACAAATTCCTTCAGGTGCGCGACTGGGCGCTCGCCGCGGGTCGCAACTTCTCGGAATCGGAGCTGCGCGCCGGCGCCGCTGTCTGCATCATCGGCAATACCGTGCGCCGCGAGCTGTTCGAGAATCAGGATCCGATCGGCGCCACGATCCGTCTCGGCAAACTCTCGTGCAATGTCATCGGCCTGCTGGAGACGAAAGGGCAGTCGGGCTTCGGTCAGGATCAGGACGATCTGGTGGTGATTCCATTGCGTACGCTGCAACGGCGCATGGCCGGCAACTCCGATGTGGGTGCCATTCTCGTGTCGGCGCGCGACGGCGTGTCGACGGAGAAGGTGCAGAAGGACCTCGAGAACCTGCTGCGCGAGCGCCGCAAGGTCCGCGCCGGTACGAGCGACAATTTCAATGTTCGCGATCTGAAGGAAGTCGCCAGCACCTTCACCAGTTCGACGCGTGTGTTGACGGCGTTGCTTGGTGCGGTCGCCGCCGTCAGCCTCATCGTCGGCGGCGTCGGCATCATGAACATCATGCTGGTCTCGGTCACTGAGCGCACGCGTGAGATCGGCACGCGGCTCGCCGTCGGTGCGATGGCGCGCGACGTGCTGCTGCAGTTCCTGGTCGAAGCCGTAGTGCTCGCCGCACTCGGCGGTCTGATTGGCATCGTCCTCGGACTTACGGCCGGCGCACTCGCCACCAATGCCTTCAATGTACCGTTCGTGCTGAATCCCTCGATCGTGATTCTTTCATTCACGTTCTCGGCGGCGGTGGGCATCGTTTTCGGTTACTTCCCGGCCCGACGCGCTGCGCAGCTCGATCCGATCGAAGCGTTGCGGCACGAGTAGCCTGGCCAGAAGGGACAGGGGCCGCGAAAGACCGATTCCCTTGCGGTCACGGTCTTGTGGTTCCGCTGAAGCCGAGAACGACGCCGCGGGCCGGTTGTAGAATCCTGTCCAATGAACCGCTCAACCTGCGTCTCACGAGCCTCATTCGTACTACTGTGTTGCAGCATCACCGGCTGCGCCACGCTTCCCAATGGCCGCGACTGGGGCGAAGACGCGACCATCGCCCCCGGCTGGGATCGCGTACGCAGTGCCGCGACCATTGCCGCGAAAGATCCCTGGGTCTGGGCGCCGCTCGTCGGTGCCGCGGTCTTCCAGATCGATGACTGGGATCGGCGCACCTCCGATTGGGCACGCGACCATACGCCGGTCTTTGGCTCACAACGCAATGCCGAGAACTGGAGTGACGATCTGCGCAATGCCTCGGCGCTCGCTCACTACATTACGATCGCGGCGACTCCGAGTGGACCGGACGCTGGCGATTGGCTCGTCAACAAGGCCAAGGGAACGCTGGTCGGCATCGCGGCGGTGAGTTCCACGGTGCTGGTCACCAACGGCCTGAAGGATGTCGCCGATCGCGAGCGACCGAACGGTGACGACAGTGCGAGCTTCCCGTCCGGGCACACCTCGGCCTCGGCCGTGCATACGCGCCTGGCGTCGCGCAATCTGCAATCCATCGACATGAGCGACGGCTGGCGCGGCGCCGCCGACGCCGGGCTGACAGCGCTCACGCTCGGCACGTCCTGGGCACGCATCGAAGCGGGCTGGCACTATCCGTCCGACACGCTGGTCGGTATGGCGATCGGCAACTTCCTTGCCTCATTCTTCAACGACGCATTCCTGGGACTTGAACAGGGCAGCGGCACATCGCTGGCCATGCAGGCCGCCGACGGCGGCGCGACGTTGCAGTGGCGGTTGCGGTTCTAGCACTTGCAGTGGCATCAGCGGAGAAAGAATCGAAGATTTCCACGGGGGACACGGGGGGACACGGGGAAGGAAACACCAAGAATGCGATTCTTCCACCCCGTGTCTCCCCGTGTACCTCGTGGAGAGTCCCTTTCTGTGACGTCGAATCGAAAGTCCCACTGCCAATTTTCGCGCTGGCCTCATTTCCGTTTGCGGGCGTAAGCTCGAGCGCTATCAGCACTGCAGCTTCCCGGGATACGCATGAGCCGCTCCGCACAGTTCATTCGCGATTTTGTCGTGGCGCTGGATCTGCCCGATCTCGGGCCGCAGTTCGAAAGTGCCGCGCCGCCTGCGCTGCCGCAGTTCACGGATCATCAGGAAGTCGTCACGGTGGGGGCGCAACTGGCGGAGTTCAGCCCGTCCGTCGCAACCGAGCTGCGCCCGCTGATCGCCAATTCCATGCTGCTCGCGCAGCTCGCAGCCAACAAGGCCAACGCCCAGGCGGGTTCGGTGTTCGACTGGCATCGCAAGTATCGCGATGTGCTGAGCAACATCGGTTGGACGGTCCACGCCAGCGAAGAACAGGTCCAGGAAGTGAACAACCGGAATCTCGGCGTGCACAAGGCGATCATTCCGGTGCTGACCGCCATGCTGGGGCCGGCCGCTGCAGCCACGTCGCTGGTCGTGTCGGTGTTGCAGGGTCTGAATGAAATGGATGCGCAGACGCCGTGGATCACGCTGTTCGATCAGTCGAGCCAGCACGCCAGCGGCGCGAAGTTCCAGATCAGCTATATCGATGCCGACGCACACGGGCAGCCGGTCATTTCGCTGCTGGCCTGTAGCGTCACTGCGGAGAAATCGATCACGCAGGTGCTGTTCTTCAAGTTCTCGAACCAGAAGGCCGAGCTGCGCAAGAGCACGGCGGCACTTGCGACTACGGCGGAGCGCCTGAAGGCGGACAAGGATGTGATCGCCGGACGTGTGCAGAGCTTCGTCAGCGACTATGTGAAGAACATCGAGATCTGAGGCGTGCGCTACTGTTTGGGAAACGCTGCGATCGACTGGATCGAAATGCCTTCATTGGCGGCATAGGTGCCGGTCGCGCCATTCAGTCGCGGCATGCCGATCTTGCCGCCCTTGTGATGCAGGGCGATGACCTGCCACAACGCTGCGTTGAACACGGGACTGCCGGAACTGCCGCCTTCCGTCGGCGCGGTGTAATGCACGCGACAGACATCCGGAATCTGTGGCTTGCCGGCGGGCGGGCCCTCGTGATCGAGCAGTTCGTTGTCCTGGAACGAGAACGACAGGTCGCGGCCGCCCGGATAACCGACGACGTACACCTGTGGCGAATCGTCGAGCACGGGCAGCGCTCTTGCGATCGGCAATGGCTCGATGCCGGTGACGGATTTGTTGAGTCGCAAAATACTGGCGTCGCATTGTTCCGGCGGTGAGCTCCACAGCAACTTGTCGATTTCGTAGACCGTTTCTGCATCCGCCGCCTCGAAAATGATCTCTGCATCTTCGGGACGGATGCCGGGGCTCGCACCGTTCGGATTCACGACGTGGAAGTTGGTGAGCAGCACGAGTTCGTCGGGTGGCATAAGGCCGAGGTCGCCGGCTTTCACCAGAAAGCCCGTACCAATGCGGCTGCCCAGGCGCGGACGGATCGATGCCACCGACTGAGCCCGCGCCACACCCATCTTCCACCACTTGAACGTCTGCGCACCGCGCTTGCCGAGAATGGCTTCGAGCTGCACATCGCTCGGCGGTGCCTGTCGATGCAGTCGTTGCAGATCGGCCGCTTCCAGTCGCAACTCGCCACCCTGCATTTCCAGCAGCCGTGCGCGCAGGATCGACACCAGGCCACGGCCGCGCTCCGTGTCTTCCAGATTCCAGACCCTGGTGAACTGACGCAGGGAACTCGCCATCAGGAATGCCTTGGCATCGGGACCCGCGGCGTAGGCACGCACGGTGCGTTCGACATCGTCCCAGCGCTCGAGTCCCAGGTAGGCCTCGGCCAGCGAAGGCAGATACCACTGATCGCGATTTGCCTCGGGCATCGACTCGAGGGAGTTCACCAGCTGCGTGGCGACGGCGACGGGATTCAGGTCGGTGGCAATGGGAATGCCCAGGCGCTTGCAGTTGGCGATCAGCGCGACGACGTTGGCGCCATGCCAGACATTGGCCGGATTGTTTTCGAACGGCTTGCGATACGCGGCGATCGCCTGCTGCAGCGCATGCCTTGCGCCCGCGCCCGTCTTGTCGCGCGCATCGAAGAATATCTGCTTGTATGCGCGCCCGAGCAATCCGGTCGCTTCGGCGAGTTCGTGATCGTCCTTGTCGAGCCGATGGGCCAGCGCCTGCAGCACATCGATGGCGACGCTGACCTGGCCCATCTCGATGAGCGCCTGTGCGTACAGGCGCCGGGTCTTTGCATCCTTCGGATCGAGGCGACCCAGGCTTTCGGCCAGCTGAATGAGGCACTCGTACTCGCGCGCATCGCGCAATGTTTCCACCAGCTTGCGTGCCTCGGGCAGCGCCGCTGCCGCGTTCAGACCGCTGAGCTGATCGAGCACGCGCTGCGCCGTTGCGCGCAACTCGGTCGTAGCGCTGTCGTTGACCATGCGGTTACAGGTCGAGCATGCCGCGCAGCGTGGCGCCGAACACCGGTTGCCGCAGGTACTTCGTGGCCGAGTGACGCCACGCGCCATCGTTCACGACGACCTGGTCCTTGATCGTGCCGACGTCGTTGTCACGATAGTCGTTGGCGAGCGCGGGATCGAAGCCGCACACCGGATCGAGCCGGTCGAAAATGTTCACCCAGTCCCTGGCCACCTTGCTGCGCGGAAAGCCGTTTGCGCGATTCCATTCCGGACGCAGCTTGTCCTGGATTTCATCAAGTCCCAGCGGGCTGCCGATGGTGATGAACCCATCGACATTGGCGCAGGTACCGACGCGTTTGAGACAGTCGTAGGCGATTACGGTGCCCATGCTGTGCGAGACGACGATGTGCGGCCGGGTCACCGCGGCATCACACACCGTATCGATGAATCGTTGGCGGATCGTCTGCTGGATGTGCACGGCGCTGCGCCCCGGCGGCGCGTACTCGACATCGAACAGGTAGTGATGCACGTCGCGCAGGAAGGCATTCATGATGCGTTTCTTGAGAAACCATGGCAGCGGTACCCGTTCGAGTGCTCCCTGCGGCTGCGCCGGTACGGCAGGCGCATCGGGAGCCGCCATTTCTGCATCGGACAATTCCGTCATCTCGCTGCGCAGGCGGGCGAGGAATGCGGCTTCTTCGGCGTTGCGTGGCTGTGGTGGCGATTCGCCGCCGCTCGCGTCCACCGCCTGCGGTGTGTTTTCCAGCACGCCCTCGTGCGCGGACAGATCGCTGTCGGGATCGCCGTACATCAGGTCGGCCCAGTAGACGAGAGAACTCGTGACGCCGAGATCACCGAGCGGCAGCGGCTCGGCGGCGTCGGCGAGCGTGCGGCGCCAGATGCGCAGCAAGTCGTCCGCGGGCGGTTTGTTGGCGATGCCATGTATGAACGTGACGTGCGGCATGGGATCTCCCGTGGGATTCAGCGATCTACGCCGGGTATCCGGTCCAGTCCGGACACGTTATAGATGTAATGGGTGTCGCCGAAATCCAGCGACGCCGCGGCTTCGAAGCCGGGCAAGCCGACTTCGCGACGCAATGCATTCAACCGGTTCAGCCAACCCTTGAGGAAGTCGCCGAATTTGGCGTCTTTCTCGACGAGCCGTCGGTAGAACTGCTCGCGCGTGTCGCAATACGCGGCAACGGCCGCTCCGTGATCGCAGCCGGCGACGGCCTTTTCAGTGCCCGGGCCGAAGTCGCCATCGGCAGGACATTTCACGACCGTCTGCAGGAAGCGCACGGCACGACCCACGCCCATGTTGACGGCGGTATCGAAGTGAACCAGGTCGAGGCTGCCTTGCAGCAGATCGCAGCGCGGAGGAATCCAGTAGCCGGCTTCGTAGATGGCGTGCATCTCGGCGTCTTCGAGCTGCTGCACGTCGCGCGGCGGTAATCCCTGTCGCGTGCGCCAGTCGTCGTACACCTTCTGGGTGACGCCGCGATTGGTCGGACCGCCGGGATCATTGCGATGGTTGACGTAGCCGCCCTCCCAGCGCAGCACGAAGGGAAGTGCGGATACAAAGCTCTGTGACGGCATACGTGTCGACTCCGAAGCGCCTGCTGCGGAGAGTATCCCGGACGGATCGGTGGGGGAATGCCACTGCCCTTCCGGGAGGCGTTCCGTTCGCCCGCTCGTCTGCGTCAGCGCTTTGATGCCTCAATACATATCGAAGTGCTCCATGCGAGAACGAGCCGAGCAGCTTGCGGAATTCGTCAACCATCGAGCCTCGTTCTGCCCTGTTCTGCAGGAGCCGCGCGATATCCCGGGCAGGTCACGTGGCAAACAGCCGGTCGGCGACGAACGGATTCGGGCGCCGCGGACGTTACCGGCAAACCTCCGCAGATTCATCCGTGAGATGGGTCAGTGATCGAATGGAAAAGCGATGCCCGGTGCGCCTGCAATCCACGCATCGACTGGTCGCATGACGCGCTGGAATCGTGCAGAGGCGACGATCGTTGCGAGCCAGCGTCGCACCTGTGGCCACGGCTGGCTTGCGAACCAGCTTGCATCCACGCTCGCGAACTGACGCACGAACGGCGCGATGGCCATATCGGCAAGGGCGGTGCGTTCGCCGTACAGCCAGCGGGTGCCGGTCAGTCTGACTTCCAGCGACTGCAAGTCCGCACTGGCCTCGTCACGACTGGCATCGGCATCGGCGTCCGCGTAACGGGTGGGATATTTGTAGCGATCGAGATGGAATTTGAAATGTGTGTCGAATTGCCGGACCAGCGACAGCATCTGCGTGTGTGATTCCATCTCGGGCGTCAGCCACTGCTCGGGATCGTTGCGATCCAGCGCCCACGTCATGATGTCGAGGCTCTCGTCGATGACCGTACCGTCGCTGACGATCAGCACCGGCACGGTGCCTTTCGGCGATGCCTGCAGCATGGCGTCGGGCTTGTGCTTCAGTACCACCTCACGAAGTTCGCACGCCTGTGCGCTCGCATCGAGCGCCAGGCGTGCCCGCATTGCGTAGGGACAGCGGCGGAACGAGTACAGGATTGGCAGCATCCGTGTACGGTATCGAAGTTCTCCTCGGTCTGCTCGTGCAGCGGCATCATCGGACCGTCCGCTTTTCTCGGCGCTGGCGATCATGTGCTGAGCCTGCCCGCTCACGCCGAGGTCGACATGCACGGCCGTGGCGGCATTGCCGATGACGGCGGCGACTTCGCTTTCCTTACCGCTGCGATCTGCACATACAACCCGGGCAAACAAAGTTGCCATGGGTTGTCGTGTTCAGCTGCTAACGTGCGCTGACAACACGTAACCAACAAGGAGCCCGCCATGAGCGACGAGAATCCCAGCATCCTGTCGCACGTATCGATCGGTACCAACGATTTCGAGCGTGCCAGTGCCTTCTACGATCGCGTGCTGGCGACCCTCGGATGCAAGCGGATCATGCAGCATCCAGGCGCGATTGCTTATGGCAAGCAGTATCCGGAGTTCTGGATCGGAGCACCGTTCGATGGCAAGCCTGCGTCGATCGGCAATGGCACGCATTTCGGCTTCGTCGCTGCCAGCAAGCAGGAGGTGAATGCCTTCTACGAGGCAGCGGTATCCGCCGGCGTGGTAGCGGATGGCGCACCCGGGCCGCGCGAAGAATATGGCGCGCCGTACTACGGCTGCTTCGTTCGCGATCCTGACGGGCACAAGATCGAAGCGGCGTTCTGGGATCTATCGCTGCAGGCCTGAGGATTCTGCGTGTTGGACGAGCAGTGAGAGCCCGTCACGACCAGGCACAAAAAGCGCTAGTTGCCTGGAGCCACTCCTACAATGGCCACGACCGCTGACGCGGTGTTGGCGGCGAAGGAACGAACCAATAATGGGAGTGGGTAATGATTACCAACAGGAATCTGGTCTCGGCCGTGGGACTGGCAATGGCAATGGCGCTCTCGTCGGCGAACGCAGCGGAAGCGGGCTTTTATGTAGGCGTCCAGGGTGGGCAGGCCACGGCGGACCTCGATCAGGAGGAACTGGATTTTCTGGCGGAGGACGTTTTTTTATTCGCGGGTGTGCCGCTGATTGCCGGTACCGGCAGTTCGTCACTCGACGACGGGGTCACGACCTGGTCCGTAACTGCAGGCTATCGGTTGAATCCATATCTCGCCCTCGAAGCCAGTTACCTGGATCTCGGCACGTTTGAATATCGCGCCGGGGGACTCGTGAATCCTCCAGGCCCGGTCACGTCGCTACAGGCTGATCTGGGAATCGACTTCTCTTCAACGGGTTTCACCACGGCAGTCATCGGCGGCATCCCACTCGGGGAATCGTTCGATCTGCACGGCAAGCTTGGGATCTTCTTCTCCGAGACCGAGATTGAAGTGAGTGTCGCGGGTGACGTTGGCAATGGTTCCGACGGTATTTCCAGCAGTGACACGGACGTCTTCTATGGCGCCGGCGTGTCCTGGTTCATCGGCGCCAACTGGACGCTGGGCCTCGACTATCTGCTGTACAAGGATGTCGGTAACGAAGATGACACCGGCGAGACCGACGTCGAATCCGTAACGTTGCTGGCGGCCTATCGCTTCTGATGCGAACGGCGCGGTGGAGTCCTCTGCGACTCCACCGCTGCCTCTTTTAGAACATCACTTCACGCACGCGATCCATGGGCGGCATGGCCTCGAACCGCGGCAGCCCGTCGGCCAGGTCGAACCAGGGCGCTTTCGATCCCACCCAGATGTTGATGCCCACCTTGATGGGCAATGGCGTATCGACTGCGCCGGCCGGCACGATGAAGCGTTTGATCGGTGTGAACGGCGCGGGCAGGCTGCTGCCGCAATCGGCGCAGAAACTGACAGCGAACAGTTCCGCGCCGGGCACCTTGTAGGTTCGAATGCTGTCCTCGCCGCGAGTCCAGCGCAGTTTTTCCAGCCGGGTGAAGAAGTTCGTACCGTGAGCCGCGCCGCGGCTTTTGCGACAGCGTGAACAATGGCAGTTCACGAGATTGCGCGGCTGCTCGTCGATCTCGAATGCAACTGCGCCGCACAGACAGCCGCCATGGAGCGCTGTTCCGCCGGCGGTCACCGCGGGATTCTGCGGAGTCGGCATGGCGGTTCCGTAGCCCGGTGGATATTCATCGAAGCGCTGCAGATCGTCGTTGATCTCGTGCAGCGGCGATTTCGAACTGACGAAGATGTGTGCCAGCGGTTTCGCATCCAGATCGTCCTCGAGTCCACCCGCGGGGCAAATGACGACCGGCCCTGCCGCGTGAGGCACCGGCGAGCCGCATTGCGAACAGAACGGACGCTCATACGCCGCGGAGGAACGGTAGTGGACGATGGCGTCCTCTCCCGCGAGCCAGCGAAAGTTTTCGCCTGTCACGCCCACGGTGGTGCCGAACAGCGAGCCGTGATGTTTGCGGCACATCGAGCAGTGACAGTGAGCCATCCACTGATATGGACCGTTGATTTCGTAGCGGACGGTGCCGCAAAGGCAGGAACCGGTGGTCATGACTCGTCCTCGTTGTGAGTCGGGCTGTAATGCGGATCAATGGCTGAATCATGCACCGATCGCCGGGCGCTTTGAACGGTCTTCGATCACGGGGCCCTGGATGCAAATCGTCCCGAGCCTGGGGTTGGGGTCGGGAGTCACCCGGATTCAGGGACGGCTCTGCGCTGAAACATCGGTAGCGCAGGCGCGGCGTCGTGGCAGGTGATCTGTGATCCGACGAACGCCGAGGGGTTGCCTCCTGGACTTCCGCTGGCCGTCCCTGGGCACTTCCGTTGGTCGTCCCCCTGGGGACTTCCGTTGGTCGTGTACTCTGTGCGTATCGTTTCCTGTCTTCCGATCCATGACACTCGATTCGCGGCCGCATCGTATTCCAGGTTGGCTCCTGCTGGTCGGCGCCATGAGTGGCGTCGGGCCGTTCTCGATCGACATGTACCTGCCGGGCTTCCCGATGATCGAGCGGGAATTCGCGGAACAAGGCGTCGAGCGCACGATGGCGGCCTATCTGATCGGCATCACGCTCGGTCAGCTGGTGTATGGGCCGATCAGCGATCGGTTCGGGCGCAAACCGCCGCTTTACGTCGGCTTCGTGCTCTATGTGATCGGCGCCATCGGCTGTGCGCTGGCGACCAACATGACCATGCTTACGGTGATGCGTGTCGTGCAGGCGCTGGGTGCGTGCGGCGGCCTGGTCATCGGACGCGCGATCATTCGCGATCGGTGTCAGCCGCACGAGGCGGCCCGCGCATTCGCGATCCTGATGTCGATCGTTTCGCTGGGGCCCATCGTGGCGCCGACGCTGGGAGGATGGGTCATTACCCTGGTCGGCTGGCGCGGCACCTTCTATTTCCAGGCGGCCCTCGGCGCCGCTCTGCTGGTCATGATGCACAGCCTGCTGCAGGAATCACGCAGCGCCCTGAACATCGTGCCGTTCAGTACGCCACGCATTGCGCGCACGTATGCACGCCTCATTCTGGATCCCACGCTCGTCGGATATTCGCTGGTGGGCGGGTTCGCGGTAGGTGCGCTGTTCTGCTACGTCACAGGCTCCGCGACTGTGATGCAGGAGCTGTACGCACTGACGCCGCAGCAGTACGGCTGGCTGCTCGGGTTCAATGGCATCGCGTTCCTGCTGGCGAGTCGTCTGAATGTGCGCGCGTTGCGCAAGTTCGGGCCGGCTGAATCGCTGGCCCGCACGATCTGGTGGCCACCCGTCGTCGGACTGCTGCTGGCCGGCACCGCCGCATTGATCCACATGTCGCTGTGGCTGGTCATCGCACTGCAATTCGCTTTCTTCCTGTGCACGGCGCGAGTGACACCGAACGTCACGGCGCTCGGTCTTGCGCCCCACGGGAAAAACGCGGGAGCCGCAGCCGCGCTGATGGGCTCGCTGCAGTCGCTGATCGCCACGTGCGCCGGCATCGCCGTCGCCATCTTCAATGACGGTACGCTCGCAACGCTCGCGATCCTGATGACCGCCGGAGTCGTGCTCGCTGCGGCGTGTTATCTGTGGGCGAAAAAGACGGCGATACAGGTGAAAGTTGAAAGTCGATAGTGGATAGCGAGGAGGCCGGGATAGAGTTGAAAGTGGATAGTTGATAGTGGTTAGCGAAGAGCAAGCGCGGCATGGTGAAAGTTGACAGCGAAGAGATGCGGCTCTTCGCTATCCACTTTCCACTATCAACTCTCAACTACTCTTCAGGTCCATCCCGCGAGCCGTGTCTCCATCGTGATTTCTGCCTTGAGCAGACGCGATACGGGGCAGCCGGTCTTGGCCGCTTCCGCGACTTGCTGAAATTCGGGCGGCGTCATGCCGGGGATTTTTGCGCGCACCTTGAGATGCACGGCAGTGATCGTGAAGCCGGCATCGGTCTTGAGCAGCGTCACGGCCGCTTCGGTTTCGATGGATTCCGCTGTCTTGCCTTCGTTGCCGAGTTGGGCCGACAGCGCCATCGAGAAACACCCGGCATGCGCGGCCGCGATGAGTTCCTCGGGATTCGTACCCTTACCCTCCTCGAAGCGCGTGCTGAACGAATACTGCGTGTTCTCGAGCACGCCGCTCTCCGTCGAGATCGTACCCTTGCCGTCTTTCAGTCCGCCGTTCCAGACGGCCGTTGCTGTGCGTTTCATCGTAGCTACCCTCTTGTGCGAAAACTCACCGGGCAAGGAGAAGAGGTCTCCACGGGGGGCACGGGGTGGCACAGGGTAGGAACAAAGTCGATCCGGGAGTGCCGTTGCTCTTTGACCCCGTGTTCCCCGTGGAGATTCTTTCTCTCTTACGCTTCTCGAATCTCGATCGTGTGATTCAACGTCGCCGTCTTGCCGAACATCGCCGACGCCGAGCAGTATTTTTCTTCCGACAGTTTCACTGCGCGTTCGACCTTCTTCGGATCGAGGTTGCGTCCCGTGACGATGTAATGCATGCGCACGTGGGTGAACACCTTCGGATCGGTCTCGGCGCGATCGCCATCCACGTCGACGACGCAATCGGTGATGTCCTCGCGGCCGCGCTTCAGGATCAGCACGACGTCGAATGCCGAGCAGCCGGCCAGTCCCATCAGCAGCATTTCCATCGGTCGAAAACCGAGGTTGCGCCCACCGGCTTCAGGAGCGCCGTCCATCACGACGCTATGACCGGATCCCGATTCACCCAGGAACGTTACGTCCTGGACCCACTTGACCTTGGCTTTCATGGACTGAGCTTATCGTGACGGGCGAGCGCAGCGACATGATCGGCGATGGCCAGTGAGGAGGTAATGCCCGGCGATTCGATGCCGAACAGGTTGATGACCTGGGCGATGCCGTGACGAGCGGGTCCATCGATGCGGAAATCCGCGGCGGGTTCGCCCGGTCCGCTGATCTTGGGGCGGATGCCCGCATACGCGGGGACCAGGCTGCCATCGCTGAGTGCGGGCCAGAAGCGACGGATTGCACCGTAGAAGCGGTCGGCGCGGTCGAGGCTCACGGAATAATCGAGCTGCTCCACCCACTCGACGTCCGGACCGAAGCGGGCCTGGCCGGCGAGATCCAGCGTGAGGTGCACGCCCAATCCGCCAGGTTCGGGTACCGGATAGATCAGGTGCCGGAACGGTGAGCGACTCGTCGTCGAAAAATAGTGACCGCGTGCGTAATGCGCGCGTGGAATGTGTTCCGCTGGAAAGCCTTCGATGCCGGCAGCGACCTGGGTGGCGTGCAGGCCCGCGCAATTGATCACGAGATTCGCACGCAGATCCGGGCGCTCATTCTGATTGACCGCGAGCAGGACGCTCGATGTTTCCAGCCACATGCGCATGACGCTGTTACGTACCGCAAGAATGGCACCCGCCTGCTCGGCTTCGCCGAGCAGCGCCTGCATGTAGCCATGGGTATCGATGATGCCGGTCAGCGGCGAGAACAGGGCGGCGCGACAGTTCAGCTCGGGCTCCAGGTCCCGAACCGTCGCTGCGCTCATCCATTCCAGCGTGACGCCGTTGCCGCGCGCCGCGGCATCGATGAGTCGCAGATCTTCGACCTGTTCATCGGACGTCGCGACGATGAGCTTGCCGCAGCAGCGATGCTCGACGCCCGCGCGTGCGCAGAACGGATACAGCAGTTCACGTCCCGCCACGCACAGCGTCGCCTTGAGCGAACCGCGCGGGTAGTAGATGCCGGCGTGAATGACTTCGCTGCTGCGGGCACTGACGCCCGTGCCGAAGGCATCGGCGGCTTCGAGAATGACGACCTCACGGCCGTCGAGCGCGAGCGCGCGCGCCACGGCGAGACCGATGACCCCGGCGCCGATCACTACACAATCTATGGAATCCATCGACGCCTGCTGGGTTGTGATGATGAGATCAGATCCCGCCGAAGCAGAGGTACTTGATCTCCATGTACTCCTCGAGGCCGTACCTGGAGCCTTCGCGGCCGATGCCGCTCTCCTTGACGCCGCCGAAGGGCGCGACTTCGGTTGAAATGATGCCTTCGTTGATGCCGACGATGCCGCACTCGAGCGCCTCGGCGACTCGCCAGATGCGGCCGATGTCGCGGCTGTAGAAGTAGCTCGCCAGGCCGAACTCGGTGGCGTTGGCCAGCCGGATCACTTCTTCGTCGGTCTCGAACTTCATGAGCGGCGCCAGCGGGCCGAAGGTCTCTTCGCGCATCACCAGCATGTCGGCGGTGACGCCAGTCATCACCGTGGGTATGTAGAAACTGCCGGCCGCATCGCCGCGCTTGCCGCCGTAGACAACTTTCGCGCCCTTGCTGACGGCGTCGGCCACGTGCTCTTCCACTTTCTGCACGGCCTTGTCGTCGATCATCGGCCCGATCTTCGTCTCCTTGTCGAGACCATCACCGACCTTCATGGCTTTCACGGCCTCGGCGAGCTTCTCGGCAAAGCGATCGTAGACGCCGCTTTGCACGAACAGACGGTTCGCACAGACGCAGGTCTGGCCGGCATTGCGGTACTTGGAGGCGAGCGCACCGGCGACGGCGGCATCGAGGTCAGCGTCGTTGAACACGATGAACGGCGCGTTGCCGCCGAGTTCCAGCGAGACCTTGGTAATGTTGGTCGCGCACTGCGACATGAGCACCTTGCCGACGGCCGTCGACCCGGTGAAGCTCAGCTTGCGCACGATGGGATTGCTGGTGAACTCCGCACCGATCGGACGCGAGTCGCCGGTCACGACCGAGATGACGCCAGCAGGAATGCCGGCGCGTTCCGCGAGCACGCACATGGCCAGCGCCGAATACGGTGTGAGTTCCGCCGGCTTGATCACCATCGTGCAGCCTGCGGCGAGGGCCGGACCGGCTTTGCGGGTGATCATGGCCGCCGGGAAGTTCCAGGGCGTGATGGCGGCTGTCACGCCGATCGGCTGCTTCAGCACCACGATGCGCTTGTCGCGGCCGTGCGCCGGAATGACATCGCCATAGGCGCGCTTGCCCTCCTCGGCAAACCACTCGATGAACGATGCGGCATACGCGATTTCGCCGCGGCTCTCGACCAGCGGCTTGCCCTGCTCGACCGTCATCAGAATGGCGAGGTCTTCCTGGTTCGCCATCATCAGATCGAACCACTTGCGCAGAATCTGTGCGCGCTCCTTTGCGGTCCGCGAACGCCAGTCGGGAAGCGCCTTGTTGGCAGCATCGATGGCGCGCTTCGCCGCCTCCGCCCCGAGATTCGGGATCGTGCCGATCAGTGCGCCGTTCGCCGGGTTGAAGACCTGCTTGACCTTGCCATCCGGCGCGTCTTCCCAATGGCCACCCACGAACGCTTGCTGTCGGAAGAGGGACATGTCGCGCAACATCGGCTGTTGCGATTGCGGGAGGGCGGCCATAACGATTCTCCGTGAGCAGAAGCAAGGAGGGGACGAGAGTCTAGGAAGCAGCGGGTGGCGCGTCCAGCCCGGGACGAGCGGAGTCGAGAAGGAGAAGTTCCACGGGGTAACACAGGGTCAGATGAAGAACTCAGGAAGAGCGACAGCTACACCCGTCGAACGCTCCATTCCAGCTAACCAAAGGGACTCACCCGGCAGATGTCTTCCTACCCCGTGGTGCCCCGTCCCGCGGGATTTCCTTTTGGTCATGTCCCCCGTGGAGATTCTTCTTCGACCTCTTCAATCGTCCACGAGCTGCTGACCCGGGAACAGGGTTTCGTTGAATCCGAAATTGCGCAGGTCGCGGATGCGCATGGGGTAGAGCACGCCGAGCAGGTGATCGACCTCGTGCTGCACGACCCGCGCATGAAAATCGCTGACAGTGCGATCGATGGGTGCGCCCATCGGATCGAATCCGCGGTAGCGCAGGCGTTTGTGTCGTGGCACCAGGCCGCGCATGCCGGGGACGGACAGGCATCCCTCCCAGCCGTCTTCCATGATGTCGTCCACCGGATCGAGCTGCGGATTGATCAGGATGGTGTAGGGCACTTCCTCGGCCTGTGGGTAGCGGGGATTCCTGCCGACACCGAAGACGACGACCTGCAGCGACACACCGATTTGCGGCGCCGCGAGTCCCGCGCCCTGCAACGATTCCATGGTGTCGTGCATGTCTATCAGCAGTGAACGCAGCTCGGGCGTGTCGAATTCGACCACGGGGCTTGCGACCTGCAGCAGGATGGGATCACCCATTTTCAGGACGGGACGGATGGCCATGGGATTACGCTCTAAAAGGACGGCCCATAGGATAAGAGAGGAGCGCCGCAAAAGACCGCATAAAAGAAGGTGATCGATTCACATCCGATCTGCTTTACTCCGTAACTTCAGAGATTTCCCGGATCTTCCGGTCGCATATATGCCCAGTCCTTTGCCCCGTGGGATTCCCCCACTGGGACTTCCGTTGGTCGCCTTGCGGTCACGGTCTTTCGCGGCCCTTTATTCCTTCCGGATTACTGCATGACGGCAAGCCTGCATGTATTGATTCTCGCGGCCGGCGCGTCGAGTCGCCTTGGCCAACCCAAGCAACTGGTCAAGCTCGGCGGTCACCCCGTGCTGCATGGCGTCGTAGCGGCCGCGACGGCGCTGGCGGGTCATAGCGTGACGGTGGTCGTGGGCGCTCATGCCAGCGAGGTGACGCGCCTGCTCGCGCATTCGCCGGCGTCCGTCATCGTGAATCGTCGCTGGGAGGAGGGCATGGCCTCGTCGATCCGCCTCGGTGTCGGCTCGCTATCCGCGGCGACCGACGCGGTGCTGATCCTGCTGGGGGACCAGGTGGCCGTAAGCGCCGACGATCTCAAGCGGTTGGCGGCCTCCTGGAAGGAGGCCGATGGCGTGATCGCGGCTGCGACCTACGACCAGCGTGTGGCCGTGCCGGCGATTTTCCCGCGCATGTGCTTCGGCGAACTGGCAGAGTTGCGGGGCGATCAGGGCGCGCGACAGATCCTGGAGCGCAACAGCTTTCGCGTCGTGCGAGTGCCCATGCCAAACGCGGCCGTGGATCTCGACACGCCGGAAGACCTCGCTGCGCTTACGCAGCGTTTCAACAGCACAACACCGGGCACGACCGACTCATGAGACTACTGATCATCCTCAGCCTGATCGCCATCGTCGTGGCCGTGATCTGGATGCGCGCGCGCCGAAAATAACAAACTCGATCACCCGGCTGCGCCGAGCGGGCCGCGGCATGCGGTGATGGAAATGCTGACATCGTGCCGTTCGCAGCGCATTTGAACTTATTCATCCGCCGGCTCGTTGTTCTGCTGACGTGTCCACCGCACGCGGGAGAGCACCATGGGTCCGATCACTGAATTTCTCGGTCATTTCTGGGGAGTGTTGATCCTCATCGGCCTGGCACTGGTTCTGACATACGTGGCGTTCAAACGCCGCTGGTTCGAACGCGGTTATCGCAAAGGCGAAGCGAAGAATCCGGCCGAAACCCGTCGGCAGAATCCGCCGGACGAATGGAGCCGCAATCATTGACGAGTCGCCACTGCTCAGTCAGCGACGCTGGATTAGTCCGCGACGCTGGCGCCACGTTCCCTGAACAGCTCGCGCAGTACGGATCGATGGCAGCGAGCTTCGTTCTCGCAGTAGCAGCCGACCGCGAAATCCGTCTGATGTGACAGCGCGGCAAGCGCATCCAGAACGCGCGAGACATCCGGGGTTTTCATTTCGGCGCGATAGCGCCGCACGAATGTTTTCCAGGCGCGTTCGTCCGCGCTCAGAGCCAGTTTCACCAGTTCTTCACTCGGCGCCAGATTCGGCAGCCAGACATCGTAAAGGTCCCGCGATGCGTATTCGCTCCTGGGTACGCCACGCGGCGGGCGTCGCACGGTCCCGAATCGGGGCCCTTCGTTGGCGCCACGAGCGCTGCCCAACCGAACGATATGCACTGCCATGCGTGCGTCTCCGTGCCAACGTCTGCCCGCAGCGCGGACACAGGATGTTCAGCTCAACGGTCTGCATCAGTGCGGATGTTAGCGGATCCATAAACAAATTCTCGCGCGCCGCGCGCGAAGCGAACAGGCAGTTGACCCTGGCACAGGCCAAATGCTGCGAGGATCTGCTTCGGTATTGTCACGGACGAAACGCCCTATTGACACGCATCGGACGGGTATCTAACGTCTGCTTGAATCAACTGCTTTAATGGCGAGCTGCCATCGCCGCGTCACCGCTTCGTCGCGACATGTCAGCTCGTCCGCGATATTGAAGGGATCACCAGAAGGCCGGAGTTTCCAGCCCAGGGGGTATCGCCGAGGATGGCTGCAGCGCGTCTTCGGTGTGGGGGCTCGTTGTTGCCATTCGTTGGCGAGTTGCCAGAGCGCTCAACGATAACTACGAGGCTACAACGATGAGTACATTCGGTTTGCTTTCCCGCAAGGCGCACATTCCATTGATGATCCTCGCGGGTGCGATGATCGTTTCCGTCTCTCACGCTCACAAGGATAAGGACAAGGACAAGGGCGAGCACCATCACCATCACCCGCATTCCAGTCCTGCGGCGATGGATCAGTTTCTTGATGTGGTGCGCGAGGATGCGCCGGGGCTTGCGGGTTTCACGGTGTATCGTCCCGCTGATCTGAACGGGCCCAAGGACAAGTTCCCGATCGTGGCCTGGAGCAACGGCGCGTGCTCCGCGAGTAACGATGGCCACCTCTACTTCCTGATGCAGCTCGCGGCCCGCGGATTCGTCGTCATCGCTTACGGTGAACCTGATGCGTCCTCCGCCCCCGGTGCGCAAGCAACGGAGGATCGCTTGAAGAACGCGATCAATTGGGCGACCTCCTCTCCCGGCCGCGGCGGCCCGAAGTATCACAATCATCTCGACGCCAGCCGGGTTGCGACGATGGGTCACTCTTGCGGAGGCATCGATGCGCTTTGGACAGGCGAGCACGATGCGCGCGTGAAATCAGTCGTCAGTCTGAACAGTGGTTGCTTCCCGGATGACAGCACCGGCGGTCAATCGGGTCCGCTCGCCGTGTGTCGTCAGTATCTGAACAATCTTTCCGGCCCCGTGATGTTCGTAGCCGGTGGAACGGGCGACGTCGCCTATCCGAATTCCATCGGAAGCTACGAGCGCACAGAGGCGGTACCCGCTGTGTTCGCGTCGCACGCTACGGCCGGCCACGGTGGTTTCTTCGGCACGGCCTCTCGCGCGGTGCAGCTCCAGCTCGTGCAGGCAGTCGTCGAGTTTCTGGACGGCACTCTGAACGGCAATACGGAAGCACTCGACTTCCTCGTAGGGCCGGACAACGACCTCGGTCAACTCCCTAACTGGACGGTTGCGTCCAAGGGTTTCTAACCGCTGTCGACGAGGAGATCGTCACCAGAAGTCAGTAACGTCAAGGCGGGGCTCGGGCAGAAGGGAAGGTGCGCTCTTCCCTGGCCCGAGTCCCACGCCCCGCTGCGAGTTCACACTCCCTGCTGATCCACGCGTGCGACCTCGGGCACGCCAATTTCTGCTGCACGTGCACGTCGTGTGCGTTGGAAGCGATACGCGCCCGGCGGCATCTTGCGACGTCGACGGAAGGCCTTTGCGAATGCCGTCTCCGACAGATAGCCGACCTTGCTCGCGATGCGCGCCACCGGCTCGCGTGACTCACGCAGCAACTTCGCTGCGAGATCCATGCGCCAGCGCGTGACATACGCCAGCGGCGGCTGGCCCACCAGGTCCATGAAGCGTTTCGCAAAGGCGGCCCGTGACATCGCGGCCTGACGTGCGAGCGACTCCACGGTCCACGGCGCCTGCGGCGATTCGTGGATCAGGGTCAATGCCTTGCGGATCTGCGGATCCCGCAACGCGCCGAGCCACCCCGCCGTGCCTTCCGGTTGATCGCGCAACCACACGCGCAGCACATAGACGAACAGTGTGTCGATCAATCGCGGCAGCACCAGTTCGACACCGGCCTCACGACGCGCTGCCTCGTGGGCCAGCAGGCGTTGCAGCAGTTGCAATTCCGGATCTTCGTTAACGCGATCCGCCGGTACGACGATGACCGGTGGCAGCAGCGACAGCAGCGGGTGCGCACCCTCGGGTGAAAACCCATCGCTGGAGAAGCTGTAGCCGGCACACTGCAGCAGCGTCGATTCACCGCTGCCGTCATTGCGCCCGCGCAGTGACGGCACTACGTTGTTGTGGGCGCGCGCGATGGCTTGTGTGACGGGTTCGGGCTCGCGCGGATCGCGATCCGACGACAACACGTGCTTGCTGCCGCTGGCGAGCAGCACGATGTCGCCGGCATTCAGGCGGATCGGCTCGGCATCGCCGTGGCGCAACCACGCGGCGCCGCGTCTGATGATGTGCACGGCAGTTTCCTGCGGAGCATCGACGACGATGGCCCATGGCGCCAGGAACTCACGCGATCCGATTACGCTGGTGGCGAGACTGGTGACATTCAAAACGTTCGACAGTACGTCCATGCGAAGAGCCCTGACTGAAGTGTGGAGAAGGGGCGACGATGACTTGGACAAGCACCTAGCCTACGCCCGCGACCCCTCATCGAAAGACGCGGCGCGCAGAAATTGACTGTTTCGGCGGTTTCATCAATCCAGCACTGAGTGTCGATTCTCAGACGATTTGCGCAGCTCGCGAGCGTCTCGAACCTGTTGGATTGAGCATCGGATGTTTACTGTTGCCCTGTCGACAGTTGCCACATGCACAGGGAGCCGCCCATGAAACTGTATTACTCGCCCGGCGCCTGTTCGCTCGCGCCGCACATCGTGCTGCGGGACGTCGGGCTGGAATTCACACTCGAGTGCGTCGATCTGCGGACGCATCGCACCAGCACGGGAGAAGATTTCGAGGCGATTCACGGCAAGAACTACGTGCCCGTCCTGGAACTGGACGATGGCCGGCGGCTCACCGAAGGCCCCGTGATCCTGCAGTACCTGGCGGATCTGCATCCGCTTGCGGGATTGATTCCCCATGCCGGGTTGGCGCGTTACAGGGTGCTGGAATGGCTCGCCTTTGTGGCGGCGGAGCTGCACAAGCCCTTTATCCCCTTGCTGGCAGGGGATCGTGCTTCATCAGACCTGAAGGAATGGTCGGTGCAGCGACTGACGCGCCGCTTCGACTGGATCAGCGCCGAACTCTGGTCGCGGTCGTGGGCCGCAGACGATCGCTACACGATCGCCGATGCGTATCTCTTCGCGGTGCTGCGCTGGAGCGATTCGGTCGCCATCGATCTTGCGCCGTGGCCGGTGCTGCACGACTACCTGGATCGTGTCGCGGCGCGTCCTGCCGTGCGCGCCGCGCTGCAGGCGGAAGGAGTGAGTTACGCCGTCGCGGCGTAACTCACTGCACCGAGCGGACCCCGAGTCTGCCGAAGACTTCCAGCATCAAGGGTTCCGTATACGGCTTCGGCAGGATGGCCACTGCCTTGTCTGATGCGAACTGGTCGACCAGTTCCCGCTCGCTACGTCCGCTGGCGATGATGATCGGCAATGTCGGGCACTGCGCGCGGATCTCCGCGGCAATCTCGTCGCCGCGCCGGTCGGGCAGTCCCAGATCGATGATCACGGCGCTGAGGTCGGCCTTGCGCTCGGCGAGCGCCTGCAGTGCTTCGGCCCCGCTACCGGCCTGAATGACTTCGAAGCCCGCCTCTTCGAGCACGTCGACGGCGAACATGCGAACGAGGATTTCATCCTCCACGACGAGGACGCACGGCAGTAAGGCCGTCTTGTTGGCAGTTTCACCCATAGGTGATGCGAATCCTTTATTGATGCCTGTTGTGTTCGCGGTCGGTTGCGACGCCCGCTATACGCCTTGCTGAGCCGGCCGTACGGCCATTACGCCATACCGAGCGACCGTAAGGAACGTCCCGGATCCACGGGTCCATACCAGCCAATATCGCACGTCGGACCTTCACCAGCGCGACGAATTCCTCAACGTAATGGAACCGCCGACGGTTCCCGGACATTCCGAGCCAATGCGCGTCAGGCGCGGGAGAGGGGCCACGTTGCGGACAGGGAGTCTGTCCGGGCGCAGAACAATTAACGGTTCCTTTTGGGTTACGCGGAATCTGACTCCGGAGAGATCCAGTGGTTGTGGCTGCCAGTGATGCGACGTCCTTGCAACGTCGCGACATCCTCAAGGCGCTTCGCGCACTCAAGCGCGGCGATTTCTCGGTCCGGCTACCCGGCGATCTCTCCGATATAGATGGCGAAATCGCCAATATCTTCAATGAGGTAGTCGAGCTCAACGATTCCATGGCGCGCGAATTCGAGCGCCTCAATGCCATGGTCGGGCGTGAAGGCAAGCTGTCGGAGCGCGCCAAGCTGCATGCCGCCACCGGCAGCTGGGCGCAATGCGTCGATTCCATCAACGGCCTGGTCAGCGACATGGCGTTCCCGGTATCCGAGGTCGCGCGCGTCATCGGCGCCGTCGCCAAGGGCAACCTGTCCCAGGCGGTGAACCTGGAAATCGACGGCCGACCGATGCGCGGCGAGTACCTGCGCATCAGTACCGTCGTGAACACCATGGTGGACCAGCTGAACTCCTTCGCCTCCGAAGTCACGCGCGTGGCGCGCGAGGTGGGTACCGAAGGCAAGCTCGGCGGCCAGGCCAACGTCCGCGGCGTCGCCGGTACCTGGAAGGATCTGACCGACAGCGTGAACCACATGGCCGCCAACCTGACCGGCCAGGTGCGCAACATCGCCGAAGTCACGACGGCGGTCGCGAGCGGCAATCTCTCCAAAAAGATCACCGTCGACGTCAAGGGCGAAATTCTCGAACTCAAGAACACCATCAATACGATGGTGGACCAGCTCAACTCCTTCGCCTCCGAAGTGACGCGCGTGGCGCGCGAAGTCGGTACCGAAGGCAAGCTCGGCGGTCAGGCGAAAGTGGAGGGCGTCGGCGGCACCTGGAAGGATCTGACCGACAACGTGAACCTGATGGCCGCGAACCTCACCGGCCAGGTGCGCAACATCGCCGAAGTCACGACGGCGGTCGCGAGCGGCAACCTCTCCAAAAAGATCACCGTCGACGTCAAGGGCGAAATCCTCGAACTCAAGAACACCATCAACGTGATGGTGGACCAGCTGAACTCCTTCGCCTCCGAAGTGACGCGCGTGGCGCGCGAAGTCGGTACCGAAGGCAAGCTCGGCGGCCAGGCGCGCGTGGAAGGCGTCGCCGGTACCTGGAAGGATCTCACCGACAACGTGAACCTGATGGCGGCGAATTTGACCAACCAGGTGCGCGGCATCGCCGAAGTCGTGACGGGCGTGGCGAACGGCGATCTCAAACGCAAATTG